>JAMLJA010000009.1 GCA_023953905.1 Rhizobiaceae bacterium | reverse complement strand
CGGGAATCGCCCGGGAATCCCCCGGCGATTCAGTTAATCACTGAACCGATCTAGTCCGCCAGCTTCCATGTCTCGCGGGACTTGCTGCGGGGATAGACGCCGACGATGCGCATTTCCTTCGAGAAGAAATCCAGTTCTTCGAGCGCCAGCCGGACATTGTGGTCGTCGGGATGGCCCTCGATGTCGGCATAAAACAGCGTCGCTGTGAAAGCGCCGAGCTGATAGCTCTCCAGCTTCGTCATATTGACGCCATTGGTGGCGAAGCCGCCCATCGCCTTGTAGAGCGCGGCAGGGACGTTGCGGACGCGAAAAATGAATGTCGTCATCATCCCCGTGTCGGGCGATGGGCGCTCCACCCAGCGTTTGTCCTTGGTCAGCACAACAAAGCGGGTGACATTGGTGTCGGTGTCCTCGACATTTTCTTCCATGATGTCGAGGCCGTAGAGACTGGCGGCCAGACGCGGCGCGAGCGCCGCCATGCTGCGGTCGCCAATTTCCGCGACCAGCTTCGCGGCGCCGGCCGTGTCACCGGCCACCACCGGCTTCCAACCATTCTTGCGGATATATTTGCGGCACTGGCCGAGCGCATGGATATGACTGTGAACCGACTTGATCTCCTCACGCGCCACGCCCGGCAGAACCATGAGCTGGAAATGAATCGGCAGGAAATATTCGCCGATGATGTGCAGCTTCGATTCCGGCAGCAGATAATGAATGTCGGCAACACGGCCCGCGATCGTGTTCTCGATGGGGATCATGGCGAGATCCGCCTTGCCCGACTGCACCGCGTTGAACGCATCCTCGAATGTTGGACAGGGCAAAGGCTCCATGTTCGGGAACATGTTGCGGCACGCAGTATCCGAATTGGCGCCGGGCTCGCCCTGGAAGGAGATGCGGTTTGTCTTGGAGGTCATGGGCGGTCCTGGGCACCGAGCGCACTGCGCGCCCGTTCGAGATCCTCGGCGGTATCGACGCCGAGGGGGATGGATTTGACGACCTCGACGTCGATGCGCATGCCGGCTTCGAGCGCACGCAACTGCTCCAGCCGCTCGCGCAGCTCGAGCGTGGATGGCCCGAGCGAGACGAATCGCTCCAGCGCCGAACGCCGATACGCATAAAGTCCAATGTGATGATAAAGCGGGCCATCGCCCCAGGGGGCCGTCGCACGCGTAAAATAAAGTGCCCTCAAACGGGTTGCCGAGAGCGGCGAACCGACGATCTTGACGACGCTGGGGGCCGTCTTCTCCTCTTCGCGGACGATCTCGACACCGAGCGTTGCAATATCGACGGACGCATCCGACAGCGGCTCAACCGAAGCGCGGATCAGCGCGGGATCGATGGTTGGCAGGTCGCCCTGAACATTGACGACCGTTTCGAACTCGCCGCGCGGGTCGATGGCCTGAAGGGCCTCAAATATGCGATCGGACCCCGATTGATGATGTGATCCGGTCATCATGGCCTCGAAGCCATGGGCCACGACCGCCTCGGCGACCGCAACAGAATCAGTTGCCACGACCGCGCGGCCAAGGCCGCTTTCGCGAGCGCGCCGTGCGACATGCACGATCATGGGCTCACCGGAAATATCGGCGAGAGGTTTGTTGGGCAGGCGCGTCGACGCCATGCGGGCAGGAATCAGAATGAGCGTCGTCATGGCTTCCGACTGGCGAAATCAACATCCCGACGAGTGTCAAAACGTCTCACGGAATGCGTCCTTATAGGTGTTGCAAGCGTCAGGCAAAAGACCTAGTTTCCGCGCGGTTTGCCGCGCCTTGACCACGGATGCCTTGGCTGTACGATCGGGCGGCGCTATTTATCCGGCTTTGCCGGAATCACGGAGCCTGGGGGCGCATGGATTCGTCTGAACTTAATAAATATCTGGCCGGATTTCTCGCAACGTGCTTCGTGGTGATGTCCATCGCGATCGTATCGGATGCGATTTTCGCCGCTCCCGCACCGGAAAAGCCCGGCTATGCGATCGAAGCGGCCGAAGGCGATGCCTCCGCTGCAAGCGGCCCCGCCGATCCCGAATCAGCTCTTCCGCTGCTCGCCAGCGCGAGCGTCGAGAAGGGTGAGGCTGTGCACAAGAAGTGCGTTGCCTGTCACACGACAGAAAAGGGCGGCGCCAACAAGACTGGCCCGAATCTCTGGGATATCGTCAATCGTCCGATCGCCACGCACGAAGGCTTCGGCTATTCGGCGGCGCTGAAGGAATTTTCCCAGGGCGGAACAGTCAAATGGGATTACGAACATCTCGACAAATTCCTGACATCGCCCAAAGGCTTCGTAAAGGGCACGGCGATGGGCTTTGCGGGCGTCAAGAAGACTGACGAGCGCGCCGATCTGATTGCCTATCTGCGTACGCTTTCGGACAATCCGGCACCGCTTCCCGAGGCTGCTGCTGAAGCCCCTGCCGCTGAAGCACCAGCCGGTGAAGCACCCGCCGGTGCGGCCCCTGCTACTGAAGCGCCCGCCGCTGAAAATGCGTCGACGCCTGCCGGCGAAGCGGCCACTCCCGCTGCACCAGCGGAGCCAGCGCCTGCTCAGTGACAAAATTGTAATGTCTCAAATCACGAAAAAGCCGGGTTTTGCCCGGCTTTTTTGTTATGAACCTTTGAACGCTACAGCGTTGCGTCAGGAAGCCAGCCATTGTGAGCGGTATTGGCTGCCCTGAGCGAACGGTGCGGTTGGAGACTTGCGCAGCCAGACATGAGGAGCAGGATGTCGGTTTCACTCAGGGCAACGGGTCACATCATCATCGCTCTTGCGGCGGCGGCATTTTCTGCCGGACACGCCGCGGCGCAGGAATATCAGTCGACATCATCGCTAATGGGCGAGTCCAAATACGGACAGAATTTCGAGCGCTACGACTACGTCAATCCCGACGCGCCAAAGGGCGGCACGCTCAACAGCGTGACTGGCGGCACGTTCGACAGCTTCAATCCCTACATCGTCAGGGGAACCGCAGCTGCCGGATTCGGCGCGTTTGGCGGCGGCCTGCTCTATGATACGTTGATGGAACAGGCAGTGGACGAGCCCAGCGTGAGCCACGCCCTGGTGGCTGACGCCTACAAGTTCCCTCCCGATTATTCATCTGCGACCTACAGGCTGAACCCCGCTGCCAAATGGCATGACGGCCAGCCGATTACGGTCGAGGATGTGATCTGGTCGTTCAATGTGCTGAAGGCAAACAGCCCGATGTACAATCGCTACTACGAGAACGTGACGGAAGCGGTGGCGGTCGGAGAGCGCGAAGTGGAATTCCGCTTCGATCAGAAGGGCAATCGCGAACTTCCAAAGATCATGGGCGACCTGGCGATCCTGCCGAAACATTGGTGGGAGGGGACAGACGCCAACGGCAAGAAGCGTGACATCACCCAACCCACGCTGGAACCACCGCTCGGCTCGGCCGCCTACAAGATTTCCAGCTTCAAGCCCGGCCAGGAGATCGTCTGGGAGCGCGTGCCCGACTACTGGGGGGCAAAGCTTCCGGTAAAGATCGGCCGGGAAAACTTCGACAAGCGAAAATACGTCTATATCCAGGACGACAATGCATCCTGGCAAGCATTCACCAAGGGCGGGCTGGAGGATATTCAGGTCGAGATGAGTTCGCGGCGCTGGGCCACCTATTACAATTTTCCGGCTTTTGAAGCCGGTGACGTCATCAAGAAGGTCTTTCCGGCAACCTCCCGTGCCTCATTTCAGGGCTTCGTGATGAATACGCGCCGGCCGCATTTCCAGGATCGCAAGGTTCGTCAGGCGCTGACATACGCGTTCGATTTTGAAACGATGAACAGGACCGTATTCTACGGCTTCAATACGCGCACCCACAGCTATTTCGAAGGCAGCGAGCTGGCCTCGCACGGTCTGCCGGAAGGCAAGGAACTGGAGATCCTGAACCAGTACAAGGACCAGTTGCCGCCGGAGGTCTTCACAAGCGAATACACGCTGCCGGTCTATGAGCAGCCCAAGACGGCTGGTGCTGACGCCGCGAATCAACCCGCGCCTGCGAGCCCACCGCAGCCTGAGCGGACCATATTGCGCGAGGTGGTGAAGCTCTTCGCGGAAGCCGGCTGGCAGATCAAGAACGGCAAGATGACGAATGAGAAGACCGGCGAACCCTTCACGATCGAAATTCTCGGCAATAACGATACCGACGAGATCATCTCCAACCCCTATATCAACCAGCTCAAGAAGATCGGCATCACGGCAACGCTGCGCATTGTGGACCCGAGCCAATATGTGAACCGCGTCAACAATTTCGATTTCGACATGGTGACGAGCGTGCTGCCGCAATCGGATTCGCCCGGCAACGAGCAGCGCGATTTCTGGTCGACCCGGGCGGCGGATGCGCCGGGTTCGCGCAATCTTTCGGGCATCAAGGACCCGGTCATCGATGCGCTGATCGACCGGGTGATATACGCGCAGGATCGCGAGGATCTGGTCGCCGCGACGAATGCACTGGACCGCGTGCTGCTCTGGAACTTCTACGCAGTGCCCCAGTATCATCGCTCGGTTGTGTGGCTGGCCTACTGGAACAAGTTCGGCATTCCTGACAAGCAACCCGATTATGTTGGCCCCGACATCGATTCCTGGTGGATTGACCCCGCTAAAGAGGCCGCCCTCGCGGCTAAATACAAGGGCGTCAACTGATGGCGGCGCTTTCGCGGCGCGACTTTCTGGTTGGCACCGGTGCGATTGCCACTGCCCCGTTGTTTGCCGGTCCAGCCTTCGCGGACAGCCCGACAGGTATGCCTCTGCATGGCCTGTCGGCATTTGGCGACCTCAAATATCCGGTCGATTTCGCGCATTTCGACTATGTGAATGTGGAGGCACCAAAAGGCGGGACGTTCAATTACGGACCGTCGCAATGGCTGTTCAACCAGAATCCCTACACCTTCAACACGCTCAACACTTTCGTGGCAAAAGGCGATGCGCCGCCGCGAATGGAAATCTGCTTCGACTCCCTCATGGTCAGCGCGCTGGACGAGCCTGACTCCATCTATGGGCTGGTTGCGAAAGCGGTAACAATCTCTGAGGATCGCAACAGTTTCGAATTCGCGCTTCGTCCTGAAGCGCGCTTCCATGACGGTTCGCAACTGACGGCCCACGATGCGGCGTTCAGCTATCTTCTGTTCAAGGAGAAGGGCTATCCGGACCTGCAGCTTGCGCTCACGGAATTGAGCGAGGCGGTCGCGGTCGACGATCACACGCTGCGGCTGACGTTTTCAGGCAAGCAATCAGACCGCACGATCCTCAACGCGGCGACCTTCCCGATCCTGTCCAAAGCCTATTTCGAGAAGGTGCCTTTTGACAGTTCCAGGCTGGAACAGCCTCTCGCCTCCGGCCCGTACAAGGTCGGGCGAATCAGCCCAGGCCGGACCATCGAATATGAGCGTTTCGGCGAGTATTGGGGCCGTGATTTGCCGGTCAATCGGGGCATGTACAATTTCGACCGGCTGCGGATCGAGTTCTATGGCGACCGACAGGCCGCCTTCGAGGCGTTCAAGAAGGGCGAAGTGCTTTTCAGAGAAGAAGCGACGTCGCGCATCTGGGCGACGGGCTATGATTTCCCCGCGCTCAATGACGGCAAGGTCGTGAAGCGGGAGTTTCCGTCAGAAAAGCGCCCCGCCATGCAGGCGATCGCCGTCAATCTCAGGCGCGAGCGCTTCCGCGATGTGCGCGTGAGACGTGCGATTGCGCTGTGCTTCGATTTCGAATGGACGAACAAGTCGCTGTTCTACGGACTTTACGCGCGCTCACAGTCCGCTTTTGAACGTTCTGAAATGAAGGCGACGGGGACGCCCTCGCCCGCCGAGCTCGAATTGCTCGAGCCGTTGCGCGACAAGCTTCCGCCGGAGGTATTTGGCAAGGCCTACACTCTGCCTGCCTCGGATGGCAGCGGGCGGGACCGAAAACTGCTCGGCGAAGCGCGCAGATTGATGACCGAAGCGGGTTGGAAGCCGGATGGGCGTGCGCTGCGAAACGGCAATGGAGAGGTGTTTCAGGTCGAGATCCTGGTAGATGACGAGGGTTTTGTCAGAATCTATTCGCCCTGGGTCGAGAATTTGAAGGCAATAGGGATCGATGCTTCACTGCGCATGGTCGATTCGGCGCAACATCAGGCGCGGCAGGTGAGTTTCGATTTCGACATGATCGGCATGGCGCTGTTGTTCAACCCCACACCTACGCGCGAAGGCATGGACGGGATCTTCCACTCGAAATCCGCCAACCTTCCAGGATCGCGCAATCTGACGGGAACGACCGACCCCGCGGTAGATGCGCTGGTCGACGCGATTGCAGGCGCTCGGAACCGCGAAGAGCTCACCACGGTCGTCAACGCGCTGGACAGGGTCTTGCGCGCGCGGCTGGACTGGATTCCAAGTTGGTATTCGGCGAATCATCGCGTGGCCTTTTGGGACATGTTCGGCTTCAAGGAGCCAAAGCCCGATTACGGGTTCGCGACCGAAACGCTCTGGTGGTTCGACAAGGACAAGGCTGCGGCAATTGGGAAGGGGTAAGTGCTTGGGGCAAGGCAAACGGCCAGCTGTCCGCCGATTGAGCGAGCGGCATAGCTGATGGCTGCCTATATCCTTCGGCGTATCCTGCTGATGATCCCCACGATTCTGGGAATCATGGCGATCTCCTTTGCCGTGGTGCAGTTTGCGCCGGGCGGGCCTGTCGAACAGGTGATCGCCAAGGTCACGGGCCAGGGCGGCGACGCAGCCGAGCGCATCTCGGGCGGCGGCAACGATGCCGGCGGAAGCTTCGATGCGGGCGGGGAAAGCTCGAAATATCGCGGCGCGCAGGGGCTGGACCCCGAATTCATAGCCAAGCTGGAAAAGCAATTCGGCTTCGACAAGCCACCGCTGGAACGCTTCGGCATAATGCTGTGGAACTATCTGCGGTTCGACTTCGGCGAGAGCTATTTCCGCGACATCTCGGTCCTCGACCTCATTCTTGAGAAGATGCCTGTATCCGTCTCGCTCGGCCTCTGGATCACGCTGATCTCATATGCGATCTCGATTCCCCTTGGCATAAGAAAGGCCGTGAAGGACGGCTCGACCTTCGACGTCTGGACCAGCGGCATCGTGATCATCGGCTATGCCATTCCCGGTTTTCTGTTCGCCATTCTTTTGATGGTGTTGTTTGCCGGGGGATCGTTCTGGGACTGGTTTCCGCTGCGCGGGCTAACCTCGGAAAACTGGACGCAGATGTCCTGGCCGGACCGTATCCTCGATTATTTCTGGCACCTGACCCTGCCGCTGACGGCCATGGTTCTGTCGGCTTTCGCGACGACGACGCTGTTGACGAAGAACTCGTTCCTCGACGAGATCCGCAAGCAATATGTGGTGACGGCCCGCGCCAAGGGCCTTTCGGAACACCGCGTGCTTTATGGGCACGTCTTCCGCAATGCTATGCTCATCGTGGTGGCGGGCTTCCCCGGCGCGTTCATCTCGGCCTTCTTCACCGGTTCACTGCTGATCGAAAACATCTTCTCGCTCGACGGTCTCGGCCTGCTTGGCTTCCGCTCTATTCTTGACCGCGATTATCCTGTCGTGTTCGCGAATCTCTACATCTTTTCGCTGCTCGGCCTCTTCATCAGCCTGCTGTCGGATCTCACCTATACCTGGATCGACCCGCGCATTGACTTCGATCGGAGAGACGTTTGAGCGATATCCAGCTCAAGGCCGATGTCGAGGAAACGCGCGAGCGTAGCGTGAGGCCGTGGCTGTCTCCGCTGAACCTGCGGCGCTGGGAGAACTTCAAGGCGAACCGTCGCGGCTACTGGTCCCTTTGGATCTTCCTCGTCCTTTTCGTACTGTCGCTGTTTTCCGAGTTCATCGCCAACGACAAGCCGGTGCTGGCTTCCTACAAGGGCGAAATCCTGTTCCCGACGGTCGTCGACTATCCGGAAGAGAAGTTCGGCGGGTTCCTAGCGGTTACCGACTACCGCGACCCGATCATCCAAGACGAGATAGAAGCCAATGGCTGGATGATCTGGCCCGTTATCCGCTACTCCTACCGCACGGTCAACAACGAGATACCGCAGGCGGCCCCCGCCAAGCCGAGCTGGCGCTACACCAAGGGAGAGCGCTGCCAGCGCTATCCGCTGGGCGCGGACGATCCGAACTGCGTGGTCGGAAACTGGAACTGGCTGGGCACTGACGACCAGGCGCGAGACGTTCTGGCAAGAGTGATCTACGGGTTTCGCATCTCCGTTCTCTTCGGCCTTGTCTTGACCATCGCCTCGGCCATCGTCGGGGTGACCGCAGGCGCCGTGCAGGGATATTTCGGGGGCTGGACTGACCTTCTTTTCCAGCGATTCATCGAGATATGGACATCAATTCCGGTTCTCTATCTGATCCTCATCATCGCCGCCGTTCTGCCGCCGGGCTTCTTCGTGCTGCTGGGCATCATGCTCCTGTTCTCATGGGTCGGCTTCGTCGGCGTGGTTCGCGCCGAATTCCTGCGAGCCCGAAACTTCGAATATGTGAATGCCGCGCGCGCGCTCGGCGTGCCCAACCGGACGATCATGCTGCGACACCTTTTGCCCAACGCCATGGTGGCGACGCTGACCTTCCTGCCTTTCATCCTCAATGGCTCGATCACGACGCTGACCTCGCTGGACTTCCTCGGTTTCGGCCTGCCGCCCGGCTCTGCCTCGCTGGGCGAGCTGTTGCGTCAGGGCCAGCGCAACCTCAACGCGCCATGGCTCGGCATCTCCGGTTTCGTGGTCATCTCGCTGATGCTGTCGCTGCTGATCTTCATCGGTGAAGCAACGCGCGATGCGTTCGATCCGCGGAAGACGTTCAGATGAGCGGTTCACAGGCTCCCCTGCTGTCGGTCCGCGACCTCTCCGTCACCTTTACCCAGGGCGGCAGCACCACGACCGCGGTCGATCACATTTCCTTCGATATCGGCAAGGGAGAGACGGTCGCACTGGTCGGAGAATCCGGATCCGGCAAGTCCGTCTCGGCTTTGTCGGTGCTGAAACTACTGCAATATCCCGCCGCCAGCCATCCATCCGGGCAGATCCTTTTCGAAGGCAAGGACCTGATGGCGCTCAACGAGCACGAATTGCGAAAGGTGCGCGGCAACCGGATCACCATGATCTTCCAGGAGCCGATGACCTCGCTCAACCCGCTGCACACGATCGAGCAGCAGATCGTCGAGGTGCTCAAGCTTCACCAGGGCCTGGGCGACCGCCACGCGCGAGCACGGACGCTCGAGCTGCTGAAGGACGTGGGCATACGCGATCCCGAGAGCCGGCTCGGCGCCTACCCGCATCAGCTTTCAGGCGGTCAGCGCCAGCGCGTGATGATCGCGATGTCGCTGGCCAACGAGCCGCAGCTGCTGATCGCGGACGAGCCGACGACCGCGCTCGATGTGACGGTGCAGGCGCAGATCCTCGAACTGCTCGACCAGCTCAAGGAACGCAACGGCATGTCTATGCTGTTCATCACCCACGACCTGGGCATCGTCCGCAAGATCGCGGATCGGGTCTGTGTGATGACGCACGGCAAGATCGTCGAGGCCGGGCCGACCGAGGAAATCTTCGCCAATCCGCAGCACGAATATACCCGCAAGCTGCTTTCTGCAGAGCCGAAGGGGAGCCCCCCCGCCACCAAGGCAGATGCAGAGACGGTGATGAAGGGGCAGGACATCAAGGTCTGGTTCCCGATCAAGCAAGGTTTCATGCGCAAGACGGTCGGCTATGTGAAGGCGGTTGATGGTATCGATGTGCATGTCGAGGCCGGGCAAACGCTCGGCGTGGTTGGCGAATCCGGCTCCGGCAAGACGACGCTCGGGCTTGCGCTGGCGCGGATGATTTCGTCGACCGGCGCTATCGACTTCGGCGGACGCGACATCGCCAGACTTTCCTTCACCGAGATGCGGCCGCTGCGGCGCGAATTGCAGATCGTGTTTCAGGATCCCTTCGGCTCGCTGAGCCCGCGCATGTCGGTCGCCGAGATCATTGAGGAAGGGCTGAAGATCCACGAGCCCAAGCTGTCGGCCAGCGAACGTGACGAGCGCGTCGTGGCGGTGCTCAAGGAAGTGGGGCTCGAACCGGCCACGCGCTTCCGCTACCCCCACGAGTTTTCAGGCGGGCAGCGTCAGCGGGTGGCCATCGCTAGAGCGATGGTCCTGAAGCCTCGTTTCGTCATGCTCGACGAACCGACCTCGGCGCTGGATATGAGTGTGCAGGCACAGGTGGTCGACCTCTTGCGCAATCTGCAGGCCCGGCACAATCTCGCCTACCTGTTCATCAGTCACGACCTGAAGGTCGTCAGGGCGCTGGCGAACAAGGTGATTGTGATGCGCAATGGCCAGATCGTGGAGAGCGGATCGTCCGAGCAGATATTCGAGCGGCCACAGACAGACTACACTCGGGCATTGATATCGGCTGCGTTCAACGTCGAGACCGCGCCGGCGGGTGTGGTCAACGAGTAAACAGGAATAGCATATGACGACGAAACCAAGGGGCCGCGTCCTGCTGGCCATCTCGGGCTACGATCCGCATGCATGGCAGGCGGCATTTGAAGGAAAGCGCGACGCCGTTCTGGAGACCGCCAATCCAAGCGATCCGACGATCAACTACGCGCTGGTCTGGCGTCAGGATGGCAGCCGCCTGAAGAGCTATCCAAACCTGCGAGCGATTTTCTCGGTCGGAGCGGGCGTCGATCATCTGCTGGCGGACCCAACCTTGCCTGACGTTCCCATTGTCCGCGTGGTGGACCACACCCTCACGCAGCCGATGGTGGAATATGTCGTCTGGCGGGTGCTCGATCATCTTCGACAGGGCCTGCTGTACCGCCAGCAACAGAAAGACAGGCTCTGGTACGAACCAGCCCAGCCGCAGGCCGGCGAGGTCACAGTCGGCGTCATGGGGCTTGGTGAACTCGGCACTGCCGCGGCCCAGGCCCTGCTCGCATTGAACTTCAATGTAAACGGGTGGAGCCGTCGGCCGAAGGACGTTGCGGGCGTGACCACTTTCCACGGTCAGAGCCAACTCGGTTCATTTCTCGCATCGACCGATATTCTGGTCGTGCTTCTGCCGCTGACGCCCGATACGAAGGGCATCATCGATACTCAACTTTTGAACGGCCTGCGCCGCGACAATCCGCTTGGGGGCGCCGTGCTGATCAATGCCGGACGCGGCGGACTCCAGAAAGACGCCGACATTCTTCGGGCTTTGGACACCTCCGTTCTCAAGGAGGCGACGCTCGATGTCTTCGAGACCGAGCCGCTTCCTGCCGAAAGCCCGATGTGGACGCACCCGAAGGTATTTGTCACCCCGCACGCTGCGGCTACCTCCGATCCGGCTCGGCTGGTGCCGCCCATGATCGAACAGATGGACGCATTCGAACGCGGCGAACCCTTGCGCAATCTCGTCGATCGCAAAGCCGGGTATTAGGGTCGACGAAAACCGGTCGGCAGGCCGTAGAATGGCTCAATGCGAGCGACAGCGTCTCGCAGCGGTTCTTGAGACACAAGCATGGTGTGACCGCTGGCGTGGATCATATTGGCGGGGTCCGTCATGATCGCCACATGGCCTTTCCAGAAGACCAGATCTCCCCGTTGCAGACCTGTCAGATTGGATCCTGCCAGCTGTGGCGCACCGATCGACCGCGACTGCATATCCGTGTCACGCAATACGCTCAGGCCGCACATGCGCATGGATAGCTGCACGAGCCCGGAACAGTCTATGCCGAAACCGCTGGCGCCGCCCCAAAGGTAGGGCGTGTGGATCAGCGTTTCGGCGACCGATACGTAGTCGGCCGCGCATTCTCCGATTTCCAGCAGATGGCTGGAGACAATCGCCTCACCATCGCCGGTCAGCGCGTAGACCGTGTTGCGCGTTTCCGCCAGACCTACCACGGCGACCTGCGATCCCATGGACAGCGCGCGCGAGCGCGGTTGGCGCAGATCAGGCCGCGGATAGACGAAGGTACGCGGCACTGAAACGACATGGGTAAACACGCTTGCGCGTTTGCCAACGGCGGCCGACGCAACATAGCCTGCATAGCCGTCGCGATCAGACTGCAGCCATGACCATCCGTTCTTCTCCTCAAACACATGAACGTCGTCGCCGAGAAGAAGCTGGGTATCGAGGCCGGACCCCTCATCGGGCGACCGCTTCACATCGGCAACCGGCACGACGATGCGGCGCGGCTGACCGGCAACAAACGTCTCCGCCTCAACTCGCCCCTTCAGCCGGGAATCGGCGAGATCGGGTCTGAAGGCGTTCAAACGATGATCGAGGAGGGTCAAGACGGCAATTCCTTGGCTTTCGCGATGATCAGGTCGCCGAAGCGCTCGATATACAATGCCCCCGCGACGGTTCTTCTGACAAGCACGTTGCGGCGGTCCGCGTCATCTCGATACCGCGTGACCAGCCCCATGGCGCCCATTGTGTCGAGGGCGCGGGTGATGACCGGCTTGGTTACATCCAGCAGCCTCGCGAGATCGCGGATCGTGTGCGGCGGCGGCTCCAGATAGACGTGCAGCAGGATGGCCATCTGACGCAGGGTCAGATCGGGCGCGTCGTCGCGCACCTCCGACAAGGAAACGGTTTGCCAGAGGCGCAAAGCCTGACTGGGACGAAGTTCGGTCGCCATAGGGAAATGGCATGACCGAAAATCGTTTCGCTTCCGTTTCGACGGCTCATCCAGCGAAGCGTTTTGCCAAAACGTGCTCGATCGCCCGAATTGCCTGCGCCTCGCCTCCGACCGGACAATGAGGCTTCTCCAGGGGGTTCCAGCCGAATATGTCGAAATGAACCCACGTCGCCGATCGCTCGACGAATTTCTGCAGGAACAACGCCGCCGTGATCGAGCCGGCAAAGCCATCCGACGTGACATTGTTTGTATCGGCGATCTTCGAGGCGAGCCTTGCCTCATATGGCTTCCATAGCGGCAAGCGCCAGACGGGATCCTCGACGACGGTGGCGGCTTCGGAGAGTTCTCCGGCAAATCGCTCGTCATTGGTGAAGAAGGGAGGAAGCTCGGGGCCGAGCGCAACCCGCGCAGCACCCGTCAGCGTCGCCATATCGATCAGGATTTCCGGCTGCTCCTCATCGGCGAGTGCCAGGGCATCCCCGAGCACGAGCCGCCCCTCGGCGTCTGTGTTGCCGATCTCCACGGAAATGCCCTTGCGGGAGGGCAATACGTCGCCGGGGCGAAAAGCATTTCCCGCGATGGCGTTCTCGACAGCCGGGATCAGCACGCGCAGCCGCACCTTCAATCCCGCTGCCATAATCATCGAGGCAAGACCAAGAACATTCGCTGCTCCCCCCATATCCTTTTTCATCAGGAGCATGCCGGATGCGGGCTTGATGTCGAGACCACCAGTATCGAAACAGACCCCTTTGCCAACGAGCGTGACCTTCGGCGCTTCCGGCTCTCCCCAGATCAGGTCGATCAGGCGTGGAGCGTCGGACGCTGCGCGGCCCACCGCATGGATCATGGGGAAGCCATTCGCAAGCAGATCATCGCCGGCGATTGTCGTGACTGAAGCGCCATGCACCGAGGCCAGTTCCCGCGTGGCGGCTTCCAGCGCCGTAGGCCCCATGTCATTTGTCGGGGTGTTGATCAGATCGCGCACAAGATGAACGGCGGACCCGATCCGCCGGACGCGCTCGACGTTGGTTCCGGCGGGTGCGACGACGCGCAGGCTGCGTCCGGCCTTCTTGCCATAGCGGGTGAAAGCGTAATTGCCGAGCATGATGCCCAGAAGCCGCTGTTCTGCTGCTGGGGCATCACCATCGATCCGCCAGAGACCTTCGGGCAGACGCTTGCCGAGCGTGCCCGCAGAAAGATTGATCTCGTCCGGGCCTCCGGTACCATACAGCGCGCCAGCGACACCGCCATCGGTATGCGGCAGCAGCAGAAATTGACCCGCCTCCCCCGAAAAGTCGTTTGCCCTCGCCCACTGGAGAACACGGGCTTCGAGACCGGCCTCGTTCAATGCACCTTTGGCGACAAAATGAATTGGCGCGGCTTCCTCGCCGGAATTCTGCAAGATCTCAACTGTCATTTCTTCCTTCCTTCAGGCGCCCCTCAAGGACGATGCGGTCCGGATTAACCATCCGTTATTGTTTCAAACAAGGATGGAAAATCAAAATGATTTCAACAGCGTATTACATCAGCATCCCCGCACCAATGCGCGATATCGAACCGCTTCCACGCGCTGAAAACCTTACACAATTTCGTGTCTTACCCGCACCTTTTTCGCGTCGTTTCGCATCCCCTTCCCCGCATGTGGGAGGGATGTGATGCGCGTTCTTGTTTGCGGCGGACGCAACTACTCCGACAAGGCGTATCTCTGGAATGTCCTTGACGGACTTGGCCCTCCAGAAGTCAGCGCCATCATTAGCGGTGCGGCAAAAGGGGCCGACACTCTCGCTGCCGAATGGGCGAAGCGGTTTGGTTTCCCTCTTTATGAGTTCCCTGCCGATTGGAAGGCCCTCGGCAAAGCTGCTGGGCCTATTCGAAACCAACTCATGATCGATGAGGGGAAGCCTGATTTGGTCGTGGCATTCCCCGGTGGACGCGGGACAGCAGACATGATCCGCCGCGCCGAAGGGGCCCGAATACCGATACGGCACGTTCCGCCAGCCTAACCCGCACCTGCGCCGCCTGCGCTCGTAGCGGAGCCCAGACGGGGCATGTGCCCGGTTGGAGATAATGACAATGGCAAGGAAAGTTCTTTCATACGGCGTCCTGAGTGATCACGAGCAGGATGCAAACGGACATACATTCTTCGGCTCTGGAAACACGGCAGAGGGATGGCACGGTCGTCAGTCGGTGACGGAGCCGACAACGTTCCAGAAGTTCCTGCACACCTTCTACGGCGTCCCACTACCGGAGCCTGTAATCGAAGGCGCTGTTGGCCTGAAGGTGCATTACCGGACTGGTGAAGATGCCGCGCCGACCGATGCAGGCGGTGACAAGTACAATGTCGACGGCGGCTATCAGCAGGACGGTGTTCATGGTGCCAGCGGAACACGAACCGACCGTGCGAGCTGGAACGTGGATTATTCGATCTATGACCAGACTGCCGAGTTTGCGAATGCCCAGATACTGGTAGACATAAACCCGACCGCAGCCAAGGAATGGCTGACGTTCAACTACGACGCCGGCAACAACGTGTTCGTTGCGGTCGACAAGAACGGCGATCTGCGCTTTCTGGAAACCGGCAACGGACCAGGTACGGTCAAGCAGGACAGCATCAATCTGGCGTTCTTCATCGATCTGATCGACAATGACGGCAATGCGTCGAACGGCTTCCAGGCATGGGACATGGAACACGGACAGTTCGACTTCCAGATCCGATCCTTGAGCGAACATGACGGGATGCTGACCACCGGCGTTACGGTCAATGTTGGTGAGATGTTCGAGGTGGCATGAATCGACAACAGGCAGGCTCGCGAACGGGCCTGCCTATGCCTTGGAGATGATGATGACAGAAATTGACGATTTGGTTTACCATCACACGGCCACACCGGGAAATGATGCGGATCTGGTACTTTTGCCACCAACCATGCAGCACTCCGAGTATCGCGAGTTCGTTCCGGTCGCGCGCGCCATAGTGCACAAATATCTGAAGGAAGCGAATGAGCTTCGAGACGAAACACCAAACACGGACCTGTGGTCAGTTGCTGAGGATCTTCTCAGGTCTCGAATTGCTGAAGCAATAGCATCAAACATCATTCCATTGCGCGACCGTATTGACACCTTGGAAGCAGACCTCACAAGGGCGCGCGGAATGCTAGCCAAGTCAAAAGTTATCTAAACCCCGCATGAAACTCGAATGGCGCAGAACCTGGGCTGACGTACCCGCTGATTTCGTCGCGTATGACGAAGCGGGCCAGCAGATTGGCCGCGTCTTCCGGGATATCAAGCCTCAGGGCGGAACGGAATGGCAGTGGGCTGGCAGTGCCTGTTACAAGGGCTGGAACCTGTCGGACGCTGGCAGATGCGAGACAAGGCAGGACGCCATCGACGCATTGAAAGAAGCTTGGATTGCCATGGTGGAGCGGCGGGATCGGACAGGTAAAGTTTAATGAATGGTCCCATTGCCGTCCAGAAGCGCGCTGCTTTCGAAGCGCTGGGCACCCTCAATTCTATCGCAACGTGATAGGCCGAGCACCTTTGCGATGGTCAGGTGCTCGTCAAAAAATATCTCGGCAAACGCGCACCGCGTTAAGTGCTCATCAAAGGCGCGGGAATGAGGGATGCGGCGCAGAACCCGAATAGCCCAAATACCCAAAGAAGCCATGTACAACGTTATTCCAGTGGAGTTGGAGTGATCCTGATAGCGTAGACGAGAATCCGCAGAAATGATAGGGTTTGCTATGAGTGACGAAAGCCACCCGATCATGCCCGAGCGCCATAGGGGCGCACCGGCTGAGATCGGAGATCACAATGCACCACAAACGGAAGCGCCCAAAGTCTGCAAGGGCAGGATGCATAATGTGCAAGCCTCATAAGGCCAACGGCATGTGTCCGCGTCACCTGAATATGCGCGCTGGCAATCTGCGCAAGTACCAAGCGGGCACATATCAACTTCGTTGCGAAGGCCTGAAATAGAAAAACCGCCGAGCCCCAATCAAGGAACCCGGCGGCGAAAGGGGATAGGTGAGGCTATTCGGCGTTGGGCTTCTTGCCTATGGTCCAATCATCGGCAAGATCAATGAAGCGCTTGCCGACCCACCATGATGCGAAGGCCGTGATCAGGGAAAGAAATCTGTCGTCGTCACCCATAGCCCGTGACACCGATGCATCAGCCGTGAGAAGCTGCGGTTCCTCAAATCATCTGGGGTCATGTGTACGATCCAAGGCCCTGCCCTTTGGGTACCTGTTGGGCGGTTTGGACTGGACGTATCGTTCTCCTGCCGCATGATCTCTACAGGTACGCGCTCGAACCCCATGCCGCCGGGTAGGGCGCGGAACCATGCGAGGCCCAGATACTCGCAGTTCCTGATCTTGGTGAATTCGGCGTCGAGAACAGTGTTGCCATCTTCGTCGGCACGAGCGTCGAGAATGGTCAGCTTGGATACCACGGGGAAATAGCGAGTCTCGATTTCCGGCCCTACGGCCCAGACGGTGAACAGCATGGCAAAGAGGATGATCACGCTGCAAAACGTCTTGAACATCACAAGAGCAAAAGCCGTGATGCGTGAAATCATCCTATTGGACATAGAAACCGCCTTTGAACATGAAATTGGCTATCAGCGCGATGGCTGACGCGCCGAATGTTCCGAGCACCCACCATCCAAGATTGTGCACCTTCTCAATGCTGGTTTCGATCTGGTCCAGACGCGAATAGAGGTTCTTGTCGCGTTCCTTGCGGACCTCCCGATCCACCTCAAGTTCTCGCAGAGGCTTGCTTAAATCGGAGAGTTCTTCCGTGATGTTGGTCACGCTCTTGGCGAGATCAGTTGTGTTGCGCTCGACCGTATCGAGGCGTCGAACAATCTGGTTGATTTCATCAGGCACGTCTTAGTGATCCCAGAGCCAGAGTTCGATGATGATGAGAATGGCGCAGGCAACGCCTGTGACGAGCAGAGAGTCGAGCCAGTCCATCAGGAACACCGGAACTGCTGGTAGCGCCCGCGATGCTTGGCGATCTGCTCCGCTGTTTTCCGGTCCTGTTTCACGAGATAGGTATTGGTGGCCGGGAGAGGAGTGATCGGCACCAGAACGTCACATGGAGTGGACAGGGCCGTGGTCTGGCACCCGGTGAAGCCGGATAGGACAATAAGTGCAAAAAGTGCACAGGTTGCGCGCATCAGGTTCATTCGCAGCCTCCAAGTTTGTCGCAGAGACCGAAATCGTCAGACGCCAGCACGTCATTGTCGATCTTGACGCCGTCCTTCAGAACAGTGATCCGGTCGTCTTTCAGCCGGTTGAGTACCGCTTCCTTGCCCTTGGAATAGCCATAGAGCCCGGTTGCGGCATTGGTCAGGATAAGGGCGGCAAGCGCCCCGCCGATGAGGTAGGGGTTCAGGAGGGAGAACATCACCACATTATCCCTGCTACGAAACCAATCGCGAGCGCCGCCACCGTGAGCAATGTCGCCACGACAAAGACAGGCAGAAACACCGCGAATGTCTTGGCTAGACGTTTGATCTCATCCATCACATCACCGCCTTTGCCGCATTGGCAGCGAGGCGCTTCCTGCGACGATCCCAGATCACGAATGCAGCACCGCCCGCGATCACGAGAGCAAGCAGGATCCACGGTCCAAGGCTTAGCAGTGAGCTCGCGCCATCCTTCACGCTGTCCACCGTCTCCTTGACGACAGTTGCAACGCCGCCAACACCGGTTACGGTCGTGATCACTTCCGTCTTGGAAATGCCCTTGCTTGCAGCATCATCCACAACGTCCTTGGCCGCTGCGATCTTTGGCGCCGTCTCTCGGTCTTTGATGGCCTTGCCGATGGCTTCGAGTGTGTGAGGCCCCGCCCATCCGTCAGGCTCCAGACCGTTATCGTGCTGGAAGGCGACAACGGCAGTCTCGGTCTGATCGCCAAACCTGCCATCGACCATGACAGGGCCATATCCAAGCGTGTTCAGGTTCTGTTGCAGCCTTTTCACAAACTGGCTGCGTGATCCATTGTGCAGGATCGAGTCGAACTCGTTGGGCTGGGAACGGGGTTCGTTCTTCGGTTCTTCTGGCTTGGCTACAGGAGCAGAGCCGCCACTGAGAAACAGCTTGCGTTCCGCCGCCCGCCGCGTCTTAAGGCCCTTCATAACCTTGCCCGCCGCCTTGTTCCAAGACAGGAAGGCATCTGCTGCCCCGGCAATATCACCAGCGTTCAGCTTCTTGACCAGAGTTGACTTGGCAAAGTTGCCGCCGCCAATGTTGAAGGCCAGAGACACCATAGCGTCGAACTGGTTCTGAGTGACGGGAACCTTCACGGCCCGTTCAACAGCGCGTTCGAAGGTCGCCAGATCGCGGGTCAGGATCGCGTCAGATTCCTCCGCCGTGATGGTCATGCCCTTCGTGACCTTGGGCGGGCCAGCGGCTGACGTGTGGCCGACCCCGATCGTATAGGGCTCGCCTTTCGTTGCCGGGTCTGGATATGCTTTCAGCCTGTTGCCCTCATGTCGAGCAATGGCCTGTCGACCAGCGGGGCTGGTTTTCATGGGTATTCCTTTCATCTCGCGCCAAAGCTCACGACAGGGCGTGGTGGCGGATTTTCGGGAGGGATTGTTGTTTTGAGGTAGTGGCGCGACCGCGACCACCGTGATATTCAGCGGGGATGCGCGAAAAAGAACCGTCGATTGTGGACCTTCACCCCACCGAGTGGCAGCGTGAAGGGAAAGTAGAGCCGTTCTTTGGGAAAGATGCGTTGTTGTTCTTCGGTATGACAACAACCGCGATTGCAACCATGTGGCTCGTCACGACCATCATGGAATACCTGGTCCTGTGGCTTGGATGGACTGGCGGGCTTCTGGCTACAATGGCTTTGACGCCGGTCTACGCCCTCATTGCGGGCCGTATAGCCGTTCTTTCAATCTATCTTTTCCACTCGTCACCCCGATTCCTACGCTGGGTGCTCCTTTGGTTCCGCTCAAGGCGACGTTCGGCTTAGGCTGCGATCTGCCGCCGATTACCTCAATCAAAGCTTCCGCACCTGATATGGCCGCGCGATCCTTCGCGGCAGCAGCGGCAGCGCCCGCAATAGGAACTGCGATGTTTCCGCCCGGAATGATCCCGCCGATGACCTGACCGAGTGTGATGGAAACAGGCCCGCGTGGCGCGAACTTCGCCAATGTATTCAGGATTTTGGAGTCCGACCCGCCCTTTGCCATCTGACGGATCATGCTCACTTCTTCCTCTGAGAACCCCTTAACCTTGCCGTCCTGTATCTGCTTGTATAGGCCCGACATCTTCTCTCGGATCGTGTTGGCAACACCGGACTGGGTATAGCGGCCCGACTTCACGTCGGCCAAATCGATGATGGATTCGATAATCTCGGTTTTCTTGGCTGTCGCCCATTTTGCACGGGCCGCCCGAAGGAGTTTGACACCGTTGGCATCGCCGGTGAGATCGGTGCTTTTGGCGTTGTCTGCGAAATTGTCGAGAACGCGTTTCATGGCCCCTAGCGTACGGGCATCGTTCTCACTCGCCCCTTTCATCTCCTTGCCAAGAACCTGCCGAAATTCCTCGAAGTCCTCAAGCGACATCTCGCCATTGAACACGGCATCTATCTCGTCGGCATACCCGGCTGTTTTGGGTCGAAGTTTATCGTTGATCCGCCCAGCCGCCAGCTTCAAACGCTTCCCCAGAGATGAAACAGCTTCCGGCACAAAGCGCACTCCGGAATTTTCCGATGCGTTGAACAGTTGACTGGATTCGGCCTTGGTTGCGCTCGACGCCTTTCTGGAAATGGCATCACTTACAGTATCGCCCGCCTCATCAATGACGGCAGACGCCGCGTCGTCTAACTTACCGGCTGGCCTTGAAATAATCTTGTTGATGTAACGCGCGGCGGGGCTGAGTGCCGCAGAAACGCCCGTTCCCACCGTCGCTCCGGTAGCAAAGCCTTCAGCAGCTCCTTGCATCCTCTCACCCGGATCTGCCTCGCCCGCGCCGTAGCCCGCGCCATATAGGCCCGCCTCAAGTCCGGTGGTTGCCAATTGGGCTGCGCGGCTTGATCCTTTACCCGCGATCCCAAGTCCGAGAACGCCCTGCCCGCCACGGCGTGCACCGCCACCAAGCGCCATGCCGCCAGCTACTTCGCCAGCCATGTGCGCTATCGGGTGAGCCTCACGCATCTGGTCCTTTTGAGCGTCCAGGATTTCGCGTTTGCGGTTGTATGCCCGCCCAAGGTCAAAGCCGTCTCCCCGGAAATAATCGATGGTTGCGTCCACCGGAGCCAGCATCGCAGCGCCGATCTCGTCATCAAATCCCATCATAAGGCCAGCCTGAGACCCGGATGTCAAAGCCTGGAAGATGCTCCTGTCACGCGCGGGGCCGGGAGGTGCTTTCCCGGCATCGGTCTGAGAAACACCCATCTGGCGGGCAATCTCGTTGACGGTCGCCTCCTGTTCTTCAGGTGAAAGCGAGAGGAAAGAATCGTCAACGGTTACGCGCTTGCCTTCAATGTTGAGCGTAGTCATTCGATGCTCCACTGCACTTTGCCAGCTCGACCGCTGGTCGCGTTGCCATTCTGGGGGGACTCGCTCTCTCCGGGCCTCCAGTTCAAGTCACGGCGCTCTGGGCCTTTCCCTTGCCCGTGGATGACATCCATATAGGTGTTCCATAGACGGTTGAGGTTGTAGCGAAGTTGGTCGGCATCCTGAGACTGGTCAAGATTGCCAGCCACAGACTGAAGGAACTCAAGCTCCCTCTCCGTAACGTTGCCGAGCGCGCCGCCGGTTGGGGATTGCTGGCGCATGCTGTTTAGCTCTGCAAAGCCGATGTTCGCCTTGATCGTTGCCAGCAGGGCGGAAAGCGCCTTGGCGTTCGTCCACGGAATGTCACTGAGCTTGGCCCCCATTCCCGTGCTTGGAAGGCCGCCATCATCCATAACACCAAGGGCGCGATCGATTTCCGTCGTGATGAGGTTCGACCGATCCTTTTCAGCTTTCTCCCGATTTTCGGACGCTTCGCGCGCCTTCTCCGCATCGGAGCCAGCAGGGCTTCCGGGAAGCGGCTCAATTGAAATAATGCGCCCCTCCGAATCCCGGTTGGCCCTGTAACCGGCGGGAATTGTCCCCGTATCGACAGTGATGTTTGTTCCGGGCGACCCGATTGTGTCAATCTTGCCGTTGCTATCGATCTGCGCAGGGATTTTGGGATCAATACCCGCCGCCTGCTTTTCCTCGACAGTCATGGGGCGGAATGTGGTTCTTGCTTCCACCTTCGCCCCCGCAAGCCTTTCGGCCTGCTCTCTGTTGAGCCTGTTCTGTTCAGCCGTCGCGGCCAACGTCTTGTCCGTCTCACCCGCCCGGAAATCGCGATCCGCCTGATCGCGCTGCATCTGCATCTGCATGCGCATGTTTTCGATTGCTGCCTCACGTTTGGCGCGCGCGTTCTCCACAAGCCCCGTGCCGAGGCCGGTCATTGCGCCGCCGAGAGCTGCCAGAAATCCTGCCATGTTAAGCCCCCGCCGTCATCAAGCCGCGTGATTGAGGCTGCCTGCCGCCAGCATCGCGCTCGGCAAGCCCCATCATCATCTGTTCAAGCTGCCCGTCCTGATCCATCTTCTGAAGCGCCTGAAGATCGGCGTCCGCCGCAGCCGGGTCAAGAATCCCGGCGTCCTGAAAAGCTTGCCTGGAATAGTCCAGCGCCAGAAAATAGGCCTTTTCCATCCCGTCCTGGTCCTGCGTGTAGTCCTTCACGCCAGCTTCGCGCGACAGATCGGCAAGATCCTCGAACACTTCCGTTCCGGCATGAAAGGCCACTTCGCCATTGATCGGAACGTTGGCCTGCATCCCGCTCTGGATGACGCGCAGCATGACGGACGACGTGGTTCTTGCCAGTCCTTCAATCGGATCGCCTTCGCCTTTCAGCGTCTCGACAATGGCGGGCATGGTCTTGTTGTCATAGATCAGGTCGTAGGCTTTCGCGACGATCTGGTCATATTGCTGCTGTTCTTCAGGTGTGGCCGCATTCGGATCACCGCCCATATTGCCGGACATTGGACCAGCACCCTGTCCCGGCATCTGTTGCGGCATCTGCTGTCCCATGCCGGGATCGGCAGACATAGGCCCACGCGGCATTGAGCCACCCGGTTCTTGTTCCATGGTGGATTCCCTTCTGTAATAAGGGCGGCTACTTGGAGCCGCCCTAACTCATGATCAGAGGATTGAGCGGCCTTTCCGCTCCAGATTGACAAAGAATAGAGTGCCTTCGTTCGGATCGTGTCCAAACCACGCCCCGGTAATGGTCGGGTCGATGATTTTCGCCGCTTCCTTGAACATCGTAGCCAGTTCAACCAGTTGATCGTTGACGCTTTTCGCACCGGTCATCTCGACCGAGGCGAGGATTTCGTTGACCTGGGCTACGCCGGTGATGGTTTGGGTTTTCGCCGCTGCCTGCATTTCGCCACCTCCTATGCCACTGCCGCGCGGATGTGATCAGGAACACGCGCATCCAGATATTTGAGCCCCTTGGGAGTGACGAAGGCCTGCGGACGTACCTTGTCGTCCACAATCGTCGTCTTCACCTCGAAGTGCCCCGCCTGGATGTGCTGGATACGAGCCACCAAGTTGCCGCCTTGGTAGAACAGGTAATTCTCCTTGAGCCACCGGATGAACAGGTTCGGACGACAATTCAGCGCGCGAGCAGCGTTCTGGAGCCCGTACAGCCCGTCTGCGTTCAGATAGGCGTCATAGAATTCGGTCTTTGGCCGGTCCGCCTCGATGCGTGATTCCAGCGACAGGACTTTCTCCGAATATGAGAGAAGCAGACCACGCATCGCTTCGGGATCGTTCAGCACCTTCAGAGGGTCGGTCTTGTCCTTTGCCACCCGCTCGCATTCGATGAAGTACTGGCGGGCTTTCTTACCCTGCTCATTGCGCTCGACCATGGAAAGCTCTTTCGCCATGTCGAGCGTCAGGGCGTATTCCTTGGCCGGACGGCCACCTCGGGAGTTTTCGCCAATTTCGGCGAAAACCACGTAATCCACGTTTTCCGTGAACCCGTACTGGTCGATCCGATCCTTGATCCAGTTCGAGAAGTCCTTCCCGACACGCAGGAAGGCATGAAGGTCGCGGGCGTTTACCGTCTGAACGACACCCTCCCCGATCTGGCCTTCCGTGACCACGGGGAATGCATTATGTTCGTGAGTGTTCATTTAAGGGGTCCTTGTCCCTTGAGTGGATATGATCCGGCCCTGCAAGGCCGGGTTGAGGAATTGACGCCATGCAAGGCGTCGGTTCTGGAAGCAGCGGCGGGGGCATGGTTTCCTACGCCCTCCCCCGTCGCTGCCCGCATCCGCTCGCGAAGAGCGTAATTAATTTCAGCAGTCATCGACCGCATATTTCTCGCGGCAGTGCCGCGAATCCAGTCTTTCACATCATCAGGGATGCGAAGCCGGAAGTGTCCGTCATCGCGCGCCATCAAGTCTCCTTTGCCACACGGTTATACAACACAACCGTTATGTAACGGTGTGGCATATCAGTCAAGCGAAATTTTGTGCATATGTGTGGCATGGCAAGAGACGACCCGCATTTCCGGCTTCGGTTCCCTGACGACCTGCGGTCGAAGGTTGAAGCGGCTGCAAAAGAAAATCACCGTTCAATGACGGCAGAAATCATCGCTCGGCTTGAAATGACGTTTAAGCCCGGTGTCTCCAAGGCGATTGACCGTGAGGCGCTTATGGTGGAGCAAATCGAGCTTGCCCGCAGGGAAATGTTTGAACTACGTCAGCGATTACACGATGTGGATGAACTGATATCCAAATCTAACGGCCTACTGAAGAAAACCTGACTCGACACATTTTGCCGAGCCTGCTTTCATAAGGCAGGGATGGAGGGCTTAGGTTGGCTTGGGTCGTAGGTGCAGGAATATTTCTGTTCCTGCTTTTTGCATTTCCTCGCCAAGTAGGCGGCCTCTTGGCTGTGCTCGGCACAATCGGCGTTGTAGCGTGGTTGTACAACTCTCATCTGGAGGCTGCGAGCAAGCGCATGCTTTCTAAGGTCGAGATGTCGGCAGAATTTAGCGAACGATGCGACAAAAATTATCCAATCGAAGTTTCTGCATATAACGGGACACCCAAGTCGATAGACTACATATCCTTCACTCTGTCGGCAAAGCGACCCGGCTTCAGCGCAGATGTTTACTCACAATATTCATCTAGCGACCGCATTTTAGCGCCTTCCGCAAGGTACGCAGGCTGCTGGTCTCTGAATAGCTACGATCTAGAATATGGACACCTAAAGAACATCCAGCTTAAGTCACTGTCTTGGTACGCCACAGTGTCATATGTTAAATACTCTGAATGACCAAACCTCCGGCGATCGATCACAACCCCTCTGAGAAGCGCTATACTAACACCCTATGGTGGATAGGGTAGCGCCGCCACAATCGTTTCACTACATGTAGGGCAGGAGAGAAGCCAATGATCAGAATTCTCGCAGTCCTGGCTCTATTCATGCCGTCATTGGCATGGGCTGACTTCAACTCTGAGAATGTCATCAAGTCCTATAACGCCACACGGATCGAGTGCAGACAGGCGGAAAGCCTCGGTGGAACGAAGCTCACGAAGGAACAGTCCGACGCGGCTTGCGACAGACTGGATGCCATTGGGGCGGGACTGAAAACGAACGGCTTCTGCTTCGACCAATCAGAACAGGAGTGGGCCGCATGCAAAAATTGAACCGCAACCGCTTCCTTGCGATCTTATCCGCTGCGTTTGTGCCCTTTTGTGCCGTCCCATTGATCGCCGGAGCACAAGGGTTTTACGACCCGTCAGGCAAATGCTCTCCACAGAAGCATGCATCGATTCCGACCATATTTGACCAGCCCTACGGCAAGGCGCGCACTGAACTCTCAAGCGTTGGCTGGCAGCCGGTGCCCAACCGCGAGCGCATCAGAAGCAACGACTATTCACCGGCAGAAAAATGGGCCATCGACGCAGGATACACCGAGCTTGAGGCTTGCGCCGGCACCGGCTTGGGTCCTTGCAAATTCAGTTACACCGACGCCTATGGGAACGACTTCAAAGTGATCACCGAGGGCGAGGACACGGGCGTGGTGGCCCGGTTCTTTTTCGTTTGTTCCTAAGCTGCGCCTTTGGAGGGTGAAAATGCGTCAGCCTTTTATATTGATGACCGCAGCCTTAGCGATCCTAGCAATAAGCACGTCTGCGCGATTGTACGCGATGGAGACCGGCGACTATGCGGGAGTTTCGGAGGGCGGCGAACTTTTCCTTTCTGTGCAAAATGACAATCTCGATATAGCTATCGGAGTCCCTGGGTGCGCGGGCGAAGGCAAGGGTAAACTAGTTCGCACAGGCGAAGGCCGGTGGACCGCTACGCTGACGGACAGTGATGCTTCGTGTACACTTGATATCCAACAGCAAGGCAATCGGTTCAATGTCCTTGAGCACGACTGTTCCTATTTTCACGGCTTTTCCTGTCGATTCGATGGATTTGTCACCAAGAACTAGGCAGAAGCCGTCATCAAGCCTTTGTTCCTGCCCCACTTTTCGGTAGGCGTCTGAAGGTAAAGACGAACAAACCTGTTTACGTCCTTAGCCGGGGCCGCTTCGTCAGAGGCAGTGCTGTCTACCTTCGAACCACCATGGGTCTGCGTTTCACGCTCAAGGAGTGAATCGGCTTCCCTCGACGTAACCGGCCCGCCCGGATTGTCGCCACTGGCAAAATCGTCAACCAGCCGCTCGCCTATGGTACGATTGCCCGTCAGCGCCGCGCCGGCATTGAACACAGACGCGCCGATGCCGATGCCTGGTATCATGCCTGCCAGAACGTCAATACCGCCAGCAACGACTTGCGCCCCCGTCCCGCGCTTCTGTTCCGTCGTCGTTTCGTCTGGCTGCGTTGCTGGCGTATCAGCCACCGCCGGATTGGCGGGCTGCTCTGTCGGGGTATTGGCCGGGACGTTGCTTGACGTGGGCGCATTGGCAGCGGCTTGCTGAGATGTCGATGGCTGCCCAACGCTTGGCTGTCCGACGCTTGCATTTTGCTGCGCCGCCCCAACCTCTGCCTTCTGTCCAGGCGATATAACGGCGCGGTCAACCTCCGGTGTCTGCCGGTCAAGATCAGCCTGCGTGAGCCCCTGCTGCTCAAGGGTATAGTGGGGAGAAATGTACATATCGCGGAAGCGCGACGTGTAGGCATATTTCGCGACATCGGTCGGCGCTGCGGCCTTTGTGACGCCCGCATACTGATATTCCTTGGCGGCAGCACTCAGGTTTGATTTCGAGACTGGCGCAGAGGATGCGCTACCCCTGCCAATAGCGGGCGTGTCCGAAAGACTGGGCATATTCCGGCCCATTTTTCGGTCCGCCCATCCAATCAATTCTTTTGTGGACCAACCCTTCATAAAGCTATTCGCGGCCAGCACATCCTTGGTGACAATAGATGAAACAGGCGTTGATGGAGCCGCCGTTAGAGCCTTGGAAGCGGCTCCGGGACCAAGAAAATGAGAGAGATAAGCAGCCGCAGGAGTTACGGATATGCCTTTCTTCTCTAGCGCGGCCAAATTTTCGTCCAGATAGGCCTTTGTCATCGCCTTCGCGTATGCCGGGTCATACCGAAGATCCAGAACCTGCTGCTTGGTCATTGTAGACACAAGATCAGGGTAGTGCTTGCTCATCATCCCCATCCACGTGGATGATATGAACTGGCCCAATCCTGTTGCTGAAGAATTTGGGTTCTTGGCGTTTGGGTTGTTGGCGGATTCAATACTAATGATCCCAGCCGTCATGCGATCCAAATTGAGATCACGCAAAGAGTTCATAGACTCGGTCTGCGCTTGCCTTGCCGATGGCGTGTAATCGGTCATGAGACCGCCAACGGAACGCACACCGGCAGCGTTCATTGTCTCATAGGCGCGCTGGTACTCTCTGGCGGCATCAAGTGGGGCGGTGTCCATATAGAGGCCACCAACGCCACCCATACCTTTCGGGCCGCCATAGTTTTGATTGTCGGGGCGATCCGGGGACGAATTCCCATCAAACCCGCCACCGACGCCCGCAGTGCCTACACCGCCCGCACGGCCACCGCCACCACCGCCGCCCGAGCTTGCATTGTCGCTTCCACGATTGCCGCTTGCGCCTGTTCCGCCAACGCCACCGACGCCAGCCGCACCCATACTTTCCGCAGCCTGCCCATACCCCTCGGCTGCTGAGGTGCCTCTGGAATTGCCGTCAAATCCACCGCCAACACCGGGGGAACCGACGCCACCGGCACGGCCACCACCGCCGCCTCCTTTACCGCCACCCTTGCCGCCGCTATTACCGCGATTGCCGCTCGCCCCAGTGCCTCCAACGCCGCCAATACCGGCAGCGCCCATGCTGGCTGCGGCTTGACCGTAGCCGTCTGCTGGTGACGTGCCAGCCATCAGACAGGCACCTTCACGATGCGGCCCTTGGCGGGGTCGTACTGGTTTCGGGTCCTGGTATATGCCTGATCAGCCGTAGGCATGTCGGGGCGATTCGCCTGCATGGATCGACCGCCTTCGACATAGGCCGATGGATCGACGCTGTAGCTTTTCTGAAGGTTCTTCTGCTGATCCTCGATTGCTTTCTGCTGCGAGTAGGCCGAAAGGCCTTGACCCACGCCCGCAATGAGATTCCCGGCCAATGCGCCGCCGCCTTCGCTCTTGAGGAAGCTCATGAGGCCGTTGCTGGTCGATGCCGTGGCCGCAGGAACGGCAGAACTGCCCGTAGGGGCTACTCCAGTCGGTGTCTGGGCCGCAACAACCTGCGGAGCGCCAGATGCCGTCATAAGCCCGCCAAGACCGCCTGTCGCCGCGCCCGCAATGCCGCCCCACATCGCACCTTTGCCGAAACTGCCCCCGGTCGCTGCTGAAATGGTACCGCCAAGCAATGCGCCGATACCGGCCTGTTTGATGGCCCCGGTCAGGATGTTACCCAGAACGCCGCCGCTGCCCGCCGCACCCGCAATGCCAGCGCTTGACGCCCCAGCCGTGAACAGGCTTGATCCAACACCAGCAACCGCGCTGCCCACACGGGCTGCTGCGCTGCCAACTACTTGAAAGGTTTTTGTAATCCCTGCCGCAATGCCCGACATTTCACTTCTCCGATGGAAAGTTCACCCAAGCAAATTCTGGGTCTGCGGACTTAGCTGCTTGATCGTAGGCCAAAGCAGCGTCTTCTTCCCGCTTGTATACTCCGAGGTATTTCTCTCTAAATCTCGCCATCCATGCACCTTGGTGGGCTGTGACGCCTTTGAAGCGAGATGACCTTATTCTGTGGCCCGCATGGTTAAGCGAATTTTGGGTTTGTTCGCACACCCGCAAATTGGCTCGTCGATTATCCATTGTGTCTCGGTTGATATGGTCAACCACTTGGCCCTTTCGCGGGTTCATCAACAAGCGATGCAATGAAATTCGGACCGCGTTTTTTCGACCAGAGCCGATATAGGCCGATGCATAAAAGTTCCCGTTTGTGCTACTGGCTGCGTACCATGTGTAACCCGCGATTAAGTCAGCATCTTTTTCGTCTATTATAGCGACGCGCCCGCGCGTTAGCGGAACCAAACGAGCGCCTTCGGGGCAAGCCATCAAGTTAGCTCGCGCAAGGGAAGACGCCCGCCTGATTTTCTGACCTCCAGGCTCGTGCAGAGGATCACCGAAGCGTCGCCACCGCATATAGTGCATACCGCACCATCCGTGACTGTCACGTGGCTTGCCGCAATCTGGAATCGAGCATATTCGTGAAGTAGCCATTTCGACCTCCTGTAAGGTTGGCTTGGTTAGAGCGCGCCGTGATGTGTCCAGCATCCGGCGCGCTTGCGTATTATAGTTATTCCCTTTCACCGCGCCAAATGACGCCGTAACGCTTCATTCCAAGTCTATCGAGCATTCGCCCCGCCGCTTCCGGATCCTGGATGATCGCCGTGGTCCCGCATGTGACCTCGATCACGTCAGGCGATGACCATGCCCAATCGATCATGTTCTTCATCAGTTTGTATGGATCAGCGGGCGAAACACGATCCGATGCAATCCAGAAAAGGTCAGTCGCCATCAGCCTGTCGCCAATGCTGTAGACCCGCGCCAGTGTGCCGACGATAAGGCCCTCGATAGCCCCGCCCGTTTCGGACACTTGAATGAATGTCCCGCCGCCCTGCTTGTGCCCGTGCCGGTGAACCGCAGTGGTCAGAAGCCGTTTGGCCTCTTGCCGATCGATGCCGCCAAGTCCGCTCTTTGCGTAGTGTGTCCTGCCAAAGCATTCTTCGAGCAACAGGACGATTTGCGGGATGTCCGAAAACGTCGCGTTGCGGATCATTCAACCCAAGCCCAGGCTTTCCCGGTAAAAATCTGGCTGATGGACGCCGACGAGACACCGTACTTTTTTGCCAGAGCAATCGTCGTGTCTTGTCCCTTTCGGCGTTTTATACGCCGTACCTGATGCTCGTTGAGCTTTGCCAAACCATTACGACTGCCTCGATTACTTGTGCCATGTAAGATCTTGTCAGCCATATTTTCTCGATGCGTCTTCCAAGACAAATGACGCTTCGCCACACAAGCAAGATGCCCGTTGCCACAAGAGTGCGTCGCCTCGTGCTTGATGCTTGGGGCGGGTCCCTCAACTTCTTCACAAAGGCGACGATGGACAAGAACTTTCTTCTTCATAGGGCCGATCATAATGGCATAACGCCCATCTTGGGTTGCCTTTGCGAAAGGCCAGAAAAGGCAATCGTCGCCTTCATAAGGAAGTACCACGGTTTGGTAGTATTCTTCGACGTTTGGCCTTTCGCGACCGCCTTGCGGGTCACCGTGCAGCCGCCAACGCTTATAGTGAGCGTGGCACCACCCTCTAGCGATGACGCTCTTGCCGCATCCTTCAATCGTGCATACAGATTTTTCAGCCACTCGAACCTCCTTCACCGGAGGTAAGCTAGGACGCGCTCAATGGATTCCGCCGTGTCGCCAAGCCGACCAAGCGCTGAGTTGCATCCGTGGCAAAGAATCCCTCTCACCCGACCTGTTTCGTGGCAATGATCGACATGGAACACACCATATCTGCCGCCCGGATTTTCCGACCGGCATAGCGCGCAGGCCCCGTCTTGCTTTGCTAGAAGCGTGGCAAACTCAGTTTCATCCAGCCCGTATTTTCTCTTGCGAGCCGCCCATTTGTCCTTGTGGCGGTAACTTTCCGTTTCGCGAACCCGCCGAGTCGCAGCGCCCGCTGGCGTTTTCATATAGCGCGCAGTCTGTGCAGATCGGCACGAATTGCATTGGTTTCGATAGCCGTCCCGATACTCTGGGCGCTTACCGAAACTCTCGATACCCTTTTCCTGCTTGCAAGCAGAGCAGACCTTTGATTTGGTCGCTAAAGCCATCTCGACACCTCATCCGTGTTCGGGCTTGGTTAGGGCCGACGCGGTGTTACCGCACCAAATCGGCCCGACTATAATATGGATTGCAAAGTAAAAGTAAAATTATACTTATGCAGCCTGTCCCCAGTCTAAAGATATACTATAAAGTTGCTGGATAAGATCCAGTTGGCGATCCCTGAGCGCCTTCGCCGCCGTCAACTGCGCCTGCCTGTCATCGGCGGACAGATTGGTGTTCGCCATGATGTTCGCGTATTGCTGATTGTAGAGCTGTTCCATGCTGATCACGGATCGTGCGGCTGAATCCCTGTCCGATGAACTGAGGTTCCATTCGGCAAGCTGCTCCTGAAGGCTGCGATCAAGGGCGCGCTCGCCGGTCTGATAGCTGATCTCGTTGCCCTGCATGCGTTCACGGGACGCAATGTCAAGATTGGCAAGACGCTCCTGCGACCCGATCTGCGCAAGAGCAATGCGCTCCTGCGTGGACAACTGCATTCCAAGGCGCTCTTTCTGAGCTGCGTTGTCCGCGTCCTGAGACGCAAGGGGCAACACAGCGCCAAGAGCCGCTTCCTCGCCGGCCTGTGTGGCGATGGAGGAATTGAGAAGGCCGCGCGAGTTGGAAATCTGCATGGCCTGCCCACGGGCCTGCGCCATAAGCGGATTGTCCTTTTCGGAATACCGCGTCATGAGGTCGTAGGCAGTTGGCACTCCACCACCACCGCCAAATCCGCCCTTGCCCATCGCGGCCATCATCAGGCCGCCAAGTTTCGCATTGTTCTTCTTGCGATCCTCGAAGTCCTCCGGCGTCATGCCGTAGTATCCACTGCCCTCAACCTGATAGAGCGGAACCTGCGTTCCATCGCTCTTGACGATGTAGGGGACTTCATTGCCGCGCACGGCATAGTCACCGGGAAGCGTGCCGGGATTGAAGCGATAGTTCCCTTCCTTGCCCGACCCGACATAAGAGAGCGTTCCGGACGGGTTTACGCCGTTAATACGGCTCCCCTTCACCATTCTGTCCCAATCAAGGGTGCGGAACGTCGGAGCGCCAAATCGCTGCGCGAAGGCATCGAGTGCGGCATCGCTTGCGCCAAGCCCGCGCGCTTCCTGATAGAACTGCTCTTTCGTAAACCCGGCAGGAATAGCCCCGCCACCCTTACCACCCGCACCGGTGAGAACAATAAACGACGAGTTGGTGTAGTCGTCGTCAGCCCATTTGCGGTAGTAGGGGAGGACCGCGCCGGGCTGATCGTATTCGTTCCACTTGAACTTGAAATCCTTGCCGTCGCTCGGGGTCCACTGGCCAGAAGATTGCGCATTCTGATAGTAGGAAACGTCCTTCTGGCCCCATCCGCCTTCCGGGGTATAGTTCTGCCAGATACCATAGCGGAACGCGTCCTGTGCCTGTTTCTGGTTGGCGCCGGTGACGTTCATGAACTCAAGCAGGTTCGGCTTCTTGACCTTATCGACGGACGCCGTGGTCCGCGACCCGCCGGGGAAGATCATGTCTCCAGTCTTGCTTGGGAGCCCGGTACTCGTCTGTGGCGGCGGAATGCCATATGGGCCGGTTTTCGTGCCGGTCGCACTGGCAATCTGCGCCTCCGTCTCGATCGGCTTGCCGCCAATGGTCTTCGGCTTCGGGGCAGCGTTGCCAAACAGGCCCTTGGCAAAATTCGGCGTCGTTGAAACCATTGCCTGTTACCCTTTGTAAGACGGGGTTATGGTGCCGGCATCACCCGATCCGGCAGCCCATTCGAACTTGAAGGCGTTGATCTGAGCGCCCGCCGAAAATCCGGTTACCGGGTTTGTGTTGCCTGGTATAAAGCCCGGATACGTCCCTGACGTGCTCAAGGTGCCGCCCAGAAGAAGGCCTTTCCCCTGACGCAACCCGGTGATGACATATGTTCCCGATGCGGACAGCCCCGCGACTATGGAGGCGGTGAGAATCGCAAAGCTGGTGGACCAGTTCGAGCCATTGTCGACGCTGTAATACATGCGCAGCGTTGTGGCTGTCCCGTTGTTATGCGACACGCCGTCGAACTGAAACAGCGCCTCCTCGCAGTCGAGGTTGTTGAAAATGACATTTGCCGCGACCGCACTAACCGGCGATCCGGCAACAAACCCCGCTTCAAGCGCGGCAAGCCGGTTGTCCAGATTGGTGTTGGGTTGTGCCTGTATGGCCTGCGCCACACGAAGCGATGACATCCATTTGCCATTGTTGACGCCCGCCTCGGCCTCGGCCTGGCTTGCCATCGTGGTTGCCGGATCGAGGGTGGCGCTCGCGAGGTCCTGCGCCACGCCATCCACCGCGTCCTTGACGTTATCAAACCCGGTCTGGACTGAAGCGAATTCCTCGCTGACCTGTTCAGCTCTCGCAAGCACGCGGCGCGCAAAGGCGACGGCCTCGTAATACGGATTCGTGACCGTCATTTCCTCATACCCCGATAGCTGAAATGCAACGTCATTGTGGACATGGAGTGGGGTGCCTCATGCGTTGAATCGGACATGATCACGATGGAGATGTTTTCCCCGATGCCTTCGAGATAGGCCTCTGCCTCGCCGTGATATTGCGTCGACCAGTAGAACTCATTCCAGTTCGCTTCATTCCAGAAGCCGCCGCCGCCCTCGACTGTGAACAATTGCTCGACGCCGGATGGATGATAGGGATTGGCATAGGACGTTTCGGACGTGAGACTGATCTGTGTCGTCACATCGCCGTCAATCATCAGCGTGGCCTTGTGCCAGCGCTTTTTCTGCATCGGGGATCCGATGGAATTGAAGGCGAAACGTATCCACGCCTCTATGGATTCGCCGTCAAAACTCGTGCCCTTGTCAAACTCGTAGACATAGCCGTCATCGGCGCCGACAAGCAGCATTTCGCGGCCCGTCGAATCCTCGCCGCAATAGGCGCAAAATGCCTGAATGGGCAGGTCGAACAGCATGATTTCAGGGTCTTTCCGACCCAGATAGATCGAAACGCCCGTACCATCGGAGAAGAACAGACGGTATTGGTCCCTTGCCCTCACCCGGATGGATGAAACAGGTACGATCCCCTTCGATCGCTTGTAATCGAGTAGCGGCTCAATGGCCTGTGTGATGGTTCCGACGCGAAAGCCGCCAAAGGCCTGCGTGGTGGTCATCTTGCGAACGCCGCCTGTGTCCATGTAAAGCGGCGCACTGATATATTGCAGCGTCCATTCAAAGACGCCTGAATCGTCTGCGAGAGGGGCTAGAACGAAGTCCTGGCTGCTTGTCCCGGTCAGGATCGACACGCGGTGCGCGCCACCGATCACAAGGGCGCTTGAAGCAGCCTCCTGAAGCCCGGTCACGTCCTGTCCGAAGCCGATTTCCCCCGCCCCGGTCGTAACCTCGAAATTGAGCGGATCGCCGGTCGAGGAAAACAGCACAGAACCGCCCGCCACGGACAGCATCAGATGGTTCTGGAACTCCGCGATGTGGACCGGCTTGTCCTTATCGTCCGCGAGACCGGTATAGATCGGGACAAGCGTCGTACCGTCAAACTCAAAGGCTCGACCGACGCCGTTGCAGCCATAGACGCGGGCAAGATTGGACGCGCCGTAAAAATTGTGCTGCGTGAACTCGTAGTGCCCGCCTGCCGGGAGAGTGACAGCCGATACGGTTCCGTCCGATGTGGCCGCGCCTGCCGCCGTTCCGTTGTCGGTCAGCGCCTCATTGTTCTGGAACGTGCCGCTTATCCCCGTCAGGACCAGATAGCCAGTGGCATTGCTGCTGCCATACAGCCCGCCAGAGCGCACCACGCGCTTGATGGTGGCCGTTGCCGCCGAAGTGCCGCCGGTAAGCGTTGCGCCCTCGTTGAAGGCCGCAGAGCCCGCATCGAATTTCAGGACCGATCCGAACGTGATGGCCGACCAGCCCGATGCAGTGGCCTGATACATGCCACCCGCCGTTGCCCCGGCATTGTCGCGAAAGGCAAAGACATCGCCATTGAACGTCACGATACCGCGAACCGGACCTGACCCGGGAACTGTCGTGATGGGAACACGGGTCGCGGCAACAGATGCCCGCTTCCATGTCGTGTTGTTCTCGTCGGTGTCTGCCCCGCCCTCATTTGCTGTGCCATTGGCAACCATTCGGGTCGCAGCCGAGACTTGCAGGTTCTCGTTGTCGGCAAAGGTGCCAACGACGCCATACAGCACGAGATAGCCCGCAGCATTGCCGCCGCCATATGTCCCGCTCGTCACGACAGCATCGACAAGCGCAATACCAGCCGCCGAACTCGTGGCCCCGCTGACGACTTCGCCTGCTGTGATTGCTGCGCTCCCAGCGTCGAAATTCAGAACCCAATAGGAAGCGTCGGACGGCTTCGGGCGTCCGTCGAAGCGCTCGAACCCGCCAATGCGCCTGTAGCCCTTGACATCGGATTCGTAATTGCCGCATCCGATCGCTTTCCCCGCGGGGATCTGGACCGGTGGCGTAATCAGATCAAGCCCGCCCTGTAGGGGTATGGTCGACGTGAGTTGCGGCATTTCAGGCCAAGGGTCCTGAAAGCTCTATGGCGGGAAGCTGATCGCGCTCCAGTTCTGACAGGCGCTTGCGATCCTCCATGAGCCAGAGCGGATATTGATTGAGCGCTTCGTCGTAGCGCGATCCGATCAACAGGGCGCGGTAGACGATAAGCTTGTGGAACCGTGACGGCATTTCCGGCGTATCGCCATTTGCCGCCAGTACCTGCGGAGCCTTCCCGTAGGTGCCGCGCACGGTGTAACTCGCATCCGGCGCGGGCCAGAATGTCAGTTTCCCTGACGTATCGACGGTATAATGCGATGGGCGGTCAACTCTGGTCCGGTTTGCACCGAATAGCAGAGTGCGATTGAATTCGTCCCACGGACGCCAGATCAGACGACGTTCGTCTGTCGCGCCGACCGATGTCTTGAATATCGAGACGGCTTCATAGCCATCCTTATCGTGGGTTTTCCATTCCGCCCATCGGGTCAGGCTGAAGTCTGCAATTGCATCATAGCGCGATGCAGCCGACGTGATCCCGCCCTCGAACTCTGACTGAAGCCAAAGCCACGTCGTGCGCTGGTTCTGGATGTCTATCCAGGCATCCTTGACCCATCGAACGAAGTCAGCAAGGCGACCGTTCTGACCCGTCACGGCAGAGGGGCGGTTTTCGCCCTGTACCGTGCCGGACTCCTGAACAGTGTCCTGACAGAGTTGGAGGAACGTGCTCACGTCAGGCAGCCGCCGGCATTATCGAGAAGGGGTGCGTCGGGACCATGATCGGGTTGACCGGCCTGCCGTTCTCGTCCTTGTCGAACTGGACACGCTGCGCGTTCTGTAGCGCATGGACGTATTCTTCCGGCACTTCGACCACGACGCCGCGCTTGATGCGCGCCACGACGCCGTTGACGCCGACCACGACAGGATCCTTGCCGCCCGGTTCGTTCTGGGTCGGAATGAGGATTGGGATGAGCTTGCGCGCCACCGCACCGGCTGCCTTGACGGTTTCAGCGACGGGTTCGGGGTCTTTCACCTCGATTTCATCACCGGTAAAGCCCGTCATTGCCAGCTTTGCGCGAATGGCGTCCGTGCCCATACGATGATTGACACCATCAAGTCCGAAGCGGACAGACGCAAACTCTGCCAACTGCGATGCAGTGGCATCATTGATCTTGATCTTCATGATCTGTGTTTCCAGATTGATCGGAAAGAGAGCGACGGGCGCACGAAGCGCCCGCACTTGTCCGTTACGAGAACGGATCGGCCACGTTGGAGCCGGCAGGGACAACGACCTGACCGCGAACCGACCAGATGCCCGAAAGGACATCCTCGAAGATCACGCAGTCACCGATCTGCCCGCCGGTTGTGGTGCCATTGAGGGTCAGGACATCATCGCCCGCCGCAGATGCCGCATAGGCGGTCGCCGCATTGGAATCGTTGTCGAGCGAGATGATGGAACCCTTGAACACGTCGGACCCGGCCTTGTTGATGGTGTAGCCGGACGTATTCACAACCGAGACAATGAACTTGTAGATCGCCCCGGACCCGGTTGCGGCGGGAAGCGTCACGGCCAATGCGGCATCGCCGCCGACCTCGCCAAGCAGGAGGGTTTTGCCCTCATGCAGTTCCGGCGTGATGGTGGTTGCCGAAGTCAGCGTGACGGTTCGCGCCGAATAGAAGGACCCGACGAGCTTGTCGAGAAGCTCCCCGAGATCCTTCAGTGACCCGTTTCGCGCACGTTTGGCGAAATTGGCCGCGTCGGAAGAAAAGAGGGTCATTGCACCCTCCCCTTATTCGCCGCGAAACGCGATATAGCGCAGCAGCTTGGCTTCTTCCGCGATGGTCGAGCCGATGGTGAAACCCTTCGACGCGGAACCGGCAACGCCCTCATAGCGAGAGATGGCCGAATTGCCCGTTGCGCCCGCAGCCGCGGCGGCAATGGCAACGTTGTGCACCACATTGACCGTGACAGTGGCGTCGTCGGTGCCGCTGGTCGTGTCGGACGTGATGTAGACGTTTTCCGAGCCGAACGTTCCGGAAAGACTGCCCTCGACCAGCACCATGAAACCGGCAGCATCGCCGCCTGCCCATGTGCCGGAATAAAGCAGCACTTCCTTCACGACAGCGGTTGCGCCGGAGGTTGCACCGCGAATGGTAGCGCCAGCGGTGATTTCCGTGGTGCCGCCACCCGAGAACGGAACCACCCACGCCAGAAACGCGGTCGTGATAAGGTCGCCATCGGTGCAGTTGTAAAGCTGGACATGTTCCGGAATCCAGCCAAGTTCGATGTTCTGGGCCGCGCCGTTGCCGACGAGAATCCCGGTCTTGATCTGATCCTTCATGGGATCATCCTTTCATTCAAAATGAGGGGGAGACGGCGGTAGCGCCGCCGTCATGAGGATCAGAGGGCGGTGCAAGCCACCTCGAGGCGGGCCATCCAGAGCTGGTTCAGGATGACGGCGCAGTGCCAGCCCTTCCAGCCGACATAGCCGCGCTGCGCCAGCGGATCGTCCTTGGTCTTCTGTCCGACCGGGATGATGGATGCAGCAATGGCGCCCTGACCGCGAAGCGCGACCTGGCCCCATGCTTCCTTGCCGAATGCCAGCATCGGATAGACATCGGCAGACGTGCCGGAGGTCGAAACCATCGTGCCCTTGGCCGCGCCGCCATCGGCAAACGGGTCAAGGTCAGGCGACAGAATGAAGCGGAAGTCTTCACAGGAGCCGATCTCGTATTCCGAGATGGCCTTGCGCGAAGCATATTCAGCGACGTTCTTGAAGCCGGGAAGGTTGCGGATGTCCGATTCCAGATCGGTATGCCCCACCATCACATACGAGCCCTCAATGGGGAACGTTGCATAGTCCGGACCGGAATCCAGCTTCTGCGTGATCTTCATGGCCTTCTGGGCCTTGAGGCCGCGGGACACGGCGCGCAGTTTGGACAGCGACACGGGCGTGTTCACGTCGGTGCGCTGCGATCCATTGGCATAGAAGACGTTGGTGCCGCCGCGAACCACGGCATAGTCCAGAGCTTCCATGGTGCGACCGATGTTCTCGCCATGCTGGACCGCCATGTCCTGAAGAACAGGATCTTCATGGGTGTCCTCGATGACATCGGTGACCACGCTGACATCGCCATACTGTTCAAGATTGGCGGTGACATCTTCGTAGCGGAAGCCGTTCGGAGAAGGCGTCACACCTTCCTGAAGCGGGGTAAGGGCCGCCTCGAACGGAACAGGACGACGAAACTTGATCGTCGTGGACTTGTTCTTCGGCATCGTCTTGGTGAGCGGGCCGGTCTTTTCCAGCACGCGGACGGGGCCGGCATGCTTGAGCATCTGGCGCTCGGCATAAACGTTTGTGCGCTGGGAAATCCCAGGGCTGGTTGAAGTCGTTACCATTTTCAGGGGTTCCTATCGGGATGCCTGCCGGCGATCCTGTTCCTTGAACATCGCCCATAGTGCTTCCGGGTCGCCATCTTCCGGAATGCCGGAAACGACAGCGCCGCGATGCGAGGACGATGGGGAACTGCTGCCCGCAAGCTGGCGCTTGCGTCGATCGTTCGGATTAGGCGTTGGGTTCTGGGTTTGGGGTTGAGCCGGGGGCTCCAGAAACTGCTTGAACGCTGTAATGACCTCTATGGCCGCGTCGGCATCGGTGATCTCGTTGGCGTTTCGCTCGTTGGCATCACGGATGTACTTGGGCTGATCCTCGATCCACTGGCGGTAGGCGCTTCCGTTAGTGCTCAGAAATGCCTGCCAGTCGGGGAAAGCTTCTTCCAGCCTGCTTGATTCCTCCTGGATGAGGGTCTGAAGCTCGGTTTCAGCGGCCTTTCGGCGGCTTTCCTTGTCAGCTTCGATGCTTTCAAGCCTGCTGTTGATCGCGTTCACGGTCGAATTCAGCGGTTGTGCAATTTCAGGGTAATCTGTCTCAAGGGACCGTAGCTGAGAGGTGTCGATGGCCGCCTGACTTGCAGACTTTGCGGCTTGCGCCTTCAGTTCGTTAATCTTGCGCGTTCGGGCCGCAAGCCTTCCATTCGCCGATCGCGCCTGTTGCTCGAGCTTGGCCTTTTCGGCCTGCAAGGCTTCGTATTCGGCACGCAGGTTTTCGGGAGCCGCAGCCCAGATGTCGGGGGTTTCTTCGCCGGCTGCTTGAGCGGGCATTTCCTCGGCATCGGTGCCTGCATCCTCCTCGTCGCGGTCATCTGACGGCTTGTCGGAGTTTGCTTCGGCTTCCTTCATTTCCGCCCACAGAGCCGACGAATCGTCTTCTGTGCCCGGATTTTCGGCATCGGTAAGGGTTACGTCCTTTTCAGGCGCTTGATCGCTCATTGGTTCCTCTGGGTTGTGGGCGGCCTTGGCGGCCCGGATACCCGAATTGACCGGCTCTAGATGATGAGCGGGTCGAATGCGGGGGTGGCATCCGAAGGAGCGGCAAGGTCGAGGATGTCCCTCAAAGCCTTTATGCGGCCCCGTTCGAATTCCGTTGCGGCGGTGTCCAGCCCCTTCACTTCGAGGGATTTCTGGGTCGCCTGAATTTCAGCATTGATGTGGTCAGCGATGTTCTGCCAAACACGGCTGTTGGCATCGATCGCCATCAGAACAGACCGCCGCCGGTCGGCGCATTGGGTCCGCGCTGTTCCGTAATGGCAGCCTCAGCGGCGACGACGCGTTCCTTGTGGTCGATTTCCATGCGCTTCGTGGCGAGTTTTGCCTCGATCTCGTCCAGCGACATGTTCATCTTCTCGGCAAAGATCATCATCTGTGTGTCGCGGTTGAATTGCGCCACGGCACGGGCCGTATCGGCCTGCATGTTGGCGATCTCAACCTTGGAATCGATCTCCGCTTCCTTCAGGTCGAGTTCGCGCTGCTTGATGGCTGGATCATCCGCGACCGGAGCCTGCGCAGCCATCGCCTCCTGTGCCTGCGCCTCTGCACGGGCCATGGCGGCATCGATCTCTTCCTGAGTGAGAAGAACCTCATCGACCGGGATCATGTGGGCCTGGAACACCTTCTTGAGCATGTCCCTGTTCTTCATCATCGGGCCGTAGACGGGATGCCCGCCAAGCTGCAAGGCAAGGATCATCAGGTTGTTGGCCTGCATTTCCCTGACGAGAAGGACTGAAGAACCGCGGGCATCCACGTCATAGTCGCCCTTGATCTCTTCCTTCGGATTGTGCTGCATGTTCCAGTCGTAGAACCGGCGGATGTTCGGCGTGGTCATGCTGTCGTCAAATTCCTTGACGATGCGCCGGAAGCCGACATTGGCCGAATTCATCAGGATCGCCATGCCCTGCGCTGTCTTGGTGACGTTGGTTCCCTGCTCCCCTTGCGTGATCTGCGGCATCTGCGTCATCATGTCGATGAAGCGCATGGACAGATCCACGATCGCGGCAAGCTCGCCCTGCATGGTCGGGATATTGAAGACCTCGAACGGCCTTGCATCCTTCGGAATGCCGTCCTTGACCTTCCAGATCTTGCGCGGCCTGATCTTCCAGCTTCCGTCCGCCGGTTCGATTGCCTTGGTGTCCATGACGATCTGCGGACCTGCCGAAAGACCGGCATTGTCCATCATGGCGCGCCATGCCGAATTCAACGAGCGCTGCGGATCGCGCATGATCGACGGAATGCCGTATCCGAAGATCGATGCTTCGTCACGCGCAAGGCAGAACACGGAATAGAGCGACTCCCCGGAATCATAGGGGTAGATCGAGAACTTCAGGATTTCGTCCTGACAGAACCATACCACCGCATTGACTTCAGTCAGCGGGTCGATGCCTTCCAGATCGTCATAGGTGGCGAGATAGGATTCCTTGGCCTGATCGTCCGTCGAGTTGGTCGCCATGACAAGGGCAAGGTCGCGCATGTCCTCATAATCGAGACAGCCCGAATATTCCCACACATGGTAAAGATCGCCCGTGACCTGCTGGTTGTCGCCATTGATGTTGCGCAGATCGGCAAGGTATGACGGCGCCGTCTCCCTCGGCTTTGCCTTGATCAACGTGCGAATGGCGTCCTTGTCGAAGCCGGGAAGGTTTGACAGTGCCCGCAGCTTCTTCTTGTTCATCAGGTGACGTTCGAAGTTGCCCTCTCCGTCATCTATCGAACTGGCATCCATATCCGGGAAGAACGCCCATGGGTCGACAAACCGCATGGATGGCTGATCGCCCTCGGACATCTGAAGCTGGTATTCGCCTGCTTCGTTCTTCTTCCAGCCCTTTCGTATCCTGTCGCCCGTGACGGGCCCCTTAGCGATGCCAACGCCAAGTTTCGCGGCGCAATCGATCACGTCGCGCATCACGGCCTGGTACAGGCTCTGCTTCAACTGGTCGTCAATTTCCTCGGCCATCAGATCGGCGCGGCGCTTGGCCTCCGCTATCTGGTCCTCAAGGGCCTTCGATGCCTGTTCGACAAGATCGGCCTGCTGCATGGTCTCGGGCGAAGGTTCGCCCTGCATCGCAACCTCGGCAGACATCTGCTGTTGCAGTTGCTGTTTCCTGGCCGCTGCCTCGCCCGCAGCATCCGTCAGTGACGGAACGGGCGTCGGCTGAATGCCCCAGTTCTTGTCATCGGTCGGGAACAGAAGATCCATGAGGCGGGCCGACATGGCGTCCGTCTTGGGCTGCGTCTCGTTGATGAACAGTTGGGAGAGTTCGGCGTCCTTCAGCTTCTTGGCCGTATCGGCGTCGTACTGCCCATGATACTGAAGCAGGTCTTCGATCCATCGCTTCTCGATCATGGCCTTTTTGGCGACGCGCTTGGTCGCCTCGGCTTCGAGCCTGCCAATGATGCCCTGCAACCGTTCGCGCATCTGGCGGCGCTGGGTTTCAGGATTGACGGGAGCGTCCATCAATAGCCCGCCACGGAATCGCCAACAGGCAGATAGGCGTCATTGATCACGGTCGGGGCCTTGACCGAAGCGACCTTCTGCCCGCTCATCACAATGTAGCGCATGCAATCCATCAAATGGTCGAAGTCCTTGATAATCTTGCCGTTTTCGTCACGACGATAGAGCGCATATTCGGCTTTCCAGTTCGCCAGGGTGGAAAACACCTTGAGTCGCCCCGTCGCCAGCAACTGCCACGTCTTGTAGAGACCGGCCTCGACCGCGTTATCCGCAGGCGTCAAATGAAGACCGTGGGCAACGTAATCCGCCATCAAACGCTCCCCGTCTCTCTGTGACCTGTTGTCTGCCGCAGGGTCGATGACACCGCGTATCCAGTCGCCGCGCGCCTTGATCGCATCGGCATGGATCGAAGCTACGGCCTGCCCTTGATAGTGTTCCGCATAGAGGTAGAGAGACCAGTCTGACGTGTCCCATGCGCCCCACAACGCCGCTGTCCGCTTCCAGCCCACGTCAAGGGCGTAGGCGCGGGGCCAGAATGGCGGTATCTGGAATGGCTGGATTTCGATCGCAGACAAGGGAACGGGATAGATCGCGCCTGACCCGAGCGACGGAATGCCCTTGCTGCGTGCCTCCCGCAAATGCGGCGGCGTCGATTCCAGCAGTTCCTTTTTCGTCTTTTCGTCCAGATGAGGAACCGAATCCCATCCCGCTTGGACTAGGTACCTTGATGCAGTTATTGCGGGCATTTTGCGCCCTTCCGCATATTCAGCCCAGCGGGAAGTATTTGCAGATTTGAAGGAACGTGGAGCCCGCCACGGGCCAGTGGCATTATATGGTCCACATGCATTTTCTTTCCCAATTCAGGGATGTCAAAGACAGGGCAGGAAGCAACCAAAGTCTCAACGTGCAATGCTTCTGCATAGATGGCTCGAATGCTCGGATCATCGCCAGATCCTGAGCGCATCCGCGCCTTTCTTAGCCGCTGAAGGCGGGCTTTTGTCTTGCGCCCCGACTCATTAGACCGGTATTCCTTTGAATATGCCGCGCAATAGTCGGGGTTATCAGACCGCCATCGCCTCGAAAGTTCTGCATCCATGCCGGGGTTTGCCAAGGAACGTTCCCGTCGTCGTTCCTTCGAGCATTCTCTGCAACGGCTCTCATAACGAGCGCTTCGTTTCCCTTGACGTGTTGTGTATGGATAGGAATAGAACTCGCCCAGCGGTTTTGGTTCACCACATCGAATGCACATCTTTTCGCGATCGGAACTATGCCAATGCCTGTTTTTTGCACTGGCCTGAACCAGATAGCGGGACTCAGTTATTGCGGGCATCTAACCTCGCCTGTTCATCATCCTGCCGAGGTTCCGATGAAACCCGGTGAAGGCCCGCAGCCCGTCATTGTCGTTCAACCCGATGGCCGGCGGGAATGCGTTCACACTGATATTGGCGGTCGGGACCTGGACAGTTGCCCCGGAACTTATGGATGGCGCATGAGCCGCGACCGATATGGAAGCCGCAGGCACATTGATCGTGACGATACCCGCAAGCACGGCAGGCGCATGGGCCTGTACACTTATCCCCGCCGTTGGGACCTGAACCGATCCACCGCTTTTGACTGTTGGGGCATGAGCCGCAACCGCGACCTCTGCCACAGGCACTGAAACGGACGCTCCACCGCTTACCGATGGTGCGGAGGCCGCAACCGAAACGCTTGCAACGGGAGGATAGACCGATCCCCCGGACGAAACCGCAGGCGCTTGACCCGATACTGCGACACTGGCGGCAGGAACGGCCACCGCCGCGCCCGACAGAACAGTCGGCGCCTCTGCCGTGACGGCAACCAGCGCATATGGAACCTGAACCGATGCGCCGGATGAAACCGTTGGCGCATGAGCTGTAACGTTGACCGCGGCAGCCGGGACGCTGATCTCAACGCCGGGGTTATGATCGAATATCCCGGTATCGAATATACCGGTGTCAAAGATGCCCGCCATATCAGCCGCCTATCGCCAAGAGGCTGCGTTCGTCGGCCCAGCCAGAACTAGTTTGATCGAAGATCCTTCGCGCGCATCCATGCTTCAATCAGAGCTTGCTCTGACAGGCCTATGGCCTGTCGAAGCTGTGAGACGAGCGGATCAGAGTACCTGTAGGACGTAGACTTCTCGTAGCGCGCCAAGGCGGAAGCGGCTGCCATTGCATCCGGTATCTGTGCAATCGCGGACCTGATCGCGCCATCAACACCCAGATAATTGACCAGGGCCGTAAACTGCCACGGCAGGAGCGGATAGTCGACTGGATCAGTCGAAGGTTCCGGCGGCCATTGCAGGGCGTCCAGTTCCTGTTCGGTCGGCTTGTCGCCCGGACCAACCCATTCAAGCCCTTCATAGGTATTGCCGTTGAGAGACCACTGTGCACCTGGGTAGTACGTGGTGAGTTTGTCGACCAGAGACATCAGACAATCTCCATGACAGTAATCGTCGATGCGCCACGTGTACTGACGGCATTGTCCGTGTCACTCTCGGACCGATTGATGTAAATTGTTCCTGAGTTCGTCTGGAGCTGTATTTTGTAGGTGGTTGCGGAGGTAGTAGCCGGAGAATCTACGGCCATCAGAAACATGGATGCGGGCTGAGCATCGCTAGTAAGCCATGCGTGGGCTTGCGTTCTTGATCCTTCCGCTGCGCCAAGAAGAACGTCTGTGGAGCCGCGAAGAATTTTTGCTCTAGCATATGCGCTCGCCGCTGAAGTGCCGATCGTAAGCTGCACGAGGATCAATATCCGGCTCGACGTGCTGGAAGGCGTGATGCTTACACTTACCCCGGTCAAATCGGTCCACGTCGTGCTTGTCGTGGTGAACGTGTCCGTCTTGGCGGTGTAGCCCACGTTCGCCGGATTTCCCCCGCCAGAGGTGGCCGCATCCACATAAGCCTTCACACTCTGTTGCGTCGGGACCTTCGTGGCCGAATTCGACGCCATGTCGTCTTCGTCCAGAATGGCGGCAGAAATACGCAGGTCGGCGGCAGTGCTGAAATCCGAGATAGTCGACGCGAGCTGCGTCCCGTAATGATTGGCGCGGGATGTTGCCGCGCTGTACCAAGCCGAATCGGCGGCGTCGGTTTGCGCTGCGGAGTAGACACTTGCAAGCGTCCGCACCTGCGATGCGGTCAGTTCCTCCGTTGCACCTGTTCCGGCAGTGACACGGCCAAGAATGGTCGCTGTGGCCTGCGAAAGGGTATGTGCCGCGTTCCACGCAGCTTTGCCGATCTCGCCATTGCCTGCATCCGTTCCGGAGGCCTGCGTGGCGTGAGTGACGCTTACCATTTAGGTGTAGGTCCACGTGATGATGCCGGACGCGTTCCACGTGATCAGGAATGGCGTTCCCGTGCCTGCGGTCTGGGCCGTATCAAATGCGATCCACGCCAGAAGCTTGTCGTTGGCTGTGTCGCGCAGAACGGCATAGCTTGCCGGCCCGATATTGCCGCCCGTCGCCGTGACGGAGATGTCATCCCCATCAAGCTTTGCATCGTTGGTCGTGATGGTCGTGACCGCGGCACTCGTCACGGCCTCACCGCCAGCGGTCCAGCCATTGCCGGATACCTCGTTGGCCGACACATCCGCCCATGCCGTGTCCGTCGCGTCGAACGTGCCACTGCTGCTGATCAGCGAGACGACGAGGGCCGTAAGATCGACTTCGCCCGCGCCAAGCAGCTTGACCGTGTGGTTGTAAAGCGTGATCGTGTCAGCCATCGTCTCAGCCGGCCTTCACGATCTGGGCAAGCTGGTCGAGCTTTGCCTGATATTCCGCCTTGAGGGATTCGGCTTCCTGTGCCGTCTCCTGTGCCCCTTTCAGGGCAGCCTCGGCCTCGGCCTTCATTTCGTCGGCAGCCTTGGTTTCCTTGGTCAGCGCGGTGCGTTCCTTGCGGATCTCTGCCTTCGTCGCCTTGGCTTCCTCCTTGGCGTCTGCAACGGCCTTTTCCCATGCCGCAATATCAGCCTGGAGCTTCTGCTCACGTTCGGCAATCGAAGCCTCGGCTTCCTTGGCCGCAGAGAGCTTTTTCGCCGCCACCATCTCACTTGCGGCAATGGCGCGCTCCCGGTCATCAAGCGCTGCACTTTCGGCCACGAGTTCCTTGGCGCGCTTCTGCTGTGCCTCGCTGGTCTTGACCAGATCGGCTTGCGCCTTGGCGAGCGCATCGCTTGCGGCCTTCAGTTCCTTGAGCTTTGCCGATGCGGCCTTGGGATCGTCCAGAAGGGCAATCCAGCCATTGATCGGATCAGGCGACGAGCCGCCACTGGTGTGCATCATGATCAGCTCCCCGTCACGAAGGCCACTTTCTGGCCCGGATTGACGCCGTAAAAGCGTGTTTCATTCGCCGCCATGCGGTGCGCGCCGGTCGTTGCTTCCGGATCATCACCGAAGGCCAGATGAGCGATGGCGTCGACATGGATCATCACGAACCGTGTCTGTTCATTGAAGGCGCTTGATGCCGTCGTTGTGGTGAACGTGACCTTCTGCTCATCGACAGCAGGTTCGGTGCCCGCCGCGACGTGATAGTTGAACACATCACGCGCCAGTCCGGCATATTCCGTGATATATGCGTTTGCCATATCTGCGTCCTATTCTGGCTTTGGCAGAAACTGCATGACAGTCTGTGAATGCCCCTCAAGGGGCGTGAAGGTGAGCAGGATCAACCCGCCCGTCGTTGCGGTTCGAACAAGACACTCGCCATAGATGTCGAGGGGCGGCTCCTCATCGAGCCAGACGCCGTGCTGCGCCGTTCCCTCGAACGATCCGCGTCCCTGCTGATAGGATTTCAGGCCCAGAGTGGACCACTTGCCCGATACATGCTTGACCTTGATCGTGTCGACCAGATCCTGCACGCCCTGCTTCCATGTGATCGAGCCAATCAAGGCGCCCGGAACAATCCCGGTGCCCGTGACAGCCTTGCGTGACCCGTTATAGCTTATGTCACCCAACAGGGCGCTTTGAACGATGTCGCGCGTGGTCTCGTTGGTCTTGCCCGCTGCCCACCACCGGACAGGCGTCTTGAACCGCTTGCCATTCCACCAGTCGGGGTAAAGACCGGTCAGATGGCATGTCGTCTCGTAGGCCCCGCCGCCGTAAGTGTTGTGATGAACTACCCCGTCAGCAATGTAATTGTTAAGATTTGGGACAGAAATGTCGTAGAGAACATGGCATCCAATAGGGCGATATGCTACAATTCTATTTGTAGCCTTACCATCGCCAGGAGACAATAATGCCACCCGCGAAAATAAACCCTTCCCAGCTCCGCAAACTGATCGAAGAAGAGAAGCGCACGCAGAGCGAAGTCGCCTCACTGTTGGGCGTAAGCCGCTGCTGTGTTGGTCGGACCTGTAAGCGGCTCGGGCTAGATACACAGCGGACCGGGCCCAGGAGCGGCCCCGCCCATAAAGGCTGGAAGGGCGGGATAAAAATAGTCGGCGGATACCGCTACCTCTACCGTCCAGATCATCCTCGGGCGACCAAGCAAGGCTATGTGTTGGAGCATCGCCTGGTTGTTGAAAAGCGTCTTGGCCGATACCTTGAGCCGCATGAGGTGGTTCACCATCGCAACGGCGACGGCCTGGATAACTCGGACGAGAACCTAGAGGTTTTTCAATCCAATGCGCTGCACCTTCGCCATGAACTGACGGGGCGAACGCCGGCCCATACGCCGGAAGGCAAACAGCGGATGCGAGAATCGATCCTACGAACTCATAGCCGTCGACGGTCAGAACGCGATGCTCAAGAGAGCATGTGAAAGTCTGGCCGCTCGCGAGAAGCACTTCGACACATGGTTCAGCAGGCTTACGAATGACGTGAGACACATCAGCGGCCACGACCGCCTTTCCGTCCCATGCCGTTACCTGAAACGGCTCGCCTCTTTCAAACAGATCCCCAATCAACGATTGGCTGCCGTCCGGATGGTCAACCGTATCGTTATACAGCCTACATTTTCCGACCCGATTCGCCGCCATTAGGCAGCGCTCACGGTATGACGCCCCTGCCTCGAAGAACTCCAGATGTCTCGCGTATTTGTGCCGCGAGTAGATCGTTGACCCGTCCGGCTGGATCGTGTCCTCATCCGGGAACAGGCGATAGAACTGACGCTGCGCAAACCGCTTCTGCTTTTCAGCCAGAAGGAGAGCGAGCTTTTCCTTTTCCGGTCGGGACAGCCTTGCCAGAGTTTCCGGCGTGATGGCGAGCATCGCGCTTCATCCTGATTTGAATTTCGTATTACACCGGTTTGAATTTCGTATTACGATGTAATATGAAATACGAAATCGAGGAGCCTCCATGGCGATCCAGATCAAACAGAATGCCGTCAAAGCCGCCCCGGAGCGGAAGAACCCGGCTGGTCAGCCTCCAAAGCCCAAAAGCAGAGCGGGCCGCAAACCATCCGGCAAGATCGTCGTTTCGATCCGGCTTGATCCGGAGGTGGTGGAGCGAGCCAGAGCGACAGGACCAGGATGGCAGGCGCGCATCAATGATGCCCTGAAGGCTGCGTTTCCGGCCTAAACGCCCGATATTCCGCCCGTCCCGAGTATTTCCTTGTCCAGTTCCTCATCGGACAGTTCAGAGAAGCTGTGGCGCACGTCGAGTTCGCCAACGAACTTGTCGCCGTATTTCTTGGGTTGAAGCTTTCCCGCCATCCATTTGCGCGCGTCGATGCGCAATCTGGCGCGCTGGATCGTGTCAGGGTCCTCCTTGTCAGCCGCCGTATCGTATTGATCCGCGATCGCAAGGACATCATCGAACAATGTGTCGGCCTGCGCTTCTCTCGCCCTCGCGTATTGTTCCGAGAATAGCTGCTGTTCGGCCAACCATTTACACACCGTTGACGTTGACGGCATGTCATCGCTCCGGCAGATTTCTCGGAGACTCCTGCCATCCGCTATGAGCTCACAGATTGCGTCAGCCATTTCCTGCGTGAATGTTGTGCGCCCACTCATACGTTACTCCACATCCCGCGTCATTGCCGTTTCCTGCGGGTTTCTGCGGCCTTCTTCGGCGTGCCATGTGACGGGAGCCATGGTCTTGTAATCCGGTTTCCAGTCAGAGGGACGCGAGACGAAGCTGTCGTCGTGCCACAATATGCGATTGTTCGGCATGGCCGCGATCTGGCCAGATCCGTCTTCAAGCTTGATGAGGTTGTAGTTCTTGTGTTCCGGCGGATACTGGCTGTAGCCGTTGTCTGTGTGGTCCAGCGTGAACCAGTAATGGCCCTGAATCGTCACTCCGTCCGGTGTGCGGTACTCGCATCCCATTTCGCGAAGATACTCGAATTCAACCGTGGCGAAGTCCCAGCCGTGGCAATCCCAGCACTGAAGATCCGGAAGCTCGTGACGCGGTGCATTGTCTGCCGGCTTTTCCCAGAACAGCATGTGGATCGGAATGCGCGCCCACTTGGCGCCCTTCTCCGTCATGATCTCGAACATGAGAGCCCTGGATGGAACCGACGTGATGCCAATGATCACGCATGGCTCAAACTGGCCTATGAAGGACGGGTCCAGGCCGTGCAGTATCTCACTGGCGACGTAGCCATATATGTGCTGCGGAACGCTTGCAGAGAGGCAGTGATGGCTCATGGACGGCGCACAAATCCGATTGGGTCCATACGCTTGCGTGCCATGACCTTGTTGCCGGACGAATCCAGCACGCCGATGTCAATCAGTTCTTCTGACTCGTAGACCGTGCGGGCGAGGTAATCCTCGGCATCCGGACCCCATTCGTAATCGGAGCTCTTGCGAAGAATGACATACTCACGCATGCGGCTTCAACTCACTCACCGAGTCATTCTTCTTGAGCGTAAGACGCTTGAACGTCTGCGGCGTCTTGCGAGCCGGCCCCATCTCTGCCTCATCGTTGGTATGAGCAAGCCTATACAACCAATGATCTTCAGGATTGGTGGCGGGCTTCCTCCCCAACTCGCCGACAACCGGACCGCCCTTCTTGATAGGCAGTGGCTCGTTCAGCTCACTCACAGGGAACCACTGATCCTTGATCCGTGCAATTGCCGTGCCGTCTGGATGTACGGAAACGGCTTCGACCTTTCCTGATACACCTGATGGATGGGAGAGAGGCATGTTGATCATGATGGGCTCCTGAAGGGAGATGATCTAGCTGGCTGCTACGTGCGACTTAGTCCGCGCCCTACTGAAAGGTTCTTTGGCGGATACCCATTACCGCATTCAGTTCTGGCTAGAATTGGCGACCCCCTCGGGCATCTGACATCCGAGGCTTACAGCGCGTAGGGGAAGTTCGTCAGGACGGGCCGGAACTGAGTTGTTTCGTCCGGCACTCTCGCCGTGTGGCAATGCTCGGCACGCCGCCGTCCTGATTTGATGCGAGGCCACCACAGAAACTTAGCGGCTGTCTGAGGCGGCGGAGTCCTAAACGCGCAGGCTCGCCCGCTCCGCTCTTCCGGTGCTTGCCTTGCCCCGGCCTCGCATTTGGCGCACCCGTACGGGCCATGCTTCCGTACCTAGGCGAACGTTGGGTGCATTCGTGAAATCAAACAACACAATGATCGGGCCGGTATTCGGCTGGCGCTATGCGCTACCCTACTGACCGGTTTCGCGCTCCCTCCGGCATCCAAGGGCCTTGACCACTAAGGGCGCATCCTACTCTGCCGGCACGCTCCGAGAATCTATGACCGCGCACTGTCGGAAGCGCGTAACGCGGAAACTGAGATGGAACCCAGCCCTGCAAGGTGCCTCACCACATGGCAGGGCCGGTTCCGGTTCCACCGAGGCTTGGTCGGACTCGTTCGGTGGGAAACATTACGGCGCAAAGCGCCTACTTACTCCCTTATGGAGTTTCCGCGCGCGTGGGTCAAGTCATTTCGTTGCCGAACCGATCCTTTCCCCGCATAGTTCCACAGGCCCGCCAGAACGTCCAGATACATCCGCAAAAGGTCCGTCATCGTATCGCGCTGGCGTCGTGTCTCCGTCAGTTCGTGGATCGACCGGCCTTCGCCGCACACATAGCCGACAAGACGATAGGCATAGTCGCCATGGGCTTCCTTCAATGCCTTCTGGGCTTCCTTCAGATCATGGCCCGCCGATAGCTGCCTGACAGTGATGGGCTCGACCGATACACCGCCGTCAACCGGTTCCCTGGTGTAGTCCATTGCCTTTGCACCGGAGCCACCCAGAGCCTCCCAAGCGCGCCTGAAACGTTCCGCTGCCTTTTCCTGTGCCTCATCTATCGCGCGGCGTGCCGCAAGTGCCGTGATGGCGCTCTCTCGCGTGTTGACCGGCATCATGACGAAGCGGACGTTGGATTTTGCCCCGTCATGATCCTTGGACCAAAGCGGGTTTTCCTTCTTCACCATTGCGATGTCAGGGCCTTGATGGCGTGGCGCCTCTGGTTTCTTCAGTTTGACCTTAGCCATTGGTGTCCCTCGCAAAGAGCTGTTCCGCCGCCTGTCTGGCATCGTTGTTCTGTCCGCCGCGCCAGAAGGCAGAGTTGCCATTGAGCGCGCTGACAAGCTCTTGCGCCGCTGCTATCTTGGCCTCGTGGGGATCGGTGAACATGATCGGCTCGCCAGTCTCCGACATGACAGCCTTGAAGCCGGCCCAATGCGCCAGCCTGTACTCGCCTTGATAGCGCGTCCCGTTGCGCCGGTATCTGAAGGAAAAGCTGTTCACTCGGTCCTCGTCGGTTTGTTTAATCGCCCGGTTTCTGCTATGTTGGGCTTGGTTGCATACGACTTGGACCGCTGCTTGATTGATCAGGTGGCGGTTTTCTTTTCGTCATCTGTGCTGGCTAGAGCGGCGAGGGCTATGTCTTCAATTTTGAGTGTAATCGGCAGTCGCGTTCCCCTTTTGGGAACGTCAAGCATTGAGATGATCTCATTCAACGCCGTCTCAAGCTTGGCCACGCGGGCACGCAGGTGGGTGTTCTCCGCTTCGAGTGTCGCGACGCGGCGCCGGGTTCGATCTTCTGTGTCATTACGTGTTTCGTGCGGGCGCATCACGCGTCTCCTTTGGCTGGATCGCTGGCGGGGCCAGAAATAGATTCAAGCGCTTCCCGCACGGTCTTCAACCGTGATTGCCACCACTCGTTTTTGCCGGCGCAGACGCTGCACGGCTGGCCCTCTCTGCCCCATTCGTCGTGGCAGTCCGAACCATCAGCAATGTCATCGGGGAAAAGAGCGCGAGCAACCTTTTCGACATCCTCATCTGTCACAGTATCGCTCATAGCTTTTCCTCTGTGAGAATGGCGTCGGAAAGCGCCTTCTTGGCGATCTTGCCCACTCCTTCGACTACGTGGCGCATCGCGTCTGCGCTGATCGCATCAAGCGTCATTCCGCCGGCTTGCAGTAGCGCATGCGCCTTGACCAGATCAGGCTTTTTGAAAATAGTGACTGGATATGCATCGCTCCACTGCGCGATTTCCCGCAGGGCATCCTCCAGTATTTCGCGCTGATCTACCGCCGCCTCCACAGCAGCCCTTGCATCGCCCAGATACGGCTCCTGATGCGATTTAGGCAGATGCGTCCACGCCTTGCAGCCATGCCCGTTACGGCGCTCATAGATAGCCTTGGCGATGGATTCGAGCTTCGTCATCGCACTGGCCTCAGATAGCGGCCCCGATAGGCGCGCTTTTCCACATAGGCTTTCTTGCCGTGTAAAATTGTTGTGTGGTCCCTGTTGCCCATCATCCTGCCAATCTTGGGCAATGAAAGACCCGTCAACCGCGATGCCCAATACATGAGAAACTGCCGTGCGAACGCTACGGAACGATGCCTTCGGCTGCTGTAAAGTTCTCGCTTCGAAAGCTGGAACAATTGGCATGTCCGACGCTCCAGCTCAGCAAAGGTGTGCTTGTACTTGAGGCCCGTAGACGCCCGGATTTCAGCGGCCCGTTGTGCCCTTTCCGCGGCTTCTTCCGCTGCAACCTGTGCGGATTCGGACAGCCGTAAACTGGCTTTCCATGCAGCGGCCTGCGCCCGCGCCTTCGCCATCCGCTCGTTGGCGAGCTCACCCTCGATGAGACGTGCACGGGCTTCCGCAGCCGCTTTATCTGCGCGGGCTTGCTCAAGCCTTCTCATTATGGCGGCCTGAGCGCCGCGTTCTGTATTCCTGTACTGCGCTACGAACATCACGCTACTCCTGAATTTTGCCAAAGCTCATCCGGGACGGGAACGCCCCACTGCTGTGCTAGCGCGATCAGATCATCGAGACCGCGCTTGTTTGCCTTGTCCACTTCATCGACTTTCCGGAGACCGATCGCAGTTGACAGAAGCGTCATCTTGAAGCCCATGCGGATACGGGTCTTCCTGTCGTCGTGCCGAAACGCGTCCTTCCTTGGCGGTGGTATCGATGGCCGGTCCCTGAACGGGAGGATGTCAGCGATCTTTCTGGCTTCGATGCAAAACTCGGCTATCGAAGGCGCAAACGTCCTGGATTGCCCATCCACGAGACCGCGCCGGAACCTGACTGCAGCCTCGCAAATCGCTTGTTCAGAAACTCCGACCAGATCCTCTTCGTAGGTCAACAACAGTCCCCGAAGATCGGCTGTCGCCTGCTGCGGAAAACCGTTCAGCATCTTGGTCATTTCTTGGTAGGCTTTCTGGTTCATCAATCCATCCCTTCAATCGGGCGATGTCGTCATAGGCGTCAAAGGCAGAGGCCTTTCGAGGCGGCGCGGTGGCATAGGGTGGCGGGCTATGAGAGCCGCCTGCGTTTTGCCGGCGATCCAGCCAAGCATTGACGAACTTGCGCATCCCGCGTTTGGTTTTGCGTTTGGTCGGGTTCGAGATTAGCCACTGACGCATCGCCGCAAGCTGCTGGCGAATATCCACAGCTGGATAAGCCGCCTTCCATTCAGCGATGTCTGCTTCAAAAATCGGATGATCCCCGTCCGAAACGGTAGGCAACCCGATCACTGCGTCCGGAGCGGATTTTTCCGGCTCCGGGCAAAATAATGAGGAAGATTTATCTTCCGAATTGGAAGGGGTAGTTTTTTCTTTAGGGGGTTCGGGGGAGGTTTCTTTTTTAGGGGAAACCGTGTCGCTGTTAGTCACTGTGACATAACGTGAGTCACGTGACATTGCCCTGCTATTACGAAGCTTTGCCTGCCTGTTCCGATCTGCCGCGCGTCTTCTCTCGATCGCAACATCGGCCTCGTTCTCGAACGCGATTATCGTGTCGAGGATAACGTTTCCCGGCACTTTAGCGGCGATCAGAGGGGCGATGATTGCGGACAATTTCAATGCCATTCTCCACAAGGCAAAGTGGTACGGCATTCATCGTAGGCTGCACTCGCAAGCCCTTCTGGGAAAAGCGTCTCCGAAGTCCGGTATCCACAGGGTAAATGCGTTTTATCCACAGGGCGGAAAGAGGTTCGCATCCTTAAACCTCCACTATTCTGACTGCGGGATAGAGGGCTTCGACAAACGCCTTCTTCAGGATGAATTCCTTGGTGCGAAAGCCCTTCGCGTCTTCAACAACGCGGCGCTTTCCGTCGAAATATGCGAAGTCGCCCGTCCATGAGAGTTGACGCCCATTGGGGTAGCGTTCGCTCCGGCTCACCACCTTGCGACCATCCACGACAAACGGGAATTTGGGCTGGCATTCGAGATGGCTGATGATGCCCTGCTTTTCGAGCGTGAGCAGTTCCTCGTAGCGGTTGCGCTCCTTAATGGAATCGAACCACTTTCCGTCACGAGCCTGGGCGCGCCTGTTGCCGTATTTCGACGGCTTGCTTGCCTTCTGTGCCGCATTGAATTCAGCGGCTGACATGCGGTCGCTTGACTTTGGCGAGAGGGTCATGAGGGCGCCTGCATGCTGATGATGCCGGTTGGAACGTTGGTGCCCGCCTCTGCAAAGCTGCCGACTGGCAAGTCAGTCCAACTGCCCTTGATCTCACGATGATCGTACCAAGCCGTGGCTGGCAAGATGGATACGAGACGCCCGCCCGGCTTCAGGAACTTGAGTGCGTGCATCACGTGCCGCATGTACAATTTCCCAAAAAACGGCGGGTTCATCACCACGAAATCGAATTCAGGCTTGGCAATACATTCAAGGAAATTGGCCGTGAGAACGTTATGCCCCTTGGCGCGCGCCTCGGCAGCGCGACCGGCGTGATACTCAATGCCGAATGCCTGGCAACCTCGCTTGCGCAACTCGTCCATGATCCGGCCATCGCCACAGGATGGCTCCAGAACGCGATAGGACGGCAACGTTGAGCCGTGGGTATATGCAGAGGGCCGATAGATCCCAGCGACCTCAAGAGCCCTTTCTATGACCGCCTTTGGGGACCAGTAGAATTGCAGGTCTTTCGAAACAGACGTTCCCGGACGCGGTTTGGCGTCCTCTTCCTCGGCGTCAGGCAGAACCTCGCCGTAGAATTCTGACAAGGCGCGATTGATGTCTATAAGCGCGTCCGGTGGGAATATGACGTGCGCATTACCGTTCTTGAACTTGCGGACAGTCAGGCCGCGGACAGTCGCGTCTCCTTCAGTGGCTCGGATATAGGAATGAAGGTTGTCAATTTCGGAGAATTCGGCGTGCTCGGCAATCGGCTCGCCTCTGTATGAGGCAAGTGCATTGACGATGTCGCGGAGCTTGTTGCGGCCATAGCTTTCATAACCGCCGACATTGGATAGGATAACGCGCTTCGGAAGGCCTTTGACGCCTATCTTCACCTTGGAATGAGACTTGTAGGCTGGATCCAGATCCGCAAATGTCTCGGCCAGCCCGCGAAGAATGTGTGAGCGCGGGTTCTCCAGATATGGGCCGAACGTCGCCCTGGCATTGTCGAAGGTCAGTTCCGGCGGATCGGCCAAAGTTTGCTCAAAGAGCTTTTTGTCCTTTGCGCTCGCGATGCGGTCTATCTGGCAGCGGTTGTAGAGTGCCTTCCAGCCCGACGCGCGAAGGTTCTTGCGCATCTCGTCGGCAAAGACATAGGCCTTGCCCCGCAGCACAGGGTTCACATACGTGCCCATGATCGTGCCAGCCATCTCAACGGCTGTGCACGCATCGTCATAGGCCTTGATGGCTTCATCTACGGAGGCCAATTTCCGGTCGTGCTCATCAATAATGTCGAGAACCGAACTTTGCTTAGCGAGAGTATTCTGGTTCATGCAGCCTCCCGCCCTGAATAGGAGACAAGCCGGGGCCTGCTTTGCCATTGCTGGGATTGTGCAGGGCCGACGCGCTTCATGACCTCGACGAGACACACCCCGACGCGGCGAACCGCATCTTCCTGGATCAGTGTCTTGAGATGACCGCATGACGCGACACGACTCATGCCCAGATCGGTTTCAACCTCACGCCATTTGAAGGCGACCGGCTCACCGACAGGACCAAGTCCCTGAAGGTACGACCACAGTTCTTCGGCCCGCGGCTGCATCAGTAGGACCTCGGTGGAACGAACAGACACAGGACGCGACCGGTATCGAAATTCCCCGCCTGCTGGCACACATGAAACAGTCCATCCGGACTGTCCTTGATCCGCCTGCTTTGGTATTCGACAACCTCTCCCGTGCTTGTGAGGCGATACCCGCTTTTGGTCTCGCGAACCTCGTCCTGTTCGGCCTGTCTACAATCTCGGTCCGAGCAACATGCGTAGGGGTACGTCCACCCGCTCGGAGCATCGTGAGCAAGCGCCTTGAATGACAGCACGACGATCAGAGCAACAGCGAGCGCCAGTTCCGTCGCAACGACGCCTATGGCGATGGTGAGGCGCGTCAATTGAGCGCCTCCTTTGATGCCGCTTCGATCTCATCCAGGCGCTTACGGGCCTGCGCTATGGTCATCCTGCTTTTACTGAAGGCAGATGTTGCGCGGCTTAGTAGCCATATAAAGCCCAAGATCGCGCCAACCCACTGCAATGCAGTGCTTTCCAAGAGCACCCCAATGCCGGCCATAGACACCAGCACAACAAGCGTTCCGGCATCTTTTGCCAAGCTTGTCGCCAATGATTCGTTCACAATGACGACTTCAATTTTGTCAGTCATCCGAACACCTCCTGCGACATCGCCACATAGGCACGGGCGCATTTGGCGATGCCCTTGTATCGAGTGACGTTGGCCTTGCCCGTCTCGCGCACCGTTGCCTTGCGCTGCTGTAATGCCTTGATCTCGGCATCTATAGCGGCGCATTCCGCCTTGGTCTGGCGGGCTGTTTCGATTGCCATTCCATCGTATTTGGCAGCGATTTTCTGATTGATGTCTTCCATGCGGTGAACATCCTCATCGCGTGCCGCCTCATTGAGTTCGGCGCTGATGTCGATTGGTTCGCCTTCGAGGTTTTGCTCGTGCTTCATCGTCGTTCCTCGCGTTAGAGCGGTGCTTGACCGTCGCCAAAGGTGGGAGGGGGTGGCGGTGCGGTCTCTGCCCTCCCCTTGGATCGTTGGGCGATCATGGCGTCGGCAACGAGATAGGAGATACGCGCTAGCTCCGCGATTACGTCTTCCAAACTTGCGCCTGAGGACGGCTTAAGCGTCGAACCAACAGCGACCATTGCTTTCGCCGCGATGTAATCCCGTAGGCTCATGCCTTGATGCGAGTAGAAGCCTTTTTGAGTATTTGGTTCGGTCGGGAACGCTGGCCCGCTATCATCGACGCTCATATCAACCTCCCGATGATAATGGTCACACCCGAGCCAATGCCCATGCAGATCAGGCCGTAGGTCACGAGTGCGGAAATGATGAATGGGCGAAGTGGGGGTTCGAAGTCGGAGGACATCATTGGGCCAGCTCCTGAAGATCGCCACGAAAGTCGATGTCAGGAATGATGGTCTGCGGCTTGAACACCACGCGGTAGTGGTAGGTGCTGACCTTGTTCGGCTCCAACTGTTCCACGAAGTACGTGACGTTGTCGGACAGTCCGAGGAAGTGCTTTTTGAAGGCGTCAGGCCCGGTTTTGCATGTGATGCTAAGCTGGCCGGCGCTGTCTCTGTTGCCGAGAGAGCATAGCCCTTCCACGGTAAGCATGTAGCCGCCGGTAATGCCGTTGTAGAACACGACGCGGCGATTGACCTCGAACATGTCCGCTGCTTTTGAAAGGTTGCGCGATGCAACGTCCGCGTCTGTGCAGCCCGCGATTGCAGGAATCGCTACTAGCGCAAGAATGGCCTTCTTCATTTCACCGCCCTCGCTTCTTTCTTCGCGCCCTTGAGAGCTTCCAGCTTTGCAGCCAGAGCGCGAATTTGATCTTGAATAGCTGCCACATCTTCGTCGTGCTCCACTGCCTGTGCGGCCTCTGCCTGTGCGAGCAGACGTGCCGCGTGTCGTCCGCAGTGATCCGCAAATGCTGCCCGGAGCCGCGCGTAGAGAGAGACCTCGCACGTCTTGGCCTTGTTCTTTCTGAGGTGGTCCAACTGCCAGCGGCTGATGCCGTACTTGGCTTCGAGCCGTTCCAAAGCCCGTTCGGCATTGCCGACCCGGCTGGTTTCCAGCCGCACCATTTCCCGTGCGTAAGTACTCGCGTCAACGACACTCATAGGTTTGAGATACCCTGAATTTTGGTACGACATGCTTTTGTTCCTCGCTTAGGTTCATCGACATGACGAACCGCAAACGAAAAGGACTTGAGCAGATCGGAAGCATCGCGCGTCGCGTCTTGCAGGACCTCGGACGTGCGAAAAGACCAGCGGTTGAGAGAACCGCTCAAATTGCAGATACGTCCCAAGCCGCTGGGGCGTGCGGGCCGGTCGAGAGCAACCCCGCAAGGGACCGGCCCGCCACTGATAGGCGCGCTGCGGTGCTTGGAGCGTTCCGTAACCGCACGGACCGCAGCGCTATTCCGGGAGACCGTGCAGTCTCCAAGAGCGTGCCGGAGCACCCCGGAGAATGATTGCGATGAATGACAATAGGCCGGAGCGGTCATTTGCGTGCCGCCCAATCGATAACGGAATCGATAAAACAGACGAAGCATACGCCGGCAGCGAAGGCTTGAATGAGCGGCTGATATTCCCAACCGTCATGCTGGCCAACTACAGCAAAGACCGCATTCGCGACGAACAGGAGCGCAAACACAACCATCGCCTACCACCCCGATCTACGGATGCTATCCAGCCAGTCAGGCTTGGACGGCGCGAGATCGAGCGCGTTCACGTGCTCATGGGAATCCTCGATAGACGGGCGAAGAAATGAGGCGAGGAAAGAGAGGAAGCGCTTCATGCCCGCTCCTTCTGGGAAGGAACACGGTCAAGCATGGCGGTGAAAATGCTGATGTCAGTCTTGCGCGTTTGGACGGGACGGAAGCGCCACGCTGCATATCCGGCAAGAGGGCCGAACCGTCTGACGGACCATTTGGATCGCTTCAGTTCTTCAAGGTGAACAATCACAAGACCTTCATCGTCCACCATGACCGAACTGATCGTGTAGTGATTCCCGACGACAGGTATCTCGTCTTCGCTCGGCCACCTGCACCCTTGAAACGGTGCATTATCCACGCAAACAACTTTCATCCCCGCATGCCAATCGAGATAGCTCATTTCACCACCTCGCCATTCGGCACGTATCCCGCGCCGGCCAGTATCCCGACATATGCAAGCGAGATGTCGCGATATGCCGTGTGGTCATGAAATGGATTACCAGTCAGCATCGTTCGATTCGGAACGCGCTTGGTGTAGACGCGGATGTGGAGATCTGATGTCTCGGTCATGCTGCCGCGCCTCCCATTTCCTGCGACGCTTTCTCGCACTGGTAGCAATGGTGGAGTCCGCTCGAAGCGCACGTATCGGGACGGAGACAATGCGGCCTGAAATCGGCTGCGGTCTGGCGCGCCGGAGCGATGTCTCGCTTCAGAAAATCAGGAACATCATCGTCAGGATTGACAGCCGGGGAGAGCGGGAGGAGGGCGCCCTCCCCGGCCTTACGCGACGCATCGGGGGAGGTAGCCAGCGTCGTGTTGGAATGGGTGACGGATTGCTCGGATTGTGCGGAAGCATGCTTCGGCTTTTCGCCACCGTGACCGACGATGGGCTGCGACCCATCGCACTTTACGCCGCAAGCATCCGGGCTTTGTGTTCTTGGCTGTCCGTCGTCAGCCTCAAGGAGGTGCGGGTCACGGGTATTGGGATTGGTGACGGTAGCCTCTCTGTCGCTTATCGGCTCATTCCGATCCTGCGATGCGCTGGCGTCCTGTTGCTCCAATTGAGTGATCGAAAGACCGGACCTGTCGTCCGCTCGGCCAACGATGGTTTGTGCGCCATCGCATTTTGCACCACTGGCATTGGAACTTGGCTGAGGTCGCCCGTCGTCAATCTCTTGGGAGTGCGGGCCGAGGAAATCGGTTGGCGGAATTTCCGCTTCATGCGTATGCGTAGCAAGCGGCGTGCCAGATGCCCGCTCATAGGCGTTGAGATACAGATCGAAGTCCGCCTGCTTCTCGTCGAGAGCCGCCCTGCCCTTCTTTTCGACCTTGCGGAGATAGGCGACAACCTCGCCCATAGCGGTCTTGTTGTAGCCCTGGCTCTTGGCTTCCGCGTATATCTCGCGAATGTCGGCAGCGATCGTGTCTTGTTCTTCCTTCAAGCGAAGAACGCGGTCGATCAGAGATTTGACACGGGCGTCCGCACTCATTGCTCTGCTCCCTTCTTCTTCGAAGGCCGAACGTTTGATTTTTTCTTAGCGTTCTTCTCAAGCCAGCGAGCAGCAGCGTCACGGCTCCGATACTCAGCTTCGTCAGCAGTCGACAGGGGCCGCTTCGTTGAGATTTTGGCTTTCCGCCAATCGAGGGAACTCATGCCGGCCTCGCGTTTGCAGCAGGCCCCATGATCGCCATGTACTCAGCCGTCAGGGCGTCCAGTTCTTCGCGACCGATTGGTTCTCTGTGGTCGGTCTGATCCCAGGCGCCCTTCCCCTTGTTGCATTCGTCGCAGAGGACTTGCAGATTGGTTCTGTCGAGGCGCAGTTCCCAGAATTTTGCGAGCGGCTTGATGTGATCCACAACGATCCGAACACGCGCGCCATGCATCGCTTTGTCGCTCGGGACAGCACCGCAGCACATGCAACGGCGACCGTATTCCTTGAGCACCTCCATGCGGAGACGACGCCATTCCCAAGACAAGTAGAACTCATCCCGCATGGCTATGTACGAGCCTGCCTTTCCGGATTTCTTAGCCTTGGCTTTCTTGGGACGCTTCGAAGCGGGAGACCGGCCAGATTTTTCCTTGGCCTTTTTCCAGACGGATTGACGCTCAACGAGCGGCTTCGTCCCGATGGCGTCGTTAATTCTCCGAACGGCCACCATGAAATCTTCGCCCGGATATGGCGCGTGGCCGTACATGTCCTGCACGACGGCCCACATTTCGGATTCGGTCTTGATCTTGCGCTTGATCAACCCGACCGCGTTCGTCGTTCTGGCAAGCAACGAAGCCAGAGCCCTTACGTCGGCGCGCGTCATCGAATGACCAAGAAAGGATTTCGGGTTCTTGCTCATGCAGCCGATTCCGGCGCGGGTCCGAACACGTCAGGACGCAGCTCGTGGCGCGTGATCCTGCCTGAGACAGCAGCCTCAATCTTCGGCGCGTACTCGCCAGGAACACCCTTCTTCGAGCGCGTAAGCCAGTACCAGACCTGCGATTGCGTGGTGCCGATGGCGTCAGCGAGAGGCTTTTGCCCGCCGACCATATCGACCGCTCTTTTCAGTGCATCTGTGCTCATATCGGTAGTTATTACTGATTTTTCAGTGATGTCAACCGAAAACTCTGTAGAAGAACCGATGCGCCGGTTTTTGTAGCTTCGGCGGCATGGCTAAGAGCAAATTAAATACGGACCGCCTGCGCGAACGAATGATCGCGGCGGGTCATGACCCTGAAAAGGGCGGACAGACATGGCTCGCAGGGCAAACGGGCATGTCTCAACAGGGCGTTCAATCCATTCTTGCGGGCAGCAGCAGCCGACCGAGACTGCTTCGAGAGATAGCGGCGTCGCTCAGAACGTCTGAAGAATATCTGCTGAACGAAACGGATGACCCCGCGCCGAGGCGCGAGACCTTGGTCTCGACATTTGACCCAGACGCTCCAGACGAAGTTACGCAGGATGACAGAACCGACGAGACCCCGCCTCCGTCACCGAAAGGGGACATCGCAAACCTCGCCATTCGTGGCGGTCTTGGGTTGGGCAGCCGGGAGGGAGTTGAGACGTTCGATGGCGGCGAGATCTATTCCGACCATGTAAACGGGTTCTGGAGCTTCCCTGATGTCGTAAAGGCTGGCTGGCGGAATATGCCACAGGTCTACTCGATACCTGTGACCGGTGACAGCATGGAGCCGACGCTGACATCCGGGTCTTACGTTTTCATCGATATGACGCACGTAGTCCCGACGCCGGAGGACATCTATGCGTGTGACTATGGTGACGGACTGACGATCAAGCGGCTGCAGATGATACCCAGATCAGACAAGATCATGGTGATGTCGGACAACGATCGATATGCCAACTACGAACTGCGGCGCGAGGATGTTCGCGTCTACGGTCGCGTAGTGGCGTGGTTTCAATGGCGGGGATAGCCAGGCGGAGGGGAATGGGTAACGGCGGCTGCAATATGATGTGATTGGCGGAACCAATTCATATCTTGTCAATTTGTAGCCCGTAGGATACGTCAAAACATGTTTGATGTCCAAGAGACCGACGCGTACTCAGACTGGTTCCAATCGCTTCGCGACACGAATGCCAAGGCCCGCATATTGATGCGCGTCCGCAGGCTTTCGCTTGGAAATCCTGGAGATGTGGGGCCGGTTGGACAGGGCGTCAGCGAAATGCGTATTCACTATGGACCCGGATACCGGGTCTACTACGTGCAGCACGGCGCCGCTATCGTCATCCTTCTTTGCGGCGGCGACAAGAGTAGCCAGAAGGATGATATTGCCAACGCCATCGAACTGGCGGCGGCACTGAAGGAGTGAGGTTCATGCCCGCATTAAAGACAAAAACTTGGGACGCCTCCGAACACCTCGACAGTGAGGAGATGGTCTTCGCATACATGAATGCCGCTTTCGAGGAAGGCGACCCCGCGCTTGTCGCCGCTGCGCTTGGCGACATCGCTCGCGCGCGTGGAATGACCGCGATTGCCAAGGCCGCCGGTCTAAGCCGCGAAAGTCTTTACAAAGCCCTCAGTTCAGGCGGCAATCCTGAACTCGGAACGATCCTGAAGGTGATGAAGGCACTTGGCCTATCCGTTTCAGTGGAGTCCGCTGAAAAGCGACCTGATGAATGTGAGCCCGCCTGATACCAGCCCCGGCCACGCGCCGGGGTTTTTCGTTGGGTGCTGCCGATTTTTTTCGATGACCCCTGGTTCTATAGTCTCCTTCTTCAGAGCCCTATACCATACAGAGCTAACCCCTTTAGGAATTCAGCTTTATAAATTCGTACGTACTCACTACGTGGGTAGTCACGTACTCACTACGTGGGTCAATCGAATGGCAGCCGGATAAAGTAGGTATTGCCCCTGCCTTTTTTGCGCACCACAAGCAGAAGCCCGAGCGTTTCCAACTCGGATGTTGCCTCCGTCACAGTCTTGGTGCTGACGCCGACCTGTTTTGCCACCTGCCCCACCGACCACCAACAACACTGATCCTCACCGTTCATCTTTCGGGCGAGCCAGTAGCCTACGCGAAACGTTGCGTGGCTGACGCGATCTAATCCGCAGATGTAGTCGATCCATTTTCGGCGCTTGTCATAGAAGGCGGCGGACGCTTCGCCGTTGTCATTTTTTGTCATTCCTCCCTTATTACTGATTTTTCGGTTGACTGCTACTGATAATTCGGTATTCTGCACTCATCGAACACACACCCACTCCCCGGAGGCGGCCATGTGAAGGACGGGCAGACAGGGCGGCCAATAGCGCCGCCCATCCCCACCGGTTCGAGAGAGATGGAGAGAAAGATGGCGACTGCGGAACAAAAGGCAGAACTGCTGGAGCAAGCCAAGGCTCACTACGCCGCCGATATGCTGCTCAAGGGCACGTATGGCGAGATTGAAGCGGACAAGTTTCGCGGATGTTCGGTTGGGTGCTTGATCCATCACATCAAGCCTGATCTCGACGCGGACGATATTGATGAACTTGACGGCAAGCACCGGATCGTCGCGGATTACTACGGCTATCCTGAATGGCTTGCTCTGTTGCAGGACGCCATTTTCGAAGGCTTGCCGAACGGCGAAAGCGCGAAGTGGCACGTCCAGCTAGCCGAAGTGCTGGCGGCGCTTCCTGATGATCACAACTGGCAAGCCGCACTTCACCGCGTCCACGTAGCAATTCTACGTATTGCTTACCGAACGGCAGGACCAGCTCAAGACGTTGCCCAGCGTGTCATTGATCTGCATGAGCGAGCCGGACGCGGTGAAGATGTTTCCGACGAATTATGGTCGGCAGCACGGTCGGCAGCATGGTCGGCAGAGTCGGCAGCATGGTCGGCAGCACGGTCGGCAGCATGGTCGGCATGGTCGGCAGCACGGTCGGCAGCATGGTCGGCAGAGTCGGCAGCACGGTCGGCAGCACGGTCGGCAGCACGGTCGGCAGCATGGTCGGCAGCACGGTCGGCAGCATGGTCGGCACGGTCGGCAGCATGGTCGGCAGAGTCGGCAGCATGGTCGGCAGCACGGTCGGCAGCATACCAAGAGATGCGTGACGCCATCCTCTCAGCAATTCCAGCAACCTGACCCAACCACACCGGCACGCAAGACGCGAAAGCTGATCTGCCGGAAATGGAGGAAGTGAGAATGCTCTATATTCTGGACATTATCGCAAAGCGGGACGGTCACACGTTCGGCTTCCACCGGGAAGCTGAAGCTGCCTCATACTCTGAGGCGCACCGGGCGACGCGGCAAGATCTGATCGAGGCTGGTTGGGCCATCGTCAAAATACGTCGCAGCGATCCTATTAAGGGCTAATCCGATGCTCTACCCATTCTGCCACACCATCACAGACGAAAAGCTCGGTGTTGATGTCGTGCCTGATTTCGAGTGCGAGATTGATGCAACGGTCGAGTTCGAGAACGGCAATCCGATCCTTGAGGTTCACGGCGTCTACAAGGACGGCCAACGTCTGCTTGATGGGGCGCCACTCACACAGGCCATAGCGGCCCAGGTGATGAGTGCCGCCGAGGATGATGAAGACCTGCTTTCACAAGCCATGGCGAATGAAGGCGTTGCGTTCATTGGTCGCGGCGCTTTGGACCCGGGCGCGCGGTTTGTTCGGAGGACGTTCTGATGGCCGCTACCAAACGTTTTGTCCAAGTGACGCATCTTGTCGAGGTCACGATGGATGACGAGAAGTTTGACGCGGACTTCATGGCTGAATTCACCGCCAGCTTTTACCCTTATGACACGCTTGAGGAACATGCGGAACACCTGGGGCAAATGTATGCCCGTGGAATTGTAGGCGACCGGCCAAACGAGTTCATCGAGGGTTACGGGCCGGCTTCTGAAATGGGGATCGCGTTCAGATCCGTCTATTGCGAGACGGATCTGGAATCATGACCCGCTCCGCTACTCGCGAACGCAAGATCGCGTTCATCAAGTCATTCGGGCGCGGTTCGCTTGAGGCCGCAATCATGAGCGCAGTCTCTCGCATCGGAGCCGAGAACTTCCTCACGGACGAGCAGCTTGACGAGATCACGTCAGAGCAAGTTCGCAGCGCTCGTCGTTCTCAAAAAATCAATCGTGAAAACCGCAAGCGGAGGGCCGCGTGATGGAGTCGATACTCAAGGAGGCCTGTGACGCACACGGGTTGCGCGCCATCGGCGTCAACATGTTCGATGCCAAGACTGGACACATAACAGTCTACATCCATTCGGGCGAAAGTGAGTGCTATAGCGGTACAGGCAAGAACTTCGATGAAGCTCTGTCCTGCGCAGTCGCAGAAATGAAAGAACAGCACGACAACGCTGCCGAAGCCGCATGGATAGCCCAACAGGAAACCCTGATGGAAAGCGGCGGTCCTGACGATTCAACCTATCGACGCGACATGATCAATGCCGGTCGCGGTCATCTCTTGGGAGGCGCGTAATGTCCAAGTTCAAGGCTGGCGACAAGGTTCGGTGTGTGGATAACGCGCATTGCAGCGGGAGCCTTGTTCTGGGAAGGAACTATACAGTTCGTAAGGCCAGCGAAACGCACGTCTCGCTTGAAGAAGACAGCAGCGGAAGGCTATGGTTTAGTCACCGCTTCGAGCTGGTCGAAGCCACCCCATCCAATCCCTCCCCCGTCCGCAAGGTCACGCGCACTGAGATCGTGCCGGGTACGTATGGCGCGGTTGAACTGATTGACCGTGGTGAGGCTGGGTTCTTCATCCGTTACAACGAGTACGCCAGCGCGCCCGAACTCCGCAACGCCGCTCGCATCTTCAACGAGATAGCCGACGCCCTTGAGCAGAACAAGGAGGCGTCGTGATGGACCACCTTCTCGATTCCGCCTGCAACTGGCTCGCCACGCATCACCGCGTCACGGCTGCCATCATCATCGCCCTGTCTTGGGCTGCATCTGTCTATGGGGGGATGGCGATATGAGCGGACACACATCCGGCCCCTGGTTTCTTGAGGGCAATTGGGACCCTAAAAGCGGACGGCCTGTTGGCGGTTGGGTTTCTGCTTTTCCTCCATCCGGCGTTCCCGTTTTTGAGCTAACTCCTTGTGTTGGAACGCTAGACGAGATTTGCGCCAACGCCCGCCTGATTGCCGCCGCGCCGGACATGCTGGCGGCGCTAAAGCACGCTCAAGCGAACATGCCCCATCCAGATCAGATGATAGATGACGCCATTGCCAAGGCGGAAGGCGGTGCAGCATGAGCCGCGATCCGTACAGCATCCCCGGTTACGACAACTGGAAGCTCATGACCCCTGAGGAAGATTACGAATCTAGGGGCGGTCAGTTGTGCCCATTCTGCGGGGCTTACTCAACGCGAACTTGTGAGCTTGAGGAAGAAACGGACGGAAACTGTCCGTGGGAAGAAATGCAGGATGAGCCGGACCCGGATTATCTCCGCGATTTGAGGGATGACCGATGACCGCCTCTGAACAGATCGCAGCGGCTCGTGACCGTCTCCACTCCATGACGCCGTTGCAGCTTGCAGCGCTTCACGATGCACAGCGGGCCGATGCCGAGGCTGAACAGCGCCTGTCGATAGCGGCGCGCAGGTTTCAAGTCCTCATCGACGCGGGTCAGATCGACCTTGCCGTGGAAATGGCATTGGAGGGGAGAGCGATATGAGCGCCCTGGATTATGCATGGTGGTCAGCCGCGATTGCCGGCGAAAATCCCCCGATCCACGAAGGCGATATCCAGTGCGGATATTTCAAGGTCAGGGATCGGCGCGGGCTCAACAAGGATCTGGCTCCGATCAAGCGGCCTTGGATCGTCTGCGCAATCTGGCGCGATGACGACGGCTCATTGAAAGCCGAACTTGGCGGGCAGATCACCGACCCTGAATCGCTTTGGCCGTATGTCGCGAAGTACCCGATCCCATACGACGACTACGACTTTTTCAAGAAACACGAACGGCTCCCAGAGGCAGTATCATGAACCAGATCGCCAAGATTTCAGAGGCGCGCCCGTCGCTCATTGCAAGCATGGCCGGTGCCTACAACATGGAACCCAAGGCGTTTGCCGACACGGTTCGGGCGACATGCATGCCGAACAACGCCACGAACGAAGAATTCGCCGCGTTCCTGATGGTGGCGAAAGACTACGGATTGAACCCGATTACTCGGGAAATCTATGCATTTCCGAAAAAGGGCGGCGGCATTCAGCCGATCGTCGGCATCGACGGGTTTCTCAATATCATCAATTCCCATCCGCAGTGCGACGGCATCGAGACCGTCGAGAACATGGGCGAAAAGGGTGATGTGGTCTCGGTCACATGCACGATCCACAGGAAGGACCGGAACAGGCCGACCGTCGTCACTGAATACATGGAGGAATGCAAGCGCCCGACAGAGCCTTGGCAGAAATGGCCGAAGCGGATGTTGCGGCACAAAGCCACGATCCAGTGCGCGCGCTATGCCTTTGGCTTTGCCGGCATCATTGACCCGGAGGAAGCAGAACGGTCTCCGGAAGTCATCACAGGCCAGGTTTCAGCGCCGCCTCCACCGCCACAGATCGCCAGCTCCAAGGCGGAACGCGTAGAAGAGGCCGAAATCGTCACTGAGACAGACGAGGCGACCGACGCAATCCTTGACGATGGTGAGGCTTTCGATCTGGAAGCATTTCTCGCCGAGCTTAGCGATGCTCTAGCGACCAGCAAGGACGCTGACCAGGTCTTTGAGATTTGGGACGGGTTCGATGTCGAGGCGACTCTGACAGGCGATGAAGAGGCGCTACAGCGTGCCTTTAATCTTCGTGCCGCGCGTCTGGTCCAGTTCAACCCCGTCAATGGCGGGTAAGGCCGACAGCCATGGACCAGCCGATCACATTCAGATGGGAAGGCGACTGCTTCGTGCCTGCCAGTTCGTTTTGGGCCGGCAAGGCTGACAAGGCTCTTGTCGTCGGCGAAGTCTATCGGCTGGTCGAGCATCACAACAGGTCCATGAACAGCCATCGGCATTATTTCGCAGTCATTGCCGAGGCCCACAAGAACCTGCCTGACGAGATGCTGGAACAGTACCCCAATCCGGAAGCGCTCAGGAAAAAGGCGCTGATCTGGAAGGGCTACCGCGACGAGCGAACCCTTGTCGCGTCCAGCAAGGCCGAAGCCGAGCGTATGGCCGCGTTCATCAAACCCATGGATGATCTGGCGGTCGTGACGGTTCGTGATTGTGTGATCCGTGTCTGGACCGCCAAAAGCCAGTCGGTTCGGGCCATGGGCGCGAAGGAATTCGCCATCAGCAAAAGCGACGTGCTGGACTTCGTTGCCGATCTGATCGGCGTCGATCTCAACACCCTTTCATCAAACGCAGGAGCCGCCGCATGAGCAAGAGCACAACCCGTGTCCGCGCACATGAGCGCAAGAACCCATCGAAGCCGAAGCGCACGGAGACGTTCTACAAAATGGCCGGACGCCTCGCCAAGGAATGCGGGTTCAAGTTTCGCGTCCCTGCCCTTTCTTCTCGTCGCGTGGAGGGGTGAGCATGGCGAAGCTGACTGAAGCGCAGAGGCGCGCGCTTGAAGATATGGCCTTGTACGGACGGGAGACTGGAGCGTTTTACCGTCAAATTGGCCATCATCCCAATACGCTGAATAGCCTAGAAAGACGCGGGTTCGTTTCAACACAAGGCGCATGGTCGTTCTTCTGGAACGCGTGGAACATCACCCCCCGCGGGCCGCGACGCCCTTCAGGAGCGCGACTGACATGGAAAACGGCATCAACAAGCTTAAGGCGCTGATAACAGAAGAGTACGGGGAGAAGTGCCCGGATTTTGATCAAGGCTGCATCAACTGCCGCATATGGCAGGCTGTTGAGGAACTGGACCAGCGGGCGCCTGATCTTACCGACGAAGAAGCCGACATGGCCTTGCACTGGATAGACCGGTACTCTGTCGGCTTTGACGACTATCCGCAGCTTGATCGCGTTCGGCCCCTCGAGGAGGCCGACTGATGGCCGATCGTCGCGAGTTCACATCAAAGACCCGCAAGCAGGCGCTCAAGCGATCCGGTCTCATCTGCGAAGCCTTGGGTGATTGGTATGGATTGCCATCGGGGCAGAGATGCACCCGCAATCTGGGTGATGGCGTGAACTACGATCATCTAATCCTAGACGCGAATTCGCATGACAACAGCCTGGAGAATTGCCGCGCTGTTTGCCCGAAATGCCATGCCTGGAAAACAGCGAACCGGGATACGCCCACAGCGGCCAAGACGGTCCGTCAGCAGCTCATGGGCATGAAAACCAGAGCCAAGGCGAAGATCCCGTCCCCACCGAAGCCCGCTCGCGTTGAGAAGCCAAAACTGCCTCCGCGCCAACTGTATGGAGCCGCGTCATGACACACGAAGAACAGAACGGGTTGGTGGAAGCGCTGCGAAAAGAGTTGCGCGAGGCTCGGTCAATCATTTCAGCTACACACAGAAACCGCGTTGTTCACCACAATTGTGAGCTTCTCAACTGCCCGATCTGCGACGGCGGGTTGTTTCAGTGTGCGGACTGTGGTGCCGTTGAGGTCGAGACAGAGACACGAATTTGCAGCGCCGCCCTCCAAGCACCGCAAGAGGCGGGTGAGTGCGCAACAGACGGCTGCGGAAACACGGCAACAGGTCGCTTTGAAAGCGGCGGCGTTGGCTCGCATCATTGCCCCAGTTGTCTCGCCAAGATCGCCGCCTACCTGTCCACAGTAGAGAAGCCGGTGGACAAATGGGCGATCGACAATTCAACACCGTCTCCGATCCTGACCTATGAAAATTGCAGCGTCATTCAAGACGAGCAAGCCTACTATGTCCTGGGACTGGTACGCAACGCGGCGTCCACCCCTCCCGCCAGCGCAACCAAGGGAGAGTAGGATGGGAGAGATCCAGCGATATGTCGACCCGCATGACCTTTGGGGGATAATGAACCCTCACGGCGGGCTGTGGACATCCGAGACGTTTAGAGCGCCAGAAAAGGCGTGGGAGTATCTTGTAAAATACTGGGGGGATCCGGCTGCTGTGAACGGTGGGTTTGGTGTTGTCCGGGTCAAGTTAACCGTATCGGCAGTAGAGCCGATTGTCCACGATCCGAACCCTCCTGCGTGGGCTTCGCCCCGCCGCGCCCTTGCCAACCAGGAGGCTAAGGAATGAGCCGAGCCACAGCAAGACAGCCAAGCGTCTTCACGCCATCCACTTTGGCCGAACGATGGGCTTGCTCCGAGCGCAAGGTTCGGTTGATGATAGACAATGGGGATCTGATCGGGTTTCTGCTCGGCCCGAAGTTGTGGCGCATCAATGCCACCGAAGTCGAGGAGTATGAAGCCACACGCGCGCTACCACTTCCACCAAAGCCCGCAAGCGTCTACATTATCAGGGCTGGCGACTATGTGAAAATTGGCAAGGCCGGGAATGTTGCGAAACGTCTAGCCTCGCTGCGTACCAGCTCGCCAGTCGAACTAACCCTCTTGCACACCATCAGTGATCATGACGGGCATGCCTTGGAGAAAACCCTCCATTCGCAATTCGCGCACCTTCGAGCGCAGGGGGAGTGGTTCCACTACAAGGGAGATTTGTCGGCGTGGGTAGATGAAGGGTGCCCTGTATGAGCAAGCCTCTGCGCATCACTCAGAACCAGGTGACGGCTCTCTGCAAGGGAGCCGCAGCAGCGGGGCATATCGCAGAAGTCAAGATCGATGGCGTGGTTATCCGACTTATCCCCGCACCCATTGCACAGCAAGATGAGAAGGTTGACGGCAAGAGAAAGGGTCATCTCTGATGATCAACATGCCGCGCCCACGAAAGCCATACGTTCAGAAGGAAACAACCCGTCACGGGAAAATCGTGTGGTATTTCAGACGCGGCAAGGAGGCGCGCATCAGGCTCCCCGGCGTATTTGGCTCAAAGGAGTTCAATGACGCCTATAACGCGGCCCTTTCTGGCCTTCCGGTGGCAGCCAAGAAGGAAGCCCCGGTCCTCACGCTTCGATGGCTTGCGGACAAGTTCTTTCAAAGCCACAGGTTCAACTCTCTAAGGCCAAACACACAGCGCAATTACCGCCTCTCGATTGAATCCGCCTGCCAGACAGGTGCTGACTTGATGATTCATGAAATCACATCGTCAGATGTGCGATCGGGCGTGATCAATCGCGAAAGTCATCCGTTTGCAGCGCTAGATTATCTCAAGGCGCTCCGTGTTTTGTTCGGGTTCGCGGTCGACAATGGATGGATCGAAAAGAACCCCGCGGAAGGCGTGACGTTCAAAAAACCAAAGACAGACGGCTATCACACGTGGACCGGCGAGGAAGTGGCGCAATACCAGAAAGCGCACCCTGTGGGCTCGCAGGCGCGTCTTGCACTTGATCTGATGCTTTACACCGGGCTTCGACGCAGCGACGCTATTGTCCTTGGCCGCCAGCATGTGAAGAATGGAACCATCAGCATCCGGGCGGGAAAGAACAATGCCGAGATCGTGTTGCCGCTGCTGCGTCCACTGGCTCAATCGATAGAGGCGACCAAAACCGGCGACCTGGTCTTCTTGACCAATACGCGCGGACGACCGTGGAAAAACATCAGCTTCGGATACTGGTTCCGCAAGCAGTGTGACATCGCCGGGCTGCCGGAGAGATGCACCGCGCACGGACTGCGCAAGGCAGGCGCAACAATGGCAGCCAACAATGGCGCGACTCCTTTCGAGCTCACTGCGATGTTCGGATGGGCGTCCACGAAGGTCGCTGAAATCTACACCGCGAAGGCAGACAGAACACGTCTGGCGGAACGTGCGGCGAACAAGCTATACCCGCACCAAGTAAAAGGTGCGGGGATTGAGCCTCTGGAAGCCTTGGAAAATAAGGCGTCCAGAAAACGGCGTTAACTCTCCGTTAGGGTTAACAGAATATTTCTCCGAGAGGGCAAGCCGCGCTCATTGCGGCGGATTCGAACGGAGAATCGGTGCCGATGTTGACCAAACACCGCACGAACACAATCGGCAATCGCGTTCTGATGACAAGCGCGGCAATCGCTATCGCGGTCAGCCTCTCTGCCTGCGCGAACAAGGGGCTGACGACCGGTTCGATCAGCAGGTCCGGTCCATCCACCGCCGCCGTCGACCAGATGTCGGCAAGCGAGCTTGCGTCCGCGGCAAGTACGCTGGGTCAGGCCTATGCAAAGGATCCCAAGGACAAAGCGACCGGGCTGCGTTATGCCGCGGTACTTCAGATGAACGGTCGAGCGGACCAGTCGCTGGCGGTGATGCGCAAACTGGCAATCATCCACCCAAAGGATCGAGAGGTTCTCGCCGCCTATGGCAAGGCGCTTGCAGGGGCCGGCCAGCTTGAGCCCGCTCTCGATGCGGTGCGCCGCGCACAAACCCCCGAATATCCGGACTGGAAGCTCCTGTCGGCGGAGGCCGCGATCCTTGACCAGCTTGGACAGGCGCAGCCGGCCCGCGACCTCTATCGCAAGGCCCTGGATCTGAAGCCGAACGAACCTTCGGTGCTTTCCAATCTTGGCATGTCCTATCTGCTCGCAGGCGACCTCAAGACCGCCGAAACATACATGCAGTCGGCCGCTGAACAGCCGGGGGCCGACAGCCGCGTAAGACAGAATCTGGCGCTCGTCGTCGGCTTGCAGGGACGCTTCCAGGAAGCGGAGAAGATCGCCAGCCACGAGCTATCCCCGGCACAGGCAGAGGCCAATGTGGCCTATCTGCGCTCGATGCTGTCGCAGCAAAATGCGTGGCAGCAGATCAAGGAAGAAGACGGCGCTCAGGAAACCAATACGAACTGAGCTCGTACCCTGTTCCGAAATCACACTCTCAGCTTAATCCGACACCCTTGACGGCTTCGGTCATGTCTGTCGCCGCCGCAATCAGCCGCGACGTGACGGCGCACCTGTTTGCCGCAGAAACATCAACGCAGCTCTCAACGCGACTCACATCACGCGGCCCCGACGCGCGTGGGCGTGATCAATGCTGTTGGTTGGGGAAGATGCCGCGCTGGCTGACCTGAATGCCCGCTGGGCCGAGAATGACCGCAAACAGAACGGGCAGGAAGAACAGGATCATTGGTACTGTCAGCTTGGGAGGCAATGCCGCAGCCTTTTTCTCGGCCTCGTTCATGCGCATCTCGCGGCTTTCCTGTGCGAGCACGCGCAGAGCGTGGGCGACCGGCGTACCGTATCGCTCCGCCTGGATCAGGGCCTGTGTCACGGCCTTGACCGAATCCAGCCCGGTGCGTTCAGCGAGGTTCTCATAGGCCGCGCGGCGCTCCTGAAGGAAGGAAAGCTCGGCATTGGTGAGCACAAATTCTTCTGCGAGATCGACCGACTGGGCGCCGATCTCGTCCGCCACCTTGCGAAACGCGGCTTCCACGGACATGCCGGATTCGACGCAGATCAGCATAAGGTCGAGCGCATCCGGCCATGCGCGCTGGATCGAGCTCTTGCGCTTGGTGGCGCGGTTGCTGACATAGAGTACCGGAAGGTAAAATCCGGCATAGCCACCGCAGACGCACACGAAAAGTTTCACGAAATTGGGCTGCTTGGGCAAGCCACCAAGCATGAACAGATAGACGGCGGCCAGCGCCAAGCCAGCGAATGGCAATACAAGTCGCGCGAAGAGGAAAATCGTGAGCGGATTGGTGCCCCTGTAGCCCGCATTGCGCAGCTTAAGCATGGTGGATTCGTCGGCGAGCGCCCGTCTGAGGTCGAGCCTGTCGACGATGCTCCTCAGACGCAGTGATTGTTCTTCACGCAACCCACCCTTGCGCTTTCGGTCAGCTTCACTGGCCAGCCAGTTGCGCTGCTTGGCCCGCAGTTGATCGCGTTCCAGCGCCACCGACTTCATGCGATTCTTCAGCGGGTCTCCACCGAAAGCAGGCAAGGCAGTGATTAGCGTGGCAAATACGGCAACAGCCACCAGCAGGGAGATCAGGAACGAAGGATCGGTAAGTGTGCGGACAACACTCTCGGACATGAAGCGACCTCAGACGTCGAAGTTGATCATCTGACGCATCACCAGAACGCCTATGAGCATCCAGAAGCCCGAGACGCCTAGCACGATGTGACCGATGCTGGTGGTGAATAGCGGCATGATATAAGTGGGGCTGCTCAGATAGACGAGCAGTGCCACCACGAAGGGCAACGCGCCGATGATCATGGCAGATGCCTTGGCCTCCATGGAGAGCGCCTGCACCTTCGCCTTCATTTTCTTGCGATCGCGTAGCACACGCGACAGATTTCCCAGGGCCTCGGACAGATTACCGCCCGCCTGCGACTGGATCTGGATCACGATGCCGAAAAAACCTGCTTCCGGGCATGGCATCGTCTCTACCATGCGCATCGACGCTTCAGGAATGGAGAGGCCAAGTTGCTGCGCTTCGACCACGCGGCGAAACTCGCTCTTGACCGGCTCCTTGGCCTCATGCGCGATCATGCGGATGCCATCATTCAGCGGAAGGCCGGACTTGACGGCGCGCACAATTATGTCGAGCGCGTTCGGGAATTCCGCCAGAAACTTCTTGATACGAAGCTTGCGCAGAAAGGACACGATCCAGCGGGGCAGGCCGACACTTCCAACCAGCGCGGCGGCGGGCACGACATAGATCGGCAAGCCGCCCACGAAGGCCGCAAATCCGAAGGCAAGACCGCATATAGCCGAGAGGATGTAGAAGCGCTCGATGGACATGGAGATGCCAGCCTGCTTGATCTGCGTCTTGAGCGGTGCCTTGTTGACGTTGCGCTGGCGGTCTTTTTCCTTGGAGTCGAGTTCCTTCAGCGAGTCCGCAATATTCTTGCGACGACGCGCGATCTCGGACGTCTTGTCCTTGGCGGAGCGCAGCCGGTCGCGCTCAACATCCGACCGCTTGATGACTTCGAGGCGCCTGCCGGCCTTAGCCTCGTCGGCAACACGGTTGAACAGAAACGCATAGGCAAGGCTGCCGGCGCTAAGCCCCGCCAGCGCCACAACGAGCAGGATCGTCAGGTTCAAGCCGAACATGAGCCGGGTCTTTCTCTAGTCCCCACGTTTTTCCATCGCCTCCAGCACGTTCGCCAGGCGCTGCTCCTCGCCATAGTAGCGCGCGCGTTCCCAGAAATGCGGGCGCCCGATGCCCGTGGAGGTGTGTTCGCCAATAATGCGGCCGTTCGCGTCTTCTCCCTTGATGTTGTAGAGCACCAGATCCTGCGTGATGATGACATCACCTTCCATGCCGATCACCTCGGTGATGTGCGTGATGCGACGAGAGCCGTCACGCAGGCGCGCTGCCTGGATGATGACGTCGATGGAGCCGACGACAATCTCTCGCACCGTTTTCTGGGGCAGGGAGAAGCCGCCCATGGCGATCATGGATTCGATACGGTTGAGACACTCGCGCGGAGAGTTGGAGTGGATCGTTCCCATCGAACCGTCATGGCCCGTATTCATGGCCTGGAGCAGATCGAAGACCTCGGGTCCGCGCACCTCGCCAACGATGATACGTTCAGGGCGCATACGCAGGCAGTTCTTGACGAGATCGCGCATGGTAATCTCGCCCTCGCCTTCGAGGTTTGGCGGGCGGGTTTCCAGGCGCACCACATGCGGCTGCTGGAGCTGCAGCTCGGCAGAGTCCTCGCATGTGATGACGCGTTCCTCACGGTCGATATAGCGGGTCAGACAGTTGAGAAGTGTCGTCTTGCCGGAACCGGTACCCCCGGAAATCACCACATTGCAGCGCACGCGCCCGATGATCTTCAGCACTTCAGCGCCTTCGGGTGAGATCGCGCCGAACTTGACCAGCTGATCGAGCGTCAGCTTGTCCTTCTTGAACTTGCGGATGGTGAGCGCGGCGCCGTCCAGAGCCAGTGGTGGCGCGATGACGTTGACGCGCGAGCCATCGGGGAGGCGTGCGTCGCATATCGGCGAGGATTCGTCGACGCGGCGACCGACCTGGCTGACGATACGCTGGCAAATATTGAGCAGTTGCTGATTGTCGCGAAATCGGATGGAGGTCGCCTCGACCTTGCCATCCACTTCGATGAACACCGTCTTGGCGCCATTGACCATGATGTCGGCGATGTCGTCACGGGCCAAGAGCGGTTCAAGCGGGCCGTAGCCCAGCACGTCGTTGCAGATATCGTCGAGCAGCTCTTCCTGCTCGGCAATCGACATGGCGAAATTTTTGATCGCGATGATGTCGTTGACGATATCGCGGATTTCCTCGCGCGCGGCATCGGGCTCGAGCTTGGCCAGCTGCGACAGATCGATAGTATCGATCAGTGCCGAGAAGACCTGCGACTTGGTATCGTAGTAGCTCTCGCTGCGCTCACGCGTCGTGGAGCGAGCGCGCGGCGCCAGCGGCGGCGGTTCGACGGATATCCGCGGCGGCGTGGTCGGTACAGCGGCGGGACGGCTCTCCGGAGCAGTCTGCGCTACCGGGGTAGCCGGCTTGACTGTTGATGGTTGGGCAGACGGCGCCGGACGAACGTCCGACGCTCCCCGGTCTCCACCATCACTGCCACGCTTTCCAAACATGATCGCCTATCCGCGCAACGCGCCTACTTCTTCCGCTTTAGCCGGCCCAGAAGACTGGACAGATCAAGCTGTCTCTTTGGCTTGATTTCGCCACGACCCGTGAGCACGTGGGCGATCTCCCTGATGATCTGAACCGTCGCATGTTTGGTGTCCATCTCTCCAAGCATCCGACCATTGTTCGAAGCATTTCCGAAGAGTTGCGGATCGAACGGAATGATAGCCATCGGCTTCAGACCGAGGGGCTCCGCGAAATCTGCGGAAGAAATTTCCGGGCGCTTGGCCACGCCAGCCTGATTGATGATGAGCTTGGGAGGCGGATCGTTAGGCCTCATCTTCTTGAGCATATCGACGAGGTTCTTGGTATTGCGCAGGTTCGCCAGATCAGGGACCGCCGTGATGACGATCTCATCGGCCTGCGCAAGGGTGTTGCGGCTCCACGCGCTCCACACATGGGGCACGTCAAGAACAAGCAAGGGCGCGCTGCGCTGCGCGGTTTCAATAACCGAGGCGAAGGCATCGACATCGAAATCGTAAACTCTCTCGAGCGTCGACGGCGCGGCAAGGAGCGAGAGATGCTCCGCGCACTGTGCAAGCAGTCGGTCGAGATACACCTCGTCGATACGCTCGGGAGAGAACACCGCTTCTGCGATTCCCTGCACTGGGTCCTGATCGAAGTTGATGTTTGCCGTGCCGAACGGCAGATCGAGGTCCATCACCACGACTTCGGATTCGAACAGCTGCGAGATGCACCAGCTTGTATTGTGAGCAAGCGTGGACGAGCCGACCCCGCCCTTCGAACCGACAAACGCGATCGACCGACCAAGCGGCGGTGCGTCGGGATCGACAAAGATGGCCGAGATGACGGCGAGGATGTCAGCCAGCGAGATCGGCGCAACCATATACTCCGAGATGCCCGCGCGGACGAGGTCGCGATACAATCCGACATCGTTGTAGTGGCCGATGACGACCACCTTGGAACTGGGATCGACATGCTCGGCGAGATGGAGCAATGAGTTCAGAAGCTCCTTCGGCTCCTGACGCGACTCCAGCACGATGAGATTGGGGGTCGGCGCAGACTGATAGAACTCGATGGCCGTCGCGACGCCACCCATGTGCACCTTCAGGTGTGCACGGGACATGCGCCGATCCTCGCCGGCACGTTCGATTGGATTGGCAACGCCTTCAGTCTCACAAAACGCCTGGATCGAAATGCGCGGTATGGGGCGCGTTGCCTCCATCGCCGTGGTGTCACGCTGCGTGCGCAACCCGTCTTCCGGGGTCTCGTCATAGGCCACGTTGTTGCTCATACCCGCCTCCGCGTCGCCTTAGTACTGAACTTCGCCAAAGCCGTTGGGCAGGCTGTTGCGGTAGTCGCCAATTATGATGTTGCGACGCGTCGCATCGATCGGACCCGGCTTGCGAGGCCCAAGCAGATCCGCAGGATTGGCAACCTGTGCTGCCAGGTTGTTCTGATAGGAACAGCCGAAATTGGCGTAATGCTTGTTCTCGGTGGTGTCGCCCAGATCTTCTGGCCAGCGTCCGCACTGATCCGTATGCGCGCTCATGGCCACATAGGTGACGCGGATCGGTGCGGCGGTTTCCACCGAATCGGCCTGATAGGCGGCAATCGCGATCCGACCGCGCGGGACACCGTTCTTGCGCAGCAGCTTCACAAGCCCTTCGGCGACGTTGTTGGCGGCAACCTCATTGGCAGACCCTATCGGGGTCAGAATGGTGACCGGAGGCATCGCGGTGCGATCATAGTTTGCGATGAAGCCCTCGACCACGTAGCGCTGCATCCTGGTCACATTCTTGTCGGTCATTGCGACAGGAACGTCCACAATCTGTTCCTTCTCGGACACCACGATCGGATGATTGGTGCGGTAGTCGTCAGGCACCGAACCGACAGTGATGCTGTCGCGATTGGCACACCCGGCAAGAAGCGCGATCGCGGTCATCGCGACGGCCACCTTGGCTCCCGAGAGCATTCTGGAATTACGAGGGTCGAAGCGCATGTCCCGGTACCCCGATCACTTGTAGATGTAGCCGACGACGCCATGATAGCGGCCGTTCGGAAGGTTGGTTTTCATCGTGCCATAGACCCGGTTGAGGCGGCCCAGGAACATTCCCGCGCCATCGCTCGGCGGGTTGAAATTGTCGTCCGGCTTCGCCAGCTTGGAGCGCGCTGTCGGCTTGGTGAGATATGGTGTGATGATAATCACCAGTTCCGTCTCGTTGCGCACGAAGTCGCGACTGCGGAAAAGGGCGCCCAGAACAGGGACCTTCGACAGGCCAGGCAGGCCGTTGATCGCTTGGCGCACGTCGTCGCGCACAAGGCCCGCGATCATCATTGAACCGCCGGAGGGGAGTTCCACGGTTGTGTCGGCGAGCCTGCGCCGGATGGACAGCACGCCCAGCCCCTGATCCGTCGCACCGTTGGAGAAGGTCGCCAGACCCTCGGTCGTGGGCTCCGAGACCTGCGTTCTAACCTTGAGGCTGATTCGACCAGCCGACAGGACTGTTGGCTGGAACTCTACGCCGATGCCGTATTCGACCGTCTGCACGGAATAGGTGCGGACGCCTGTGCGGTTGTCATTGGAGACAGCGTTCGACACACCGTTGACCAGATTGAAGTCGCCGCCGACCCGGAACGTCGCCTTTTCGCCGGACACGGCGGTGAGCGTCGGCTCGGCCAGTGTCTTCATGACGCCGTTCTGTTCCATGGCGTTGATGTAGGCGTCGATCAACGACGTACCGACGGACACGCCCGACTGTGACAGTTGCTTGCCAAGTCCTGTAAAATTGTCGCTTACAGCAGCCCAGGAAAGGCCGTTGCTGGAATCGCTGGCAATCAGGTTGACGCCCAGCTGCTTCATGACCGACCGGCTAACCTCGGCCACGGTAACCTTGAGCGTTACCTGATCTTCGCCAATGATCTGGAGCAGATTGACGATCTGACTGACCCGGCGCGACGTGTCCGGATTGTTGATGTCTACGCCACCATTGGCCGACCCTCCAGCCGCCGTCTGGGAATACTGGCCGGTTGTGGCCTCACCGCCGGAAACGAAGATGCGTGCCAGTTCGACAGCGCGTGTCGCGTCGAGCGGCGTTTCGACGGTACCCGTCAGCACCACGTTGTCGTTGAGGAGTTCGACCTTGATGTCCGACTCCGGGATGAACCTCTCAAGATAGGTCTCCAGACCGGCGACATCGCGCTCTATTTGCAGATCCAGGCTTACGATCTGTTCGCCATTGGCGCCAAATACGAAGATGTTGGTCTGGCCAACCGACTTCCCGAACAGATAGATTCTGCGCGCCGTGCGCGTCACGGCGTCCGCGACCGAGGGATTGGCCACCAGTATATCAAACGCGTCGGCCGGCAGATCGATCACAATCGACTTGTTGAGGCCCAGCTTGACCGTCTGAGCGCCCTGCCCGGTCGAACGGACTTTCGTATTCCCAGCCATCGCCCCCGAATCGAACATGGGCAGCGCCGGGCTCGCAGCAAGCATGGCCGAGGCCGTAAGAAGGGCAAGTGCCGCGCGAGCCACGCGGCTCCAGCGTATCTGTTTCACCCGAAGCTCCCTGGGTCCCATCATCGCCTCGTCCCCACCTCGGACACCTGTCCGGACTTGATCACGCGGACGACACCCTTGCCGCGACCCGATACCAGATAGTCGGCCTGGTCCGTCGGTCTCTCATTGCTGTCGGCGACCGCGCGCAATGTCAGGGTCAATCGATCGGCCATTTGTTGTGCGACCGTGATGATCTCGGCCTGCTGGGGGGTCAGTTCCAGCGTTGCAGTCTGGCCGACCCTGACCTGCTTGCCCTCTTCATCTTCCTGAATGGTCTGGTCGATCGCCAGAACCCGAATATTCTTGAGAATGGTTTCGGTGCTGAAGCCGCCTGTGGCACTCGACGCGCTCTCGGCGCGGCGCACCATGATGACATCGACAAAATCATTGGGAAGAATAAAACCGCCCGCCGACGTGTCGGCGCTGATCGACGTCGCAACGGCGCGATAACCCGCAGGCAGCACCGATGAAAGGAACGAAGCCCCGCCCCCTACAAGCTTCGACTTGCGAACCGGCTCACCGGCGTAGAGGGGAACGCGTGCGAGCGAAGACCCAAACTCTTCCAGAGCTTCCGGCTCGGCGCCGCGCGTGATGAATGCGTCGTTGACCGCGTCCTTGGGCCAGTTCTGCCAGGAGATCTTGTCTGTCAGCGATGCCCCCATGGGCACGTCAGCATTCAGGACAAGCACTTCAGACGTGGCTATCTCAGGCGGTGGCGCAGCAATCGTCACCTTCGGTTTTTCCGCCGACATGAACTTGGCCACATAGCCAGCACCGCCAGCGGCAGCGACCGCCACGCCCAGAATTATTAATCGCGATGCTGCCATTTACGCGGACCCCGCACTTGCCAAATCAGCAATCCGAGGCCGACATTGCGGCGGCAATCGTCAACTTATGGTTAATGTAGTCCTTACGAGCGTCATTAATTTAAGGTTTACGCAACGCTGTCCTCGGCTCGGCGCCCTGTGAAACGACCTCAATTGGCAGCGATCTGCTGGAGCGCCGCAACGACCAGGGGAGACTGTGGGAAGGCGAGTAATCCGGCCGCGCCGAGCGCGATGCCATAAGGAACACCCGTGCTGTCTCCCGTCAGATTGCGCAGGAAGATATTTTGCCCGTGCATGGTGGCGAGTGTCGACTTCCTGAAGAAGACGATAAAGACGGTGAGCAGGCCGCCAAGAAACGTTGCCGTGATGAGGTAGTCGAGCAAGGGCAAGCCAAATCCCATCCAGACGGCAGTCGCCGTCAAGAGCTTGGCGTCGCCACCGCCCATGCCGCCAATGGCGAAAATGCCGAATGTGACGGCGAAAACGACAGCGCCCGCAAGGAAATGCCAGCCATAGGCCGCCCAGTCGAGCCCCGCGAGAGGCGCCAGCACCGCGAAAGCCGCGATAAGAATCAGCGACACGCGGTTCGCAATCGTCATGGACAAGAGATCGGATATGGCCGCGAAGACCATACAGAACGGAAAGATGACAAAGATGGCAGCGTGGACCATGGTTCACCTCCGGATCGAAGACATCACATCGGCAGATGGTTGCTTCAAGTCAAAAGGCCGCCCACAGGGGACGGCCTTTTGAGTTCATCAGACCAAAGCGCAGTCGCTTAGTTCTGCGCAGCATCCAACTTGGAAGCGATGAAGCTGAACTGCGAATTCAGCGAGTTGCCGAGCGCGCCAGCGCCAACCATGATGGCAAGAGCGATAAGGGCAGCGATCAGGCCATACTCGATTGCGGTGGCGCCGGACTCGTCCTTAGCGAAGCGGGCAAAAAGCTTAGTCATTTGGAGAACTCCTTGGCTCCGGGTGATACAGCATTTCCGTCAACATTGTTTTCCGTCGATCGGATGAGCCCAAACTATGCAGAAGCTCTTTCAATCGACTTAAGAGACAGCGTTACCGAAGTATTGCGCTGCATGACCTGCTCTGGTGGTTAACGCTCGACTAAGCTGAATCGCGCGATCGGACGTCGATATATCCAAGGTAAACCGGCTTTACGTTAGGGTCTGCGTCGATCATGCGCAGCGCGCCCGCAAGCCCTTAACCCTTGGTTCACCATTCTGGTTCATTTTCCGTTCAACACTTTGCATAGCGGGGACGGGTCGGCATGCGCATTTCCTACGTTGCGGGCGCACTCGGGAGTGCTCTGGTCGCATTATCGGCAGGCTCCCTTTACGCAGCCGACATCGCCGTCGACGTGAACCAGGCGAAGATCCTGAAGCTTTCACGACCGGCCGACACGATCGTTATCGGCAATCCGCTGATCGCGGACGCTTCCGTACAAGACGCCACGACGATCGTTCTGACGGGCAGGGCATTCGGCTCGACCAATCTCGTGGTACTCGACACCAACGGTGCTCCGATCGTGGATCAGCAGGTCGTTGTGTCGCGAAATGAGTCCGGTACCGTCCGTATATATAGGCGTGCCGAAGTGGAGAGGCTGTCCTGCACGCCGAAATGCGAGGCAGGGTTCGCCACGGACAGCCAATAGGCGCGAGCCCTCAGCGATTGCGGCTTCGTTCGAGCGCTCCCGAATGGTTGTTTGTCGGTTAATCGCCGCGCGCAGTTTCTCACTATCGCCAATACGGCATTTCAACGTGTTTCCAGTATCTAAGTCGGCAACCGATAACCGGACCGGCAGGAAACTGCATGACCGAACAGACATTGATCACATCCGCCCCAGAGCGAGCAGCTCGTCGTGGCCTTCTGCGCCACTTCATCAAGAATCGCGACGGCGCCACCGTCGTCGAGTTCGCGCTGCTCGCGCTGCCTTTTTCCATGCTGGTATTCGCCATTCTCGAAAGCTGCATTTCCTTCGCGGCTGAGGAATACATGCAGAACGTCACCGACGATTTCGCGCGGGAATTTCGAACCGGCATTCTGAGGTCGGACACATACACTCAGGCGCAATTCCGCAACGCGTTTTGCGACGAGCTCGAAGTGTTCGTGGGTGCGGGTTGCCCAGGCCTGTCCATCGACCTAAGGCACTTCGATACTTTCGCCGAAGCCGCAGCGCTGCGCACCACGGTCAATAGTGCTGGCGAAATCAAGCTGTCGGGCGGGTTTCGCTACGAGCCGGGTCCATCCCAGTCCAAGAACGTTCTGCGGGTCTTTTATGCGTGGCCGGTGCTAGCCAATGTGCTGCGCAAGCAGATGTCCACGCTCAAAGACAACAAGACCCTGCACTTCGCGACAGCCACCTGGCAAAACGAACCTTTCGATGACTAGAGATGCCGAGATGCGCCCAATGAGCGTTCTGTCGTTGTCGACCCTGTTTCGTCGATTTTCTGGCCTCCTGCGTGACCGGCGCGGCGTTGCGGCGGTGGAGTTTGCCTTCATCGTTCCCGTGCTGCTCTGCATGTACTTCATCACCATGGAGGCTTCGCAAGGCATCGAGGTCAACAAGAAGGTTTCGCGCGTCGGCAGCACCGTGGCCGATCTCATCACCCAGCAGTCTGCCATTCCCAGGGCCGAGGTGATTTCGATCCTGCGCATCGGCGAGGCTATCCTGCAGCCTTACAATCGATCGAAGCCTGAGATCGAGGTGACGGCAATCCAGTTCGACGACCAGACCACACCGGTTGCAAAGGTTGCCTGGTCGCTCAAGCTGAAGAAGGATGGAACGTTCGCCAAGGTGGCAACCAAAGGTACTGTTGTGAGTGACGCTCAGCTCAATGCCATTCGCGCTCCAAGCGCCTTCTACATCCGCGTCACCAGCAAGCTCGATTACTCGCCTGTCATAACATGGTCGCCGGATGGCTCGTCGGTGGGTCTTCTGTCTGCCTTCAACGATATAGACATGGGCGAGACATTCTATCTGCGACCGCGCATCAGCCAGAAGATTCCCTGCGACGACTGTTACTGATCGACACTCGTGCGCACCATATCCAGCGCATTCGAATAGTCCGCTTCAGTGACGCTCACAAATCCACCCGTATGATAGCGCGCGAGCACGTCGAACAGATCAGGGTCGCTTTCGCGCAACGCCGTCAAGAAGGGTACCAAGCGGCGACGGATGTCAGGCGCGAGATCCTTGCGAATGGCATGTGGTCCGAAACGCAGAAGCTCTGACGTCCAGACGATGGTGGCACTGTCTGCGGGTTCATCACCAGACTTCAGCCGTTGTAGTGTTCCCGCCTCACCGATTGGCGCCTTGTCGATACCGGTTTCGATCCATCCGAAGATCGCATCGACTTCGCCACGCCGCAGCATGTTCTCTGCATCGCGCGCAACAGGCACAGAAACAAGAAACGGTTCCCTGCCCGTGAGGCTCACGCCCTGATTGCGCAGCGAGGACAAGGGTAGCTGAAACGCCGCAATATCTTCAGGGGCGCCAATGGCGACGCGATATTCTGACATATCGGCAACTCCGGTTGGGCCGCCTTGCCTTGCGATCAGGATCGATCTTATGCCGAGGGCACCGCTCCCGGACGTGGGGGCAACCAGCGGCTCCACGCAATCGCAAGCCAAGGCCGCGGCCGCATAGGCAGACGCGGAGTAGATGGCATAGTCTATGCGTTTGTCGACCTGCGCTTCGATAAGGGTGCGATAGTCGGCTGCTACAAAGAACTCGACAGGTAGGCCCAGCGCCAACGCGTAGGCCCGTTTCAGCGATGGCAGGCGCGGCAGCGACGAGCCTGTTCCGGGATCGGCCAACATGCCTATCCGGAATGTCCCTGTCGCGCGCTGCGCGCCTTCCTGAGCGTAAGCAGTTCCGATAAACGGGATCAGACAGAGCGGGAAAGCCAAAGCGGCCAAACGCATTGGAGCACCAAATCGGCGAAGCCAAGCGCCTGTGCCTCTCCCGATCACCATCACTTCGCCTCGCCCATCCGTCCAATACTCGCTTGCCAATTGGTATCCCGCCACCCATCTTGGCGGCACACTTTGTGGCGTGGGACAGATGGCGCGGGCATTTCTCTTTGTACTTGATTCTTTCGGAATTGGCGGAGCCTCGGATGCAGCGCGCTATGGGGATGCAGGCGCCAACACGCTGGGACACATAGCGCAAGCATGTGCACGCGGTGAAGGCGATCAGGACGGTTTGCGGCGCGGCCCGCTGACCATACCTGTCATGCTGTCGCTCGGCCTTGGCGAGGCGGCGCGTATAGCTTCCGGACCGATCGCCGGTCTGTCGGAGCCCGCGCAAGTTCCTGGCGCGTTTCACGCGGCCGCAGAAGAAGTGTCGAGCGGAAAGGATACGCCGTCAGGCCATTGGGAGATTGCTTCTCTGCCGGTTCCGTTCGAATGGGGCTATTTTCCGCAAACGCAGCCCAGCTTCCCGTCCGAACTGACAGCCGCCATCATTCGCGAGGCAAATCTGCCCGGCATTCTGGGCGACAGGCACGCATCGGGCACCCAGATCATCGAAGAATTGGGGGAGGAGCACATCCGGACCGGCAAACCGATCTTCTACACATCGGCCGATTCCGTCATTCAAATCGCCGCGCACGAGACCCATTTCGGACTTCAGCGCCTGTACGACCTGTGCGAGACCGTGCGTAAGCTCGTCGATCCGCTCACTATCGGCCGTGTCATCGCGCGGCCCTTTGTCGGCGAAGATCGTTCGTCGTTCAAACGTACGGCGAACCGGCGAGACTATGCTGTTCCTCCTTCGGAGCCGACATTGCTGGACCGGCTCACTGAACGTGGCAGCCGCGTTATCGGGATTGGCAAGATCGGCGATATCTTCGCGCACCGTGGGATCAGCGAAGTGCGCAAGGGCGCCAGCAACATGGCGCTGGTCGACAAGGCGCTGGAAGCCATGGACGACGCGCGCGACGGCGATCTCGTCTTCGCCAACTTCGTCGATTTCGATACGCTGTTCGGCCACAGGCGCGATGTGCCCGGCTATGCTGACGCTTTGGAAGAATTCGACAGGCGAATACCGGAGATGCTGGCGCGGCTGCGCGCCGGAGACATACTGATCTTGACCGCTGATCATGGCTGCGACCCGACTTGGGGCGGCACGGAGCATACGCGCGAGCGCGTTCCGGTTTTCGGCGCGGCACAAGGCATGAAGGGTGGCACGGCGGGATTGCGCAAGACGTTTTCCGACATTGGCGAGACTGTGGCCGAGCATCTGGGCCTGCCGCCAGGGCGGCATGGCACATCTTTTCTGTCAGAGATCGCCTGAGCTGCATGCCCGAGCTTCCTGAGGTTGAAACGGTTCGACGTGGGCTCGCCCCGACGCTGGAAGGTGCGGTTGTGAAGGAGGTCGAACTGCGGCGACCGGATCTGCGTTTTCCGCTGCCGGCCGACATGCCTGCACAACTCATTGGCCGCAAGATCATCGCTGTTGGACGCCGTGCCAAATATTTGCTTTTTCAAACGGACGGCGCACCGGTGCTGATCTGCCATCTCGGGATGACCGGATCGTTTCGGATAGAGGATGCTGATACCCAGCACACGCCGGGCACATTTCATCACGAACGTTCCAAGCTGGACGCCCATGACCATGTCGTCTTCGGTGTGAGAACAGCTGATGGTGCGGAAACGCGGGTCGTTTTCAACGATCCTCGCCGCTTCGGCTTCATGCTCTTCGCGAATCCGGACGGGACCCACCCCATGCTGGACGGGCTGGGCGTCGAGCCGACAGGCAACGCCCTGGACGGGCGGATGCTTGCGAGCCTGTTTGCCGGACGTTCGGCACCGCTCAAGGCTGCCCTGCTCGACCAGAGGCTGGTTGCGGGGCTCGGCAATATCTACGTCGCGGAAGCGCTTTGGCGCGCAGGCCTTTCCCCGCGTCGCGCGGCAGGGTCGATCGCCTCAAGAACCGGAGGTGCGACACTACGGTCGGAGCGGCTGGCGGTCGCAATCCGCAATGTCATCTCCGATGCCATCGAGGCAGGAGGCTCGTCCTTGCGCGATTACATGCATGTGGACGGTTCACTGGGTTATTTCCAGCATCGTTTCTCGGTCTATGACCGGGAAGCCCAGCCATGCAGCAAGCCAGGCTGCGCCGGCACCGTCCGCCGCATCGTGCAAAGTGGTCGTTCCACCTTCTTCTGCTCATCGTGCCAGCGTTGATCCCTAGGACGGGAGATGGCAATGACGCGTGCAAACATGGAGACGTCGAAATGTCCTACGAAACCATTCTTGTCGAGACACGCGGCAAGGTCGGCCTCATCAGACTGAACCGACCCAAAGCGCTGAATGCTCTCAACTCCCAGATTCTCGCCGAAGTGATCGATGCGGCCAAGGCATTCGACGAGAACGCCAGGGTCGGCTGCCTGATCGTCACCGGTTCGGAAAAAGCCTTTGCCGCCGGCGCTGACATCAAGGAGATGCAGGACAAGACCTATCCGGAAATGTACGCCGGAGACTTCTTCTCTGGCTGGGATGAATTCAATCGCATCCGCAAGCCCGTGATCGCTGCCGTTGCCGGATATGCCCTGGGTGGGGGTTGCGAACTGGCGATGATGTGCGACTTCATCATCGCGGCAGACAGCGCAAAATTCGGTCAACCCGAGATCACATTAGGCGTCATGCCCGGCATGGGAGGCTCGCAGCGGCTGACACGGTTCGTGGGCAAATCGAAGGCGATGGACATGTGCCTGACGGGGCGGATGATGGATGCCGACGAGGCCGAGCGCTCAGGTCTTGTGTCTCGGGTGGTCCCCGCGGAACATTTGCTTGAGGAGACGCTCAAGATAGCGGGCCGAATCGCCGACATGTCGCATCCCGCGCTCATGATGACGAAAGAAGCGGTCAACCGCGCCTATGAGACGACGCTGACCGAAGGCCTGCGTTTCGAACGTCGCGTTTTTCACTCGATGTTTGCACTGGAAGATCAAAAGGAAGGCATGGCGGCTTTCGTCGACAAGCGCACGCCAAACTTCCGCAATCGCTGAATCCGGGGTGGCTGCATGAATTATAGGGCGCCAATGCCGCATGGAGTCAGCGACAACGCACTTAAGATTCAGGTTCGTCGTTGACGCCTCCCAAAAGCTGGGCTATATGCGCCACCAACCGAGGCGGCCCAAGGGCTGCCCTGCTTGTTTTTGTGCCTGACGGCCATCCGCCGCGGCCTTACACATAAGAATAGAGAGGCACTATGGCCAATACTTCTTCGGCCAAGAAGGCAACACGCAAGATCGCGCGGCGCACAGCGGTCAACAAGTCGCGGCGTTCGCGCGTTCGCGGTTTTGTCCGCAAGGTCGAGGAAGCCTTGGCAGCCGGTGACCAGACCGCAGCCCAGGCCGCTTTTGCGGCTGCGCAGCCTGAACTGATGCGCGCTGCGACCAAAGGCGTTCTGCACAAGAACACCGCTTCGCGCAAAGTGGCTCGTCTCGCTCATCGCGTCAAAGTTCTCGGCGCCTGACAAGACTGTAAGTTCTGAGTGAATGCGACCCGGCGTCCTGCGCCGGGTTTTCGTTTGTCGGTTCACCTCTTGCGCCAGACCATTGGGACCGACCACCGAGATTTGCCGGCGTGCTATGGGCAGCGTCCAGGCGGGATCTCGGAAACTAATTTAAATAAATCAATTAGTTTGCCGGCGCGCGCCCTCCAGGAGCGTGTTTCACGGCGCTTGCGAGCCCGGCGCCGCCGCCGCTGGCGCACATTTTATTGTTTGTTTTCAGTATCTTATGAGAGGTTATCCACACCTTGTGCATAACGTCACGGGCGTGGCACGGCAGCGCGTGTGTCAAGTCGTTTTTTTTGGAATCTTTCTGACAGGACGCTCCCTTCGGCATGGTTTCCATAAGGCCTTTGAATCAACAGGCGTTTGCGGATTTTTGGATTTTTTTCTCCCGCCAGAAGGCCCGCACGGGCCTCTCGTAAGTTAAAAATCCCTTAGTATCGCCCTTGCTCTATCCCCCGATTTTTGTAGTGTCTTCCTACGAGACGGGACGGCATAAACCCGGTCCAAGCAGACATTCAAAGACTTGACGCGTGGGGGTTTCCGCGTGCGGAATTTGTTGTCCCGATTGTGCGGCATACGAGTGGGGTAAGTCGAAATTTTAAGCGTTGAAACGGGCCGGAGTCGATTCGGAACGAGTGGGTTGCTTTGTCTTCCGATGGCCGTTTCAGCCGCGAAAAAGTGGATGTCTCCCAGGCATCCAATGGGGATTGCTTTGCCACGTCGAAGACGATGTGCGCAGGGCTCAAAAAATGGAGAGCGGGGCCGCAAGGGATGGCGGGCTTGCACAACAGAGAGGTTGCGGACAGATGAAAAGCGGTTTTGCCGAAGAACCCAAACCGGGAGAGATCCCCACTTCGGCTCATGTTCAGAGCAGTGACACACCAGCACCACACAAGAATGAACAAGCTTTCGAAAGGGTCAAAACCCAATTGAAGGCGCAACTTGGCGGGGAAGTCTATGCGAGTTGGTTCGGCCGCATGAAGCTGGACGAGGCATCAAAGGGTCTGGTGCGGCTTTCGGTGCCAACCGCCTTTTTGAAGACATGGATCAACAGTCACTATCTGGACGCGATTTCCACCCTGTGGAAGCGGGAAGATCCCTCGCTTCTGAAGGTCGAAATCATCGTGCGCAGCGCAACACGTCATTCGCGTGTGCAATCAACGATCGAGGCCAGCCAGACGAAGGCGCTGGATTCCGTCGCGCACCCGGCTCCAACGGGCGTTATGCCCGCCAATCGCAACGAACGCACTGCCGCAGGGTCACGCAATATGGCCCCTGCGGATTCGGGGCCTCGCCACAGCGTTCTGGGCTCCCCGCTCGACGCGCGCTATACATTCGAGTCGTTCGTGGAAGGGCCGTCAAACCGGGTAGCGTTTGCAGCGGCGCGCGCAGTGGCGGAATCCGGTTCGAACGCGGTCCGCTTCAATCCGCTATTTCTTCATGCGTCCGTCGGGTTGGGAAAGACGCATCTCCTTCAGGCAATCGCGGCAGAAGCACTGCGTGCAAACCCGAAGGCGCGCGTCGTCTATCTGACCGCAGAGTATTTCATGTGGCGCTTCGCGACGGCGATCCGCGACAACAATGCTCTGACGCTCAAGGAGCAGCTGCGCGACATCGACCTGTTGATCATCGACGACATGCAGTTTCTGCAGGGCAAGTCGATCCAGCACGAGTTCTGTCATTTGCTCAACATGCTGCTGGACAGCGCCCGTCAGGTTGTGGTCGCGGCGGATCGCCCGCCGGCAGAACTGGAATCGCTGGAGCCGCGTGTCCGTTCGCGCCTGAACGGCGGCGTCGCGCTCGAAATGTCCGCGCCGGACTACACGATGCGCCTGTCCATGCTGAAGCAGCGGCTGGCTTCGGCGCAGACCGAGGATAGCAATATCTCGATTTCCGAGGATGTGCTGCTGCATATCGCCCGGGCGGTGACGGGCAGCGGCAGGGAACTGGAAGGCGCCTTCAACCAGCTCATCTTCCGTCAATCCTTCGAACCCCAGATCACGGTGGATCGGATCGACGAGATCCTAGGGCATATCTATCGCTCGGGCGAGCCGAAGCGCGTCCGCATAGAAGACATCCAGCGTATCGTGGCGCGCCACTACAACGTGTCGAAAACCGAGCTCTTGTCCAATCGACGCACGCGAACCATCGTCAAGCCGCGGCAGATCGCCATGTATCTGTCAAAAGTGATGACGCCGCGCTCACTGCCGGAGATAGGCCGAAGATTCGGCGGCAGAGACCACACCACCGTCCTGCATGCGGTTCGCAAGATCGAGGATCTGTCTTCTGGTGACAACACTCTAGCCCAGGAACTGGAACTCCTGCGCAGGCTGATCAGCGAGCAAGCGTAAGCTCGGCCGGGGATAAAGCGGCGGACCGCTCGTTCCTCCCGGCGGGCGTTATCCCCAGGCCACCCGCGGCACGGCGTCAAAACCGTGCCGCGGGCTTGCGCTGCTTGAACATTTGCTGTCAGTCTGCTTAGAACTCCATCCGCTTTTCAGCCAGATGCGGCTGTCCGGTTCAGGACAGGCGCAGGGCAAACCAGACCGAGCTTTGTCATGCGTGTTGTTCTCGAACGCTCCAATCTCCTGAAATCTCTTAACCATGTTCACCGCGTGGTCGAGCGGCGAAATACCATTCCCATCCTGTCGAACGTGCTTTTGAATGCGACCGGGGCCAGTCTCGAACTGAAAGCCACCGATCTCGATCTCGAGGTGACGGAAGCGACAGCCGCCGTTGTCGAGCAGTCCGGCGCCACCACCGTTCCGGCGCATCTGCTCTATGACATCGTGCGCAAGCTGCCGGACGGGTCGGAAGTGATGTTGAGAACCGATGATGACGGGAATTCCATGACCGTCATTTCGGGCCGTTCGAGCTTCCGGCTGCAATGTCTGCCGCAATCCGATTTCCCGGAGTTGACCGCTGGGTCCCTGTCACACATCTTCAGGCTGGAATCCGCGTCTCTCAAAGCGCTCATCGACAAGACGCAGTTCGCGATCTCGACGGAAGAGACACGCTATTATCTCAACGGTATCTATCTTCACACGATAGAGTCCGGCGGCAAGCTGAAGCTGCGCGCCGTGGCGACGGATGGACACAGGCTGGCACGCGCGGAAATCGATGCACCCGCGGGCTCGGAAGGCATGCCCGGCATCATCATTCCGCGCAAGACGGTCAGTGAACTTCAGAAGCTGGTCGACGATCCCGACATCGCGGTAACGGTGGAGCTCTCCGACACCAAGATCCGGCTGACCATTGGCAGCGTCGTCCTGACCTCCAAGCTGATCGACGGCACCTTCCCCGACTATCAGCGTGTTATTCCGACCAACAATGACAAGCAGCTGATCATCGATCGCCAGACATTCGCGCAGGCGGTCGACCGTGTATCGACGATCTCATCGGAGCGCGGACGCGCGGTGAAGCTCAGCATCGCCAGCGGTCAGGTAACGCTCACGGTCAACAATCCGGATTCAGGAAGTGCGACGGAAGAGCTGGCGGCGGATTATTCCGCCGAGCCACTCGATATCGGCTTCAATGCCCGCTATCTTCTGGATGTCGCCGCTCAGCTTTCGGGCAGCGAGGCGAAGTTCATGCTGGCCGATGCCGGCTCGCCGACACTTATCCATGACACGGCTGATGACGACGCGCTCTACGTGCTGATGCCGATGCGGGTCTAGACCCGGCAGTTCCTAGCAGCACAAGGTCGATGACAACCGGTCCAGGCGTTCCGATACGCGGGCAAACCCACCTGAACCGGCTTCAGCTTGCCAGTTTCCGCAACTACGATTCGCTCTCGATCGACCTGTTGCCGGGTCCGGTCGTGCTGACCGGTGAGAACGGCGCCGGCAAGACCAATCTTCTGGAAGCCGTCTCCTTCCTGTCACCGGGACGCGGTCTGCGGCGCGCGACGCTGGAAGAGATTTCCAAAAACGGCAATCCGGACGGCTTTGCCGTACACGCCCAGATCGAAGGCCCAGCCGGGGCGTGCAGCATCGGCACGGGAACCGCCGGGCTGGGACCGGGCGAAACCGGGCGAAAGGTGCGTATCAACGGCGCCACGGCGCGGTCGGCGGAAGAACTTCTGGATTGGGTCCGCGTCATCTGGCTCACGCCTGCGATGGACGCCCTGTTCACCGGTCCAGCCGGTGACCGCCGCCGATTTCTCGATCGGCTGGTGCTGGCCGTCGACCCTCACCACGGTCAACGGGCCAACAGCTATGAGAAGGCCATGCGCGGCCGCAATCGCCTTCTGGTCGACAATTCGCGGGATTCCGCCTGGTTTGACGCCATCGAGACGCAGATGGCAGAGACAGGAATTGCCATCGCTGCGGCACGCGTCGAGATGGTGCGCCTTCTCAATGCGATGATCAACAGGTTGCCGTCCAACGGCCCCTTCCCGCAGGCAGACATCGCCCTGGATGGTCTGATCGAGGCGGGCATCGGGCATCAGGCCGCCGTCGATCTTGAAGAGCGTTTTCGCCATGATCTGGCGTCGGGACGCGAACGCGACCGGGCTGCGGGACGCACACTTGACGGGCCGCATCGTTCCGATCTGCGCGTTCGGCACCGGCCCAAGGCGATGCCCGCCGAACTCTGTTCGACCGGCGAACAGAAGGCGCTTCTCGTGGGGATCATCCTCTCCCATGCGCGCCTGTGCGCGGAGGTCTCCGGTTCCGCACCCGTGCTGTTGCTCGACGAGATTGCGGCCCATTTCGATGCGGGACGACGCGCCGCTATGTTCGACATTCTCGAAGAACTCGGTTGCCAGACCTTTATGACCGGCACGGAGCCCGCATTGTTTTCGAGCCTCACGGGCCGAGCGCAATTCATCACCGTCGACCACGGCACCGTTCGGCCCACCGAAGGTCACTGACAAGCTCCCCGTCCGGCGCTATGTTCGACGCATGGACACGACCAATCCCCCTCCACTCTCCACCGAAGAGCTTGAGCGTTACGCTCGTCATATCGTCCTGCCGGAGATTGGCGGACCGGGTCAGCAAGCGCTCAAGCGCGCTCGGGTGCTCGTGATCGGCGCGGGCGGACTGGGCGCTCCCGTCCTCGAATATCTCGCGGCAGCGGGCATCGGCACGCTCGGCATCGTCGACGACGACCATGTGTCGCTGTCCAATCTGCAACGTCAGGTGATCCACGACACCGAATCGGTGGGACAATCCAAAGGCGAGAGCGCACAGAAATCGATCGGTCGGATCAACCCGCATGTGACCGTCGAGCTGCACCAGCTGAGATTGACACAAGAGAATGCAGGGGAGCTGGTGCGCGCCTACGATATTGTCGTGGACGGCTCCGACAATTTCGAGACGCGCTACGCCGTAGCGGACGCCTGCGCGGAAGAAAAGCGCCCTCTCGTTCACGCGGCAGTCGGTCGTTTTGACGGGTCGCTGACCGTGCTCATTCCCTACGAGACGAATTCGAGCGGCACCCAGAACCCCTCCTATCGTGACCTTTTTCCCGAAGCGCCGCCTGCGGGACTGGTCCCCTCCTGTGCCGAGGCAGGCGTAATCGGTGCGCTGACGGGTGTCATGGGAACGTTGCAGGCAATGGAGGTCATCAAGCTGATTACCGCGTCGGGTGAGCCTCTTGTGGGCCGGCTGCTCCTGTATGACGCGCTTGGCGCGCGCTTCGACACGATGAAATACGGACGAAGCACCCGTTGAGCCTAGCGCTGACAGCGGAAGAGAGGGCGATCGCGGCTGGCAGCGATGGCGCGGCGATGGCAATGCGGATCGTCGCTGAGAGTGCCCGGCTGCTTGGCGCACCGCGCCTGATCCCTATCGCGTCGGCGCATATCGACGGCGCACTTTATCATGGAGATTCAGGCACGCTGTTTGCCGAGCGCCTGGTCGAACTGGGCGCGACGGTGGCCGTTCGGGCAACGCTCAATGTCGGTGCGCTGGATCTCCTCGGCTGCTCCCACGTCAGACTGGCAGAGCCAAAGCGCGAGATGGCGCGGCGCATGATGGACGCCTACCGCCACCTCGGATGTGAGACGAGCTGGACCTGCGCGCCCTATCAGGCGGGCCACCGCCCGGCGCAGGGTTCTGATGTGGCGTGGGGAGAATCCAACGCCGTTGTGTTCTGCAATTCAGTGCTCGGGGCGCGCACCAATCGCTATGGCGATTTTCTCGACATCGCCTGCGCCATTGTCGCCCGAGCACCTGACTATGGCCTGCATCGCGCCGAGAACCGTCGCGCCACCATCGTCTTCGACGTCAGCGGACTTTCCCAGGCATTCATGCAATCTGAAACGGCATGGCCGGTGCTCGGAAGTCTTTTCGGGCGCAGTGTCGGCAATGGGATCGGCGTCATACAAGGCGTTAAGGAGCATCCCGGCGAGGATGCGCTGAAGGCGTTCGGGGCCGCGGCCGCTTCCTCTGGCGCTGTCGGGCTCTTTCATATTGCCGGCGTGACGCCTGAGGCTGCGAACCTGGAGGCTGCACTCGGCGGACGGTCGCCCGAGGAGTCCATCATCGTAACACCAGCGATGGCGAACGATGCGCGCGGTCGGCTTTCAACCGCAGATCGACCCGACCATATCGATGCCGTCGCCATCGGGAGTCCGCATTTGTCACTCGCCGAATTCGCCGCCCTCGAACGCGGTATTGCCGGTCGACACTTGTCGGTGCCGCTTTATGCCTGCACGGGTCGGCATGTCGTTGCAGAACTTGACCGGGACGGAAGACGAAAGGCGCTGGAAAGCGCTGGGGTCGTCATTGTCGCGGACACCTGCGTTGTGGTCACACCCATTCTGTCGGAGCTGGTCGGCGGCGTTCTAATGACCAACTCCGGCAAGTTCGCCCATTATGCGCCCGGCAATACTGGCTACGACGTCATCTATGGAAGCCTGACGGATTGCGTCGAAAGCGCGGTGGCGGGAAGACCCGTCATTGCGGACGCAGACACATGAGATGCGATCATCGAGCCCAGGTTCTGGTCGCGGGCAGCGGCGGACGCGGGCCGGCGCTGATACTGACCGAACCGATCAGCTTCTGGGGAGGCGTCGACCCGTCGAATGGCAACATCGTGGATGTGCGTCATCCGCAATGCGGACTCTCGGTCGCCGGACGCGTGCTCTTTCTGCCGGGCACGATCGGATCGTCGTCGGCCTCAGCGGTCCTGCTGGAACTGGCGCATAACGGCAACGCGCCGGCCGCCCTCGTGCTGCACGAACCTGACGCCATCCTGCTGCTTGGTCTGATCGTGGCGCGCGAGATGGGATGGGAAACGCCGGTCGCTTTGAAACTCGACCGCGCGCTGTTCCCTGCCTTTGCGGACACATTGGTGAAGGCGAGCCGGGACGGACGCCTCACCTGGTGATCATCTGCTCAGAACTGCCATTTCATCCCCTGTTCAGGGATGATGAAATTAACGCCGAGTTCATTGCCCGCCTGCAGTTCCTTGAGGATCTCCTCCTGAGGAGAGGCGCCCTTCTTCAGTGAATATTTGACATGGCTGATCACCACCGGAAAGTCCTTGAGGCTCCCCGCTCCCGCCCTTTCCTCCAACGACTTCAGAGATTTGAGCAGCCATGCGGGCGTCAGGTGACCGAACAGAAGATTGTCCGGCTGGGCATTGGTGTAAGACGTCTCGATGATGATCGCTCTAAGCTGGCGGCTCGCCAATCGCTGGGCGACGGCAGACCAGACAGCCGCCATATTGCCTGACTTCTCCACCTCGTCCGGCCCTGTGTCCCCGAAACAAAGCAGGGCATCTTCTCCACTCTCGATCAGGAAGGCAGTAGATTCCACTCCGCCATGGCTAAGCGGAAAGGCAGTCACGCTCATTGCTGTGTCTGTGAGGTCCGTCTTTTCAGAGGCGACGAGGTCTCGATAGGCGTATTTCTTGAGCTGCGGCTCCTTGCCCCTATCCCCAAAATTCGGCCATGCATCCCAGTTGAAATAGGTCTGCTCGATGTCGCTGTTTACGGAAGGCAGGCCGTAGATCGGTTTCTTGCTGTCGTCAGGAGACGCCGCGATCAGCCCGGCAATGTGATCCAAATGGGCGTGACTGACGAGATAGCCCTTTATAGTGTCGACCAGCATGTAGCCGACGCGTGTGTAGGCAGAATCCTGCGGCACTTCGATCGCGTCGAAGGCGCCTTTCTCATCGGCCACCCGCAGACCGTTGACCAGAGATCCGACGTCGCAGGTCACGCCCCTCGGGTCACCGTGCGGTGAAATCAGAAAGGCGCTCAGATTGCCGTCCTGGATACCTCCGCGTGCGCCAAGTGTGACGACATCAAAACCTTCTCCCGCCCGCGCATCGGCAAGTACCGATACGGAAAGAGCGAGTGTGACAAGTGCGAGCTTTTTCATCAAACCATTTCCCTGAATCGCGCCTTCCCTAGCGGACCCCGATGACGGCGGGGTGTCAACCGCGGGAAAAGGTCAGAGCGCTTCAGACACGGTTCGGCAACACCCTGTCGGGAGGACGATGCCCGTCAACAAAGGCGCGAATGTTGATGATGACCTTTTCGCCCATGTCGACCCGCCCCTCCAGCGTAGCCGAGCCCATATGCGGCAGGACCACGACCTTTCCGCCATTGGCAAGCTTGAGCAGCTTCGGATTTATGGTGGGTTCGTTTTCGAACACATCCAGCCCGGCGCCCGCGATCTTGTTGTCCTTGAGCAATTCGATCAGCGCGGTTTCGTCGATGATGTCGCCACGTGCCGTGTTGACGATGTAGGCGGTGGGTTGCATCAGAGCCAGACGGCGTGCCGAAAGCAGGTGAAATGTCGCCGGCGTCGATGGACAGTTCACTGAAATGATGTCCATTCGGGCCAGCATCTGGTCCAGGCTCTCCCAATAGGTGGCCTCGAGCTCGTCCTCGACCGCTGCGGCGACCTTGTGTCGATTGTGGTAGTGGATCGAGAGACCGAAAGCCTTGGCGCGTCGCGCCACCGCGGTACCAATTCGGCCCATTCCGACGATACCAAGCCGCTTGCCCCATATGCGCCTGCCGAGCATCCAGGTCGGCGACCAGCCATCCCATTTTACACCAGAGCCCAGAATATTGGCGCCTTCCGTCAGCCGGCGCGGCACGGCAAGCAGCAGCGCCATTGTCATGTCTGCGGTGTCTTCAGTCAGTACATTGGGCGTGTTGGTGACGGTAATGGAGCGTTTGGCAGCCGCCGCGACGTCGATATTGTCGACGCCATTGCCGAAATTCGCGATAAGTCGCAGCCTTTCGCCCGCCTGCGCGAGAAGCGCCGCGTCGATCCGATCCGTGACGGTCGGTACGATCACGTCCGCTTCCTTCACGGCGGCAACGAGTTCAGGCTGCGTCATGGGACGGTCGTCTACATTGAGCCGCGCATCGAAAAGTTCGCGCATGCGCGTTTCGACCGGGTCCGGAAGCTTCCGTGTTATAACGACAAGTGGCTTCTTCCTGCCGGCCATTGTTTCCTCAATACGGGTCCTGTTGAGACCTCTTTAACCAACTTCCGCGAAACTGGAAGCTGGCCCTGTCCTTGGGACTCTCTACCAAGCAGGCGAGGCGATGACAAAGAAAAACGGCCGGTCCGCCGGCCCTGTCGCGGGTTGATCAAAGAGGTAACACAGTGTCGGTTTCTATGTCGTTTCGTTCGTGCGTCGCGGCATGCGCAATTACAGTCATCTCCGTTCACGCGCCGCTTTGTGCATCTGCCGCTCAATCGGCCGCAGATCAAAGTGTGGCGAGAGGCCCAAGCGGATTGCCGCTTCCCCGCTTCGTCAGCCTCAAATCCGGCAGGGTGAACTCGCGTGTGGGACCAGGCATAGGCTACGCCGTGGACTGGATGTATCTCAAGTCGGGCCTGCCCATGGAGATCATTCAGGAATACGACAACTGGCGCAAGGTGCGCGATTCCGACGGATCGGAAGGCTGGATAAACCAGTCGCTTCTATCCGGAAAGAGGACGGCAATCGCCGCTCCATGGCAGCGCGGCAAGGACGCGCAGCTTGCCCTGCGCACGCAGCCGGACGACAGCGCGTCTACTGTCGCGATATTGGAGCCGGGCGTCGTCGGCACGATCAAGGTCTGCAATGGGGAATGGTGCGAGATGACATTCAGCGGCCATACCGGCTGGATCAATCAGGCGCAGATCTGGGGAGCCTATCCCGGAGAGGCCATCAAGGATTAGTCGAGAGCTGAGACTGCCTTGACGGATCACTGAAGGCGCGAGCGCCTCTCAACTGAGACTATCACCGAAATTATCGCGTCAGATGCGCTTGGGGCGCAGGCGAATCACCACGTCAACATTGGCGATTTCCATGCCTTCGGGGGGCTCAGGAAGATTGTCGACGCGAACGGGTCCCGAATCGATGTCGATGACGCGGTTCTCGCATTCAATGAAAAAATGGTGGTGATCCGAGGTATTGGTGTCGAAGTAAGTCTTCGCCCCTTCCACGGCCAGAATTCGCAAAAGCCCGGCATCGGTGAACTGATGAAGGGTATTGTATACGGTCGCAAGGGATACCGGCACACCTGCGTGAACGGCTTCCTCGTGCAATTCTTCAGCCGAAAGGTGCCGATCGCCCTTTGCAAAGAGCAGAGACGCCAACGCAACGCGCTGCCGCGTGGGCCTCAGCCCCGCGCCACGTACTCGCTGATCAATGGTCTGCGACCCCGCCTTCAGCTGTCCGTCCTTTCCATTTCAAGGGTCACTCAGCCACCGAATTGCTTCGCTCTGGTTAAAACCCGTTCTTTTTCAGATATATTCGTTCGAGCAAACGCAATCAATAGCGCACATTGACCGACTATGTGTGACCGATTATGCCCTGACCGGTGTTTCCGACCCGAAACACTGTGTGATAGGAAACATCGGTGACCGGATAGGGACATCGACGGTCAGACTGGGGAGTGGAATGGCGGATCGCAAATCCAGCTACGGATATGAAGAGCTTCTGGCATGTGCCCGGGGTGATCTGTTCGGACCAGGCAACGCACAACTGCCGTCGCCACCGATGCTGATGTTTGACCGCATCACCGAGATCAGCGAGACCGGCGGCGCCTACGACAAGGGCTATATCCGCGCTGAGTTCGACATCAAGCCGGACCTGTGGTTCTTTGCCTGCCACTTCATCGGCAATCCAATCATGCCGGGCTGTCTCGGTCTTGACGCCATGTGGCAATTGACGGGCTTTTATCTCGGCTGGCTGGGCGAACCGGGCAAGGGAATGGCTCTGTCCACCGGGGAAGTAAAATTCAAGGGCATGGTCACGCCGTCCGTCAAGAAGGTGGAATATGGCGTTGATTTCAAGCGTGTCATGCGCGGTCGTCTCGTGTTGGGCATAGCCGATGGCTGGCTAAAGGCCGATGGCGAACCCATCTATGCGGCATCCGACCTCAAGGTCGGTCTGTCCAAGCAGTCCGCAGGCTGAACGCGCGCGGCAGCACATTAGATTAGGAGCGAAGCATGAGACGGGTCGTCGTGACGGGCATCGGCATCGTGTCGTCGATCGGAAACAACGCGGCGGAGGTCGAGGATTCCTTGCGCCATGCGAAGTCCGGCATCACCTTTTCAGACGAATTCGCTCGGTTGGGCTTCAGGTGTCAGGTATGGGGCCACCCAACGCTTGACCCGACGGAGCTGATCGATCGTCGCGCCATGCGCTTCCTGCACAAGGGCGGAGCGTGGAACCATGTTGCCATGCAGCAGGCGATCGCAGACTCGGGTCTCGAGCAGGGCGACATCACCAATGAGCGCACCGGCATCATAATGGGGTCGGGCGGACCGTCGACCAAAACAATCGTGGAAGCCGCCGAGATCACCCTGAAGAACAACAGCCCCAAGCGAATTGGGCCGTTTGCGGTTCCAAAGGCGATGTCGTCGACGGCATCAGCAACCTTGGCAACGACGTTCAAGATCCACGGCGTGAACTATTCGATCTCGTCGGCCTGTTCGACCTCCGCTCACTGCATCGGCAATGCAGCCGAGATGATCCAGTGGGGCAAGCAGGACGTGATGTTCGCGGGTGGCCATGAAGATCTCGACTGGTCCATGTCCAATCTGTTCGATGCGATGGGCGCCATGTCCAGTGATTTCAATGACCGGGCAGCCGTCGCCTCACGTGCCTATGACGTCGATCGCGATGGCTTCGTGATTGCCGGGGGCGCCGGCGTCGTGGTGCTGGAGGAACTCGAACACGCCAAAGCCCGCGGCGCGAAGATCTACGCCGAACTGACCGGCTATGGCGCGACGTCCGACGGCTACGACATGGTGGCTCCTTCCGGAGAAGGCGCAGTGCGCTGCATGCGCCAGGCGCTTGCGACGGTCGAGGCGCCGGTCGACTACATCAATACGCATGGTACCTCGACACCCGTCGGCGACAGTAAGGAAATGGGCGCCATTCGGGAGGTATTCGGCGACAGCATCCCGAATATCGCATCCACCAAATCACTGACAGGTCATTCGCTCGGCGCCGCAGGCGTGCAGGAATCGATCTATTCGATCCTCATGATGCAGAGCGGCTTCATCGGCGAGAGCGCCCATATCGAGACGCTTGACCCTGAGTTCGAGGGGATGCCGGTTGTGCGCGAGCGCATCGACGACGCCAAGATAGATACGGTCCTGTCCAATTCCTTCGGCTTCGGCGGGACCAATGCCACGCTGGTCTTCCAGCGCTACGCTGCCTGAGGAGGAGCCGCGCATGGACGGATTGATGAAGGGCAAACGCGGCCTGATCATGGGCGTCGCCAATGATCACTCGATTGCCTGGGGCGTTGCCCAAAAGCTGGTCGAGCAAGGCGCTGAAGTCGCCTTCACCTATCAGGGCGAAGCATTTGGACGCCGCGTCAAGCCACTCGCGGACAAGATCGGCGCGAAGCTCGTCGTTCCATGCGATGTTGAGGACAGCGCTTCCGTTTCCAGCGCATTCGAGCTGTTGAAAGCGGAATGGGGAGAGCTTGATTTTCTCGTCCACGCGATCGGTTTTTCCGACAAGAACGAATTGAAGGGCCTCTACGCGGACACGACGCGTGAGAACTTCATCCGCACCATGGTCATCTCCTGCTATTCCTTTACGGAAGTGGCCCGCCATGCCGCCGCAATGATGGCGAATGGCGGTTCGATGATTACCCTTACTTACGCCGGTTCGGTGCGGGTGATGCCCAACTACAACGTCATGGGTGTCGCAAAAGCCGGGCTGGAGGCCAGCGTCCGCTACCTCGCGAACGATTATGGGCCGCAGGGCATCAGGGTCAATGCGATCTCTGCGGGTCCGGTCCGCACTCTGGCAGGTGCCGGTATTTCCGATGCGCGCTACATGTTTTCCTACCAGCAGCGCAACGCGCCGCTGCGCAGAAACGTAACGCTTGAGGAAATCGGCGGCTCGGCGCTCTATCTGCTGTCAAACCTCTCAGGCGGTGTGACTGGCGAGATCCACTACGTCGACAGCGGATATCACATCGTCTCGATGCCGACATTGGACGAACTGAAACGTACAGATGCGAGCCGCGACTAGCTGCGCTTTGCAGCCAAACATCATCTCGTCGCGCAGAATACCTTGAAGCCATCCTGTTCGGCCACTTTGTCGACTTTGGCAAAGCCGGTCGCGAGTGTGCGCTCATACGGCAATTGCCGGTTCGCGACGACGAAGAGGCGACCGCCGAGTTTCAGGGAACGCGCCGCACGCGCGATGATAGCTTCCCCAAGCGCTGGTTCAGCAGCGCGGCCAGCGTGGAATGGTGGATTCAAGACGATCAGATCGTATCGGTCCGAAACATCTTCGCCCACGAGATCGTGCCAGAAGAACCGCGCTGCAACTCCTGGCGCCAGACAAGCCATGTTAACCCGCGCGGCTTCCAGCGAAGCATGGTCCGCTTCAAAGAGGTCAATGCTCTTGATTGCCGTGTCGCGCCGCGCCAAGGCCACCGAAAGATATCCCCAACCCGCACAGAAATCAGCTGCCGCGCCCTTCAGCCTCTCAGGCAGACATTGCACAAGCAGCCGTGAGCCCGGATCGATCTGCTGATGGGAGAACATGCCTGAAGCAGTCTGGAAGACCAATGGCGTTCCCGAATTATCAGGCTGATCTTGCTCTACGGTAACTATATGTTTTTCTGGAGATATATCATTGATATATCTTTTGGCGTCATCATCGTTTTCGAGCCAGAATACCAGTCCATGATGCTTGGATGCGCGACCTGCCACGGTTGCGAACTGAGAAAGCCGCTTGTGGAGACTGACCACTCCGTCGGTCTTTGCGCCGCCGACAATCACAAGGCCGCCCTTGCGGGCTCGCGTCAAAGCCTGAGCGATCCAGGCTTCATTCTGCCCGCGATGTTTGCCGCACAGAACCAAGGCCGCGTCGTAATCCATACCTTCCGGCTCGGGAACCACTTTCAATCCGGCGCGCTTTAGCGCCAGGAAAGTGGGGCGGAAACCTTGCACGCAGACGAGTTCAGCATCGTCCAGCGCCCTCGCCAGCGGCAATCCCGCTTCAGCGCCGAGACATAGAACGCTGCCCTTTGGTGGAAGCGATAGTGTCCCCTGATCGAGTGGATATAGGAGCGTCTTTAGTCTGTCGGATATCATGGGCGCTCAACCAAACACGGCATCTGCAGATTGCCCTTCGAGAACATGGAGGGGCAAGGAACGAAAATGGGCGCGGCCTCACGACCGCGCCCAATGATATTACGTCGTAGTGCGCGATCAGGCGGCGCTGTCTTCCGACTCGCTCTTCTTCTCGCGTACGATCTCCTTGCCGGTCTCCTGGTCGACGACCTTCATCGACAGGCGAACCTTGCCGCGCTCGTCGAAGCCCATGAGCTTGACCCAGACCTTCTGGCCTTCCTTGACGACATCGGTGGTCTTCTGCACGCGGGCATCCGCCAGCTGCGAGATATGGACCAGGCCGTCACGCGGGCCGAAGAAGTTCACGAACGCGCCGAAATCGGCAGTCTTGACGACCGTACCTTCGTAGATCTCGCCGACTTCCGGCTCAGCCACGATGGTATGGATCCACTTCTTGGCCGCCTCGATCTCCTTGGCGTTTGACGAAGCGATCTTGACGGTGCCGTCATCCTCGATGTTGATCTTGGCGCCAGTCTTCTCGACGATCTCGCGGATCACCTTACCGCCCGAACCGATAACGTCGCGGATCTTGTCGGTCGGAATGTTCATCACTTCGATGCGCGGAGCGAACTCGCCAAGCTGGCCACGGCTCTCGGAAATGGCCTTCGCCATTTCGCCGAGAATATGCAGACGGCCGCCCTTTGCCTGATCGAGCGCGACCTGCATGATCTCCTCGGTGATGCCATCGATCTTGATGTCCATCTGGAGGGAGGTGATGCCGTTGTCGGTGCCTGCCACCTTGAAGTCCATGTCGCCAAGGTGATCCTCGTCGCCAAGAATATCGGACAGAACGGCAAAGCGCTCGCCTTCCTTGATCAGGCCCATGGCGATGCCGGCAACCGGCCGCTGGAGCGGAACGCCCGCATCCATCAGCGCGAGCGACGTACCGCAAACGGTCGCCATGGAGGATGATCCGTTCGACTCCGTGATCTCGGAAACGACGCGCAGCGTGTAGGGGAACTGTTCGACAGGAGGCAGAACCGGATGCACGGCGCGCCATGCGAGCTTGCCATGACCGATTTCGCGACGTCCGGGCGAACCCATGCGGCCGGTCTCGCCTACGGAATAGGGCGGGAAGTTATAGTGCAGGAGGAACGTCTCCTTGTACGTACCCGTCAGCGCATCGATGAACTGCTCATCTTCACCGGTGCCAAGCGTGGCAACCACGATGGCCTGGGTCTCACCGCGGGTGAATAGAGCCGAACCGTGCGTACGCGGCAGGATACCAACTTCCGACACGATCGGGCGAACGGTCTTGAGATCACGTCCGTCGATACGACCTCCGGTATCAAGAATGTTCCAACGAACGATCTTGGCCTGCAAGTCCTTGAACACGGTTGCAACCTGTTCGGCAGCATACTTTGCCGGCTCGTCGCCCTCAGCCGCGAAATGCGCCTTCACTTTTGCCTTGGCGGCGTCAACGGCGACGTAGCGGGCCTGCTTATCCGTGATCTTGTAGGCTTCGCGCAGATCTGCTTCGGCGATGCCGAGCATCTCCTTCTCAAGCTCGTCAAAGCTCGGCGGCGTGAAGTCGCGAGGATCCTTGGCGGCAACCTCTGCAAGCTTGATGATCGCGTCGATGACCGGCTGGAAACCCTTCTGACCGAACATCACCGCGCCGAGCATGACGTCCTCGGGAAGCTCCTGGGCCTCCGATTCCACCATCAGCACGGCGTCTGCCGTACCGGCGACAACCAGATCGAGCTTGGATTCCGGCATCTCGTCGAGATGCGGGTTCAGCTTGTACTCACCATTGATGTAGCCGACGCGCGCACCGCCGATCGGACCCATGAAGGGCACGCCGGACAGCGTCAGAGCAGCGGACGTCGCGACGATCGCGAGAATGTCGGGATCGTTCTCAAGGTCGTGCTGAACCACGGTAACGACGACCTGCGTGTCGTTCTTGTAGCCGTTCGCGAAAAGCGGGCGGATCGGGCGATCGATGAGACGCGAAACCAGCGTCTCCTTCTCGCTCGGACGGCCCTCACGCTTGAAGAAGCCACCGGGAATCTTGCCGGCAGCATAGGTCTTTTCCTGATAGTTGACGGTCAGCGGGAAGAAATCGAAGCCCGGCTTCGGTTCCTTTGCCGAAACGACAGTCGCCAGAACGACGGTCTCGCCGTAGGTGGCAAGCACAGCACCGTCGGCCTGACGGGCAATCTTGCCGGTTTCAAGAATGAGCGGGCGACCTGCCCACTCGATTTCCACTTTGTGGTGTTTGAACATATCCTGTCCTTCATGTGCGGAAAGCGCACCGCCTTGTCGAAAGGCGCGACAGACACTTTCCTCGCTTCGTACATCGGACGAGCCATGGGCAAGACAACGGGAGGCTTGTCATTTCAGCATTTCACAATGCTGCAAGCGTCCTGCAATCCTGCCCCATGACCGATCCATGGTCGTTCCAGGAATTGCCCTCTATCCCGGAAACGGTAAGGCCAGCCAGCGGCCGACCCAATGCGCGAACGCCGGGCGATCTTTAGGATGCCCGGCGTCCATTCAAGAGATCAGCGACGCAGACCCAGCTTCTCGATGATTGTCGAGTAACGGGACTGGTCCTTGCCCTTCAGATAGTCGAGCAAGCGACGACGCTGTGAAACCAGCGCGAGAAGACCGCGGCGGGAATGATTGTCCTTCTTGTGCTCCTTGAAGTGTTCGGTCAGGTTCTTGATCCTCTCGGTCAGGATCGCCACCTGAACTTCAGGGGAGCCGGTATCGCCAGCAGCGGTTGCGAACTCGGTCATGAGCGCCTGCTTGCGCTCAGCAGTAATCGACATCGGATTCTTCCTTTCTGTACAATAGGAAACAAGACGCCCAGAGCCGAGATGTCGTCCAGCAAGGGCCGTGAGCATTGCTAATGGCGCAATGATGCCGCGCATATAGGGGAAACGGCCGAAAAACGCCAGCGAATTCCTTGAACCGCCTTAACCGGCCTCGTCGAGCGTCTTCGGGGTGGCCTTCAACGCCTCGACGGTGAAGACGAAGCGTGCCTCCAGCCCATCGGGGAGAAATTCGCGCTGATACTCCGCGTTCAGGGCACCGACGAGCATCCGCTCGATCAGCTGTGAACCGAAGCCCTTATGATCGGTTGGGGTCGGCGGGTTCGGCACATGCTCGCGCCAAAGAAGCGTAAGCTTGCCGTCCTTGACCTCCCAGCGCACGGCAAGGCGACCGGAAGGAACCGAAAACGCCCCGTATTTTGCGGCATTGGTCGCCATTTCATGCATAGCCAGACCGATGGTCTGCGCCGCCTGAAGGGACAATCGAAACCTCGGACCGGCGACCAGCGCCCGGGACGCATCAGTCGGCCGGAATGGTTCGAGCTGGACATTGATCAGTTCGCTCAGTTCGACACCCGCGACACTGCCGGCGATAAGAAGATCGGTCGAACGCGCCAAACCCATAAGACGCTGTTGGAAGCTCTCGCTGAACTCAGCAACACTTCTCGCATTGCGTGCGCTCTGCTTGGCAATCGAAGACACCACGGTGAGCTGGTTTTTCGAACGGTGCGCGACCTCGCGCATCAGGAAGCGGACCTCATTCTCCGAAGCGCGTCTTTGCATGGCTGCCTCGGCCATGGCGGCAGAGACGCGCGTCAGTTCACGCACTGGATAGACGGTGGCAACGACTTCCTCGCCGACGCCCAGTCGATGGGCGTCCCGCGCCAGGCGTCGCACCGACTTGGAAATCTGGCGGCCGAACAGCCATGCCGCGACGCCACCGACCGCGATCATTGTAACGCCGCCCAGCATGAGCAATTGCAGGGTCCGCTCCAACGGACGCTGTACGGCATCCTGCTCCGCCCACAAAATGACCTTCCACCCGCTCAATGCCGATCGCTTGACGATAAGTTCGAATTGCTTCCCGTCCATGCTCGCATGCCGCTCAACGGGCCCGTCGGCAAGCGCGGCGTCCACCAGGAAGAACGGCTTGCCGACATCGGAAGACATCATCGTCGACGCCATGACCATGCCGTTGTTGTCGATGATGACGGCATTCCAGCCAGCGCGGAAATCCTGCATGGAAAGCGCACTGGCGAGTGAGGCCGCATTCTGGGTGAGGACCAGAAGCAGGCGCCTGCTATTGTCCGGCGTCCACGGCAGAATGATGTTGAAGACCCATTTTTCCGCCGTCCGACCAAAGAATCCGTCCGAGATGACCGGTTTGCCGTCATCCAGTGCGCGTTGCGCCGAGCGCGGGTCAGAGGTCTTTCCCAATACGTCGCCATAGGGCCGACGTGTGTTCAAGAGCTGATTGAGCTGCGCATCGAGAACGATGACGAAGGATTCGGTTCCATCAAGAGCGCTGCGCGCGCTGTTGTAGAAATCCGAAAGATTGTCGTTCTGTAGCGCCTCTGACGTCGACAGGCCGCGCAACGTGGTGATCATGCCAGCCAATTGGCTGTCGATCGTCTGGACGGCAGCCCCCGCAGCGGCTTCTGCAAGTGTGGATACCACATCGCTTTGCGCCCGATTGTTGCGATCCAGCAAAAACACGGAGAAAAGCAGCGGCGGCACGATTGCGGCCGCAATCAAGAGGCCAAGCAGAAGGGTGATCGAAAGCGACCCTCTTGAGCCTTTGCCAGTCACGGCAGGTGCGGAGTTGGGCGCGGTATCTACGTCTAAACCGTTCTTGCTAGACAATTCCCCAAACCCGCTCAGCACACCCTGACAACCGGCTGCAATGATCTACAGCCATTTCTTCCACCGAAAGTAGAACGCCAGGAACAAGGCGACAATCAGCATGAAACCCAAAGCGACCGGATAACCAAAGTAGCTTCGTAGTTCAGGCATGTTCCAAGGGGATGTGTCGGGATCGAAATTCATGCCCCACACGCCGACAAGAAATGTCAACGGGATGAAAATCGTGGAGACGATGGTCAGGAAATTGATGACCTCGCTTGTCCGCGCCTGACTCAGCGAAAGATGCATGTCGATCAATCCCGTCACAACATCCCGGTAGGTCTCCACCGTGTCCATGAGACGGGTGGCATGGTCAAGCGTGTCGTTGAAATAGATTTTCGTCTCGGCGCAGATGAAGCGCGTGTCAGCCCTCAGGAGGGTGGCAGCAGCGTCCTTGAGCGGCCCAAGCATGCGCTTGGCGACAATCATGTTGCGGCGCAGAGCGTGCATCTGGCTGGTCTGAGTCTTGTCGAGAGCGCCCAGCATGTCGTCTTCGAAATGCTCGATCTTGCTGGCGACGTCGTCCATGACGGGGAAATAGCTGTCCACGATCGCGTCGATCAAAGCATAGGCGAGATAGTCCGCCTTTCGGGTACGAAGCCGGTTGGATTGTGAGGATTCGATACGCCTGCGAACCGGCTCGAACGGATCCCCCTCCCGCTCCTGAAAGGTGACGACAAACTTCTCCGCGAAAAAGAGCGCGACCTGCTCATAGCGGTTGCTGGAAACGTCGTCGATCATCGATACGACCACAAAGACGTGCTCGTCGAAGAGGTCCACCTTGGGACGCTGACCGGTATTTACCGTGTCTTCAAGCGCCAGTGGATGGAGACCGAAGATTCGCCCGATCTCGGCAATCAGCCTCACATCGGCAAGCCCGGCACAATCCAGCCATATGAGAGGCCATTCGTCACAAAACCGACGAACCTGCTCGATATTTGCGTTGACGATGGTTTCCTGTCGGTCGGGGGCAATGGCAGTCAGCGTAAGGATCGGTGCCTTGGCACCGGGATCGGCGACAAGAGTTCCGGGCGAAGCGCCGACAGGGGAGTGTTTGGTCCTCTTGCGTGGCCGGTGTCCATCCTTGTCAGTCATCCTCCCGACCATGTCCCGACGCTATCCCGCAAAAACCCGTTTAGGCTTCAGCATACCCGCTTCGACAGCGCCTATGGCAACAAGTTTTCCGCGCAATGTGGCACAGGCTTCTTCGGCATCCAATGGTGCATCGCGACCGCGCACAATGACCGGGTTGCCGAGCCTCACGCGATGGGCCGCATCGTCGGACAATGCAATCTGCGGAAGGCTTTCAAGCGCTGCCGAGGTGTCCAGCAAGAGCGCGTCCATCGCAGCGAAATCGCGATAGGCGACCGTCTCTGCGGTGCCTTCCGCAAGCGGTGCGGGTCGCACCGATTCAAGCTGCGCGATGGTCACAAAGTCCTCTTCGGTAAAGGGATCCACTTCAATACGTCGCAATAGCGAGACATGGCCGAAACAACCAAGATCGCGGCCCATATCGCGAGCCAGCGACCGGACATAAGTGCCCTTGCCGCATTCGATCTCGAACAGAGTGTGCTGCCCATCGTGTTCGACGATCTCAAGGCTGCCGATTTCGATCTCGCGCGCAGGAATGTCGACCGTTTCGCCTTCGCGGGCGAGATCGTAGGCTCGTTCGCCCGCAATCTTGATTGCGGAGAACTGGGGCGGCACCTGCATGATCACGCCGGTATATTTGGGAAGAAGCGCACGCACGTCCTCCTCGGAAGGGCGCGCTTCCGACGTTTTCGTCACGGGGCCCTCAAGGTCGTCCGTCGAGCGTTCCTCACCCCATGTGACCGTGAAACGATAGACCTTCGCACCATCCTGGACATAAGGGACCGTCTTGGTCGCCTCTCCAAGAGCGATCGGCAACATTCCCGAGGCAAGCGGATCGAGGGTTCCGGCGTGACCGGCCTTCTCTGCCTGAAACAGCCACTTGACCTTGGAAACGGCCTCGGTCGATCCCATGCCTACAGGCTTGTCGAGAACAACCCAACCCGAAACTGATCGACCCTTTTTTCTGCGGGGACGCGACATCAGTCCTCATCTCCCTTGTCTAGGTCACGCGCCACTTCGGGTGAACGCAGCAGTTGGTCGATCTTGGCCATATTGTCGTAACTCGTGTCGAGCCGGAAGCGGAATTCCGGCATGTATTTCATCTGCCTCAGGGCGGGAGACATGCGCCCGCGAATGAAGCGAGCGTTTCGGTTCAACGCGTCGATTACAGCAGACGTGTCGCCCGCACCAAGGGGTGAAACGAACGCCGTCGCGATTTTCAGATCCGGCGACATGCGCACTTCCGATACGGAGATGACGTTGGATTCAATCACATCGTCACGCACGTCACCGCGCTGCAGCATCTCCGAAAGGGCATGACGCACCTGCTCGCCGACACGAAGCATGCGCTGGGATGGCCCGGCTGCCGGTCCCGCTGATCTAGTCATAGTAGATATCCATCTTTGAAGTCGCGCCGCGGTCCTGTCTTCACGGGCAAGGCCAGGTGGCGAACCACTCTATTGTCCTGACCATTCACTGGTCTTTTCGTCAAGCTCGCCTCCGACGGCAAAACGTGACTGATCAGACAGTTTCGGGCCGTTTTGATGGTGACCCAAGCCCGTGGCCTTTTAAAGAGAAAGCTCCCGCTCCAAATGGGAGCTCTCTCTAGATTTTCATGCCGGGTGACTGGTCTCCCGCACCCGGCCAAACGCGACTAAAGGGAACGCGTCACCATCTCGACGCGGAAGCACTCGATGACGTCGCCTTCGCGCATGTCTTCGTAGTTCTGGAAGGCCATGCCGCATTCCTGACCCACAGGCACTTCCGAAACTTCGTCCTTGAAGCGCTTCAGGGTCTTCAGCGTGCCCTCGTGAACCACTACGTTCTCGCGGATCAGACGCACACCTGCACCACGTTCCACCTTGCCCTCGACAACCCGGCAACCAGCAATCTTGCCGACCTTGGTGATGTTGAAGATCTCGAGAACCTCGGCATTGCCGATGAACGTTTCGCGGCGTTCCGGCGAAAGCATGCCCGACATGGCCGCCTTCACATCATCCACAAGATTGTAGATGATGTTGTAGTATCGAAGGTCGATGCCTGCCTGCTCGGCCGCCTGACGCGCCTGAACATTGGCACGAACGTTGAAGCCGATGATGGCCGCGCCAGACGTTTCGGCGAGGGTCACGTCGCTTTCGGTGATCGCGCCGGCTCCCGAATGCACGATGCGCGCGCGCACCTCATCGGTCCCAAGCTTGTCGAGTGCCGCAACGATTGCCTCGATGGAACCTTGCACGTCGCCCTTGATGATCAGCGGGAATTCCTTCAGTCCCGTGTTCTGCAACTGCGACATCATCTGCTCCAGCGAGCCGCGCTGACCGGCGTGCTTTGCCGCAGCCTTGTCACGCGCGAGACGCTGACGATACTCGGTGATCTCTCGGGCACGGGCCTCGCTATTGACGGCAGCAAAGCGATCGCCAGCCTGTGGGGTCCCCTGAAGACCAAGCACCTCGACCGGCATGGCGGGCGTGGCTTCGGGAACCTGCTTGCCGCGATCATTCACAAGGGCGCGGACACGCCCCCATTCATTGCCGGCCACAATAATGTCACCGGGAAGCAGCGAGCCAGTCTGCACGAGCACGGTGGCCACCGGACCACGGCCCTTGTCGAGCTTGGCCTCGATGACGACACCCTCGGCCGTACGGTCCGGATTGGACTTAAGGTCGAGGATTTCGGCTTGCAGAAGAATGGCTTCCAGAAGCTTGTCGAGATTGGTGCCCTTGGTTGCGGAGACCTCCACATCGAGCACTTCACCGCCCATCGACTCCACGAACACGTCGTGCTGCAGAAGCTGAGCGCGCACCTTCTGCGCATCCGCCGAAGGCTTGTCGATCTTGTTGATCGCCACGATGATCGGAACACCGGCCGCCTTGGCGTGGTTGATGGACTCGATCGTCTGCGGCATCACGCTGTCGTCTGCCGCGACCACGAGGATGGCAATATCGGTCGCCTCGGCACCGCGGGCACGCATTGCCGTAAAGGCAGCGTGGCCCGGCGTGTCGATGAACGTGATCTTGTGACCATTCTTTTCGACCTGATAGGCGCCGATGTGCTGTGTGATACCGCCGGCCTCGCCTGACACGACGTTAGCATTGCGCAACGCATCGAGCAGCGAAGTCTTGCCGTGATCTACGTGGCCCATGATGGTCACGACAGGCGGACGCGAAACGAGATCTTCCGGCCGATCGGGAATGTTGAACAGGCCTTCCTCGATGTCGGATTCAGCCACGCGCTTGGCCGTATGCCCGAACTCCGAAGCAACCAGCTCCGCGGTATCGGCGTCGATCACGTCGCCGGGCTTCAGAATCTGGCCCTGCTTCATGAAGTACTTGACGATGTCCACCGCCCGTTCGGACATACGATTGGCGAGTTCCTGGATCGTGATCGTCTCAGGAATGGTCACCTCGCGCACGATCTTCTCGCGCGGCTCCTGCTGCATGGCGCGCTTGAACTTCTCCTGGCGGCGACGCATGGCCGACAGGGAACGCGCACGCGCATCACCGTCCTCTGACGAGAGGGCGCTGTTCAGCGTGAGCTTGCCGCGGCGCTTGTCATCGGCGCCCTTGGTGCGCGCGGGACGCACGATCTCGGGCTTGATGATACGCTTGGGCGGAAGGGCAGCCGCTCCGGCAGTACGAACGGCCGGACGCTTCTCTTCGATCTCTTCTTCCGCGCTAACACGGCTATCGACATCCGGCGACCGGCGACGCGCCTCGTCCTCGGCGCGACGACGGGCTTCCGCCTCCGCCTGCAGACGCGCTTCTTCATCGGCCTGGCGGCGAGCGGATTCCTCGCGCTCGCGGCGACGGCGATCTTCTTCCTCCGCACGACGCGCAGCCTCGGCGGCGGCACGTGCGCGCTCTTCGCTCTCGCGCGACTTGGAACTCTCCAGCGCGCGACGGCGTGCCTCGATCTCATCGGCCGAGAGCTGGTTCAGCACCATGCCTGAGCGGTCAGCCTGCTGCGGCTTGGGCGTTTCGCGCGGTCGAACCGGAGCCTGAGGCTGAGGGGTCTTCGGCTTGAACGACGTTGCAGGCACGGGCTCACGCTTCGTACCCGGCATGTCGAACTTGCGCTTCTTCGTCTCGACAACGACCTGATGGGAACGCCCCTGAGACATGCTCTGACGAACAGTTCCCTGCTCCGGCCTCTTCAGAGTCAGGGTCGTCTTCTTGTTCACAGTCAACGTCTTGTCGTCGCCTGACTTGCTATCACTCATTCCGTATCCTCTGCGGCAACATCATCATCGGCAGCCGCCGCAACCGCTGCGATTTCTTCCGGAGATCCGCCCCGGTATCGGTGGAGCGCAACCATGCGCTTCAGCGCAGCTTTTCCCGCATCGCCCACGAGAAGCGCTGCATGTATCACATTTGCCCCCCCTAATGCCAAACCCAATTCCGCCTCGGAAAAAAGTTTGTAGGCGGGGATATCCGGTCCACCAAGATGAACGGTGGCCCGGCGCGCCTGCGCAATCTTTCGGCAGCCGTCTTCAGCTGCCTCTTCTGCATGGAGCACCGCCAGCGCCTTTCCGGCACGAACGGCCGCTTCAGTCTTGGCGGCACCAAGCGTTACACTTCCCGCCTTCCGTGCAAGTCCGAGCAAACCAAGCGCGGACTTCGCCAAAAGACGGTCAATCATCGCGCCAAGATCGGGAGGTACGATCACTTCAGATCTGAACGCGCGGGAGAACAGCCGTTTGGCAGCTGCCCTCTCTATATGGGTACGATCGGCTGTAACCCAACAGCCCCGGCCCGGCAAATTTCTCTTCAGGTCGGGAACAACGGACGAATCGGGCCCGACCACGAACCGGATTAGGTTATCCGGCGCGGCAGTCTCGCGCGTGACGATGCAGGTGCGATCGTTCATCTCGTCCCAGTAGATCTCCGCGCCGGTTCATCTCACGCGCCGACGACTTCGACGTCTTCGGCATCGCCAGCAAGATCGTCCTCGGTGATCCAGCCTGCCCTCAGGCGGGCCGCCATGATCATCTGCTCGGCATCCGCCTTGCTGATTCCAAACTCGTCGAGAACGCCCTTGTAGCTCTTGGTCTCGCCGTCCTTGCGCTCTTTCCAGCCAACGAGATCGTCGGAAGCATAGCCGGCAAAATCTTCGATGGACTTCACATCGTCCTCGCCCAGCTTCACCATCATGGCCGTGGTGATTCCCGGAATTTCGCGCAACTCGTCCAGCACGCCGAGCTCGTTGCGGCGCGCATTGTGCTCCGCCTCGATCTTTTCGAGATGATCGCGGGCGCGGTTCTGGATTTCGCTGGCCGTATCCTCATCGAAACCATCGATCGAGGAAATCTCGCCCTGATCCACATAGGCGACTTCCTCAACACTGGTGAATCCTTCCGATGCGAGCACCTGGCCGACCATCTCGTCGACATCCAGGGCCTGCATGAACAGGTTGGAGCGCTCGATGAACTCTTTCTGCCGACGCTGAGATTCCTCGTCTTCCGTCAGAATGTCGATGTCCCAGCCCGTCAACTGCGAGGCAAGGCGCACATTCTGTCCGCGCCGGCCGATGGCCAGCGAAAGCTGATCGTCAGGCACCACGACCTCAATGCGCTCGGCATCCTCGTCGAGAACCACCTTGGCCACTTCCGCAGGCTGCAACGCATTGACGATGAAGGAGGCGGCATTTGGCGACCACGGAATAATGTCGATCTTCTCGCCCTGCAACTCACCCACAACGGCCTGTACGCGCGAACCACGCATACCTACGCAAGCGCCGACCGGATCGATGGACGAATCGCGGCTGATCACCGCGATCTTGGCGCGGCTCCCGGGATCGCGGGCCACCGACTTGATCTCGATAATGCCGTCGTAGATTTCCGGGACTTCCATGGTGAACAGCTTCGCCATGAACTGCGGATGGGTACGAGACAGGAAGATCTGAGGTCCACGCTGCTCACGGCGCACATCGTAGACATAGGCGCGCACGCGATCACCATATTTGTAGTTCTCGCGCGGGATCAGTTCGTCACGACGGATAATCGCTTCGCCGCGGCCCAGATCGACAATCACGTTGCCGTATTCGACGCGCTTCACCGTGCCGTTCACGATCTCGCCAATGCGATCCTTGTATTCATCATACTGGCGATCCCGCTCGGCTTCGCGCACCTTCTGCACGATGACCTGCTTGGCCGACTGCGCCGCGATGCGCCCGAAATCCATTGGCGGAAGCTGTTCGGCGATAAAATCGCCTGCTTCGGCATCGGGATTGCGGCGGCGGGCATCCTCGATGGAAATCTGCTTGTCGAAATCCTCAACGGCATCGACGACTTCCATCAGGCGCTGCAACTTCATTTCGCCGGTAGCCGGGTTGATGTCGGCGCGGATGTTCGTCTCCTGGCCGTACCGGGACTTGGCAGCCTTCTGGATGGCATCCGCCATCGCAGCGATCACGATCTGCTTGTCGATCGACTTTTCGCGCGCGACCGCATCCGCGATCTGCAGCAGCTCAAGTCTGTTCGCACTGACTGCCATTTCTATCTCCCTGACAGTTCGCGGACGAATACCACGTCCGCACGTTCAAAATTACGCTTCAAACGATCAATCCTGAGGATCGACCGCTTCATCCGCATCCTCGGTCTCGCCACGATGCTTCTTCGCATCCTTGCGGGCCCGATTGTCCTTGGACAGTGCATCACGCACCAGATCATCAGTCAGAACGAGGCGTGCCTCGCCAATCGCATCGTAGGGCAAGACCACAGTGGGATCTTCGCCATAGGCTGGCTGATCCCGCACGATCTCAACGCCATTGTCGCCGGCTTCGGCAATCTTGCCGCGAAAGCGCTTTCGATTGGCAACCAGAACCGAAGTTTCGATCTTCGCAACATGACCCTGCCATGCGGTGAAGTCGGACTTTCGGACCAACGGGCGATCTATGCCGGGCGACGATATTTCGAGATGGTACGCCTTCTCGATCGGATCTTCCACATCGAGAACCGGTGAAAGAGCGCGACTGACTTCCTCGCAACCCTCGACATCCATCGTGCCGTCATTGCGCTCGGCCATGATCTGCAGGGTCATTCCGTTCTGGGCCATGAGGCGCACACGGACAAGCCTGTAGCCAATGCCGCGCAGCACGGGCCCGACGATCATAGCGATACGCGCATCGATGCCGCTTTCGCGGATGATGCGGTCGTCACCTTCGTCCTGGGCCAGTTGCAGGTCGGTCATCGAATCTCCGAATCGATCGCCGGTAACAAAAAAGAGCGGGACCGCGAGGACCCACTCTTCGTCATACCGACCAAGAATTTGAATTCCATATAACCGATCGCCCCTTTGCTTTCAAGTGCGCCAGGAGGCTGCCTGCGAAAGCGCTGGCGACCGCTTTGATGGCTGGGAACCGCGCGGGCGTCAACCGAAGGTTATCGGGCAGCGCGCTAGGCGCGCTGGAAGGTGAGATATGCCGGCCGCCGACCTTCCCGTATGGCCTTCGCCTCATAGCGCGTGCCTGGCCAGGCTTCATAGGGCGTGTGCCAGTCTGCAGCCGATTTCGCCTGCCACTCAAAGGCCGGATGGGAGCGGCAATGCAGCAAGGTCCAGTTGATGTAGGTGTCGATGTCGGACGCAAAGTGAAATCGCGCATCCGGCTTGAGCACGCGCGCGATGCGATCCAGATTGACCCGACTCACAAAACGCCGTTTCCAATGGCGCTTCTTCGGCCAGGGGTCCGGATAGAGCAGATCCAGCCCATCGATCGATGCCGCAGGGAGCCAGTCGAGAAGCTGTGTCGCGTCGTCGTCGTAGATCCGCAGGTTTGGCAAAGGCTGAGCAGCCAGCGCGACCATGAGCTTGGCCATCCCGTTGATGAAAGGCTCTACACCAATGAATCCCACATCCGGACGGCGACGGGCTTCATGGAGCAGATGCTCGCCGCCGCCGAATCCGATCTCGATCCATGTGGTCGAGACGGGCGCCTCAAAGAGTTGGCGTATATCCTGCGGCGGCTCGACCGAAAGGTCGATGCGATAGGTTGGCAATTGCTCCGCCAGGGCCGCGGTAGGCCCCGGGCGCAGTGTCTTGCCATGGCGGCGCCCGAAGAAGGCTTCGGTCGAGCGCTCGCGATGTGACGGCCCGGTCACGGGGTTCAGCCGCCTAGGCAGCGATAGCCTGCTTGATGGCCTTGGCGAGATCCGTGCGCTCCCATGAGAAGGAGCCGTCACGGCCGGGCTTGCGCCCGAAATGCCCATAGGCTGTCGTCTTTGCGTAGATCGGCTTGTTCAGATCGAGATGGCGGCGGATCCCCGATGGAGACAGGTCCATAACCTCGCGCAGAGCGTTTTCAAGAACCGATTCTTCGATCTTGCCGGTGCCGTGGAGATCGACATAGATCGAAAGCGGCTGTGCAACACCGATCGCGTAAGCGAGCTGGATCGTGCAGCGATCTGCAAGCTTGGCGGCCACGACATTCTTGGCGAGATAGCGCGCGGCATAGGCAGCCGAGCGATCCACCTTCGTCGTATCCTTCCCGGAAAATGCGCCGCCGCCATGGGGCGCAGCACCCCCATAGGTGTCCACGATGATCTTGCGACCCGTCAGCCCGGCATCCCCATCGGGACCACCGATCACAAACTTGCCTGTCGGGTTGATGTACCAGTTGCAGTCCGAAGCGATTTCAAGCTCGCCAAGGGCCTGACGGATGTAGGGCTCGACGACCTGCCGCACTTTCTTCGAATCCCAGTTCGGGTCGAGATGCTGCGTGGAAAGGACGATCTGAGTCGCCGCAGCGGGCTTTCCGTCGACATACTTCACTGTAACCTGACTCTTGGCGTCGGGGCCAAGCTTGCCTGCATCCCCCTCACCGGTTCGACGCGCCGCCGACAGCAGTTCGAGTATCTTATGGCTGTAGTAAATCGGGGCCGGCATCAGGTCCGGGGTTTCGTTGCAGGCGTAGCCGAACATGATGCCCTGATCGCCCGCGCCCTCGGCATTCGCGTCCTGAGCCTTGTCGACGCCCTGTGCGATGTCGGCGGACTGCGCGTGCAGCAGGACATCGATCTTGGCGGTCTTCCAATGGAAGCCACTTTGCTCGTAGCCGATGTCGCGGATCGCCCGGCGGGCAGCCGAGCGAAACTTCGACGGATTGATGACCGGATGGTTTTGAGCATCCTTTATCGGCGTTCCGTCCTTGTCCTTTTTCAGGAGTGTTTCTGGAACCCTGACTTCACCAGCGATGACGACGCGATTGGTGGTCGCGAGCGTCTCACAGGCCACGCGCACATCCCACGGGTTCATCCCCGATTTCTTGGCTTCGCGATAAACAAGGTCAACGATCTCGTCCGAGATGCGGTCGCACACCTTGTCGGGATGGCCTTCGGACACAGATTCGCTTGTGAAGAGGTAATTCTGGCGTGACACGGGCTATCCCTCTCGAAATGGGACCCATTTCAGCCGGTCCCATCGGCGCGCCGTGTTACCGAAACAAGTCAGCCCACGTCAAGGACACTTGTCGTCTGCAACGTCGCTCAGGTGAAAAGTAAGCTCTGCGAGGCTCCAAAGAAATCCACCGACCCGCGCAATCAAAAGCGCGATTAGTCGTCCTCGTCCTCGGCGAGCGCCTTGACGAGTTCGATAATGCGCTTACGGGTCTTGGCATTCGTGATTTTGACGAAGGCACGATTGAGCGCCATTGCCTCGGAGTTCGACGTGAAATCCATCGCGAAACCACTGGGCGACTCTTCAAGCCGTCCCGTCGAAGAAGCCCCTTCGCTGCCGGGTGCATCCTCGAAGAAGAAGGCGACGGGCGCATTCATGATCGAGGCAATGTCCTGAAGCCGGCTCGCACCAACCCGGTTGGTTCCCTTCTCGTACTTCTGAACCTGCTGGAACGTGATGCCGAGGCTTTCGCCAAGCTTTTCCTGGCTCATGCCAAGCATGTTCCGGCGCATCCTGATACGCCCTCCGACATGAACGTCGATCGGATTAGGTTTTTTACCGGTACTCATTCCCAATTCCGGTATCCCGGAGAGCTCCACTCATTTTTATGTGGACCGGGCGCGCGATGAAAGCAACGCACACGATTTCCATGATTCACCATCAACTGACCCGGCCAAAGTGTCAATGCACGACCGTTCGCCGCCTCAGTGCCGCGACAGCCAAAATAAGCGCCAGTAAAGCCATCACAGTCCAACCTCCATACGTAGGGCTGGGCACGATCCTGGCCAGGGTGCCGACGGAAACCGTTTTGTCGATAGCGCCCTTCGCCCCGATGGCGAGACCGTCGACAACCCGCCCGCGAGCGTCAATTATGCCTGAAATTCCTGTATTGGCGGCGCGCAGCACCGGCTTTGCGTTTTCCACCGCGCGGATCTGCGCCTGACGAAAATGTTGATACGGTCCGGCCGTGTCGCCGAACCACGCATCGTTCGTCACCACGATAATGACATCCGACGATACGGCGTCCCTGGCGACAGAGGTCGGAAAGATGATCTCATAGCAGATGAACGGAACGCCCTTGATTCCGCCCGGCAGGGAAAGGGCGTGGCGTTTCGCACCGGCCGAGAAATCCATTGGCAGGGTTACGATCTTCTGAATCCCGAGGCCTTCCAGCCAATCCTGAAAAGGCAGATATTCGCCGAATGGGACGAGATGGACTTTGTCGACAGCATCGACGATCACACCCGCGTCGTTGATGGCCGCCACCGAGTTGTAGTAGCGCGATTCAGGTCCATTGCCGCCCTCCTGACGAACCACACCGGCAAGCAGCATCTGCCCCGGCGCCAAGAGGTCGGCGATCGCCACCAGGGCGTCGGGTCGATCCGTAAGCAGGAACGGAACCGAAGTTTCGGGCCAGATGATCAGATCGGGCTTTGCGCTCCCATCTTGCGGCGGAGCGATCGAGAGATCGAGAAGCGTGCGGAATATCCGGTCACGGACCTCTCCGTCCCATTTCTCGGACTGATCAATATCCGGCTGTACGATACGAACGCTCAATTGCCGTGAATTCGCAGGTTGCGGGCGCGACAGGGACCAATACCCGAAACCCGCATGTGCGACGGCCAGCAGAACCGCCAAAGCCGCGCCGAACCGTCGATGCGCTTTGGCCGCCAAAAGAGCGGGCATCGCAAATACGAACACAGCGAGCATGTTCATGCCCGCCGTCCCCACGACACTCACGGACTGCATGAGGAGCGGGATCGGCATGGCCATGAAGCCCACCGGGTTCCAGGGGAAGCCCGTAAGCAGGATGGTGCGGAGCCATTCCGCCGCACCGAAGCCCAACGCCAGAGCAGCGATGCGGCCAATGCCATCGCTCCAGACAGTTCTGGCGAGTGCGGCGGCAAAAGCGAAGAAGAAGGCGAGCAGTGCGGGCAGGCCGACAATGGCGAGCGGCAATGCCCAGGCAAAAGCGTCCGCCTCGACCAGCAGCGCCCCGCCGACCCACCATAGACCGGCCACAAAATATCCGAAGCCGAACCACCAGCCGACCGAAAAAGCAGGCAGCAGACCCCTTACCCATCCGGCCGAAGGGGAAGGTGTGGCGCCATCAAGCAGCCAGACAAGCAGCGGAAAGGCGACGAACCCGACGACAAGGAAGTCGTAGGGAGCCTGACCCAAAACCGCTATTGCGCCTGCCAGAAAGGCGACGAGCGCACGCCGCCAACCCCACAGCAATATAATCCTGCCTGCAAGGCGCTCCATATTTTGCCCGGAATGATCGAATCAGAGACCTACCTGTACCAGCAAGGACAGCCGCTTCCAAACCCGTGGAGTGCGGCGCATGAACCTTTGGCAAGGCTCCCGGTGCGAGAGCCTTGGGACGCTCAGGCCCCGTGTTCGGCCTGTTCCTCCTGACCAGCGGTTGCCGAGCGCTTGCGGCGCTCGCCGCGGAGGTCCTGCACGATGCGCACGCGTTTCACGCGCCTCGGATCGGCATCCAGAACATGGAACTCGAAACCGGGAATCGCCTGAACCACCTCGCCACGCGAGGGCACCCTGCCCAGCGCGTTGAAGAGCAGCCCACCGATCGTATCGACCGATTCGGCATGTTCCCCGCCTGAAAACGCTCCACCGATCTTTTCCGCCACATCGTCGATCTCGGCCTTGGCGTCGACCACGAAGACACCTTCGCCTGTCTGGGTGATCAGCGGCGTTTCCTCGTCGTGTTCATCCTCGATATCGCCGACCACCATCTCGACAAGGTCCTCAAGGGAAACGAGACCGTCCGTGCCGCCATACTCGTCAATGACAAGCGCCATCTGAATGCGTTGGGCCTGCATACGGCCCATCAGGTCCGAGGCAAGCATCGAAGGCGGAACAAACAGCACCGGTCGGATGAGATTGAGCGAACCGACAGTCTTGGTCAAATCGACATTTGCCAGCGCAAATGTGGGCGTGGCTTCCGGGGGCGATGCATCGGCGGCGGGCGCCTTCTTCGTACGCCGGGGCTTTTTTACACGTGCCTGATTGGTAATGTGCCCAAGCACGTCACGTATGTGAACCATGCCGCGCGGGTCGTCCAGCGTTTCGGCATAGACCGGCATGCGTGAATGTCCTGACTCATCGAAGACACCGATGAGTTCGCCCAAAGTGGTCGACAACTCGACAGCCTCAATGTCGGCGCGGGGGATCATCGCGTCCTCTACGCGCACTTCGCGTAGTCTGAGGATATTGTTGAGCATGGCGCGTTCGCCTGGCGAAAAGGCTTCCGCGTCGTCGCGCTGCCCCTCGGCCAGTGCGTCTTCGAGTTCTTCCCGAAGGGTAGAACCGTTGCGATTGCGGAAAAGTCCGCTGAATCGTTCGAACAAGGTTGGGCGGTCGGCGGAATACTCCGCGCTTCTACTTGGCCCTTCTCCCGTTTTCGGGGATTGGGCGTCTCCACCATCCTCGGACGGCGGCGGCTGGCTGTTCTCGTTCATCTCTGTTCGGCCAAATGCCTTTTTCTGTTACGCATAGGGATCATTTATGGCAAGCCTCGAAAGCACACGCCTCTCAAGTGCCTCCATTTCCTCGGCCTCGTCGGGCGTCTCGTGGTCATAGCCCAGGAGATGCAGCAACCCGTGAACGAGGAGATGGCTCAAATGGTGTTCGAACGACTTGTTGTCCAGTTCAGCTTCGCTCTGCACCGTCTCCAGTGCGAGCACTATATCGCCTAGCATGGGCGCGAGTCTCGAACTTCCCTTCGTGGGAGGAAATGCGGGAAACGACAGGACATTTGTCGGCTTGTCCTTGCCGCGCCAGTCTGAGTTCAGCACCTGGATGTGCGCGTCATCGGTAAAGACAACGCTCAGTTCGCTCGCACCGCCATCAATGCCAAGCTCGGTCAGTGTGGCCGCGATGGCGGCTTGAACGCTCGTCTCAAGAGAGGCTTCGTCCGGCCAATCCCCCGCTTCGACCGTCAGGTCGCACGGAAGCGACGCTGCGAAGGGCGCAACGGAGACGTTATCGTTTGAGGCGGCAGGCGCCATGACCTTCGGTCTCAGTCCTCGACCACGCCGCCACGGGCGAGCCGCGCCTCGCGGTCGTAGGCGGTAACGATCTCGGCCACCAAAGGATGACGCACGACATCTTTTTCATTGAAGCGGACTGTGACGATGCCAGGCACGTCGGTGAGCACGCGCAACGCATCAACGAGTCCCGACTTGGTATTGGGCGGGAGATCGATCTGAGACGGATCGCCCGTCACGATCATGCGCGAATTCTCGCCCAGACGCGTGAGAAACATTTTCATCTGCATCGTCGTCGTATTTTGCGCTTCGTCCAGGATGACGGCGGAATGGGCCAGCGTACGGCCACGCATGAAGGCAAGCGGCGCGATTTCGATGACCTCAGCGGCTATAGACCGCTCAACCTTGTCGGCTGGCATCATGTCGTAGAGGGCGTCGTAGAGCGGTCGAAGATAGGGGTCGACCTTTTCCTTCATGTCGCCCGGCAAGAAACCAAGCCGCTCGCCCGCCTCGACCGCGGGACGCGACAGGATGATGCGTTCGACCATGCCGCGCTCGAGAAGCATCGCGGCGTGCGCCACGGCGAGATAGGTCTTGCCCGTGCCGGCCGGTCCAACGCCGAACACGAGTTCGGACCGGTCCAGAGCCCGCATATACGCATCTTGGTTCGGCGAACGGGCATAAATGGTGCGCTTGCGCGTCGAGATCTGGGCCGCAGCCATCTTTCCCTTTCTTTCAAGCGTCGGCAGCGTCAGTTGATCATCCGACGCAAGCGTCATCCGAATGGCCCCGTCGACGTCGGATTGCGCGATGTTCACGCCCTTCTGGAGAATTCCGTAGAGATGGTCCAACGCCCGGCGCGCCTGCTCGGCAGCCGTGACGTTGCCTCTGATGCTCAACTGGTTGCCGCGCGGCCGGATATCGACACCCAGCTTTTGCTCGATCCGCGCAAGATTCTCGTCAAACTGTCCGTAAAGCGCACTCGCCAAGCGGTTGTTGTCGAAGGTGAGAACGATATGCGCCATGTCCGATGCCCCGGAGGGCACATTTCCAAGGTCCGCTGCGGCGCTCAAAAGCATCTCCTCATTGGCGGCCAATTCAGATGCGCTCGGCATGAAAGCTGTTGAATCCCGCGCTCATGATTCGCACCCGGACAATGTCACCGATTTCTCCGGCTGTTTCATCCACAATAACGGGTTGCAGCCACGGCGAGCGACCGACGCGCTGGCCAGCCTGCCGCCCCGGCTTGTCGATCAGCAAATCAATCTCCCGACCGACCATCGACGACACGAAACCCTGTTGCTGCTCCACAAGAAGCGACTGCAATCTCTGCAAGCGTTCGTCCTTCACGCTTTCCGACACCTGATCGGGTAAATCGGCACCGGGCGTGCCCGGGCGCTGGGAGTATTTGAACGAGAACGCCTGAGCGTAGCCAACGTTGCGTACGATTTCCAAAGTCGCTTCAAAATCGTCCTCGGTCTCTCCGGGAAAGCCGACGATGAAGTCGCCAGACATGGCAATGTCGGGCCTGACCTCGCGTATACGATCGATCAGACGAACGTAATCCGCAGCAGTGTGCCGCCTGTTCATCGCCTTGAGAATCCGGTCGGAGCCTGATTGGACCGGCAGATGCAGGTAGGGCATCAGTTCAGGCAGATCGCGATGTGCCGCGATCAACGCGTCGTCCATGTCGCGCGGATGGCTCGTCGTGTAGCGGAGACGCGCAATGCCGGGCACTTCGGCGAGCGCAAAGAGCAATTGCCCGAGGCCCCAGGATTTGCCGTCGGGCCCTTCGCCGTGCCACGCATTGACATTCTGCCCAAGCAAAGTGACCTCACGCACCCCCGCCTCAGCGAGTTTGCGCGCTTCCATCATGATCTGCGCCACGGGCCGCGAGACCTCGGAGCCACGCGTATAGGGAACCACACAGAAGGTGCAGAACTTGTCGCAACCCTCCTGGACGGTAAGGAAGGCGGTGACACCGCGGCGCGCGACTTCCGCACGCGTGGGATGGGCGAGATGCTCGAACTTGTCCTCAACGGCATAGTCCGTCTCGACAATTTTCTCGCCCTGGCGCGCCTTGCGTACCGCATCCGGGAGCCGGTGATAGGTCTGAGGACCAATGACCAGATCAACCACGGGCGAGCGGCGGATGATCTCCTGCCCTTCCGCCTGAGCAACGCAACCGGCGACACCGATCACGGTCTCCAGGCCGGACCTGGCGCGGTCAGCCTTCAGTTTGCGAATGCGCCCGAGTTCGGAATAGACCTTCTCGGCAGCCTTTTCACGAATGTGACAGGTGTTGAGCAAGACGAGGTCGGCGTCTTCCATGTCCTGCGTCGGGACATAGCCATCGGCGGCCAGTGCATCTCCCATGCGCTGGGAGTCATAGACGTTCATCTGGCAACCATAGGTCTTCACGAAGACCTTACGGGTTGCGGGCACGGCCTTGTCATCAGGCCTGGCGCCGTCGCCTTCAGCTGCCACAATCGTATTGTTCAATCCCATCGCGCGGCTTCTAAAGCCTTTCGACAACAAAATACAGACGATTCTCCGCCATTCACGCGGGCTTGCGCACCGCCTCTGCGTGGAGACGGCGCACCTCCGCCTCGACCTGCAAGGAGAGATGCTTGCGGTTGGTCGAAGCCGTGACCTCGACCGGCTCGCCAAAGCGCAGTTCGACGTCCATGGCGCCTTCCTTCAACAACGCCGCCACATGAGGCACGAGATCCGCATCACCTATCCATGCCGCGCGTCGCATATGCAGACGCTGTATCGGCATTCCATGAAAGCGCGTATAGGCGATGGCCAGCGGCTGGACGAACACACGATCGGTAGCACCCTCCTCGATCGCCATTTTCGCCGCTCCGAACAGAGTGCTCTTGAAGGGCATCAGCGTATTGCCGTCCGATGTCGACCCTTCCGCAAACAGCACGATGACATCGCCCCGGCATAGTCTTCGCCCAACCTCGCTCGCCTGGACACCGGATTTTCTCTTTCTTTCGCGCTCCACGAAAACCGTCTGTTGCATGCGCGCGAGCCAACCCGCGACCGGCCAGCCCGCCAGCTCCGACTTGGCGATGAAGGAGACTTCGGCGGCGGCACCAAGCGCCACGATATCCGTCCAGGAAATATGATTTGCCGCAATCAGCAGCGGCCGATGGGAGGTCATCCTGCCTGTCACGTGAATGCGAATGCCGAGCGCCCTGAGGGCAAGCCGGTGCCAGAGCGAAGGGACCAGGGAGGGGCGCGGAAAGCCGAAATAAAGAGCGCACCATTGAACCGGCGCGAGCACGATCGTTGCCGCCGCTACCATCAACAGCGCGAAGAAGCTGCGGATCCTGCCGATCATCGCACCGTGACGTAACCCTGTTGCCCCTTCTCGGGGCTAGCGGAGATCACGCCGCATGACAAGCGCCGCGGATTTCTTGCCTTCCGCATGGTCGTAATAGGAGGGACGCCTGCCGACCTCGCGGAAGCCCAATCGCCGGTAGAGAGCGAGAGCGGGAGCGTTCGACTCGTCGACTTCCAGAAAGAGCGCCTGCGCGCGCGCGGCGTGCAATTCCCGAAGCACGGCATCCATGAGCTTCCATCCAAGGCCCGAGCGCCTGAGCGCGCGAGCGACCACGACGGTCAGAATTTCACCCTCGTCGGCGGCGCGGCGCGCCAATACGAAACCCGCAGGACCACGCCGCGCATTGCCGACCTCACGCACGGCATAGCCGAACGCCGTGTCCTGGGACAGGAGCGACTCGAACTCGATCTGCGACCACGGCCTGTGGAAGTCTTCCCGATGCAGTTCGGCGAGCGCCGCCGCGTCGGTCTCGACCAGCGGCTCCACCATGAAATCGCGTACGCGAAGCGCGCCGAACGGCAATCGCATCATTGCGGTCGCCTCGGCAGGACAAAACCAGCCTGAGGCTTGGCGTCCGGAGCGCGTAGATAGAGCGGCCTGGGTCTTTCGCCGGGGGACTTGTCAGCGGCCAGGCGCGCATAGACGGCGATATCTGCCGTCGCTCCTTCAAAACCGATCAACTCCCCCTCCCCCAAAAGCGGTGCAATCTTGCGGGCGGCCGAGCCTGCCAGCGCGGCACTCTCTCGTGACGCAAGCCTTGCGGCCTCCTCCAGCGTCACGATCGAGGGAGGATAAGACATTGATCCGGCTCGGTTGTAAATGGCTGCGTAGATACCGTCGCGCCCCGCATCGATGGCGGACATTACCTGCTGAGGGCCGGCACCATCCGGTTGCCTTGCCACGTCGAAAGCCTGCGCGGCGATCGCCTCCAGCGTCGTCACGCCGATTGCCGGGATTTTCAACGCCAGAGCCAATCCGCGCGCCGTCGAAACGGCAACGCGCACGCCGGTGAAAGAGCCGGGTCCAACCGACACGCCAATCGAGCCGAGATCGGCATAGGACTTTCCCGCCGTCGCAAGCGCGACCGAAATGACGTCCATCAGATGCTCGGCGTGACCTCGTCCAAGGTCTCGTACTTCACGACCTGTGGTCTCTCCCGTCGCGGGATCATAAATGCAGGCCGCGCAGAGCGAGGCAGCGCAGTCGATCGCAAGAAGAGAACGACCTGCCGAAGAATTATCGTTCGCCACCCTGCGCCTTCAATTCCAGCCGACGCGCATGCAGAATCGGCTCGGTGTAGCCGCTCGGCTGTTCGCGCCCCTTGAATACGAGATCACATGCCGCCAGAAACGCGACGGAGTCCTCAAACGCGGGCGCCATCGGGCGATAGAGCTTATCCTCCGCGTTCTGCTGATCGACAACAGCCGCCATCCGCTTCAACGTTTCCATCACCTGGTCGCGGGTGCAGACACCGTGATGCAGCCAGTTGGCGATATGCTGCGAGGAAATTCGCAGAGTGGCGCGGTCTTCCATCAGGGCAACATCATTGATGTCCGGCACCTTGGAACAGCCCACGCCCTGGTCGACCCAGCGCACGACATAGCCGAGAATGCCCTGACAATTATTGTCGAGTTCGTTCTGGATGTCTTTCTGAGACCAGTTGGGACGCGTTGCGACCGGGATCGACAGAATGTCGTCCAGGCTGGCGCGCGGACGGGTCTTGAGATTGTCCTGCACGGCATGCACGTCGATCTTGTGATAGTGCGTGGCGTGAAGGGTGGCCGCTGTCGGAGATGGCACCCACGCGGTGTTCGCGCCAGCCTTCGGATGGCCGATCTTCTGTTCCAGCATCGCCGACATCAGGTCAGGCATGGCCCACATGCCCTTGCCGATCTGAGCCCGGCCCTCAAGTCCGCAGGACAGGCCCACATCGACGTTCCAATTCTCATAGGCGGCGATCCAGGGAGCCTGCTTCATGTCGCCCTTGCGAATCATCGGACCGGCTTCCATCGACGTATGCATCTCGTCACCGGTGCGATCGAGGAAGCCGGTATTGATGAAAACGACGCGTTCGCTGGCGGCGCGAATGCACTCTTTGAGGTTCACCGTCGTACGGCGCTCCTCATCCATGATGCCCATCTTGAGCGTGTTCATCGGCATACCAAGCGCCAGTTCCACGCTGCGGAACAGGTCAACGGCGAAGGCAACCTCCTCAGGGCCGTGCATCTTCGGCTTGACGATATAAACCGAGCCGGCAGGCGAATTGGCGCGGCGGCCTTCGGAGCCAATATCGTGCAGCGCGATGGCAGACGTTATCATCGCATCCAGAATGCCTTCCGGCACTTCGTTGCCATCGGCATCGAGTACAGCCGGATTGGTCATCAGATGGCCGACATTGCGAACCAGCATCAGCGAGCGGCAACGCAGTGGGTAAATCGCGCCATCAGGCGCATTGTAGTCCACGTCCGGATTGAGCCTGCGCGTAAAGGACTTGCCGCCCTTCGACACCTCTTCCGACAGATCGCCCTTCATCAGGCCGAGCCAGTTGCGATAGACGGCGACCTTGTCCTCGGCATCGACTGCGGCGACCGAATCCTCGCAATCCATGATGGTGGTGATCGCCGATTCCAGCCTGACATCCGCGATGTGCGCTGCGTCGCCCTTGCCGATAGGCGACGTCGCATCAATCACGATCTCGATATGAATGCCGTGATTGCGGAACAGGAGTTGCGTGGGCGCGGCCGCATCGCCGAGGAATCCAACAAACTTCTCTGGCTGCGCCAGCCCAGCAGCCTGGCCATCCGTCAGGGCAACCGACAATCCGCCATCCGCAACGGTGAAACCGCTCGCGTCATTCCAGCTTGCATTCTTGAGTGGGATGGAATCATCGAGAAACCGGCGCGCCCATGCGATAACCAGATCGCCCCGTACTGGATTGTACCCCTTGCCCTTCTCGGCGCCCCCGGTCTCGGGAATGGCGTCAGTGCCGTAGAGGGCGTCATAGAGCGAACCCCAGCGCGCGTTTGCCGCGTTGAGCGCGTATCTCGCATTCATCACAGGCACGACAAGCTGCGGTCCGGCGATGTTGGCAATCTCGGGATCGACATTCGTGGTCGACACTGTGAAGTCCGGCCCTTCTTCGAGAAGATAGCCGAGGTCCTGCAGGAAGGCCTTGTACGCTGTCAGGTCCACCGGACCGCGATTGGCGCGGTGCCAGTCGTCGATTGCCGACTGTATCTGTTCGCGCTTCGCCAGCAGTTCGCGGTTGCGCGGCGCCAGCTCATGGACGATCGCAGAAAACGCGGCCCAGAAGGCGGAGTTGCCTATGCCGGTTCCCGGAAGGGCCTCGTTGGCCACGAAGTCATGCAGTTCCTGCGCGATCTTCAGGCCAGAGATCTCAATGCGATCCGTCATGCGACATGTCCTCCGGTTGCCGTTTGCGTTGTGTCGAAAGGCAATTCGCATGGTGGAAAGGCCGGGTCAATTCGTTCCCGGCACAAACAGTTTCACCGCAACCAGAGGACATGTCCGACCGGCGTCTCACAGACCCAGCACAGCATGGCGCAGGATCATCCACACCGCCATCGCGACCATCATCACGTTTTCCGTCAGAGACACGAAACCAAGCGGCACTTTGCTCGAACCGCCGACGCAGGCGCATTTGAGTTCGCGGCGATCGATGTAAACGGCCTTAAACACCGACACTGCCCCGATGATACCGATAAAGAGTGCGATCGGCACCGACAGCCAAACCAATGCTCCGGACACCATCAATACCCCCGCTGCCAGTTCGGCGTAGGGATAGACGTAGGAATAGGGAACATAGCGTTTGGCCAGAAGATCGTAGTTCAGAAACATGGTGGAAAAGCTCTCCACGTCCTGAAGTTTCAGCATGGCAAGCAGACACATGCTGATGGCGATGAACCATTCGGCGGCGTGCAGGGTCACGATGCTCCCCTGAGTTGCCCAACTCGTGGCAAGCGCGAGCAGCAATGCGACACCGAACACGGTCATCACGGGCCGATAACTGACAGCGTCCGGGTCATGAACCGCCAGTCCGAAGAAACGTCTGAGGTCGTCATATCCGCCAATGCGTTTGCCATCGATAAAGGTTTGCGGAGTGGTCTCGACGTCGTGTTCGGCCTTGAACGCATCGGTCTCGGCGCGCGTCCGCAGCCAGTGGTCATCGATCGAAAAGCCCTTTCGCTTGAGCAGATCGACGCTCTTCAGGCCCCACGGGCACGTATGTTTGGGCATGACCATTCGATAGATGGTTGCTTGCTTGATGTCGGAATTCGCCATCGACAACACTCCCTTTCATTGGCGTGGATCGAAAGATGGGTGTTCCAGCAACTGGAAGGTCAAGACGCTCCGAGAAAACGGAGATTGGCTGGAATCAGGCGGCGATGCTCGGTCGTCCGCTGGCCACGGCAACGATATGTGCTTCGATGAAACGTCGCTGCCCCTCGATGGTTGCAGTCCGAACATCGCGCTCAATGGTGAGTTCAGGCATTTCAGCGCCTGCTTCAAGGGCAAGCGCCATGGCACGTTGCCGGACATGGGTCTCGGCGACATCGAGTGCCGCCGCTTCGTCCTGGAAAACCGTGGCTGGCGTCACTGAAAGCCGGAACAGACCTTCTTCCGGCTGGGTCACGGTTGCCTCCGCACTGACGCGTACCTGTCCGACCACCGCTCCGAGCGCATTGGCGACATCGGTGTCGGTTGGCACGATGCAGCGATTGCCGACGAGCGGCTCCAGCCCCGCATAGTGGAGAGGTGCGGAGGCACCAAGGCCGATCACCGGCCGATCCAGCGCCAGCGACAATCGGGCGATACCCTGATGCGCATCCATCGCACGCTGAATCAGCGAATGGGCCACCGTCGCAGTGCCATCAAGCCCGTCTTCGGCAAAAGCGGTCTCCAGTATGACCTCGGCTGATCGACGGGTCAGCGCAGATAGCACCCGCGCGCTGATCGCCTCGGGCGTCGGCGCCACGGCTTGACCGCGCCCGTCACGGCGTCTGGCGAACAGTTCTGCGGCAAGCCGCGCAGCCCCTGCGTTCCAGTTCGCCTGAAGCCCCAAGACATGGGCCGCATCCGATGGCGTGAAGCCGACAATATGCGCCAACCCGCGTGACACGAGGCGATTGAGCGTTGCCAGTTGGGCGTTTGAGGCAAGCACACGGTCCAATGGCTGCGGCACCCTTGACATCAGGGCGAACAGCTTTTGCTCCGCTGCCGTCAGACCAGCGGCCAGCCGGTCGGGCACACCTGTACGCACCACGAGCCGACCGTCCAGCCGTCCTGGGCTCGAGCCGCGCAACTGCCTCTCAAGCACGTCGACAACTGCTTGCTCGTGATCGACCGCCGCAAGCGATACGGGCACGAGGCGTCGCGGGCCGAGAATGATGCGCGGCGCCAGAGAGCCTTCCTCGAACGCGACCTCGGAGTCTCCGCCAAGGCCGAAGGTGCGCATCGCGACCGCTTCAACCATAGTTCGGTAGCCGCCGACGGTGGCTCCCTCCGGATCGAGCCGTGGCCGGCCCTTGTCGAGCACCGCAACATCGGTCGTGGTCCCGCCAATGTCGGAGACGACGGCATCGTCGAGGCCCGTCATATGGCGGGCGCCGACCAGACTCGCGGCTGGTCCGGAGAGGATGGTTTCAATCGGCCGGTGGCGGGCAAACGCCGCCGATACGAGAGCGCCATCACCGCGCACCACCATCAGCGGTGCCCGGATGCCGCGCGCTTCGAGAAATCCTTCTGTCGCGGAGATCAGCCGGTCGATCATGGAGATCAGGCGCGCGTTGAGCAGTGTGGTCAGTGCGCGACGCGGGCCGCCCAACTTGGACGACAATTCATGACTTGCCGTGACCGGCAATCCGGTCCGTTCCCGGATCAGGTCTCGCGCAGCAATTTCGTGCGCGGAATTGCGGGTGGCAAAATAGGCACAGACCGCGAAACCGGAAATACTTCCTCCAAGCTCGACAAGTGCGGTTTCAAGTCCGGAAAGGTCGAGCGAAGCGGCGTTTCCATGGACATCGTGCCCGCCCGGACAAAATACCACGGGATCAGTGCCAAGAGCAGATTCCAGCCCATCGCGAGCGAGGTCCTGTTCCGAGAAGCCGATCATGACCAGTGCCACACGGCCGCCTTGCCCCTCAACGAGCGCGTTTGTGGCCAGCGTCGTCGACATCGACACGAGTTTGATGGCCGAAGGATCAACCGCAGCGGATGCGAGCACCGTCTCGACCGCGCCGGCAATACCAATTGCGAGATCATGACGCGTCGTGAGTGACTTCGCCTTGGCGGCAACGCCATCCTTGTGCGACCACAAAACGGCATCCGTGTAGGTGCCGCCCGTATCGATACCGAGAAAGAGGCTGGAAGAGGTCTGCGCGGTCATGGGGCCCGAACACGGCACAATGGGGACCTAGCGTCTATTGCAAAGACGCCTGCGAAGGAAGCCGGATTACCCCACGCCCACATATCGCCTGACCAGGTGCGGATCGTCGCGGAGGCGTTGAACATCGACAATCTCGCGGTTGCGGCCGTTTTCGATGAAGGCGACACGGTCGGCCACGGGCAAGACCGCATCAACTCGCTGCTCCACGAGAATAGTCGACACCCCACGTTCGCGCAGCCGCGCGACGGTTTCCCGTATCCGCGCAATCATCGAGGGCATCAGGCCCTCGGTCGGTTCATCCAGCAGCAGCACATCGGGCTCGACGCAGAGAGCCCGCGCCATCGCCAGCATCTGTTGCTCGCCGCCCGACAATGTGCCGGAGCGTTGCTTCAGGCGCTCGCGCAACACCGGAAAAAGCTCAAGCACGGCTTCACGCGTTGCAGCCCCCTTGCCACGGGTCATCAAACCGATGTCGAGGTTCTCGGCGACAGTCATTTCTGAAAACAGACGCCGACCCTGCGGCACGTAGGCGACACCGGCCTTCGGCACCTGATAGGCCGGCAAATCCGTGAGTTCGACATCGCCGAGCTTGATGGAGCCTGCATGCGCGGGGACAAGTCCCATGATCGCCTTGAGGGCGGTCGTCTTGCCGGCACCATTTCGCCCAAGCAGGCAGAGCACCTCGCCCCTGCGCAGATCAAGGGCGAACTCGCGCAAAACCTGGACCTCGCCGTAGAAGCAATCCAGCCCGGTGATCGTCAGCGCGTCACTCATCCGGGCCATCCCCCAGATAGGCATGTTGAACCACGGGATTTTCACGAATGGCGTCGGGTGTATCGTCAGCGATCATGCGTCCCGCCTCAAACACCGAGACGCGATGCGCGAGTTGCATGACCACCTGCATGTTGTGCTCGATCAGGAGCACGGTAGCCGTTTTTGCGATTTCGCGTATGAGCGCAATAAAATCGACGATCTCGGCATCGGAGAGCCCTTGCGTCGGCTCGTCCAGGATCAGAAGTCTGGGCTTGAGAGCGAGGCCCATCGCCACTTCGAGAAGCCGCTGATGACCATAAGAAAGCGTTCCCGCCTGCGCGTCCGCTCGATCCTCGAGGCCGGTGCGCCGCAACGCCTCCATCACCTTTCCACGCAGGGCCTTCGAACTCTGCCTGGCGTCTGGCGTGTCGAGCATCGAGCGCTGCACCGCAAGTGCAACATTGTCGTATGCGCTCAGTTTGGCGAACACGCTGGTGATCTGGAACGTGTAGGCGATCCCCTTGCGAACGCGCTGATAGGCCGGCAGATCCGTAATGTCCTGCCCATCGAAGTCGATGCGGCCGGCATCAGCGCCGATCCGCCCGCAGATGAGGCTCACGAACGTGGTCTTGCCGGCGCCGTTCGGGCCGATCACGGCGCGTATCTCGCCGGGCATCACGTCGAAATCGACCTTATCGACGGCCTTCAGACCTCCAAATGATCGGCTGAGGCCGCGCGTGGTCAGAAGAGGCGTCATGCGCGCACCATGGGCCGTGCATGGATCATGGCAGCCACCGTGCCCACCGGTCGCGCGCCGTGCCCAATATGCCTTTGGGGAAGAAGAGCACGAGCAACATTAAAAGGATGCCAACGAACAACAGATAGGCGCTTGTGTAGCCGCTGGTGATGTCGACCAGATAGTACATGAAGAGGGCGCCCAGCGCGGGACCGAGAGTCGTTGCGGCACCGCCCAGCAGGCTCCAGAGCAAGGGCAGTATGGAATATTGAACCGACGCGAAACCGGCGCCAGCGAACCCGAAGAGAAGCGCATAGGCGGCTCCTGCGGCAGCGCAGACCGTTCCTGACACAACCACTGCCACCAGCTTGTTGGCGAAAGTGTTGTAGCCGAGCATGCGGGTCCGCTCCTCATTCTCACGGATGGCAACGAGCACGCGGCCAAACGGTGACGTTACCACCCGCAGCATGGTGAACAGAGCGATCGTGAAAAGTAGCAGCGCTATCATGTAGCGTGCCGTCGGATTCGTCAGATCGACGAGATTTCCCCCAAGGTCTACGATGCGCGCCTGGCGGTCGAGCGCGAAGCCTTCATCGCCGCGGGTCCATGGGCTGAAGTAGATGATCGCCAGATAGAACACCTGCGCAAACATCATGGTGACGATCATGAAGGCCACGCCTGTCGTACGCAAGGCGAGCAGCGCTATGAGAAGCGACAATGCGGTGCCGGCCGCGATGCCCGCCACGAACGCCAATGGGGCGCTCCAGCCGAGATGCAGCACCGGCAGAGCAGCACCATACATACCGGCGGCAAAGAACATGGAATGCCCCAGACTGAGCAGGCCCGCATAGCCAAAGAGCAGCGCGTATCCCATTGCGAAGACCGCAAAGACCATGACGCGCGCAAGCACGCCGTGATGATACTCAGGCAGGAGAAAATTCAGCGCGAACAGCAGAATTATCACCGCGACATGCAGCGAAATGGCCTTTGCGCCGCTCATCGCTGGGCGGTCCCGAACAGGCCCTGGGGGCGAAACACCAGCACAAGCGCAACCGCCAGCGTGGCGATCATCTTGGCCAATGTCGGCGAAAAGAACATGGAGATGACGCCGTCGGAAAGACCGATCAGAAGCGCCGCGATCAAGGTTCCGCGCAATGACCCGAGGCCGCCGATAATGACGACGATGAAGGACAAGAGCAGCGGATCGCGACCCATGAGATAATGTGCCTGCTGTATCGGGACGATAAGCACTGCAGCCACCGCCGCTAGCATTGCCCCAAGCGCGAACACGCCACCGTAAACCCGGTCGACAGGTATGCCGAAGGCCTGCGCCGTCTCACGATCATACTGCGTCGCGCGCATGACCAGGCCGATGCGCGTTCGTGTCAGCACCAGCCAGGTGGCGACAAGCAGCGAGGCGGATGCTGCTATGACGAACAGTTTGTAGCCGGAATAACCGAACCAGGGCAGCACGATACGGACGTTGAACGGCGCCGGTACCGGGCGGGCCTCCGGCCCATATAGCGACAACGCAGCCTGCTGAAGAATGTAGAGAAGACCGATGGTCGCAACGATGGTCGCTTCCGGATTGTAGTGCAGCCGCCGCAGAACAAGGCGCTCCGACAGTAACGCGATGGCACCCACGATCAGCGGGCTGATCACCAGCGCCAACAGGAAGCCAATGACGGGATCGCCGCCAGCGAGCGAGGCAGCCCACCAGGCGAGGACCGCGCCAAGCATGAAGAACTCGCCATGCGCGACGTTGACGATGCGCATGACGCCGAAGACCAGCGACAAGCCGAGCGCGGTCAATGACAGCACCGCCGCCGTGACGAGGCCTTCAAGACAAGCGAGCAGGAGATGCGGGCCGAATGACAATCAGTTGCTCCGGCCACATATCGGCGTTGCAGGCATTTTCGTGCCGCGAAGCTGCAAAGCGGGCCGCATCCACAGAAGCGACCCTGACAAAGACAAACCGCCCACGCCGCTTCTACAGAGGCGTCGTGGTGTAGTCCGCCTGCGGCTCGTACTGCCCATCCTCAATCGAGGTACGGTGCACGACCTTGAGCTTGCCGCCTTCAAGCTTGGAGATATTCTGATGGCCGAACGCCTGATGGATCTTGCCGTTGAAGATCTTGTCACCCTGCGGATGCTCGGGACCTTCTTTCATCTCGGTCATGGCTTCAGTCGCCTCGACCAGCTTGGCCCGGTCGTCCGTGCTCTTGTAGTCGCACGCTTCCATCGCTTGCTTGATGACATAGAGCGTTTCCCAGCAGCCGAACATGTGAGCTGCCGTGGAAATGTCCTTCGGATCCTGCAGGGACGCGCCATTGTCGTCGATGCCCACTGCCGCGCGATAGGCTTTCTGCGCGTCGGAATCGTTTTCCTGGGCATAGCGAGGCGACCCCTCCCAAAAATGGCTGCCATCAAGGAATTCAAGGCCTGGGCTGTTGATGTCCACCGCCTCCAGCGAATCGATGAAGCCGAACAATTGTGGCCCGCTCGAACCGTAGAACTCGCCGAGCTCCTTGACGAAGGTCAGCACGGCCGGACCGACCATGACGTGATAGAGCACCTCGGTGTCGGATGGGATCTGCGGCAGATATTTGGTGAAGGACGTTTCGGTCGGCGGAATTGCGATCTGAGCGAGAACCTCGGCACCCTGTGCCTTCAGCGCGGGGGGCAGATAGTCGCGGTGATCATAGCCAAAGGCGTAGTCCGGGAAGATCATCGTGACCTTCTTGCCCAGATTGCCGGCCATCCATGGGGCCACCGACGTCACTTGCGAACGGACATCGGTGATGCCCGGCTGCAGACACCAGCGGTTCAGCTTGCCGGAAGCCACGTGGTAGCCTTCGCTGACCACGAAATAGGGAACTTTCAGCTCGCCTGCGACGGGCGCCGAGCCGGTAACTACATGGCTGAAGAGCGTGCCATAGACGAGATCGCATTTATGCTGGGTGGCCAGCTTTGCGACGACCTCCGCGCCACGGGCCGGATCGGTGCCATCGTCTTCGGTGATGATCTCAACAGGGCGGCCGTTGATCCCGCCCGCGTCGTTGATGAGCTTCACGGCAGCCATCGTCGTCTTTTCGTACCAACGGCCATAAGCCGCGCCGATTCCGGTCTTGTGGGCCTGAAAGCCAATGCGGATCGGCTCGCTGGTCTGAGCGCCTGCATAGCGTACATAGCCGGGCGCCGTGCCCAACGCGGCGACAGCACCCAGTCCCTTGATCGCCGTGCGTCGCGAAATCCTCGAATTCGCAAAGCCAGCCTTGTCGCGCGTGTTGCTCATGCGTGTCCCCTATTCCCGATCACTGTGACGATGTTCACCGCGCCGCGTTGCGGCAGCGCAAGTCATTCAGCTACGCAATAAATCACCAATGGCACAGTGCGGCAAGACGTGCGCAGCGAGCTTCAACCGGCAGTGGGCGAGGCAAGCAGCCAGAGACCGAACACCGTATATCCAATCATGAGCAGCGTGAGCGGAATCTGGCTCGTCACAGCCTTGCGCGCGTCGGCATGAAGACGAAACGCCAGTCCGTGCGAAACGACGACCGCGAGAATGTGGCCGAGAATGATGATCGCCGCCTGCACGTTCCAAATCACCCAAGCGGGATCCGATCCGGTGGCGATTGCGGCCTGAACCTGGAAATTTGCCGTGCCGAGCAGGTTCCATCCCACAGCAAATGGGTCGGACAGCGCGACAAGCGCGTATTGCCCATCAACCACCAGCGCCAGAAGATAGTGGGAGAGATGATAGGCCAGAGCTATGGGCACGATCGACCAGACAAGCAGGCCGACGGCCTTGTGGAACGGCTCAACGCTGGCGACCAGCCTTTCGCCGATAAACACTGCAGCGAAGAACACTGCCGCCAAACCGGCGAAAGTCAGCGCCAGCCCAGCGGTGTTGACCGTCACGAGCGCTGTTCGACCGGGAAATTCCAGCGGGTTGATGCCGTTCAACCCAAGCCACAAAAAGGTCTTGGAAAGGCCGTCGAACGACACCGAACTCAATGCCAGCAGCAGAAACACGACAGCGCCGACTGGCACCTGGGCGGCAGTGGAAAGTCTCGCGCCCGGCCAGCAGATCTGAAGGCTGCCGTCCTTGTCACTTGTTCCGATGATCGAAAAGCGAGAGATCAACCGGAAGAAGACAGTCAGGAACTCACCGCTGCGGCTCCAGGATTCATGGCCGAAAATGAGCATCAGCGCGAATGTGGCAAGCCAGTAGACCAGAACCACGATTGCGAGTATCGCCGGATCTTCCGGCGCCGGGTAGATCAGTTCGAACCAGGCGAAGGCTGCCAATCCGATAACGGCCGGCCAATAGCCGAAATGCGCGGGCAACCTGGCAAATGGCCCGCCAAAGAGGCGCGCGGTCACTCGCACGGGCGCATACCAAGGATCGACCCAGCGCCAGAGATCACCCACAAGCCCCTGGAGCAAGGTCACACCGACCCACACCAACGTCCAGATGGTGAGCGGCAAAGGGTTCGACAGAGGGTCTCGGCTGCCGTGAAATCCGGCGAGAACCAGCACAACGAACAGGCCGAAGCCTAGCAGGCTCGTCCATATCCGCAGCTTCTCAGGCGGGTGCCCAAGCTGCAGGCGTAGCGCAGCGAGGCGGTCAAGCGCATCCGGCGGCAAAACCATTAGTCCCAGAAAGCTCACGGCAACAGCCGCTGCTCCGCCGAGAATGTAGTAGCCTGTTGGCAGGAGCAAAACGTGGCCGCGTTCCGATGCATGGGCGAACGCGTCATCGGGATGGACAAGGCAACATGCCGCCACGGCAAAAGCGACGGCAATCCAGCGCCCCTTCCGGGCAAGGGGGCTGCCGCTAGACATACACCTTGTGGGCAGAGCGGTCCTCATTGCCGAAAATCCTGAGATACCGCTCGATCTCGGCCGGATCGCCCGTTGCCTTCTCGGGATTGTCGGAGAGCTTCACCGCGGGCCGGCCATTGGCTTCCGTAACCTTGCAGACCAGGGAAATCGCCCTCAATCCGTCGGTCTCGATCGGTGCGCAGTCCTCAAAATCATTGGTTAGGTTCGTACCCCAGCCGAATGACATGCGCACCTTGCCGTCGAAATGCCGGTAGGTCTCGATGATGGTGTCCACATCGAGGCCGTCGGAGAAGATCAGCAGCTTGTCCTTCGGGTCCTTGCCCTTCTGTCTCCACCAATGAATGATCCGCTCGCCCGCCTCGATGGGCGGTGCGCTGTCGGGGCGAAAGCCGGTCCAGTCAGCGACCCAGTCCGGCGCGTCGCGCAGGAAGGCGGCCGTGCCGAAGGCGTCGGGAAGAACGATCTGCAGATTACCGCCATAATAGCGCTGCCAGTCTCGCAAGACCTTGTAGGGCGCGGCCCGCAATTCGGTCTCGGTGCGCGCCAATGCAGCAAGCACCATTGGCAGTTCGTGCGCGTTGGTTCCAAGCGCTTCTAGGTCGGTATCCATGGCAAGAAGCACGTTGCTGGTGCCGGTGAAGGCATCACCAATGCCTTCCTTGAGAGCTTCCACGCACCACCTTTGCCAGAGAAAACTATGGCGACGACGGGTGCCGAAATCCGAAATCCGGATGTCGGGAAGCGCACGAAGCCGCTCGGTCTTGTCCCACATCTTGGCCTTCGCCCGCGCATAGAGAACATCGAGCGCAAACGGTCCGAAACCGCGCACCGCGGCGCGCGAGCGCAGCTCGTTGATGATGGCAAGCGCCGGAATTTCCCACATGGTCGTATACTTCCAGGGGCCATGGAATTGCAGCTCATACTGTCCGTCAGACTTGCGCAGTTCGTATTCGGGCAACTGGAAATTCTCCAGCCAGCTCAGAAACTCCGGTTCGAATATCTGCCTGCGCCCGTAGAAGGTGTTGCCTGCCAGCCAGATCATTTCCTTCTTGGTCGGGCGTAGAGAACGGGCATGATCCAGATTTGCGCGCAACTCGCCTTCGTCGATCTCATCGGCAAGTCGCACCGACTTGGTCCGGTTGATCAGGGAAAAGGTGGCATCCACGTCCGGGTACATGCCCCAGATCATCTGCAGCATCAGAAGCTTGTAGAAATCCGTGTCGAGCAGGCTGCGGACGATCGGGTCGAGCTTCCAGGCGTGGTTGTAGACGCGTCGTGCAATATCTGTCTGGGTCATGCGTGATCTCTGGGTATTTCCGAGCCGACGACAGCGCCGGCAAGGCCTATAGCATTCAAATTGATCGGACGCGTGCCCGATCCCGATCCTGCACGACAGAAACATGAGATCAATGGAAAAGAAAACCCCCGCAGCGATCTTGCCGCGGAGGTCCCAAACCGGAATTCCGGAAAGACAGGTCGGCTTACCAGCAGGCGTAAGCGTATTCGCACCAACCATTGTAGTAGCAGTAGTATTCCCAGTAGCAGACCGCCTTGGAGTTGGCTTCGGCCATGGTGCGTACATCGCCGGCAACCTTGGTGATCAACTCGTCGCCCTGCGCGATGTCCTCGGCCTTTTTCAGCACGCCTTCGATATCGAACGCCGGTGCCTTGTCGGCTCCAGCCTCACCCTTGGCGTCATCGGCCAGGACCCTGCCGGGAACGCTTGCCATCATCTTGGCGGCGGTCACTAGCGCGAGTGGGTCGGACTTCGCTTCCCCATAGCTGACGAGATTGCGCGCCGTTTCCAGGATCATGCGATTTTCGGTCTGCTGTGCAGGCGTCAGATCCTGCTTCGCCTCCTGGGCCACGGATGCGCCCATCGTGAGACTGGTGGAGACAAGGAATGCTGCAATTGCCAGTTTTTTCATTGTGTCCGTCCTCTATCTGTTGTTTTGGCACGTCAGTCCCGGGGGCAACACAACCACCCGGCAATCCTCATTCCGGCGCCTCCCTTCCAAGCAAACCGGCATTCGGATCCTCTGGGATGCTGCCAAGGCAGCATCAATCTGCTTGCCGCTCAGCGACCCTTTTCGACATGAAAAGGCATGATGCTGATCGACATCTCTTCCTCGACTTTCCCTCGCGCCGGTGTGGTTGCGCGGCTGGTGCCGTGGAGTGCGGTCGCCACGCGTTCTCGGATCGCGGCAATGGTTGGGTGGTCGTCCGGCGCGGCGCGCAGGCCCTCCTGAGCCAGATTGTCAAACACGACATTTGCGCGCCCGACGCCAGGCACGGCGATGAAGATCAATCGCTCGTCAGCCGCAGCCAGCGCCCCGGGCGCCATCTGAAGCATGTCAGCCGTCTTGCTTTCCGATTGGAGAATGCGGCTCGAAGCGCCGTCTTGCGGCCAGACGGGAACCAGCGAAAAATCCGAGCCGACAAGCAGCGCGGTTACGTCGAGCGGCTTGCGCCCGTCATTCTTCATCTCCACCGAGACGATGTCGCACTCCCCGAAACTTGGAACGGCGTCGACCTTTTGAGGCGGCTCATAGTCTTCGCGATTGGTGGAGCACGCGCCGTCGCGCAGAGCGTGGTCTTTCGCGCGATGGACAGACATGAGTGTCGACAGTCCGCTATCGGCGGCCGAGTTCGGACTCTCCCCGAGCCGTTGCAGGGCCACCGCCTGCCCGATCCTGTGAATCGCATCGGAGACGGCGGCTGTCGCTGCGGTCGGATCGGCCGGAAGCGTCAGGCGCGGTGCGGAGTTCGCGCCATTGCTGTCGATGGCGCCAGCGCTCGAGGCAAAGGCGAGCTTCCCGTCGACCAATCCGACAGCGATGTCGTAGCCAAACTTCTTTTGCGACACCCGCGCGTTGAGCGGAGGGGTCGCGACCGCCTCACGCAAAGCCGCAAGCGGAGCCGCATAGTCATGGTCATCGTCAGAATCGATGCGTATCGGCTCCGACAGACTGATGGTCAGGTCGACCGCACTGGCTACCAGCCGCGCAAATCGAGCCTTTTTGAAAGCCGCCTCATCCACCGGCGTGCAGTTGCCATCTTCGCCGCACGGATATGCGGTCGGCGAGATTACGCTACGCGTCGCACCGGCTTCATCGACGAGGCCAAAGGAGATTACCGCGTCATCGGGATCAGCAGGATCAGCGTAAAGGCCGACAATCGAACCCCTGGTGATACCGTCGAGCTGCCCAGCCTGGAGCTTTCCGCCGAACGCGCGCCATTGGCGGCGAGCAGGAGCATTGCCAATCCTCAGCACCGGCTCGTCGATCAGATCGCCTTCGATCTCCGGGGTCTGCGTGGCCATCAGCGTGTTGCGCTTGATGTCAGACATGATTGCCTGATGCAGGTTGCGATAGGTGAGGTTGGGCGTAGCGTTCAGCCGTTTCACCAGGTGATAGGTGAAAACCCCGAAATTCTGGCCCGCCTCACCATTGGGCGGCACCTTTTCGAGCGCTTCCTCACTTTCCTGAGCGGCATAGAAGAAAGCGGCGCGGCCGCGTTTGCCCGTTGCGGGCCACGTGTTTCCCACCAGAGCCTGACGTGAACGCGGCGCGTTGAACGATGGCACGCCGAGATCCAACGGTGAGACTTCGCGGGATTTTGCGTCCGAACCCGGAATGTCCCGGAAGCCGGTTGCCGAATGACACGCGTCGATCACGCCGAAGAAGTCGGTCCCCTTGTCGAGGATCGCATCGATCCGGACACGCAATTCATCGTCAATCAGGGCATTTTCAACGCCCTCTTTGCCCCACTTGCCAACGTCATAGGGCAGAAAGATCTCGTCCGCATTGCCCTGCTCGTCGCCATCGAGGTCTGGCTGCTGGGAACCGTGTCCGGAGAAATAGAAGACAACCAGATCACCAGGCGCACTATCAGCCTCCATCTGCTTGAGGCCGGAAAGAATTGCCGCCTTGGTTCCGGGTCCCGGAGCCACAATCCCCTCCGTCAGATCAGCAACGCCATCAGCGAGCACAGTCACATTCTGAGCAGGCACGCCGAGGCGCACAATGGAGTTGGCGAATTCGCGTGTGTCGTTGCCGGGGCCGGTCAGTCGCAACGCCTCGGCCAGCGCCGGATAACCCGACACGCCAACGACAAGTGCACGCGTCTCTGCGCGCGCGAATGACGAAAGCGCCACGCATACGCAGAACGTCAAGAACAGAACTGACAAGTTCCGTTTCATCCCAGCCCAATTGTCCCATGCGCCTGCCAAAACTTGGCAGGTGCGGTTGCCCGTGTCGAGTCAAAGCGAACAATATGGCTGTTTCATGCCGGCTTTATGCCGGGCAAGCGACGATTCTGTAACGATTGCTTGCCTGCACTGCGGAGTTACTTCTGCCAGAAACTTAGTTGCTTGCGGAACGGGAGCCGCCGATGAGCCTGTCGACGGAGATCGCTCCCGGGCCAAAAACCACGAGCGCGAGAGCCATGGCAGCCCATGGCAGATGGAAGTTCGCCCATCCCTCCGGCACGGTGATCTGAATGATTGCCGTCATCACAAGCAGACCGAGAGCGGCAAAGCGCGTCAACAGGCCGAACACCAGCAGGATTGGCAACAATATCTCCATGATTCCAGCGCCGTATGCCATCACGAGCGGGAACGGATACGGATATTGCTGGCCGAGAATGTGGAGCTTGAACTCGGAAAAGAAGAGGAATTCGGCACCACTGGACAGATTGAGAAATCCGTCCCATTTGGTGAGACCGGATTTGTAGAACGGGACCGCGAGCGCGAGTCGCAGCACAAGTAGCGGAATGCAACGCGGAATCGCGGCCAACCTGTCTTCCACGCTTGCAAGCAGCGACCGGAACCGCGCCGGCGCATAGCCAGTTGCCTGAACGTTCATGATGCTTCCTCCGTCGAAATTTCTATTGCAGCGATCGCGCCAAGCGACAGGAGGCCGACCAGTGCGCCACCGAAATCGAATGAAGGGCTGTCCGCCATCGACTGGATGGCAGCCTCCCCAAGCGTCTCGCCGTTGGCAACCGCTCGCGCAAAAACCCGATCCGGGCCTGGCGGAAGGATGCAGACATTGACTTGCATCTGAGGCCGAACAATCAGAACCAATTCGGATCCGGCTGCACGGACTGCGGAGACCTCGGTTGACTGGTGGGCCTGCCAGATCGAACCGGCAGGATACGAGGAATCGACCAGCGACGCCGATGGGTGCAGGATGAGTTTCACGCGCGCAAGCATCGCGGGATCAATGGCGGAAAAATCGCCGACACTCAGCGGTTTCGCATCTGCAGCGTGGTAGGCGCGCGACCATGCGACTTCCAGGCGCGATACGTCAGCGAGATAGGGCAATGCCCTCGCAGGTCCGAAACCGGATACAAATTCCGGAAACGTGTCGCCATATTCGAACATCAGCGGGGAGCGCGGCTTTGCACTCGCTGCATAGACCCGCGCCATTCCGGTAAAGAACTCCTCGCCCACCAGGCGGGCAGTCACCGGGAATCGCCTCGCCAGCGCCGAGGTCAGACCGACATAGACGTTGTTGCGATAGACGGCGAAGCGTGCGGGGTCACTTTCGCCTCTTGCCGATCCCACATTGGCGGGAAGCGGGGCTGCTGGATCAAGCAGCGCCTGCGCGAAGGCCGACTGGCAGACAAGGATATCCATGGCCGTCACGCGGCCCGGCTGTTTCGACGTTCGGCCTCAGCATGCAGAGCCGTGTCGACGCGGTGGGCTTCGGCAAAAAGCGTTGCAAAATCGGGGACGTCATTGTCCCACTCAACCAGAGTGGGCAAAGGACCGCCGCGCGCGAGCGTGTACTCGTAGAGTTCGAAGACGTCGCTCTTCACCTCGCTGCCATGTGCATCGATCAGGAGCCGATCCCCTGCGCTGTCCACGGCTTCATCATATCCGCCCAGATGAATCTCGCCGACGCGATTCATCGGGAAGCGATCGATGTAGACGAACGGGTCGAGACGATGATTGACCGCCGACACCATGACATTGTTCACGTCGAGCAGGAGTCCGCAGCCGGTGCGCTCCGCGACCGCTTCCAGGAAGTCGATCTCGTCAATCGTGCTCTCTTCGAACAGAATATAGGTCGAAGGGTTCTCCAGAAGCATGCGTCGTCCAAGCGCCTGCTGGGTCTGATCCACATGGCTGGATACGCGCGCCAGCGTCTCGGGCGTATAGGGGAGCGGAAGAAGATCGTTGAGGAAACCGCAATCATGCGTCGACCAGGCGAGATGCTCCGAAAAACTCTGCGGATTGTAGCGATCGACCAGAGCGCGCAATCGGGAAAGGTGATCGGGATCAAGCGGACGGGCCGCGCCGATGGACAATCCGACACCGTGGAGCGAAAGCGGATAGCGCTCGGTGATCGCCTCGAGATATCGGTGGGGCGGGCCACCCGCGCCCATGTAATTTTCAGCGTGGACTTCAAAGAAGCCGACATCCGGCTTGCCATCCAGTATAGCGCCATAATGTTCCGGCTTGAGCCCCAGACCGGCCCGTGCGGGCAGCGTCAAAGCGTTTCTCTCGAGCATCCAAACCTCCATCGCTTTAGAATTGAGGGGCCCGCAACGCGGACCCCTCAGTTGTGACTCAGCCCTTCATGGGTTCAAGCGAACCCATATGGCCGTTCACATCCATGCTTGTGCAGGTACCGGCTGGCACGGCCTTCCAGGCGTTGCCCTGATAGTCCATTGTCGAGGTGCCGGCGCAGGTCGTACCGGGGCCGGCCGCGCAATCGTTCTGGCCAGCCAGCGCGATGCCATAGCATTTCTCGTTGCCCTTCATCTGCTCGGCAGTCATCGGAGTTGCAAAAGCAGCAGTCGTGAGGGCAGCAGCAAGCGAGCCAGCCAGGGCCAGCGCAGCGGAATTGCGGTTCATGAGTCATTCTCCCGAAAGTTGGCGCGACCGCTCACCGGCCGCGTATCCAGTCCTTCGTTGCGGTTGCGGGTGACGTTACCTGCTCACGGCTTCGTGATCGACATTTCCGGAAGACTGAATGATATTGCGCCCCGATGTAACAGCGCCGTCCTTGCCGGCGAAGAAGGAGTGTCCCGTTGGACGGAAGGGAGGAAGCCGAACTCACCCGACTGCTGCGGGCTGCCGTGGAAGGCGACGAGGCTGCCTACGCCAAATTCCTTGATAAGGCGGCAGGTCTGGTGCGCGGATTTGCGCGGCGGCGCATAACACAAGGTGGAATCGACCCCGAGGATATCGTGCAGGAAACGCTGTTGGCCATACACCTGAAACGCCACACATGGCGGACGGACGCCCCGGCCGCTCCGTGGCTGTATGCCATCGCCCGTTTCAAGCTGATCGACACCTTCCGCAAGACCGGGCGGCGCATGGAAGTCACGATGGACGAAGATTTCGACGTGGCGGCGCCCGAAGGAGAGGAGCAGGCGAGCGAACGGGAGATCGATCGCGCGCTGGCGGTGCTGGCCCCCGGACAGAGGGCTGTCGTGTCGTCTGTCTCGGTTGACGGGCATTCAATCGGCGAAACGGCCACAAAACTCGGCATGACCGAGGTCGCGGTCCGGGTCGCCTTGCATCGCGGACTGTCTGCGATAGCCAGGAAGTTTGGACGAAACTGATGGAAACGGATCGCCTGATAAGGACACTTGCTGCCGACGGCGCGCCGCGCGGCATGTCCATGAGCCGCGTGTGGAGCCTCACCGCGCTTGCGGCGGCGGCAATCGCGGCGGCCGTGTTCTTCATGTCGATCGGACCGCGCGGCGATATAGCGGATGCCGCCCATACGATCCGCTTCCTGTTCAAATTCGTGGTAACGCTGGCCTTGTTCGCGACGGCTTTCGCGGCATTGCGCGGACTGGCAATTCCTGGCGTGAACCCCGCGCGCGCCATGGCCCCGCTTGTGCTCGCCCCGGCTCTTTTGCTGATCGCGGTCGGGCTCGAACTATTGGCCATTCCACCCTCGCAGATCGAATCGCGCTGGATCGGCTCAAACGCCCTCATCTGCATGACTTTCATCCCGATGATCGGCATCGGCCCGCTGGCGGCTTTCCTGTTCGCCTTGCGCAACGGCGCACCCACGCGGCCCTCTCTGGCGGGAGCGGTGTCAGGTCTGGTCGCGGGAGGTCTGTCGGCTACGTTCTACGCGGCGCACTGCACCGACGATTCGCCGCTCTTCGTGGCAACCTTCTATCCGCTCGCCGTCGCGATTCTCGTCGTGGCAGGTGCGGTCGCTGGCAGGTTCGTCGCGCGCTGGTAGCAGGCCGCTCTGCCCGCCTACTGATCACCTAGTTCAGACAGCCACGCTCATCAGCCGTTCCGCGATAAGACCGGCAAGCCGATCGGCGACGGCCTCTTTCGGCATATCTGCCCACTGGTCGACACCGGATTTGGAAACGATTGTAACGCGGTTACGATCACCGCCCATTGCGCCGCCTTGCTGGCTGACGTCATTGGCTACGATCAGATCGGCGCCTTTCTTCTTCAACTTGGCCTGTGCATTTTCAAGCACATCGTTCGTTTCGGCGGCAAAGCCGACAACGAGGTGGGGACGCTGAACATGATGGCCGATACCGGCCAGGATGTCCGGGTTCTCGACCATTTGCAGCGCGGGCGGCCCCTCTCCCGCGACCTTCTTGATCTTAATGTCGGCCGCATCCGCGGTGCGCCAATCCGCAACTGCCGCCACGAAGATCGCGGCGTCCGCTGGAAGCAATTGCTCGACAGCGTCCTTCATTTCACGCGCGCTTTCGACATGCACCGTCTTCACACCCATCGGGTCGGGAATCGTCACTGGCCCCGACACCAACCGGACATCGGCACCCAACCGCGCCAGCGCGGCCGCAATCGCGTGCCCCTGCTTGCCGGAAGATCGGTTCGCGATATAGCGGACGGGATCGATCGGTTCGTGGGTCGGGCCGGATGTCACGATGATCTTCTTGCCGGAAAGCGGCTTGGGCGCGTCGTCCAGCATTGTCTCGACAGAGGCCACGATCTCCAGTGGCTCGGCCATACGGCCCTCGCCTGCTTCACCGCTTTCGGCCATCTCTCCCCTGTTCGGCCCCACGAAAATCACGTCGTCCGCAACCAATGTGGCGCGGTTCCGGCGGGTCGCCGGATGGTTCCACATCCTGGGATTCATCGCGGGCGCCACCAAGACGCGCTTGTCGGTGGCGAGCAAGACGTTGGAGGCAAGGTCATTGGCCAGGCCGTTGGCGAGTTTGGCCATAAGATCCGCAGTGGCGGGCGCCACGACGATGAGATCGGCCTCGCGCGAGAGGCGGATATGACCGACATCGTGTTCATCATGCCTGTCGAACAGGTCTGTGAACACATGATCGGCAGAGAGCGCACCCACAGAAAGCGTGGTCACGAATTCCTGGGCGGCGGCCGTCATCACGCAACGCACCGACGCGCCCCGTTCGCGGAGGCGTCGGATCAGATCGAGGGATTTGTACGCTGCGATACCGCCTCCAATGATGAGAAGGATTCGCTTTCCGGACAGCGTTTTCATGACATCATCCTCTTGCGATCCCGCCTCAGGACAGTTTCCACGCGATCCACACCAGCGCAGCCGCAATCACCCAAAGGGCGATGCGACCCCAGCGCGAATAGCGCGCCTCTGCCTTGCCGATCGCGCGGGCGGTGGCTTCATCGAAGCGTAGCCCATTCTCCGCCATCGTGTCGATTTCGCGAGACAGACGCTCGGTACGGGCTGCCAGTTCGGGCGCCTGACGCGTCAATGACACCAACGCGTTGATGCCGTCTCGCGCATCTGTCAGCATTCCGCGCGGTCCAAGATTGGAGGCAATCCAATCCGCCACCACGGGCTCCGAGGTCTTCCACATATTGAAGGAGGGGTTGAGCGTGCGCGCCACCCCTTCCACGACGACCATCGTCTTCTGCAACAGCACCAGTTCGGGCCGCGCCTCCATGTCAAACAATTCCGTCACCTCGAACAGAAGCGTGAGCAGCTTTGCCATCGAGATGGTCTCGGCGGATTGACCATGGATTGGCTCTCCGATTGCGCGGATCGCCTGCGCGAAGGAGGCCACGCTATGGGTGCGCGGCACGTAACCCGCCTCGAAATGCACTTCCGCCACACGAAGATAGTCGCGCGTGATGAAACCGTAGAGGATTTCCGCGAGGAAGCGGCGTTCCTTCTTGCCGAGACGCCCGGCAATCCCAAGGTCAACCGCGACAATCGTGCCATTCGCTTCCACGAAAAGATTGCCGGGATGCATGTCGGCATGGAAGAAGCCGTCACGCAAAGTGTGCCTGAGAAAAGACTGGATCAGGTTCGCAGCAATGGCGTTCAGATCGTGGCCCGCGGCGCGCAAGGCCTCGACATTGTTCATCTTGATGCCGTCGATCCACTCCAGCGTCAGCACGTCGCGACCGGTGCGCTCCCAATCCACGGCAGGGACACGAAAACCGGGGTCCTCACGCGTGTTATCGGCAAGCTCCGAGAGAGCGGCGGCCTCCAGCCTGAGATCCATCTCGATCCGGGTCGTCTGCGCAAGCGTCTGCGTCACCAGAACGGGGCGCAGGCGGCGGCTGGACGGAATGTACTTTTCCTGAAGGCGCGCGGCCACGAAATAGCTTTCGAGATCACGATAGAAAAGCCGTCGCACGCCCGGACGGATGACCTTAACGGCCACCTTGCGGGGTGTCCCTTCGACCGACACATGTGCCTCATGCACCTGGGCGATCGACGCGGCAGCGACAGGATCGCCAAAACTATCGAAGAGATCCTCTATCTTGCGCCCGAGCGAGGCCTCGATCGTGCCGACTGCCAGCGCCTGCGGAAAAGTCGGCATCCTGTCCTGCAGGCTGGAAAGATCCAGTGCGATTTCGTTGCCGACGACGTCGGGACGTGTGGCCAGAAACTGGCCAAGCTTGACGTAGGAAGGGCCAAGCCGCGCGACCGCATCGGACAGACGTGCCGAGCGGTCCCTGCTCCGCGCCCGCCGCCGCGTCAAAAGACGGGCAACACGCCACCCTGTCCGGGGCAATCCGGTCAGTTCCTCGCCCGGAAGGGCTCCAATGACGCCCTCGCGCGTCATGACCCAGCCGGCGTGAACCAGCCGCAAAAAGGCGCCGACATTGGTCATTCGGTGCAGCCCGTCAAAGCTTCCAGCCCGAATGCAGCGCAGCGATGCCGCCCGAATAATTTCGGAAACTCACGCGGTCGAAACCGGCATTCGAGATCATAGACGCGAAATTGTTCTGGTTGGGGAACTTGCGGATCGATTGCACGAGATAGGAATATGGTTCGGCATCGCCAGTCACGGCCTTGCCAATCTGTGGGATCGCCTTGAACGACCATTGCTCGTAGACGCGGTCGAGCAAGGGCATGTCGACTTCCGAGAATTCAAGGCACAGGAAGCGACCGCCCGTCTTCAGGACACGATAGGCTTCCGCGAGCGCCGTTTCGATATGCGGGACGTTGCGAATGCCGAAAGCGATGGTGTAGGCGTCAAAGGTCTCGTCCTCGAAAGGCAGTTCCTCGGCATTGGCTTCGACGAAATCAAGCGACTCGGCGATGCCCCTCTTTTCCGCCCGCTCCCGCCCGACTTCCAGCATCGACCCGTTGATATCGAGAACCGTCACATGTGCGGTGCGTTCAGACGCATCGACAATACGGAACGCGATGTCGCCCGTGCCGCCGGCAACGTCGAGGGATGTCCAGCCTGGCCGACGCGGCGGATTGAGTGCGGCGACCATGGCCTCTTTCCAGACACGATGCAGACCGCCCGACATCAGATCGTTCATGATGTCGTAGCGCTTGGCCACCTTGTGAAAAACCTCATTGACCATTCCCTGCTTCTGATCTTCCGATACAGAGCGAAAGCCATATGAAGTGGACATGGCCGTGCCGGCCGTCGTTCGTTGTTCTGACAAGATTTTGATCCAATCTGAATTCGGGCGGACCATAGCCGATCGGATACCTCAGCGCTATTGTTACCAGCGCGGTGTTCGGCCGCGCACAGCAATGCGGACGAGGAGACTGAATGCCACTCAAAGCGGAACTGCACTGTCACCTCGAAGGGGCCGCCGCCCCGGAACTCGTCATAAGACAGGCGCAGAAGTATGGCGTCGATCCCTCACCTTTCATCCAGGATGGGGCTTTCATATGGTCTGACTTCACGTCCTTTCTTGCCTGCTACGATTTTGCCGCCGACCTGTTTCGCAATGAAGACGACTACGCACGCCTGACCGACCATTATTTGACAAGCCTGGCGCGAGACGGCGCCATTTACTCCGAACTTTTCACATCGCCAGACCACGCACAGAAGGCCGGGCTTTCACCACGGGCCTACACCGATGCAATCGCCGAAGGCATGACGCGGGCGAAAGCGAAGACTGGGATCGAGGCGCGCATGATCGTGACCGGCGTCAGACATTTCGGCGTCGAACGTGTCGAGGCGGCGGCGCGGTTCGCGGCACGGTGCAAACATCCGCTCGTGACGGGCTTCGGAATGGCCGGAGAGGAACGTTTCGGCGATACGGAAGATTATGTTCGCGCTTTCGAGATCGCCCGGGAGGCCGGGCTCGGTATCACCGTGCACGCAGGCGAACTGGCTGGGTGGGAAAGCGTGTCCGACGCTATCGAGCATATCAGACCGGCACGGATCGGCCATGGCGTGCGCGCGATCGAAAACCCGGATCTGGTGAAAAAGATCGCGGATCTCGGCGTGGTGCTGGAATGCTGCCCCGGTTCCAACATCGCACTGAACGTTTTCTCCAGCTTCGCGGAGCATCCATTCGCAGAACTGAGGCGCGCGGGTTGCAAAGTGACACTGAATTCGGACGATCCGCCCTATTTTTCAACGAGCCTGAAACACGAATACGAGTTGGCGTCTCAGCATTTCGGCCTCACCGAGACGGATCTCATCTCCATCACCCGCACAGCTATCGAAGCGGCCTTTGTTGACAGGGCGACGCGAACGGCGCTTCTGGCGAGGCTCCCGGCCATACCTCGCTCGCGCTGAAAGGCGGGGACAAGCCTTCGCATAGGGGGCGGCGTGGTTTTCTCCCCGCGCCATCGTCGCTAAGGTCAATTTGTTTCAGTCAGGAGCCGTTAAAGATGCAAGGCGTCACCGTCGTCGATCACCCCCTTGTGCAGCACAAGCTTTCGATCATGCGCAAGAAGGAGACGTCGACCGCGAGCTTCAGGCGGCTGCTGCGAGAGATTTCGTTGCTGCTTGGTTATGAGGTGACGCGCAACCTCGAACTGACCACCGAAAAGATCAACACGCCGATGGAAGAAATGGATGCCCCGACGCTGGAAGGCAAGAAGCTGGTCTTCGCCTCCGTGCTGAGGGCTGGAAACGGCCTCTTGGAAGGGCTGCTTGATCTCGTGCCAGCGGCGCGCGTAGCCCATGTCGGACTCTACCGCGATCACGACACGCTCGAAGCGGTCGAGTATTTCTTCAAGGCGCCAAGTGATCTCGGCGACCGTCTTGTGATTGTGGTTGATCCGATGCTGGCGACAGCCAACTCGGCGATTGCGGCGATCGACAAGCTCAAGGAGCGGGGCGCCACCAATATTCGCTTCCTGTGCCTTCTGGCCGCGCCGGAGGGCGTGGAACGCTTTACCAAAGCCCATCCGGATGTGCCCGTGTTCACGGCGTCGATCGATCGCGGGCTGAATGAGAAAGGCTACATCATGCCAGGTCTCGGCGACGCCGGCGACCGCATGTACGGCACCAAATAGCCTCCAACAAAAACGGAAATTGAACCTGTTCCGTTAAGCGGACGCACAGATAGTTCTGCTAGGTCTCCTGAACTGTCGGGATGGCCGCATGTTCAAGAACCTCATATTGATCGGTATTCTCGTCGGCGCGTCGGCGTCGCTGCCTGTTTTTCTCGAGCTGAATCCTGATGCAGTCGAGCGCTGGTATCGCGCTGTCGTCAATTCGCCCGGGAATGAGGGGCCAAGTCCAGCGCGTCCCGCCGAGCCGACAATCATGGTGACGAAGATGGCGCCGCCAGAGGCTGCCGCCCCGTTGCTTGGCCGCAAGGTTCTGGTGCGCTCGGACCCTCGCGGGCACTTCATTGCAGAGTTTCGGCTGAACGGGCGGCCGATCGAGGCCATGATCGATACAGGCGCGACCGTCATCGCCATCAATCGATCGACAGCGCGCCGTATAGGCGTTTCCGTGTCGAACGCCGACTTCAAATATGATGTGAGAACTGCCAACGGAACGGTGAAGGCTGCAGTCGGCACGATCGGACGGGTGCAGATCGGTCGCATCGCCGTGGATGAGGTGCAGGCCATGGTCATGGACGACAAGGCGCTGGATGGTGTGCTCGTTGGGATGAGTTTCCTGAAGCGCCTGTCGAAATTCCAGGTCGAGAACGGAGCTTTGCTGCTTCAGCAGTAAATAGAACCCTATCCGTAGGGTGCGATCCGCCGAATGACCGCTTTCTGTTTCGAAGGTCGGGTGTCGCCTATCGTATAGGCCGTAACGACCTGAGCAGCCGCACGCTTGGCAGCGTCCTCGGTCCGCGCATGGATCAGCGCCAGCGCCTCGCCTCGCTTGACCTCATGGCCGACGGCAAGCAGTCGCGTGATGCCTACCGCGTGATCGACGGCATCTTCGGGACGGGTGCGCCCACCGCCCAGAGTGACCACGGCAATTCCCACATCGCGCGTCTCTATGGCGCGGACAAACCCGTCGGACGGCGCAGACACGGCCAGTTCAACCGGCGCAACAGGCAAATGCTTGTCAGCCGTTTCGATGAAGTTCTTCGGTCCACCGAGCGTTGCGACCATGCGCGCGAAGGTTTCCGCCGCCCTGCCGCTCTCCAGCGCTTCGTTGGCGCGTTGCAAGCCCTGTTGATTGGACGTGGCGATACCCGATGCATGAAGCATTTCTGCGGCCAGTGACAGCGTCACTTCGAGCAGCCGGCCATCGCGGAAGCGCCCGGTCAGGAAATCCACGGCATTCGCAACCTCGACCGCATTGCCTGCTGCCGAGGCGAGCGGCTCGTTCATGCCGGTGATCAGTGCGGAGGTCTTGAGCTCCGCACCATTGGCCACTTCGACCAGACTTGTCGCGAGTTCGGTCGCATCACGCGATTTCGCCATAAACGCGCCGTTGCCGACCTTGACGTCGAGCACCAGCGACTGGAGGCCGGCCGCGAGCTTCTTCGACAGGATCGAGGCTGTGATCAAAGGCACGGACTCCACCGTGGCCGTCACGTCTCGGATCGAATAGATTCGCTTGTCTGCCGGAGCGAGATTCGCCGTCTGGCCGATGATGGCGCAACCTGTTTCCACCACGGCCTTGCGAAAAAGGGCGTTGTCCGGCTGGCTCGTATAGCCGGGAATGGAATCCATCTTGTCCAGCGTGCCGCCCGTATGGCCGAGGCCGCGTCCCGAAATCATCGGCACATACGCGCCGCAGGACGCAACGATCGGCGCAAGCATCAGCGAGACATTATCTCCCACCCCGCCCGTCGAGTGCTTGTCCGTGACAGGTCCCGGCAGATCTGACCAGTCGAGAACATCCCCGGAATCGCGCATGGCGAGTGTCAGCGCTACCGCTTCGTCACGGCTCATTCCGTTGAGCAACGACGCCATCGCGAAGGCAGCCACCTGTCCCTCTGAAACGGCTCCGCTGACGACGCCAGCGACGAATTCCTTGATGTCTTCCGATACCAGCGGGCGCTTGTCGCGCTTCTTGCGGATGATCTCTTGCGGCAGCATCTCGTCAATCCTCCAGCAGACCGTCGGCAAAAGCCTTTTTCAGGATGGATGCCAGGCGCGCGCCTCCCAGGGGAGCCATGTCCTTTGTCTCCTGATGAGACAGTTCGCCGTCGCTCATGCCTGCGGCGAGGTTCGTCACCACCGAGCAAGCCGCAACCCGCAGACCAAGGAAGCGCGCGAGGATGACCTCAGGCACGGTCGACATGCCGACCGCGTTCGCCCCCATGACACGCGCCATCCGAATCTCTGCCGGGGTTTCGAATGACGGTCCCGAAAACCACATATAAACGCCCTTGTGGAGGGGCGTTCCGGTTTCCTGCGCAGCCTTTTCGATGGCAGAGCAAAGAGGCTTGTCATACGCCTCGCTCAGTCCAACGAATCGCTGATCGGTCTGCTCTCCGATGAGCGGGTTGGAGCCGGAAAAATTGATGTGGTCAGTGATCAGCATGACGGAGCCGGGCGTCATGTCGGCATCGAGCGAACCGGCAGCATTGGTGAGAATCAGCTTTTCGATCCCAACCCCGGCAAGAGCCTCGAGTGCAGACCGCATGACGGCTGCATCGCCATGTTCGTAATAATGGGCACGGCCCGCGAGCATCATTACGGGGGTTCCGGCGATCGTTCCGGCGACCAGTGTCCCGGCATGGCCCGTCACGCCGCTTTGTGGAAAGCCCGGCAACTCGGCGTAAGGAATGCGTATGGCGTCATCCACCTCATTGACGAGATCGCCGAGCCCAGAGCCAAGCACCAGTGCAATCTTTGGTGCGAGCGTGCCGATACGTGTCGCCAGAGCCGGTCCGCCACTCATTTCAATATGTCTCCGCGAAAGCCATAGGGCAGCATGTCGCCCATTGTGACGGTCTCGGCAACGCCCGTCTCGTCGCACAGATACAGTCTTGTCGACGGATCGGCGAACTCGGCCAGCCTTTGCCGGCAACCGCCGCATGGACTGCACTTCGCCATGCGTTCGGCGATCACCGCGATCTCGGCAATCTTGCCGCCGCCGCCCATGATGTAGTGGCCGATCGCCGTCGTTTCGGCGCACCAGCCTTCGGGATAGGAGGCGATCTCGATATTGGCGCCCGCATACACGCGGCCATCCTCCGTTCTTATCGCTGCGCCCACCGGAAACTTCGAATAGGGCACATAGGCTTTCGCCATTGCCGCCTTGGCGGCGAGATAAAGATCGTGGGACATCGAATGGCCTTCTTCTGGGCAATCTGCGGCGAGCGCTAGCGCTCTTTCACGTAGGGCACACCACCTGCACGGGGCGGAATGGCTTTTCCGATGAAGCCCGCAAGCAGGACAACGGTCAGCACATAAGGCAGCGCCTGCATGAACTGCACGGGGACCTTGCCGATCATCGGCCAGGCTTGCCCCTGAAAGCGGATGGATGCAGCTTCCAGAAAGCCGAAGAGCAGACATGCGAACATGGCCGGGACCGGCTTCCACTTGGCAAAGATCAACGCGGCCAGCGCAATGAAGCCCTTGCCCGCCGTCATGTCCTTCACGAAGCCGGCATTCTGCGCGACCGAAAGATAGGCACCCGCCAGTCCGGTGAGCACGCCGGTGCAGATGACCGCGCGATAGCGAAGCCAGGCCACCGAAATGCCCGCCGTGTCGACGGCTGCCGGGTTTTCTCCGACTGCGCGAAGGCGCAGCCCGAAGCGGGTCCGAAACAGGACCCACCATGTGAACGGCACCATTAGGAAGGCGAAATACACCAGGATCGAATGGCCCGAGATCAGCTCGGCATAGATGACGCCGATCACAGGAATATCGCGAGCTGCTTCCGCGCCCGGCAGCGTAATTGCCTCGAACCGGCCAGCGCCGGACAAGGACGGCGTGCGTCCGCCCTGCCTGAACCAGGCCTGACCGAGTATGATCGTGGAGCCGGCAGCGATGAAGTTGATAGCCACACCCGAGACGATCTGATTGCCGCGATGGGTGATGGAGGCAAAGCCATGAACCAATGCCAGTCCAACCGCGACAGCGACTGCGGCACCGAGCCCGAGCCATGCCGAGCCGGTTACCGCGGCGGCCGCCCCCCCGGCAAACGCGCCACCCAGCATTTTTCCTTCGAGCCCGATGTCGAAGATTCCCGAGCGTTCCGAGTAAAGGCCGGCAAGGCAGGCAAGAAGCAGCGGGACCGAGACGCGGATGGTTGCGTCGAGAAGTTGCAGAAGGACGTTGAACACTTCCATGTCAGACCCCCTGCTCCTTCGCCATTCCGACGGTTTGCGGACTGAGAGAAGCGAAGACGGTCTGCACCCATGGCCTGAACATGTGTTCCAGCGCACCCGCAAACAGGATCACGAGACCCTGGATAATGACGATCATGTCCCGGCTTATGTTGGGCATTTCGAAGGCAAGTTCGGCGCCGCCCTGATAGAGCATGCCGAACAAGATCGCCGCGGGCACGATACCGGCCGGATGCGACCGCCCCATCAGCGCAACGGCAATTCCAACAAACCCCGCGCCCGTGACGAAATCGAGCTGCACGCGATGCTGATCGCCCATGATCGGGTTCAGCGCCATCATGCCGGCGAGGGCGCCGGAAATCATCATAGTGATGACGATGATGCGCGCTTCCTTGATGCCTGCATATCGGGCTGCCTTGGGGCTGAACCCCATGGTGCGAATTTCATAACCGAGCTTTGTGCGCCAGATCAGCAGCCAGACAAGAAAGGCCATGACCAGGGCAAGCAGGAACGACACGTTCAAGGGGCCGGACCGGACCGAGAAGCCCACGGCCTCAAGCATCCAGTTGAGCTTGGGAAGCTGCGCGCCCGGCTGGAACGTGCGGGTTTGCGGCGCCATCGAGGTCAGCGGCTTGAGGACATCCACCAGCATGTACACCATGATCGACGCGGCGATGAAGTTGAACATGATTGTGGTGATGACGATGTGGGAGCCGCGTTTGGCCTGAAGATAGGCAGGGATCAGAGCCCACAAAGCGCCGACAAGCGCCGCGCCTAAAATAGCGAGCGGGAAGTTCAGCCACCACGGCAAGACCGTATCGAACGTCAAACCCACCATGGCGACGCCGAGGCCGGCTATATAGGCTTGCCCCTCGCCGCCGATGTTGAACAACCCGCAGTGAAAGGCAACGGCCACCGCAAGACCCGTAAAGATGAAGTTGGTGGCATAGTAGAGCGTGTAGGCAATGTTCTGGCCCCCGCCGAACGCACCTTCTATCAGGATGGCCGCAGCGCGAAACGGGTTCTCGCCGACCAGCAGCACCACCAGACCCGCCACGATGAAGGCCACCAGCAGATTGATGAAGGGTATCAATCCGTAATCCGCCCAGCGCGGCAATTTTGCGTAGGGAACGCTCATTCCGCCGCCTCCTTGGCTTCGACCCCTGCCATCAGCAGGCCGAGTTCGCCTTCTGTCGCTTCGGGTCCCCGTTCCCCGACGACACGGCCGTCGAACATCACCAGAATGCGGTCGGAAAGCGAACGAATCTCATCAAGTTCAACGGAAATCAGAAGCACCGCCTTTCCGGCGTCGCGCATGGCGATCAGGCGCTTGTGGATGAATTCGATCGCGCCGACGTCGACGCCGCGCGTTGGCTGACCGACGATCAGCACGCCGGGATCCTGTTCCATTTCGCGGGCCAACACGATCTTCTGCTGGTTGCCGCCTGAGAAATTTGCCGTCCGGAGCCGCGCATTGGGCGGACGGATATCGTATTTTTCGATCTTGTCCTCGGCATCGGCAACGATGGCGTCGATATTCAGGAACGGGCCTTTGAGGTATAGGCTCTCGTAGTGATAGCCGAGGATGGAGTTCTCGTTCTCGGCAAAGGCCAGCACGAGGCCGACATGATGTCGGTCTTCAGGCACATGCGCGAGCCCACGCTCCCTCAACTCCGCCGGATCTGCGCGACCGGTCACGTCGATCGGCTTGTCGTCGAGAACGACAGTACCGAATTCGGCCCTGCGAATACCGGCTATTGCCTCGATCAGCTCGGACTGTCCATTGCCGGCAACGCCCGCAATGCCAACGATCTCTCCCGCCTGCACGATGAATGACACGTCATCGACCATGGTGACGCCACGGCCATCCTTGACCGTCAGATTCTTCACCTCGAGCTTGATGGCGCCGGCACGCGCAGGCTCCTTCTCGACCCGTAGCAGAACGCGCCGCCCGACCATGAGTTCGGCGAGTTCCTCGACCGTCGTCTCGGACGTCTCTCGCGTCGCCACGATCGTGCCCTGGCGCATCACGGAAACCGTGTCGGTGATCGCCATGATCTCACGCAGCTTGTGCGTGATGAGCACGACCGTCTTGCCCTGATCCTTGAGCTGATTGAGGATGCGGAAGAGATGATCCGCTTCGGAGGGCGTCAACACGCCTGTCGGTTCGTCGAGGATGAGAATATCAGCGCCGCGATACAGTGCCTTCAGGATTTCAACGCGCTGCTGAAGGCCAACAGGCAGATCCTCTATCAGCGCGTCGGGATCGACTTCGAGCCCATACTCGCGCTCCAGCCGCGCCAGTTCCGAACGGGCCTTCGCAATCGAGCGGCCGAGCAACGCCTCGCCTTCCGCCCCCAGAATGATATTCTCGAGCACAGTGAAATTCTCGACGAGCATGAAATGCTGATGCACCATGCCGATGCCGAGCGCGATGGCGTCGTTTGGCGTGCGGATCGGGACGGGTTTGCCGCCCACGCGGATTTCGCCGCTGTCTGCCTGATAGAAACCGTACAGAATCGACATGAGAGTCGACTTGCCGGCGCCGTTTTCGCCGATGATGCCGTGGATCGTGCCACGGCGGACTTCGAGGTGGATGTCCCGGTTTGCCTTGACAGGACCGAAACTCTTGCTGATCCCCACCAGCTCAATCGCAGCGTCCGCCATGCGCGAGCCTGTTCCCCGTTTTATCGTTTGGTCAAACCTATCATGCCGCTATCCCCTTTGCCATGGTTGGCGACATGCCACAGTCTCGACAGGAAGATGAACGCTTGTCAATTTCGAACAACGGACAGTCCACGGTTGCGAGGAGTATTGTGATGACCATCTCAGACGATCGGATGACAGCCCTGGAGATCCGCGCGGCCGAACAGGAACACACGATCGAGGAGCTTTCGTCGCAGATCGCTGAACAGTGGAACGTGATCGAGCGCTTGCAGCGGAAGGTCGACGTGCTCACGCAACGATTTCTCGCACTTGAGGAACAGTCTGCCCCCGACACGCCAGTGACGCGTCCGCCCCATTGGTAACGGCGCCAGGGTAGCGGATTAGCATATGCTGCGCTGTGTCAACAACGCAGTTGCGCGGGACGCTGCTTGCGAAGAAGCCGCCGAAACATGTCCGGCGGCTTCCTTATTCTTCTGCGTCAGAAATCAGTACGGACAGGCGTTGTCCGACATGTAGTCGTGCACTTCGATCGTACCGGCGATGATATCGGCCTTGGCCTTTTCAGCCGCTGCCTTCATCTCGTCACTGACGAGAGCCTTGTTGTTGTCGTCCATCGCATAGTCGACGCCGCCCTCGGCGAGACCCAGATTGTTGAAGCCAGCGGTGAACTTGTCGTTCTTGGCATCCATGAAGGCATTGTAGACCGCAACGTCGACGCGCTTGACCATGGAGGTCAGCACTTTGCCGGGCTGAAGGCCGTTCTGGTTGGAATCCACGCCGATGCCGAGCTTCCCTGCATCAGCGGCAGCCTGAAGAACGCCCACACCGGTGCCGCCGGCCGCTGCGTAGATGACATCCGCGCCCTGGTCCATCTGCGACTTGGCGATCTCGCCACCCTTGGTCGGGTCGTTCCAGGCGGCCGGCGTGTCGCCGGTCATATTCTGGATGACATCGGTCGCGCCGGCAGCCTTGGCACCGCCGACATAACCGCAGCCGAACTTGCGGATAAGCGGAATGTCCATGCCGCCGATGAAGCCGACCTTCTTGCTCTGGGATGCCATCGCCGCCAGTACGCCGACGACGTAAGAGCCTTCCTGCTCCTTGAATACCACCGAGCGCACATTCGGCTTGTCGACAACCATGTCGATAATGGCGAAGCTGGTGTCGGGGAAGTCGGCCGCCACCCGGTCAAGCGCGTCAGCCCAGGAGAAACCGGCCATCACAATTGGATTGCGGCCATCCTCAGCGAAGCGGCGCAAAGCCTGTTCGCGCTGGGCATCGTTCGAAATCTCGAACTCGACATACTCAATGCCGGTCTCAGACTTGAATTTCTCGGCTCCCTGAAAAGAAGCCTCGTTGAACGATTTGTCGAACTTGCCCCCAAGATCGAAAAGCAGGCCCGGCTTGATATCCGCAGCAAAGGCCGAGGCGGTCATCGCGGTAGCGGCCATAAGTCCAAGAAGAATACGCTTCATGTGATCCACACCCTGTCGGTTGTTCTCTTCCAGTGCTCCCGCCGCGCCGCGTCCCCGGCAAATTGGAAGCCCTTCGCAGGCTTCGCGCCCGCTTGGCGATCAATCTGGCACGGCCAAGCGCAAAATTCCACGCGGAAATTTGACCTTTCGGAAAAGCGAGCGCGGCGGTTAACGCGGTTTCACGCCACCGATGCGGCTGGCGCTATCGCACAGGCGACGCCAGTACCCTTGAGCGCGCAATAGCCATACGGGTTCTTCGACAGATATTGCTGGTGTTCCTCTTCGGCGAAGTAGAATTCAGGCGCCGCGGCAATTTCCGTGGTGATCCTGCCCTGGCCTGCCTTCTTCAGCGCGGCCTGATAGACGTCTCGCGAGGCAATGGCCTGCTCCATCTGCGCATCGCCGACTGTGTAGATCGCGGACCGGTACGTCGTTCCAACATCGTTGCCCTGCCGCATGCCCTGAGTCGGGTCATGCGCCTCCCAGAAGATCTTGAGCAAATCGCCATAGGTGACAACGCTGGGATCGAACACCACGAGCACGATTTCTGCATGGCCGGTCAGCCCCGTGCACGTCTCCTGATAGGTTGGATTGGGCGTGAAGCCGCCCGCATAGCCGACAGCCGTCACCCAGACGCCTTCGGTCTGCCAGAACATGCGCTCAGCGCCCCAGAAGCAGCCAAGCCCGAACATGGCAACCTCCAACCCATCGGGATATGGGCCTTTGAGAGGTCGTCCCGAAACATGATGTTTCGAGGCCGTCGGGATCGGTTGTGAGCGCCCGGGAAGCGCCTCTCCGGGTTTCGGCATGTTGTATTTCTTGTTGAGCATGTCACTCAGAAAAAACATCTTGCAATGTCTCCTTGCGCCGGCAGGACGCCGGCATGAGAAATTTCAGGACTTGAATGCAAAGCGGCCCTGCCCTTCGGCGGGCTTTCTGCCGATCAGGTAGAATATAAGGGACAGCGCGGCGAAGACGATGAACCCCGGCAGGGCGAGGATGGACAGGGCGGCTGGGTTCCAGGCCTCCGGTGAGATCTGCCCGCTTAGAAAAGCCTGCGTTCGTTCCATGGTGTCCGGCGAGATCGCCGCCCAACTGGTGCCAAGCGGTGTCATGACGAGCGCCTCGGCGGCAACTGTTCGCGTGGCGTCCAGCACTGCCATCACGACCGCGACCGCCAATGAAATGGTAGACAGACAGCGGAACAGAAATCGGATCATCTATCAGCACCCTCCGCTAAGGCTCAAAAAATAGGTGCAGGGCAGGCAAGGTGCAACAGCTGTCTCGTCACGACCCGTACACTTCGACGCGAAGAGAGTGAGACCCAAACAGCAGTTCGCTTTCCAGTGCGCAGCCACCGGCCTCCGCGAAAGAAGTCATGAGCTGCACCAATTCCTTGCTCACAATGACTTGGCATCGGCGTCCGGATCGACTAGATGAGCACCGCACCGCTTTGCCAGCGAAGCAGGTGCACGCGGAGAGGTGGCCGAGTGGTTGAAGGCGCACGCCTGGAAAGTGTGTTTACGGGAGACCGTAACGCGGGTTCGAATCCCGCTCTCTCCGCCAGACCCGCCGATTGTATTCCATAGTGCGGTTTCATTGCGATCAACGCGTAGCCACCGAGCAACATGAATCCGCCGACTTCACGCGGCGGCCCGATATACTTTGAGAGCGGAGATGGCGGCTCGCGCTTCGATCCAAGCATCGCCCGCGCTTCTCGACATCTGTCCGGAAGCGGATATTGGCTGCGCGGCGATATTTCGAGCCTGATGCCAGTGCATCAATTCCCGTTCGGTGGGAGATAGTCCGGCGGTGACGACAAGGACCCGATTCTTGTCCGTGCGAAATAGTGTGGAGAGCAGGAAACTGAGCCGTTGAAAACGATCCAAACCGACCGTCTCACTATCCGGAAGTTTCGTCGAGGTGACGCGGAGGCCTTGTTGGCCTACCTGCGGGAGCCGGTCGCGAGCTGCTTCTTCTCACTCAAACTCGCCAATCTGGCGGCAGCTGAACATGAGGTTTTGAAACGCGCTGCCGATGAGGAGTATCTCGCGGTCTGCCTGCAAGACTCTGGTCAGCTCATAGGCGATCTGTTCGTCCATCCTGATGCCGATTGGCCAGATGATCCAGAGACACCTCAACGATCTGACACGGTTTCTGTGGGCTGGAATTTCAATCCACTGTTCGGCGGCAAGGGCTATGCGTTCGAAGCGGCACTGGCCTTGTTTGACGAGTTGTTCAACCATCAAGGAAAAAGGCGCATCTACGCCTATGTTGAGGATCACAACGCCTCGTCGCGACGGCTTTGCGAAAAGCTTGGCATGCGAATGGAAGGCCTATTCCTGGAATATGTGACGTTCCAAAACGACAGCGCCGGACATCCAATTTACGAAAACACCATGCAGTACGCCATTTTGCGGCATGAATGGAATGGAAGTTAAAACACCGGCCACGACGGCCGCTGCAGTGCGCTAGCGTCTGGCATAGCATGACGACGACTCCGGCCCTTTGCATAGTGTTGTTCGCGAGCTAACTCGGCACGCGGAAGCAACTTGTGGAGTACGCATCTTGTCCAGCAGGATGAACTATTATCGCGCCGCACCGGCGGCAATGAAAGCCATGATGGCTTTGGAAGAAGCTACCAAGCGCCTTTCACTCTCCCAGTCTGTCCGCGAACTCGTCAAGATGCGGGTGTCACAGATCAACGGTTGCGCATATTGCCTCGACCTTCACGCCGCTGAAGCGCGCGCGGCGGGAATTTCGCAGCAGAAGCTGGATGTTTTGGCTGCTTGGAGGGAAAGTCCCGCTTTTGATGATAAAGAGCGGGCTGCGCTTGCCTGGGCCGAAGCCCTTACGCGGCTGGAGACATCCGGCGCTCCCGATGCGGATTACAACACATTGGCGGCGGCTTTCGATGAGTGCGAACGGGTAGAACTGACCCTCGTCATCACAACTATAAATGCATGGAACCGCTTTGCCGTGGGCTTTCGTTCCCAGCATCCCGTCGATCAGACGCCATAGGCTTTGTGGGCGCGCGCTCTTCACCAAAAAGCTTAAGCGTTTGAACTCTGCAATGTGAGGTCGAATGCAGTGTCGTTTTATGTAGCGTGATTGGCTTGGGCCTTGAACCATCTTGCAAGAGCCACCAAGGCGGGCTCTTGCCTGCGCACTTCCTTGATGCAGAGAAAATAGTCTTGGTTGGTCGCGATCGAGAGGTGATGAAGGAGAACGACCCTACCGGACTTCAGATCCTCTGCCGCCAGGAAATCCGGGACGAGCGCTGCCCCAAGTCCCTCTCGAACCATGTCCAGCGCCATTATATAGTGAGAGGCAAACATCCAGTCCTGATCAGACGAGCGCGCCTTCAGATCGACTTGGGCGATGCGTTGATAGGCGAGCCAATCCTTGCCAACAGAGCCTGCTTCCATATCGGTGGTTATGAACCTCACGCGCTGCCCCTTTGCGGGACGTTTTGCGATCACAGGAACAAGCAGTTCGGTACGTATCAGCGACGACCAGAAGCCGGATTCGCTCGGCAGCGTCGTAATGAAGGCGTCAGCGACCTCGTCGGTGAGATCGGGATCGCGCGCGTACATCCTCAATTGCAGCTTGATGCGGGGATTGTGCTCGTAAAAGCTGCGCAGCCTGGGAATGAGCCAGCCCGGTGCGAAACTGCTGCACAATGCCAGACGCACCACGTCACGATCGCCTCCAATCACCTCCGCGACGGAGCGGTCGATCTGCGAGAACGCCGTTCTCAATTTTTGCGCCAGAACTTCGCCAATCGGCGTGAGCATGACGCCGCGCCCCGACTTCACGACCAACCGTTCGCCAACCATTTCCGTCAATCTTCGGATCTGGTGGCTCACAGCACTTTGCGTGACATTCATTTCATCAGCAGCCTTGGACATGGATCCAAGACGCGAAACAGCTTCGAGGGCCAACAAAGCGCGCAGATTTTGTTTCGTTCCGTCCAGCATCTCGCGTCACGACATCGTCTGCAAAGGAAATCTGAGTCAGATGACTGCAGGCATGCTTTGCAGCCGCCAGCAGATAAATCCAGCACGTGGCACCCGCGTCTCATACGGCTACCTACATTAAGCGCCTTGTTCCAGATATGCGAATGGTGGTCAATAACTCTTTGCGGTCCGGCAATGACTCGCGCCTCGTCTTGGCGGACGGACATGTTCTGTCCGCCGAAGCACACGCTTTGGTTAACGCGTGTAATTGATGATTCAAGTTACAGGTTCCGGTTTTTTGTTGTCAGACCCCGGAGAACCTTACCCTCGGCACTACAATTGTGGTCCGAAGAGCAATCTCTTCTACAACTCAGGATTTCGCGGGCACATTCTGCCAACTTCTTGCCAAGGCCGAGTTCAGCAGCGGCGCGGCGTGATCGGTTGGCGTTCCTTGCCGTCTCGGGCGCTGGAAGCTTGGCACTCTAGCGGTTCACGACATGATGACAAAATCCCGGCCCGAGCGGCTGTCCGGGTGGAGCGGGGCATCGGTCAGGATGAAGATCATTCCGGGATGCATCTTGGGCTTCAGGGCAGCCACGAAGCCATTCTCGGTCGTCAGGCGACGTAGCGCCCGTTCTTCTGGCTGGAAGTTTCCATTTACGTCACTGTTGTGGCTGATTGCCGTCCAGTGCATGCCTTGGACAGCTTTGCTCGCCCCGTTGAGAACGAAGACATGACTTCCCAAACGCCCGGAACCTTTGATGCTCAGTTTTCCCTCGGCGATCACCTCACCATTCTCGATGAGTGCGATGCGTCGGTCGGATGAAGACGCCACCAGCGATGTGATCGGCTGCACCTCGGATGCGGCCCAGTCTTTTGGATGCTTCTTCCCCGCGAGTTTCGATTCGACGTCAACGAATTCGCTTTCGGCAAAGCCACTGAGCACCATTCCCGGATGCACCAGTTCCCACGGATCGGTGTGCGCACCTGCAATGATGACCGGTGTACCGACATGCGTGACGGAGAATAGCTTCTCGGAAAACTCCATTGGCAGCCGAACGCAGCCATGCGATGCCGGATAGCCAGGCAGATTTCCTGCATGAAGCGCTACGCCGGACCATGTCAAACGGTTCATGTTCGGCATGGGCGCATTATTGTAGGTGCTTGAATGGTGGTGCTTGTCCTTCTCGAGGACCACGAATACGCCAGTAGGCGTTTCATGTCCCTGCTTTCCGCTCGAGCAGGTGGAGACAGCGATGCGAATGCCGTTGCGATAGACGTGAACCAGTTGCTCCCGCAAAGACACAACCACCGCGACAGGCCCGTCGGGTTGTCGATCAGGATGCCAGGTAAACTCACCCGGCTTCAAATCCTTGATTTCCTTGATGACCTCTTTGGCGAAAACATCCGCACCCACTGCAGACATGCCAAGCAGACCAATCCCGGCGATTGCCTGCCTTCTGTTCATGAGTGGGATACGTGTATTCATTGCCTCACCCGGATAGTGTTCCTGAGCCGGCGATTCAAATGTGGCCTCGGAAGGGTGTCAAATTAGTTCGAGATGCAATGTATGAACTCACGTCAAGAATGAAGAATCGGAGACACCTGTCGGGCCCCTCGCGGCGGCAACGGCCACCGAGACTATTCCAGAAACCGATGTAAAGTGGAATTGACACTAGCCATATTGATAGTTTAAGTCTCCTCGGCAGAAGAGGGTGGTCAAGTCCGA
>JAMLJA010000008.1 GCA_023953905.1 Rhizobiaceae bacterium | reverse complement strand
GCGGCGGTGGCGGCGGTGGTGGTAGCGGCGGCGGCGGCGGTGGTGGCTCCGGCGGTGGTGGCTCAGGTGGCGGCGGCTCCGGTGGCGGCGGCTCCGGTGGTGGTGGCTCCGGTGGTGGTGGCTCAGGTGGCGGCGGCTCCGGTGGTGGCGGCGGCGGTGGCTCTGCCGGGAACGGCGGCTCCGATGGCGGCGGCAAGGGCGGCAATCATGGAAACCGTGGTGTGTCCATAGCTGGAATGAGTGATTCCCAGGCTGCCAAGCTCAAAACCCGCTGCGGTGCGATCCTGTCGGACTTCAACAGCTACGATCCGGCTCTGATCCAGCTTTGTCAGATGCTGCGCCGATAAATCGGTTCTTCAACATACGACGGCCCGCCATCTCGGCGGGCCGTTTGTTTATGGGGACGCATGCTTGCGATAATTGCACTGGCGGTGCAAAAGCCCCCACATGCTGACCATCTCCGATCTTTCTTTGCGCATTGCAGGGCGCCTGCTTCTCGACCACGCCTCCCTTTCCTTGCCAACGGGGGCAAAGGCAGGGCTTGTCGGTCGCAATGGCACCGGCAAGACCACCCTGTTTCGTGCGATTACCGGAGATTTGTCGTCCGAGACCGGCACCATAAACCTGCCGAAGAACACGCGGATCGGTCAGGTGGCGCAGGAAGCTCCGGGCACGGAGGAGCCACTTATCGAGATCGTCCTGAAAGCCGATACCGAAAGGGCGGCTCTGCTTTCCGAAGCCGAGACCGCAACCGATCCGCACCGCATCGCTGAAATCCAGATGCGACTGGCCGATATTGATGCGCACTCCGCCGAAGCGCGTGCCGCAACCATTCTCGCCGGTCTCGGCTTTGACACGCAGGCACAGGCGCGTCCGGCCTCCTCGTTTTCCGGAGGTTGGCGAATGCGCGTCGCGCTTGCATCCGTGCTGTTTGCGGAGCCCGACCTCCTGCTACTCGATGAGCCCACCAACTATCTGGATCTCGAAGGCACCCTGTGGCTGGAGAATTACCTGTCACGCTATCCGCATACTGTTCTGCTGATCAGCCATGACCGCGACCTTCTCAATCGCGCCGTATCGTCGATCGTCCATCTCGACCAGAAGAAGCTGACGTTCTGGCGAGGCGGCTACGACCAGTTCGAGCGGCAGAGAAGCGAACAACTCGAACTGCAGGAAAAAAGTCGGGTCAAACAGGAGGCCCAGCGCAAACACCTGCAATCCTTCGTCGACCGCTTCAGAGCAAAGGCTTCCAAGGCCAGACAGGCTCAGTCACGAATCAAGGCGCTCGAAAAGATGAAGCCCATCGCTGCCGTCCTTGACGACAGCGTGCGACCGTTCAGCTTTCCCGAGCCGGTCAAGACCGTCGCTTCGCCAATCATTGCGATCGACGGCATGAATGTGAGCTATCAGCCCGGCCACCCGATCCTGAAACGCCTGAGTCTGCGTATCGACGAAGACGACCGCATTGCGCTGCTGGGAGCAAACGGCAACGGCAAATCGACCTTCGCCAAGCTGCTTTCGGGTCGGCTCCAGGGCGAAGGCGGGACGATGACCGTTGCCCCCGGTCTCAAGGTCGGCATGTTCGCGCAGCACCAGCTTGATGACCTGCGCCCGGAAGAGAATTCGTACGAACACGTTCGCCGGATGATGCCGGAAGCACCGGAGGCGAAGGTGCGGGCGAAGGTTGCCCAGTTTGGGCTGACCACGGAGAAAATGAACACTCCCGCCAAGGACCTTTCGGGGGGTGAAAAGGCGCGTCTGCTTATGGGCCTGTCGGCCTTCGAGGGTCCCAATCTCTTCATTCTCGATGAGCCGACCAACCATCTCGACATCGATTCGCGCGAGTCGCTCATTCACGCGCTGAATGATTTTCCCGGCGCCGTCATCCTGATTTCCCATGATCGGCATCTTATCGAGGCCACCGCCGACCGCCTCTGGCTGGTCAAGGACGGGTCCGTGAAGCCCTATGATGGAGACATGACGGATTATCGTCGCGACGTCGTGGGAGACACCGCCGATCGGCGGGAGCGCCGCGAGGCCGACAAGGCGTCGAAGGCCGACCAGCGCCGCGAAGCCGCACAGAAGCGGGCTGCGCTGGCTCCGCTTGCCAAACAGATCAAGGCGACGGAATCGCTAATCGAGCGGATCCGCAAGAGGCTGGATGGCATCGAGGATCAGCTCGCCGATCCGACACTTTATGAAAAGGACCCGAAAGCGGTTACCCAGCTTTCAAAGGAGCGCGCCGAGCTCGCCAGCGCACTTGCCGGACACGAGGAAACGTGGCTCAGCCTCTCCACCGAATATGAAAAGGCGCTGGCGGAGTAGGCCCCGCCAAGGCCACGACTCTAGCGTTCGACCTTGTACAGGTCAGATGCCGCGGCCTTCAGGGCCCGGCGGCTGTCAGGTCGAAGGTACATCATGTGCCCCCCTTCCAGCACATCCACGCGGATGGGGAGTGCGCCCTTCAGCGACGGCAACTGGCTGACGAGGTAGCGGGAGGCCATGTAGGGGGTCACAAGATCGGTATAGCCATGCACGATCAGCACCCCGAGATCGGGATTGAGGGACCGAGCCCGCTGCAAATCACCCATCACACCAGCGTAGCCCTGCCGCGAAGAGCTCGTGCCATAGTCCCATTTGCTGGAGATTTCGCGATTGAGAAGCCGGTAGCTTATGTCTGTTTGAAAATTCAGCTCATCGCGAACATAGCTGACGAAGGCAGACGTTAAGGCTGGCACACTGCGATCCAGCACAGGATCCGGTCCGTCGCGCCCGAGACCGCTGGGGGAGATGTCCGCCGTTTCAATACCCGTATCGTAAGCGCTCACGACAGCCTTGTCCGCACGCGCAATCTCGCTCGTGAATAGAAATGTCGGGATGCGTGCGAAGTTTCGCTGCACGATATCCAGCGGCAGGCCCGTTATCTGCGCCACGCGCTCGCTGGCAATGCGACCACCCTCTTCCAGCCCGCTTGCAAGGGCGACCAGATATTCGCCGAGCGCGTATCTCTCGACCTGCGCGACACGATCCCGAAATTCCTGACCCGTTACCCCCTCCTTCTCGAGGCGTGCCGCGGCCATCGAAGGCAGTTCCATTGCCCATTGAAGCGGTTCGAATTCGTCGGGCCTGACAAGCATGAATTCCAGGGCTGGAGAAATCAGCACAATGCCGCTGGGCGCGATGCCTGCCTCTTCCTGCAGTGTCCTGGACATTAATGCAGCGCGGAAGCCGCCATAGCTCTCGCCGGCCAGATAGACAGGCGAACCGGTGCGACCGGTTTGCGAAAGGTACAGCCGGACAAATGCGCCGACCGAACTCGCGTCCTGTTGGACGCCCCAGAAATCACTCGCCTTCTGGTCAGGGGCCTCGCGACTGTATCCCGTGCCGACCGGATCAATGAAGACCAGGTCCGTCATGTCCAGCCAGGTGTCCGGATTGTCCTTCAATTTTTGTGGCGGCGGCAGGAAGTGCCCATCTGGCGCAGTCGCGAGAACGCGTGGACCGAGCGCGCCAAGATGGAGATAGGCGGAGGCAGCTCCCGGTCCGCCATTGAACACGAACGTGATCGGCCGTTGGGTCTGAGATTGCCCGGACGGCGCCTTCACGGAATAGGCGGTGTAGAAGATCTCCGCGGTAACGCCGCCGTCGCCGCCAAGCAGCGACAAGGTGCCGGCCGTGGCGGTATAGTCGAGCTTACCAGAGGCTATAGTGATCGAGTGTTGCGTGGTCTGCGGAGCAGGCAACAGAGAGAGCACCCCGCCCTTGGGTGCATCCCGGTCCGCAATTTCCGCGCGGCTGGGACCGGCGCTGACAACAGAGACCGAAACGGCGAAAAGGATAATCTTGAGTAACTGACGCATGGCAACTCCGGCAAATCGGTGCTGCCTGACTATCACGGTATCTGATCAAGCGTAGTCAAACCGGCGTGTCCGGCGCAGAGTTCAGTCGTTGCCTGCGTCCCTGCCCCAGCGTGGTGCAGGCGGCTCGGATTTCGTTGGAGAAGCGCCTCGATTGCGGCGACGCGATGCGGCAACGAGCCCCGCAAAACCCACTGCGATCAAAGTGAAGCCGAGTGGTTGCGCCCGTTGATCCAGCATAGCTGCATCGGAGCGCAGCACCACATCGACCGAACGCATGTCGATGCCGTCCGAGTCACCCTGCCCCAATGTGAACGTGTACTCCCCGGGCGAAATCGACTGAATCACGCCAGCCTCAGCGCGAAACACCTTTTCGGTGCCCTGCGGACTGGTTTCGCGTCGGATTGAATTGTGAAACGTCAGCGTGTCCGCGAGCACGGTGCGCCCTTGATTTGCAGCGGTGATCGTCAGAACGGTTCTTGCATCATCGAAGGTAGGCGCGCCAAGTGTGGTCAGGTCGACAAGCACACGTACGGGCGCTTGGCTCTCTTTGAGAGTAGCCTCGAAGCTACGAAAGCCAGTGCCCTGATCGTAGGCGCGCCAGATTCCGATCTCCTCGCCGGAAAAATTGTTGACGTACCATGGGTACCCAACCCCGACCGCGGCTCCCGCGATCAAAACAAGAAGAAATAGAAAACGCATCAAGCCTTCCGCTCCCAGCGGCGGTCACCGGTCTGCTGCCAGTATGTCACACTATGTCCGGCTGCCTTCATGTCTTTCCAGTGGCCGCGCGCCGATTCGAGCTGGACGGCGTCATGGCCATCAAACATGAATACCGCGCGCTCATAGTCCGACAAATCCGGCGGCGCTGCGCCATCAACCATGAATCGGATCCGCGCCTTGTTGGCGTTCGCCTGTCCAGTCGTAAGCAGAATCGGCTGTTCGGAGGGATGCGGATCGCGGTCCGTGCCGTGCGCCAGGAACGAATCGTCCCGAAACGTCCATAGATGAACGTCGAGCGCATCGCGCCGCTCTTCGGTGCCGGTCTGAATCACGACGCTCCAGCCCCGTTGAACGCTTTTCTCCAGCAAGGCGGGCAACGCCTGTTCCAGCGTCGACTCCGTCAAATGGTAGAAAAGCGCCTCAGCCATTGGTCATCCGCACCGGGCCGCTTCAGGCTTCATGATTGTCGCGCACGAAGCGCTCCAGAAGCCGCACACCAAAACCGCTGGCCCATGACTGGTTGATCTCGGAGGATGGCGCACCCATGGCAGTCCCAGCAATGTCGAGATGCGCCCAGGGCGTGTCCTTCACAAAGCGCTGCAGGAACTGGGCCGCTGTAATCGCGCCGCCATAGCGCCCGCCAATGTTCTTCACGTCGGCGTTCTTGCTGTCGATCAGCTTGTCGTATTCGGGGCCGATCGGCATGCGCCAGCAGCGTTCGTGAGTGGATTGTCCGGCTGCGCCAAGTTGAGCGGCCAGCGAATCGTCGTTCGAAAACAGCCCGGCATAATGCTGTCCGAGTGCGACGATCACGGCGCCGGTCAGCGTAGCGAGATCGATCATGACCTTCGGCTTGAATTCCTGCTGGCAGTACCACATCACATCGGCCAGCACGAGGCGACCTTCGGCATCGGTATTGAGAACCTCGATCGTCTGCCCCGACATCGAGGTGACAATGTCTCCGGGGCGTTGCGCGTTCCCGTCGACCATGTTCTCCACGCAACCAATGATCCCGACGACGTTGGCTTTGGCCTTGCGTCCGGCAAGCGCGTGCATGGCGCCGAGCACCGCAGAGGCGCCGCCCATGTCCCCCTTCATTTCTTCCATTCCGGAGGCGGTCTTGATGGAATTTCCGCCCGTATCGAAGACCACTCCCTTGCCGACAAGGGCAACCGGCGCGTCCCCCTTCTTGCCGCCGCGCCATTCCATGACAGCCACGCAAGGCGGCCGGACAGAGCCCTGGGCGACACCCAAAAGCGCTCCCATTCCGAGCTTGCGCATCGCCTTCTCGTCAAGGATCTTGACCGCGACGCCCAGCTTTTCCAACTCCTTGGCTTTCTCGCCAAGCTCGCGGGGCCCCAGAATGTTTGCGGGTTCGTTTGTCACGTCGCGCGCCAGAGTGACGCCGTCGCAGATCGGCTCGACAGCGGCAAACGCCTTCTTGGCGGCGGCATGCGCGCCCAGCATGATCGTGAATTTCTGGTCTTTCGGTGGGCTTTTGCTATCGCCCGCATCCTTGCGCGACTTGTATTTGTCAAAAGTGTAGGCCCGCAACAAAATGCCACCGGCCAAGTTCGCCGCATCCGCGCCAGTGATGTCGGTTTCCGGCAGATCGAGCACGATCGTGACGTCCTTCGCCTTGCGCATTTGCGCGGCGATCGCACCGCCGAGACGAAACCAGCCATATTCCTCGATCTTGTCCGGCTTTCCGACACCGACGCCTACCATGCGGTCGAAGTTCGTACCGGCAGGCGTGATCAACTCGATGGCAGCGCCAAAACTGCCGGTAAACTCGGCGACATCGAAGGCGCGGGGCAGCAGGTCCTGCGAATCGAACATGGAGGCACTGTCCGCAAGCACGCAGCCATCGGCGACCAGCAGCACGACGCTGCCACGCTTGGGTGCGGCTATTCGAGCAAAAATGACCGAGGGGCGCGGTGCCATCGTCTGACCTTTCAGATTGGTGTCCCACGGGACGGACGAATGCCGCCTGTTCGGTTCATCCCGATTCTCAGACAGCGGCGGCGGGACTTTTCTTGAACGCCTTTATGTATGGGCCTTTCTGCCCCGCCTTTGTCAAGACTTGGCAACCTGCTGACGCCCCGGCATCGGGTCCAGTCGCATTATCTCGATGTGATTTGCGGAGGTGCCGCCTAAATGAGGGCTTTTTGTCCCGGCAAGAAATCGTTAACCACGCTCGTTGGCCCTTTGTTAGCCCCAAGTGCACAACATCATTCGCGAGCGTGGGAAACTGGTGCTCAGGACAGGGCAGTAAATGGACTCGTTGAAACGTTGACGGCTTGCAGCTACGTATCACCCCTGCTGCATCGCAATAACAGCGACTGCCCAGACGAGGGAACGCCACGTATGAAGCAGTTGCGTGATGCTGCCCTGACGAGACCATCTCGGCGGGCTCTTTTCGGATTTGCTTCGCGCGGGTCTCGCCCGCGCCCTGCGTTGTCCGAGCAACACTGAGGCCAATCGCTTGATGAACGTCATCGAAAGCTACATCTTTCGGCGCGCGTTTTTCATTTTCCTGACGGCGCTTGCGTGGACGCTGGCGATTGTCTGGATCACGCAGGTGCTTGACCAGATCGATCTCGTGACAACGAACGGGCAGTCGGTTCTGGCATTTCTGGAACTTGCCACACTCATCCTGCCCACGGTTGCACCGGAAGTTCTTCCGCTGGCCATCATCATCGGCGTCACACAGACATTGGCGGCAATGAACACGGATTCGGAGCTGGTGGTGATCAACGCCGCCGGCAGTTCGCGGCTCACCGTGCTGCGGCCGCTGCTGATTCTCGGCCTTGGCGTGGCAGTCCTGTCGTTCCTCATCGCCAATACGGTCGATCCCTATGCGCGCCAGCGCATTCGCGAGCTGGTCGCCGATGCCCGCGCCGACCTGGTGACTGCCATCATTCAGGAAGGCACCTTCCGCAAGGTCGAGAACGGTCTCTATCTGCAAGTGGGGGACCGCAAGGCGGATGGGACGCTTGGCGAAATTTTTGTAGCGGATTCAAGAGACCCCAAGACAGAGCTGGTCTATTACGCAAAGAACGGACGCATCGTAAAGTTGCCGAACCAGAATGCCCTTCTCATGGAGACGGGCGTCGTCTATCGCAAGCCGCAGACCGGCGATATGTCGATCATCCATTTCGACACCTATGCTTTCGATCTGTCCTTGTTCGCCTCGCAGGAAGATGCAGTCGTGCTGTATCCCAAGGACAGGACAATTCCCTATCTTCTCAATCCCGATCCCAATGACTGGCACTACCAGAAGAATCCGCAGCAATTCAGCGCCGAGCTCAACAGACGATTCGCAGAATGGTTGTATCCTCTTGTTTTCGCGTTACTTTCCGTCGCTGTCGCCGGTGATCCGACGTCTCACAGGCAAGTGCGCGTTCATCCGATACTCGTGGCGCTCGGTTTGGGGCTCATGATCAGGTGGATGGCGTTCTATTTCGCCAATGAGGCGCGACATGATCCAGCCTACGTCGTTGCCATGTATGGCCTGCCGGCGCTCGTAAGCGCGATATGTGCCTACTTCATCTACACCAATCGCGCATTGGCACCGCCGCAATGGTTCACCGACGCAGTCTCCCTGTTCTTTGAGCGCGTTGCTGGCCGCACCCGGCATTTGCGCCAGCGCCTGTTCGGCCAACGGCACGCCATTGAGGGAGATGCGTGATGGGCTGGACGCTCGGACAGTATCTCTTCCGTCGCTATATCGTCATCATGGCGTGGCTTTTCGTCGGGACGTTCGCGCTGATTTTCATCATCGATTTCGCCGAGTTTTCCAGCCGCACATCCTCATTGCCGGCATTCACCCTGCCGCTTTCGCTGGCGATCATCGGCATGCGCGTTCCAATGTTCATGCAGCAGACGGTGCCATTCATCGCGCTGCTCGCAACGATGGTCCTGCTCGTCAATCTGAACCGTCGCTCGGAGCTCGTGATCATCCGCGCCGCGGGCATATCCGTCTGGCGCTTCCTGCTTCCGCTTGGCATCAGCGCGTTTCTGTTCGGCCTGCTCATCATTCTGGTTTTCAATCCGCTGGCAGCGGCAGGTCTGGCAAGTTCGCAGCTTTATGAAGCCGATATGCGGGCCAGTAGCCCAAGCAGCACTGACGTTGTGCCCTGGATGCGGCAGAAGGCCGGTAACGTCGACACGATCATAGGTGCGCGCGCTTCGCTCAATCAGGGCACCGAGCTGGCTGATGCGAGCTTCTTTACACTCGATGAGAACCAGACGATCGGTGAGCGGCTCGATGCAGATCGCGCTTATCTTCGAGACGGTTACTGGGAGCTCGTCAATGTCGAGCGCTTTCGCGAAGGCTCTCACGAATCGAATATCGCCAGCGTGAATATTCCAACGAACCTGCGGCCCGAATTCGTGCAGGAACGCCTCGCGACGCCGGAAACAATCTCTATTTACCAACTACCGTCAACGATCCGCGTGGCGCAGTCGTTCGGGCTTCGTGCAAACGCGTTCGCCATGCAGTTCCACTATTTGCTGGCTTTGCCGCCCCTGTTGGTGGCGATGACCATTATCGCAGCGACCGTCTCGCTCCGATTTACCCGGACGGGGATTTCCGTCCCTCTCATTTTGAGTGGCATCGTGGCCGGGTTTCTGCTTTATGTCGTATCAGTTTTGGTTAAGGCATTCGGGTCGTCGGGAATTGTACCCCCTGTCGTCGCGGCTTGGTTTCCAGTGTTGATTGCGATGTTCTTTGGGGTCACTTATCTTTTGTACAGGGAGGACGGTTAGTGGGCTGGCCGCTACCCCTCGCGCATAATTCCAAATATCGGGTCCGCTTGCTCGGAGCCACGATGGCACTCGCCTGCGCCATGGCCTATGCCGGCGTGCCTGCGGCGGCTCAGGATGTGGCAATCGGCAACGCAGTTCCTGCCAACGCGCAGATGCTGCTGGAAGCTGACACGCTTGTATATGATCGGGACATGTCGACAGTCACTGCCGTGGGCGGGGTCCAGATCGAATATGGCGGAAACAATCTCGTTGCCGAACGCATCATCTACAATCGTCAGACCGGTCGTCTGCTTGCCGTCGGCAAGGTGGAGATCGTCGATAAGGACGGCACGAAGTTCTACGCGGACGAAATCGACGTAACGGACGATTTCGGGGACGGTTTCGTCAACGCCTTGCAGGTGGTGACGACCGACAAGACATATTTTGGCGCAGAAAGCGCCGAGCGGCGCAGCGGTGTCCTGACCACTTTCAACAATGGCGTCTATACGGCCTGTGAGCCCTGCCAGGACAATCCAGACAAGGCGCCGATCTGGCGTATCAAATCGCAGAAGATCATCTGGAACGGCAAGACCAAGGTCGTTCGCTTTGAAAAGCCGCGATTCGAGCTGTTTGGGCTGCCTATTGCGTTTCTTCCAGCGTTTGAGATTCCCGACCCGACCGTCAAGCGCAAATCCGGCTTCCTGATGCCCGGCCTCGCCTACAAGTCGGAGCTCGGCTACGGGGTTTCCATTCCGTATTTTTTCGCGCTGTCGCCGACCTATGACCTCACGGTAACTTCCACAGGGTACTCGCAGCAGGGATTTCTCGGCGAGGCCGAATGGCGCCAGCGTTTCGACAACGGCCAGTACAATCTGAAGATGGCTGGCATCTATCAGGCTGATCCCGGGGCCTTCAACCTTGGCACAATTGACCGTGGCACTGAGATCGACCCCAACCGCTTCCGCGGCATGATCGGCAGCAAGGGCGATTTCGCCCTCAATTCACGCTGGAATTTCGGCTGGGACGTCATGGCCCAGACCGACAAGAATTTTTCCTACACTTACGGTATCGACGGCTTCAGCGACTATGTCGTGCGTAACGAGGTCTATCTGACGGGTCTCAACGATCGGAACTACTTCGATCTGCGCGCCATGAAGTTCGACGTGCAGGAGGATACCGAATTTGGGCGTGACGGGAAGCAGGCTTGGGTTCTGCCCTCCCTCGATTACAACTTCACGCCTGATGAACCAATTGCAGGTGGCGAACTCACGATCGATGTGAATTCCCGTGTCATCTCGCGCGACGAGCTCGACACCAGTCTGGTGACGCCGGTGGTTCGGGGCGCGGAAGGTTTGAACAGCCGCATCACCGCAGAGGCAGAATGGCGCAAGTCCATCGTGACAGGCGGCGGGCTTGTGATCACGCCTTCTCTGCACATGCAGGGCGATGCGATGTATGCGGACATCAACAACGCATCGCAGGCCAGCATCGACATCATGGCCGCACGACTGGGAGTGGAACAGGACGTTCGGTCGTCGCTCTATCGCTACATGGCAACGGCGGGCCTCGACGTGCGCTGGCCGGTGCTTTTCTCAACCACCAGCTCAACCCATGTGCTTGAGCCGGTCGCGCAACTGTATGTGCGGCCGGATGAACCCTATTCGAACAAGCTGGTGATCCTCAACGAAGATGCGCAAAGCTTCGTGTTCGATGCAACGTCGCTCTTCGAGCGCGACAAGTTCTCCGGCTACGACAGGATCGAGGGGGGGACGCGCGCCAATCTCGGCTTCCGCTATTCGGGCACTTATGCCGGCGGATGGACCTCGAATGCGATCTTCGGGCAGTCATATCAGCTGGCTGGCCGCAACTCTTTCGCTTCCCCCGATCTCCTGAACGTCGGCGCCTATTCCGGCCTCGAAACGGATACATCCGACTATGTCGGACTGGTCGGCGTTGCCACGCCGTTCGGATTGTCGGCATCGGTGAGCGCGCGTTTCGACAAGGATTCGCTCGACATGAGTCGCGGCGAAGTTCGGGCTGCCTATGCGAGCAGCGCGTTCAGCGTGAGTGCCAAATACGCCTATATCGAGAAGCAGCCTCTTTATGGGTTCGATGTTGATCGCGCGGAAGTATCGGGCGGCGCATCGGCGAAGATTGGCGAAAGCTGGCGTGTCTTCGCCTCCGGCACATACGACATCGAGAGTGACACTCTGCTCAATCGAGGCGCTGGTTTCTCCTACAGCGATGAGTGCTTCACCTATATGATGACATTCTCTCAGTCGTTCAGCCGCTACGACACCGAAACCTCCACCAGCATCGGGTTCAATCTGTCGTTCCGAACCTTGGGTGATATCGGCACCGGCACCTAGCGCACATTCAAATCCACGCGTTTGCTTGTGCAGAGGCCGCAATTCGTGATTTTTTTGGCGTAAAGACTTGCCTTCTGGACGCTGGACGTCCTAGCAGGCTTACAGACGACATGGTTTCGCCGCATAGAAGTGGCAGTCGGAACGTCCTTTCTGGTCGGTCAAAAACGGGGAAGAGCGGGATGTTATCGCCGAAAGTGCTTGGGTTCGCAGCAGCGTTTGCCTTGATGTCAATGACGTCGGGGGGAACATTCCTTGGCGACGTGGTTGGCGCTGCCCACGCCAGTGAGATCAAATACATCGTCAATAATGTCCCGATCACGAGTTACGATATCCAGCGTCGCGCGGCGTTCATGAAGCTGCAGCGCGCGAAGGGCAGCGCGTCTGATCAGATGATCGACCAGACCCTGCGCAACTCCGAGATCGCGCGTCTCGGAATCAAGGTCTCGGATCAGCAGGTCGACGACGCCTATGCGAGATTTGCAGCCAACAACAAGATGCCGCTCAAAGCGCTTGACCAGATTCTGGCTAAGTCCGGAGTTACCAAGGCGCATTTCAAGGACTACATCAGGTCGCAGATGGGCTGGAATCAGGCCTTGGGCGCGCGCAATCGGTCGTCGGGCGGAAAGAGTGGGAAAGGCCTTCCAAGCGCGCAGGAAGCCGTCAGAAAAATGATGGAGCAAGGCGGCCAGAAACCAAGCGCGACCGAGTATATGCTCCAACAGGTGATCTTCGTGGTGCCTGCAAATCAGAAAGGCCTGCTTCCGCAACGCAAACGCGAGGCGGAGGCATTGCGGAAGCGCTTTCGCAGTTGCGATACCACTCGCAGCTTCGCCAAGGGTCTGATCGACGTCACCGTGCGTGATCTTGGACGCGTCCTTGAACCGCAACTGCCTTCGGACTGGGCTGAGCCCATCAAGGCGGCAAAGGCCGGTGGTGCGACGACGGTACGTCAGACCGAACGCGGCGTTGAGTTCATCGGTATCTGCAGCGCACGCGAAGTGTCTGACGATCGTGTCGCACAGCTGACATTTCAGGCGGAATCCGGAGGGTCAGCAAGTGCCGACGAGCTCGATAAGACCTATATGAAAGAGCTTCACGAGAAGGCCAAGATTGTGAAGCGCTAAGGCGCGATTGCGTCAGTACGTGCAATCTTGAGGGTGCTCTCAAAGCCACTTGCGATCACTGTTGGCGACCCTGCGGGGGTCGGCCCCGATGTTGTGATCGATTCATGGCTGCGACGTGATCAAGACGGATCGGCGCCCTTTTACGTTCTGTGCGATCCGGCCACACTTGCCGCCAGAGCGAAGCTCCTTGGAAGAGACCTGCCGCTTGAAGTCGTGGATGCCACCAGAGCGACGACATCATTCGCTAACGCACTTCCCGTCGTGCCACTCGAAAACGTGTTCAGTGGCGCTGTGGGAGCATCCGATGCTGCGAATTCTCGCGGTATCGTCGAGGCCATCGATCGCGCCGTTCGGGATGTGATGGACGGCGCCGCTGCGGCGATGGTGACCGGTCCGATCGCCAAGAAGTCACTTTACGACAGCGGTTTTGCGTTTCCGGGGCATACTGAATATCTCGCGCATCTGGCCCAATTGCGTACCGGCATTCCGGTCATGCCGGTGATGATGCTGGCTGGCCCACAATTGCGGGCCGTGCCGGTCACTATTCATATCCGCCTTGCGGACATAATGCATGCACTCACCCGAGAGCTCATTCTAGAGACCATCGTCGTCACGGCCCGCGATCTGGAAGGGCGTTTCGGCATTCCAAATCCACGGATCGCAGTATCCGGGCTCAATCCTCACGCGGGCGAGAACGGCACCATGGGGCGCGAGGAGATTGATACGATCGCGCCCGCGATCAATGAGGCTCGCAGTTTGGGAATCGAAGCGTTCGGCCCTCTTCCAGCCGATACGATGTTTCACGCGGAAGCGCGAGACACCTATGATGCGGCCGTCTGCATGTATCATGATCAGGCGCTGATACCGGCAAAGGCGCTAGCTTTCGACAGCACGGTCAACGTTACGCTGGGCTTGCCCTTCATCCGAACGTCGCCCGACCATGGAACTGCGTTTACGCTTGCAGGTACAGGCAAGGCGCGATCCGGGGCTTTCGTGGCCGCCCTCGCGCTTGCTCGTGATCTTGCCGGGCAACAAGGCCAATGAACGCAAGCATAGACGGGCTGCCTCCCCTTCGCGATGTGATTGAGCGTCATGGCCTTGCTGCCAAGAAGTCGCTCGGACAGAATTTTCTGCTCGACCTCAATCTGACCGGAAAGGTCGCGCGCGCGGCGGGCGACCTTTCACACAGCACCGTCATCGAAGTGGGACCCGGTCCCGGCGGGTTGACTCGTGCGTTACTTTTGCATGGTGCACGCCGCGTGGTCGCGATTGAACGTGACGAGCGATGCCTGGCAGCTCTGGCTGAGGTCTCGGATCACTACCCCGGACGGCTGGAAGTCATCGCCGGTGACGCGCTCAAGACCGACTTCGCCGCAATCGCCGGGAACGAACCGACAAAGATCGTGGCGAACCTGCCATACAATATTGGAACGGAACTGCTTGTCCGTTGGCTCACCGTGCGCGACTGGCCGCCATTCTACCAATCCATGACCCTGATGTTTCAACGCGAGGTGGCGCAGCGTATCGTGGCGCTGCCCCACAGCGACGCCTATGGCCGGCTCGGGGTCCTTGCAGGCTGGCGCACCGAAGCACGCATTGCGTTCGATCTGCCGCCGCAGGCCTTCGTGCCTCCGCCGAAAGTCACCTCGTCGGTGGTGCATCTCGTGCCGCGCGCGACCCCCCTGCCCGCCGATGTCGGCAAGCTTGGCCGCGTCACCGAGGCGGCGTTCGGCCAGCGCCGGAAGATGCTGAGGCAGAGCCTGAAATCATTGGGGGGCGAAGACCTCCTTGGGCGGGTCGGCATCGACGGCACAAGGCGCGCCGAAACGCTTTCCATTGAGGAATTCGCGTCCCTCGCCGCTGCCTTCTAGCTTTCAGATTTTCTCGTCGAGAAGCGACGAGACAAACTCGAACAGGCCCGGACGCCTGTCGCGCCGCAACCTCTCTGCGGTGACGATCGCGCGTACTTCAGAGAAGGCGCGGTCGAGATCGTCATTGACGACCACGTAGTCGTATTCCCGCCAGTGCTCGATTTCGAGTTTGGCATTGTTCAAGCGCCTTTCAATGGCCTCCACGGCATCCTCTGCGCGGCGCATGAGGCGCGCCTTCAACTCTGTCATGGATGGCGGAAGTATAAAGATTGAGACGATGTCGCCTCGCATCTTTTCCTTGAGCTGCACCGCTCCCTGCCAGTCGATGTCGAAGAGCATGTCCCGCCCCTCAGCCATTGCCTTCTCAGCGGGTCGGCGCGGGGTCGCGTAGCAATTTCCGTGGACCTCGGCCCATTCAAGCAATTCCTGATTGTCACGCATGAACTCAAACTCACGCATGTCCCGGAAATAGTAGTGAACACCATCGATCTCACTGCCGCGCCGCGGACGTGTGGTGACGCTCACCGACAGCTGGAATTCGTGGTCGCTCTCAAGAAGATTGCGCGCAATGGTCGACTTTCCCGCGCCAGATGGCGAGGAAAGCACCAGCATCAAGCCCCTTCGGCCGATGCGCTCGCCTGACGTGCCCCGCGCCATTGACTACTCCAGATTCTGTACCTGTTCGCGAAACTGGTCGACGACGGATTTGAGTTCCAGCCCGATGGCTGTGACCGATGCCGCATTCGACTTCGAACACAGAGTATTCGATTCGCGGTTAAATTCCTGTGCCAGAAAATCGAGCTTGCGCCCGACCGGTCCCCCTGCCGCCAGCAGGTTTCGACCCGAGGCAATATGGGTTTTCAGTCGATCGATTTCCTCACGTATGTCAGCCTTTGTCGCAAGGATTGCGGCCTCGGCATGAAGACGGCCTTCGTCAAGGCCAGCTGTCGTCTCCATCAGCAACTTTACCTGCTCAGCAAGGCGCGCGCGAATCATCGACGGATCGCGGGACCGGTCTGCCTCGGCGCGTAAGGTGAGACCTTCAATCTGCTCCAGGTGCAAAGACAGCAAATCTCCCAGCGCCGCGCCCTCGCCCGTTCGCGCTGCTTCCAATTCCGCCAAGACCCGCGCGAAGACACCCGCGATCAGCTCGTCAAACGCGCGGCGGCTTTCTTCACTCTCGGATGATTCCGGGACTTCAAGCACCCCGCGAATGGCCAGCAGACCGTCTGCCGTCGCCGGCGCAATACCATGATCACTTTGAAGGCGCTGCGCCAATCTAGCCAACTGGCCCAGAAGCACCTCATTTACGACAAGCTGTCCCTCACTCGCCTGGCGCGCGACGCTCAAGGTCGCCTGAAAGTTTCCGCGGGCGAAGGTCTTCTGCAGCTTTTGTCGAAATGTCGGCTCAAGACGTTCAAATCCTGTGGGAAGACGAAAACGCGCCTCGGCGCTCTTTCCGTTCACTGATTTTACTTCCCATGTCACGAGCGCACCATCGGCTTCCGATGAGGCACGCGCAAAACCAGTCATGCTCTGCAAAGCCACAACTTACCCTCCCTGTTTGACGCTAGCGAAGTCTGGCGGTGCCTATTGCGCCGCTGCGGGAGTTTCCTCGCTCTGCGCTGCTGCCTGATCGGCTCTCTGCTTCTCAATCGCTCGCCAGCGCGCGACGTTCTCGTTGTGCTCCTCGAGGGTCTTGGCAAAGACATGCCCGCCGGTGCCATCCGCCACAAAATAGAGGTCTTCGGTCTTCGAGGGATTGGCAACGGCTTCCAGCGCAGCACGACCCGGATTTGCGATCGGCGTGGGCGGAAGCCCATCAATCAAATATGTGTTGTACGGTGTTTGTTTCTTGAGATCCGATTGCGTGATTGGCTTATCTGCAGGCTTACCTTTGCCACCGTAGATCCCGTAAATGATGGTGGGATCCGATTGAAGCCTCATGCCCTTGTTGAGCCTGTTGATAAAGACGGCGGCCACAAGTGAGCGTTCGTCTGCGATACCTGTTTCCTTTTCCACGATAGACGCGAGCGTGACGAACTCATCCATGTCGGCAATAGGCAGGTCACTTGTACGCCGTCGCCAGATGCCTTCGACGAGGGCCTTCTGGTCCGCCAGGAGCTTGTTGACGATCTGCTCACGCGTCGTTCCACGCGTGAACCGTTGGGTATCGGCCGCAAGGGTTCCTTCGGCAGGCACCGTCTCTGGCATATCTCCGGTCAGGATCTCGTTGTCGCGGATGCGTTCAAGCGCCTGCTCGACAGTCAAGCCCTCCGGGATAGTGAGCGAATAGAGGATCGACTTGCCGCTCTGCAGAACCTTCATGATATCGCGCATAGAAGCATGCGGCTTGATCTCGTATTCGCCCGCCTTCAACGAAGTGTCTGACCCGAAAGCCCTTGCGCCGATCCAGAATATGCGCGCGTCAGTGATCAGACCACGCCGTTCGAGCTGGCCCGCAATCTCGCGCGTTCCCGTATTCGGCTTGATGAGGATGGTCGACACCACATTGGTCGGCCCAGGCGCGTCAAAGGACTGCTTGCCGACATAGGCAACGCCAACAGCCAACAGCGTGAGGAAGAAGGTCGCCGTCACGACGAAATTCAGGAAGACCACAAACTGGTTTCGCGACCCGCGTGACCGGCGATGCTGTGGAGGCGGCGTGCCAACCTCCGGCCGAAGCACGTCCCTGGCCGTACGGGGTACCATCGGCTGTGGAACGTCTGCCTGTCTGCCGCTGTTTCCCGTGCTCTCAGATTCGATCGTCATAGGTCGGCGGCGCTTTCAAATGATTCTGCTGGGGCCGACAAGCTATCGCCGAAAATGGCAGAAATCACGGCAGCATAGAAGGCCTTGCTCGTCTCAGCCATTGAACCGCTGAAAAACCAGCGATGCATTGGTTCCGCCAAACCCGAACGAGTTCGAGAGTGCGACGTCAATCTGGCGCTGGCGCGGCTTGTGCGGCACCAAATCAATGTCAGTTTCGGTCGACGGATTGTCGAGGTTGATCGTGGCCGGCGCAATATTGTCCCGGATTGCCAGCACCGAGAAAATTGCCTCCGCAGCGCCTGCAGCTCCGAGCAGATGCCCGATCGAGGATTTTGTCGATGACATGGAGATCTTGGAGGCGGCGTTTCCAACCAGACGCTCGACAGCGCCGAGTTCGATCGTGTCCGCCATCGTCGAGGTACCGTGCGCGTTGATATAGTCGATATCTTCCGGCCCAAGGTTGGCACGTTTGAGTGCCGCGCTCATGCAACGGAACGCGCCATCGCCATCTTCCGCCGGCGCGGTGATGTGGTAGGCATCGCCGGACAGTCCGTAACCCGTCACTTCCGCATAGATCTTGGCGCCACGCGCCTTCGCGTGCTCGAGCTCTTCCAGAACGACAACGCCAGCGCCTTCGCCCATGACAAAGCCGTCGCGGTCGCGATCGTAGGGACGGGAGGCTTTCTCGGGCGTATCGTTGCGCTCCGTCGACAAGGCCCGGCAAGCGGCAAATCCTGCCATGGAAAGCCTGTCAATGGGCGATTCCGAACCGCCGGCAAGCATCACGTCGGCATCGCCAAACATGATCAGCCGCGACGCGTCGCCAATCGCATGGGCGCCTGTGGAGCACGCGGTAACCACAGCATGATTCGGCCCCTTGAGGCCGTGGCGTATGGAAACCTGGCCAGAAACCAGATTGATGATGTTCCCAGGAATGAAGAATGGACTGATGCGCCGAGGTCCGCGTTCCTTGAGAAGGAGCGCATTTTCAGCAATTCCAGAAATTCCGCCAATTCCCGAGCCGATCATGACGCCGGTGGCGTTCTTCTCGGCCTCGGTTTCAGGCTTCCAGCCAGAATCGGCAATAGCCTCATCGGCGGCAGCTATCCCGTAAAGGATGAAATCGCCGATCTTGCGCAGTTCCTTGGGCTCAAGGAAGCTCTCTGGATTGAACGTGCCGTTCGTCCCGTCGCCACGCGGAATGATGTGAGCGATCCGGCACGCCAGATCGTCCACTTCAAACTCGGTTATGCGGCGGCAGGCGCTCTTGCCCGAAAGCAGTTCGCGCCAGCTATGCTCCACCCCGACACCGAACGGCGAAACGAGTCCGACACCTGTAATGACGACGCGTCTCACAAGCACTCTCCCCGACGCTGCCTGCTCAGCAGATGATCAGGCAGAAGCCTTGTCAATGTACTTGACCGCATCGCCGACAGTCAGGATGGTCTCGGCTGCGTCGTCCGGGATTTCAACGCCGAACTCTTCCTCGAACGCCATGACGAGCTCGACTGTATCGAGGCTGTCCGCGCCGAGATCATCGATGAAGCTGGCCGCTTCGGTGACCTTATCCGCATCGACACCAAGGTGTTCGATAACGATCTTCTTCACGCGCTCTGCGGTGTCGCTCATTTGGGGCATCCTCGTAAAAAGAATTCGTTCACTTCGTTAGCGGCCTGTTTGTCGCCAATCAAGGCCCAACATTCTTATCTTTAGCGGTCCGATGTTCGGAACGAAATAGGTCTCGACCGGCCGCTTGGGAGGCGCATTACACGAAATTCCGCGGCTGTCCAAGGCGAAAACCTGCCAACAGCCCGCTGCGCACAGTCCTTAGCACCAACCCCCGACGCCGTCGGTCAGATCATTGCCATGCCGCCATTCACGTGAATTGTCTGGCCGGTGATGTAGGCAGCCTCATCCGCTGCGAGAAACGCAACCGCAGACGCGACTTCGGCGCCTGTGCCCATCCGCTTCATGGGGATGGCGCCCATGATGGCTTCCTTTTGCTTGTCGTTCAGCTTGCCGGTCATGGCCGATTCGATGAAGCCCGGCGCAACGCAGTTGACCGTTACATTGCGGCTCGCGATCTCCTGGGCCAGAGATTTGGTAAAGCCGATCATGCCCGCCTTGGAGGCGATATAGTTGGCTTGACCGGGGTTCCCGGTCACTGCGACGACCGATGTGATGTTGACGATGCGGCCGAAGCGCCGACGCATCATCGGATGGGTCAGTTCACGCGTCAGGCGGAAAACGGCGGTCAGATTGACCTCAAGGACGGCGTCCCAGTCGGCATCACTCATGCGGACGAAAAGACCGTCCTTCGTGATTCCCGCATTGTTGATGAGAGTATCTACTCCATCGAGTTCGGCCTCAGCTTTCTGGCCGAGCGCCTTGACCTCGTCGCGATTGCTGAGGTCGGCTGGAAACAGCCTGACCCTGTCGCCAAGCTCGGCCGCCAGAGCTTCGAGCTTTTCCACGCGCGTACCATGCAGTCCGACCGTGGCGCCCTGCGCATGAAGCAGTCTGGCGATCGCCTCGCCTATGCCGCCCGTCGCACCTGTCACGAGGGCCTTGCGACCAGTCAGATCAAGCATTTTGGAATCCTTCCTTACGGATGCGCTTCGGAGGCGCGCAGTTTGGATAGATGCGTGCAGCCCGAAATGACCGCACCAACACGAAGTCAGTCAATGCCGGCAACGACGCTATCGATGTCAGCCGGGTTAGAGACATTTACCGTCGTCACATCCTTCGAGATGCGCTTGGCCAAACCGGAAAGCACCTTGCCCGAACCTATTTCATACAATGTGGTAACGCCGTTGGACGCGAACCACTCGATGGTTTCGCGCCAACGCACACGGCCCGTGACCTGCTCGACCAGTCTGGTGACGATCTCATCGGGATCGGTCAGCGGAGCGACAACCACATTGGCGACAACCGGGACCACAGGTGCGGTCTTCGAGACCTTTTCCAGAGCATCGCGCATCGCGTCAGCGGCGGGCGCCATCAGCGCGGAATGGAAGGGCGCGGATACCTGAAGCATCAAGGCACGCTTTGCGCCTTTCTGCGTGCAGATCTCGGCCGCAGCTTCAACCTTGGCCCGGGCGCCGGAAATGACGATCTGGCCACCGCCATTGTCGTTCGCAATCTGACACCCCGCCTCATTACAGGCTTCTTCGACGCCGGCGTGGTCGAGACCTATGATGGCAGCCATTGCGCCCTCACCTACAGGAACTGCGGCCTGCATGGCATTGCCACGCAGCCTCAGAAGGCGCGCCGTATCAGCTACCGAAAACATACCCGCCGCGCATAAAGCGGAATATTCACCCAACGAGTGGCCCGCGACATAGGACACCCGGTCCTTCAGCGAAAAACCGCGCGATTCGAGCGCCCGCAGCGCCGCAATCGATACTGCCATGAGAGCCGGTTGCGCATTTGACGTAAGCGTCAGCGCGTCTTCCGGGCCATCCCAAATCACCGCCGAGAGCTTTTCGCCCAACGCGTCGTCGACCTCGTCAAACACCCGGCGCGCCTCGGGATAGGCATCGGCCAGCGCCTTGCCCATTCCGACCGACTGACTGCCCTGGCCGGGGAAAGTGAGTGCTATGGACATCTGGCGTTCTCCCGTTCAGCAAATCTCTTTGTGCCCTGCCTGTTGCGCATCGCCTCGCGGCAAGTCAAGCTGTTGAGCGCTTCCTGTCCATGCAAGACTTGCGTTTCTTCCGTGACGGCACCACGTTTTTCGGCTAGTAGGCCGGCAAACATTATTGTTTCGGCAACGAAGGACGGAACCAGCCGGCCGACCGCAGACCCCCAAGGACAATGACCATGCCAGCATATCGCTCCCGCACTACCACCCACGGCCGCAACATGGCCGGCGCACGCGGCCTTTGGCGCGCCACCGGCATGAAGGATGGGGATTTCGGCAAGCCGATTATCGCTGTCGTGAATTCGTTCACGCAGTTTGTGCCCGGCCACGTGCATCTGAAGGACCTCGGCCAGCTTGTCGCGCGCGAGATCGAGAAGGCGGGCGGTGTCGCCAAGGAATTCAACACGATCGCAGTCGATGACGGTATCGCGATGGGGCATGACGGCATGCTGTATTCCCTGCCCTCGCGCGAGGTGATCGCCGATGCTGTTGAGTACATGGTCAACGCGCATTGCGCGGATGCGATGGTTTGCATCTCCAATTGCGACAAGATCACGCCTGGCATGCTCAATGCGGCAATGCGCCTGAACATTCCGGCTGTTTTCGTTTCCGGCGGACCGATGGAAGCCGGAAAGGTCGTTTTGAACGGCAAGAATGTCGCGCTGGACCTGATCGACGCGATGGTTGCAGCCGCGGACGATAGCGTCTCGGAGCAGGATGTGAAGGTTATCGAGCGCTCGGCTTGCCCGACATGCGGCTCCTGCTCGGGCATGTTCACCGCAAACTCCATGAACTGTCTGACTGAAGCACTCGGGCTCTCGCTGCCCGGAAACGGCACGACGCTTGCCACCCACGCAGACCGCGAGAGGCTGTTTGTCGAAGCTGGTCACCTGATCGTGGATCTCGCCCAGCGCCACTACGAGCAGGATGACGAGACGGTGCTGCCCCGCGCGATCGCAACAAAGCAAGCTTTCGAAAACGCCATGGCACTCGACATCGCAATGGGCGGCTCGACCAATACCGTGTTGCACATCCTTGCCGCGGCCTATGAGGGCGAGATCGACTTCACGATGGATGACATCGACGCTCTCTCCCGAAAAGTACCCGTCCTGTGCAAGGTCGCGCCGGCCAAAGCCGACGTCCATGTCGAGGATGTGCATCGTGCCGGTGGCATCATGTCGATCCTTGGCGAACTCGATCGTGCCGGGCTCATCAATCGCGACACTTATACGGTGCATACAGCAACGCTCGGCAAGGCAATCGATCACTGGGACATCACCCGCAACAAAAGCGCGAACGTGCACGAGTTCTTCAAGGCGGCTCCAGGTGGCGTGCCGACCCAGGTTGCCTTCAGCCAGGATCGCCGCTGGAAGGAACTCGATATGGACCGCGAGGCCGGGGTCATCCGCGATACTGAGCATCCGTTTTCCAAGGATGGCGGGCTTGCCGTCCTGAAGGGCAATATCGCCCTCGACGGCTGTGTCGTGAAAACTGCTGGCGTGGATGATTCGATCCTCAAGTTCAGCGGACCTGCGAAGGTGTTCGAGAGCCAGGATGCAGCCGTGAAGGGCATTCTCAGCAACGAAGTCCAGGCGGGTGACGTCGTCGTTATCCGCTATGAGGGACCGAAGGGCGGACCCGGAATGCAGGAGATGCTCTATCCCACGAGCTATCTGAAGTCGAAAGGACTGGGCAAAAGCTGCGCCCTGTTGACGGACGGACGCTTCTCCGGCGGCACATCGGGTCTTTCGATCGGTCATGCTTCGCCGGAGGCAGCAACCGGCGGTGCGATCGGTCTTGTGCGCGAAGGCGATATAATCGACATCGACATCCCCAATCGCACGATCAGCCTGCGCATTTCCGACGAGGAGTTGGGAAATCGCCGCAAGGAGCAGGATGCGAAGGGCTGGAAGCCGGAGCATCCCCGCAAACGCAAGGTGACGACGGCGTTGCGTGCTTATGCGGCGTTTGCGCTCTCCGCCGACAAGGGCGCCGTCAGGCACGTTCCGGAGTAAGGACGTTTCTGCGCCGACCTTCTGAAGCGGTCGGCGCAGTCGTTTCTCGACACGACAATGATTTCAGACGCCGGTCAGTGAGTCGAAGACGATAATCAGTATCCAAAAGACGATCGGAAAGAATCCGACCATAAGGCCGATGGCCAACAGATAACCCATGCTACGCTCCAGGAAGTTCGTAAAGAGATGACGGCCCATGCCTTGCCCAGGCGGCAAGGCTCAGGTCTCTTTCGGCGGAGCGGTTGCCCAATATCCGGGAGCGAATAACTTCCTGACGCGAGCGTCACGCCCGTTCCAGGCGGGAAGCGGAAAGTCCCGTTCCCGTTCTGACGCCATAAGTGCCGGCAGCCCGTCTTCTCCCTCGTCAACCGGCGGGACCCAAACGCCAAAGTCAGCCTTCTCGTCGAGAGCGACGACAGCAGCTCCGAACTCCGACGCAGATTGGAGAGAGACATCCGCGGCGAAATGATCAACATCCGCCAGCCTCACGATACGTCCCGACTGCCCCGCGACGATCGCGAGCAGCATGAGAAGGGAAATAAGGAGCGGATGTTTCTTCATGACCGATGACCGGGACTACTTCCGGTTAGGGGTCAAGCGGGTACCCCAGCGCAGATGCGCGTTCAAGGCGTCAAACGCAAGATTCGCCCAACCTAGCCACGAGGCTTGGTTGCGACAAAAAAGTCACATCACGTAAAAAACACAAAATCGCCAACTTTTTCCGGCTTGAACGCCTCATCGGAGGCGTCCGCGCGGAGAGGGAAATCAGCGCGCCAAGCTACAAGGGGTTGTTAACCATATTTGGCGATCATTCGATCCGACCGGCAGTGAGCCGGCAACTGTTGTCGAAATGGTGGCCGAACCAGTGGTTGCCCCGTTCGATGGTGAGCGAGTTGATCGGTATGGCGTTTGTGCGTAGTCAGTCCCCGAATTTCACGTCGTGTGACAGGGCAGTTTCACGTCGGAAGTCAAAACTCTTAAGTCGGGTATTGGTTCCCGCCGCCGGCATCGGCTTCGCAGCATGGGGTGTTTTTGTAGTTGCAGGCCTGTCGTCCCACCCCTCCTCCAGTCCGATAGAAGCAACTGCCGCGTCACTGGCATCAACTCAGATAAGGGTCGCTGCAGAACGCCCAAGCGACAAGACCGCGCGGGCGCGTTTGATTGCCTCGAAATCCGACCGGATTGCCGCGGCCCCGGCCTCCGTCGCAGTGACACCCATACAAACGGGAACCAGAAAAGCGGCCGGTACGTCGAATGCGCCTTTGCCCAAGCGGCATTGGACAGAAATATTCGATGGCGTGCGTGATGCGAGCTTCGCCAGTGATGCCGAACTGGACGCCCGCTTCGCGAAGGTCGCGGCTGGCAATCAGCTTACGAGCGCCCGTCTGGCAAGCCTGTTTGGTTCAGCAGGCACAGTTGTCGCTCGCGCTCCTTCTGCGCAGCGCAGCGTTTCTGGCCCCACCACGGCGAGATTCGGTGTAGCGGCCGATGTCAGCGCGCCGGCAGTCGCGATGCTCGCCTATGCTGATCCTTCGCCCACGGCGGTCTCCAAAGACGCCTTCGCGGCGCTATCTGGGCCAATGGCTGAAAATGATGGCGTCCTTTCACCAGAGGACGAGGCCAAGGATGCCGACGGCACGGCCTTCTTCCCCGATTATGAGGACACGCCGGTCGAGACACCCCTTCCGTTGGTGCGCCCGCACTTCGAACAGGCGCAGAAGTCCAAGGCACGCGAGCGCGATGAAACTCCGCCGCCCGCAGCTTCCATACGTCAGCAGGTTGCCTATGCGCGCCCTGACAATCCCACCGGCGAACGCGGCAGCGGTCTCGGGAATGGATTGAAGAACCTGTTCAGCAAGCCGCGTGTCGGCAACGGGGTGGCTGTCTATGACATCGCCGCTGCCAAGGTCTACATGCCGGACGGCTCCGTTCTGGAGGCCCATTCGGGCATCGGCAATATGGCCGACAATCCGAAATACGCGCATGTCAAGATGAAGGGACCGACGCCTCCTCACACATATAATCTAAGGATGCGCGAGAAGCGTTTTCATGGGGTGGAGGCCATCCGCATGTTGCCCGTGGACGGCAAGAACAAGCATGGTCGCGACGGCTTTCTCACGCACAGCTACCTCCTGCGCGGCGGTCGCGCGGAGTCGCATGGTTGTGTTGCCTTCAAGAACTACGACAAGTTTTTGAATGCGTTCAAGCAAGGCAAGATCAAGCAACTTGTCGTGGTACCTGGTGGCGGCAGTGCAATCGCGCGCAACGCCCGCAAGGGTCAGGACGCCTGAAAATTAAAGGCATCATCCAGCGGCGCGGGCAAACACCGGTCCGAACGGACTTGCCAGCAAAGCGACCGTCCTGTATGCACAGCCCCAACCTGCCGGTCCCGATTGGGGGCTGAACGGAGGGCCGCCGCTCCGAAGTGGATGTTTTTCCCTGACGAGCGACGTTGCGACGCGAATAATCGCGCCCGCCTCCCGTGTCTCCGCTCTCGACCGACTCCATATGCGCCTTTCTTCTCCCTTCGTGGGATCAAGAGAAGTTGCAGAGGCTTAGCCATCGGTCTGGCAGGGAGTGCAACGAAGAAAGGCAAAAGAGCATGACTCTTTACGAACACGTGTTCCTTGCCCGCCAGGATCTGTCCCAGCAGCAGGTCGATGCCCTTGTGGAATCCTACAAGGAAATCATCACTGCTGCAGGCGGCTCGGTTGGACGGGTGGAGAACTGGGGACTGAAGTCCCTCACCTATCGCGTCAAGAAGAACCGCAAGGCTTACTACACCCTCATGGACATCACTGCGCCTCCGGCCGCGGTGAAGGAAATGGAGCGCCAGCAGAGCCTTTCGGAGGATATTCTCCGCTCGCTGACGATCCGCGTCGAGAAGCACGAAGACGGCCCGTCGGCTATGCTGCAGAAGCGCGAAGAGCGCTCCGAGCGCGGTGATCGCGGTTTCGGCGACCGTCCGCGTGGTAATTTCGGTGATCGCGGCCCGCGCCGCGAGCGTTCAGATGCGGGAGCTAACGCGTAATGGTCGACATCAATCAGATTCCGACGCGCCGGCCGTTTCATCGTCGCCGCAAGACCTGCCCGTTCTCGGGCGCCAACGCACCGCGCATCGACTACAAGGACGTGCGCCTGCTGCAGCGCTACATTTCCGAGCGCGGCAAGATCGTACCTTCGCGTATCACGGCTGTGAGCCAGAAGAAGCAGCGCGAGCTCGCTAAAGCGATCAAGCGTGCGCGTTTCCTCGGCCTGCTGCCTTACGTAGTGAAGTAAGTTCCTTCGCGGGCGGCTTGCCGCCCGCGTCCTTCCCCGGTGATCGGCGCTGCGGGATTGCAAATTCAAATCCGAGTTGGAGCGATTGCTCCTAACTGCCATGGCAGGCAGGACAGCGACACCAGCGGCCACTGCCGCACCGCTTCCAGCCTGTCCCAATTCAATCCGGCGCAGACGCCGCAACAAGGACAGGAACGATGCAGGTCATCCTTCTCGAACGCATTTCCAGACTCGGCCAGATGGGCGAGACCGTCAAAGTACGCGACGGCTATGCCCGCAATTTTCTTTTGCCTCAGGGCAAGGCTCTGCGCGCGAACGAAGCCAACAAGAAGCGCTTTGAGAGCCAGCGTGCACAGCTCGAAGCCCGCAATCTCGAGCGCAAGTCCGAAGCAACCGCGGTTGCAGAACAGCTCGACGGCAAGAGCTTCATCGTGGTGCGTACGGCTGGCGAGACCGGTCAGCTCTACGGCTCAGTTTCGACCCGCGACATCGCGGATCTCGTGACGGCCGAGGGCTTCACCGTCTCGCGCAACCAGGTCGAACTCAATCATCCAATCAAGATGATCGGCCTGACCAATGTGGCGATCGCGCTGCATCCGGAAGTCGAGGTCACGATCACGCTAAACATTGCGCGCTCGACGGAAGAAGCAGAGCGTCAGTCACGCGGCGAGACGCTGACGACCGCTGAGGCGATTTATGGCGACGACATCAACGAGAATGCGCGCCCCGAGAATTTCTTCGACCCGAATGCAGATGAGGACGAAGAAGACGCTTCGTAGTCCAACCTCATACATTGTATCTGGACCAACAAACCCGGGCTCATATCCCGGGTTTTTTGTTGTTCTGGAATATATGATGTTGCGCTATCATGACGCAGGATACCTAACTAAGTCATGTTGGTTTGAGTTTTGCCGCTGTCATGAATTTGCTCCTCGAACGAGTCCTGCATCGCCTGGTCAAAACCGGAGACTTCAAGATTACCGGGCCAAACGGATCAACTTCCGCTTTTGGAGACCGCACTGGTGACCCTGTGCATCTCCTCATCAAGACAAAGCGAGCGGAGCGAGCCATCACACTCGATCCCAATCTGGGATTGCCGGAAGCCTTCATGGACGAGGAGGTCGATTTTCTGGAAGGCGATGTGCTGGCTTTGTTGCATCTTGTCTACGAGAACATGGGACCGAGTGGCTATGACGCCGTCTGGATGAGGGCCGTGGAAGGCGTGCGGGTGGCATTCCGCAGGCTCCAGCAGGTCAACACGCAGGCGCGGTCGCGGCGCAACGTGCAGCGTCACTACGATCTGTCCGGCGAGTTGTACAAGCTCTTCCTCGACGAGGACATGCAGTATTCCTGCGCCTATTTCGAGCGGCCGGACATGACGCTGGAAGAGGCGCAGCAGGCCAAGAAGCGCCACATCGCGGCCAAAATGAAACTGAAGGCCGGTCAGAACGTGCTCGATATCGGCAGCGGCTGGGGCGGACTGGGCCTATATATCGCAAAGGCGTTTTCGGCCGACGTTCTCGGCGTGACGCTATCGACGGAACAGCACGGTGTCGCAACCCAGCGCGCGCAGTCCGAGGGGCTGGAGCACCATGTTCACTTCGAACTTCGCGACTACCGCGATCTCAATGAGCGATTCGACCGGATTGTTTCAGTCGGCATGTTCGAACATGTCGGCGTCAATCATTATCGCACCTTCTTCGACAAATGTGCGACGCTGCTGAAGCCGGACGGCGTAATGGTCCTCCACTCCATCGGGCGGTTTGGCCCGCCTTGTGCGACGGCCGCTTTCATCCGGAAATACATATTCCCCGGCGGCTATATTCCTGCCCTCTCCGAGGTTTTTCCAGCGATCGAGAAATCCGGTCTGATGGTGACCGACGTCGAAATTCTCCGTCTGCACTATGCCGATACTCTCAAACATTGGCGCGAGCGCTTTCTGGCAAATCGCGAGAAGGCCAAGGAGATCTATGACGAGCGCTTCTGCCGTATGTGGGAGTTCTATCTTTCGGGTTCCGAGGCCGCCTTCCGCTGGCAGGATCTGATGGTTTTTCAGATTCAGATCACCAAGAAGAACGATGTGCTGCCCGTCACACGTGGCTATATCGAGAAGACTGAAAAATCGCTCGCCATGCATGAAATGGCGCATGGCAAAACCATAAGCGATCAGGCTGACGAACCCGCGCGGCCAAAGCCACGAAAACCCACGCGACGTCGCAAAGTCTCCGGCAAGGACTGAAGCAGGCCAGCGCTTGCCGAAAATCCTTGTTTCTGTCGTGAGCGTGAATGACAGTCCGCTCATGCGGAATCATTCATGACATATGTTCTCTTCTGCGCCGCGGCGCTGGCCGAGATAGCCGGCTGCTTTGCCTTCTGGGCGTGGTGGCGACTGGACAAATCTGCTTTCTGGCTGATGCCGGGAGTGGCATCGTTGGCACTGTTTGCCTGGCTGCTGTCCCTCGCCGAGCTGGATGCTGCAGGCCGCACCTATGCGACCTATGGCGGCATATACATCATCGCGTCACTTGGCTGGCTCTGGATTGTGGAAGGTTTGCGTCCTGACAGGTGGGACCTCCTGGGTGCCGCAATCTGTCTGGTCGGCGCCACCGTCATCTTCGCAGCTCCACGCAGCGTTTGATATGGAGCTACCCGCCGCCCTTCGCGCCGCCGTGGACGACATGCTCTCAGGCGAACCTCTTGCCTCGCTTCAACAGGCCGCGAGCCGACTGTCCGCGCGCTATCGAAGCGAAACGCTCGACGGAAAGATGCATCTTGATGCGAAACTGGCGATCAAGGCCTATCTGGCAGCTCGTCTGCCCGCCACCTATGCCGCCGTGCGAACAAGTTTCGAAGCCACCAGCGAACGGCTGCCGGAGTTTTCGCCAAGTTCGCTGCTTGATGTTGGAGCGGGGCCAGGAACGTCATTCTGGGCCGCAACGGATTGCTGGCCAACCATCGACCACGCCACGATGATCGAGGCAAGCGTTCCAGCTCGCGAAGCAGGGATTCGCCTGGCGCAAGAGCATGCCGTGGCCGGTCGCTGGATCAGCGCAGATGCCACTTCACCATTGAGCGGCGTTGTAGCGGCCGACCTCGTGACCCTCGCCTATGTCCTTGATGAACTGCCGGCAAACGCCTTGGGCCCCCTCATCGCGCGGCTGTGGAAACTGACGTCGCAATGCCTGATTGTGATCGAGCCGGGAACCCCGGCGGGCTGGAAACGCATTCTTGCCGTTCGTGACCCGCTCATTGCCGCGGGCGCTCATATCGTGGCGCCCTGCCCGCATCAAAATTCCTGTCCGATCAGTGAACCGGACTGGTGTCATTTTTCGCGTCGCGTGGCGCGCTCGCGCATCCATCGGCTCACCAAGAGTGGCGACGTTCCATGGGAAGACGAGAAATTCATCTACGTCGCGGCCTCCCGGTCGCCCGCACCGGCAACCGGGCCCCGTGTGATCGCGCCTCCCCGGACAGGGTCTGGACAGCTGCGTCTCAAGCTGTGCATGACCAATGGCGAGGTCGACGAGCGCCTGTTTACGAAACGCAACGGCGATGCCTTTCGAGAGGCGCGGCGCGCGGACTGGGGTGACACATTGTCCGGTGCAGAGTGAGCACGAATCGACATGGTGTTCTTGCTCTGTTCAGCCCGACTCGATAGAGTTTTGGGCTTGGTCAACCAGAATCAGACATGAGCGCCAAACGCTTGTGGATGGACGCGCGAACCTGTGAATATCGGGCAGCACAGGTGGAAAATCGCCTCGGAGGAAACAGCATCTGCTACCCCCAAGAGCGGATCGAACAGGTAAAAGATGGCTGAAGCAGCGCGAAAATTCAGTGTAGCGGAAACGCCCCTCCATCGTGAGGCGCCCAACAACATTGAAGCAGAACAGGCGCTTCTTGGCGCCATCCTCGTCAACAATGACGCGTTTTATCGCGTGTCGGACTTTCTCAAGGCGCAACATTTCTACGAGCCTCTGCATCGCCGAATCTTCGAGGTCGCTTCGGAACTGATCCGGATGGGCAAGATCGCGACGCCGATCACGCTCAAGACCTTCGTGCCCGCCGACGAGAAGGTCGGGGAAATCACCGTCGCGCATTATCTGGTTCGCCTGGCTGCCGAGGCAGTTACCGTAATCAATGCGGTCGACTACGGGCGCGCCATCTACGATCTGGCGACGCGCAGGGCGCTGATCACTGTCGGCGAAGACATGGTCAACATCGCCTATGATGCGCCGGTCGACATGTCGCCTCGCGAGCAGATCGAGGATGCGGAGCGAAGACTGTTCGAACTGGCCGAGACCGGTCGCTACGATGGCGGTTTCGAGAGTTTCAACGACGCCGTCAGAACGGCCGTCGACATGGCCAACGCTGCCTATATGCGCGACGGCCATCTGTCGGGTATCGCGAGCGGCTTTCGGAGTCTCGACAAGCGCATGGGTGGCCTGCAGCCGTCCGATCTCATTATCATCGCCGGACGCCCTGGTATGGGCAAGACGTCGTTCGCGACCAACATGGCGTTTCACATCGCCAATGCGTATGAGCCGGCGCCTCAGGCCGATGGCACGTTCAAGGCGGCGAGTGGCGGCGTGGTCGGCTTTTTCTCGCTCGAAATGTCGTCCGAACAGCTCGCAACGCGTATCATATCCGAGCAGACGGAAATCCCGTCGTCGAAGATTCGACGCGGTGAAATAACGGAGATGGATTTCGAGAAGCTGGTCGCCTGCTCTCAGACAATGCAGAAGCTTCCCCTATTCATCGACGCGACCGGTGGTATTTCGATTGCGCAGCTTGCCGCACGCGCACGACGGTTGAAGCGCCAGCGCGGGCTCGACGTCATTGTGATCGACTATGTCCAGCTGATGCAGGGTTCCAGCTCGAAATCATCGCAGAATCGCGTTCAGGAAATCACGGAGATCACGACCGGGCTGAAGGCGCTGGCCAAGGAGCTCTCCGTGCCCATCATCGCTCTGTCTCAGCTTTCGCGACAGGTGGAAAGCCGTGACGACAAGCGCCCCCAGCTCTCGGATTTGCGTGAATCCGGTTCGATCGAGCAGGACGCCGATGTGGTGCTTTTCGTCTACCGCGAGGAATACTACCTCAAGAACAAGGAGCCGAAGCCGGGCACCGACGAATACATCAAGTGGGAAGGCGAAATGAACGACGCGCGCGGCAAGTCGGAAATCATCGTTGCCAAGCAGCGCCATGGTCCTACCGGAACCGTCCCTCTCGGCTTTCAGGGCGAATTCACCCGCTTCTTCGATCTTGCGGAAGACTATCAACTGCCGGAGCGTTTCGAGTAGGCCGCCCGAAAGGCCACCGAACACGACATGGCGAAGAACAGAACCTCCTTCATCTGCCAATCCTGCGGCGCGGTTACCACCCGCTGGGCAGGCAAATGCGATTCGTGCGGCGAATGGAATACAATCGTCGAGGAAGGAACCTCGGGTAACGGCATCGGGGGTGGACCAGCGGGCCTCCGATCGCGGCGTAAGGGACGGCCCGTCGCCCTCGCCTCCCTTGATGGAGAGATCGAGGATGCGCCGCGGATCGCGTCCGGGATTGCCGAACTGGACCGCGCAACGGGAGGCGGCTTCGTTCGTGGCTCGGCGCTGCTGGTCGGAGGCGATCCGGGCATCGGAAAGTCAACGCTGCTGATGCAGGCGGCGGCGGCATTGGCGCGCAGGGGCCACAGGGTCGTATACGTATCAGGCGAAGAGGCCGTGGCGCAGGTTCGGCTGCGTGCACAGCGGCTTGGTGCATCGAATGCGCCCGTCGAACTGGCCGCAGAGACGAATGTCGAGGATATTCTGGCGACGCTTTCCGAAGGCAAGCGGCCTGACCTTGTGATTCTCGACTCGATCCAGACCCTCTGGACAGATCTCGCTGATTCGGCTCCCGGCACCGTCACACAGGTTCGCGCATCGGCGCAGGCGGTCATCCGACACGCGAAATCCACAGGTTCTGCAGTCGTCCTCGTCGGCCACGTGACGAAGGACGGACAGATCGCCGGCCCCCGCGTCGTCGAACACATGGTCGACGGCGTGCTCTATTTCGAGGGCGAAGGCGGGCACCACTACAGGATCCTTCGCACCGTAAAGAACCGCTTTGGCCCCACCGACGAGATCGGCGTTTTCGAAATGTCCGACAAGGGACTGAGCGAGGTTTCCAATCCGTCCGAACTGTTTCTTGGCGAACGGCACGCAAAAACGCCCGGAGCCGCGGTTTTCGCTGGAATGGAGGGCACACGGCCGGTGCTCGTGGAGATTCAGGCGCTCGTGGCGCCTTCTCCTCTCGGCACGCCACGCAGAGCCGTCGTTGGCTGGGATAACGCGCGTCTTTCCATGGTGCTCGCCGTTCTGGAATCGCACTGTGGCGTTCGTTTCGCGACCAACGACGTGTACCTCAATGTTGCTGGCGGCTATCGCATTTCCGAGCCCGCCGCCGACCTTGCCGTGGCTGCCGCGCTCGTCTCGTCGCTCAGCGGTATTGCCCTGCCCGCCGATTGCGTCTATTTCGGCGAAATCAGCCTTTCGGGGGCGGTCAGGCCGGTCGCGCATGCGCAACAGCGGTTGAAGGAAGCGGAGAAGCTGGGGTTCGCACAGGCCGTAATGCCTGTAGGTCCCGAGGAGATGACTGCAGGCATTGCCGGCAAATCCTACCAGCCCTCCACATTGGCCGATCTCGTGGCGCGGATAGCCGGGTCTCGACGCGGCCGTCCGGAAGACTGACGAAGTTTGTCGGAACGAGGCCAAATTCATGCCGATCACCCTGCTTGACGGAATCCTCGTCGGCTTCACCCTGGTCTCGGCAATGCTGGCGATGGTGCGAGGCTTCTCGCGCGAAATTCTCTCGATTGCTTCCTGGGCGGCAGCGGCGGTTGCAGCATATTTCTTCTATCCGGCGGTTCTGCCCTATGTGCGGCCTCATATCGACAACGAACAGCTTGCGATGATTGCGGCTGCGGCTTGCGTTTTCGTGATCGCGCTTATCGTGGTGACCGTGATCACCATGAAGATCGCCGACTTCATCATCGACAGCCGCGTCGGTGCGCTCGACCGCACGTTGGGATTTCTCTATGGCGCAGCGCGCGGCGTTCTCGTCGTGGCCGTCGCGTTGATGTTCTTCAACTGGCTGGTGGGCACCAATCCGCCTGCCTGGGTTTCGGAAGCGAAGTCGCGGCCCCTTCTGGAGAGCATCGGTAATTATCTGGAGGGGCTTCTGCCTGAAGATCCCGAGAACTCGATCCTTAAGCGCTTCTCGCCAGGTGCCACGCCGACCGAAGAGGCACCTGCCGAAGGTGGCGCTCCTGCAACGCCGCCGGTTGAAGAGGCGCCGGCAAACAATTGATCGTAGCGCTTCCGGGCAATGCGCACTATATAGCCGCTTTAGGGCGAGAGATTGAGCGATGTCAGACGCAATCGACGTGCTTTCGGCCGAGGCCGATGACCATTTCCATGACGAATGCGGCGTGTTCGGCATTTTCGGAAGGCAGGATGCCGCCGCGATTGTGACGCTCGGGCTGCATGCCCTCCAACATCGAGGTCAGGAAGCCGCCGGCATCGTTTCATTCGACGAGACCCAGTTTCATGTCGAACGTCACGTCGGCCTGATTGGCGATACCTTTACCAAGCAATCGGTGATCGAACGCCTGAAGGGCACACGCGCAATCGGCCATACGCGTTATGCCACGACGGGTGGTGCGGGCCTGCGCAATGTTCAGCCCTTCTTTGCGGAACTCGCCGATGGCGGCCTCGCGATCGCGCATAACGGCAATATCACAAATGCGATGACCGTTCAGCGCCGCCTGCAGAAAGACGGCGCGATCTTCTCGTCGACGTCGGATACGGAGACCATTCTCCACCTCGTCGCCACGAGCAAGGAGCGCGATGTCAATTCACGCTTCATCGAAGCAGTGCGACAACTCGAAGGCGCGTTCTCGCTTGTAGCGCTGACCTCGAAAAAACTGATCGGCTGCCGCGATCCGCTCGGCATTCGTCCTCTGGTGCTCGGCGACCTTGACGGGGCTTGGATCCTCGCATCGGAGACCTGCGCGCTCGACATTATAGGAGCGCGCTTTGTGCGCGATCTGAAGCCAGGTGAAATGGTGATCGTCACATCGAAGGGCATTGAGAGCGTGTTCCCGTTCGAGCCCCAGAAATCGCGCTTCTGTGTCTTCGAGTATGTTTATTTTGCGCGTCCCGATTCCAGCGTCGAAGGGCGCAACGTCTATGACGTGCGCAAGCGGATCGGTGAGGAATTGGCTCGCGAGAACCCGGTCGATGCCGATATCGTCGTGCCTGTGCCGGATTCGGGTACGCCGGCGGCAATAGGTTTCGCGCAGGCGGCCGCCCTGCCCTTCGAGCTCGGCATCATCCGCAATCATTATGTAGGACGGACCTTCATCCAGCCGACGGATTCGATCCGTCATATGGGCGTGAAGCTCAAACACAATGCCAACAGACGCATGCTTGAAGGCAAACGTGTCGTGCTGGTGGATGATTCGATCGTTCGCGGCACGACAAGTCAGAAGATCGTGCAAATGGTTCGCGAGGCAGGCGCCCGCGAAGTTCACATGCGGATTGCTTCCCCTCCGACCCGTGCATCATGCTTCTACGGTGTGGACACGCCGGAAACTGCAAAGCTACTCGCGTCGCGCATGTCAATCGAGGAAATGGCGGACTTCATCCGCGTGGATTCACTTGGTTTCCTCTCGCTCGACGGACTTTATCGTGCAGTCGGCGAGAACGGGCGTGATGCAGACTCGCCGCAATTCTGCGATGCGTGTTTCTCCACCCAATATCCGACGCAACTCACTGACCATGAGGGTGTGGCGGACAATGTGCGCACGCTGTCATTGCTGGCAGCCGGCGGGCAATAGCCCAAGTTCCGCTATCCAGGCCGCGCGGATTTGCTTCCGCGCGACCGCACGATAAGGGCATACCCGCAATTGGAAGGCTGAATGTTGACGTTTCCTGATCTTTCCGGGCGCATCGCGCTTGTCACAGGTGCCTCCCGCGGCATCGGCTATTTTACCGCGAAGTATCTGGCTGAGGCAGGTGCGCATGTCGTGGCGGTTGCCCGAACGGTTGGAGGGCTCGAAGAGCTCGATGACGAGATAAAATCGTTCGGAGGAAACGCCACGCTGGTGCCTCTCGATCTTTCGGACATGGAAGGTATCGACCGCCTGGGCGGGGCAATCCACGAAAGGTGGGGCAAGCTCGACGTCTTGGTTGCCAATGCGGCGATCCTCGGCGTCATTGCACCGATCGGGCATGTCGAAGCCAAGGTCTTCGAGCGTGTTATGAATATCAACGTGACTGCCACATGGCGGCTGATCCGGTCAGTGGACCCGCTTCTGCGTCTCTCAGATGCGGGACGTGCCATCACGCTGACATCCAGCGTTGCGCAGACTGCGCGCGCATTCTGGGCCCCTTACGCCGCATCAAAGGCCGCTGTCGAGGTGCTGACGCGATCATGGGCCGAAGAGACCCAGAACATGCCTCTGAGGGTGAACTGTTTTGATCCTGCGCGCACGCGCACCGCGATGCGGGCGCAAGCGATGCCCGGGGAAGATCCGAACACAGTGAAGCATCCTTCCGAGGTTGCGCGGAAGATTCTGCGTCTCGCTGACCCAGCGCTGACCGAGACTGGAAAGATCTACCAGGCAATGGACGATCGCTTTGTCAGTCATCGCCTGCCCCAGTAGATCGCTGAGATCGGCTGGCGTCTTTGAGTTTGGTCTATTGCACCAATCGGTGAATGTCGTCTGGTGTTTGCAGCGGTGGCATTTCCCGTGGCATCGAGGTTGAAGCCGGATCGCTTTCGCGAGACAGGCGCCGGAAACCGACATGTCAGCTCTCGCCAGCTCGGAAACACGAAAGATCGTCATCCTCGGCATCTGGCTGACGAACCTCTCATATTTCTTGTTTTCCGGTCAGGACGCGATCATCAAGCTGCTGGTGGAGACATTCAGCGTCTGGCAAGTCATGTTCTTTCGAAGCGTGGTGGTGCTGGGCGGTTGCATGGCGTTCGGCGGCCATTCGATCATAGGGGAATCCCTGCGATCGCCTACGCTGAAGCCGATGGTTTTTCGCGGCCTTGTCATGTTTGCCGCATGGCTCTGCTTCTACAATGCCGCCAGATGGCTACCGCTTGCCGAGCTCACGACGATATATTTCGCAGCGCCCGTGATCGTCACCATACTTTCGATCCTGATGCTCGGAGAGCGCGTGCCTGCCATGAGGTGGATTGCCGTGCTCACCGGCTTTGTGGGGGTGTTCATCGCCTGTGATCCGACCGGCGTGGGATTCTCCTGGCCCGTGGCCATGGTCCTTGCGGCGGCGACCTTCTGGGCACTCTCAGTCATTCTCGTGCGCATGACCGCGCTACGCGAGAAGACCGTCGTGCAGGTGGTATTGACCAACCTCTTCTTCCTCGCGGGCTCCGCTATTCCCATGATCGCAGTGTGGGAGACGCCTTCACCATCGGCATGGCTGATGCTGTTGGCCGTCGGCGTGACTGGCGGGTTTGGTCAGTATGCGATGTTCGAGGGAATGAAGCGCGCAGACGCCTCCGTGATCGCCGGCTTCGAATATGCGGCGCTGATATGGGCGTTTCTGTTCGGCTATCTGATCTGGGCTGATGTGCCCAGGCCAGCCGTTTTTGTCGGTGCTGCACTGATCATCGTCGCGGGCGCGATCATGGTGAATGCAGAGAGACGGCGACTACGCGCCTGATCACGCCTTAAGCTTTTGGCTGCTCGGCCATCTGGTCCTTCACTTCCTCGACGCGCGCACGTCTGGAATAGGCGCGTGCACTGAAGGGCAGAAACACCAGATAGGTGGCCGCGGACACCGTAAGCGTGATCCATGGATAGTTCACAAGCAGCAGGACATAGATCATCACAGCCATGATGATCAGCGGAAAATAGTCTCGCGGAATGCGCTGACCCATCGTCTTGCCCGACCACACCGGCAGGCGGCTGACCATCAGGAGCGCAACAAGAATGGTGAAGATGGCGCTTCCGAAGGCATAGGCCGGACTGGGCACAATGCCGTTGAAGACCAGATAGGTCGGCAAAAGTACCAGCAAAGCGCCAGCAGGCGCGGGAATGCCGACGAAATACTCGCCCTGCCAGGCGGGACGCTCGATCAGATCTTCATCGAGCACGTTAAAGCGAGCCAGCCGAAGTCCGCAGGCTATGGCGAATACCAGCGCAGAGATCCAGCCCAACGGCCCGGTTCCATCCAGCAGAAACGCATAGATGACCATCGCAGGCGCAGCGCCGAAATTGACGATATCGGCAAGCGAATCCATCTGAGCGCCAAAGCGCGATGTCGCCTTGAGCGCCCGCGCCATCCGCCCATCGATGCCGTCGAGAAAGGCTGCGATGAGCACCATCGTGACCGCCATCTCGAACTTGTTTTCAAAGGCCAAACGGATACCGGTCAGCCCTGCGCAAATGGCAAGCACGGTGATCACGTTCGGAAACAGCATCCGGATGGGGATTTCGCGGATGCGGGGGCCTCCGCGTCCATGAGGTTCGAATGTACCGAAACGACGACGCATCCCGACCTCAGGCCGCGCGATAGAGCGGAAGCGTGGGAGACCCATCGACATCGGCGATAATGGTCTCACCCGCCACGGCAGTCTGGCCGAGCGATACGCGGGGCCGGGCATTGGCCGGCAAGTAAACGTCAACGCGCGATCCAAATCGAATCAAACCGAATCTCTCACCGGCGCCGATGTTCTCGTCCGGATTTGCCCAGCAGATGATCCGGCGGGCAACAAGACCAGCAATCTGGACCACCGCCATCTTGCCATTTGGACTGTCGATAACGAGACCATTGCGTTCGTTCTCGGCGCTCGCCTTGTCGAGTTCCGCATTGAGGAACTTGCCCGCCCGGTGCTGGATGACGGTGATGCGCCCGCGAACCGGAGCTCTGTTCACGTGACATGAAAACACGTTCATGAATACCGAGACCCGCATCATTTCCGCGCCGCCAAGACCGAGTTCCTGAGGGGGAACGGCGGGACCGACGGATGACACCACGCCGTCGGCCGGACTGATGATCAGCCGGTCGTCAAGGGGCGTTACGCGCTGGGGATCCCGGAAGAAATATGTGCACCATGCGGTCAGCACGAGCCCAATGAAAAAGAGATAGGCGGAGATGAGCCAGAGTACGAGAGTAGCAACCGCAAAGGCCGCAATGAAGGGATAGCCCTCGCGGTGAATCGGAACGAATGTCCGCTTGATCGTGTCGACGAGACTCATGTGCTCCTGCGAGGTTGTAAAAGCTGCTGCCTAGTTAGGCTAAAGCACTGCATACGGCAACGCATGAGGCAGACAGCTGATACGCTCGTGATCACGCGGCCGGGGTGTTTCAGGTTATTTCAGGCGTGCGTCGGCGAACCACCACACCCAGTTCGTCGGATTCGCGGGCAATGCGAAGCCGCTCTTCCGCCTCGGTGGCCTCGCGCTGGCGGTTCCACATGTCGGCATAGAGCCCAGCTGCCGCGAGCAGTTGCGGATGCGTTCCACGCTCGGCAATCACCCCGCCTTTCAGTACGATAATCTCATCGGCGGAAACGACCGTAGACAGACGGTGGGCAATAACGATCGTCGTTCGGCCCCGACTGACGATATCGAGCGCTGACTGGATCTCCTGCTCTGTGAGGGTATCCAGCGCAGATGTCGCTTCATCCAGAATGAGGATGGGGGGTGCCTTGAGAATGGTGCGCGCGATAGCGACGCGTTGCTTCTCGCCTCCGGAAAGCTTGAGGCCCCGCTCTCCGACCATCGACTTGTACCCGTCTGGCAGCGTTTCGATGAAACCTGATATCTGCGCCAGATCAGCAGCTTTTCGAACTTCCTCCTCCGAGGCATCCGGCCGCCCGTAGCGAATGTTGTAGGCAATCGTGTCGTTGAACAGCACCGTGTCCTGCGGCACCATGCCAATGACCTGACGCAAACTTTCCTGGGTGACGTCGCGGATATCCTGTCCGTCGATCAGAATGGAGCCGGACTGGATATCATAGAACCTGAACAGAAGGCGGGAGATGGTGGACTTTCCGGCGCCTGACGGCCCGACGATGGCGACCGTCTTGCCAGCCGGCACGTCGAAGCTGACACCGCGCAGGATCAACCTTGTAGGATCATAGGAAAACTCGACGTTACGAAACTCGACACGTCCAGCCTCCACGGCCACAGGCTTAGCATCCGGCTTGTCCAGCACCTCCTGTTTGACATCCAGAAGGTCGAACATGTTCTCGATGTCAGTCAGCCCCTGACGGATCTCGCGGTAGATGAATCCGATGAAATTCAGGGGAACCGACAGCTGCATCAGCATGGCGTTGACGAAGACGAAATCACCGATCGTGTGGGTACCTGCCGCCACCTCCCGCGCCGACAGCAGCATGATCGCCAGCATGCCAACCCCAAAGATCGCCGCTTGGCCGAAATTCAGCCAGCCGAGCGATGTCCATGTCTTTGTCGCCGCGATCTCATAACGCGCCATCGACCGGTCGAAGCGCTCTGCTTCCATCTGCTCGTTATTGAAGTATTTGACCGTTTCGAAATTCAGCAGGGAGTCGATTGCCTTGGTGTTCGCCTCTGTGTCGCTGTCATTCATTTCGCGGCGAATGGCGATGCGCCAGTCACTGGCCCACACCGTAAACCAAGTGTAGGCGGCGACAGTTGCCGCAACGACCACAAGATAGACCCACCCATACGCGACAGCGAAAATGACGGCAGTCAACGCGAATTCGAGAATTGTCGGGATCGTGTTGAGAATCGTGAAGCGCACGATCGCCTCTATCCCCTTCACGCCGCGTTCGATGATACGTGACAGCCCGCCGGTCCGCCGCTCGAGATGGAAGCGAAGCGAAAGCTGATGCATGTGCACGAAGGTCTGATAGGCGAGCTTGCGAACCGCATGTTGGCCGACGCTGGCAAAAAGCGCGTCGCGCAGTTGGTTGAAACCCGCCTGGATCAGCCGCATCAGATTGTAGGCAATCACCAATGCGGCGGGCACAACTAGAAAAGCGGGCAGAGGTGGCGGCGAATGGGGCGTGCCACTCAGCGCGTCCGTTGCCCATTTGAAGAAATAGGGCACCACCACCAGAACAAGCTTGGAAAGAACCAGATAGACGGTGGCCCAGATCACACGAAAGCGCAGATCTGCGCGATCAGCCGGCCACATATAGGGCCAGAGGTTCATGAGTGTTCTGAACGTCGAGCCTGAATCGGCAGATACGGTCTTATTGGCCATTACTGGTCCTTGAGCTGCGGAACACAGCAAGCTTCTGCAAAGCGCGTGATGACTGCTGCGACTTCAGCCAACGCCTCGTGGTTCAACTCGTAGCAGGAACGCTGGCCTTTGTTGGCAAAGCTAAGCAGCCCGGCGTCGACGAGCACTTTCAGGTGCTGGGAGACCGTTGACTGCGCAAAACCGACGCAGGCGACGACATCCTTGCAGCAACACGGCCCGAGACCGGCAATGCGGGACACAATCTCGAGACGCGTTGGATGAGCCAATGCAGCGAGCTTTGCCGCAAGTTCGCCCGACGACAAGGCAACATGTTCAGCGGTGGCCGGGCCTCTGCATGCATCGATTGGGTGAGAGGTATTCATCGTCTATCGGCGATAGACGATGAATAATCGAATTGCAACCAAGCGGGAGGCTATTCTTGCTGCGTGGTGCCCTGTTCGCCCATCTTGCTGATGTCGGCTTCTTCACCCTCCGCCGTGCGATTCGGCACGCCGAAGACCTGGCCCGGCCAGATCATGTCCGGATCGCGGATCTGATCCTGATTGGCGAGGTAGATCGTCGAATAGCGAACCCCGCGGCCGTAGACGCGACGTGAAATGCGCCACAGCGTGTCGCCTCGACGGATAATCACCGCGCTCTTGACGCTTCGAAGCGGCGGTGCCGTGACCTCCTCCGTCACGGTATTGCCTGCGACATCGGCGGGGGGCTGTTGTTCCGCCTTGGGTGTCTCGCTTGCCGTTGACGGCACAGCAGCTTTGTCTTCCGCCGAAGACGGTGCCGGTTTCACTTCGGCACTGACAGTAGGAGTTTCTGTTGCGGCGGGAGCGGCCGGTGCAGTTTCGCCCGCCCCTGCGACAGGCGCAGGTGCCTCACTCGCAGGCGAAATTTGGGTTGCGTCGGAAGCAACAGCCGGTGTCTCACTCTGAGTTGCCGGAGACGCGGCCGCAGGCGTCTCCGCATTGGCGGACGGTTCGGCTGGCGATTCGTTGTCCGCGACCGCGACTGGCGGCGTTTCGGTACTCGCAGGAGCCGTTGCTTGCGCGCTTTCGGTGGCGGGAGATGCCGCAGGTGGGGTTTGGGCAGCCGCCACCTTGGGCTCCGCTGATTCATCCGAGGCTTTCGCCTCGGCTTCGGGCGTTGTTGAGGCCTCCGTCTCTGCAACTTTCGGCGCAGTCTCCTGTGCCGAATCGGCGACGGCCGCGATGTTCTCGCCGGGCTCGCGCTCGAACGGAACGGCTGCGCGCGCCGTCACGCTCTTGCCGTCCTTGGAAATGACATCCGCGCGGATGATATAGCTCCCCACCGGCAGATCGCGTGTCGCCTCCACGAGAAATCGTCCGCCTGCGGAAGTGAGCGCCTCGCCGAGCAGGATCTCGTTTGCATAAGCTCGCACCACAGAGCCTGGATCAGCGCGGCCAGCCACAAAAACGTTGCGGCCGTCGATCTCAACCGCCTCCACGACTATCTGCGAGGGGCGTGCCTGCTCGGAAGGCTGCTCCGTTGCTGTTGGCTTTTGCCCTGCGGTCGGGTCCGCCGCAGCAACTTGTGCGGGTGCGTCTGCCTGTGCCGGCTGGTCCGTTTTTGACGCAGCAGGCTCATCAGCTGCCGCTACCGCTTCGGGTTCCGTCTTATCAGCTGGTGGCTCTGCCTGCGCAGTCGCGACGTCAGCGGCGGGAGCCTGAACCTTGTCCGCTTCGGCAGACGGCGCAGGCTCCGCGGCCTTTTGTTCGACACTTGCTCCAGCGGTCTCGGCAGCCTTCGGCTCGTCGGCTTCCTGCGGCTCGGTTGCCGTCGCGGGAGCTTCCACTGGCGCCGGTTCGCTGGCAGGAGCCTGTTCGGCGGGGGCGCCAGCGCCCTCCGCAACCTCGGGTTTGTCAGGCTTGGGGGCCTCAACAGCGGAAGACGGAGCAGGTTGTGGAACTGTGATGATCTCGCTCGGCTTGCCGGGTTCCTCGATCATTGCCAGAACCTGTCCAGTCGGCTCGACAGGCACAGAGACGATGGCGGTTTGCGTAGAAACCGACTTGGAATTGTCGCCATTGATCGTGCGGATCGTGATCTGGTAGTCGCCGGGCGCCAGCGGATTGTCGAGGATGACGACAAAGTCTCCTTGTGGGCCCGCCTTGCCGCTCCCGATCACCGTTTCGCCATTCAGGAGTTCGACCGTCGCATTGGGGGCCGCCCTGCCGGCGATGACCATCGATCCGTCGCCCTCCACGCGAAGAAGATCGAAACTGGGCGTTGCCGCAGCTTCCATGGACGGCGCGGCTTCGGGCTGCTGGGCTGGTTCAGCCGGCTGCGTCTGCGTGCCAGTGCTGGCGACCTCTGCTTGGACGTCATCTGATGGTGTCGCCGGCTCGGCCGATGGGGCAGCGTCCGTCGTCACAGACGGCGTTGCAGCGGCGGGCTTGTCTTCGGTCTCGAGCCTGTCTTCCTTCAGCGTCGTCTCGCTGGTCGGCACAGAAGCCGCGCCATCGGTCGGCACATTCGCGACCGCCGCGGGCGGCTCAGATTGGAGAATTGGGTCCAGCGCGCCGGACAGGTAGGCCGCCACAGCGGCAATCGCCGTGCCGCCTGCCAAGAAAAGCAGAACTTTCAATGGATTGGTCATTACGCGAAGCCCCTTAGCCGCTTAAATCGTCCTAGCCGGTCTTGAAACGACCGACAAGAAAAAAGCCTTTTCTGTCTTGACCCTCCGCACGAAGGCATCTCAATCAACTCATGAATACGATTCGCTCAATCTGTGTCTATTGCGGCTCATCACCAGGCCGCGACGAATCCTATGTTGCTGCTGGCCGCCAACTGGGTCGCGCCATCGCCGAATCCGGTATCACGCTCGTCTATGGCGGCGGCACCAAGGGCATCATGGGCGCCGTCGCCGATAGTGCACGGCGCGCCGGCGGCAAGGTTACCGGCATCATCCCGCGCTTTCTGATGAACAAGGAAGCCACCGAAGCCGCGCTGAGTGAACTCGACGAGTTGGTCGTCACCGAGAACATGCACCAGCGCAAACATACAATGTTCGAGAAATCAGACGCCTTTGTGGCACTGCCAGGCGGCATCGGAACGGTGGAGGAGATTGTTGAGATCATGACCTGGGGGCAGCTCGGGCATCATCGCAAGCCCATGGTATTCGCCAACATTCGAGATTTCTGGACACCGATGCTGAGGCTGCTCGATCATATGCGCACCGAAGGCTTCATTCACTCCGGCCATCTGGTGAATCCCATCGTTGTCGAGGATGCGAAAGCCGTTGTGCCCGCCATCGTTACAGCCGCAACGGCTTCGGGCGAACCGAACGAAGGCGTCGACGCGCTAATCGAGAAGATGTAGCCGCCCGCTAGTTCCCTTAGCACTGGAACCGGCGGCACGGTGAAGCGGGTGCCGCCGCCTAAGCGGGAGCGCGCAAATCCTGCGTTATCGTGCCCGCAGCTGCCACCTCAGCTTCGTGATCAAGGTCCCGCCAGCTTTCCAGGAGCCCCGCTTCGTACCACTCCCGCATCGGCGCAAGATCGAGAAGAAGTGCGGGATAGGCAGACGCGGGCCCTTCGAAAGTGAGGCCATATGTCTGAGCACGAAACGCCACAGGCGCGAAAAAGGCATCGACGGCCGTAAAGTGTTCACCTGCGAGAAAAGGCCCGCCAAATTTTCCAAGGCCGTCGTTCCAGAGATCGTTGAGACGGAACAGGTCCTGAGCCAGCGCTGGAGAATGGGGTTTCATCTGCACCCGAACGCCACATGACATACCGCAATCATTGCGTAGCGCTGCAAAGCCGGAGTGCATTTCGGCCGCAGCACACCGGGCCCAGGCACGAGCCTTCGCTTCGGCTGGCCAAACGGTCGAATGGCGCTCAGCCAGATACTCGACAATGGCAAGCGAGTCCCAAACCGCCCAGCCATCGTCATTGAGACACGGCACACGTCCGTTTGGAGAGAACGCGCGGTAGATCTCGAAGCTACGGGCGCCCGGCAACGGAGCGATACGCTCCACGAACGGGATGTCGAGCATTCGCATCAAAACCCACGGCCTCAGAGACCAGGATGAGTAGTTCTTGTTTGCGATGTGGAGCGTGTACATGGCGCGTCCTCAGCTTTTTGCGGGAGAGCGGGGTTGAATGATCGACCAGGTGTAGATGCCAAGCGCCAGCCAGATAAGGGCGAACGCGATCTGATGGACCAGGTCAAAAGGTTCGCCGAACACGAAGACGGCGATCAGAAGCATCAGCGATGGCGCTATGTACTGCGTCAGTCCGATAGCAGAAAGCGGTAGAAGCTTGGCTCCGAATGCGTAAAGCAGCAATGGAATGGCAGTGACCGGACCGCACAGCACGAGCAGGCCCATGTCACCGGGAGACGAAAGCAGAAAATGGTTCAGGCCATTCCACTGCAGCCAGATGACATATGCGCATGCGGGCACGCTGAGCAAAAGAACTTCCAGAAAGAAGCCCTGGCTTGGACCAATCGGCAGCGTCTTGCGCAGGTAACCGTATGTCGCGAAGGACCCTGCAAGCACAAGGGACACCCATGGCAGCCCGCCGGCGTCGACGGTCAGCACGACAACCGCAAGAGCGGCCAGTGCAAGGGCCACGATTTGAGGAAAGCTGAAGCGCTCCCCCAGCAGAATCACCCCCATGAGCACGGTCACCAGCGGATTGATGTAGTAGCCGAGCGCTGCCTCCACGGTTCTACCCGCAACCACCGCCCAGATATAGATGCCCCAGTTGATCGCGATAAGGATCGCGGTCAGCGTTGCCATCAGCAGGGTTCGCGGTGAAGTGAACGCTACCTTCAGATCGGACGTACGCCCAAGCCACCACAATACGACGCCGGCTAGCGGCACCGACCATATGACCCGATGCGCCACGACCTCCGTGGCCGGCATGTGACCCAGCATTTTCAGGAAGACGGGGAACACACCCCATAGCGCATAAGCGCCGACTGCAAATAGCAGACCGCGCATGCTGACGCCTTGCGAAGCGTCGCTCGGGGTTTGATCGCTCATGCGGGCCGTATGGCGAGTTCGAGGCAAAAGAACCATCGCAAATTTCTAATGGTCCATGCAGTCCGCGTTGATGGATCAACCGGCAATGGTCACTCCGCGGCGATCAGCCCGGCCATTTCGCGGTTCTTCATGAGCTTGAACACGACCGAATCCATGAGCGCTTGGAAGGAAGCGTCGATGATGTTGTCCGACACGCCAACCGTGCGCCAGCGGCTTCCCGTGGCGTCATGCGATTCTATGAGAACCCGCGTCACCGCCTCGGTGCCGCCATTGAGGATACGCACCTTGTAGTCGACCAGTTCGAGATCGGCGATTTCACTCTGATAGCGTCCCAGATCCTTGCGCAGTGCAAGATCGAGGGCGTTGACGGGGCCATGCCCTTCCGCCACCGACATGCGTTCCTCACCATCCACGACGATCTTCACGATCGCCTCGGAGACCGTTTTAAGGTCGCCATTGGCATCGAAACGTCGCTCAACCATGCAGCGGAACGAGTCGACGGAAAAGAATTCGGGTACGCTGTGCAGCATGCGCCGCGCCAGTAGCTCGAAGCTGGCGTCGGCGCCCTCATAGGCATAGCCCTGCGCCTCCCGCTCCTTCACCACCGCGATCAGCGAATCCAGACGGCCATCGGATTTGGGCACGTCGATTCCGCGCCGCTTCAGTTCGGCAATGAAATTGGCCTTGCCACCCTGATCCGACACCATCACCTTGCGCTGGTTGCCCACGCTTTCGGGGGGGACATGCTCATAGGTCTGCGGTTCCTTCAGCAAAGCCGAGGCATGAATACCGGCCTTGGTCGCGAATGCCGAACTGCCGACATAGGGCGCCTGCGCTTCGGGCGCGCGGTTCAACAGTTCATCGAAAGCACGGGAAAGACGCGTGATGCCGGCAAGCGCGTCTGCCGAGATGCCAAGCTCAAACCGCTGGGCAAACCAGGGCTTCAGCAGAAGCGTCGGGATCAGCGTTATCAGATTGGCGTTGCCGCAGCGTTCGCCAATGCCGTTCAGCGTTCCCTGCACCTGCCTGGCGCCTGCATCGATTGCTGCAAGCGAATTGGCCACGGCTTGTCCCGTGTCGTCATGCGCATGAATGCCAAGGCGGTCACCGGGGATGCCCGAAGCGATCACCGCCTCTACAATCGTGCGCACTTCGCTCGGCTGGGTGCCGCCATTTGTGTCGCACAACACGATCCAGCGGGCGCCCGCATCGTAGGCCGTGCGCGCACATGCCAAGGCGTAGTCGCGATTTGCCTTGAAGCCGTCGAAGAAGTGTTCGCAATCGACCAGCGCTTCCTTTCCGGCGGAAGTGGTTGCCGCGACGGATGCCTGTATCGATTCCAGGTTCTCCTCATTGGTGCAGCCCAGCGCGACGCGGACGTGGTAGTCCCAGCTCTTGGCAACGAAGCAGATTGCGTCTGACTTGGCCTGCATAAGTGTCGCGAGGCCGGGGTCGTTCGATGTCGACACACCGGCACGCCGGGTCATCCCAAAGGCGACGAACTTCGAACGGCGCGTGCGCTTTGACGTGAAAAACTCTGTGTCGGTGGGATTTGCACCCGGATACCCGCCCTCGACATAGTCCATGCCAAATTGATCGAGCAGTTCGGCAATCGTGATCTTGTCCTCCACCGAAAAATCGATGCCCGGGGTCTGCTGACCATCGCGGAGCGTCGTGTCGAAGAGATAGAGGCGTTGCTTGGTCATCACTGTACGGGGCGGCTAAGCGCCCCCTCCTGGCAGCCGGACTTTAAAGGGTCTTCCCTGCAAACTTGTCTGTCGCGCGTATCAGCCGATCGAGAATTCCCGGTTCCGAATAGGCATGCCCGGCTCCCTCTATGAGATGAAATTCCGCATCGGGCCACGCCTTGTGAAGAAGCCACGCATATTTTGCGGGGCACGGCATGTCGTAACGGCCGTGCACGATGACGCCCGGTATGCCCTTGAGCTTGTATGCGTCCCTGAGCAACTGGCCCTCCTCCAGCCAGCCGGCGTGAACGAAGTAATGGTTCTCGATGCGGGCGAAGGCGACGGCAAAGTCTTCCTGCTCGAAAGCGTCGCTGGTCGAGGGTTCGGGCAAGAGCGTGATCGTCTGCCCTTCCCACATGCTCCAGGCCCTCGCCGCTTCCACTTGCGCCTTTCTGTCGGAACCGATCAGCCGCTTGCGGTACGCGCCCATCATGTCGCCGCGCTCGGCTTCAGGAATGGGCGCCACAAAACGCTCCCATTTGTCGGGGAACATTTCCGAGACGCCGAACTGATAGTACCAATCAAGCTCAGCTTTCGTCAGCGTGTAGATTCCGCGAACGACCAGTTCGCTGACCCTATCGGGGTGCGTCTGGGCATAGGCGAGTGCAAGCGTCGACCCCCAGGACCCTCCAAAGACGAGCCATTTGTCGACACCAGCCAGAACGCGCAGCCGCTCGATGTCGGCCACGAGATGCCACGTCGTATTGGCGTCCAGCGAAGCGTTCGGGACGGAGCGCCCGCAGCCGCGCTGATCGAACAGCGTGACATCATAGAGCTTCGGATCGAACAGGCGGCGGTGGCTCGGCGAGATCGTCCCGCCGGGCCCGCCGTGGAGGAAAACGGCAGGTTTCGCGCCTTTGGTCCCGCATCGCTCCCAATAGACCTGATGTCCATCGCCGACATCGAGCATGCCGCTCTCGAAAGGTTCGATCTCGGGATAGAGTTTGCGCAAATCAGAACTCATAATTTCAACCCATGCGCCGGCCAATTGCTGGTCTCGTTGTCGGGATGCTGGAAGGAAATGATCTCCTCCTGACGTGTATAGTAGCTGGGGTCGGAATGAACGGGCTGGTCGAAAATGCTCTCGATCCATGGCAGCTTGTATTTGTGGTTCAGCTGGATTGACGGCGCCAGATCATCGCGCTCATCGAAGGCGCCAATGGCGATGTCGATGCCTTCCGGGTTGCGATAAAACAATGGCGTTCCGCAACGCGCGCAGAAACCGCGCTCGACATTCACCGAGGACTGAAAAACACTCGGCTGGTCGCGTGTCCATTCGACACCTGCGGGTGCATTGACGAAGGCGCCGAAGAACGAGCCGAACTGCTTCTGGCACATGCGGCAATGGCAGAGCGATGCGCGTCCCAGTTCTCCGTGAATGCGAAAGCGTACGGCACCGCACTGGCAACCGCCGGTACGCGTTTGTGTATCACTCATGCCCGTCCTCCTTCGGCCAGGTTTCGGTATCGTGATCGGGATGCTGGAAGGAAATCAGATCAGCCAGAAAGCTCGCCGCGCCTTGATCGGCCATGGTGTCCTCAGCCGGCAGTTTCGCGATTCCGTCCACATACGGCAACTTGGCCTCGATGCCCCACTGGATGGTGGGAGAAATCTCTTCGGGTTCGTCAAATGATGCGATGGTCAGGGCCACGCCATCAGGCGCCTCATAGGTCAGAGGCGTGCCGCAATTGGCGCAGAAGCCGCGATAGGCAAAATTGGAAGACTGGAACCGTGTCGGCTGACCTCGCGTCCATGTGAGGATCGCCTGCCGAACGGAAACCAATGGTAGATAGAAATTGCCGCTGGCCTTCTGGCACATCCGGCAATGGCACACCGAGGCATCGCCCAGCGCTCCTTCCACACGGAAGCGCACTGCCCCGCACTGGCAGCCGCCCGAATAGTGCGGACGATTGTCGAGGCTCATGCCGCGTCCTCGGGCTTGTGGCAGACCGCCTCGATATTGTTGCCGTCGGGATCGAGCACGAATGCGCCGTAGTAATTCTCGTGATAATGCGGCCTCAGACCCGGCGCGCCATTGTCCCTCCCACCGGCGGCCATGGCGGCAGCGTAGAATGCGTCGACCTCGGCGCGAGAATTCGCGGTGAAAGCGTAGTGGCGGCCCGGTCCCGTGTTCCTGCTCTCGTGCAGCCAGAATTCCGGCTTCACGCTGCCGTAGCCGCCGACCTTGCTGCCATCGGTATACTGGTCGGGCACCATATACAGCAGACGCGATCCGAGCGGCGCAAACGCCGCGTCATAAAACGCCTGTGACTTGTCCCAGTCCGCGACGGAAATTCCAGTGTGATCGATCATGGGCTTGATGTCCTGCCGAAAGAATTCAGTTGCCAGAATACCACCGAAGCCGACATGCGGCACGAGTGGCCCTCATCGCTTCAATTCCCATGTCGTGATGCGCTTGCCGGTTTCCGGATCCTTGCCGTCCTTCAACTGGATACCCTGCGCGAGAAGTTCGTCGCGGATGCGGTCGGCCTCGGCCCAGTTTTTGTCAGCAATGAAAGCGAGACGTTGATCTATTGACTGCTTAGCCTTTGCCACCAAATCGAGATCCAAGTCCGCCTCTACCCGAAATCCGAGCAACCGGAGCGATTGCCGAAGTTCCGCAAGTCGACGATCGTGACCAACAGTTTCCTGAGCATCCCTATCGGCCACAACTGACACCTGCCGTTGGATATTCTGAATTGCAGCTGGCGTGTTCAAGTCGTCAGCCAGAGATGAAAGTACACCCTCGTTTGGCGATTCAATATCATACTCAGGTGAGAAGCCGATCTCCTGGGCAGCAAAGGCCCAGCGCTGCACACTTGCTAGAATATTGCGCGCCTCCTCTAGCCGCCGCACCGAAAAATCAATCGGCTCGCGATAGTGGGTCATCAGCATTGCCAGCCGCAGCACCTCGCCTGGCCATTTGCGGCCGCCGAATTTTTCCGTCTCCAGCAATTCGTGAATCGTGACGAAATTGCCCTCGCTCTTCGACATCTTGCGGCCTTCGACCTGCAGAAAGCCGTTGTGCATCCAGTAGTTGGCCATCACGTCGGTGCCGTGCGCGCACCGCGACTGTGCGATCTCGTTCTCATGATGCGGGAAGATCAAATCGAGGCCGCCGCCATGAATATCGAACACCTCGCCCAGATAGGCGGCGGACATCGCGGAGCATTCGATGTGCCAGCCCGGACGACCATGGATCATCACGGCTTCCGCGTTCGGTAGCCGAAACTGAGCGTCCCAGCCGGGTTCATCGCCGGACGACTGCTTCCACAGCACGAAGTCGCCGGGGTTCTTCTTGCTAGCGTCGACCTCGACGCGCGCACCCGCCTGCTGCTCATCGAGCCGGCGTTTGGAAAGCTGGCCGTAGTCGTTCATCGACGCAGTGTCGAACAGCACTTCCCCAGCGGTTACATAGGCATGGCCCCGATCGATGAGATTTTGAATCAGGCTCGCCATATCGGTTTTGCCGTCGGCGCGCGGCAGGACAAACTCGGTCGCGCGCGGCTGGTGCGTCGGCGGCAGGCAGCCAAGTGCAGTCACGTCCTTCTGGTACTGGTCGAAGGTGGGTTCGGTGACCTTGCGGATAGCCTCGTTCAGAGACAATTTTTCCGCCGCGATGTCGTCCCCGAAGTCGCGCAGGGCGCGGGCGTTGATCTTGTCGTCGACGTCCGTGATGTTGCGGACATAGGTGACGTGCGTCTCGCCGTAGACATGGCGCAGCAGCCGGAACATCACGTCGAAAACAATCGCCGGACGGGCGTTGCCGATATGGGCGTAGTCGTAGACGGTCGGACCACAGACATACATGCGCACATTGTCGGGATCGATCGGCTTGAAAACCTCCTTCGATCGCGTCAGCGTATTGTAGATGCGCAGTTGGGTTTGCGGCTCAGACATCGAAATTCCTGGTCACGCTGTGGGCTTATCGGCCCGGTTGTATCCGAATGAATGCGGCGCATTGCTGTCAGGCCGGCTGGCCCGTTGCGTTTTGTTCTATCTGTCGAGAGAAGGCGAAAACGACCGGACCAGCGCGTGCGCTAGCCAATAATGCAAAATCCGCAAATGCAGAGGGTCGTGTTCATGCGCGGGTTATCGCCGCGGCAGGTGTTGCAGTCAAGACGCATGGCCGAGATTTCATGCCAATCGGCTAGCGGAATCACGGTTCGTAAGATTTGATTAAACATGCGAACGCAGCATTCGAAGCAAGACGCCGGCAAAGTATGTGGATGTCACGAATTTGTCGGAATCGGGCATCATCTCGAAACTTCCCTCAAGTGAACTGACGCTAGGTAAGACCCATGTCACAGGCCCAAATCGAAGCAGACCGTCTGCGCAAGCAAATGGCTTCGATCACCAAACACTACCGCGCCATCGGACCGGCCGCGATCTCGGCCGCGCTGCTGCATGCTCGCAAGGCTCCCGCGCCGAAGGCCAAACGCGCCTGAGGCTGTCACTTTACAACAGGCGAAGTTGCCCTTCCCCGGCGGGAGGGGCGGATTTGCCGGACTCGGGTCGAGGCGGACTGATTTCGACCCGCTGCTGAAGGTCAGGCCCTTTGTTTGCAACCTTGTTGACCTTGTCGGACACAGGGATTGCCTCGAAGAAATCTGCCTGGGCCGGCTGCATGAGATCGGCAACTTCGCGCGGCTCATAGTTGCGGCAGTCGAGCCAACGCTCAAAATCCTTCGGTTCGATCACGACCGGCGCTCTGTCATGGATATCGGCAAGCGCGCCGCTCGACCCGGTGGTAAGGATCGCGCCAGTGTCGATCTCTGAACCGCCCGGCTCCGACCAGGTTTCCATCAAGCCCGCGAATGCAAAGAAATTTCCATTGCGCGGCCGAACCCAGTAGGGTTGCGACTTCTTCGATCCGTCGCGTTTCCATTCATAGAAGCCAGAGGCTGGAACCAGTGTGCGGCGATGCCGCATGGCGGCGCGAAAGGTGTTCTTTTCCGCCGCCGTCTCCGAACGCGCGTTGATCAGCAATGGCAGTTTCTTGGGATCTTTCGCCCAGCCGGGAATGAAGCCCCAGCGTACCAGAATCGTCCGATTCTCCGGCAAATTTGAGCCGGGCGTGCGCGGATGGTCGCGTATCACCATCAAGATGGGCTCGGTTGGCGGAATGTTGTAGCGCGGAGGAAACGGCTCGACATCCGCAACGCGAAACAGCGCCTCTATATCCTCAGGCGTCAGATTGAGTGCAAAGCGACCGCACATGCTTACTGCTCCCGATGTCGTCGCATCCTGCCCGGACCGCGCGGCTTTGCGCCTTGCGGCCGCGCCTTGGGCGCTTATGGTGGGGTTTTGTATTCAGCTTCGCAATGGGCGGCCGGCCGATGGGCATCGAAACTCCCACATTCCAAGACGAGATCGCTGCCGTTTCCGTCGCGGTCACCAGGGCCGGAAAGGCGCTTCTCGTTCGGCGCGGACGCGCGCCCGCAAAGGGCCTGTACGCGTTTCCCGGAGGCAAGGTAGAGCCAGGCGAAACCCTCGAACAGGCAGCACGTCGCGAACTGATGGAAGAAACAGGTTTGAATGTCGGTCGCGTCGAACCAATTATCGCCATTTCCATTCCCGCCGAGGGCGCCCACTCGCCACATGCGTTTCGGCTGACCGTGTTTCGCGGTTTCGATCCTTCCGGCGCGCTGGTTGTCGGAGACGATGCTGAATTCGCGGATTTCTATACGCTGGACGAAGCGCGCAACATGCCTTTGACCGGTTCCGTCTATGAGATCATTGAACAGATCCTCATGGATGAGGCCTGATTCGCCGCCTTGCGGCTGACAAATTCATTGGTCACGAAGGGTCATGGCGAGGGTTTCCATTCTTTTTGCAGTTTTGCTGGCACTTTGCGTACCGCGCCCGGCGGAAGCTGCCGAAGCTGCCTACGAGCAGGATCTTCTGCGATTGGCGGAGGTACTCGGCTCGCTCCACTATCTGCGCAACCTGTGTGGCGAGAAGGGCGAGGCCTGGCGGGGCCAGATGGAGAAACTGCTCGAAGTCGAGAACCCTGATCCGCAACGCCGTACGCGTTTTATTGCTCGATTCAATCGCGGCTATCGGTCCTTCGAGGCCGTCTATAGGAGTTGCACCGCCTCCGCGGTCGAGTCCATCCGGCGGTACATGAAAGAGGGCGAAACGTTGACGCGCGACGTGGCAGCACGGTATGGCAATTAGGAGACTGTTAACTTTTTCACAAATGTAGGGGCTGCGCGCCGCGCTGGCTGTGTTACATGTGTTAACGGGACATTAAGGCGATTGCTCAAGTTGCGCCTATCGGGCGCCAAGAGCATGAAAGGGTGGCAGAGTTGAGTGTCGAGCCGAGCGCCAGCGAACTGGATGCATTGGTACGTGAGGAAAAGCGCCTCACTGCCGTCGAGAGCCACAACGAAGCCTGGGCGGACAGCATCTGTGCTGGCATCGAACCTGAGATTGTCGCCGAGGCGGCGCTGGCCACGGCGTTCTCCGAGCTGTTGCGAAGCAATGGCGAGGCCGCCGTTCTTGCCCTGCTCGACCGGGTTCGGGAAAAAGTGGTCGCCGGCGAGTTCGAACCGCAGCGACTGCGGCATTAGGGCAACCTCATACCTTTGCCAATCGTGTATTGTCGGGTGAAGTTTTTGGGTCACAAGATCGGAGTGCGATCTATGACACGGCTCTTTGCGGATGTTCGGCTTTACCGTCGCGCCAGACGTGCGGCCGCATTCTCCATTGCGCTGGCGCTGTCGACTGCCGCCGTATCGTTTGCATTGCCTGCGGTAAGCGCATTGGCGCTGAGCGAGATCCAGCGCGAGGATTTGCCTCCTCCCGCTCCTGCGACCGGCGGCACTGATCAGCAGCCCGCCCCCACGCAGGAAGTTCCCCTGCCCGACCCGCTGAACCCTGGCACGGGCAATTCGGGCGTTACACCGACGCCCGAAGAGAAGTTGCCTGACGACCAACAAGTGCCGGACGATTCGGGTGATACGAGCATTGACCCAAATGCGCCAATTCCCGAAGTCGAGTATGATTTCTCGAAATTGCCCGAGCCGGTCCGCCAAATTCGCGACGCCATCATCGAGGCGGCCAAAACAGGTGATCCGGAGAGATTGCGGCCGTTCATCGATTCGGGCAACGCCAAGACGCAACTGTCACTCGGAGGCATTTCCGGCGATCCGATTGCGTATCTCAAAGAGCTTTCCGGCGACGATGGCGGCCAGGAAATTCTGGCGATACTGGAGGAAATCCTCTCCACGGGTTATGTTCACCTCGACGCGGGCAAGCCCAACGAGCTTTATGTCTGGCCGTACTTCTTCGGCGTCCCGCTGGACGCATTGTCGGCACCCCAAAGGGTAGAGCTTTTCAAGATTATCACCGCCGGCGACTATGAAGACATGAAGACCTATGGCGCCTACATCTTCTATCGCGCCGGCTTCACCCCAGATGGGAAATGGTCTTTCTTCATCGCGGGTGACTGACGCGTCTTAGTGCTTCTTTCGCAATTTTGGATGTAAGCCTGCTTTCAGACGATTGCTGGAGGCTTGGCGTGAAACTGCAAAAGCAGATGCTCAATGCCGCGCATGATGCGGCGGTTTTCCGACGGCGGGTGCGGGTGCTTGCTGCCCACATCTCAAAGGCGATCGGGCCGGGCGAGAGCGTGCTTGACGTCGGCTGCGGCGATGGGTCGATCGCGCAGGCGGTGATGACCCATAGGCCGGAACTCAGTTTTCGCGGCATCGATGTCATGCTGCGTCCGCATTCCGCTATTCCCTCGCAGGTCTACGATGGAACAACCATCCCCTTTGACGACGAGTCGTTCGACTGGGTGACGATCGTCGACGTACTCCACCACACAGACGACCCGGCTGCGGTTCTGCGCGAATGCGTCCGCGTCTCGCGCCATGGCGTCATTATCAAGGACCATCTGCGCGAGGGTGTCGCGGCGAATTCGACATTGCGTTTCATGGATTGGGTCGGCAATCGCGGGCACGACGTACGATTGCCGTACAACTACCCATCGAAAGCCGAATGGAACAACATGTTTGCGCTGCTGGGGATCGAGCCCACGAGATGGACGGAAGCGCTCGACCTTTATCCTCAGCCTTTCAGCATGCTGTTCGACCGCGGCCTGCATTTCGTGGCGACGGTTCAGCGAATGAACGTCGATCGCCTCACCCCGGCAACGCCTCGGCAAACAGCACAGGCTGGCCCAGTCCCGGCGTAGCGATCTCGCCTTCCCACATCACCCGGTTGCCGCGAATGAGCGTGCCAACCGGCCAGCCTTTCACCTTGCGCCCGTGATATGGCGTCCAGCCCGCGCGTGAACCCGCCTGTTCGTTGGTGATGGTGACTTCCCGCTTGAGATCCACGACCGTCAGATCCGCATCGTAGCCAGCGGCTATGCGGCCTTTGCGCGCCATGCCGAAAAGCCGCTGCGGGCCGTGGCTGCTCAGATCGACGAAGCGCTCGATGGATAGGCGTCCTGCATTCACATGATCGAGCATGATGGGCACAAGTGTCTGAACTCCGGTCATGCCGGAAGGCGACGCGGGATAAGGTTTCGCCTTTTCCTCCAGCGTATGTGGGGCATGATCGGACCCGAGCACGTCCACAACGCCGTTGGCTATACCCTTCCAGACACCGTCACGATGTCGCGACGCACGAACCGGCGGGTTCATCTGGATAAGGTTGCCATGCGTTGCATAATCGTCCGCGCTCAGCGTCAGATGATGTGGCGTCGCCTCGCAGCTTGCCACGTCCTTGTGATGTTCCAGGAAGGCGATTTCCTCAGCCGTCGAGATGTGAAGCACATGGATGCGGGCGCGCGTGCGTCGTGCGATGGAGACAAGACGCTCGGTGCATCGCATGGCCGCAATTTCGTCGCGCCAGACCGGATGGGACGATGGATCTCCTTCGACGCGCTCGCCCAGACGCTCACGCAGCCTGAACTCATCCTCCGAGTGGAATGCTGCCCGTCTGCGCGTGTTCTTCAATATCGCGGCAACGCCTTCGTCGTCTTCGACAAGCAAATCACCAGTCGACGATCCCATGAACACCTTGATACCGGCAGCGCCTGGAAGCCGTTCGAGTTCGCCGACGTCTTTCGCATTGTCGCGCGTGCCACCAACCCAGAAAGCGAAATCGCAATGCATGCGACCAGTGGCGCGGCTGACCTTATCCGCGAGACTTTCTTCGCTGGTCGTTAGAGGGTTGGTATTGGGCATCTCGAACACTGCGGTGACACCGCCCAGAACGGCTGCACGCGACCCCGTTTCCAGATCCTCCTTGTGCTCAAGCCCTGGCTCGCGGAAATGCACCTGACTATCGACGACGCCCGGCAGCACATGGAGGCCGCGGCAATCAACGGTTTCTTCAGCGCTCGCGCCGCGCAGATCCCCGATTGCCGCAATCCGGCCGTTGCGAATTCCCAGATCGCGCACTCCCTGACCGTCATGATTGACGACGGTGCCGCCACTTAGGATGAGATCGTAGGTTTCAGCCATGCTCTTGCTCCCGGAGTTGTCGCGGCTTACGTAATGACCCGTCCCTTTGCAAGCGAGAGTCCATCATGCCCATCGTCCGCCTCCCGGACCGTGCCCTCATCACCGTTTCTGGCCCGGATGCGGAACACCTGCTGCAGAACATTGTCACGACCGATCTGGACTCACTCAAGCAGGGAGAGGTCAAACCGGGGGCGTTGCTCACCCCGCAGGGCAAGATCATGTTCGACTTTCTTGTCTCTCGCACCGCGAATGGCGCGTTACAGCTCGATCTGCGCAAGGCGGCGGCTTCGGATCTGGCGAAGCGGCTGATGCTCTATCGCCTCAGAGCAAAAGCGGAGATTGAGACGCAGGATCAAACAGATATCGTGGTTGCCTTCGATAATGAGTCCAGCGCCTCAGAAACTGATTCAACTGCGAACTGGCTTATCGATACCCGTTTCAGCGGCAGTCGCGTGAGGCGCGCCTATGCGAGTGGGCTGGAAGCTACCGTGACTATTGCCGATTGGAACCGCATGCGGATTCGGCACGGCGTTGCGGAAAGCGGTGACGATTATGCGCTGGGCGATGCCTTCCCTCACGACGTTCTGCTCGACCAGAATGGCGGGGTCGGCTTCAAGAAGGGTTGCTATGTCGGTCAAGAGGTCGTCTCACGCATGCAACATCGCGGCACGGCCCGTCGCCGCGTGCTGATCGTGGAGACGCAAGGCGTGTTGCCTGCTCCCGGAACGCCAATCACGGCAGGCGGACGCGAGATCGGCACGTTGGGAAGCGTTGAAGGCGGCGCGGCATTGGCCATCGCGCGCATCGACAAGGTGAAGGACGCGATGGATAGAGCCGAACCGATCTTTGCTGGCGAGGCGGAGATTGCGCTACGCCTGCCTGATTGGGTGACGTTCAGTTTCCCGGACGCCGACTGATGGTGGATGGCAAGGGAGCACCGGCGCGGGCCTGGCAGCGCATGTTGTCAGGACGGCGGCTGGATCTTCTGGACCCGTCTCCGCTGGATATCGAGGTGTCAGACATTGCGCACGGTCTCGCGCGCGTGGCCCGATGGAATGGGCAGACCATTGGCGACCACGCGTTTTCCGTGGCTCAGCATTCCCTTCTGGTCGAGCGGATCTTCTCACAACGGCAACCTGACGCCTCTCCCGAGCAGCGGCTGACTGCTCTCCTGCACGATGGTCCCGAATATGTGATTGGCGACATGATCTCGCCCTTCAAGGCGGTGGTCGGCGGGGGCTATAAGCTGGTTGAAGAGCGGCTCCAGCGTGCCATTCATCTGCGGTTCGCCCTCGAAGCCACCATATCCGACAAGCTCAAGAAAGAGATCAAGCGCGCCGACCAGATCGCGGCCTATTTCGAGGCGACCTTGCTTGCGGGATTCGCAATCGGTGAGGCGACGAAGTTCTTTGGGCGACCAGCTGGTATTGTGCTCAGCGCGCGCGATCTCGCACCACTCCCCGTCATGCAGACCGAAGAGCTTTTTGTTCTGCGCTTCGAACAACTGGAACGCGACCGGTCAGCCGCCTAGCGAGGCTCGCTAGACTGCACCGCATTCGGGGCTCACCGCCCGTGCCGCTCAAGCCTGTCGATGAACCACTGGGTCAACCGCACCCAGACGTCATCCTTTTCGCCGCTGTCCTCGCAGCCATGGTCGAGATTGGGATTGTCATTCACCTCGATAACGAAAATCCCGTGCGATGTCTCTTTCAGGTCCACGCCATAGAGACCATCGCCGATGCACTGGGCGGCACGGACGGCCATATCGACCACTTCGGCTGGGGTTTCGGTCAGCTTGTAGGATTTAAAACCACCTTCCTCCGGCTTGCCGTTGGCCTTGTGATTGACAATCTGCCAATGCTTCTTCGCCATGAGATACTGGACGGCGAAAAGCGGCTGGCCACCTAGTACGCCGATGCGCCAGTCGAATTGCGTGGGAACGAATTTCTGGGCAATCAACAGATCGGAGTCTTCCATCCACTCGGTGGCGAGGGCTTTCAGTTCGGCGAAATCCGAAACCTTCTTCACGCCACGCGAAAACGAGCTGTCGGGAATTTTCAGCACCAGTGGAAAGCCCAACGTATCGGCCGCCAGTTGCATGTCAGACGGACCGGCGATCATCACGGAAGGCGGCATCGCCACCTTGTGGTGGGCCATGAGTTCCTGAAGATAGACCTTGTTGGTGCAGCGGATCATCGAGAGCGGATCGTCGATGACCGGCATTCCTTCCTGTTCGGCCCGACGCGCGAAACGATAAGTGTGGTTGGAAATCGACGTGGTTTCACGGATAAACAGGGCGTCGTAATTGGCGAGCTTGGCCAGATCACGCCGTCCGATGGGCTCGACTTCCACGCCCATCTTGTCCGCGATGCGCGACCAATGTCGCAGCGACGCTATGCTCGACGGCGGCAGAGCCTCGTTGGGATCGACGAGTGTGGCAAAGCTGTAGCGCGCCGGCGTCCGCGCCTTCGAATCGCGCCATTCGCGGCCGGTGTAGGATTCCAGCCCTGAGAGAAAGCGCTTCTTCTCATCCGGGGACATGCGCAGGAGCGAGTGGAACCCGATTTTTCGTATCGACGCCCATTCCGCACCGTCCTTGATAGTCACCTCGAGCGCGGGGGCGCGAAACCAGTCAAACAGCAGCTTTGCGAAACGGTCCCACGCCTTCGAGGGGCCGATACCGAAGAAAACCGTCACCTTGGCGGGAAAAGCGCCACCAAGGTCCTTGCGGCATCTGTTGAGCGCCTGCTCCAGCTCGGGAAGTGCATTCTCGTAGAGTTTCGGTTCGGACAGATCGATCATCGTCTCGACGGATGGAATGACTTTCTGACCGCGCGAACCGGCCAGCAATGAAGCGTAGTAGCCCCGGCTCTGGTAGTCGTAACGATTTGATAGATTTATGACTTTGGGTCTCTGGCCACGAAACAGACCCGGATGTGCCAGATAATCCCTGCTGGTGATGATCTTGTGGGGCGTATCGACCTGACTGAGATCCGTCTGCCTGCCGGTTATGATGACCCAGCTCATTCGTGGCCGTTCCTGTCCCTGAGTTTCTTGGTGTAGCGCAGCGCCGTGGCGCCATCGGCATAGTAGTCGGGCCGGGATGCAAATCGCACGAAGCCGGCACGCTCATAGAGGCCTATCGCGCGTCCATTGTCTTCGCGTACCTCGAGCCTCAACTCGCGTGCTCCCCTCTCCTGGGCAATCTGCTCCGCGGCCGCAAGGAGCTGACGTCCGATACCGGCAACGCGGTTCAGCGGATTTGCCGCGATTGAATAAAGGCGAGCTGCAGTGCTTCCTTTGCGTGAAAGAACAAGCGCATAGCCGACGATCACGGAGGAAACCTCTGCGACCAGAAGGCTATTTCCAGCGTTCCCGATAAAGCGGCGCATGGAGCGGCGCGACAGGCGATCACCCGAAAATGCTGCGTGCTCGATCGCCATCAGGGCGTCGAGATCGGACATGCGGCCCAAGCGGATGGCTGCTGTCATTCTTTCAGGAAATCGTTCGCTGTCGGACCGGGAATTGCGCACCGCCACGAAGCAATCACACCGCTTCGGGATCATCGCGCTATCGCGCCAGAATTCGGGCCGAATTGTGTCCAGATAGGCTGACCGGAATCTCGCTCGGCGAGGCGGTGTCAGCGAATTTCGGCCGCGAGATACTGCCTGTAGGCGCTGTCGGCGATAGACAACAAGGTTTTCTGGGGCGCAACGCCTGCGACCGCACAGCCATAGTCGTCGTCCATCCAGTAATAGGCACGCGTGCTGCCCTCAACGATGGACTTGAAGCCCGTTTGCGCTCTCTCCTGTTCGCGCGTCACATAGAGAGACACACGATCCCCGTCAGCATTCTGGTACATGAATTGCGCGGCGGCCTTGCCCGCGTCCGGCAAGAGTCGTCCTCCGATCAGTTCGTATCCTTGCGTGGATAGGTCCGGCGCCACCAGAGGCACACCAACGCGTTTCGACAGCCAGCCGATCAAGTGGTCTCGCTGATCGGCCTTGACCTCTACGACATGCAGTTTTTCAGCGGCGTACATATCATGGGCCTGGATCGCGCTGTCGGCGAATGCCTTGAGCGGCGCGAGCGGAGACTGGCGCCATGAGGCCACGCCATAACCGCCGATTGCGCCGAGAGCAAAAACGAGGCTGGCGGCAACGAGTTGTCGCCAAGACGTACGCAGCCTTGGCGCGCTGGGGTCCTGGGTCAGAATGCGCTGGAACCGTTCCGGAATTGGTTCCGACACCAAATGGGCATTGGCTGCGCGAAGCCGGTCCCGATCCTCAGAAAATCGGCCCATTCTGGCTTTCATCTCAGGATTGTTGTCCAGCCAAAGGTCGAGCGCCTGCCGATCTTCTGGTGACATTTCACCATCAAGCGCCAGATGAAGATCCTGTTCTGTGAAGTTTCGCGGGGTCATCGCTCAACGACCCTGATATTGCGGCGACGGTCGGCGTCATCCAACCGGGCGCGCAGATCTTCTCTGCCCCGAGATATACGGGACATCAGCGTACCGGCGGGAATGCCGAGAATGCTCGCAGCCTCAGCATAGGAGAATCCCTCGACACCGACGATCAACAGCGCCGCCCGCCTCTCCGGCGCGATGGCCTGCAAGGCGTCCATGATGTCCAGCGCCGCCACACTATCGAGTTGAACGGCCGGCTCCCCGATCGCTTCACTTGAATCCAGTGGCAGCATTTCCTGCTCAGCTCGGTGAGATGTCCTACGCATCTGATCGATGAAAAGATGGTACATGATGGTGAAAAGCCAGCGACGTGGACTCTCCTCCGTCCGCCAATTGTCAAGTTTGATCAAAGCCCGTTCAAGCGTGTCCTGAACGAGGTCATCGGCCCTGTCCTGGTCCCGCGCGAGACCGCGCGCATAGCGCCGCAGTCGCGGAATCTCCGCCAGTATGGCCTTTTTCCTGTCGTCCATTCGAACCCGTCGAACACTATTGATGAAACGCATTCTACGCTTCGATTATTCCTTGGACGCATCAAAGAAATTGACGAACCCAACATTTCAATTCGATTGTGAGAATGGATCTTCTGGGCTATCCGCAATCTTGCTCATTCGGATCTGACCTCCATGACAACCATTGTAGCATCCCCCAAGCCCGCGACCGCGATGCCCTGGCTGATCATTGCATGCGGATGCCTGATCGCAGCGCTGACCTTTGGACCGCGATCGGCAATGGGCTTCTTCCAGTTGCCGATGCTTGCCGAAAAGGGTTGGGATCGCACCACCTTCGGGCTGGCAATGGCGCTTCAAAACCTCGCCTGGGGCTTTGGCACGCCGGTTTTTGGCGCGCTTGCCGACAAATACGGCACGTGGCGCGTTCTGGCGCTTTCGGGCATCATGTACGCCTCAGGCTTGCTGATCATGGCATGGGCCCCCACACCCGGAATGCTGCATCTGGGTGGCGGCTTGCTGGTCGGTCTCGGCGTTGCCGCCGGATCCTTCGGGATCGTTCTTGCCGCATTCGCACGCAACGTTCCACCGGAACGTCGCAGCCTGGTGTTCGGAATGGGGACCGCTGCGGGATCGGCGGGCATGTTCCTGTTTGCGCCGCTCGGTCAGGGCCTGATCTCGGCCTATGGGTGGCATCAATCGCTGATCATCATGGCCGCCATGATGCTCGTCGTGCCACTTCTGGCCATCCCCCTGCGCGGCAATTCCAACAGCGGAAGCGTTTCCCAGAATGACTTCAAGCAAACGGCCGCACAGGCTTTACGCGAAGCGCTAGGGCATCGCAGCTATGTTCTGCTGACTGCCGGCTTTTTCGTCTGCGGCTTTCAGGTGGCTTTCATCACAGCGCATTTTCCCGCCTACATCGGCGATCTCGGCATCGACGCCAGCTATGCGGTCATCGCGCTGGCTTTGATCGGCTTCTTCAACATCATTGGCTCGCTCGCCGCCGGCGCCATCGGGCAGCGCTATTCCAAGCCTCATTTCCTGAGCCTTATCTATCTTCTCAGGTCGATCCTGGTGACAGCATTTCTGCTGCTTCCCCGAACGCCGACCACTGTAATCGTATTCGCCATCCTGATGGGCCTGCTTTGGCTCTCGACGGTCCCGCCAACCAATGGCCTCGTCGCCATCATGTTCGGCACACGGCACCTCGGAATGCTTGGTGGCGTCGTCTTCTTCTCGCACCAGATCGGTTCGTTTCTCGGCGTCTGGCTCGGCGGCTTCCTATACGACCGGTTCGGATCTTACGATCCAGTGTGGTGGCTCGGCGTCATACTGGGTCTGTGCGCGGCCATCGTGCATCTGCCTATCAAGGAGAGGGCCGTCGAACGACCGTCGCTCACACCTGCCGAGTAGGTTCAGGGTCGGGCGCTTTCGTCTGCTCACCCTGCTTCGTGAGCAGACGTTGATAGAACAATCCTACCCCTATCAGCACCGCGCCAAGTCCGATGAACGAGAGCGCGCGCAGAACGCCTTCCAGTTCAGACATGTCGAACAGGAAGACCTTGGCGACAGCAAGAGCGATCAATAGACCCGATGCCGCCCTAAGCATTTGGGAGCGCTGCAGGACGCCCAGAACCAGGATGATCACGCCAAGTCCGAGCCAGATTGCCGAGTAGGCATAAGTCTCCAACTGGGTCATGCCCTGAAACAGGCCGATGAATTCTCCATGAAACCAGCGGCGCACCGAAAGCGTCGCATAAGCGAAGGCTAGTGTGGCCGCCAACAGACCGAGCATTGCTGAGTACCATTTCGGACGCTTGTCTCTGGCATAGAGAGCCAGAGCTGCAGCGCCGACCGCCGGCAGGAGATAGGCAAGGAACAAGAGGTTGAAGACGGCGATCATGCCAGTCGACTCATTGGTAAACACAGGATTGAGCATCACGAAATGCTGCGCGACGACCAACCCGACCGACAGGACGCCAAGCATGATAGGCCCATACGTCATGACGGGGCTCGGCGAGCGCCGCCCTATCGCAATGAGGATTGCGCCGCCTCCCAGTGCGATCAAGGTGTAGATGGCCTGTTCGGCGAGTGTGGGGGCGAATGAATAAACGTAGCCATCATTCATCGCGTGCCGCACCAGCATGGCGACAGCCAGAAGCGCAAACAGGGCCGCGGATGCCTCAAGCACTAGCTGTGGACGGCCACGCGCGGTGCGGCCCAGTTGCCAGGCGGAAAAGGCGAAGGCGAGAGCGGGAATGCCGTAGCCGGGAAGCAACGCGTTGAACACCGGCGTCCGGCCCAGCACAGTCTCGCCGACGATGGTAGGGTCGATTGCCACCCGTATCAGAACCACCAATACGAGCGCGACAGATAACCATCCTAGCACGGGATAGCCGCGATAGCGCGTAGCAAGCGCTGGCAGGGCAACAGCCGCCCCGATGAGCACGGTCGTAAGGCCCGAACCGAATGCCATGTGAAAGAAGGCCACCGCTGAGGCAGCAGAGCCGACAAGCAAGGCCGACACAGCCCCGCGTCCCGAAGCTGGTGGCTCTCCCGCGCCTGCCACCCACTCGGCGCCTGCAACAAGCATGATCGTGAGGATCAGAGCGACGGACGCATAGACATAGTCGCGATCCAGATCGCCAAATGCCAGCCAGAGGCAGATGGCAAGAGCTACCGGCACGATCGCGCCCCATGCCGCCCAGATTGTCGAAGCGTCCATGTTCGCGATGACTAATTGGCGCGCTTTCCAAACACCGGACACGAGGAATAACGCGCCCAGCAGTCCAGCGACCAGCCTGAGCCGCCCAACCGGCTCCTCGAATGGCAAGCCGTGCAACGTGACCATTTCGCCGAAAACGTCGAATGTGACATCGCCAGACAAAACCGGCCTCACGCAAATCATCACGATCGCCACTCCAGTTCCGAAGACAAGCGGAAGGGTTCGATCACGCCAGCAAGCGACAATGAGCATCGCCGCCAGAATGAACCCGCCATAAGTCACAGCGCCGACGCGCGGGATATCGGGATCCGTACAGAGAACGAGCACGATCAGTCCAAGGAAGAGTGCGGAAGCGACCGACGGCCAGTCGAGAACAGCCCCTCGCCCAGACGTTTCACGCCGCGAACCGCCCGGCCAGATCACCGAAACGCTGACGAGAACCGTGAGACAGATGAATGCGACAATGGAGAAATCTAAAACATTGCTGCGGGCGGAGAGGTAGATCAGCGACCAGATACCGATTCCCGAAATGCCCGCCGTCGCCAGAAAGTCCCACAGGCGCAGACGCGCCACAGCGGTCGTTGCCACCAGCACAATCGCCAGATAGCCAAAGAGTGCCCATTCATTGGGTGCATCGGAAGAGACGAGAAGAGGTGTTGCAAGCGAACCGAGCAGGCCGATCCCCGCAAGCGCCTGTCCGTGCAGGAGCGCGGCAATCATGGTCGCCACGCTGACAATTCCGAGCATCGCAAAGGCGGATACCGGCCCGATGAAGCCGTAAATGCCATGCGCGGCATAAATCACAGCGAACAGCGTGAATGAACCAGCCGCCGTGAGGATAGCCGGAACATAGGCGCCCGCCGCACCCTCGACCGGGAGCTTGAGCCCCGTCCGGCGAATGAACTCTCCGGCCACCAGCAATAGAAGCCCGAAGAGGGATGCCATTGAGAGCCGTGCCGCAGGACCGAACAGGCCCGCCTCGATCGAATAGCGAACCAGAAACACACCGCCGAGCGCGAGGGCCAGTCCGCCAACCCAGACGGCCCAGCGCGTCCCAAGGGCGGTTTCGATATTGGTCGAACGTTCACCCGAGGGCGTCGCTATGCCTTCAGTTGCAACGCCTTGGGCGACAGCGGGGATCGGAGCCGATTCTGCTGCCTCAGAAGGTTCGACTGACTCCGGAACGGGTGTCGCCTCGTCGGCCTCATCAGGATCGAGAAGGGAAGAGTCATCCGGGCTCAGCGGGGGCGTATTGGATGCGCGGGCGCCCTCCTCCGGGCTCTTGGAGCCAGAGGCAGTATCACCCGTTTGCAGAGCGGGCTGCGAACCAACCGTGCCGCTCGACAGGAAGAATGACAGAAGCGCTTTGTGCTCGCGCTCCATCCGGTTCAGGCGCGCATTCATCCAAATCAGCGCGGCGACAAGTGCCACGACGACGACAGGCCCGAAGAAGCTCTCGAACATTGGTTCCCCTCCACGCAAACCAAGCCCTGCCCGAGCGCATCTCGCGTTCCATGGAAGGCAAGGCGGCACGTGCGCCCCTCAACATATGCCAAGTCATGTGTGTACCGGAAACAGCTTCAGCCTGTTCCGATAGGTCTATTTACACCAAGTCGTGGACCTTGGATTGTGGTGCCGCCTGCCAATCCACGAAGAAATTCATCGACGCGCGAGATTGGCAGCGGGAAATATCGAACAGGTCTCGGTTCCGAAGGCGAGCAACTTGCCATTCTTATCCTTGAGCGATGCCTCGGAGACCGCCAATGTTCGGCCTCGATGCACCACGCGCCCCACACACTCTACCTCGCCTATGTCGGGTGTAATGGGTCGCGTAAGGTTCACCTTGAATTCGGCCGTCGTGTAGGCTTCGCCCACGTTCATCGTCGAATGGACGCAGCAACCAAGTGCGGAATCCATGATGGCTGCCGCCCATCCCCCGTGAACGCCCCCCAGAGGATTCAGATGATTGGTGCCCGGCCGCCCCCTGAAGACGGCATGCCCCTCTGAAACTTCAACGAGGGTGAAGTTGAGAGTGGCGGCCATCGTTGGTGCGGGATAGAGCCCTTCAATCAGCCGCTGAAGAAGCTCCAGCCCGGAAAACTTCGCGAGATCGGCAAGCGGAATGGTCCCCACGCCCAACCTCGAAATGTGGCCTGGAAGGAGTTCGATCTGGGTCATGCAGCATTATTCCCGTTCGCTATGTCATGTCTGGAAAAATGGCGGGCCAACGCTCCCAGCAGTCCCGAACGGGCCTCGGGCGCCACTATGCCGCGGGGCTCGTAGACACTGCGCGTCAGAAAGAAGCCAGTGAGACGGAACGCCTCGTTGAGTGCCGCGATGTCGGCGCGAACGCCAGCACCAGCCCCCAGAAACGCGGGAAGCGGCAGCATCCGGTCATGCCAGGGCGCGCCCGCTTCCCGGGATACTGCCCGCCCGGACTTTGGCGACACATAAGCGAGATCGTCGCGGGTACCTGTCGCGGCGCATCTTGCGAGATCGAGCCCAAAGCCCAGTTCCTCCAAAAGCAGAACTTCGAAGCGCACGACCAGTTCGCCCGCCGCCTGCGGTTGGTCGAGATGCGCAATCATGACCTTCAAGGCTTCGTAGAGTGAGGTGTGGGGATCACGTTCGGGCAACAGTCTCAAATGGGCGGCCAATGTCTGGATCGCGAATATCGCGCTTGCGCTGTCGAACAGGCGGGCGGCATTGAGTTCGAGCGCCTCGGCCTGAAATGTCCCCATATGCTCGTCGAGACGCGCCCGCCAAAGAACCTCAACGAGATTGCCGGGCTGGAGCGTCGGCTGCTGTTTTCGCGACCGCCCTCCACGTACCATGCCGAGATGGCGTCCGTGCGCGTGCGTCATCACTTCGAGGATCACACTGGTCTCGCCATGCTTCCTCGTGCCGAGAACGATTCCCTCGTCGCGCCATTCCATCAGCCGAGCCTTCTACTGGCCAAGCGGCAAAATCAAGTCAGGACGCAGCATTCATGGAGTGATGGCAGGTACAACCCTTACCGGAAAGCACCTGGTCACCGAGTTCGCGGCCGTGCTGTCAGCCACCGCGAGATCAATCACGTTGTGCGGGCTGCTTCTGTTCCTTCGATATTGCGAAGTTCGACGGTCGCGGACGGCATCTGCTCTCCCTCGCTCCAAATAGTGCGCCCTCATGTGTTTTCAGGCCGCATGCCCGATTTCTCTGTCAGTCATAGAAGGCGGGACGCGAGTCCATATCGATGCGGACCATCCGCTGGGACTTGAACGCATCCAGGCAAAGCTCTGCCGTCAGTGTCGACGCATAGCCGTCCCAGGCCGAGGCGCCGACGTGGCCGCCCATACGGATGGCCGTGACCCAGGCCTGTAACTCGCGGCGATAGGCGTCGTCGAAACGGCCCATCCAGTCGCCGTAGAGTGATTTGCCGATCGTCCCTGCCCCATATGTCTGGATCGCATGGGTCTGGGCGAGAGACATGGCCCCTGTCTCGCACACAAGCTCGGCACGCACATCATAGCCATACTGCGCATCGACAAACGCTTCGATATCGACCAGCACGCCAGAGGCGGTCTCCAGCAGCAGAAACTGCGGACGCCGGCCAGGGGCAGCACTTGTCGCCCGACTGGATCGCGCGGTCGCGTTGACGAATTCCTCACCGAGCAGATAGCGCGCGGCATCGAGCTCATGCACGGCAGTGTTCAAAATTATCGCCTCGGACGTCGTGTAGGAGGCAGCAACTGCGTTTCTGTGAATGCAGTGGAGAAACAGCGGCAAGCCATGACGCCGGTCATCGATCGCAGATTTCATTGCCTCGTAGCCCGGATCGAAGCGGCGCATGAAACCGACCTGCACGAGGCGTTTGCCAGCAGACATCTCCGCTTCAACGATCTCCAGACATTCGCGCGATGTGACAGCGAGCGGCTTTTCGCACAGCACCGGCTTGCCGAGACGCAAACACTCGAGAACCAGCGGATGATGGGTTGGGTCGGGAGATGCGACCACAATTGCATCCACTTCGTCGTTGTGGATCAGAGCGTGAGCATTGCTAAATGTCCTGGCATCGCCGAGCTTTTGCGCAACGCTGCGTGCGCGCGCTTCATCGGCATCGGCGATCGCGGTCACCTGACAACCCGCGATCTGCGAGCTCAGCATCAGCGCGTGCCCGGCCCCCATGACGCCTGCGCCGATCACCCCGATGCGTGTGGTCATAAGGATTGCTCTCCCGTTTAGCTCATCTAAGCCACTGTCGGGAGGCACGCGCAAGATGGCAGTGCCGCCATCTGGACGGGAACTTAGCGGGGAAACTGAAGCCCCATTTCGCGATAGCGCTCGGGATCGTTGCCCCAGTTCTCCCTGACCTTCACGAACAGAAAGAGATGGACCTTCTGATCGAGAATCTCGCCAATTTCCTTGCGCGACGATTGACCAATGGCTCGAATTGTCTCGCCCTTGTGGCCGAGAACGATCTTCTTCTGGCTATCCCGTTCTACATAGATGACCTGCTCTATGCGTACCGAGCCGTCCTTCTTTTCCTCCCACTTCTCGGTTTCGACGTGAGAAGAGTAAGGAAGCTCCTGATGCAGGCGCAGGAAAAGCTTTTCGCGCGTTATCTCGGCCGCGAGCTGACGCATCGGCAGATCGGAAATCTGATCTTCCGGATAATACCAGGGCCCAACGGGCAGCGCTTTCGCCAGATATTCCAGAACGTCCTTGCAACCCGAACCGGTCAGGGCCGACACCATGAAGGTGCGATCGAAGCTCGCGCTCTTGTTTGCTTCTGCTGTAAGTTCCAGCAGCGTCTCGCGGCTGACGCGATCGATCTTGTTCAGCACCAGTATTTTTGGCTGGCGCACGCTTTCAAGATTGGCCAGCAGCGCCTCGGCATCACCCTTGATGCCCCGTTCCGCGTCAATCAGGACCAGCACGAAGTCAGCGTCTTTCGCGCCTCCCCATGCCGTCGTCACCATGGCCTGATCGAGCCGGCGGCGCGGCTTGAAGATGCCAGGTGTATCCACGAAGACGATCTGAGCGTTGTCATGCGTGGCGATGCCTCGCACGATCGCTCGGGTTGTCTGGACCTTGTGGGTGACGATGGACACTTTCGCGCCGACAAGTTGATTGACGAGCGTCGACTTGCCGGCATTGGGAGCGCCGATCAGCGCCACGAACCCGGACCGGGGTCCCCCGCTATCCTTTGTATCTGTGGTGGGCTCGGTGTTCATGCTGCCTCATCGGCGTCGGCGGTCACGCCTTCGCGTTCAAGAAATGCCGACGCGGCGGCTTGCTCCGCTGCCTGGCGCGAACGCCCCTTGCCGAGGCAGGGTTCGAACCCCGGCGCCTGAAGCTCGACTGTAAAAATCGGTTCGTGGTCAGGACCCTCGCGGGCCACGATCGCATATGATGGGCGCGCACTGTCTCTCTGCGCAAGCCATTCCTGCAACATCGTCTTGGAATCGCGCACCGCACGAACCGATTGCTGCGCCCTCTTCTCCCAGATACGCAGGATGAAATCCGACGCCTGCTGGAGACCTCCGTCGAGATAAATCGCGGCAATCAGGGCCTCGACCGCGTCGGCGCGCACATTCTTCGCCTTTCGGCCCTGTGCGCCCTTCACCGCCGAATCCGCATGAATGAGTTCGGCAATCCCCAACTCGTCAGCCACATCCGCGCAGGCATCGCCGCTGACCAGCGCGCTCAGGCGCACTGCCAGCTCGCCTTGCGCGGCCTTCGGGTAGATCCGAAACAGCATGTCGGCCACCACAAGCGCCAACACGCGATCGCCGAGAAACTCAAGCCGCTCATTGTCCGTACCGACCTTGCCTCGAACGCTCGAATGGGTCAGCGCCCGTTGAAGCAGCGCGACATCTCGAAATGCGTGGCCAACGCGCGAAGCGATCTCGGCCGCCAGCTTGTCTCCCGTGGGTCGTTTCAGCGCCATCACTTCACGAAGTTCAGCAATCGTGTCGGCCGCATCTCGGTCGGCCACTTCCATATCTCAAGCGGGCTCGCACCGCCTGCTATGGAGAAGAAGATGATGTTGGCGCGCCCGACAAGGTTGTCATAAGGAACGAAACCTACCGCGAAGCGGCTATCGCTGGAATTGTCGCGATTGTCGCCCATCATGAAATAGTGCCCCGGCGGCACGATGTACTCGCGCGTATCGTCTCCAACACCATTTGGCGTCAGGTCCAGCGTGTCGTAGCTGACGCCATTGGGCAGCGTCTCGCGGTAGACGTCCACCGGCCCAACAGTCTCCGTGATGTCCGGATTGTCGATCTGGCCGACCTTCTCGCGCGGCACGCCAGTGCCGTTGATAAACAACTGTCCGCCGCGCATCTGAATGACATCGCCCGGAAGACCAATCACCCGCTTTATATAATCAAGCGATGGATCGGGCGGAAACTTGAAAACCACCACCTCGCCGCGCTTGGGCTCGCTGCCCCAAATGCGACCCGAAAACAGATCAAGGCCGAACGGAAGGGAGTAGCGAGAATAGCCATAGGCCCATTTGGTGACGAACAGATAGTCGCCCTCCAGCAATGTGGGCCGCATCGATCCCGAAGGTATCGAGAAGGGCTGGAACAGAAATGTTCGGATGACGAGCGCAAGAACAAGCGCCTGCACGATGACGCTGACGGTTTCACCTAAACCGCCGGCCTTCTTCTGGGACTTTTCAGCCACGCTCATTTCTTCCTCAGGTTTCGAACGGGGTTCGTCTTAGCCGCTTGACACGTTGCGGGCAACGCTTCCGATCGAGCTGCGGCGACGTGGTTGACGATGATGGCTAAACTTCGACCCTCAGCGCTTCTATGATGACGAACGCCTGTGCCATCGGTTGGTCATCTGTGATCGTCAGATGGATACTGGCGCGATGCCCCGACGGTAGCAGTCGAGCCAGCACTTCCGCCGCGCCTCCCGTCAGATTCATCGTCGGTTTGCCGCCGGGAAGGTTCACCACACCCATGTCCCGCCAGAATACACCCCGCGCCAGGCCGGTTCCAAGCGCCTTGGCGCAGGCTTCCTTCGCTGCGAACCGCTTGGCATAGGATGCCGCCCGGAGCTTTCGACGCTCGGACCGCGCGCGTTCGACCTCGGTGAACACGCGGGAGATGAAGCGCTCACCATGCCGCTCGAGCGTCCTCTCGATCCGCCGGATGTCGATCAGGTCACTGCCGATGCCGATGATCACTTCTTCGCGACCTCAGAGGTTTCGACTGCCGGGTTTGACAGCAGGAATGGCCTGCAACTCAGGTGGAAGCTGATCGGCCGGATAGGCCGGAACCTCATACTCTGCCAGTGCGATCAACGGAACGCCCACATCCGATTTTCCAGCGGAGCGATCTATGATGCAAGCGGCTGCCACGACCTCCGCACCAAGCTTTTTCAGGCAGTCTATCGTCTCGCGAATGGACAGACCCGTCGTGACGATGTCCTCGACGATTACCACCCTCGCGCCCCTGTCGATCTCAAAGCGGCGAAGCCGGAACTCGCCGGCCTCCCGCTCCACCCAGATTGCAGGCACGCCGAGATGGCGCGACGTCTCATATGCCGGGATCAAGCCGCCGATCGCAGGACCGACGACATAGTCGATGTGGCCCGGAACCTCGCTGCGAATCTTGTCAGCGAGCGCCTTGCATAGCGCCTCGGTCTTGTCTGCGTGCATGAAGACGCGTGCCTTCTGCAAGAAGACGGGACTGCGCAGCCCGGACGTCAGGATGAAATGCCCCTCGAGCACAGCGCCTGCGGAGCGAAATATGTCGAGAACCTCTGACGTGTTCATCTGCTGTCCTTCATGCCGATCTCAGCCATTGACGCGCCGCACGCCGCCCACGGCCGAACTGTCTTTGAGTTGGGAAAGGAGACGATTGAGATGCTTGAGGTCCCAAACCTCCAGATCAATCAACATCTCGGTGAAATCGGGGGCCGTGCGCACCATGGACAGCATGTGAATATTCGCGTCGTTCGTGGCGATCACCTGAGCGATCTCGGCAAGTGAGCCCGGCGAGTTGATCGCTGTTACCGAGACGCGGGCAGGAAAGCGCTCCTTCATTCCCTCTTCAATGTCCCAGCGCACGTCGACCCAGCGTTCTGGCTGATCGTCGAAGGCAATGAGCGACGGCGACTGGATCGGATAGATGGTAATCCCCGCCCCCGGCTGCAGGATGCCGACAATTCGATCGCCGGGGACCGCGCCTTCAGGTGCAAACTTGACCGGCAGATCCCCGCGTACGCCGCGGATCGGCACTGCTCCGTCCTCGCGCCCCGCGCCACCGCGGCGCGCCTTGCCCGGCAACTGAAACAGCATGCCGGCCGCATTGCGCAGGTTGAACCAGCCCTCTTCGCGCGGCTTTTGCGGCATGGGTGTGACGCGCTCATCCCGGTAGTCGGGGAACACGGCTTTCAGCACATCGGCCGATGCGAGTTCACCGCGCCCCACCGAAGCGAGAGCATCTTCAACGTCCTTGCGTGCCAGACGCGGCAACACCGGCTTCAGCTTTTCCTTGTGGAACGTCTTTCCGGCACGTTCGAACGCGCGCTCCAGAATACGAAGACCGAGGCCGGAATATTGCTTGCGCACGGCATTCTTGGTGGCACGCCGGATCGCGGCGCGTGCCTTGCCCGTCACGACCATGGACTCCCAGGCTGCAGGTGGCGTTTGCGCCTTGGAGCGGATGATCTCGACCTCGTCACCATTCTTCAACTCGGTCATCAGCGGCATGGTACGGCCGTTGAGGCGCGCGCCCACACATGTGTCGCCGACATCCGTGTGCACGGCATAGGCGAAGTCGATCGGAGTGGCGCCACGCGGCAGCGCGATCAGGCGCCCCTTCGGCGTGAAACAGAAGACCTGATCCTGAAACAGTTCTAGCTTTGTGTTCTCAAGAAAGTCTTCGGGATTGTCGCCTTCGGCGAGTTGTTCGATGGTGTGCCGCAACCACGCATAGGCGTTGGTGTCTTTTGACAGAGCGGGACTGGACTGGACGACGCCCGATGGCGTGTCCTTGTAAATTGCGTGAGCCGCAACGCCGTACTCGGCGATTTCGTTCATGTCCCGGGTGCGGATTTGCAGTTCGACGCGCTGCTTCGAGGGACCGACAATCGTCGTATGGATCGATCGATAATCGTTCTGCTTCGGCGTGGAGATGTAATCCTTGAAACGCCCGGGCACCAAAGGCCACGAGGTATGAATGGCGCCCAGTGCGCGATAGCACTCCTCCACGCTGTCTACCAGGACCCTGAAACCGAAGATGTCCGAAAGCTGTTCGAACGACAGGCTCTTGGTCTCCATCTTGCGAAACACCGACCATGGCTTCTTCTGGCGGCTTTTGACGCTGGCATTCAGACCATATTTCTCGAAGAGCTTGGAGAGCGTCGCTTCGATCTCCTCGATCACCCCCTTGTTGCGATCGACAACTTCCGCGAGGCGTTCGGTGACCGTCTTGTAGGCATCGGGATTGATGTGCCGGAACGCAAGTTCCTCGAGCTCTTCACGCACACCTTGCATACCCATGCGCCCCGCAAGCGGCGCATAGATTTCCATCGTCTCCTCGGCGATGCGCAGGCGCTTGCTCTCAGGGACATGGTCGAGCGTGCGCATATTGTGCAGGCGGTCGGCGAGCTTGACCAGCAGGACGCGAACGTCCTCCGCGATCGCCAGCAACAGCTTTCGCAGGTTCTCGGCCTGCTCGGCCTTCTTCGAGACCAGATCCAGTTTCTTGAGCTTCGTCAGTCCCTCGACAAGGCGGCCAAGATCGGGACCGAACAATTCGTCGATCTCCTGTCGCGTGGCGCTCGTGTCCTCGATGGTGTCATGCAGGAGGGCAACGGCAATGGTGGCCTCGTCCATATGCATGTCGGTCAGGATCGCGGCGACCTCAAGTGGATGCGAAAAGTATGGGTCACCAGAGGCGCGGCGCTGATGGCCATGCTTCTGCATTGCATAGACATAGGCTTTGTTGAGCAATGCCTCATTCGCGTCAGGCTTGTAGCGCTGAACGCGCTCGACAAGCTCATACTGACGCATCATGGGCGAATTCCCGAACGAAAGGCATAACAAACAAATCAAGCGCCGCGTACGAAACGCAGCGCTTGTCATTCTTAGTCACGATTCGCGCACCAAGAAAGTGCGGTTGACCATTACAGGATCAGAAGTCGTCACTCTTTTCGGGAGCCACGAGCCCCTCGATGCCGGCGAGAAGGTCTTCCTCAGTCATCCGATCGAAAGCGATATTGCTCTCTTCATCATCATCGCTTCCGCCTGCAACGGCCGGAACTTCTCCAGCGGCAGAAGGTTCTGGCGCGTCGGGAGCTTCAGGCTCGTCAATCTCGACGTGCTTCTGTAGCGAGTGAATCAGATCTTCCTTGAGATCACCCGGCGACAGCACTTCGTCAGCTATCTCGCGCAGCGCAACAACTGGATTCTTGTCGTTGTCACGATCGAGGAGAATCGATGCGCCCTGAGAAATCTGCCGGGCGCGATGGCTTGCCAAAAGAACGAGCTCGAAGCGGTTGTCGACCTTGTCGATGCAGTCTTCAACGGTAACGCGGGCCACTGATTGCCCCTTTCAAAGCTTGGAGATTTCGGAGAACTAGTCGCCTCCATAAACGGATGCGAGCTGGATTTCAAGCAATATGGACCTCGACGCCGCCACTCGGTCAGGATGTGTCGTGAGTTGCGCATCACCTTAATCGTTTGAACCTCATCGTCTAAGGTATGGGTTGCGGCCGCGCGAGTGGGGGGTATGTCATCAAAAACACGTCAACGAGATTGAACGAGAGCAACTTTAGGCCTCCCAAATGCGTTCCTAACGGGCATTTTGAGCTTTGGGGTGGGGAATTTTGAATATGTTTACATCGCATGAAAAGATTGCGCTTTTTATCGATGGCGCAAATCTTTACGCTACGTCGCGTAGTTTAGGGTTTGATATCGACTATAGGAAACTTCTGACTTTCTTTCAAAAGAAAGCACATTTGTTGCGCGCGTATTATTATACCGCGCTCGTCGAAGATCAGGAGTATTCTTCAATACGTCCGCTCATCGACTGGCTTGATTACAATGGCTATCAAGTCGTCACCAAGCCGGCCAAAGAATTTACCGATGCCTCGGGGCGCCGCAAGATCAAGGGCAATATGGACATCGAACTTGCGATCGATGCGCTTGAGCTTGCCTCCACCGGAGCCGTGGACCATTTTGTACTTTTCTCAGGTGACGGAGATTTCCGGACACTAGTGCAGGCGGTGCAGAGGCGTGGACGTAAAGTGAGCGTAATTTCGACCATGGCGTCGCAGCCATCGATGATTTCAGATGACCTGCGGCGACAGGCCGATCACTTCATCGACCTCATGTCGCTCAAGGCGGAGGTTGGGCGCGATCCTTCCGAACGGCCGGCAAGGCGCTTCGACAGCCAGAATGAAGACCCTGAGCTTTGAGGAATAATGGTTGAGGCTGCTCAAGCCCGAATTCACTGAATGCTACAGATCTCTCGTCAATGTAGCGCAGCATTGCCTCCGAGACGTGATTGACGCAGATAGCTGGCATGTCGATCGCATCATTCACGTCCCGGGCTGAGCCCGATCACAATTGCCCCCTGTGCCCGCGCCTTCATGACTTCATTGCGGAATGGCGTTTGAAGGAGCCGTCATGGTTCAACGGGCCTGTTCCCACGTTTCTGCCACAAGGCGGACCGAGCGCGGTCAGATTTCTTATTGTCGGCCTCGCCCCCGGAGTGCGCGGCGCAAACAGGACCGGTCGCACGTTTACCGGCGACTATGCCGGCGATCTTCTCTATTCAACGCTAATCGATTTCGGGTTCGCAAAGGGTGTCTTTCGCGCACGGCCAGACGATGGGCTGGAACTCAGAGAGACCGCGATCACCAATGCGGTGCGCTGCGTGCCGCCTCAGAACAAGCCCACGGGTGGCGAGATTTCGACCTGCCGGCAGTTCCTGTCTTCAACTGTCGAGAATTTTCCGCGCCTGGAGGCCATTCTGACCCTTGGCGCGATCGCACATCAATCGACCGTGCGTGCGCTTGGCGAACGCGTCGCGGCGCACCCCTTCAAGCATGGCCGCAAAACGACCATTGGAAAACTGTCCCTGTTCTCAAGCTATCATTGCTCGCGATACAATACGAACACGCGCGTTTTGACTGAAGACATGTTCCGGTCGGTGTTCGCGTCGATCCGCAGCCATCTCAAACGAGATCGCGAATAGGCCGCTCGCCTAGCCGCGCTCCTTCAACAGCCGGCCTTTCTCGCGAGCCCAGTCCCGCTTTTTCTCGGTCTCGCGCTTGTCGTGCAGCTTCTTGCCGCGCCCGACCGCCAGCAGAAGTTTCGCACGACCGCGATCGTTGAAATAGATCTTGAGCGGCACCATGGTCATGCCCTCGCGATCCACCGCCTGCCCGAGCCGCGCCATCTCTCGCTTGTTCAAGAGCAGTTTGCGACGCCGCCGTGGCTCGTGATTGAAGCGGTTACCCTGCAGATATTCCGGAACATAGGAGTTGATCAGCCAGATCCCACCGTCCTCGAGGGAGGCGTAGGATTCCTGGATATTCGCTTGCCCCAGCCGCAGCGACTTCACCTCGGTTCCAGTCAGAACCAGACCGGCCTCTATGGTATCGAGAATCTCATAGGAAAAGCGCGCCTTGCGGTTTTCCGCAGCGATCTTGTTGTTCGGGTCGGATTTCTTGCCTGGAGCCATGAGGGATAGATGGCGTCTCGCGCCTAGTTGATCAATCCCGCGTGCTTCATCGCGGCATCGATCTTCTCGGCGGTGGACTGCTCAACTGTCGTCAACGGAGAGCGGACGACATTCTCGACCTTGCCCAGTCGGGACAAGGCATATTTGGCGCCCGCCAGACCCGGCTCGATGAAGATCGCCTTGTGCAAGGGCATCAGGCGATCCTGCAATTCCAGCGAGCGCTGCTTGTCGTTAGCGAGCGTGGCGTCCTGGAATTCCGCACAAAGTCGCGGGGCGACGTTGGCGGTAACGGAAATGCAGCCGACGCCGCCATGTGCGTTGAAGCCGAGTGCGGATGCATCCTCGCCAGAAAGCTGAATGAAATCCTTGCCGCAGGTCATGCGTTGTTCCGACACCCGTTCGACCTTGCCTGTCGCGTCCTTGACCCCGACGATATTCTTGAAGTCATTCGCAAGCCTGCCCATTGTCTCCGGGGTCATGTCGATGACCGAGCGCGGCGGGATGTTGTAAATGATGATCGGCAGGCTGACGGCCTTCGCGACAGCAGCGAAATGATCATAGAGGCCACGCTGCGTCGGCTTGTTATAATAGGGTGTCACGACCAGAACAGCATCGGCGCCGACCTTCTCGGCGTGTTGGGCAAGGCTGACTGCCTCGGCGGTATTGTTGGAGCCAGCGCCGGCCACGACAGGCACCCTGCCCTTCGCAACCTCTACGCATACGCGCACCACCAGATGATGCTCCTCATGAGAAAGAGTGGGAGATTCGCCGGTGGTTCCCACTGGCACGAGCCCGTTGGTGCCTTCCTCCATCTGCCATTCGACAAACGACCGGAATGCTTTCTCGTCAAAAGCGCCGCCCTGCTTGAAAGGCGTCACGAGCGCAGTCAACGAACCTCTGAGCATCACACACAGTCTCCCCAAGCCCCTAAAGGCGTTCTCATTTTCGACGCGGACTTCTAGCGGAACGCGAAGGCGCGCACCATAGTCTTGACACTTGCGCGCCGCAATATCGCTGGTCCAACGCGTACAATTCGAAGGAAGGACTGGATCAACCCTTTGTTTACCATACCTTCACCGCTGGCGCCTACCTTACCAGAGACATGCCTCGGCATGTTTCGTGTCCGAACAGGTCCGTCTTGATGTCAGTCTTCACGCATGGTCGGCTTGCCCTGTTTGCAGTCGCTTCGCTGTTGCTGGCGAGCCGCGAGCTAACAAATCCCGGGTTGGAGATGCCAACGGGTGAAGCTCCAGACATTCAGACGACCGCGTCGATTCCGCGCACAACGGATATTGTTGATCACAAGCAGGAGACAAGCCCGGAACAGCTTAAGGCAGGACTGGCCTCGCTCGCATCGGGAAACATATCGGAGGTCCGCGCAATCCGCGATCTGCTGCCTCCAGCATCCCTGGACAGGCACATTCTGGAATGGGCGCTCGCAATGCGCGGCGGCGCGCAGGTTCAAAGCTCCGAAATTCGCGCTGCACGGCAAGACCTGCGTGGATGGCCCGGAGCCGATACGTTGCAACGCAATGCCGAGCAGGCATTGTTTGCCGAACAACCAGCTCCTCGATCGGTGATCGAGGCCTTTTCGGATGAAGGGCCGGTAACCGTGCAAGGCATGATCATCCTCGCACGGGCCTATGTCTTGGTGGGCGATCATGACCGCGCAAAAAAGCTTCTCGGTCCATTCTGGCGCGTCACGAAACTCGGCCCAAGTGATGAAGTCGCGATACTCCGGGAATTCGGGGACCTTATCGACAAGGCCGATCACCGGTTTCGTATGGAGCGCATGCTCTATGCCGAGCGTATCGCGTCGGCCGAACGGGTGGCGGAGCGCGCGCAGGCCGAGCCGCTGCTGGCCGCGTGGACGGCAGTGACGCGCAATCGGAAGGATGCGCTGAAACTGCTCGCGGCCGTTCCGGCAAACGAAAGGTCCGCTGGTTATCTGTTTGCCCAAGCACAACATTTGCGGCGTAGCGGTGATTTCGTCGCGGCCGCAAGAATAATGGATTCCGCTCCGAAAGACCGCGAATCCCTCGTCGATCCTGATGCATGGTGGGTAGAACGCCGTGTGCTTTCTCGGGAACTGATGGATGCTGGGGACATGCAGCGCGCCTATGATGTCGCGTCCCGGCACGCATCCGAATCACCCGCGAATGTTGCCGATGCCGAGTTTCATGCAGGCTGGTATGCACTGCGCGGATTGCATGATGCCGCTCTGGCCGAAACCCACTTCTCGCGCATAGTCCAGGTCGTGGAAGGCCCAATTTCGAGCGCCAGAGCCAATTACTGGCTGGGTCGCGCGGCAGAAAGCGGCGGACCTGGAAACGCCGAAGAGTTCTTCAGACGGGCTGCGGCTTACGGCACGACTTTCTATGGCCAGCTCGCCGCGCAGAAGATCGGCCAGACTCGCGCGGCAATGGCCGACCCCGAACCGAGCCTGATGGACCGGCAGAGCTTTGCCCGGCGTGAGCCAGTCCTTGCGCTGGCACGGCTGGAAGAAGCGGGAAACTTCAGCCTTGCCGATCGTCTCTATAGAGATCTTGCGGAGCAAATAGCGAGCCCCGGCGAGTTGGCGCTTCTGGCAGAGCGCGCGCAAGCGCGAGGAAATCACTTCCTGGCGCTGCGAGTGGCCAAGATCGCCTCGAGCCGCGGCATGGATGTGGGAGGACTATCCCACCCCGTAGGCGCTATCCCCGCCTCCGCCGATATCGGCAGCGCCGGAATGGCACTGGCCTATGCCATTGCGCGGCAAGAGAGCGAATTCAACGCGGGCGCCGTTTCCGGCGCGGGCGCACGGGGCCTGCTTCAGCTTCTGCCGGATACCGCGAAAGAGGTTGCCCGAAAGAACGGACTTCAGTTCTCCCCGTCCCGACTGACCACCGACCCCGGATATAACGCGACGCTTGGCGCCGCCTATCTGGGAGACCAACTCAAGCGTTTCGACGGCTCCTATATTCTTACCTTTGCGGGCTACAACGCTGGCCCGCGCCGCGCTGCCCAGTGGATCAAGCGATATGGGGATCCGCGCGGCAAGGATATCGACGCTGTTGTCGATTGGATCGAACGCATCCCCTACACGGAGACACGGAGCTATGTTCAGCGTGTGATGGAGAACTACGAGGTATATAAACAACGTTTGACTGGAGAGTTCGACATTGTCGACGATCTGGTGCACGGACGGAATTAGTTGCGGCCCACATCCCGCCGTTGTTGGTCCAGAGTTTACAGTGCTGCGCAGGGCTTCGCCGAGAGGCTCACCCAAGGAAGCCAGAATGATCGAAGCGGAATTCCAGGATTTTTTCTACACCTCCGCCGACAACTTGCGGCTTCATGCGCGGATATATGGTGAGGCACGTGCAGACGTGTTGCCGATCATATGCCTCGCAGGGCTCACCAGGAATGCGCGCGACTTTCACCGACTTGCGCTTTTTCTTTCGCGTGATGCAGCAAACCACAGGCAGGTCATCGCATTCGACTATCGTGGACGCGGCGAGTCCGAATACGACACTAACTGGCAGAACTACACGATCGGCACCGAACTCGCAGACACCCTCGCAGGACTGGATCAGCTTGGCATCCGCCGCGGTTTGTTTATCGGCACTTCGCGCGGTGGCCTGATCACGCAGGTTCTTGCTAAAATCAAGCCAGGGTTGATCGTCGGGGCCGTTTTGAACGACATCGGACCCGTCGTCGAACCGCAAGGCCTGAATATCATCAGACGATATCTCGACACTCCCGAGGCTGCTCCCTCGATCACCGACGCCGTTGAGCATCAGAAAAAGGTGCATGGACGCGCGTTTCCGGCACTGTCCGACGATGACTGGACGGCAATGTTCGACGCAGTCTTTCGCGAGGAGAACGGACTGGCAGTCGCAGATTTCGACGCCGACCTCGTCAAAACCCTCACTTCAGCCGATCCCGATCAACCCCTCCCGCAACTCTGGGCGGAGTTCGACGCGTTGGCAAAGCGTCCGGTTCTTGCGATTCGCGGCGCAAATTCGATGCTTTTGTCCGCCGAGACACTCGCGGAGATGGCGGCGCGCAGCAAACTTGTCGAAACGATCACCGTTCCCGGCCAAGGTCACGCGCCTTTCCTCGAAACTGGCGAGCTTCCAGAGCGAATCGCCAGCTTTATGGATCGCGCCGAAAAATACGCGGCCTAGCGCAGCGTACTACTGCTCGCGTCCTATCCACATCCACATCCGACACTCTTTCGCCCGGCGGCTTGCTTCATGAAGAAGTGAGCTTGGCGCGATCATTGCGTTCTCTGCCTGTATCGGAAGCGTAGCGGCAAGACCTCGCAACACCCCTGGCGCGCTCGATACGGGCACGCGCCGCACAAATTCATTGGGTGTCGCAAGTCTCGCTCGACGAAGAAAACGAACTATTCACAAACGAAAAAACCCGGCGGTTGCCCGCCGGGTTCTTAGCCAATCAGCAGAGCTGATTAGAAGCTGCGCTGGAAGCGAACGATCGCGCCCCAAGCATCGTCACCGCCGTTGCCGGCATCGTAGTAATCAACTTCGGGGGTGATCGTGAAGCCCGGAACCAGCGTGTAAGCTACGTTCAAAGCTGCGCCGAACTGCTCGCTGTCGTCATAGGAGAGCTGCAGGTTGACTGCGGCCTTCTCCGAAACCTTAGCGGTCATGCCACCCCAAACAGCCCACTCGCCGCCCCACGGCTTGTAGAAGTTGAAGTCGTCATCATCGCCCCAACCGCCCATCAAGAAGGCAGAAATGGTGTCGGTTGCGTTGACGTCCAAGCGAGCCTTAGCAGCCCAGGTCTCGTGGATGCTGTCATAAGCGCCGACGAGAGCGATACCACCCCAACCCTGCGTGAACTTCGCACCAGCGACAACATGCGGCATGTAGTCGACGATGTCGTAGTCGTGGCCGTAGGAGCTCGGATTGCCGGATTCAAACGAGATGATCGCCGAGAAGCCGTTTCCGCCGTTGAAGGTGTAGCTGATCAGGTTGGTGTCGAACGGACCGTAAGGCACCAGATCGTCAGCGATGACGCCGCCAGCGTAGCCGAGGAAGGTCGTGTAAGCCGACTCGTCCTTACCAACGCGGAAGCCGCCGAGCTGCATCCATGCGAAGTTCAGGCTGACGGACGAGCCGCTGGCCGGATTGTAGTTGAAACGGGTCTCAGTGTAGGTGCTGAGGGTGCCCAGTTCGGTCTCGCTGCCGGTCCAGGTGCGGAGCGACAGACGTGCGTACTGGCTGTAGGTTTCATCGGTCGAACCGTAGTGGTCGTCCTTCGTGGTCTCCCACAGATCGCCACCGGATGCCTGGTAACGAACGTATCCGCCGATGCGCAGGCAGGTCTCGGTACCTGGAATGTAGAAGTAGCCGGTGCCGTAAACGTCGCAAACGCGAACGTATTCAACGGGCTCCGGATCAGCATACACAACTGCGTCGGCAGCCTGTGCGCCAGAAACTGCAGCGAAGGCCGCAGCTGAGCCGAGAAGAAGGCTCTTAATGTTCATTTTCTGACCTCCAGTCAAAAGTTAAAGTACCGGGTCTGGGCTTTTTGCTGAAGGACAGCGTTCCCTGCCCCATCCCCACATGAAAAAGGTGCGCTATGCGTTCCCTCTTCCTGATGAACTCTTACCGAAGCCGAGGGACCGTTCAACCCTCCTCAATCTCATTGGGGATGCCTGTCTATGTCTATGCCCAACCGCTGTTGCGAAAAAGACACGTTTTCGCCCATGGGTTTACACATTGGTAACCATGAGCCCTGAGAAAGCTCCCTAAATGCGGACAAAAGGCAGGCGATCTGGGGTCAGAATCGTGTCGTCTCCAGCAGATTATGGTGACGGCACCGGGCGTCGTATCCGGCGATTCGTCGCCGAAAGCCAAATGGCGACGCGAGTCGATGCGACAGGCATTTCTTGAAATAGCTGAAGTTGGCGCGCCTCGATTTGGCACCGAAGCCACAGGCGGTGTGGCACGGTCAGGCACTGGACACGCTTCACATCGGCGGCAAAGCGATGCCCATTCGATCAGGCATGAGACGATGCAGGGTGGGGAGCGGGCATATCCTCAATCGGACCTGCGTGGCTCCTACGCCCCCTATATGGCCAGATATTCCTGGCGGAGTTCCGCATTGTCCAGCACATCGCGGGCCGTACCAGCGAACGCGACCTCACCCGTATCAAGAATGACGGCGCGATCCGCGAGCTTGAGTGCCGCGACGGCATTCTGTTCGACGATCACGGTCGTGATGCCGAGTTCCTTGATCTCGTTCAGGATGCGCTCGATCTCCTGAACGATAACAGGCGCCAGACCTTCATATGGCTCGTCCAGCAGAAGCAGTTTCAGATCGCGGGCGAGCGCGCGCGCGATGGCCAGCATCTGCTGTTCGCCGCCAGACAGGGTGGTTCCTTCCTGTCCACGACGCTCAGCCAGACGCGGAAAATGCGCATAGATGCGGTCCAGGTCCCAGCCGGTGCCGGGAGCAACCTGCGCCAAAGTGAGGTTCTCCTCAACGGACAGGCCCTGGATGATCCTCCGATCTTCCGGCACCAATTGTATGCCCGCTCGCGCGGCCTGGAACGAACGCATCCGGTGAACCGGCTCTCCTTCCAGCCAGATTTCGCCGCGATGCAGGGCTGGATCGTCGAGCCGTGCAATCGTGCGAAGGGTGGATGTCTTTCCCGCACCATTGCGTCCGAGCAGGGCAAGGATCTCGCCATGGCGGATATCGAAGGAGACGCCCTGAACTATATAGCTCTCGCCGTAATAGGCATGCAGGTCCTTGACCGCGAAGAACGGCTGGGCTTGTGGGTCTCGCCCGGACATCTGGATGCTTTTCTGTTCTTCGGCAGCCGCCTCCATAACGGTCATGCGTGCTCTCCTCCGAGATAGGCTTCCTGAACACGCGGGTCGCCTCTCACCTCTGAGGGGAGACCTTCCGCAATGATACGACCACCCGCCAGAACCGAAATCTTGTCTGCCAGAGAGAACACGACATGCATGTCGTGTTCGATGATCACCTTGGTCATGCCGCGGCTCTTGATCTTCTTGAGCAGCTCGATCGTGGTGTTTGTGTCATGGCGGCTCATGCCCGCGGTCGGCTCATCGAGGAGCAGCAGCCGCGGTTTCTGTATCAGGCACATGGCCAGCTCCAGCCGCCGCTTATCGCCGCGCGACAGAGCACCCGCATGCACTTCGCGCCGATCCACCAGACCCACATCCTCCAACATATGCAGAGCTTCGTCGCGAATTCCGGTTTCCCGCTCGAGCGGTCGTGCAAGCGCCACCCGAAACGCCCCGTCGCGCTTGGCGAAGGCCGGCGTCATGACGTTCTGAAGAACCGACAGGTCGGGGAATATCTCAGGGGTCTGGAAAACACGCACGACGCCCAGTTGGTTGATCTCGTGTGGCTTCTTGCCTGTAAGGATGGTGCCATCGAAGACGACTGCCCCGCGCGATGGCGGAATACGTCCTATAATGACATTCAGAAGCGTCGACTTGCCGGCACCGTTTGGACCGATGATGGCGTGCGTCTTACCCTCTTCGACCTGAAGGTCGATGTCGGACAGAGCGTGCAGGCCCCCGAAACTTTTGAAGACGTCGTCAACATGCAGGACGATATTTGGCCGTTGGTCCATTGACGCCTCCTATTCTGCGGGAACCGGGTCGGGTTTGGTCTGAGGCGCGCTGCCGGAGCGTTGTCCGAAGGCCATGCGTATGCGCCGTGCACCCTCCATTATTCCGCCAGGCAGGAAGATCACGACCAGCATGAAAACGAGACCGAGGGTCAGGTGCCATCCCTCGCCGACAAACTTCGAAGCGACCGCCACCACGCCGTCCTGGAGCCCATCGGGCAGGAAAGAGAAGGTCCGGTGCAGCATCGCATCGTTAAAGGCGGAAAAGATGTTCTCCAGATATTTGATCAGCCATGCACCGATGACGGGACCGATCAAGGTTCCCACGCCGCCGAGGATGGTCATGAGGACAACCTCGCCAGAGGCGGTCCACTGCATTCTTTCGGCACCGGCGAGAGGATCGGTAACCGCAAGCAGACCGCCGGCCAGCCCCGCATACATGCCCGATATGACGAAGGCAGCAAGCGCATAGGGCCGCGTATTGAAGCCAGTATATGACATGCGTGTCTGGTTCGACTTGATGGCCTTAAGCATCATGCCGAATGGCGAATTGAAAACTTTCTGCGCGACGAAAAAGGCAACCAGCAGCACCACCGCACAGAGATAGAAGCCTGCATGGCCGCCAAGCTCCACGCCGAACAGGCTCGGCGACGGCAGTCTTTCCCCCCGGACGACGCCGAAGGCAGCGTCAACCACCCGCGCGTCCAATCTGGAGAGCTGGAGACTGGTTTCACCGTTGGTGATCGGAGTCAGCACGGAATAGGCGAGATTGTAGCACATCTGCGCAAAAGCAAGCGTCAGGATGGAGAAGTAGATGCCTGAACGCCGCAGGCTCACATAGCCTATCGCCAACGAGAAAATGCCGGACAGCACCACCGCCAGAACCAGCGCGGGCAGTACGTCCATGGTCAGCAACTTGAAGGACCATACCGCCGTATAGGAACCTACCCCCAGGAATGCGGCGTGGCCGAAGCTCAGATATCCCGTGAGGCCGAACAGAATATTGTAGCCTACCGCGAACAACGCGAAGATCACGAACTTCTGCATCAGGCCTGGATAAGCGGCACCAAAGGGCGTCAGCCAGATCGGCATGGCCAACACCACGACGGCAAAGCAAATGAAGACGATGAGGTCCTTTCGGGGAAGCACCAGAATGTCCATGTCTCAGGTCTCCATCACACCGCTGCGTCCGAGCAGGCCACGAGGCCGAACCAGCAGGATGATCACGGCTATGAGGTAGATGATGATCTGGTCGATGCCAGGCAGGAGCGACTTGATTTCGGTCATTGAAGCGAACGACTGAACGATCCCAAGCAGGAACCCTGCAGCCACGGCACCGGGCAACGAACCCATTCCCCCGACCACGACGACCACGAAGGACAGGACGAGAAAGTCCATTCCCAGGTGATAGTTCGGCGGCAGCAGCGGCGTGTACATGACGCCGGCAACGCCGGCGACCACGGCCGCCAGGCCGAACATGATGGTAAATCGGCGATCGATATTGATTCCGAGAATTCCAACCGTCTCGCGATCCGCCATGCCAGCTCTCACCACCATGCCGAAGGTCGTAAAGCGCAGAAATGCAAAGACGGCAGCGAGGATTCCCACGGAGAACAGGAGATAGACAAGGCGCCAGACAGGATAGGTCACCGCGCCGGCCTGCAAGCCAAACCATGCGCCGACGTCTGCTGCGCCGCGAAAATCCGTTGGCACTGGCTGCGGAATCGGGTTGGGCCCGAAAAAGGCTTTCACGATCTCCTGCAGAACGATGGCCAAACCGAAGGTAACCAGAATCTGTTCAGCATGCGGCCGCTTGTAGAAATGCTTGATGAGGCCGCGCTCCATCACGATCCCGAGGATCAGCATGATCGGGACCGCCAGAAGAATGGCCAAAGGGACGGAATAATCGAGCATCACACTGCCCCAGTCGCCAAACCATTGCTGGGCGAGCGGGGTGCGCACTTCGAGCGGCGTTCCCCAGGGCGAAAGCTTCTCGGGGTCGATGGTGACCGTTTCCATCGACAACAGCAGTCGGATCGTTACCGCACAGAACGCGCCAAGCATGAAAAGCGCGCCATGTGCAAAGTTGACGACCCCGAGCGTGCCGAAAACAAGCGTCAGCCCGAGAGCGATCAGCGCATATGCACCACCCTTGTCGAGGCCGTTGAGTAGCTGAGCAAGTATCGCATCCATGGTGGCGTGTTCCGTTATGCGACTGCCCGGTCGCTGGAACGACCGGGCAGTATATCAACATGTCAACTTCAGGTGCACTTGTTGGGTTCGTAAGGACCAAGTTCGCCGCCAAAGATGGCCGGATCGTACGTGACCGAATCCTTGGATGCAGTGTCGACGACCTCAAGCAGGTCGAACGGATTCGCCGGAGACTCCTTGCCCTGTACGACAAGCACGTCCTTGAAGCACTGGTGATCGGAACCACGATAGGTGGTGGGTCCATTGCCGAGACCGTCGAAGTCGTAGTCCTCGAGCGACTTGATCACCTCGGGTGGGTAGAAGGTCCCTGCACGCTCGCAGGCGTCCGCATAGAGCAGCGTCTGCACGTAAGAGGTGTGCGCGGCCTGACTTGGTGGCTGACCGTATTTGGCCCCGAAGGATTTGGTGAAAGCCTGCGAGCCCGCATCCTGCAACTGCCAGTCCCAGTTCGAGGTGCCGTAAATGCCCTTCATGGCAGCACCAGCGCCCTTTGCCATCAGGTCGGAAACCAGCGGCACGACGATTTCGAACTGCTTGCCGTTGACCTGCTTGTCGCGCAGGCCGAACTGCACGGCCTGGGTCAATGAATTGACCATGTCGAAGCCGTAGTGATTGAGGATCAGCACATCGGCCCCTGAACTGAGCACCGGGGTGATGTACTGAGAGAAGTCGCCCGCTCCGACCGGCGTGCGAACCGGGGTAAGCGTCTTCCAGCCGAGCGCCTCAGTGGCGTTCTTCATCGATTCTTCTTGAGTCCAGCCCCAAGTGTAGTCAGCGGTCAGGTGGTAGGCGACACGGTCCTTGCCATAGGCCTTCGCCAAGGTTGGGGCGATCGCGATACCCGACTGGTAGGCATTGAAGAAGTGACGGAAGCCGTAACGCTTCTTGTCCTTGCCGGTCGTGTCATTCGAATGGGTCAGGGCGGCCATGAAAAGTACGCCCATTTCCTGGCAAAGCCCCTGCACGGCAATTGCCACACCGGAAGACGAGCCACCCGAGATCATTACCGCGCCATCGCGCTCGATCATGCGCCGGGCGGAATCGCGTGCCGCATCTGCCTTTGTCTGCGTATCGCCGGTGACGAAAGCGACCTTCTTTCCGAGAATACCATTGCCCTTCAGCGTCTTGGACGAGAAGGTCGGGATCATGCCGCCATCGCCGCCACCATTGAGATGTTCGACGGCAAGTTCGAATGCACGCTGTTCGTCAGCCCCCTCATCGGCATAGGCGCCGGTCAGGGGCATGTTGAAGCCAAGCGTCACCGACGACTTGGAATCGGGATTGTTGCAGAAATTCTTGTCCTGCGCCCATGAATTACGGGACAGCACCAGTGGCGCCACGCCTGTGGCCAGAATGCCCGCCATACCGGTCCTTATGACCTGGCGGCGCGTGATTACGCGCTTAGAATCGCTCATGTGATCTCCTCCTGATTGCGGAAGCCGGTCTCCCAACCGACAGCGGGCCGCAGCGACGTTATCCTTGAAAATTGACCACCACTCAATACCTCATTGTAATTTAAGGGAAAATGTGTCAATCGTTTCCAAAATTGGCGACTACACGTGTAAATTCGTTGACAATTGATGCGCGGACCGATCGGACTGAGAATAAGCGCGCGGCGCAAGGCAACCGGCACATCCCAGGCCGCACTCGCGCGGGCAGTGGGAATATCGCCGAGTTACCTGAACCTGATCGAAGCAAACAAACGGCAGGTCGGCGGCGCACTTGTCCTGCGACTTGCCGAGCAGCTTGGCATTGATGCGGCAGAGCTGACGGGCGAAGCCGAACACCGGCTGATCCACGAACTGATCGAAGCGTTTTCTGACCCTGCCCTCAACGGCACCGGGATGGGGCCCGACCACGCACGCCAGCTCGTTGCGACCAGCCCCGACATCGCTCAGGTGATAGCGCGATTGCACCGCGCGCTCGTCGTGGCAAAGTCGGATGGCGAGGCCTATTCCGACAGGTTGCGTGCTGATCCGCTCCTTTCGCAGTTGCTGCATCAGGTGCTGTCGGGAATCACCGCGATTCGGTCAGGGGCCGAAATTCTCGAGAGCGTGCCAGATCTCAGCGTGGAAGAGCGCGATCGGTTTCTGTCCTCGATCGGCAGGGAGACGAGAAGCCTCGGCGCTGTTGCCCGCAATCTGATTGGCCAGTTTGATCAGACATCCCATGCCGGCGGCTTCGCCTCCGCGCGTCGTGAGGTCGACGACATGATCTTTGCGGCCGACAACCATTTTCCGGAGCTGGAAGTTGCGGCCGCCGACTTGCGCGAGGCCATCGATCCCTCGGGAGCCCTTGACGAGGCGACGATGATCAGGGTGCTGGCCGAACGGCATGACGTGCGCGTGCAGCGTTCGATCCAGTCCGGAGTCGGCAAGGCATTCGGTTACGATACCAACTCGCGCACGCTGTGGTTTCGAAACACGGTTGCATTCTCGACCAGACGCTTCCAGTTGGCGCGGCTTTTCGCCGAACTGGACTGTTCCGATACGCTCGAGGAGATCGCGAAATCGGCGCAGCTTTCGTCTTTGACCGCGCGGCGCGGCGCACGGCGCTATCTCGGCTCCTACCTGGCAGGGGCGCTTCTGTTTCCATATGACGCGTTCCTCGCGAACGCCCAGGAGTTGCGCTACGACGTCGACGCGCTGAGCGAAAGCTACAGCGCAAGCTTCGAGCAGATCGCGCACAGGCTGGTGACGCTCCGCAAGCCGGAAGCGTCAGGCTTGCCTTTCGGCTTTCTTCGCGCAGACCCGGCCGGCCGGCTTTCGAAGCACTTTCCGCTTCCGGGACTTCTGCTGCCGAATAGTGGCCACGCCTGTCCGCTTTGGGCAATCTATTCCGCGTTCCGCATGCCCGATCAAGTTGTCAGGCAGGTGGCGCGCTTCACGGACGGATCGCGCTTCCTGTTCATTGCCAAGGCCGTTTCCAGGCGCAGTTCCGGATTTGCCGATCAGGCCCAACCTCATTCCATCCTGCTCGTCACGGATATTCTGCACGCGGATTCGACGGTGTATGGCGACGGCCTCAATCTGGGCGACGCCCGAACCGACGTGCGGGTTGGGCCAACATGCCGGCTGTGCACGCGCGCCGACTGCGCAAGCCGTCAGGAGGAGCCATGGGCGCCCGGCGGAGAAGATGCGCCGCCCCCGCTGGTTCCCACACTATAGACTATCGAATGACAGCTGACGCTTAGGGGTTGGCGAATGTCTCACATTGCGGTTAAGTGCACGCAAGGCGCCCTTTGGAGGAAGGGCAGGAGGGGCGTGTTTGGCGATAGATATTCTCATCGCGGAAGACGAGCCGAGCATACTTGAAGCGCTGAGCTTTGTTCTCCAGCGAGCCGGATGGACAATCAGCGCAGTCATGGATGGCGACGCCGTCATGGATGCCGTGCGCAGCAAGCGCCCGAGGATGCTGGTGCTTGACGTGATGATGCCCAAGCGATCTGGATTTGAGGTCCTCAAGCAGATCCGCGCCGAAGATGCGACGCGAACGCTCCCCGTGCTGGTGCTGACCGCCAAGGGCCAGAATCAGGACCGGCGCATTGCTGAAGAGCTCGGTGCAAACAGCTTTATCACCAAACCCTATGCCAATACCGACGTTGCCGATGCAGTGCGCGCGCTGATCGGTGCGCCGGTTGCGCCAGAGGAACGGTAATGTCTGGCGCGGCGGCATCATGACCCGCCGAAAAATCATCGCGGCCGCACTTGTGTTCGCCATATTTGGCGTTCTGGCGGTCTTCCCGCCTTTGGTGGTTCTGTTCCGCTACGACTTTCGCGTCTTCGGCGTTCCGGTCGAAAACCTCTACATTTTCGCCTTGTGGACGTTGCTTGTCATTGGCGCTCGGCTGTTCAGCCAAATTCTGCCGCATGACGAACCAACGCGGGTCAAACGTGGCGACGACGCGCCATGACCCTGACCGCCGATCTCGTGATCGCTACAGCGGTGGCCTATGTCGGCCTCCTGTTTCTCGTCGCCTATCTGGGGGATCGCGCAACGCGAGACCGGCCGGGCGGGTTCCTGCGCTCGCCTTTCGTCTACACCCTGTCGATCTCGGTCTATTGCACCAGCTGGACCTTTTACGGCGCGGTCGGCTCGGCTGCGCGCAGCGGTCTCGAATTCGCAACCATCTATCTCGGCCCGACTCTGGTGTTCGTCGGATGGTGGTTCATCCTGCGGCGGCTTGTGCGCATCAGTCACGACCAGCGCATCACCTCGATCGCCGACTTGCTTTCGTCGCGCTTCGGAAAATCAAGCCGGCTCGCGGTGCTGGTCACGGTGCTGGCGGTCATCGCGATTGCTCCCTACATCGCGCTTCAACTGAAAGCAGTGACTTCCTCCATCGAGGCGATTGCGGGTTCGTCCATTTTCGGCCGTGGGAGCCTTGAAGGCTGGGGCGAAGTGGGCATGGCGCTTGGCGTCGCAGCCGGCATGGCTCTTTTCACGATCCTGTTCGGCACGCGCAATGTGGACGCCAAGGAACAACATCACGGGGTTGTGGCAGCAATCGCGCTGGAGGCCATCGTCAAGCTGACGGCACTCGTGGCAGTCGGCATGTTCGTTCTCTACTCGGGCGGCGGCCTCGATGCCATCTTTACCCGCGCCGAAGAGGCGGGACTGGATATTCACGCTTCAGAGACTTTTGGCGACCGCTGGGTGGCGACGCTGTTGCTGGCAGCAGCGGCAATCATCTGCCTCCCGCGTCAGTTTCAGGTCACGGTTGTTGAGAATTCGGACGAGAGCCATCTCCGCACGGCCAGTTGGGCGTTCCCGGGCTACATGCTTCTGATGAGCCTGTTCATCATTCCCATAGCGCTCTACGGGCTGACCACCATGCCAGCCGGCTCGAACCCGGACATGTTTACCCTGACTCTCCCCCTAGCAGCTGGTCAGGACGGGCTGGCGCTTTTTGCGTTCATCGGCGGCTTCTCGTCCGCGACATCGATGATCATCCTGGAATCGATCGCCCTGTCGATCATGGTATCCAACCACATCGTCGTGCCCGTGATGCTGCGCCTGACCGCGGGCGACGGCATCGGCGAAGGCCAAAGCGTCCGACGGTTGATACTCAACGCACGCAGGCTGTCCATAATCCTGATCCTGTTCCTGGGCTTCGGCTATTTTTACCTCACGCGCGGATCGGATGCCCTCGCGCCGATCGGCCTGATCTCGTTCACGGGCGTTGCGCAGTTCCTGCCGGCGATACTGGCCGCCCTGTTCTGGCGCGACGCGTCGACCCGAGCGGCGATCGCGGCCATCTCCGTGGGCTTTCTGGTCTGGCTTTGGTCGAGTTTCATGCCGTCCTTTGCATCATCTTCGCCGATGGTGGCGCAGATCATGGCGGAGGGCCCGTTCGGCATCGCGTGGATGAGACCGCAGGCGCTTTTCGGTCTGATTGGTCTGGAGCCCCTCGCCCATGCCGTATTCTGGAGCCTTTTCCTGAATACCTCCGTGCTGGTGGTCGGTTCGCTTGTGACGAACCAGTCGGCGCTCGAGCATGTTCAGGCAGCACTGTTCCTCAACGTGTTCAGCAAGTCGGCCAGTGAGACAAATCCGCTGCGCGGCTCTGCCGAGGCCGACGACCTGTTCCTGATCGCGCGCCGAGTGCTGGGGCATGAGCGCGCTGTGACCATATTTTCCGAAGAAGCCAAGCAGGCACGAATGGCCTGGACCAGCCTCGAACCAAGCTCTGCGTTCATTCATCGCCTGGAGCGCGAACTGGCAGGGTCGATCGGCGCGGCGTCTGCTCACGTCATGCTGTCGAAGGTCGTGACGGGCAGCGCCATCTCGCTGGAAGAGGTCATGCAGATGGCCGACGAGACCCAACAGGCTATCGAGTATTCGCAGGAACTCGAACGCACGTCCTCGCAGCTCAGGGCGACCGCCGAGAAGCTTGAGGTGGCGAACCAGCAATTGCGCCGCGTCGACCAGCAAAAGGATGAATTTCTAAGTCAGGTCAGCCATGAGGTTCGGACGCCGATGACCGCGATCCGGGCGTTTTCTGAAATTCTTCTCAGCGAAGACGATCTCGACGCCAACGCGCGGCAACGCTTCATGGCGACGATCCACAAGGAAAGCTTGAGGCTCACGTCCCTCCTGGATGAAATCCTCGATCTGTCCGCTCTGGAGCGCGGTGAGCGCTCGTGGGAAAACCGTCCGGTGAACGCGGAGGAATCCGTCGATCAGGCATTGCAGGTCTGCGATGCACTCGCGCGGCACAGCCAGACCGTGGTGCAAACTTCACAACGCGCAGGCCGATCGATCGTGTTGGCAGACTCCGACAGACTGAGCCAGGTCCTCATCAATCTCATTTCGAACGCCATCAAGTACAACGGCGCGACCTCGCCAGAAATCGATGTCCGTTCCCGTGTCGATGGCACGAACTACATTGTCGAAGTTGCCGACAACGGAGTGGGTATTCCCGCGCAGGAACGCGACAGGATTTTCGACAAGTTCTACCGGGGACGGCTCGGCGAAGCCTTTGCCGGCGCAGGTCTCGGCCTTCCGATCAGCCGCGAGATCGTGACGCGAATGAATGGCAATCTGGAACTGGTTTCGGACGGCGCGAACGGCGCATGCTTCCGCATCACATTGCCGATGCTGGTTCAAAAACGCAGGGGCAGGACGTCGATTGCGGTGCCAGGAGTTTGATGAGGCGACCCTTGTAGCAATGCCTCCCGCCCTCACTCGCCCGGGTCGGTTGAATGGTGGGCGGGCGCGTCGAAAGCGAGGCGCAGAACATGTCGGCGCACATCCACCGGCCATTCTGCGATATGCGTCTCTAAAGCAGCACGATCATCTGCAAAAAGCGCCCGCGTCGCCTCTTCATAGCCGGGCATGTCGCCTGCTATTGCCAGCATGAACTGATAGGCAGTTGCCTGCGCGTCTCGCCTCTGACGCCCCGGGTTTTCGCCTCTGCGAGCTTCGTCCACAAGTCGCCGCAGGATCGCCGAAGCACCGCCCGGCTGCGCGGACAGCCACTCCCATTGCCGTGGCAGCAGCGTCACTTCGCGCGCCACCACGCCCAATTTTGGTCGCCCTCGACCGCGTGGCGCCTCAGGCGTCACGTCCCGTTCTCGCCCCGCGCCCGATTTAGCGATGGTCGCATCTGAAGAAGCGGTCAGCCGGGCAACGAGCTCAGCGTCCGAACCTCTGAGGTCCAGATCGACCACGCGCCCCGTGTTGTCATCAAAAACAAGTATCTGACTTTCAGGGTTTGCCCGGAGGCTTTCCTTCACGACGCGCGCGACATCGACAATCGTACCGCTATGTAAGAGTCTCTGTCTTTCGAACGCGGAGTAATTTCTGGAAAGGGTATTCGGCATGAGTCGTTCCTGAAACAGCCATTTTAATACCCGGATAAAAATCGACCTGTCAATGCCGCTCTGACAATAGGGTGGATGGTTACGCCCGGAAGCCTACATCACGTCCGAGGAAGCCCGGATGCGACGGTCGTCGCTCCGACAGAGATCGAACCTTGTGCCCTGCGGTAGATAGCCTGTGTACGTTCTGCTGCGATCGCGAAACTGAGAGGAATATGAATGGAAAAGATCAACACACAGGGGGTTGCGATCCCACGCCTGGGCCTCGGGACGTATCGGCTCGAGGATGGCTCTGGTCAACAGATGATCGAGAGTGCGCTTGCGCTCGGTTTCAGACACATCGACACCGCATCAATGTATGGCAACGAAGCCACTGTCGGCGCAGCGATCGCGGCATCCGGCATCGCCAGGAACGAGATCTTCGTCACCACCAAGGTCTGGCACGACCAGCTTGCGCCTGACGCGATGCTTCGCGCCTTCGATACGAGCCTTGGCAAGCTGAATCTCGACTACGTCGACCTCTACATGATCCATTGGCCCGCGAAAGGCATGGACCTGAATGCCAGCCTGAAGGCCCTTATGTCCCTGCGTGAACGTGGACTGACGCGCGCAATCGGCGTGTGCAACTTCAACCTGCCGATGATGCGTCATGCCGTCGACAAGGTCGGCGCCCCGATCGCATGCCTTCAGGTCGAGTATCACCCATTCCTGTCGCAACAGCCGATGCTGCAATACCTTCGCAGCAAGGACATTCCACTCACTGCCTATTCGCCGCTGGCACAGGGCCGAGCAGCCTCAAATTCCGTACTCATGGAAATTGGGCGCAAGCACGGCGTAGCTGCCGCCCAGATCGCGATAGCCTGGCTTATGGATCAGGATGGGATCATCGCAATTCCCAAAGCGTCGCGCCCTGAAAGCCAGAAGGCAAATCTCGATGCCTTGAGCATTCGGCTCGACGACGAGGATCGCGCCGCCATAGCCGCGCTCCCAAAGGATCAACGGTTCGTCAATCCGTCTTTCGCCCCGGAATGGGACGCGAAAGCCCTATAAGAACAGATCGGACATGATTACCGCCGCGCCCATTTCAGCGCAAAGAATGGGCCGGCAAACAAACCTATGAGCAGGCCGCAAGCCATCCAGAACACGACGACATATCCGGAGTAGCCCTCAAATCCGGACGTTTGTGCCACTTCCGTATAAATCAGGCCACCTGCCAGCCCTACGCCGGCGCCTGCCCCCGCACCAAGAATCATCCCGAGAAGAGCGACGCCTAATCGTCCGATAGCGGTCAAAATTGTCCCCCGTGCGAAATTGGTGGGCGGCGGACCGGACGGGCCGCGCGAACCTAAGGCACAGCACCAGCATATCATCCTCGGCTAGTGACCCGAAGAGGCTTTCAATTGCCCCCTACTCGGGCGCCATTAAGCAGAGGCTATCCCCTTTCGCTTGCCGCGTTAAGATTGCCTGACAGGCTGAAGCGAATCCCTTGCGCATCATAGTCGATCTCAGTCTTTCCGTCGAAAGCTGGAGCTACCATTCGATCGATCAATCGCGTACCGAAACCCAATCTGTCTGGAGTATTGACCGACGGCCCTCCCCGCTCGGTCCAAGTGAACTCAAACTCGCCTTTGGACCCGACACTCCAGCGTATCGCGACACGTCCATTCTCGTTTGACAAGGCTCCGTATTTCAGCGCGTTGGTCGCCAGTTCGTGCAGGCCAAGCGACAGGCTCAGGCTCTGTTGTGCATTCAGTGACCCGGCACCCCCTTCGACCAGGAACTGTCCAATTGAGCTTTCATAAGGTTTAAGCGCGCTTCCGACGATGTCGCGAATTTCGGCCGATTCCCAATGCAGGCCGATCAGCATGTCCTGCGCCCGTCCCAAAGCGCCGATGCGCGCATTGACGACCTCTCGCGCTTCCTCGAGAGATTCGGACCTTCTAAGCGTCTGACTGACTATGGATTGCACAACAGCCAACTGGTTCTTGATGCGATGCGCCAGTTCACGCGTCACTTCGTCCTTCTGCTGCTCAAGCCGCTTGGTTCTGGTAATGTCTTGGACAAGGGCATACCAGCCCTCCACTGCTCCGTTCTCAGCCTTGCGAGGGACGTACTCGACCTTGATATGCCGATGCGCCGTGGTTGAATACGGCATCGTCTGCTCAAATTGAAACCGTTCTCCGGCAAGCACCCTGTCGATCTTGTCGCGCACCAATTCGTAGGCTTTCTCCCCAATCACGCTTCGGATCGTTTGGCCGTGAATTTCCTCACGTTTGAAAGGAAACCACTCCTCGTAAAGCTTGTTGTTGAACTGGTAGCGCTGATCGGCATCCATGTAGGAGATAAGAACAGGCAAGGCGTCGGTAAGGGTTTGCAGTTCGCTTTCACTGCGCTCCGCCTGTTGGATGGCTTCAACGTGCGCTGTGACTTCATGGCCCGCGATGCAGATATTCAGCACCGCGCCGTCGTCGTCGAGAATGGGCTGATAGACCAGATCCACATATCGTTTGCGCGCTTTGTCATCCAGTTGAATGGCAGCGCCCGAGAATTCGAAAGGCACTCCGGTTCGATAGACCTTGTCCAGCGCCTCATAGAAACCCTGCCCATCCAGATCGGGAAAGGCTTCTCGAATTGTCAGGCCAATCAACTTGCGATGATCTGCAATCTCGAAAAACGACTGGTTGGCATATTCGAACGTGTGGTCGGGACCGGCAAGAATCGCAATGAAACCAGGTATCTTGTCGAAAATCTGTCGATCTGAAACGTGCGACTTTTGCGCGAGATTTTGTTCGGGGTTACCCATGCTAACCAGATTTTTCCACTAAAGCTCGCGTCATTGCTCGATTCACCTTTACGGCGCGTCGCTGAAATGTCGATGATGACACCTGCGTGAACATGTGGTTCCGGTGACATTTAATTCGCTTCCGGGGCCAAAGTGTCACGTCGACCCGAATTGTGACTGCGAAAACGTCGCGGGGTAGGTTCAATTCTGCCGCTTGGAACAGAATTCGGCTGTTTCCTAAGGAAGGACGGAAGGGCAAGAGTCTGGTTCAGCTCAAAATGGATCAACTCATCAGGTCGGAGTCTCCCCGCGAGTTCACGTCAGGTATCGCGCAGCGTCAACGAGCATTGCCCGTCACCCAGGATACCATATTATTCGAGGATCGTCCGAGCGCCTCTCATAGTTCCACGCGGCGTCGATAAGCTTCCTCAAATCGTAGCGAGGGCGCCAGCCGAGTTCGAACTTTGCCTTGCTGTTGTCCATCCAGTTCGAGTGAAACTCGCTCGGGATGTCGATGCTGTCCAGGTTCCGCGTCGCCGAAAGATAGGCAGCCATCTCGCCATAGTCGACCGGTTCATCCATGCAGACATTGTAGAGTTTAGACTGCGTCGTGGGGTTGTCCAAGGCGAGGAGGATCGCTGAGACAAGATCTTCGACATGAACGAAGTTCCGTTTCAGCGGCCTGCCGTGCGCGTCTTTCAGCAGAGGCACCGTGCCACGCGCCCGGCAGCGCTCCGCGACTTCAGGTGGCACCATAGTCTTCCAGTCCGGTCCTCCAAAAAGGTCGTCGCCGAAGGAAAGAGTATAGCGGAAGTCGTCTTTCTCCATGATCCAGGGGGCACGAAGGCAGCAGGCGTTCACGCCGTACTGGATGCAAAACTGCTGAACCATCACCTCTTCGAGCACCTTCGAAAGTGCGTAGCAGCCCTTATAGGCTGCGTGCGGCGTTTGCTCGATGACAGGTCCCGGATGCTCGTAGAAGAAGTGGCCAACAGCGGCATCTCCTCCGATCAGAATGAACTGCTTTGCACTGGGACTGCTTCGGAACGTCTCCAGCAGCCAGAACAGTCCTTTGACCGTCACGTCCATGACGTCCTCGGGAATCTCCTTGCATGTGGCGAGATGGACGACGTGGGTAACGCCCTCCATCGCCTTCTCGACGTCAGCTCGCTCGGATATCGTGCCTCGAACGACCTCGAGCCTGTCTGTCGGCTCGAGCAATCGGCTGTGGCAAAGCGCACGAATCCGCGCGTGCGACCACGCCTCGTCCGCGAGCAGCGTACCAATGAGATTCGTTCCAACCTTCCCGGTCGCGCCTGTCACAAGTATCAGCATACCACCCTCCCCACAGAACCAATTGCGTGATGATCGTCGCGACGCATCGAACTCACATCGAGCCCGGCACGGCAGGCGCGAGCACAGACTCCCGCTCGACGAGCGGACATTCAACCTTCACTTGCACCGGCCTCCTGTTGAAGCCGCCCGCGTGATCAATGAGATATTCGGCCGCCAGCATGCCCATCTCGAAATGCGGCAAGAGGACAGTCGTCAGGGGCGGACGCGCGAAGCGGGCGATTTCGCGGTCGTCATAGCCCACGACCGAGACGTCTTCCGGAATACGCTTCCCCAGTTGATGCAGCGCGTCGTAGGCGCCAAGCGCCATCAGATCGTTCGAACAGAAGATTGCCGTTGGAGGATTGTCCATCGACATCAGCGACAGCGTTTGCTGGAAGCCGGCTGACGGCTCCCAATTGCCCGGCCTGACAAGCGCTGCATCAAACGGGATCTCATGTCCTGCAAGCGCCTGCCGATATCCCTTCAGGCGGTCGCGCGATGCCTCCATCCAGACCTCGCCCTGAATGTGGCCGATGCGCCTGTGCCCCGCAGCGATCAATCGCTCAGTCGCGGTTCTCCCGCCTAAAACTTCTCCCGGAACAATGGAGGCGATCGAGCGATCTGCGGTGTGGCAGTTCATGAGAATCGTAGGATTTCTCGCCAGTGCAGCCGGCGGCTCGATCTGGCGGGTCTGGATGGTCCCGTAGATGAGACCCAGCAAAGGCAGTTTGGCCAGTTGCGAAAAGAGGGTCTCCTCCATTTCAGGGTCCCCACGCGCCACCCCCACGCTTACAGTCAAACCGTGGGCCCAAGCCTTTTCGCGCACACCATCCAGCGCCTGAGCCATCCACGGGTCCGTGGACATTTCATCGACGACGAGCCCGATGACCCTCGTGTCCACGGTCGCGGACGGAGCGCCCCGCTTGACCAGCCGGTAGCCGAGCTCCTTGGCCACCCGTAACACGCGCTTGCGGGTCGCCTCGGAAATGCGGACATGATGCATTCCGTTGAGAACGAGCGACACCGTGGTCTGCGAGACCCCCGCCCTATCGGCAACGTCAACCATGGTGGGTCTTCGGCGCGGAAGCGCCTGTTCGACCGGATCATTGTCCACAGCCTCCGGTGAACCGTCAGTCTCACGCATCAAGTCACAGATCCCATCATCCAAACATCCCCACAAAAAACTAATGAAACCTCTTCATAAATATATGAAATTATATCATTTTTTGATTCTTATCTTTTCTCGTTGACTAATATTAGTCTCAATGGAACACTTTGCAATGCGGGAAATAACCGCAGTCCTTCGCCGTCTTGAGCGATCGACTTGTCCATATCGACGGGAGGAACGTCATGAGGAAATTGATAGGAGCCGCGCTTTGCGCGACGGTCGCAATAACTGCGAGCCAGGCAATGGCGCAGGAGAAGAAGCAACTCGCATTCATCGTCAATGCGGCATCGGATTTCTGGAAGCTGGCCGAAGCTGGGGTCAAAAAGGCTCAGGCCGAGCTGCCGAATTACGACCTGCAGTTCAAGTATCCCGCTCAGGGCACGGCGGCGCTGCAGAACGCCCTCATGGACGATCTCGTCGCTGCCGGAACGGACGCGATCATGATCTCTTCAGTCGATCCCAAGACGTCCATCGACGCCTTCAACCGCATTGCGGCGCAAGTGCCCCTCTTCACAACCGACAGTGACGCACCGGATAGCAACCGTATTGCATATCTGGGATCGTCCAACACGGACGCCGGCGTGCAGGCCGGTGAAATCGCGGTCAAAGCGCTGCCCGACGGCGGAAAATGCATGGGCTTTGTGGGCTTTCTCGGCGCCGATAACGCCAAGGAGCGCATCGCAGGCTTCAAGCAGGCCATCGAAGGCAAAGGCATCGAACTGGTTGACACCAGAGGCGATGACGTCGATTTCGCGCGCGCCCGTTCCAACGTAGATGACGTGCTGGCCGCCAACCCCGAGATCAACTGCATGGTCGGCTTCTATTCCTACAACCCACCGAAAATCTATGAAGCCCTTCAGTCAGCAGGCAAGCTCGGACAGATCACCGTCATCGCGTTCGATGAGGATCCGATTACCCTGGGTGCCGTTCGGGAAGGAAGCTTCGCCGGAACCGTCGTGCAGCAGCCGTTCGAATGGGGCTATCAGGGCATGAAGCTGATGGCCGCCTATCTCGAAGGCGACAAATCCATGATTCCGGAGAACAAGCTGATTATCGTCCCGACCAAGGTTATCGACAAAGCCAATGTCGACCAGTTCGAGGCTGACCTGAAAGCCGCAATCGGCAAGTGATCTCCCTGTGTCTGTCGGCACGGGCAACCGTGCCGACTTTTTGCCGCGATCCGCCGTTGAACGCGCAATTCCACTCGCAAACCGGCTTGGACCTTATGGCCGCACCTTTCCTGACACTTGACGGCGTTGCCAAATCCTACCCGGGAGTGGTCGCTCTCCACGGCATTTCGCTTTCGGTTTCGAGCGGCGAAGTGATCGGGCTCGTGGGCGAGAATGGAGCCGGCAAGTCGACGCTCATGAAGATCCTCGGGGGCGTGATCGAGCCGAGCGCGGGCACGATCCGCATCGACGGAAATGACCTGAAGCGGCTGGACGTGGCAGGCTCGATCGAGGCAGGGATCGCGTTCGTCCATCAGGAGCTCAATCTTTTCGACAACCTCGATGTCACCGCGAACATTCTCATCGGGCGCGAGCCGCTTCGCGGCGGACCCTTGCGCCTCGTGGATCGCAAAAGGGCGCATGCAATGGTCGAGCCCCTGCTCGACCTCATCGGCGCGGATTTCAAACCTGAGACGATGGTCTCCAATATGTCGATCGCACAACGCCAGCTGCTTGAAATAGCCAAGGCGCTCTCGCAGAAGGCGCGGCTTGTGATCATGGACGAACCGACGTCGAGCCTGACACTCTCCGAGACCGAGCGACTGATGAAAGTGATCGCGGGTCTTCGGGACGACGGAGTCGCCGTCATCTTCATATCCCATCGTCTCAATGAATTGACTGAATGCGCCGACCGGGTGCTCGTTCTGCGCGACGGTCGGTTGGTGGGCGAGATCCCCAAACAGGAGATCAGCCATGCCTCCATGATCCGGCTGATGATCGGTCGCGAGCTGAAATCCCTCTATACCGAGCCAGCGGCACCATTTGGCAAAACCGTTTTCGAGATTGAGGACGTCGAGACGACAGCCTATCCCGGTAAGCCCGTATCGCTCGAGGTTCGTCGAGGCGAGATACTAGGCCTGGCCGGGCTCGTTGGCTCAGGTCGCACGGAAATTGCCCGCGCCGTCTGCCGCATCGACCCTATGCTGGGCGGCTCGGTGAAGCTGGATGGGCAGCCGCTACAACTCGATACGCCACGCGATGCGATCGAACAGGGCATCTTCCTTGTACCGGAAGACCGCAAGCAGTTCGGCCTTCTGCTCGACCTGTCAATTGCCGAGAACATTGTGCTGCCGAGCTTGGGTAGATACGCGCGCTTCGGGCTGGTTCAGAGCGACGAGATCACCGCAGCAGCCGAGGAACAGAAGGACGGACTGGGCATCAAGGCGACCAGCGTCGAAACCGATGTGGGGACCTTGTCAGGCGGCAACCAGCAAAAGGTGGTGCTCGGAAAATGGCTGTCGCTTCATCCCAAGGTGCTGATCTGCGACGAACCCACCCGTGGCATTGACGTGGGCGCCAAGCAGGAAATCTATCTCATGTTGCGCAGGCTGGCGGATTCTGGCGTTGCGATCATCATGATCTCAAGTGACATGGAGGAGGTTATCGGCGTGAGCGACCGGATCGCCGTCATGCACGAGGGCGCGGTCAGCGGCCTCCTCGATAGGCACGAATTCAGCGAGCACAACGTTCTCCTGCTCGCTGTCGGCGAAACCCTGCACTGAGATTGTACCTGATGTCGAAAAAAGACCTTGGTCTTCTGATCCTGATACTGGTTGTCGGAACGGTCGTGGCGACGATCAACCCGCTGTTCATATCGCCCATCAATCTGGGCAACACGGCAAATCTCGTCGGTCTGTTCGGGATATTCGCGATCGGCCAGGCCTTTGTGATCATCACCGGCGGCATCGAGCTGTCGGTTGGCTCGGTGATCGCGCTGATCGGCGTGCTGTTCGTTGACCTGATCGTCAATTTCGAGATGGCGTGGCCCCTAGCCTTGATCCTCATGCTTTTGCTCGGGATCGTCATCGGTTTTGCGCACGGGCTGCTGATCACCAGACTGAAGCTGCAGCCGTTCATCGTCACGCTGTGCGGCCTTCTGATCTACCGCGGCGCGGCGCGGTTCTACACTCAGGACGCCACCGCGGGCTTCGGATTCGGCGTGAGTTTTCCCACTCTCGAATGGATGACGACGGGCCGCCTTTACGGCGTGCCCCATACCTTCATCGCCATGATTGTCATCGCCGCCGTCATGTGGGTCGTCCTGCATCGCTCTGTATTCGGCCGCCATCTATTTGCGGTCGGCAAGAACGAGGAAGCCGCCCGGTATTCAGGCATTGCAACCGGCAGGGTCATCGTTTCCGCCTATGTGATCTGCGGCATACTGACGGCGATATCGGCGATCTTCTTTGCCATGTATACGCGGTCGATCTCGCCTTCTTCGCACGGCAATTTCTATGAGCTCTATGCCATCGCGGCGGCAGTGCTTGGAGGCTGTTCCCTGCGTGGCGGAGAAGGTTCCATCATCGGCGTCGTCCTGGGCGCTGTTCTGCTGCAGGTGCTGCAAAATCTCGTCAACCTGCTTGGCATCCCGAGTTCGCTGAATTTTGCCGTAACCGGATCGGTCATTCTCATAGGCGTGCTGGCAGACACGCAGTTCTCGTCCTACAGGGCCCGCAAACTTGCGGCAAAGGGAGTTGCCCTTCAGGGGAAATGATGGGTTTGATCATCTTGCCCTTGCTTCCCCGCCGATCAATGCGATCGCAAGTGCCGCAATCATCATCGCGGCTGCCAGCAGGAAGGTGACACGCAGCCCCACAGCAATGTCATGGGCCGTGGCAGTGGCGAACGTGTCGCCTCCAACACCAAATGCGAAGACGGCCGCCATGCCCGAGGCCCCAACAATCAGGCCGATATTGCGCGATAGGTTAAGAGCCCCCGACACCGTACCGCGTTGGTTCTTGGGGGCGTCAGCCAGCGCTGCGGTGTTGTTCGCCGCCTGAAAAAGCTGGTAGCGCGGCGTCAGGACGATGATGGCCACCAGATAGCCGACGACGCCGATCATATTGGGCAAAATCGCAAGAAGAAGCGCTCCCACAGCCATCAGAACCAGTCCGACAAAGAGGATGCGCCCGCTTCCCAGTGAATCAACAAGGCGGCCCGACGGGACGCCGCTGACGATGGAAACCACCGGACCGACTGCCATAACGAGTCCGATGTGCCTTGCGTCCAGCCCAAGTCCAAGACCGAGATAGAATGGGCCAACGACCAGCGTTGACATAATGAGGGCTGCGACCAGAATGTTCGTGACGAGCATTGGCGCAAGCCGGCGATCCAGAACCGATGTGAGGCTTACAGCGCGCGCTTTTTCCACTCGCGGCTCACGCGGCAGCCTCGTGACGGTGAGAATCAAAGCGAGAATGGCCAGAGGAAACTGCACCCAGAAAATGCCGCGCCATCCAGTAATTGGAAGCAACAACCCTCCGAGCGCCGGACCAAGAGCCGTTCCAAGCGCCGATACAGTACCAAGCAGACCCATGGCTCGCCCGACGCTTGCCTCGTTGGCCGTCTGGCGCATCAAGGCCATCGCGAGTGTCATCAGGAAAGCGGCGCCAACACCCTGAAGCGCGCGCGCAGCAATCAACAGCCACAGGCTCGGCGATGATGCGCATAGCAGCGACGCGGAGGCAAAAATCGCCAACCCCACGATCAACATGATTTTCAGTCCAAACCTGTCACCGAGCCTGCCAGCGATGACTACAGAAATTGTCAGCGCGCCAAGATAAGCAACGACGACCGCCTGCACGTGCGCGAACGGAGCGGAGAAGGCTTCAACGAGGGTCGGAAGCGCAATGTTGACGATACTCGTTCCCAGGGATGCCAACAACACCGACAGAGTAAGCGTCGCCACAGCGATCGATTGTTGCTTCGTCGATGCCACGCGCCCCACCTGCCCCATCGTCTTCACTGTCCTCTGAATGTCGATCGACCAACAAGCTGCAACCTAAAGTGCACTTGAGGTCAAGCAGGGAAATTGCGGCTCGTACTCCGTGCGGACGGCGCGGAGCCCCATCATGTCGCAGGAGCCTAACAATTTCATCGAACCGGGCACGCCAACCAGCATTCTCTTCACGATTCCGACCATGGGCCACACGCTTCAGCTAAGCGAATCGCCGATGTGGCGCGCCAAAAATCGCTTGTAACTTAGGAACATAAATTTGCGGCGATCGTTCTGGTGCCGATGGGACATATCCAAGCTCAACGGAGTTACTATGCGAAACAAATTGATGCTCGCCACCGGTGTGGCGCTTCTGACGTTGTCAGCGCAAGCCTTTGCGCAGTCGGTTGCCGCCACGACTGATCTGAATGTCCGCAGTGGTCCAGGACCTCAATATCCGATCGTCGGATTGATTGGCTCAGGTCAGACGACAACCCTCAATGGATGCCTCGAAAACAGCAAGTGGTGCGTCGTCGCCACCGCGAACGGCGAAGGATGGGTCTACTCCGACTACCTGACGGGCGAGTTCGGCGGGAATCAGGTTGTTTTGACGCAGCGTCCGATGGATTCGGGTGTGAAGGTGGTCGAGGCCCCCGCTGACAATGGCGGCGGTAGCTCTGGCGCGGTTGCCGGCGGCGTTACAGGAGCTGTCGCTGGTGCACTGATCGCGGGCCCAGCCGGCGCCGTGGTCGGAGGTGCTGCTGGAGCAGTTGCCGGCGGCGCGACAGGTAATGTCATCGATCCCCCGGAGAAGGTACGTACCTATGTCACCACCGAAACACTGGACCCGGTCTATCTTGATGGCGAGGTTGTAGTCGGAGCAGGTCTGCCAGATACCGTGGAACTGCGCGAGATACCGGATTACGAATATCGCTACGTTTACGTGAACGGCCAGCCGGTGCTCGTCGATGCGAATACGAGGCAGATCGTCTATATCGTGAGATAACCTCTGGCTAAGTAATCAAGACCCCGCAGCTTGTTAGCAGCGGGGTCTTTTTTGTCATTCTGCGTTCGCATCGTCGGCGGATTGTCATTCCCGCGACAGTAGCACCGCCAATATAGTGGTAAATGGCGGAGAGGAAGGGATTCGAACCCTCGAGAAGCTTTTGACCTCTACTCCCTTAGCAGGGGAGCGCCTTCGACCACTCGGCCACCTCTCCGGTACGCGCTTTCTAAGGATTTTCGCCACTTTGGCAAGGACGATTGTTACAACATCCCACCGCCTCTTTCGGAACTGCGCGCGACCGCGCGGGGATATATGGGGCAAAACCGGTGGACACAATATCGTTCCAGATTACGGTCCGTTCCTTTCGCCTCTTGAATCGCGATCTACGGACGTTCCGACAACATCAAATACCCTCCTATGCTGACGCAGAACAGCATCAGGAATCTGCCTGCGTCGCGCACCACACACACCGTAACAGCGCCAAAAGCGGGCTGTCACTATAAGTGAACAAGGATGGTGACGAACGCGGTCGTTCAGAAGACACCGATCACGCTCACAGCCCGACACCATCAAGGCCGGCGCCGCATACGAGCCCCCCGGCCACGGTGCCTTCCTGAAGCGTGACCACACCGGAGCGCAACGCCGCTATGGCAGCGGCGCCGCTCAGATCCGCGGCAATGCCGAACTCGAACCAAAGCCAGCCGGCGGCTGCTTCCATTTGCGCGTCGGAGACGAGCACCACCTCGTCGACGTGATCGCGAATCAGATCGAAGACGCCAACATCGGTTTCGCCGCAACTCATGGTGGCGACCTTGCTGGTTACGCTGTCGAGTCGAACGACGCGTCCCGCGTCCAGACTGGCCTTCAGCGTGGGCGATCCTTCCGGCTCGATCCCGATGATGCGCACAGACGGCTTCAACGCCTTCAGCGCGACCGCCATACCCGAGATTAGTCCGCCTCCACCGATTGCCACCAGGACAACATCCAGATCGGGCATGTCCTCAAGCAATTCCAGCGCGGTCGTTCCCTGCCCCGCCACAACCATCGGGTCGGCGAAAGGATGAAAATACGCTGCTCCAGTCGCCTCGGCCTGCGCGAGCGCAGCGACATTGGCTTCATTCCAGATCTTGCCACACACCTCGACGGTGGCGCCCCAGCGCCTCAGCTTCTGGCGTTTCTCCTCGGTTGAGCTTTCGGTGACATAAACGGTGGCGGCCACGCCAGCCGAGCGCGCGGCGCGGGCGACTGCAAGTCCGTGATTGCCTCCCGAGGCAGTGACAATCCCATTCGCCACGGCCTCCTTCGGCAGACTGAGCAGCTTGTTGGTCGCGCCGCGCGCCTTGAAGGAGCCTGTTGCCTGCAGATTCTCCAGCTTGAGCGAAAGCCTTGCGCCAGTGACCGTTTCCGAGACAGCCTTAACATCGATCATGGGCGTGCGCCGCACGTAAGGGGCGATGCGCGCGGCAGCCGCCTGTATATCGCCAAGTGAGATCATGCGATCTTCCCTTCATAGGGTGAAGCCACGACAAGGCAGCAATTTCCCGGCCTTACGCGACCGGGCTGGCGGCGTCCGTAGAGAATTCCGTCGGCGCGATAATGCAGATCCACCGGTTTGCGGCTGGGCTGGGTCAGGAAATGAACGCGGGCGGCCAGTTGTCCCGCACTCACCTCGGTTCCCAGAGGATGCAAGATCTCCAGAACACCATCATCCTGCGAGATCACGTGGGCATCCGCAGACAGCTTGTACAGTTCCGGCTTTGTCGTCTCAGTCGCCACATCCCCCGGCAAGACGCCGACATGCGCCAGCACATTGCGAATTCCGCGACGGCACAGAGCGAGCGCGTCGATGGACACAGTTCCGCTGCCGGCCATTTCGGTGCCAATCGATGTCATGCCATATCGCGCAGCCGAAGCCGTCGCGGTACGTGGATCGCCTCGATTGTCGATCACAACCGCAATTGGCGCGCCGAATATCGACGCCGCCTCTACATTCGCGGCGTGCTGCTCAGGCGTCAGGCCAGGTTCGATGACGGCACTTGGAATGATGTCCAGCGAAGATCCGCCGGAATGCAGGTCGAGGAAGACATTGCCGAGAGGAAAGATCACGTCATGAACGAAAGCGGCGATCTGCTCCGTAGCGCTGCCAAGAGCGTTGCCCGGAAAGGTGCGGTTCAGGTTGACATCATCAATGGGCGACGTGCGGCGCGCGGCCAGGACGGCAGGCTGGTTGATTGCCGGGATTATGATCAATCGCCCCGACACGTCCCGCACGTCTATGTCGCGGATCAGCTCACCGAGCGCGATTGGTCCCTCATATTCATCGCCATGATTGCCACCTTCCAGAATGACCGTAGGCCCCTCGCCATTCGCAATGACGGCGACAGGTACCGGAATGACGCCCCAAGCGTCGTCGTGAACCGACAGCGGGATGTGGAAATTGCCCACCTGCTTGCCAGACTTGCCAAAATCGACGGTACAGTGGGTCAGTTCCGAGGAAAGGTTCTTTTTCATGATCTTGCTCTTTGTATTTTGGACGCTCAGATGACAGAGTCGGGAGCGTCGGCATCAGGCGTGCTTGCAGGCATTGATTTTCATAGGTAAAAGCCCTGACTCACCTGTGATTTTCTTATGAACGAGGCGTTGCAGCCATGACCCAGACATCCAGGCCTCGTCCGAGCAGTTCTAGAGGCCGACAGTCGCCGGCCATTGCCGAGAAAGTTGAGAAGCAGCCTTACGGCGCCCCGGCCCTCGAAAAGGGCCTGGATATTCTGGAGCTTCTCGCGGGCCTCTCCCACGGGGTGAGCCAGAGTGAAATCGCGCAACTCATGGGGCGGTCGCTGCAAGAGGTCTATCGGGTCGTCATGGTTCTGGAACGTCGCGGGTTCATCCAGCGCAGGCCCGGCGAAGACGGTTACTTCCTGTCGAACCGGATGTACGAGCTCGCCCATCGCTATCCGCCGCTCGCGCGACTGATCGACCTTGCCACACCAGCCATGAACTCCGCCTCGATCACGGCGGATCAGGCGCTGCACATCGCGATCCTCGACACCACTTTCATTCGCGTCGTCGCACAGGTCGACAGCCCTGCCCCGCTTGGCTTTCGCTTGCGGGTCGGCACAAAGAACCCCGCGATGTCGACCTCGTCCGGTCGCCTTCTGGTGGCTTTTCAACGCCCGGCGACCAAAGACTGGATTCTCGAGGAACTGCGGCGTTCCCGACCGCCTGAGGAATTTGAGGACCTCGTTCGGCGAACCGAGAAAATCCGCACCCGAGGCTACGAAATGGTCACCGGCGAAGGCCTCCAGGGCATCACCGATGTGAGTTTCCCGCTCCTCGACAGCACGGGATTCGCACAGGCTGTCTTGACGATGCCGTTTCTTCCCGCTGCCCGTCAGACCGTCAGTTTCGATGCGGCCTGCGAAGCGACCTTTCGCGCCGCCCAGAGCATCACCCAGATGCTTGGTGGACAATTGCCCGATTTGCGCTTCCCTCTTTCGCGGATCGCGGCCAAGCGGCCGCCGGACCGCGTCGGCTGACGCCGGGCGGCTCATGGCATCCGTCCTTCATCGGGGCGATGCGCAAAAACCTCTTCCAGCCAAAGCGGCGTGCCAGCCTCATCTGCGATCTCGTCAAAGACATGCGAAAGCGATGCCGTCCAGCGAGCCTGAACCTCGCTGACCGATGTAATGCTTTGGGCCCGGTCGAAACCGTGACGCGTGCGCATGGAACTCACCACGAGGTCGCCCCGGCGCCAGATTCGATAGTCGTAGATCCCGGCCGCATCGAGAAGCGCGATGATCTCCGGCCAGACGGCCTCGTGAGCACGGTCGTATTCGGGTCCCATGCCGGCCTTTAGCCGATAGAGGAATACCAGTGGCTCGTCGCGTTGCGTTTCCGGCGCGCTCACTTCACCGCCCCTGAAATAGCGCCGTTCAGGATCTGACGCTGGAACAGGAAATAGATGATGATCACGGGCAGCAGCGCGACGATCAGGCCCGCACTGACGAGCGGAATCGACACGTCGTACTGGCCTGACAACAGAGCCACGCCGACCATCAGAGTTGTGTTGTCCGACCCGCCCATGATGACCAGTGGCAGCAGGAGATCGTTCCACATCCAGACGAAATTGAGGATCGACATAGCCGCGATCGCGGGTGTCGATACCGGCAGAAGGATCTGGAAAAGGATGCGCAGTTCCCCCGCGCCATCGAGGCGCGCCGCCTCGATGAGTTCATCGGGAATGGCGCGAAAATAGGCGACCAGAAGATAGGTGCTCATCGGCAGGCCGAAGGCAGCATAGGCAAGGATCAGACCCGAATAAGAGTTTCCAAACCCGAGATTGAGGATCGTTTCGTAGAGCGGGTAGATGATGACCTGGCTTGGAATGACCAGCATCGAAATCACGAAGAGAAACAGGAGATTGCCGAAGCGGATGCGCAGCTTGGTGACGGCATAGGCAATGAACAGTGCTGCGATCGTCGACAGTAGCAGCCCGCCAAGCGTCGTCACCACGCTGTTGAGCAGAAGGCGCGGGACATTCATGCGAATGAAAGTTTCGACGTAATTGTCGAAACTTATGCCGTCAGGCAATCCAAGGGGATTTTGGGCATAGCCAGCTCGCGATTTGAATGAATTCACGACGGTAAAGAGCAGCGGATAGAGCGCTGCCACCGCCACCATCACCAGTGCTGCCGTCACGGCCCATCTTCCAACCGCTGCGACACGGAACGCGCGCTGACGACGACGGCGTCGTACTGCCGGATTTGTCATCGCCATGGTCACGGCTGCCTCCCCCTGCCCTCGCGATACATCTGACGAACGACAAATGTGGAAATGAAAGCCACGAACACGAAGAGCGCCATGCCGATCGCCGCGCCCTTGCCGCGATTGAGAAACTCGAATGTCGTGATGAACACGAGATATTCCGGCATCATTGTCGCGCTGCCCGGTCCGCCGCGTGTCAGCGCATACACAAGCGGGAACATCCAGATCAGCATTCCAGACATGCAAAGCACGGTCCAGTAGCCGACAACCGGGCGGATCAACGGCAGCGCGAAATTGAAAAGAAGCCGCCAGAATCCTGCCCCGTCCAGCCGCGCTGCCTCAACCACCTCCTGCGGCACGGTCGACAGTCCGGAGAGATAGGTCAGCACACCCAGACCGAAGAAGCTCCAAAGCGCCACAGCGGTGAGCGAAAAGAGCGCGCTATTCGGACCATTCAGCCATTCGATGGCCAGGGGCGCGAGACCGATCGAGATCAGCATCGCGTTGAGAGGACCATCGGGAGACAGTATCTGACGGAACATGATACCCACCACCACGGGAGCGATCATGTAGGGAAGGAAATATGCTGCCCTGAAGAATTTCCAGCCGGGCGTGCGCTGAAACAGAAGCAACGCAATGACGAGCGGCATGAAGACCCAGACCGGAAGGCTGAGAAACACCATCAGGGCGTTGCGAAACGCGTCCTCGAACATCGGATCGCGCAGCATGGACCGGTAATTCGAGATCCCGGCAAAAGTCGGATCGTAAAATCCCTGGGTTTTGAGCAGGCTGAGCCAGAAGGCGCGAACCAGAGGGACAAGCTTGAAGACGACAGCGAGAATGAGGGCTGGCAGCACCAGAAGGCCGACCAGGAAGAGGCTCGGGCGCAGACCCGATCCGCCGCGACGCGCCTTCTGGCGGGCAGTCGCCTGATGCGCTGTACTGTGCATGACGGTATACCCTTCCCACACTGGCCAGGATCAGAGCGCGAGCCAAAGCCCGCGCCCGTCTCTTGGCGTGGCTCAGTTCTTGCCGGGGCTCTCTTCAAGCGCGACCTGCATCCGCGCCACCCAATCCTCGACCGAGAGGCGGCCAAGCGCCACTTCCTGCCAACCGCGCCCCAGAGCGTCGGTCTCCTGGCCGCTCAGCAGCACGCCGACATGGATCGTCGGCTTCTTGATGATTTCCCGGATCTGCTCCAGTGCTCCCGATTTGGGGAAGAGCGCCGGATCGACCTTGGAATTGAGGGGAATGCCGCCGCCGAGGCTGGTCAACAGATTGCCGTTCTCAACACCGGCGACGAACTTGACGAACTGCTGTGCGGCCTCGGTCTTGTCCGTCCATGTCGTGACTCCGAAGACGGCGCTCTCGGTGCCGCTGAAGCTCTTGGCAAGCGGTGCATCCGGTTCTACGGCGGGCCAGCGCATGGCTCCGACATTTTCATCGCCCAGAGCCGCGCCGAATGCGGCCCAGTTCACGGCGTCCGCAATGATTGTGCCTGCAAAGGCGGCGTTGCCGCTGGCAAAGATGTCGGCTCCATCCGGAAGCATCGAAATGGATGGCGCGTTTCCATTCGACCAACCCTTGGTCGGGATGTCGGCCATCGCCTGCAGGATCGACACCATCTTGGGGTCGGTCCAGGGCATCTTTCCCGCCAGGATCGCTCGCATGTCATCTTCGGTCAGATAATTGCGCGCGATCTCCGGGAACACCCAATAGGCCGGGAAGACGCCGGTCATGCCGAGCGCGAGACAGGTCTTGCCAGTTGCCTTGACCTTTTCGCAGGCATCTCCGAATTCCTGCCAGGTGGAAGGCGGGTTTGCCGGATCAAGGCCAGCCTCCGACAGGACCGCCTTGTTGTAGTACATGACGTTGCCCTGAAAGCCGAAAGGCAGGCCGTAGCACGCCTGCGTGAGATCGTAGTTCAGACAACCGCCGGAGCGCGTCAGCAGATCGTCGCCAGCGGCCAGCACCTCGGCCGGCAGTTCCTGATAGGCGACGCGCCGGTCGAACAGCTCAAGCCCGGCGTTCTGCTGCATCACATCCGGGCCGCTGCGTGTCGCGATGTAGGGGCCCTGAACCTCGGGGTAACGATCGAAAGGAACCGTCTCCAGTTCGACCTTAATGTTGGGATTCTCGGTCTCGAATGCCTTGACCAGCGCCGTCCAGTACTCAGGGCCTCCCGGCTGCCAGTTCAGCACCTTGATCGTGGTCGCGTCCTGCGCCTGTGCAGAAGCCGTCATGGCCAGAGCGACCAGCGCACTGGCGGCAAGAGAGCGAAGCCGGAAGCTTCTGCGAGTATCGTTTGTCGTCATCTAATGATCTCCTTTTCAATTGGAGCAGAACAGACCCGTGTATGGGAAAGCTGCTGCTCCTGTTGCCCCATTATTGTCTGACCGACCTACCGGTCGGCATTTCATTGATGAAATCATATTTTCTCCCAGGCAGACTCCTGCACTCAACTTTCGGGAACGACACCGCCTTGACGGCTGGATTGCAGCCCCGCGTCGACAAGGAACATGGTCCGCATCGAATCGTGGACATCGGTGATCAGCCGGGCATCCTCGCCGGCCGCGAAACGCTGCAGATTGGCCATCACATAGGCGAAGGAATCCGGTACCCGCTCTCCCGTCAGAGGCAGCTCCGCCCAGTCCTGGCCCGCATGGCAGATCTCCAGCCGCTCAGGAACCGGCCGGACATAGTCGATGAGATATCCGACCGTCAGATGCGCCGCACCCTTCGTGCCTTCGACGCGGATCGTCGCTTCCACATGGTGCGGGCCATAATTGTAGGTGTGGTTCAGCGAGAGCGCGCAGCGCACCCTGTCCTCGTAATCGAGAATGATACTCGAGCGCGCATCCGCCAGATCCGGATAGCGCGGATGCTTGACGGCCTTGGCATAGATGCTGGCGGGTTCGCCGAGCAGGCCGCGGATCCAGTCGAGATAGTGGATGGAGTGCAGCGGCAACTCCACCGCATGCATACGGGGAATGAAAGACCAGAGTTCCCAAGGCATGTAGACCGCCAGATGCACGTCGACATCGACGACGTCACCGAAAAGACCTTTGCGAACCGCGTCCTCTATCGCCAGCATCGATGGCGTGAAGCGCAACTGGAAATTGGTGGCGGCCGTGATGTTGCGCTCGTCCAGCGCCGCCACGATTTCACGCGCGGCCGCCCCATTTGGACCAAGCGGTTTTTGCATCAACGCGGTCGAACCTTCAGGCAATTTGCGCACCGTTTCCAGCAGCACGGCGGGCGGAAGCGCGAGATCGAAAACCCCTTCCGTCCCGCAGGCAGCGATCGCCTCGTCCAGCGTTGAATGGACGACCGAGACGCCGAAGTCTCGTGCCAGCGCGTTCGCGGTTTCGGGATTGACGTCAAAGATTCCGGCGACCGGCATATCCATCTTCCGATAGGCCGGCAAATGCCCGTCGCGAACGATCCCGCCGCAGCCGATGATGGTAATCGGTCGAGGCCGGGAAGGCATCGGCCAGGACTGGCGGAGCGCAGCAAGGGTTTCAGGAACTCCATTCATGTCCGACCACTCCAACCCATGCGACAGTCGGTCTCAATTTATCATTAGCGAAAACCAACATTGATATTTGATAGCTTTTCTGCTGTAGTGTGTCAATCGAAGCAATGAGGCAAACAAGCATGCCGCTACTCGGAGACGACCTTCACCCCCACGCCGCACGGATCCTGCGCGAAGCCATCGATCCCTCCGCTCTGGAGAACAAGGCGATCCGCCTCACGACAGACACATCACTGGCTGAGGGACATTTTGCCATCGAGGCAATCGAGGGCGGCGCCGAGATCCGCGGCGGGCCATTTTCCGGCGTCATCTACGGCGCGCAGGAACTCGTCGCACGAGCCGGACGCGCGCTCGATCTGTCGGCATTGGAAAAGGGTGCCATCTCGGATGGGCCGGGACTCGCCTACCGTACATTCTGGACCTGGGACCACTCCACAAATTGGGAGCTCTCCCAAATCGGACAGCAGGAGATCGGCGTCTTCAATCCCTATCAGAAGCCGCCGCAAGGGTTTCTTGCCGATTACAAGCGTCTCGTTGATTTCTGCTCGCAAAACCGCATCGGCGGGATCGTGATCTATGGTTTCCTGCGCAACAGTCACGGCGGGATTGAAGCGGCGCATGAACTCTGTCGCTACGGGCGCGAACGGGGTGTCCGGATCATCCCCGGTATTGCGATCGGAGCCTATGGTGGCGTCTACTGGGAGGGCAACCACCGCTACAACCTCTCCACCTGGCTCAAAGAGAACCCGCAGCACAAGGCCCAGTTCAGCCGCGATATCGGCTTCCAGATCGCCGACCTCGATTTCCCCCTCAACTTCCCCCATTCTGACTACACAATTTCCGCCTGCCCCAGCGCGCCCGAGGTGATGGACTGGATGGAAGAGGCCGTCGTCTGGCTGGCCGAAACTTTCGACATCGGCGGCATCAACATTGAAAGCGGCGACTACGGAGTGTGTGACTGTCCTCGTTGCGTGGCCCGCCGGGCGAACGATGCCGAGGCAGCGCGGCGCGCGCAGGAATTTGGCGACAGCTGGTCACACTCGGATATGGCGGCCAATTTCCCCCGGCTTTTTCGTGCCGCCAAGAAGGCGAAGCCCGATCTCTGGGTCTATTGCGAAATGCAGTGGGACAATCTGCTTGAGCCCGTCGCAGAGGAAGCACAAGCCGCGCTTCCCGCTGGTGCGATCTACCAGCACACGGCGAACCGGAGCTACTGGAAGCGGCTGCGCGAGGCCATTCCGGACGACTATGTCGACGGCCTTGCGACGCAACCGAATGTCTTGCGCTGTCAGTTCGCGTGTCAGTGGAACGGCGATGCGCGTACCGAACGCTATGCGCTCAACGCAAAGAGCTTTGCCGATATGTGCAGCCGCGGGCACGAAATGGGCATGAAGGGCCTGACCGTGTGGGGCGAGGTATCGGCCTACAATGCTGCCACCGAAATCAGTTATCTGGCCTTTTCGCGCTTCGGCTGGAACCCGGAGCTGACATGGGACGAATTCATGTCGCGCGACGTGGCCCCTCTGTTCGGGGGACTTTCCCAAGCGGAACGGTTCGTCGCCATCGCCGAGGAAATCGACGGCAACGCGGACCTGCCAACAGAGCGGCTCGATGCGCTTCAGACCGAAGCGCTCTCGGCGGTCTCAGCCGCGGGATCGGAAGCAAGAAGGCGCTGGCTGACACTCGCTGAACGCATCACGCAGCGGCGCTATATGGGCCGATAAGGTGGCAAGCCTCGTGGATCAGGACGGGCTCTATGCCGGGCCGATCGTTGACGCCCACCATCACTGGTGGGACCCCGCGCTCGGACGGTATCCATGGCTCAAAGGCAAGGACGGGCCGGTCCTTGGCCGCGCATGTCTTCCTGTAGACTATCTGAAAAGTGCCGAAGGCTACAATCTTGTGGCCAGCGTTCATGTCGAGGCCAATTGGGATCCGACGGACCCGCTTGGCGAAATTGACTGGCTGGACGCCTTGTCGCGTCCTGACGGAATAGCCGGGCGCTATGTAGCCTATGCAGATCTGGCAAAGGACGGCGTCGAGGCAGATCTCGAACAACTGGCGGCACGTGAACGCGTGGTCGGTATACGCGACATCGTCAGCTGGCATCCGGACCCTGCACGAACTGCGGTGAACGACCGGCACAAAATGCTAGAGCCTAAATGGCGCAACGGGCTGGAGCGATTGGCGAAGCTTGATCTTAGTTTTGACCTGCTGATGTCGCCATGGCAGACCGACGATGCGCTGGATCTCGTCAACACGTTTCCCGACATTCGCTTTGTCATCAACCATTGCGGCTCGCCTTTCGACCGCAGCGAAGAGGGCATGGCTTCTTGGGCGGCGGGTCTGAAACGGCTTGCCCGAGCGCCCAATGTTTGGCTGAAAATCTCCGATCTCGTCGCCTACGATCCAGACTGGACTGACGAGAGCCTTTCGCGCGTTTCGCTGGCGTGCCTCGATGCGTTCGGCACAGAGCGCGCGATGCTCGCAAGCGATCATCCCGTCGTGATGTTCGGGGCAACCTTTCGGCAGACCTATGAGCACTTTCGCAGCGTTTTCGCCGGACTGAGTGAGGCCGATCAGTATGCGCTCTTCGCAGGCAACGCCGCCAGCTTCTACAAGCTCCCGAATATCCAGACACGATGGGCCGACTGATGAATATTTATGACACGAACGGACTGTCCGCCGGCCTCTGCATCGCCACCCGCTTCATCACCGGGGCGGTCTTCGATCTCTCCGGTCGCCGCGCCACTTATTGATACGGGAGCAACTGATGGGCGCGGTTACCATTCGTGACGTTGTCAAACGCTACGGCCAGTACGAGGTACTCAAGGGGGTTTCCATCGACATTGCCGATGGGGAATTCCTGGTTCTCGTCGGGCCCTCGGGTTGCGGTAAATCCACATTGCTGCGGATGATTGCGGGACTGGAGGAGATTACCGACGGGACGATCGCCATCGATGAGGAGATCATCAACGATCTTGCGCCCAAGGACCGCGACATCGCCATGGTCTTTCAGTCCTACGCGCTCTACCCCCACATGACCGTCGCGCAGAACATGGAATATGCGCTGCGCCTCAAGGGAATGGACCGCGCCGAGCGCGAGCGCCGCATAGAGCGTGTTGCCGAAATCCTCGGCCTCTCCAACCATCTTGAGAGAATGCCGAAGCAGCTCTCGGGTGGTCAGCGCCAGCGCGTGGCGATGGGGCGCGCTATCGTGCGTGATCCGAAGGTCTACCTTTTCGATGAGCCGCTCTCCAATCTCGATGCCAAGCTGCGCGTCCAGATGCGTTTCGAGATCAAGCAGAACCACGCAAGGCTGAACACAACCACGGTTTACGTCACCCATGATCAGGTCGAGGCCATGACCATGGCCGACCGGATCGTTGTCATGAATGACGGGCGGATCGAGCAGATCGGCACACCGCTCGACCTTTACGACAATCCGGCAAACATCTTCGTGGCAGGATTTATTGGATCGCCAGCCATGAATATGATCGAGGGTGAGGCGAAGGATGGGGTCTTCACCGCAGGAGACGGCACAAGAATGCAACTCGGTTCCGTCGGCGAGACGGTTGCCGGTCGGGTCGTGCTCGGTTTGCGGCCGGAGGCTTTCGCGCTCGATCCCGACGGAATTCCGGTCGACGTCCTGGGAGTGGAGCCGACAGGAGCCGAGACTCAGGTGCTGGTCCGGCTTGGCGGTCAGGAAACGGTCGTCGTCTTGCGCGATCGTCTCGCAATTCGCCCCGGCACCCGCATCGCTTTGCGTCCCGAAATCTCTGCGTGCCATATATTCAATGCTGAAAGCGGCGAGCGTATCTCACCCGACCGCATGGCATTGATACAAGAAGGAAACTTAGCATGAGCAATATCACCCGCATCGAGCCCGGCGCACATTTTTCCGCAGCGGCGGGAAATGGGCGCACCCTCTACGTTTCGGGCCAGATTGCGGACAGCCACGAGGGCTCGCTTGAGGTTCAGACGCGAGAGGTTCTGAGGAAGATCGACGATCTGCTCGTCAAGGGCGGGTCGAGCCGATCTAAGCTGTTGTTCGTCACCGTGCTGTTGCCCCACATCAAGGACTTCGCGGAGTTCAATACGATCTGGGACACTTGGGTAGACCGCAACAATCTGCCCGCCCGCGCCACCTACGAGGCCAGGCTGGCGATCCCAGGACTACGGATCGAGATTGCAGCAGTCGCCGAGATCGACTGACGCGGAACGCCGGCAACGATTCAGCAAACATTACTTAAGGACATCCAGCTCTCTTCGTGGGATTCTCCGATAGTCGTGCAATTCCATTTGGCAGAAACCTCCTCGGACCTTACACATGTCGTGTGGTCATTCGGTCGTTTCTCCAGATGGGACTGCATGCGACATGGCACTGAGCAATTCGGCAGAGGCTGCGCTTGTTGCGCCCAAGCGAAACACAATTTTGCTTGTGATCGGCGTGACACTCGGCATTTTGGGCTTGCCGATCGCGGCATGGCTCGATCTGCAAAGGCTGTCTGAAACGACGCTGACGACCCAGGCTCGAAACACCGGCAACGTCATCGACGCGATGCGCGGTTTCTATAGCAGTGACGTCGTTGGCAGGGTGGTGAAGGCCGGACAGCAGGTTGTCGCCGTCCACAACTACAAGGAAGTCGACGGTGCCATCCCCATCCCGGCGACGCTCTCCATCGAACTCGGCAAGAAGATCAGCTCGACGGATGGAACCGTCAAATATCAGTTCGTCTCCGACCTGCCCTTCAAAGGACGTGAAGAGCCCGCGTTGGACGATTTTGAACTCTCTTCGCTGCAAGCGCTGCGAAGGAACCCGAACGAGACGCTGATCGACGTATCGGGTTCAATCTTCCTCCGCCAGATCCGAATGGCGACACCGATCATAATGGGCGAGACCTGCGTCGCCTGTCACAACACGCATCCCGACAGTCCAAAGACGGACTGGAAGGTTGGTGACGTTCGTGGCATCCAGGAGGTAACCCTAAAGCAGCCGATCGACGCGAATATCTTCGCTTTCAAATATCTGCTGGGCTATTTCATCCTGGCAATCACGGCGGGAATTGCGGTAATCGTCATGCAGCGACGCCAGGCATCGCTCATATCCGGGATGAACACCGAGCTGACAGAGGCCAATGATTTTCTGGCCGCAATCTCGATCAAGATCGCCAAATATATCTCGCCCCAGATCTACAAGAGCATTTTCAGCGGTCAGCGCGACGTAACGATTGCGACGGAACGCAAAAAGCTGACCATCTTCTTCTCCGACATCAAAGACTTCACCGCAACGACCGAGCGCCTTCAGCCTGAGGATCTGACGATGCTCCTCAACGAGTACTTTACGGTCATGTCGGCTGTTGCACTGGAGCATGGCGGAACGGTCGACAAGTTCATCGGCGATGCGATGCTGATTTTCTTTGGCGATCCTGAAACCCGCGGCGTCAAGGAAGACGCCGAAGCGTGCCTCAAGATGGCCGTGGTGATGAAGAGCCGGCTGGAGCAGCTCAATGCCGAATGGCGGGCCCGAGGCATTGAAAACCCCTTCCAGGTGAGAATGGGCATCAACACCGGTTTCTGCAATGTCGGCAATTTCGGCAGCGAAGACCGCATGGATTACACCATCATCGGGGCCGAGGCGAATCTGGCGGCCCGGCTTCAGCAGGCGGCAAAACCCGGTGAAATCGTGCTCAGTTTCGAAACTTACGCCCTGGTTCGCGATCTCGTTCGCGCAAAGCCGCTGGAGCCCATCACGATGAAAGGGATCAGCCGTGAGGTCATTCCCTATGCGGTAGAGGGGCTGCTCGGACAGGCGCGTGACAGTGTTCGGGTCATCGCCGAGAAAGTGGCGGGGCTCGACCTGTTTCTGGACCTCGACGCCCTTGACGCTCAGCTGACGCCACAAGCATGGCGCCGATTGAAAGATGCACTTGAAGCTCTGGAGCGCAATGGCCTGTCGCCTGAACCGTCCGAGAGGACGTGACGACGTCCATGACGCCCGCTGTGCTTCAGGTAACGCGGCCGCGAGCTGCCACTGGCACGGTCTCGATCACTTCGTTGCCTGAAACGAGATGCACCTCGTCAAAGAGATTGGTCACCACGCAGGCGTGATTGGGCAGAATGCGCACCCGATCGCCGATCGCGAGACTTCCCTGTTCGCCTAGCGCAACCGTTCCATGCTCTTCGCTGAGACCGATCACCAGCGCGTCAGGGACGCCAACGATCTCGCCAAATCCGGTCATCCCAAGCGTGTCGCTGGTCAACGCCTTGGAGCCGGAATCCAGAATGGCGCGCGTTGCGGTTGGCTTGCTGACGACGGTGGCAAGCACGGTCAACGCACAGTCGTCATTCGTGCCCACGCCGGCGGCGACCTGCGAACGGTCAAGATAGAGGTAAGTACCCGGCCGATACTCCGTCACCACGTCGCTTTCGCCCGCATGCCACATGTCAGGGGTGCCGCCGCTCGATATGCGTTCGCACGCGATTCCTGACTCGGCCAGCAGATCGCGTGCCCGCTTCAGCCAGACATTCGCCTCGGCGGCTTTCCCCGCAGCTGGATAGGTCATCAGGCCGCCGAAGCTAAGGCCCGGCGCTGCCGTGATGACCTTTGCCAGAGCCAATGCCTGCTCAGCGTCCTGCACCCCGCAGCGTCCCATGCCTGTGTCGCACTCAACGAGCACGTTCAGCTTGTGCGAAGGATCGGTGAATGTCTCCGACAGGCCCTGGATCGTCTCGCGGCTATCAGCGGTAACGGTCAAAGTGATGCGTCCGTGCAAGGCGAGAAGCCGCGCCAGCTTTTGTTTTCCGATGATGTTGTAGGGCAGGAAGATATCCCGAATCCCGGCGTCGGCCATGACTTCCGCCTCGCCGATCTTCTGGCAGGTGATGCCGACGGCACCCGCTTCAACCTGCTTCTTCGCCCAATATGGCAGTTTATGGGTCTTGATGTGCGGGCGAAGCTGCTTGCCATGCTTGTCCGCATACTCCTGCGCACGCACGAGATTGGCGGTAGCGCGATCGATATCGATCAGGACACAGGGCGTCTCAAGATCATCCAGAGTTTTGGGTGCGGACAAGATATCAGTCTCCAAGAGGCAGGCGCGGATCATCGACTTTCAGAATGTTGAGGCTTTGCTTGATCCGCCGCAACGATTCCAGAACCTTGCTGTCACGGCTTTCTGCCGTTGCCGTGGCGATCATGTCCACGATGGCCAGCAGCGCGTAGCGTGCCGAGGTCGGCTTGTAGATGTTGCTGTCTTCCAGATGTTGAAAGGGAATGACGACTTCCGCAGCCTTGGCAAGCGCTGACCCGGCACCGGTGATCGCGACGGTTTTGGCACCATATTGCCGTGCCAGCGCGATGGAATCGACCACCGACTTGGCATAGCCGGAGATGGAGAAACCAATCACTGTGGTCTCGGAACTGACCACTGCGGCGTACATGCGCTGAAGCTGACCGTCGACCTGCGACACAACAGAAAGGCCGAGGCGAAAAAGCCGGTTCTGCATCTCGGTTGCCATCATCGAGGATGTGCCGCCGGAGCCTATGCACAAGATCTGCTTCGAGACCGAAAGCGTCTCGGCGACCGACATGAGTGTCGCCATGTCGAGCCCCGCCGCCATGCGCTCGATGGCCTGTGTCGCACCTGCGGTTATGGCGTTCGCGATGCGTTGCTCGCGAACGTCGCGGCTCACCGGAGCGGGCATGAGATAGAGGCCGCCAATCGCGATGGCCTGGGCCAGCCAGAACTTGAAGTCGCGCACGCCCTCGCAGCCCAGATTGCGGCAGAAACGCGTAACCGTCGGCTCGCTGACCTCTGCCCGCGACGCGATCTCCGAGATTGCAGCCTTGGACGCGAAGTCGAGATCGGAGAGAACCAGCGCCGCAAGCTTGCGGTCGGACTTCGAGCCCTCCTGGGTCATCATCTGCAGACGTGTGATGATGTCGGCGATCTGGCTCATAGGGCCATACCGCTGGCCTTGTCGAACAGATGCGTATTGGAGGGGTCGACCGTGACCGGCAGACTGTCGCCTGGCCGTATCGCAATGCGATCACGGAACACAGCTCTCACCGGCTCGCCGCCAATCGATCCGTAAACGTGGGTTTCCGCGCCGGTTGGCTCCACGACATCGACGGCGATGCGGGCTGATGGCGCTGCCTCGTCGATGCGAAAGTGCTCGGGCCGGACACCGACATCCACTTCCCTGCCAATGGCCGCGACGCCCCCCTGCCCCAGCGGGATATGCACATCCGCCGGCGCGTCGAACACAGCCCCCTCGCCCGCTGCCGAAACCCGGCCGGACACGAAGCTCATCGACGGCGATCCGATGAAGGACGCCACGAACTTGTTGGCCGGCTTGTCATAAATCTCAAGCGGAGGGCCCACCTGCAGGATCTTGCCCTGGTTCATCACAACAATACGGTCCGCCATTGTCATAGCTTCGATCTGGTCATGTGTGACGTAGACGATGGTCGACTTCAGGCGGTGATGCAGTGCTTTGATCTCCACGCGCATCTGCACGCGCAATTGTGCATCGAGATTGGACAGCGGCTCATCGAACAGAAACACCGACGTGTCGCGCACGATGGCGCGACCCATTGCGACGCGCTGGCGTTGCCCGCCCGAAAGCTGGCGCGGATAGCGGTCGAGATAGGAAAACAGGTTGAGGATATTGGCGGCGTTCTTCACCTTTTCCTCGGCGCGGGAAGGCTCTTCACCGCGTATCTTCGGCCCGAAACCTATGTTCTGCGAAGCCTTCATGTGGGGAAACAGAGCGTAGGACTGGAAGACCATCGCAATGTTGCGCTTCTGCGGCGGCAGGTCATTGGCCCGCTCGCCGCCGATCAGAAGTTCGCCTTCGCTGATCGGCTCAAGGCCGGCAAGCATGCGCAGCAGAGTTGACTTGCCACAGCCCGAAGGTCCGACCAGCACCACGAACTCGCCACTCTCGATACTGAGATTGATGTCGTCCAGAACCTTATGGCTGCCAAAGGCTTTGGATAAACCACGGAACTGGACGTCGGTCATGCCTCAACTCCCTCCGAGAATATCGTCGATAAAAGGCAGCATGCCGGCACTGACGCCGCCGTCAACCGGCAATACCGTTCCCGTTATACCGCTGGCGCGGGCCGATGCCAGAAAAGCGACCGCCTCGGCCACCTCCTGCGCCTCCACGATACGCCCGAGCGGATAGAGCCGCTGCAGCTTGTCCATGATGCCGGGGTCCTTTTCCAGCCGATGCGCCCATGCGGGCGTGCGAATCGAGCCCGGGCAAACGACGTTCGAGCGAATGCCCTTGCGCCCGCACTCGACCGCAATACTCCGGGAGAACGCGTTTATACCCGATTTTGCGGCGGCATAAGCGGGATTGCCGAAATGTGAGATCGAATTCACCGACGACACGAAGACGAAGGCACCAGAACCTCTGGCGCTCATGGCAGGAATAAGCGCGCTTGAGAAAGTCGCGACGCCCGTCAGATTGAGCGTTATCTCGGAAGCGATGTTCTCCGGCGTCAGAGCAGCGACAGTCTCGGCGCGCGTCCATCCCGCATTGTTGACCACGATATCGGGAGCGCCATGCCGGTCGAGAATATCACCAGCGGCAGCCTCGACGGATGCCGCATCGAGCAGATCGAAAGCATGGACAGGCCAGGAAACATCTCTCAGCAGTTCTGTGGAGCGGTCACAAAGAACAAGACTGGCACCGCCGTCGGCAAAGACGTTCACGAGCGCCGATCCGAGACCGCCAGCCGCTCCTGTAATCAGAACCTTCTTGCCGACGAATTCGCCTTCGGTCACTATACATCCCTCCTGACGGCGACAGTGCTTTCTTCGTCCACTATAGGAGATTTTGTAAGTTAGCAACATTCGAATTGCGCTTGCATTCCAGTTCTCCTGCGATAATGTAAGAAAGTCACGGAATTTGGACGCTGGCTTCGTGATCGGCCTGCGCCGTTGACCAACGAATGGGAGACGCAACATGAAATCAGCAGTTTGGAAGTCCGCTCTACTTGGCGGGATGAGCCTGCTTGCGCTGGCCGCGCAGGCAGCCGCAGGCGAGGTTCGCGTTACCGTTGCAGAATACAGCAACAAGACGGGCCCGTATTTCGCGGAGATCGAAAAGTCGTTCGAAGCGGCAAATCCGGGGATCGACGTGCAGATCGAGGTCGTCCCTTGGGACGTCCTGCTTCAGAAACTGACCACGGATATCACGGCTGGCACCAATGCAGACCTCTCGATCATCGGCACGCGCTGGCTGATCGACTTCGTTCAGCAGGGCATTGCCGAGCCGCTGGACGGCTACATTACGCCCGAGTTCAAGGACCGCTTCATCGAGACGTTCCTGTCGCCATCGGTTCTGGAGGGCAAGACCTACGGACTGCCGATCGCCGCCTCCGCGCGCGCTATGTATTATAACAAGGACATTCTCTCGAAGGCCGGCGTCGAAAATCCGCCATCGACCTGGGCGGAGCTGCAGGATGCTGCCAAGAAGATCAAGGAGTCCGGACAGGACGCCTTCGGCTTCGGGCTTCAGGGCAAGGAGATCGAGACCGACGTCTATTACTACTATGCGATGTGGTCGATGGGCACGGAGATCCTCAATGCTGACGGCACGTCTGGCCTGAGCACGCCGGGTGCGCTCGAAGCGGCCAAGCTCTACAAGTCTCTTATCGATGAAGGACTGACCGAGCCGGGCGTCACCTCGCTCAGCCGCGAGGACGTGCAGAACCTGTTCAAGCAGGGAAAGCTCGGCATGATGATCACTGCGCCGTTCCTGTCCAACCAGATCAAGGAAGAAGCCCCGGATCTTAAATATGGCGTGGCGGCCATTCCGGCGGGTCCGAGCGGCGCGCGCGGCACATATGGCGTGACCGACTCGGTCATCATGTTCCAGAACTCGAAGAACAAGGAAGAGGCCTGGAAGCTGCTGGACTATCTGTTCCAGACAGAACAGCGCGCCAAGTTCACCGAAGGCGAAGGCTTCCTGCCGGTCAACAAGGAAGTCGCCAAGGGCGAGTATTTCGTCAACAACGCCGATCTGGCTGCGTTTACCGCGCTGCTGCCCGACGCGCGCTTTGCCCCGGTCATTCCGGGCTGGGAAGAGATCGCACAGATCACTTCCGATGCGATGCAGAAGATCTACCTCGGCAAGCCTGAGGATATCGAGCCAACCCTCAAGGATGCGGCCGCAAAAGCGGACGCCATTCTGAAGAAGTAAGTCGCTTCCAAAGTCCTCTCCTCGTTCGCGGGGAGAGGATTTTGCGAATTGGTCCGCCGATGCGACACTGGCCTTACCGCTTGAGTGCCGTGACGCGACCATTTCGTGCCCCGCCGGCCCCAAGGCCCCCGCAGCAGACGCATCAGATATCCGAGACCGATGAACCACCGGGCATTGCCATATCTGCTGACCTTGCCAAGTCTGCTGCTCGCGGCGGTGGTGATATTCTGGCCAGTCTATGACCTCATCCAGATCTCCACGCATGAGGTGAGCCGTTTCGGCCAGTTGCGCGAGTATAATGACTTCGCCAACTACACCGCGCTTCTGGAAGATCCCGAATTTACGAACGCCTTGCTGCGTACCGGTCTCTGGACCTTGCTGGTCGTGGGCGGTGCGCTGCTGATTTCGATACCCGTGGCCATGATCCTCAACATGGATTTTTATGGTCGCAGTGCGGCGCGCGTCATCATCATGCTGCCTTGGGCGGTGTCGCTGACCATGACGGCAATCGTCTGGCGCTGGGCGCTGAACGGCGAGAGCGGGATGCTCAACTCGGCGCTGCGCGGGCTGGGCATCATTGACGTCAACATTCAGTGGCTGGCGAGTGCTTCGACCGCGTTTCCCATGCAGGTGCTCATCGGCATTCTGGTGACCGTGCCGTTCACGACAACGATCTTTCTGGGCGGACTGTCATCCATTCCGGACGATCTCTACGAGGCGTCGGCGCTGGAAGGTGCAACCCCTGTCCAGCAGTTCAGGTACATTACCTTCCCGCTTCTGAAGCCGTTCGTGAACATCGCGATCGTTTTGAACACGATCTACGTCTTCAATTCATTCCCGATCATCTGGGTGATGACGCAGGGCGGACCCGCCAACTCGACGGACATCCTCGTCACCCATCTCTACAAGCTGGCATTTCGCATCGGCAAGCTGGGCGAAGCGTCCGCGGTCTCGCTGGTCATGTTCGCGATCCTGCTTGTCTTCACATTCATCTATGTCCGCCTGGCAATGCGGGAGACGCGCGCATGAGCCCGAAGGTCAAACGCACGATCATTGCATGGCTGCTTTTGGCGCCGCTCATCATCGTGACGGTGTTTCCGTTCGCGGTCATGTTCCTGACGGCCGTCAAACCAAGCACCGAAGTTCTATCGCCAACATGGTGGCCGAGCGAATTCCGCTGGTCGAACTTCTCCGACATGTGGGTCGCCACGAGCTTTGGGCGCGCGCTTCTGAACTCGCTCTACGTCTCTCTGATCGCGACCGTCGGCGCCATTCTGGTCTCGATCCCCGCTGCCTACGCAATGTCGCGCTTCCGCTTCGCCGGACACAGTGCCTTCCGGCAATTCCTGCTGATCTCGCAGATGATCTCGCCGATTGTTCTCGTGCTTGGACTTTTCCGGCTGATGGCGGCTTGGGGGCTTGTAGAGAGCACGACCGCGGTTGGCTTTGTCTACATGGCCTTCAATATCGCGTTCACGGTCTGGATGCTGCAAAGCTACTTCGACACGATCCCGCGCGATCTCGAGGAGGCCTCCTGGATGGAGGGTGGCAGCCGCTGGCTGACGCTCCGGAAGGTGTTCCTGCCACTTGGCGTTCCGGCCATTGCGGTCACGGCGATCTTCACCTTCATCAATGCATGGAACGAGTTCGTCGTGGCGCTGACGATGCTGCGCCGGCAGGAGAGTTACACCCTGCCGATCCAGGTGTTTTCGCTGGTCGCGGGTCGCTATACGGTCGAATGGCACCATGTGATGGCTGCCACGCTCCTGGCCACGATTCCCGTCGCAATTCTTTTCATGTGGCTTCAGCGATACCTCGTACGGGGTCTGGCGCTGGGCGCCGTCAAATAAACACGACACGGAGATCCAAATGTCGAAGAAAGAGGTTTTCGGGACGTCCCATGTCCCGCTGTCCCCAGCAGTTCGCGCAGGCGACATGGTGTTTGTTTCCGGACAGGTGCCCGTCAAGTCCGACGGCTCCATGGAAAGCGGTAACATCGAAGCCCAGACCCGCCAGGTCATGGAGAACGTCAAATCGGCGCTGGCGCTTGCAGGAGCGACGATGGATCAGGTGGTGAAGACAACCGTATGGATCGAGGATGCCCGCGACTTCGGCGGCATGAACAAGGTCTATGGCAGCTATTTTCCAAGTGAGCCCCCTGCCCGCACCACCGTCGAGTCTCGACTGATGCTCGACATCAAGGTCGAGATCGAGGCAGTCGCCTACGCACCCAAAGCCTGATCGCCGGTCCGCCACATGCGCATCTTCACCGCTTCGCTCGCGACTGAGACGAACACATTCTCTCCAGTGCCCACGGATCGGGCCTGCTTCGACATGGCGTTCTATGCGCCGCCTGGAAAGCACCCAGACACGCCGACACTGTGTTCGTCTCCGATGGTGGCTTTGCGGGCTCGCGCCAAGCAGGACGGGCTGACCATCATTGAGGGGACCGCGACATGGGCAGAGCCCGGCGGTCTTCTCCAGCGCCAGACCTATGAAGCGCTGCGCGACGAGATCCTCGACCAGTTGCGTGCCGCGCTGCCGGTGGATGCCGTGATCATGGGCCTGCATGGAGCAATGGTCGCGCAGGACTATGATGACTGCGAAGGCGATCTGCTCGCACGCATCCGCGAGATCGTTGGGCCGGACATTGTCGTTGCAAGCGAACTCGACCCACACAGCCATCTGACGCCCAAGCGCGTGGCGGCATCAAACATTCTTGCCGCGTTTCTGGAATTTCCGCACACGGATTTCTACGAGCGGGGAGAACACGTCGTCGACCTGGGACTGAGAGCCGCGCGCGGTGACATAAAGCCGGTCATCTCCACCTTCGACTGCCGGATGATTCAGGTCTTTCCGACAAGCCGGGAGCCGATGCGATCGTTCGTCGACCGCATCAAGGCAATGCACGGCAAGGACGACATCCTTTCGATCTCCGTCATTCACGGTTTCATGGCCGCGGACGTGCCGGAAATGGGTACGCGCATCATGGTCGTGACGAATGACCAGAAGGCCAAGGGCGACGCGCTTGCCGAAAAGCTGGGCATGGAACTGTTCGGCCTTCGCGAACAGGCCGCGATGAGGATGGTCTCCATTTCAGAAGGGCTCGCAGAGATTGCCCCGGCCCGTGCGGCAAAGCCGGGCCATCCGGCAGTTATCGCGGACATCTGGGACAATCCCGGCGGTGGCGTCCCCGGCGACGGCACCATCGTCTTGAGGGAGGTCCTGAAATCCGGCCCTCGCAAAGTCGGAGTCGCGACCATATGGGATCCGATCGCCGTCAATTTTTGCCATGCCGCAGGCGAAGGCGCCGAGATCAATCTGCGCTTCGGCGGCAAGTCGGGGCCAACTGCCGGCGAGCCCATCGACGCGCGGGTAAGAGTGGTCAAGACAGTGGAGGAAGGCTGGCAGAGTTTTGGGCGAAGCCGTGTGACACTGGGGCCAACCGCGGTCATTCGAATTGTCGGAACCGAGGTCGACATCATCCTCAACACCAACCGCACTCAAACCTTCGAGCCGGACATATTCTCTAATCTGGGAATTGATCCGATGTCGAAGGAGCTGCTGCTGGTGAAATCAACCAACCATTTCTATGCAGGGTTCGAGCCGATCGCCGCCGACATCATCTATGTCGTCGCGCCAAGCTTCTATCCCACGGACCCTCGCACGACTGACTACCGCAAGTTGACTAGAGCGTTGTGGCCGCGTGTAAACGATCCGTTCGCTTAATGCAGTACGCGTGTTTCTCAAGGCTTCCTGACAGAAATTTGTAGTCTTTTTTCCAGGAACAATGGTTCGACCGTTCCGTTTGGTTTCCAGATCGCCAAAACGCGATCCTAACCTATCAAGGGAAGGAACGACTATGAACTTCAAGAAAATCGCTCTCGCCGCCGCAGCTGTCACCATGCTTTCGGGCGCCGCAATGGCACAGGACAAGTCCCTGGCCACGGGCAGCACGGCAACGGACGGCATGCCGCGCCCGGGTTCCCTGCTTGAGAACAAGGAGAAGATGGCGCCGTTCTATACGGACGAGACGATGGGTACGCTTCGTAGCACCGATGAGATGAAGTCGGCGTTCCAGGCCATGTCGCCTGACGACCAGAAGATGTTGCGTGAGGAGTGCCAGAACGTGACATCGCCCCGCGACACCTTCTGTCAGGGTCTGAGCACATTCGAATAAGTTGTCGAACACTGATCGAATGGGAAAGGCGCCGAGAGGCGCCTTTCCTTTTTTGGCGTTTGGCAACCGGGTTCATGATCAAACCACGCATTCTCGCGGGCGCATCTTGCACATGATCCGCACTCGCTTTAGCGAAAGGGTATCAACACCTCCTCGAGAAATCATGACCCGACGCCCTCCCCTGACACCTATCGTGGACGCATTGCCTTCCTTGGTGCCCTTCGTGGGGCCCGAAGCTCAGGAACGCTCACAAGGGCGCCCGTTTCGCGCTCGTATAGGCGCAAACGAGAGCAGTTTTGGACCGTCTCCCTCAGTCATCGAACGCATGCAGGCTGCGGCGGCAGAGCAGTGGATGTATTGCGATCCCGACAACTTTGAATTGAAGGCGGCGCTGGCGGCACATCTCGGCATTCCCAGTGGCTGCGTGGTCGTCGGCGAAGGCATTGACGGTCTACTTGGGCTGGCCGTGCGCATGCACGTCTCCGAGGGTACGGGAGTCGTCACGTCTCTCGGCGCATATCCCACGTTCAATTTTCATGTGGCGGGGGTCGGTGGACGCCTGATCACGGTCCCATTTCGCAACGACCGCGAAGACCTCGGTGGATTGCTCGATGCGGTCAAGCGCGAGCGGGCCCGTGTCGTTTATCTGTCGAATCCAGACAATCCGATGGGCACTTGGTGGGATGCCGACACCATTCAGCAGTTTGCGGACGCGCTTCCGGAAGACACGCTCTTCATTCTTGATGAGGCCTATGGGGAGTTGGCACCTGACTCGGCCCGACCGCCTCTCGACATCACCCGCCCCAACATGATCGTGATGCGCACTTTCTCAAAAGCCTATGGGCTTGCCGGGCTGCGCTGTGGTTACGCGATTGGCGAAGTCTCCATGATCCGGGACTTCGAGAAGATCCGCAACCACTACGGCACAAGCCGGATGGCACAGATTGCTGGCCTGGCGGCGCTCCGCGATCAGGCTTGGCTCGCTGACGTCCGGCAGCGCGTCGTTTCAGGACGTCAGCGTCTTGCCGAGATTGCGTTGAGCAACGGACTGCAACCGATCCCATCGGCCACCAATTTCGTGACCATGGACTGCGGCGCAGACGGCGCATTCGCCCTGAAAGTCATGCAGAACCTCTTGGCGCGCGGTGTCTTCATCCGCAAACCGATGGCACCCGGTCTCGACCGGTGTATTCGCGTCAGCGTTGGCCTCGAGCATGAGATTGACATTCTGGCCGAAGAACTACCCGGCGCGCTGGCCGTGGCGAGGGGCAACTAGGGACCAAGCGCCCTCCATCCACAAGGGAGCACGCGATGGCGGTTCTTGTTACCGGCAGTTCGGGCCATCTGGGCGAAGCCATCTTGCGCACGCTGCGCGTGGCTGGCCGTTCGGCACGCGGCTTCGACATCAAACCCTCGCCATTCACCGACGTCGTAGGGTCCATCACTGACAGGCGGCTGGTGACGGAATCCATGGACGGCGTCGATGCGATCATCCATTCGGCCACTCTGCATAAGCCGCATGTCGGCACGCACAGTTCCCAGAATTTCGTCGACGTCAACGTGACCGGTACATTGGCGCTTCTTGAGGCGGCACGCGCGGCGCAGGTTCGCTCTTTCGTGTTTACCAGCACCACCAGTACCTTCGGCTCCGCCCTGACGCCTGCGGAAGGCGAGCCAGCGGCCTGGATCGACGAAAGCGTCGTGCCGGTACCGAAGAACATTTATGGCGCCACGAAAACCGCCGCCGAGGGCCTGTGCGAACTATTTGCCCGGCAACACGGCCTCGCGACGGTCATCTTGCGCACATCACGCTTCTTTCCCGAGCCCGACGACGATCCGCAAAAGCGCGCGCGCTACGCACTCGAAAATGCACAGGCGAACGAGTTGCTCTATCGACGAGCGGATATCGAGGACGTCGTTTCGGCTCATCTCCTGGCCGCTGAAAAAGCGCCGGAAATCGGCTTTGGTCGATACATCGTCTCGGCCACGACGCCATTTGGACAGGATGACCTGGCGGAGTTGCGGCACGACGCACCGCGCGTGCTGGCGTGCTACTTCCCCGACTATCGCGAGCTTTATGCCCGGCTAGGCTGGTCAATGTTTCCCCGGATCGACCGGGTCTATGCCAATCATCTTGCCCGTCGCGCACTTGGGTGGCAGCCCAAATACGATTTTGCCCATGTGCTGCGGTGCCTTCATGAGAACCGCGATTTTCGCAGTGATCTCACCCATGTGATTGGCAGCAAGGGCTATCACGACCGATCCTTCACCGAAGGACCTTATCCGGCGGCATCATGAAAGCATGACCGTAACAATTCTTGACTAACTTAATCCTGTTTAATAGGTGCTGCAGGGGTGAACGCAGACGCGGCCAGCATGGCCGCACGATAGAGGGCAGGCCAAATGTATATCGCGATGAACCGCTTCAAGGTGCAAAAGGGTTCGGAGGAGACCTTCGAGAATATCTGGAAGAATCGTGATTCCAGCCTCTCTGAAATGCAGGGTTTCAAGGAGTTTCACCTTCTGCGCGGGCCCGTGAATGAGGATGAGGGTTACACGCTTTTTGCCTCGCATACGGTTTGGGCCAGCCGCGAGGACTTCGTCGCCTGGACGAAGTCCGAGAACTTCCGCGCTGCACACCGCAATGCCGGCGACAACAAGGGCGTCTATATCGGACATCCCCAGTTCGAAGGCTTTTCGGTCGTCGAAGGCGCCTAGAGCAAATCAGGCTTCCTCCCTCGTCGAGCCTCGCCAATGGCGTCCGGGAACGCTAGGTTGCGGGCCTGCGCATCGCTCGACAGGGAGGAAGGCATTGTACCAAAACAGCATCAATTTCGGGCTCGGCGAAGACATTGAGGCGCTTCGCGATCTGGTCAGGCGATTTGCCCAGGACCGTATCGCGCCACAAGCTGCTGAAATTGACCGGTCCAATGCTTTCCCGGAAGGTTTGTGGAGCGAGCTCGGAGAGCTCGGTCTGCTCGGCATGACCGCCGACCCCGAATATGGAGGCTCGGGCCTGGGCTATCTGGCGCATGTCGTGGCCATGGAGGAGATTTCACGCGCGTCCGCCTCCGTTGGTCTCTCCTATGGAGCGCACTCCAATCTCTGCATCAATCAGATCAACCGCTGGGCAACAGCGGAGCAGAAGCAGAAATATCTGCCGGCTCTGTGTTCGGGCGAACACGTTGGCGCACTTGCAATGTCGGAAAGCGGGTCGGGCTCGGATGTCGTGTCCATGCGGTTGCGCGCTGAAAAGCGCAACGACCGCTATGTGCTGAACGGCTCAAAGATGTGGATCACCAATGGTCCGGACGCCAGCACGCTCGTCGTCTATGCGAAAACGGCGCCGACCATGGGGTCGCGCGGCATTACCGCCTTTCTGATCGAACGCGATATGGCCGGGTTCTCGGTTGCCCAGAAGCTGGACAAGCTTGGCATGCGTGGCTCCAACACAGGCGAACTGGTCTTCGAGGACGTCGAAGTCCCCTTTGAGAATGTGCTGGGAGAAGAAGGCAAGGGCGTCGAGGTCCTGATGTCCGGGCTCGACTACGAACGCGTCGTTCTGGCTGCGGGCCCGCTGGGCATCATGGCCGCGTGCCTCGATGTGGCCGTGCCCTACGTCCAGCAGCGACGTCAGTTCGGCCAGGCGATCGGCGACTTTCAGCTGGTTCAGGGCAAGCTGGCCGACATGTACACCACGACCAATGCCTGCCGGGCCTATGTCTACGCTGTGGCGGCGTCTTGCGACCGTAAGCAGACGACACGCAAGGACGCGGCCGGATGCATTCTGTATGCGGCAGAAAAAGCGACGCAGATGGCGCTGGATGCGATCCAGCTTCTTGGCGGCAATGGGTATATCAACGACTATCCAACGGGACGCCTTCTGCGCGATGCAAAGCTCTACGAGATCGGCGCTGGTACTAGCGAAATTCGCAGGTGGCTGATCGGCCGCGAGATCATGGCCGAAGGGTAGAACCGCCCTTCCCTTACGCAACAACGCAGGTCAAACTGCGTCTTTCATCCGTCGCGGAACACCGATGCCCGTTATCAAGTCGCAGATTTCCCCCTCCTCCGAAGCGTTTCGGGCCAATGCCGAGCATATGCGGCTGCAGGTTGCCGACATTCGTGAGAAGGCGGAGACGGTCGAGGCCGGAGGTTCCGAGGCCGCGCGCGAGCGCCACGTGTCGCGTGGAAAGCTCCTGCCGAGAGATCGCCTCGCCCAGTTGCTGGATCCCGGCACGCCGTTTCTGGAAATCGGGCAGTTTGCGGCATGGGGCATGTATGACGACAATATCGCGTCGGCCGGAATGATCGCTGGTGTCGGGCGAGTCGAGGGTCAGGAAGTCATGGTCGTCGTCAATGACGCGACGGTGAAGGGCGGAACCTATTATCCTCTGACCGTGAAGAAGCACCTTCGCGCTCAGGAGATCGCGTTCGAAAACAACCTGCCATGTGTTTATCTCGTTGATTCAGGCGGCGCCAATTTGCCGAACCAGGATGACGTGTTTCCAGATCGCGACCACTTCGGTCGCATCTTCTTCAACCAGGCAAACATGAGCGCCGCGGGCATTCCCCAGATCGCCTGCGTCATGGGCTCCTGCACGGCGGGCGGAGCTTACGTGCCTGCGATGTCGGACGAATCAATCATCGTGCGTAATCAGGGCACCATCTTTCTGGGCGGCCCGCCCCTCGTGAAAGCGGCCACAGGCGAGGATGTGACTGCCGAAGAACTGGGCGGCGCTGACGTCCACACGCGCCAATCGGGCGTGGCTGATCACTACGCGAGAAATGACGAGCACGCTCTGGCCCTGTGCCGGCGCATCGTCAAAAACCTGAATCGAAAGAAGACGGTAGGGCTCAATCTGCAGAAACCGATTCCGCCACTTCATGCGGCGGACGAAATCTACGGGATCGTGCCCAAGGACACGCGTCACCCCTACGACGTACGGGAGATCATTGCGCGCATTGTCGATGGTTCGGAGCTTGACGAATTCAAGCAGAATTTCGGCACGACACTCGTGACGGGGTTTGCCCACCTGCATGGGATGCCCGTCGGCATCATCGCCAACAACGGCGTGCTCTTCTCGGAGAGCGCGCTCAAGGGCGCTCATTTCATCGAACTCTGCTGCCAGAGAAAGATCCCGCTGGTTTTCCTGCAGAACATCACGGGCTTCATGGTGGGGCGCAAATATGAGGCGGGCGGCATTGCCAAGGACGGCGCCAAACTGGTGACAGCGGTGGCAACCGCCAAAGTGCCGAAAGTGACGATGATCATCGGCGGGTCCTTCGGCGCGGGCAATTACGGCATGTGTGGGCGCGCCTACTCGCCCCGTTTCCTTTGGATTTGGCCGAACGCACGCATCTCGGTGATGGGTGGAGAGCAGGCCGCCACCGTCCTGGCGCTGGTGAAGCGGGAAGGCATCGAGCGCAAGGGCGGAACATGGAGCGCTGAGGAAGAAGAAGCGTTTCGAGCGCCCATCCATGAAAAATATGAGCGCGAAGGCCATCCTCTCTATTCGTCGGCTCGCCTCTGGGACGACGGCATCATAGACCCGGCAAAATCCCGCGAGGTTTTGGCGCTGTCCCTCAGTGCGGCATTGAACGCACAGATCGAGGAGACGCGGTTCGGCGTCTTCCGGATGTAGCCGTGTTGTCGCGGTGGCTCACTATTTCGTTGACGATGATACCGTCGGCTGAAACTGTGCCGACAGGGGAAATCTGTCACCATGAAATCGATTGCAGCGGCTCTTGCAGTAATGGCGACACTCGCACATCAGGCAGGTGCAGTGGAAAACAAGGGCTCTGAGAAGACGGGACGGATCACGTCTCCGACGGAGTTGTTTTCCGATCCTGCTAAAACGCACGCTATCGCGACGATTCCGGCAGGCGCGATGGTGGTGATCATCAAGCCCGGCAAGAACTGGTTGCAAGTCAGGGTTCGCATGGGCGCGCGCACCTTGACGGGCTATGTGTCGACGCCAAAAGTCGCCACGTTCGACATCAGACCATAGTCTCCGGGGGGGGGGGAAGGCATTTATGAGCATCAATACACTCATTCAGAACGGTCCATCGAGCAATCGCGTCGATATCGTTTTCCTGGGCGATGGCTATACGTCGAGCCAGTTAGCCAACCTTTACATTCAGGATATCGCTTCGCTGACGGACTATCTGTTCAGCGGCAATGCGCTGACGGAACCGTTCGGTCTCTACAGTGACTATTTCAACGTGACCGCAATCAATGTCGCGTCGAATCAAAGTGGTGCCGACGACCCGTCGACGGGCACGTTTCGCGATACCGCGCTTGGCTCAACGTACTTTTATGACGGGGTGACCGAGCGACTTCTCTATGTCGATGACAATGCTGCGAAAGCTGCGATGAACGCGGCTCTCGCAGGCACAGGCATCGACGCCGAGATGCGCTTCGTAACGGTCAACAACGACAAATATGGCGGAGGCGGCGGCTATTTCGCTGTCTATTCGGGCGGCAACGAAAATGCGCTGGAGGTGGCCGTTCACGAGGTCGGCCATTCTTTCGCAGGTCTCGCGGACGAGTATGACGACGGGACGGCGAGCAATGTGACTTTCACGGGCGGCGAACCCGGTGAGCCCAATGTCACCAAGGACGCAAGTGGCGCCAAATGGTCGCGCTGGATCGGATTTGAGCAGGAAGGTCTGGGAACTGTCGGCGCGTTCGAAGGCGGCATGTATGCGGACCACGGCATTTTTCGCCCGACCTTCAACTCCAAGATGCGTGAGCTGAACCAGCCTTTCGACCCCATTGCGCGCGAGGCGTTCGTTCTCAATTTCTACAAATATGTCGATCCTCTGGACGACCACGCATTCAGCAATACGACCGGAACGTTGTTCGACATAGACGGCCTGTGGGTCGATACGATCAGCGACAAGACGATCCGCGTGGACTGGTTGATCAATGGCCAGCTCGTATCAGCCGACACCACAAGCATAGATTTTAGCAATCTGGGACTGGGCGCGGGTACCTACAACATCACCGCGCATGCTTATGACGACACGGGACTGGTGCGGATCGTCGACCCGAGCCTTGAGGAATACGTTTCCTGGACCGTGCAGTTGACTGGCGACACCACTCTCCCGGGAACGTTGCCGGACTGGTACAAATCAGACGCAGATTTCGAGGTCGTTGCCTCCACCTACCAGTTCTTTACCGGAACCGTGCCGATCGAAAACGGGTTTGAATATCTGATCTCGTCACCCGACAATGCGACGGACCTCAACGACTCCTATTATGCACAATTCAATCGCGAGAATCGTTTCATCAACTTCGCCAACAATCTCGGCTCCGTAGGTGAAGGAAAAGCAGAATTCATTTCTCTCTTTGGTGGGCTGAGCTTCGAAGAGACGGTTGCGCTCGCCTTCGATCAGATCATCGGCGCGCAGGCGGTCATCGACGCGGGCAACAATCCGGCCGATTCAATCCTGTTCTTCCTCAATGCGCGCAGCTTCTACGAGGCGGTAGCGCTGGAACGTGTCGTGCCTGGCGGCATCCCGCTCGATCAAGCAACCAAGATCGTTGCCATCGGATCCATTCTCAATGAAGGGCTCAAGGCCGATCTCGGGTCATACGCGGAAGCGGTTCACGACTTCATGGCCGATTTGAAGCTCGACGGCGAGTCCAGCCTCTTCGGAACGGATCTGTTCGTCTGATATCTTGCCCTTGGCAGATCACTGCGCCAGTGAGAACACACTGGCCCGTTTGATCTGAACGACGCCACGATCCTCCCCGCGCACGGTGGTTTCAGGCGGGACGTCAAGTTCGATGCCTGTTCCATCATCCAGCCGTGCGATCAGCCGGCGACCCTCAGGTCTGTCGATGACGCGGGTGACGGTGGCCGCCAGACCACCGCCGGACGCACTCCACGCGAGATCGGCAGGCCGCACGAAAATCTCCGCCGCGCCGTCTTCCACATTTGCAGCCGGTATCTCAAGGCCACCGATCATGGCGCGGCCTTCGCGCACCGTCGCTTCAAGCCTGTGAGCATCGCCAAGGAACCTCGTGACGAAGGCCGAGTTTGGCCGACGGCAGACGTCCTCCGGCGTACCGACCTGCACGACGCGTCCTTCGTTCAAAATGACGACACGATCGGCAAGGTCGAGCGCCTCTTCCTGATCGTGGGTCACGAAAAGGGTGGTGATGCCCAGTTCCTCATGGATTTCACGCAGCCAGCGGCGAAGATCGCGACGCACATTGGCATCGAGCGCGCCGAATGGCTCGTCGAGGAGCAATACCTTGGGATCAACGGCCAAGGCACGAGCAAGCGCGACGCGCTGGCGCTGCCCGCCGGAGATCTGGGCCGGGAACCTACCGCCGAGCCCTTCAAGCCGAACCAGACGCAGCAAGTCCTTTACGCGCGCGTCGATTTCCTCGCGCGTGCGCTTAACCTTGGAAACGTCCATGCCAAAGGCAATGTTCTCGCCCACCGTCATATGGGGAAACAGCGCATAGTGCTGAAACACAAAGCCGACACCACGCTCGCGTACCGGAATGTCGGTCGCGTCCTGCTCGCCGAAACGGATGGTACCGACATCGGCATATTCCAGTCCCGCCACCATGCGCAGGATGGTCGTCTTGCCCGAGCCGGACGGCCCAAGAAGCGCGACCAATTCGCCGCTGCCGATTTCAAGCGACACGCCGCGTACGGCGCGGAACGTATCGAAGGTCTTCTCGACGTTGTTGAGCTCGATCTTCATTTCGTGGCTTCCACTGGAACGATTGAAGGAGAGGCGAGTGCCGGACGGCCGGAACGCCCGGCGCCGCGCCGCTCCAGCAGCACTTTTGCGATGATTGTGAAGACCGCCAGGATTGTCAGGATCGAAGCCGCGGCAAAGGCACCAGCGGTCTGGTAGTCATGGTAGAGCAGTTCAATGTGAAGCGGCAATGTGTTGGTCTGCCCGCGAATATTACCGGACACGATCGAGACCGCGCCGAATTCGCCCATCACTCTCGCATTGCACAGCACCACGCCATAGAGCAGCGCCCAGCGGATGTTAGGTAGCGTCACGGAAATGAAGGTGCGCCAGCCGGACGCGCCAAGCGACGTAGCAGCCTCTTCGAGGTCTCTGCCTTGCGCCTGCATCAATGGAATGAGCTCGCGCGCGACGAACGGCGCCGTCACAAACATCGAGGCAAGCACAATGCCGGGCAGTGCGAACAGCACTTTTATCCCTGCACTGTCGAGCAACGGACCAAAGACTCCCTGGAGACCATAGACAAAAAGATACGCCACGCCAGCGACGATCGGCGAGATCGAGAAAGGAATCTCGATGACCACGATCAACAGTCGCTTTCCGGGAAAGTCGAATTTGGTGATCGCCCACGCGGCAGCGACGCCGAACGCAGTGTTGACCGGTACGGCAATCAGCGCAGTAATCACGGTGAGATAGATGGCGTGGCGGGTGTCGGGATGAGCAATCGCGGCAGTAAAGCCACCAATCCCCTTCGAGAAGGCCTGCGCGAAGATCACGGCCAGTGGTGCGACCAGCAAGAGCGCCGCTGTCACCAGCACGAAGGCCAGAAGCGTGTTGCGGGTGGCCGGTCGATCTCCGACCCGAGGCGGTTTGCGGCGTAGCGGCTCACGCATCAGGCCGGCCTCGCCGTGTAACGCAGCGCACGCGCCTGCAGCAAATTGGTAAGAGCCAGCATGACGAATGCCGTGATCAGCAGCACCGAAGCGATCGCCGCAGCAGCCTGATAGTCATATTCCTCCAGCCGAATGAAGACGAGCAAGGCGGTGATCTCGGTCTCGAATGGCTGATTTCCCGCTATGAAGATGATCGCGCCAAACTCGCCAAGCGACCTGGCGAAAGACAATGAAACACCAGCCAGCAGCGCCGGCGTCAGCAATGGAAGGATGACCTTTCTGAAAATGACGCGGTCAGAGCCACCGAGCGACTGGGCGGCCTCCTCAAGCGCTGGATCGAGATCTTCCAGAACGGGCTGAACGGTGCGGACGATGAACGGCAGACTGGTGAATATCATGGCGATGATGATGCCGAGTGGCGTGTAGGCAACGGAGATGCCGATCCGCGATAACAACTCGCCAAACCATCCGTTCGATGAGAACAGAGTGGTCAACGCGATGCCCGCAACGGCGGTCGGCAAGGCGAACGGAAGATCGACGATCGCGTCCAGCAGCCGCCGTCCGGGAAACTCGTAGCGCACCAGAACCCACGCCAGCGCAAGTCCGAAAACGAGATTGAAAGCGGTTGACGCAAGCGCGGCCATCACGGTCACACGATAGGTCGCCACCGCACGCTCCGAGGCGACGATCTGCCAGTAGTCCACCGGGCCGAGACTGGCGGCCTTGAAGATCAGCGCGCCCAAGGGCAGCACCACGATCAGGCAGACGTAGAACAAGGTTACCCCCAGCGAGAGCGGCAAACCGGGTAGGACGCGAGGCTTCACGGAGAGAAATCCTTGGATGTTCAAACGCATTGACCGGCGAGCTTACGCCCGCCGATCAATCGATGACTGAGCGCTTTCGGATCAGCGGCTGCCATAGATCTGGTCAAGCAGACCGCCTGAGGCAAAATGCTCTTTCTGGGTCTTCTCCCAACCGCCAAACACCTCGTCAACGGTCACCAGGCGAACATCGGGGAACTGATCCTTGAATTCAGCGGCAACACTCGGCTCATGGACGCGGTGACCACGTTCAGCGGCGATCTTCTGCCCCTCAGGCGTGTAGAGAAACTCGATATAGGTTTTTGCCAGATCGCGTGTGCCATGCTTGTCGGCTACCTTGTCGACAATGGCGACAGGGAATTCCGCGAGCAGACTGACGGACGGCACGACGCTTTCGTACTTGTCGTCGCCGAACTCATTGCGGATGCTGGACGTCTCCGCCTCGAAGGTGATCAGCACATCGCCGATACCGCGCTCGACAAACGTGGTGGTGGCGGCGCGGCCACCCGTATCGAACACCGGGACATTGTCGAAGATCTTGGTCACGAATTCCTTGACCTTGGCGTCGTCATTATTGAACGCCTCCTTCGCATAGGCGGTCGCGGCCAGATAGGTGTATCGCGCATTGCCAGATGTTTTTGGATTCGGGAAGATGACCTTCACGTCGTCACGGACCAGATCATCCCAGTCCTTTATGTTCTTGGGATTGCCTGCACGCACCAGGAAAGACGGAAGTGAATAGAAGGGCGAGGACGCGTTCGGAAAGTCAGCCTGCCAGTCTTCGCTGACAAAGCCGTTCTTGACGAGAAAATCGATGTCGGTGACCTGATTGAAGGTCACAACGTCAGCTTCGAGACCCTCGACGATCGCACGTGCCTGCTTGGAGGTGCCGGCATGGGATTGGTCGACCGTGACGCCTGGATGCGCAGCAACGAATGCCTCATTGATCTGCACGAAAAGCTCTCGCGCAATATCATAGGACGCATTCAATAGCTTGTCAGGCGATTGGGCCGAGGCCGGGCCGGATAGAAGCGTTGCAAGTGCAACGCCGACGAAAAACAGGCGTTTCATAGGGACCCCATTGGAAAGAATGCCGATATGGCCGGACAATAGCGAACCGCCTCGATTCCAGTCAGGGTTGCGCATCGCCTTGAGAGAGAATTTTTAGCATTTTCTTGCGATTTTTCTTGATATTCAGGATTCTCATTCTCCTGTAGGTAATTTCGCGCGCCGATACGGGAATTCGAACCTCGAGTGGGCGACTCTGACCCAGCATCGTGAACCGAGGCTCCTGCCAGCCATTGTCAGCAGTCATCGCTTGGAAGCCCGTCAAACGGTGGCCCGTCCTGTAAGTTCGGGAATAGGATAGTCTTCCTTTCTTACATTCGGATGGAGGCACATATGCCAAGAGCACAGAGTTTCTACTGGTACGAACTCATGACGTCAGACACTGCAGGTGCTGAAGCATTCTACAAGGCCGTGGTCGGCTGGAATACCGAGCCCTTTGAGATGCCGGACATGGGCTACACTGTGGTCAAGGCTGGAGATCGTGGGATTGGCGGGATCATGGAACTACCCGAAGGCGCGAAACAGTCCGGCATGCCGCCTGCATGGGTCGGCTACATCTATTCGGCCGATGTCGATGCCACAAGCGCGGCGGTGCAGGCCGCTGGCGGACATATTCATCGCCCTCCGTCCGACATCCCCGACGTTGGACGTTTTTCAGTTCTATCTGACCCTCAGGGGGCAACGTTCATGTTGCTTCACCCGAAAGGCCAAGACACCCCGCCTCTTGCCAGGAACGCGCTGGGCAATGTGGGCTGGCACGAACTGCACGCCGTCGACTGGGAGAGCGCCTTTGACTTCTACGGGAAGCATTTCGGCTGGGAGAAAGCCGAGGCGATGGATATGGGCGGCATGGGCGTCTATCAGCTGTTCAACGTGAATGGCGAACTCAACGGCGCCATGTTCAACAAACCAGCCGAGATGCCCGCGCCTGCCTGGCTGTTCTATTTCAATGTCGACAGTATCGATGACGCAGCAAAGCGGGTCGTCGACAATGGCGGCAAGATCATGCTTGAGCCGATGGAGGTTCCCGATGGCTGGGTGCTGCAAGGCACCGACCCGCAGGGCGCCTGGTTCGCGCTGTCGGCACCGAAGCGCTAGCATCGCACTCGATCACCTTCGGCGTGGGCCTGGAGCGCAGGTCTGGCGCCGAAGGGCAATACGTGACAATTTCGCGGAGAGCTGACTCTGGCACCAAGAGGCTTTCCGCGGGAATGTTTTCAAAGATCCTGATCGCCAATCGCGGTGAAATCGCCTGTCGCGTCATTCGTACCGCTAGACGCATGAATATTTCCACCGTGGTGGTCTATTCCGACGCTGATGCGAATGCATTGCATGTTCAGATGGCCGACGAGGCCGTGCATATCGGGCCTTCGCCTGTTGGTGAAAGCTATCTTCGGGCTGACCGCATTATTGAGGCCGCACTTTCTTCAGGTGCCGAAGCCATTCATCCGGGCTATGGATTCCTCTCGGAGAATCCGGATTTCGTTGACCGCGTCACCGAAGCCGGGCTCGTGTTCATCGGCCCGACATCGGCTTCGATCCGGGCCATGGGCCTCAAGGACGCCGCCAAGCGGCTCATGGAGACGGCAGGGGTTCCGGTCGTTCCCGGCTATCACGGCGAAGCGCAGGCCATAGTCGTGCTGGCGAGCAAGGCGACGGAAATCGGCTATCCGGTCCTCATCAAGGCCCGCGCCGGCGGCGGCGGCAAAGGCATGCGCCGCGTCGATGATCCCGCGGATTTTCCCGAAGCACTTGCGGCCGCCAAGCGCGAAGCAAAGGCTGCGTTCGGTGACGAAGCGGTGCTGGTAGAGAAATATGTCGAGAAGCCGCGCCATATCGAGGTGCAGGTCTTTGGGGACAATTTCGGAAATGCCGTCCATTTGTTCGAGCGCGATTGTTCGGCCCAGAGGCGTCACCAGAAAGTCATCGAAGAGGCGCCTGCCCCCGGAATGACGGCCGAAATGCGGGACGCCATGACGCAAGCCGCTGTGCGGGCAGCCAAGGCAATCGGATATTCAGGTGCTGGAACAATCGAGTTCATCGTCGATGCGTCCGATGGACTGCGCCCCGACCGTTTCTGGTTCATGGAGATGAACACACGTCTTCAGGTCGAGCACCCCGTGACCGAAATGATCACCGGCATCGATCTGGTGGAATGGCAGCTGCGTGTCGCCGCTGGCGAGCCCCTGCCCCGGCAACAGGATGCGATCTCCGTGGATGGTCACGCTTTCGAGGCGCGCCTTTACGCGGAAGACGCCGCGAAAGGATTTCTTCCCGCAGTCGGCACCTTGCATCACCTGCAATTTCCGGAAAGTTCTGCCTCAGGAACGACCTTGCGCATCGAGACCGGAGTTCGGGCGGGAGATACGATTTCGCCCTTCTACGATCCGATGATCGCCAAGCTCGTTGTTCATGGCGCTGATCGCGGCTCGGCGCTGGACGGTCTCAAGGAAGCGTTGCGCGCGACCGAGATCGCCGGTTCGGTGACCAATATCGCGTTTCTCGATGCGCTGGCTGGCGATCCGGACTTTGCCGATGGCGATGTCGATACGGGTCTGATCGGACGCAAACAGGATCGACTTACGACAGCAGCAACTCCCACTACGAACACCATTGCCGACGCCCTGATTGCGGCTTCGGAGATCGATGCCGGGATCGCATCCGACGACCCCTGGAGCACCTTGGGCAGCTATGCGCATTTTCATGCATGCGGGCGAGCCGTGCGCATCGTGTCTGGCGAAGATACCTATGAAGGAAGAGTGCTGCGCGGTGCCGATGGTAGCATCTCCGTGTTCGGCGAGGGTTTTTCGCCCGTCACACGAGGGCGAGACAATCATATGCGCTTTGCGCGCTGGCCTGATCATGTCACCGTGTTCGAGAACGGCCGCGCTTTCACCTTCAACGTACCGGATCCCCTCGCAGTCGCGGAGGACTCCGCTGCAGGCTCGATGCGTGCTCCGATGCCCGGTCTGGTCAAATTGGTGCGAGCATTGGCGGGCGACAAGGTGACCAAAGGCCAGCCGCTGCTCGTGCTGGAAGCCATGAAGATGGAGCATACGATCGCCGCCCCCCACGATGGCACGATCGCCGAGATCGCCTCGGAAGGCTCACAAGTGAGCGAAGGCGCTGTTCTGGCGCGCTTTTCAGAAGAAGCCTAGGCAACAATAGAATGACTTCAGGTGACGTCGAAAGGCACAGTCTGATCGAGGACGTCATGGCACTTCTGTGGGGAACCGCAGTCGTGTCGCTGGGGCTCGCATTCTATCAGCATGCCATGCTGATGACGGGCAGTTCCGCAGGCATCGCGTTGCTGATCAGCTACGCCACGGGATATGGCTTCGGCATCATATTCTTCATCATCAACCTCCCCTTCTGGTATCTCGCGGTCAAGAAGATGGGTTGGCCGTTCACGATCCGCACCTTCGTTGCAGTGGCGCTTTTCTCGGTATTCTCGAGGTTGGCCCCTAGCTGGATTCACTTCGAGGACATACAGCCTATCTACGCGGCGATCATGGGTGGCGGCTTGATGGGGCTGGGATTGCTGATCCTCTTTCGCCATCGCGCCGGACTGGGCGGATTTAACGTGCTGGCGCTCTATCTCCAGGACAATCACGGCATTCGCGCCGGATACTTTCAGCTCGCGGTCGACTTGACGATCCTGGCGGTCTCATTTCTCGTGCTCGACTGGCATCAGGTGCTGCTCTCAGTGGCTGGCGCTGTCGCGCTCAATCTGGTTATCGCCATCAATCATCGAAAAGGCCGGTATGTCGGCATGAGCTGACCGGCTCGCTGCAAACGCCAAACGCACGAAAACCGCGCCGGCATTGTGTCTGCCGGTCGCGGCTTTCGCTGATCGCTCATTGCCCCCCCGGCCGAACGATCGCCTTCCTGTCTTCTGCGCAGCTGGTCGAGGTCATTGCCGCTGCGTTCTGGTGTTGGGGCGCAGGTCGTCTTCTCACAACCCGTACCCGGATTTGCGTCGCCTGAGACGCCGTCCCCCGCTTTTCCTAGTGAAGCGTCATCCACTCACGTGCCTCGCGCAGAGCGCGGGCGATCTCGATCTTCGACATCGACGCGGACAACTCCGAGCGCAGTTCGGCTGCGCGGCAAGAGCCCTTGATCGCGGCGATATTGAACCATTTGTGGGCGGCGACCAGATCGATGTCGCAGTCGCGTCCACTGGCATACATCATGCCCAATTCGAAAAGAATGTCGGCCTGGGCCGTAGAACCCATGGTGCCGAAGTTGGCGTCAAGCATCTCAAAACGTGCCATTTTTCGTCCCCTGTTCCTGTTTCCCGAGAGCCTTGTCTCGTTTGATCCGAGCCGCTCCGTTGATGCTTCCGAGATTGCCGCGCAGCCTTGAATCTGTCGTTAAATGGCTTGCTTAATTTGGAGAAAACAAAGCTAAAACAATAGGTAAACGTGTGAATCCGTTAAGCATTCGGAAGCTTGGGTTTCCGGGGATTCTTCGAAAAATCGCTGAAAATTCGACTGGACGACCTCAAGCCTTTGATAACCACGCCAAGCGTTGGGCTTTCGTGCACGGTCAAGAAAATCAGGAAAAATGAGAGGGCGGTGGCCGTTATTTGGGCGGGTGGTGATGCCCGGTCGGTCAGTGTCTTGCGCGCGTCAACCATTTTGAACGCTGGATGAACGCCCCTCTCAGGGGGAGTTCAGGCGTGTCCGGGCATATTCCCCTCATCGAAAGGGGACCTCGATGATCGCTCGCCGCTTCACCATCATCTGCCTGCTGCTGACGCTGTTCGGCATGTTCTTCGCCAGCCTGGTCGCGCAGGGCCGCACCGAAAGGGAATGGCGCCAGCGCGCCGATATCGGATGCGCCTACACGACGACCACCACTTGCGGCACGAGCCGCTGACCGAGAAAGCAACCAAAATGACCGCAATCGCCAGTACAATCTCCTCAACGCTTCGCATCCTGCCTCGGGCTGCGCTGATCGGATTGATGCTGGCGGCACCTGCTCTGGCTGTGCCTTCGCTGACCAGTCAGAACGACCGCGTCGTCGAGGCACCGGCCCACAAGAACAGCGGCGCGGGCCTTGTGTTGCTTATGAGCCTGCGGCGCGCCTGATCTGCGCCAGGAAAGCGCGCACGCCGCTGAATTTCGGCCATATAGCCGTGTTCCCATCTCCCGCTCGTCACATTGAGCCTCTATAGTGGGACATGGAGAAACGAATCTATCCGACCGCAATCGAAAGCGTTGAAAGTCCCGAGCCCTGGCCGAAGACGGATTTCAACAATGCCCGTGAGGCAGTGGACGCGCTGAAGGCGCTCTACGTACGCAACACCAAATTCCTGCGCGACTCGTTCATGTCGCTGAGCGACACCGGCTTCATCGACCGCCGGTTCAGGGCATATTATCCCGAGATTAGCATCACGACCAATTCCTACAGCGAGATCGACTCGCGACAGGCTTACGGGCACGTGCCCAATCCAGGTCAATTTGCGACCACCATCAGCCGGCCGGACCTTTTTGAAAGCTACCTGATCGAGCAATTGAAGCTCATCATGCGCAATCACGGCGTACCGGTGACCATAGGTGAATCGCGAACCCCTATCCCGCTTCACTTTGCTTTCCTCGAAGGCACCTATGTCGACGGCTCGATCGCCGACAAGATCAAGCGGCCCATCCGAGACATCTTCGACGTGCCCGATCTCGAAGGCACCGACGACCATATTGCCAATGGCACGCTGGAACTGCAGCCCGAGGATACGCGCCCGCTGGCGCCATTCACCGCGCAGCGCGTCGACTATTCCCTGCACAGGCTGTCTCACTACACGGCTACCAGCCCGCATCATTTCCAGAACTTCGTACTCTTCACGAACTACCAGTTCTACGTGGACGAGTTTTGCGCTCACGCGCGGGACTGCATGGCGAAGGGAGGCGAACGCTATACCGCGTTCATCGAACCCGGAAACGTCATGACGCCGGCGGGCGAATCCTCGCCGCTGACTGGAGCCGTGCCGCCGCGACTGCCACAGATGCCCGCCTATCATCTGGTGAAGCCAGACCATGGCGGCATCACCATGATCAATATCGGCGTCGGTCCGTCCAACGCCAAGACGATCACCGACCATGTCGCAGTGCTGAGGCCGCATGCCTGGCTCATGCTTGGTCATTGTGCGGGCCTTCGCAACACGCAGGCGCTGGGCGACTATGTGCTTGCCCACGCCTATGTGCGCGAGGATCACGTTCTGGACGACGACCTGCCGGTGTGGGTGCCCATTCCGCCGCTCGCGGAGATACAGGTGGCGCTGCAGGAGGCGGTAGCGGAAGTTACGGGACTGACCGGATATGATTTGAAGCGCATCATGCGCACCGGCACGGTGGCGACCATCGACAATCGCAACTGGGAGCTTCGCGACCAGCGTGGGCCTGTGCAAAGGCTTTCGCAAAGCCGCGCAATCGCTCTCGACATGGAGTCGGCGACAATCGCGGCCAATGGGTTCCGGTTCAGGGTCCCTTACGGCACGTTGCTGTGCGTATCCGACAAGCCGCTCCATGGAGAGCTGAAGCTGCCGGGCATGGCCAGCGACTTCTACAAGAGGCAGGTCGCCCAGCACCTTACCATCGGCATGCGGGCCGTTGAAAAGCTCGCCGCAATGTCACCGGAAAAGCTCCACTCCCGCAAACTGCGCAGTTTCTCCGAGACCGCGTTCCAATAGCCATTTCGATCGTGCCTTCTTCAACGACCTTGATCCTGCCATCCATGTTTCGTTGCTGCAGACCATGACCTTGCGATCGATTGTCATGTCCGCATCGCTGTCGGCGACGCTTCTCCTGTCGTTGTTCGTCGTTGCGGGCTTTCTCGGCGCTCTGCATCCCGCATTCGACTCCTTTGCACATTTCCGCGTGCATTTCTCAGTAATGATGGCGCTTGCAGCACTGCCGTTGCTGTTTTCCTCCTGGCGCGCGCATGGGTTCATGGCACTGCTGCTTGCCGTGGGAGCCACTCTGACGGCTGTCGGGTTGCCCTCTCTCGGCATCGGACCTGCTCATGCAGCATTCGAGACCCGTCCGGTTCTAGCCAGAAGCTATAGCCTTCTGCATCTCAACCTGCGCTACAATCATGCGCACCCCGAGCGCGTTCTTGATCTACTCGAACAGAACACACCCGACTTCGTGTTCCTCAATGAAGTCTCGGAGATGTGGAACGCAAAGCTCAGGGGCATGCAGAACCTGTACCCCTTCCAATTGCGATGCGGCGGCGATACGCGCGTTGGCGGCACTGCCATCCTGTCTCGCCATGCCTTCAGCGCCGGACGCCTTACCCAATGCGCCGGAAGCGGCTCAATTGCCATGGCTCAGGTCGAGATTGACGGCACCGCGCTGGATCTGGTCTCAATGCACCTTGGATGGCCCTGGCCGTTCGACCAACCACGGCAGATCGGTCTCCTGACGCAAAAGCTCGCATCGCTCGGTCCGCAAGCCATCGTGGCCGGCGACCTCAATGCGGTACCCTGGAGCAGTGCGGTTCGCCGGGTCATCGCATCGGGCTCACTCAGCGCCATGCAATCGCCCGGACCGACATGGCTGTTCGGCTGGCTGCCCACCGGGTGGAGACAGTGGATAGGCCTGCCGATCGATCACATCTTCAAGAAGGGCGACATCGCCTTTTTTGCAGGCGGCGCGCTGCCGGATGTCGGCTCGGATCATCTGCCCCTGTTTGCCGAATTCGGGCTGCCCGAGAGCGATGGCGAGCCCGAGGACCAGACCGTCACCGTCTGGGCACGATAAGCGCTGCCTTGTGCGCACGCCTTTCTAGCGCGCCAGCCGCTCCACCAACTTTGAGACGTTGCCGTTGTCTTGATGCTCCCGGTTGTCGAATGCCACCTGATCCGCCTCATATCTGGCGTAGATGGCTTGCACTCGTCGCTTCACTTCGGACTTGGCTCGATTGCAGGCCGGATCGTTTTTCACCGCCAAGCCCGAGATCGACTTTTCGGCCGCGCGAACCATTCGCCTTGCTATGGAACCGTGCATCTCCTCGTGTTTCTTCACGCCACGCATGAACGCATTCCAGCGTTTGCCGAGAGCGGGAGACATGCGCGTGACTACCTTCGGATAATTGTAATGAATCTTGAGCACGGCGGAAACGTTGTCGACGCGGCAGATGCGATTCTGCGATTTCCAGTCGATGTCCCATTTGACGCTATAGCGCGTCTGGGCAATCGCTCGGGTCAGAAAACCGTGCTTCGGCCCTTTGCGGTCCATCTGCTTCAGCAGATCATAGCCGGTGGATCCGACAATCGGATAAGTTGTCGTGTTGACCCTGACGTCGATCTTGGCGGATGCCGTTTCGACCAGAAAGACCGAACAGAACACGGCCAGTCCGACCACCAAACCTGTGCGCATCGCAGGCAATCCCCGATTTCTCACAGGACAACACAGCAAGGGCCGGCATTCAACGCACAACTTCGCGCGTGACGGATACCTCGCGCCGCCTGTCGCCTCTCGGCAACAGATGGCAGGAGCTTGCTACATGCCTGAGTAGACGGGACCCTCGCCGCCCTGAGGCGGAACCCAGTTGATGTTCTGGTTGGGGTCCTTGATGTCGCATGTCTTGCAGTGCACGCAATTCTGGGCGTTGATCACGTAGCGCACATCTTTGGCATTCGGGTCGGCCGCCGCGTTCCCATCCTTGTCGACCCACTCGTAGACGCCTGCCGGGCAGTAGCGTGCCGACGGACCCGCAAACACATCGTGCTCGGAGCGGACCTGCAACTCCATGTCCTTGACGATGAGATGAACCGGCTCATTCTCTTCGTGGTTGGTGCTGGAAAGGAAAACCGAAGAGAGACGATCAAAGGTCAGCACACCATCGGGCTTCGGATAGTCGATCTTCGCGTGGCGAGCCGCGGGCTCCAGCGATGCCGCGTCGGTCTTGCCGTGGTTCATGGTCCCGAAGAGCGAAAAGCCAAAAAGCTGGTTCGTCCACATATCGAGACCGCCGAGACCGACGCCAAGCGCGGTTCCAAAGCGCGACCAAAGCGGCTTGACGTTACGCACGCGCTTGAGATCCTTGCCGATGTCGCTGGCACGCCAGGCATCCTCGTAGCTCTGCAACTCGTCGGCGGACCGTCCGGCGGCGATTGCGTCGACCACATGTTCGGCAGCCAGCATCCCGGAAAGCACCGCGTTGTGCGAGCCCTTGATGCGCGGCACGTTGACGAACCCGGCCGAACAGCCGATCAGCGCCCCACCCGGGAAGCAAAGCTTGGGAACGGACTGCCAGCCACCTTCCGTTATCGCGCGCGCGCCATAGGAAATGCGCTTCGCGCCTTCGAATGTGTCGCGAATTGCCGGATGCGTCTTGAAGCGCTGGAATTCCTCGAACGGCGAAAGCCACGGGTTCTTGTAGTTGAGGTGGACCACAAATCCGACCGCAACCTGATTGTCTTCAAGATGGTAGAGGAACGATCCGCCGCCGGTCTTCATATCGAGCGGCCAGCCAAAAGAGTGCTGGACCAGTCCCGGCTTGTGGTGCTCGGGCTTCACCTGCCAGAGCTCCTTCAACCCGATCCCGTATTTTCCCGGATCGCGCCCTGCGTCGAGACCGAAGCGGGCGATCAGTTGCTTGGCGAGCGAACCGCGAGCGCCCTCCCCGATCAGCACATATTTGCCAAGCAGGGCCATGCCCGGCGCGTAGTTGGGACTGTGAGTCCCATCGCGCTCGACACCCATGTCGCCCGTAATGACGCCGACCACCGCACCGTCATCATTGTACATGACGTCGGCCGCCGCAAAGCCCGGATAGATTTCAACGCCAAGCGCCTCGGCCCTTGCCGCCAGCCATTTGCAGACATTGCCGAGCGAGACGATGTAGTTGCCGTGATTGTTCATCAGCGGCGGCATGAGGATGTTCGGGAGCCGGATCGAACCCGCAGGCCCAAGCAACAGGAAGTGATCCGCCGTGACCGGCGTCTTGAACGGGTGATCGGCATCCTCGCGCCAGTCTGGCAAGAGGCGGTCAATTCCGATGGGATCGACGACGGCGCCCGAAAGGATATGGGCTCCAACTTCGCCACCCTTTTCCAGAACCACCACCGACAGGTCGGCATTCATCTGCTTAAGCCGAATTGCTGCCGCGAGACCGGCAGGGCCCGCTCCGACGATGACGACGTCGAATTCCATGCTTTCCCGTTCGACTTCGCTCATCAGGTCCTCCTGGCTCGCAGATGCAAAATCATGCTGGCGTTGCGGTTGCTTAGCGCGTTGGGCTCAATCGCGAAACCGGACGATACGACGCAATTCGGCACACATGCCGCTTTCATGAATGGCCCTTGTGAGCCCTTACGGTCCACAGGCGCGGGCGTCAACGAGCAACCGCAATTCTACACGTAGGTGCTGTGCGCTGGTCCACCGGGAAATTATGATCCATACTCGGTAACACATGACGTTGGCTGGAGATCGATCCGGAGCCGATTTTGAGACACAGGATCCTGCTGGCAATTCTTCTGTCGTTCACTGCAACAGCAGGAGCTGAGGAACCGAAACGATGGGTCGCTGGCCCGTATTCGTTTTCGGACGAGCTAGGTGGTTTTCGTATCACCTCGGCGTCGGGAATCGGGGTGAAGGAAGATCCGATCGTGATCGTACAGGAACTCACCTCAGCCAGTGCCGTCACTTTGGTCATCCGCGCGGAAAACCCTGGAACGCCGAGCGACGATCCCCATAAATTCGCAACAGGCATGCTGCGCATACGTCTCGATACGCTCAACAACAGCGGCCAGGGATGGACGGAATTCGAGTTCGAGCTCCAGGAAGTTCTGGGACAGGCAAGCGTCTTCAGCGACGGGCTTTCCTTCGACCAACGGCGCGACGATGGCACGAGCATTGAATCCGACAGCTTTGCGGAGTTCTCCCGGGCGTTTGAGCCCTATGACAGGCTTCGCTTTACAAAGGGTCAGGTCGACCCTTTGCATGCCGCTTCCTTCGAATTCCGGATCACCGATTTCACGCCACGCCCCACTTTCTACCTCGTGCAGGATCCGCGAATTCCCTTTTCATGACATTGCAGATGAGGACATTGGCGCGTAGTTCGTAGGGATGGTCCGACTTCTAACCAGAGACGAGTTGCGCGATATTCTCGCCTTCTACCAGGAAGCAGGTGTCGATGACGCGCTCGTTGATGAGGCGCCCGACAGACTGCTTAGCGCACAAGCCCTCGCCAACGCCCGCGCACCAGCTATCGAGGCACGCGCGGATAGTGTGGCACGGCAGACAGTTGTGCCGAACGCTCCCCCACCATCGTCATCAGTTTCATCTGTTCCGTCGTCGACGATTGGCCCGGACGAACAACGCCTCTATGACGCCGTACCAGATCGGCCAATGTCGGTGGCTGCCGTGCCCGACGAGGGGCAGGTGATGCTGGCGCGCGAGCTCGCACAGAAGGCACGCACACTGGATGAGTTGCGCGAGCATCTGGCGAGTTTTGACGGATGCAATCTCAAATACACCGCCAAGAACCTGGTTTTTTCAGATGGAAATCCGGAAGCCGATCTGATGCTGGTCGGTGAGGCCCCCGGACGGGACGAGGATATTGAAGGTTTGCCCTTCGTCGGTCGTTCCGGCCGATTGCTCGACCAGATGCTTGCAGCCATCGGCATAGACCGGCAAACCGCCTACATCGCCAATGTGATTCCATGGCGACCGCCCGGCAACCGCACCCCCACGCCGCAAGAGACCGAAATTTGCCGACCGTTCATCGAACGGCAGATCGAACTGGCGAAGCCGAAGGTTCTGGTCACGCTGGGAGGCCCCTCCTCCAAGGTGCTCCTGAAAACGACGGACGGCGTTCTGCGCATGCGCGGCAAATGGCGCACTCATGTGACTTCGAGCGGAGTGTCTATTCCGGCCATGCCAACCCTGCATCCGGCCTATCTCCTGCGGACTCCGGCCCACAAGAAACTTGCTTGGCGCGATCTCCTTGAAGTCAAGGTGAAGCTCGCATCGCTTCGCGAGATGATTGAGTGAGTGCGTCGCGGTTCATGATTTGAATCCGCGCGTCGTCATATCCCCTTGCGGTGCTTTGGTTATTGCGGCGGCGTCACTCTCTTGGCGGCGGCGCGCTCAAGACCAAGTTGGCGTTCACGCCATATGATGTAAATGCCGGCGGCGACCACAATCGTGCCACCCGTCACGACATGGATCGTCGGTACTTCGCTGAAGATGAAATAGCCCACGGCCACGCCCAGGATTAGCGAGGTGTACTCGAATGGAGCCACCGTCGATGCTTCGGCATGTCGATAGGCTTCTGTCATGAAAATCTGCCCCAGTCCCCCGCAGATGCCTGAACCGATCAGGGCGAGCGTCTGCGCCACAGACATGCTCTGCCAACCGAACGGAATGGTCAGCAACGCGAAGACACTTGCCGTCAGCGAGAAATACAAGACGATGGTCGAGGTCTTTTCGCTTTGCACCAGACTGCGGATAAGCAGCATGACCACGGCAGAGACGGCGGCGGCCGTCAGCGCCGCAACAACCCCGGCGGCTTCGTCGTGACCAAGAACGCCTCCCGATCCGAACAATGTCAGCTTGGGCCAGGAAACGATGACGACGCCGATCAGTCCAACCGTGACCGCTGTCCAACGGTAGGCGCGTATGTTCTCTCCCAGAAAGATGGCGCTGAACACGACGACCAGCAGCGGCTGGGCATAATTTAGCGTAATGGCCTCCGGCAAGGGCAAGCGCGTCAGCGCGAAGAAGCTCAGGCCCATCGAGCCGACGCCGATGAAGCCACGTGCGAAGTGCCCTAACGGACGTTTTGTGCGGAATGCCCCGCGCAGTTCACCGTGATAGGCCAAAAAAACAAGGATTGGAGGTATGGCGAAGAATGAACGGAAAAAGACGATCTGCCCTGCCGGGAGTTGCCCGGAGAACTTGATCAGCGATGTCATACCCATGAATACGAAGACGGAGAGCACCTTGTAGGTGATCCCCGTCAGCGGATTGTGGCCTACCGTAGTTGGGCTTGGGCTCACGCGTTGCGCGCTTCCTTCACAACCGCCCAGATGCGTGAGGGAGTGGCAGGCATCTCTATATGCCCGACACCATAGGCGCGATACAGGGCGTCGGTTATGGCATTGAGCGTGGCGGGTGTGGAACCGATGGTGCCTGCCTCTCCTGCCCCCTTGATGCCCATGGCATTGGTTGTCGACGGCACATTGCGTGTCTCGAACTGAAAGAACGGAACGATATCCGCGCGCGGCATCGCGTAGTCCATGAAGCTTGCCGTGAGCAGTTGGCCATCCTCACCATAAACCGAGTCTTCCGTCAGCGCCTGCCCGATGCCCTGGACAACGCCGCCATGGACCTGTCCCGCGAGCAGAACTGGGTTCACCGTCGCGCCAAAATCGTCCACAATCGTGTAGCGCACGATGTCCGTGTTGCCGGTTTCGGGATCGATCTCAACCTCGCAAATATGAGTTCCGTTCGGATAGGTCGCCTCATCTTGAACAAACTCGCCGAAGCCCTTGAGGTCGTCTGGCTTCTTTGCAGCCTTTGCAACATCGGCAAAGCTCATGACACGATCCGTGCCGACAATGCGTGCGGACCCATCAACCAGTTCGATATCCGCTGCGGAGGCTTCCATTTCGTCAGCAGCGACACGCTTTATCTTCTCGGCCAGATCTTCCCCGGCACGTGCCGCCGAGACGCCGCCCAGCGGGATCGAGCGTGAACCGCCGGTTCCGCCGCCATCGTCGAGGTCGTTGGTATCGCCTTGGTGAACACGAATCCGATCATGCGGAATGTTTAGCTTGTCGACGAGGAACTGAGCATAGGCGGTGGCGTGGCCCTGACCGTTGGTCTGCGTGCCTATATAGAGGGTCACCGTGCCGTCACCGTTGAGTTCGACCTTTGCAGGTTCGGAGCCAGCGAAGGCACAGGCCTCGATATAGGTGGCCATGCCCAGACCGCGAATTTTTCCGGCTGCCTTGGATTTCTCCAGACGCTCGCCGAACGAATCCCAGTCGGAGCGCTTGATCGCCTGATCCATGTGCCCCGCGAACTCGCCGACATCGTATTTCCGGCCAGTCGCGGTGGTGTATGGGAACTGTTCGGGGCGAATGAAATTGCGCCGTCTGATCTCGTCATAGGTCAGACCGAGGTCGCGTGCGCAGCAGTCTACCAGTTTCTCCATGAGAAGCGCGGCCTCAGGCCGTCCGGCTCCCCTGTAGGCATCGACCGGACACGTATTGGTATAGACGGCTGTGATGGACACATCTATTGCGGAAATGTCGTAGACACCCGTCGACATCGACACGCCAATTACAGGAATGTAGGGGCCGAACTGCGAAATATAGGCGCCCATATTGGCGATGAGATCGACCTGAAACCCCAGGAACCGACCATCCTTGTCCATTGCCATGCGGGCATTGACGACATTGTCTCTGCCCTGCGCATCGGTAAGGAAATGTTCGGTACGGTCGCACGTCCATTTGACGGGACGTCCCACGCGGCGCGCAGCTTCCAGCACCAGGGGGTATTCGCGGTAGACGAATGTCTTTGGCCCAAATCCGCCGCCCACATCCGGGGTAATCACCCGCAGCTTCTTCTTGTCGATGCCGAAGACCTCTTCCGCGATAATCTTCTGCATCGAATGAACGCCCTGCGAACCGGTCGTCAGCACGATGCGATCTTCCGCCTCGTTCCACTCCCCAATTGCGGACCGGACCTCCATGTAATTGCAGACCAGCCGATTGTTATGGAACGAAACCTCGGTGACATGTGCTGCAGAATCGAAGGCAGCTTGCGTCTTTGCCTTGTCGCCAATGTGGTACGCGAAGGCTCGGTTGGAACCGAGTTCGGGCCATACCAACGGCGAATCAGCGTCAAGAGCCGTCGTCGGAGATGAAATCGCATCCTCGTCGTGGAACTCGACTTCGATCAGTTCTGCAGCGTCCTGGGCCAAGGCTCGCGTGTCTGCAACCACGAATGCAATCGCGTCACCGACATACTGAACCTGCTCCCTGCACAAAATGGGAATGTCGCGCGTTGGCGCGCGCGTACCGTCAGGCTGTTTCGGCATGGCACCGGAATGGAGCGCGCCAAGGTTATCGAGGTCCTGCCCCGTCAGCACAAGATGTACGCCGGGCGCGCTTTGCGCAGCCTCGGTGGATGAAATGGTAAATCGCCCTTTGGCGATCGGCGAGCGCAGCACATATCCGTGCAGCAATCCCTCCTGGCTTATATCGTCCGTATAGCGCCCGAGACCCTTGATAAAGGACTGGTCCTCCACGCGCAAAACGGACGCGCCCATTCCGAATTTCGGCGTCGCGACGGTCATAACTGCTCCACTTTGAGTTGATTTCGGCTTTGCCTCCGAAGCCGATCATCAGTTTTGTCGACGGAGGCTTTCGTGTAAAGAGCCGCACCTGCATTTTGTTTCGTCGCCAGCGTCACATCATGCAAGACATCGCGGAAGTCCGCGGCCCAGAATGACGGAATTGTAATGCGCACAGACACGGGGCAGGTTTTCCGGCTCGAAGACTACCAACCGAGCGACTATCTCATTCCAGAGACGCAGTTGACGTTCAAACTGTCTCCGGACACAACCCGCGTACGTGCGGAACTGACTGTCGAGCGCGCAGCGGATACGTCAGAAGGCACACCACTCATCCTCAATGGCGATGGCCTGACGCTTGAGAGCCTTGCGATCGACGGCAAGCAGGTGGAATCTGATGCGTTTTCGTCGGATAGCGAGAAACTGACGATCTCACGCCTGCCACGAGGTACGCGTTTCCGGCTGACGATCGACACACTGATCGCGCCAGCTGCGAATCAGGCGCTGATGGGTCTCTATCTTTCGAATGGTGTGTACTGCACCCAGTGCGAGGCGGAGGGCTTTCGGCGGATCACCTATTTCCTCGACCGCCCGGACGTCCTCTCCGTCTATACGACGCGCATCGAGGCTCCGGGAGCGCTTCGCTGCCTGCTCTCAAACGGCAACCGGCAGGAATTTGGCGAGCTCGACGGCGGCATGCACTACGCCATTTGGCACGATCCCCATCCGAAGCCATCCTATCTCTTCGCATTGGTGGCTGGCGACTTGGGCTCGATAGAAGATCAGTTCGTCACGGCATCCGGCAGAGCCGTTGAGCTCGGAATCTATGTCGAGCGTGGCAAGGAGAACCAGTCCCGATATGCGATGGACGCGCTCAAGCGTTCGATGGCTTGGGACGAGGACGTCTTCGGACGCGAGTATGATCTCGATGTGTTCAACATCGTTGCCGTTTCCGATTTCAACATCGGCGCGATGGAGAACAAGGGTCTCAACATCTTCAACGACAAATATGTGCTGGCCGACGAGGAGACGGCCACCGACGCGGATTTCGCCAATATCGAGGCGATCATCGCTCACGAGTATTTTCACAATTGGACCGGAAACAGAATCACTTGCCGTGATTGGTTCCAGCTCTGCCTGAAAGAGGGCCTGACCGTTTATCGTGACCATGAATTCACGGCAGACCAGCGCTCGCGCGCCGTGGCCCGGATCGCCCAGGTGCGGACATTGAGAGCCCACCAGTTTCCCGAGGATCAGGGTCCGCTCGCCCATCCGGTCAGGCCACGGCGCTATCGCGAGATCAACAATTTCTACACAGCGACGGTCTACGAGAAGGGTTCCGAGATTGTCCGTATGATCCGAACCGTGCTTGGACATGACCTCTTCCGTAAAGGCATGGATCTCTATTTCGAGCGGCATGACGGACAGGCCGTTACGATCGAGGATTTCCTCAAGGTTTTCGAGGATGTATCCGGCCAGGATCTCGGGCAGTTCTCGCTGTGGTATCATCAGGCCGGCACGCCGAATGTGACGGTGACGGCCAGTCACGATGCCGTTTCCGAAGAACTCATTCTTGAAATCGAGCAGTCGTCTCCGCCAACGCCATCCGAATCCCGCAAGCGGCTGATGCACATTCCGCTCGCGTTCGGTCTCGTCGGGCCGGACGGAAAGGACATGAGCTATCGTTCCGCAACCGGCGCGACGGTCGAAAACGGCGTTATGCATCTCAAGAAAAGACGGCATGTCGTGAAGTTCAGCGGCATTGCCAACAGGCCGGTCATTTCGCTCAATCGCGGCTTTTCGGCACCCGTGATGATGACGCTCGAAATGAATGTCGAGGATCGGGTGTTTCTCGCACGTAACGACAATGACCCCTACGGGCGTTGGCAGGCATTCGTGAGCCTGGTGACCGAAGAGCTCATTTCAGCATTCCGCCAGATCCGCGGAGGCAAGCAACCGCAATTCAACGGCCAAGTGTCCGCGATTGCCGGTCACATCGCGGAAAACGAGTTGCTCGAACCGGCATTCAGGGCACTGACGCTTACCCTGCCGGGGGAAGCAGACATAGCGCGCGAGATCGGAACGAATATCGACCCGGATGCGATATGTGCTGCTCGAGTGGAGTTTGCTCGCTTCGTCGTAAATGGTCATCGCGCAGCGTTTCAGGCACTATATGGCGGGCTTGCCACGGATGCTCCATTTACGCCGGACGCTGCTGGCGCAGGAAGACGCGCCCTGCGCAATGCGATCCTGGATTATCTGGCTCTGCTTCCCGGGGGCGACACACTCGCCTACGGCCATTTCACGAGGGCCACAAACATGACGGATCGCGCCGCGGCGCTGACGGTTCTGGCTCATCGTCATCCACAGTCAGAGCACTCTATCAGGGCTCTACAGGAATTTGAAAGCCGCTTCGGTGGATCGCCTCTCGTCATGGACAAATGGTTTATGATCCAGGCTTCAGTCCCGGAAAGGGAAACGGCTGACCGTGTGCGAAAGCTCATGCGGCATCCTGCATTCTCGATCGCGAACCCGAACCGCGTGCGCGCCTTGGCCGGCACATTCTTCAGTGCCAACCAGACCGGATTCCATAGTCCCGATGGCGAAGGCTACCAACTCTATGTTGATACCGTGCTCGCGGTGGAGCAGCGCAATCCGCAGGTCGCGGCACGCCTTGCGACAGCGTTGCGATCCTGGCGGTCGCTCGAGCCCAAGCGCCAGATCAAGGCGCGCGAGGCCTTGTTGACGATCTCGGCGAGGCCCGGATTGTCGGCCGACGTACGAGACATTGTTGATCGTACGCTTGGTTGAGAATGGCGAATACGCTTTTTTTACCAAGGCGTCTGGACAAGGCGAATCGCGTCTGATTCTTTAGGGCAGATTCGGCAGTCAGGGGTCCGAATCGCTCATCAGAGATCCAGCTTGGGGAGCCGGGTAATGGCTAACACGGACGCGTGGCGCGCGACCGGTCGGTATTCTTTTGCGCGCAGTAGCGGCGCGAAGGCTCCGATAACATCAGGTGGTGCGCGCCTCTTTGCCACTCCCGACTATACGCGCCTCATGGAGCTGGAGCCCGCTCTGCGCCGGATCATTCCACTGCTGATCGTGGTGTTTCTTGGTCTGATTGCTGCGGCACGCTTCATGTCGCTCGACGCTTCGCGCGAAGACATCGAGCGCAACGCGCGTGCGGTTCTGGCGCTCGCTGCGAGTGAACTCGCGAATGCCTTGATGCTGGAAAGTGGCGGCGCGGCCAGCCCGGATCTGAGTGCCGACCTCCTCAAGCGCGAAATGCAGTATGGCGGCATCAAGAGCCGCTATGTGCTGGCCATCACCGACAGCGAGTTCAACGTGGTCGCCGTAACCCCTTCCAGCATCGGTTGGGAAACGCGCCCGCTTGATGCGATCATTGCCGGTGGCCAGGCCCTGTTCATGTTTGGCGAGCGTGCCGGCGTGATCGAGGTGAAGATAGAAGGCCAGCCGTGGTACGCCGCGCTGAGCCTGACGTCGGGGCGTCAGGCAGCGACGGTCGCGCTTATCCCGCATGAGGCGCTGCTCTACGAATGGAACCGCTCCGTCTCGCTAAGCGTCACCATGTTCGTGATCACGGCAACCGTGCTGCTGCTGATCCTCTATGCGTATTTCGGGCAGGCATCGCGGGCGCGAAATGCCGATCGAATCTACAGTCGTGCCCATGAGCGGATCGACCTTGCGTTGATGCGCGGACGGTGCGGTTTGTGGGATTGGGACATGCAGCGCGGCAAGATGTTCTGGTCGCGCTCAATGTACGACATACTGGGATACGAGCCATGCGACGCAATGCTGTCCTTTGGCCGCGTCGCCGAGATCATCCACCCTGAAGATGCCGATCTCTACGACATCGCCAGCCAGATCGTGTCGCGCAAAACCGATTCCATCGATCGTGTCTTCCGCATGCGGCACGCGGATGGCCAGTGGATCTGGATACGTGCCCGTGCCGAAGTCGTCGATCCCGAGGCTCAGGAACGGCATCTCATGGGCATCGCGATCGATGTCACCGAGCAGTATCATCTGACCCGGCGTTCCGAGACCGCCGATCTGCGGCTGCGCACGGCCATCGAAAACATCTCCGAGACATTCGTGCTTTGGGATGCGGACGATCAACTCGTCATGTGCAATTCCAAGTACCAGCAATATGTGGGTCTCGGCGGCAAGGACCTCGCTCCAGGCACACCCCGCGAGGTGATCGAGCGCAAACTGAAACCATTCCTCTCGGAACACCGGCTGGCCAACGCAGATGGCGCGCGCGGCGCGGCGACCTATGAGAGACTTCTGACGGATGGCCGCTGGCTTCAGGTCAATGAACTGAAAACAAAGGATTGCGGCGTCGTGTCGGTCGGCACCGACATCACGCAACTCAAGCAGCATCAAGAGAAGCTGGTCGACAGCGAGCGCCGCCTTATGGCGACGATCCACGACCTCAGCGTTGCGCGCAGATCAGAGAGCGAGCGATCGAAGGAACTCGTGGAACTCAACCGCAAATACATGAAGGAGACCGAACGGGCCGAGGCTGCCAATCGCGCCAAGTCGGAGTTCCTGGCAAACATGTCGCATGAGCTTCGCACGCCGCTGAACGCCATTATCGGTTTCTCGGAACTGATGCAGTCCAGCATATTCGGTCCACTTGGCTCATCCCGCTACGACGAATATGTGAAGGACATTCACGGGGCGGGAATGTATCTGCTCAACGTCATCAACGATATTCTCGATATGTCGAAGATCGAGGCGGGACAGCTTTCCGTTGAGCTGGAAGAAATAGACCTCAATCCGCTCATCAGCGAGACAGTGCGTGTCATCTCGCTGCAGGCCGAACAGAAGGCAATCTCCGTCGAAACAGAGATCGCAGATGAGATGAAGGTGTGGGCGGATCGACGCGCGGTCAAGCAGATCCTGATCAACCTGCTCTCCAACGCGGTGAAGTTCACCGATCAGGATGGCCGGATTTCAGTGCGGGCGCGCAACGTGACAGGGGCGCTGTGCCTCACGATCGAGGACAATGGTTGCGGGATTCCCAAGCGTGCGCTCAAGAAGCTAGGCAAGCCTTTCGAACAGGTCGAAAACCAGTTCTCCAAGAGCCATGCGGGTTCAGGACTTGGTCTCGCGATCTCGCGTTCTCTTGCCGAACTGCATGGCGGTTCGCTCAAGATCCGGTCCACGGAAGGCATTGGAACCATTGTCTCCGTGAGGATCCCGTCACACGAGATGAAGATGGCTGCCTGATCCGCAGAGATCGCCCGCGCTGACGAAGATCAACGCAGGCGCATTTGGATCAGCGGCGCCAGCCGCCCTTCTTGCCACGGCGCGGCAGCTCATCAGCCGTTATCTTGCCGTCGTCATTCTTATCGAGCAGGGCAAACTGCTTCTTCTGACGATTTTCGATCTCGGCTTTGGTCAACTCGCCGTCTCCATTGGCATCGAAGCGGCGAATAAGGCGCTTGGCCATGCGTTCGGCACGCATACGCTCGATTTCGTTGGCCAGTTCTCCGACTGTGATCTTGCCGTCCTTGTTCACATCCGCATTTATGAAACGACCGTCCATTGCAGCCGCGAATTCATCGAACGTGACGTCGCCACTCTTATCGGCGTCCGCGCGTTCGATCATGCGCTGACCGCCGCGTCTCATATTGTTGTCCGCGGCGAGCGAACTTGTTGTCAGGGCGCCGGCAATCGCAACGAACGCCACCGCGTATCTTGCATTCTTCTTCATGGTCTTCTCCTTTGCACCGTCACCCCCGATGCGAAACGAAAGAGCGCGGCCAGCCTTGCGCCAACGTCTACCCTTTCGGACGAAGCAGTCGGTCGAAATGCTCTCGAACCGTTTGCGACGTTTCCTGTAAATGCGCCTCAAGCACACTGAAATCCGGCAGGTCAGCGACCCTGAGCAAAAGGTCGGCTAACCCCTTGGGCACATCGTCCCGATCGAATGGACCAATGAGGCACAGTCTGATTATCTGTGTAAGCGCCAAATACAGCGAATATGCGTCAACTAGATCACTTCGCACCTGATCGGAGGCGAAGGATGGCGCGAGATTGCGAAGCGTCTCCGCCGTCGACGTCGTGGGCGTCATATCCTGTAACTTGCCAGTCAGCCGCGCCACTTGCGCTATGAATTCCAGGTCGATGAGACCGCCGGGCGTCAGCTTGATGTCCCAGAAATCCTTTGGCGGCTTCTCTTCCTCGATCAGAGCGCGCATCTCGGCGGCGTCCTGCGCGATCTTGCTGAATTGCCGTTTCTTCTCAAACACGGCAACGATCTCCGCATCGATCGCGCGCGCCAGCGTCTCATCGCCAGCAACAGGACGAGCCCGAGTGAGCGCCATCTGCTCCCACGTCCACGCCTCCTCGCGCTGATATTTGCGGAACGCCTCGATATGGGTTGCCACCGGACCCTTGTTGCCTGAGGGCCTTAATCTCAGGTCGAGTTCGTAGAGTGTGCCTTCTGCGGTCGGCGCGGAAACGGCAGCAATCAGCCGCTGCGTCAGGCGCGCATAGTAGTGGGACGGAGCGAGCGGCTTGGGGCCATCCGACTCATCGGCATCCATGTCATGATCATAGAGCAGGATGAGATCGACATCAGAACCCGCGGTGAGTTCGCGGCTCCCCAGTTTGCCCATGCCGAGCACAGCAACCCGACCTCCCGAAATGCGACCGTGACGCGCCGCGAACTCATCGCAGACGGCATCCAACGCCGCACCGATGGTCAGATCTGCGAGATCAGAAAACGCCTTGCCGGCCCGCAACGGGTCGATAGCGCCCGCCAGAATCCGAACGCCAATCAGGAATTTCTGTTCGGACGTGAAGATCCGCAGACGGTCCAGAATGTCTTCATAGACAGATGCACCCAGAAGGAAGGTGCCGAGACGTTCAGAGAGGTAGGCCCGGTTGGGCAATTCCGACAGAAGCGCGGGATCCAGCAGACCGTCAAAGACATGCGGACGACGCGTTATCGTCTGCGCCAGACGTGGAGCGGCGCCCATGATCGTGGCGAGCATCTGAAGCAGTGGCGGATTGGATTGAAGCAGCGAAAAGAGCTGGATTCCGGAAGGCAGGCCAGCCAGGAATTCGTCAAACCGGATCAGGGCTTCGTCGGCACGTTTGGTGCCGCCGAACGCCTTGAGCAAGGCGGGCGTGAGTTCCGTCAGTCTTTCGCGGGCCTCTGCCGACTGTGTGGCGCGATAGCGGCCAAAATGCCAGGTACGGATCACCCGGCAAATATCGCTTGGGCGTTCGAAACCGAGCTCCAGAAGGGTTTCGAGCGTGCCGGGGTCATCGCTCTCGCCTGTAAAGACGAGATTGCCCACACCGGATGACAACTCGGGAGCTTTTTCAAAGAGTGCGGCGTAATGCTTCTCGACCTGCTGCAACGAGGCTCTGAAATCATCCGAAAAAGGAGATGCGTCAGGGTATCCCAGCAGGCGCGCCACCCTTTCCATGCCCTCGTCATCTTCAGGAAGGGTATGGGTCTGTTCGTCAGCGATCATCTGAAGGGCATGTTCCACGCGGCGCAGGAACCAGTATTGGCGCGTCAGCACGTCCCGCGCTTCATGCGTGATCCAGTTTCGGTCAGCCAGTTCGCCGAGCATGGATATCGTCTCGCGCCCCCGCAACTCCGGGAAACGTCCACCTGCGATGAGTTGCTGGGTTTGAACGAAGAACTCGATCTCCCGAATGCCGCCACGGCCCAGCTTTACATTGTGACCCTTCACCGCGATCTCGCCATGTCCCTTGTGCGCATGGATCTGACGCTTGATTGAATGAACATCGGCGATCGCGGCATAATCGAGGTACTTGCGCCAGACAAATGGCTGGAGCTCCTTCAAAAATGCCTCTCCCGCCCTGATATCGCCGGCGACGACACGCGCCTTGATCATCGCGGCGCGTTCCCAGTTCTGGCCACGGCTTTCGTAGTAGTGGAGCGCGGCGTGCAGTTGGACCGCGAGCGGGGTCGATCCCGGATCGGGGCGCAACCGCAGATCCGTGCGAAAGACGTAACCGTGCTCGGTGCGATCCTGCAAGATCCGCAATAGACGGCGCGTCAGTCGGGCAAAAAGGTCGCCCGCCTCGTAGGGATCAATGATCGCCTTTGCCTCGGGATCGAAGAATACGATCAAATCGATGTCGGACGAGAAGTTCAGCTCGCGAGCGCCAAGCTTTCCCATACCGAGTACCATCCAGCCAGACTCGCGCGATGGATTGGACGGGTCCGGGAGCTTGAGCTTGCCTCCGGCGTGTGATTCCAGGAGCAGAAAGTCGATCGCGGCACGGACGCAGGCATCGGCGAGCGAGCTCAAACGCAAAACCGTGTCACTAACGTCGCAATCGCCCGCCAGTTCGGACAGAGCGATCAGAAAGTGCGCCTCACCCTTGAGCAATCTGAGGTCGCGCATCATCGAGCGTTCGCTCACGTCCTCGGCAAAGGGCAAGGCCGCAATGGCCGCGAGTATGTCCTCCAGCCGTTCCTTAAGCGATTGATCGAACAGGCGGTCCACAGTCTCCGGCTGTCTGCGCGCGCAATCGCGCATGAATTCCGAGAGATCGAAGACAGCACCCAGGAATGCCGCGTCGGGTGCATCGGATCGACAGAGCGCAGAAAGCCTCTCCAGCCCGCGTTCGTCGGCAGCCTCGCCGAATTCAGCGAGCAAACCCTGCGCGTCGGTTTGGTCGAGTGGTACCAAGCGACGCGGTGCTTTCCCGAACAGCGAAGGCAACGCTTGAGTCTTTGCGTGCTGAGACTTCGTCATCCGCTTTACCTCCCGGGAAACGTCATCAGCACCGTCAATCCGGGATTCTCCGGCAAAAGGTCAAGTGTTCCATTGTGAAACTTCATGACAGCCTTGGCGAGACTGAGCCCAAGGCCGGAGCCCGGCTGAGACCGGCTCTTTTCCAGTCGCACGAAACGCTCGGTCACCCGTTCCCGGTCAGTGGCTTCAGGAATACCGGGGCCGTCATCGCTAACAGAAAGCCGGACGTTGCCATCGCCTTGCTGGAGTTTCACGCGAACCCGGGACGATTTTCCATCCAGAGTGGCATATTTGATGGCGTTGTCGATGACGTTGGACAGAGCCTGCGCGATGAGTTCGCGGTTGCCCTGTATGGCAATCCCCTTTTCGAGGGATACGTCGAGCGAGACATCCATTTCCTCGGAGAGCGGCTCATAGAGCTCAATCACGTCCTGGACCGTGGCAGTCATGTCCACCTCCACAACCTGCTCGGAGGAGTATCCGGCTTCGAGCCGCGAAATCATCAATATCGCGTTAAAGGTTTTGATCAGTTGGTCAGACTCGCGGATCGTCTGCTCCAGCGCCTCGCGATACTCCTGCGGGTCGGCATTCGCCGCTATCGCACCCTCCGCCCGGTTTCGAAGGCGGGTGAGCGGCGTCTTGAGATCGTGGGCGATATTGTCTGAAACCTGCCTTAGCCCTTCATTGAGGCTGGCGATCCGAGCAAGCATCGCATTGAGGTTTTCCGAGAGCCTGTCGAACTCGTCGCCCGCACCGGTTACCGGAAGTCGCCCGCTCAGATCGCCTCCCATGATCCGCCGTCCGGCCTTCGAGATATTGTCAATGCGGATCAATGCGCGTCGGCCAACCAGAAACCAGATCAGGATTCCGCCGAGCGCCATCATGCCGAGCGCAATCATCAGCGATTGTCTCACGACATCGCGAAAGCGCTGGGGCTCGCCGAGGTCGCGACCGACCATGATGATCATCTCGTTGGGAAGGCGCAGTACCAGCGCAATCGCATCGTGCGAGGCTAATGATTCCGAGCGAGCGTCGGGAAGTGTCTCGCTCTGTGACTGGGTGCGCTCCGCGCCCTCGCCATAGCGTTCGTAGCGAAAAGGAACCTCTGTCCAGCCATTGGTTTCAAGAACGCCGGGTTGCAGGTTTTCCACGTTGCCGGCAAGGATACGTCCGTGGGAATCCGCAATCAGATAGAGATTTGCGCCAGGCTGCCGGGAACGCTGGCCGACCATGCGCACCAGAAGCGGAATGCCGCCCCGCTGATAGGCACGTCCGAGGCTTGCAGCCTCCTCATTGATGGTTTCCATGGTCTGCGTCGTCAGCAGGCTGACGGACAGCGACGTCATGTAAAAGACGAGTACGACCGCGCAGACGCCAAAGAGAAGCAAATAGAGCGCTGAAAGACGGGCAGCCGTGGTCCTCAAAACGGATGGAAGAACGAAGGCCATGTCTATCCGGCGCCGCCGGCAGAATCGCCGTTCATCATGCCGCCTTCAGCATATAGCCGGCACCGCGGACCGTATGGAGAACCGGCCCGTCAAAACCCTTCTCTATTTTCCCGCGTAGGCGCGAGACATGCACGTCGATGACATTGGTCTGGGGATCGAAATGGTAGTCCCAGACATTTTCCAGCAGCATGGTCCGAGTGACCACCTGACCGGCATGGCGCATCAGATATTCCAGAAGACGAAACTCTCTCGGCTGGAGAACGATCTCCTTGCCGGCCCGCTTCACTGTATGGGACAGTCGATCAAGTTCGAGATCGCCACACCGATAGAGCGTTTCCGCATCTCTCGCGCCGCCTCGGCGGTTGAGCACTTCAATGCGCGCCAGAAGCTCTGACATCGCATAGGGTTTTGTCAGGTAGTCGTCGCCACCGGCACGCAGACCTGTGACACGATCGTCAACCTCACCCAGCGCCGAGAGAATCAAAACGGAGGTGCGATTGCCCCGGGCGCGCAGTTCGGAGATGACGGAAAGTCCATCACGTCGAGGCAGCATGCGATCGACGATGACGACATCGTAGTCGCCGGTTTCGGCCATATGCAGACCCGCCTCGCCGTCAGAGGCGATGTGGGCGTTGTGTCCGGATTCATCGAGAGCCTTTCGCAGATAGTCGGCGGCCTCCCGATCGTCCTCTATAACGAGAATCTTCATCGCCGGATTATACGACAAATCCTCGCCCAGTCTCACAATTGTGTTCATGGCCGCACTCCATTCAGGTGCGGCAGCGGCGATTCGGGGGGGCCACTGCCGCGAGGCCGGAACGGACCTGATACGTTATCCCGGCCTTCCCCCGCCCTTCCCCCATCGCGACCCGGGGGTGTTAGGCCGCGAAGGAGGATGGCTGGGTCGATGATCAGCCCTGTTGCAAGGGCAACGCTACGAAGCGATTGCTGTCATTGCGGCTGATCTGGAAGAGCACGGCGTTGCGGCCAGACTTTGCTGCATCGGAGAGCGCCTTCTCGACATCTTGCGAGCCATTCACTTCCATCGAATTGATGGCCGTGATGACGTCTCCCGCCTGGATGCCACGGTCTGCAGCATCGCTGCCGGGATCGACATCGGTGACGACCAGCCCCTTGCCATCGTCGGCGCGGGTAACCGTCAGACCCATGTCATCCAGAGAACCGGGTTCAATCGGGCCAGACTGCGTTGCAGAGGCCTGCTTATCTCCACCGGGAAGCTCACCCAGTGTCAGCTTGACCGTCTCGGACTTGCCGTTGCGCCACAATTGCACGTCGACAGCCTTTCCGGGCTGCATTGCGCCGATGAGACGGGCGAGCTCGCGAGGAGATGAGACTTCCTTGCCATCAACCGTGGTGATGATGTCGCCAGCCTTGATTCCGGCCTTCTTGCCAGGGCCATCGTCCTGAGCGTTTGAAACCAGCGCACCCTTCTCGTTGCTGAGACCAAGGGAGTCGGCAATGTCCTTTGTGACAGGCTGTATTTCCACACCAAGCCAGCCGCGAGATACGGAGCCATCCTTGATCAGGTCGTTGACGACCTCCTGGGCGGTCGAAGCCGGGATAGCGAATGCAATGCCGACATTGCCGCCGGAAGGCGAGAAGATGGCGGTATTGATGCCGACCACTTCGCCATTCAGATTGAAGGCGGGACCGCCAGAGTTACCGCGATTGACGGCCGCGTCGATCTGAATGAAGTCGTCATAGGGACCTGCACCGATATCGCGGCCGCGCGCCGAGACGATACCTGCCGTGACAGTGCCGCCCAAACCGAACGGATTGCCAACCGCGACCACCCAGTCGCCGACGCGCACCTTTGAGTCGTCCGCAAATGAGACATAGGTGAACTTCTTATCGCCATCGACCTTCAGCACCGCAAGATCGGTGCGCGGATCGGTGCCAATCAGCTTGGCGTCGAGTTCGCGACCGTCGTCCATCAGGACGGTAAAGGCCACGCCATTCTCGACAACGTGGTTGTTGGTGACGAGATAGCCATCTTCAGAAATGAAGAAGCCAGAGCCCTGTGCGGTCACACGCGGCTCCTGGTCGCGACGTCCAAAGCGGGGCGACTTGCGGTCCTGATCGCCACGGAAGTCGCGGAAAAAGCGATAAAGGGGATGATCGCGCGGAAGGTTTTCAAGGCCATTGCCGCCGAACATCTGCGAACCGTCGTCGGAGGCGGCTTCGATCTTGGCCTTCACGCGAACGCTGACGACCGCGGGCGAAACTTTTGAAACGACGTCTGCAAAGCCTGGGGCCTGAGGCGCCTCAACGCGAACTGCTTCAGCGAAAACGGGGACTGTACCGGACACCGCGGCGCCAAGTCCGATCGAGCCGGCAATCGCCACCGAAGCGGCAGCGGCCAGCAAGCGGGAGCGCGTGCGAGATGAAATCTTGGATGGAGTAGTCATTGTATTCGTCCTCTGAAACCGGATGCGGCAAGGGGGAAACGCATCCTTCAGAGAAAGAAATAGAAAACGGCACATTACGTAGCCATTTCCGCAAGATGAAACTTTTGTAATGTGCCAGCCGACGGTACGCGGCGTCACTTGTCCATCTTGGTCAACAATCGCTCCATCGCCGCCTGTTCGTCGTCCGACAGACGCGGCTCGTTGCTCGTGCCCTGTCGAGCGCGTACAAAAATAAACGCCCCGCCGATCAAAAGCAGCAATATGGGTGTACCCCAGAGCAGTGCATTGCGCGCGCTGAAACGCGGCTTCAGCAGCACGAACTCCCCATAGCGGGCGACGACATAATCAATCACCTGACGATCGGAATCGCCCGCCTGCAATCGCTCGCGCACCAATACCCGAAGGTCCCGGGCGAGATCCGCATTGGAATCGTCGATAGACTGGTTCTGGCAGACCATGCAGCGCAATTCATGCGACAGATTCCTGGCGCGCGTTTCGAGTGCTGGATCTGCAAGAACCTCGTCCGGGAGGACTGCCCATGCGGGCGTCAGCAACGCCAGCCACGTGGCAAGTGCGATCGCCACGTGCCGCATCACGAGGCGGGATCCGATTGAGGCCTGAGCGCGGACTTGCGCCGCGCAGGCGCACCGACCCGAAGCCTCCGGTCAAACAATGAAATTGCGCCACCGGCCATCATGACAAGGCCGCCGAGCCAGATGAGGGTAACCAGCGGCTTCCACCAGATGCGGGCAACAATGCCACCAGTCTCGGTCTGGTCACCCAAAGAAACATAGAGCTGGCTGAACCCCATGGTGCGGATGCCGGCCTCTGTGGTGGGCATTCGCCGCGCAGGATAGAATCGCTTGGCTGAAACGACGGACCCGATCTCGGAGCCGCCACTGCTGCGAATGCGAAACGTGCCCTGTTCCTCATCGAAGTTAGGACCCTTAAAGGGACGCAGCCCCTCAAACAGCAAAGTATAGCCCGCGATCTCGACGGTCTCGCCTGGCTTGATTTCTACGATTCGCTCCTGCTGAAACGAGATCGTTCCGACAATTCCCAGCAAGGTCAGTCCGAGGCCGAGATGGGCGGCGGCTGTGCCAAACATCGACTTCGGCAGACCGACGAGACGCCTTAGAGCTTGCGAAGGAGGCAGGTTTCCAAAGCCTGACTTGAGCCACAGATCCGTCAGCGCCCCCAGAATAAGCCAGGCAGCGAGCCCACATCCCAGGGCTGCAAGCACGGACGCACCATCTTTGAACAGATAGACGACCAGAACCACTGCCAGCGCCCCGCCGAAGGCCGCCATCAACCTTTGGGACACGGCGATGATGTCACCTCGTTTCCACGCCAGCAACGGACCGAATGGCACCATGCACAGAAGCGGGATCATCAGAGGCCCGAATGTCAGATTGAAGAACGGCTCGCCCACGGAAATCTTGTCGCCACCGACCGCTTCCACCATTAACGGATAGAGCGTTCCGACAAACACGGTCGCGGTCGCCGTCGTCAGAAAGAGGTTGTTCAGAACGAGCGCGCCCTCTCGCGACACAGGATGAAAAAGTCCGCCAGCGGTCAGCCTGGAAGCGCGGAACGCGAAAAGGGCGAGCGAACCGCCTATGAAGAATACGAGGATACACAGGATGAAAATGCCGCGACCCGGATCGGTCGCGAAAGCATGAACCGATGTAAGCACCCCCGACCGAACGAGAAAGGTGCCTAGCAGTGACAGCGAGAAGGTCAGGATCGCGAGGAGCAGGGTCCAGATCTTCAGCGCCGCCCGTTTTTCCATGACGATTGCCGAGTGAAGCAACGCTGTTCCTGCAAGCCACGGCATGAAGGACGCGTTCTCCACGGGATCCCAGAACCAGAAGCCGCCCCAGCCCAGTTCGTAATAGGCCCAATAGGAACCCATGGCGATGCCGCCGGTCAGGAACAGCCAGGCAGCCAATGTCCATGGCCGCACCCAGCGCGCCCAAGCGGCATCGATGCGTCCGTCGATCAGCGCGGCGACCGCAAAGGAAAAGCACACCGAGAACCCGACATAGCCCAGGTAAAGAAGCGGCGGATGCACGGCCAGACCAATGTCCTGAAGGATGGGATTAAGGTCCTGCCCTTCGATCGGTGCGGGATTGAGACGTGTGAAAGGGTTCGACGTAATGAGAATAAAGAGGAAGAATGCGGTTCCAACCCAGCCTTGAACCGCAAGCACATTGGCGCGGAGCGTAGCAGGCAGGTTTGCGCCGAATATCGACACCAATGCTCCAAACAGCGTCAGGATAAGGACCCAAAGCAACATGGAGCCTTCGTGGTTTCCCCAGGTGCCGGTGATCTTGTAGATCAGCGGCTTCGCCGAATGGGAGTTCTCGTAGACGTTGGCGACCGAGAAGTCGGACCGCAGATAGGAGGCGACGAGGCAGGCGAAGGCGAGGCCGATGAGCGCGAAGGCGACCCAGGCGGCGGCCGGCGCCAGCGCCATCAGGCGGGCGTCGCCGCGGCGCGCGCCGACATGCGGCAGCGTCGCCAGCGCGAGGCTGATGACCAGCGCCAGGATCAGCGAGAAGTGCCCCAGCTCGGCGAACATCAGGTGCGGACCCCGCTCATTGCGTCGCCTTCTCCTCGCCCTGCCAGACGCCTTTCTCCTTCAGCGCGTCGGCGACCTCGCGCGGCATGTAGGTCTCGTCGTGCTTGGCGAGCACGGTGTCGGCGGTGAAGACGCCGTCGGCGCCCACCGCGCCCTCGGCGACGACGCCCTGCCCCTCGCGGAACAGGTCCGGCAGGATGCCGTCATAGGTCACCGGCGTATCGTGCTCGGTGTCGGTGATGACGAAGGCGACATGGGTGCCGCCGTCGCGCGCCACGCTGCCTTCCTTGACCAGGCCGCCTAGCCGCAGGCGGGTGCCGGGCGCCACCGGCTGCTCGGCGAGGTCGGTCGGCGTCTTGAAGAACACGATGGTGTCGTTGAAGGCGTAGAGCACCAGCCCCGCGGCGATGGCGAGGACGACGCCGGCGGCGCCGATGATCGTCAGCCTTCTCTGCTTGCGTGTCATTGGCCGTCCATATTCCTCACGAGTCGATCCCGAGTTCGCGCGCCAGGCCGTCGAGGCGCTCGCCTGCCCCGGCGTCTCCGGCGAAGGCGTTTCGCGCCTTGCCGAGGGCGGCGCGGGCGGCCTCGGCCTCCCCGAGAACCGTATAGGCCCTGACAAGACGCATCCAGCCGTCGAGATCATCCGGATTCTTTTCCAGCCGCGCGGCAAGCCCCTCGACCATGCCGCGGATCATCGCGTCGCGGTCGGCGGCGGACATGTCCTCGGCCGCGCGCACGGCGTCGGCGTCAGGGCCCGGCGCGCCCAGCGCGGCGAGGCGGTTCCGCGCCACCTCGCGCCAGCCGCCGTCGGGATCGGCGGGGTCCTCCAGCAGCGCCCGCCAGCGCTTCGCCGCGTCCTCTCGCGCGCCGTCCTGCTCGGCGGCGATGGCGAGGAAGAAGCGCGCCCGGATGGAGCCCGGATCCTGCTCGAGGGCGGCCTCGAAAGCCTTCCGCGCCTCCTCGGTGACGAGACCGTCTCCGGCGCCGACCAGCGCTTCGCCAAGCCCCGCTTGGGCGTCGGGCGTCGAGCCGCCGAGGCGGATGATGCTGCGATAGGCTGCGGCCGCCTGATCGAACCGGCCGAGCCGCAGATAGACCGGCGCGACGACCGACCAGCCGCGCAGGTCGGAGGGGTTGTCGGCGAGGTGCTTCTCGACCTGCGCCAGCAGC
>JAMLJA010000007.1 GCA_023953905.1 Rhizobiaceae bacterium | reverse complement strand
AACCCCGAAAAACGCCCTCATCGAGTGTCCGGACCGTCCCACAGCATGGGGCCAAAGGATGAATTATCGGTGACGGGCCAGTCCGGTCCTCTGGAATTGCCGGAAACCGACGATCTTCCGGATATCATCGAGGCCGTGATGGAGATGGCGCGGCCGACCGGAAACGGTCCAAACCTGCCCTCTCCTTCCATCCCCGATGCGCAGAACGCGACAACGCGCCTGCCTGCTCATCTCGCACCACTGGCCGACCGCGCCCGCGCCTATGTCGAGGCAGCGAGTTCCGCCAACACGCGTCGCGCCTATGCAGCCGACTGGAAACACTTTGCCAGTTGGTGCCGCAGGCAGGGGTTTGACCTGTCGCCACCCGATCCGCAGGTGGTCGGCCTCTATATGACAGCCTGCGCATCGGGCACCGTCAGCGGGACGAAAAAGCCCAACTCGGTGTCCACGATCGAAAGACGCCTGTCGTCGCTCAGCTGGAATTTTGCCCAGCGCGGCCAGCCACTCGACAGGAAAGACCGTCACATAGCGACCGTGCTTGCCGGCATTCGCAACACGCACGCAAAACCGCCGGTGCAGAAGGAAGCCATTCTGCCCGAAGATCTTGTCGCCATGCTGGAAACGCTCGACCGGGGAACCCTGCGCGGCCTGAGAGATCGAGCGATGTTGCTGCTGGGCTTTGCCGGCGGCCTGCGTCGCTCTGAGATCGTCGGTCTCGATGTCGGTCGTGACCAGACGGAGGATGGCCGTGGCTGGACCGACATCCTCGACAAGGGGCTCTTGGTGACGCTGCGCGGCAAAACCGGATGGCGCGAGGTGGAAGTCGGGCGCGGATCTTCGGATGCCACCTGCCCTGTCGCGGCACTCCAGACCTGGCTGAAATTTGCCCGCATCGCGCACGGCCCGCTGTTTCGTCGTGTGACGGGTCAGGGCAAGGCTGTCGGATCCGAGCGTCTCAACGACCAGGAGGTTGCGCGCCTCATCAAGCGCACGGCTCTGGCTGCCGGCGTGCGCGAGGATCTGAGCGAGAAGGAACGGGCAAAGCTCTTTGCCGGACATTCGCTCAGGGCAGGCCTGGCCTCTTCGGCGGAAGTCGACGAACGCTATGTCCAGAAGCAGCTCGGCCACGCGTCAGCAGAAATGACCCGAAAATACCAGCGCAGGCGGGACAGATTCCGCGTGAATCTCACCAAGGCAAGCGGACTTTAGGGCACAAAAACCCTCAATTCAGCCGAGACCTTCCTTCGAACCTGCCTTTAAGGCGTCGCTCGCAACCCATTTGCGCCGTGAATCGATCCCGCGACATTGATTCATCGAATGCGTTGGACGCCATGAACAGGCCCTGTTCAGTTTGGCGCATGGACGGATCTACGCTTCTTCTTCGACGGATCGACGCGCAGCGCAACATGGCGCGCTATTATGCGCTGTCCATTGAGCCCACCTTGTTCGGCGATATCGCGGTGGTCCGCCGCTGGGGGCGATTGGGCTGCCATGGCCGCCAGATCATCGAGATCTGCCCCGATCGCGCAACCGCGTGCCGCGCCATGGCGCGCTACGCAGAAGCCAAGCGACGCCGAGGCTATGGTTAATCCTTGGTAAACCCCAGGCGTCATGCCGCTGGTCCCCTCCCCTCTCACTGTTCAAGCGCCTGCAACATCGGTTTAAGCGAAAACCGACCCGCCTCGGCTCTCTCCGTGAGCGCCCGCAAATAGCCGCCCGGCGAGCGTATTGCGTCGGCCCGTTCCAGGATTGCCGCCACCGTGACTGCCGCGGCGATGTCTCCCATCGCTTCGCGCGCCTGGCGCCATGCATCAGGCGAAATCCCGAGCATTGAGCGCACAAGTGCGGCTGTTGTCAGCACATCGGTCCAACTGGAAATGCCGTCACGAGCGTAGCTTGCGAGCATTGGGCACACTGAAAGCAGATACGGCAGCGGTATCGTCATTCCCTTGGTTTCGGGCGCGTGTCGCGATTCTTCCGGATTGATAGGGACCGCCTTGTCACTGTCCAGGCGCTCAGTTTCCAGTACAATTGGCTCGGCGTCTCGCTTCAGCTCTTGTTCTGAGCTAGTTTCAAATTGGTGATCTGTTTTTGAATTCTGATAGTGCCGCTCGGAATTGGCGTCATTGGCGCTCATTTCTTTTTCATCGAGACTGTTGAGGTAGTCTGTCTCGACCCGCGCACGAAGCTTTACCAGCTCATCCAAGCGCTGTTTCAGAACTTCGCAGGGCGCCTGTCTGGAGATGCGGCGGCCAAGTGGCGCAAGCTCGAGCATGTGGTTTTCCCACTTGCCCGAGCGGCCTTCGGCCAGCGCAGCCTCGATGACGCGGCCGGTATCGCGCAGATGGATGGTGATCTCGCCGCGCAGCTTCTGGCAGAGCCGCGACTGCGCCCTCACCTGCTCTGCCACTGCGTGAATTTCAGCAGCTGCAAGCGCAAGCGGGGAGAGATCAAAGCCAAAGGCAGTCTCGACATCGCCCTGCCCGTCTCGCCGGCAGTAGCGCTTTCCGTTGGGACTGTCGCGCCGCAGGATGAGCCCTGCCTCAACCAAAGCGGCAAGATGCCGCCGCAGCGTCGCGTCGGCCATTCCGCGGCTGCGCAGGGAAAGCTCGGCGTTCGACGGAAAGACGATAATCGGCTGAGACCCGTCCAGCTCACGCTCCTGGTGGAAGCTCAGCAGCGCTTCCAGAACCGCCAGCGTGCGATCCGAAAGCCCATAGGCTGCGCGAGCCTCCGAGAGGGCTCGGATCAACTGCCATTTCTCTGCTTTGCCAGTATCGTTTCCACCCTTCTTGAGGGCGGCCCGTCGGCTATCGACACGTTGTCTTCGTTGAAAATCGGCAATACCAAACCGTCCGCCGCCAAAAGGCGTCGTTGCAAAATTGTCCGTCATTCGAGTCACCTCGTGCTCGAGGCATAGAAATACGCGGCCGGGACGCACCCATGCCTTGACAGCATGACTCGGAAGTGATTCTCTCTGATTGCTACATCGAAAGGGGCTTCCGGGATGGTGACGTTCTGGGGGCCTTTTTTCTTGCCTGCTTCTCCGCTTCCGTTTCCGTTCTACCTACACATGCCGGACAGGCGGCGAGCCCACCGGCAATCTCTCGTCATTTCTCGCTGACGCCTCGAGCCGCAAAGGCCGCGTAAAGCTCAGGCAATCGCTCTGCGACATATCCAGCAAACCCTTCGCCGGCACTGTCAGGAATAGTCAGGCGCGTGACACGCCCCGATCGCGCCAGTTGCGCGATGGTTCTGCCCTGCCCGTCCGCGATCGCATCGGTCTTCTGCTGCGCCGATTCGCCCTTGCGCGCCGCCGATGCCTTGAGGCGATCGAACAAGCGCTGAAAGCGCGTATCGCTGTCGGCCTGGCGAAACTCCTCGGACGCGATCTCCTCATTGGTGATCCCGCCACTGTCTTTCGCGAACAGATCGCCCAGTGCGAGCCAGCGCGGCCTGCCCGCTTTCGGCGCTGGTCCGATGGCGCGAACGACGCGAAGCGGAACTGCTTCCGCCACCTGGAGCAAACGCGACATCTCCGACTTGTGGATGGCCAGGGCAGCCTGTGCGGTGCTCCTGTCAAAGCCGTGATCTATCAAGGTTCGTGCAAAGAACGCCCGCTCGATGAAACTCAGGGCGCGGCGTTCCGCGTTTTCCTTGCCCTGGGCCAATGCCAGAGCCGCATCGTCCAGCGCGCGTACCACCGCACGGATCGGCCGTCCCAACTCGCGCGCCGCATGCACGCGCCGATGACCATAGGCGATCTGAAAGATGCCATTTGCAGCCTTCGTCGCGTCAGGATGGGGTCGCACGAGTATGGGAACCTGCTGGCCATGTTCGGCCATGCTGGACTTGAGCGCCTCGAAATCCTCGTCATTGCTGGCGCCGTCACTGAGCCGGTCGAGATAGGGCGACCGTTCAAGCGCGGTCGGATCGATCTCCACGACCTGCTCGCCAGATGCCAGCATGTCGCGCAGCCGCCGCGCATCCTCGACCTCTTGCGACAGAGCGCCGAGCGACAGGCCCATCGCCTTGACCGCCGAGGGGGTCGCGCGCTTGGTGCCGGCCTCATTGGCGGGACGCGGGGGCGTGGACAGCGCAGATGTTTGCGCGAGGTCTTCGCCAGCCTGACCTCCGAAGAGAGAACGTAGCCTGTCCTTGCGCGTATTCATGAGCCATCTCCTTGGCGCCCATCATGAGGCAGCCTGACCGAGAGGGGATAAGTTTTTTTCGGGGCCAAGTTCATGCGCCCGCCGGAACTGTTGAAATCCAGGTGATTCGGGCGGAAGTTGACAGCTGTCAACTGGTGCCAGGTCATAAATTCCTCCCCCAGGACTGCAGCATCAATGCCTCGATTTCAGCGTTGACTGCCGTCAGCGCCTCATAGGCTCGATCATATGTCGCGCGGTTGAAATTCTCTCGGCCCACCTCGTAGAGCGTCTGCTTCGTCAGGCCCGCATCCGATACCGCCGTCGACTTCAGCATGGGCGCGGTCAACACTCTTTCCCCGAACAAAGTCCGAAGGAAACCGGCGATCTGCGTCTGCGGCCCGTCATTGGGTTCGTAGCGCGTTACCAGATAGCGCAGGAAATCAAAGTTCAGTTCTCCACCGGCCTCGCGCACGACAGACAGGAGATCCGAGGTCATAAACAGAAACTGGCTCATCGACGCGACATCCAGCATTTGCGGATGCACAGTCACGATTACCGATGTGGCAGCACACAGCGCACTCAGTGTCAGGTAACCGAGCTGCGGCGGGCAATCGATCACCACAAAATCATAGTTGTCAGAGACTGTCGCGATTGCCTGCTGAACCCGAGCAAAGAACAGATCGGTCGACTGGCTCTCGGGGCGCCTGGCAAGATGCTGTGGCGTCGTGTGCTCGAACTCCTGAAGTTCGAGGTTCCCCGGCACGAAATCCAGACCGTCGAAATAGGTCTTGCGAATAATGTCGGCGAGCGCGACGCGTTCGTCATCATAGCGAATGGCGCCGTAAAGCGTATCATTGCCGGTCAGGTCGAGTTCAGGCTGATAGCCAAACAGGGCTGACATCGAGGCCTGCGGATCGAGGTCGATTGCAAGTGTCCGATAGCCCTGCAGCGCAAGATACTGCGCGAGATGCGCCGAAGTCGTCGTCTTGCCCGAACCGCCCTTAAAATTCGTGATGGCAATAACCTGCAAATGCTCGCCCGGCTGACGACCGCGAAGATATTGCCGCGCCTTCGCGCCACCCTGCGCGGCAAGGTGCCGGCGCAGTGCATTGACATCGGCGAGTGTATAAAGCCTGCGGCCACCGGCGCCGACCTCGGGGGAGGGGCCTTCGCCCGATATGGAAAGCTGCCTCAAATAGCCGTCGCTCACACCGATCAGTCGCGCGGCCTCGCCACTGGTGAAAGGCCGCAGCGTCTTTTCCGCGCTTGGCGGGAAAAGCCTGCCGCGCAATGCCGACAACTGGGCCGACAGCAGCTCGGCATCCGCCGCTATCTGCCGGTCCGCCGGTTCGCCCATCGATACACTACTTGTCGCCAAAATTTCCTGCCTGCAAGATATGCGCACACCGCATCGATCGCCGCGGAGAGAATCTCCCCGACTCACATGCACGCTGAATTCTACGCGATTACTCTGAAACTGACAGTGCCTGCCGCGAGTTACGGACAACTACGCTATTTACTCGCTGCCAGCGTAGATACGCTCGACGAAGTGGCATTTTCTGTCAAGGGAAAGAGGGTTAACAGGAATTAACCACCCTGTAACGCGTGTGATGATTCTCCTCGTGCCGCAAGTTCGAAATGTTGACACCTGTCAACGGCCCAACTCGCCGTGAAAGCCGCGCATCCACAGCCCCGAGCACTCACCCGCCCTATCAACCACCTATGAGCGACGGTCCAACATTGACTTCTGGGCGCCCAAACGGCGACAATATCCATGTGATTCCAATGAGATAGAACTTCTTATGCAAGACGCAACGACGCAACGGCTGGTCGAAGGAATAAGTAGCTGGGCCACACTTGAAAGCCCCACCAATCGGCCCGCACATGTCGAGCGTGTCATGGCGCTCGCGGAAACCGCCTATCGCGAAATCGGTGCCGATTGCACGCGGCCGGATCTTGGAGAGAAGTGTGCACGACCGCTGATCGCGCGATTCAACGGGGGGAGGGGAGGGCCCACCCGCCCGCGGCTTTTGATTCTTGGACATCTCGACACTGTCCACCCGGTTGGCAGCATCGATGGCCCCATGCCGATTCGCATCGAGGACGGCCGCCTCTACGGCCCGGGCGTCATGGATATGAAGGGCGGCAATTATCTGGCGCTGGATGCTTTGCGCGCCATGATCGGATCGGGCTCGCTGCCGTCTTCACCAATCACCGTACTGATCAACACGGATGAGGAGATCGGCAGTCCCTACAGCCGTGCACTCATTGAGGAGGAGGCGAGGGCGCATGATTGCGTGCTGGTGCCTGAGCCCTCGCGTCAGGGCGATGCCGTGATCGGGCGCTTTGCCTTCGCGCGGTTTCGCATGACGACACATGGCGCGCCGGCTCATGCGGGCGCCGACAACGCTGCGGGACAAAGCGCGATCCGGGCAATGGCACGCCTGATCGAGAAGCTGGAAGGTCTCACTGACATGAAGCGACTGGTCTCCTTCAATGTCGGCGTGATTCATGGCGGAGAGTTCGTCAACGTCGTGCCGCTGAGTTGCACCGCCGAGGTCCTGGCCGTCGCCAACACCGAGGACAACCTCTCCTATGTCCGCAAGGTCATGGCCGAACTTGAAAGTCCGTCCCCCGGCGTTCGGCTCGAAATCGAGCCCGGTGTCGAGCGACCGCTTTTCCTTCCTTCGGAGGGCACCATGGCGCTTTTTGAAAGCGCGCGCGAGATCGCTGCCGATCTTGGCCTGACGCTGACAGGGCGTGTGGCGGGCGGCGGCAGTGACGGCAATTTCACGGGCGCGCTTGGGGTGCCGACCCTGGATGGGATCGGCGTGGCAGGGCAGGGGCCTCACACGCTGGACGAGTGTCTTGAGATCGCAACGCTGGCGGCGCGCTGCGAACTCATTGGCCGACTGATCCGTAGAATCGCTTCGGGTGAGGTCGCCCTCACAAAAGTGTGAGGGCGATATTCTGACCTTAGATCAAAGATGCAGGCGGCGTCCATCTGCGGCGTCGAAAAGATGAATGTCTGCGCCCTGAACGCCGAGCGTCATCTGGTCACCTGGGCTCACGCGCATGCGCTTGTGCATCAAAACCACGAGCGGTTGACCCGCCACGCGCACCAATAGCTGTGTGTCCGGGCCGGTGGGCTCGACCACTTCGACGACACCCGAAAAGCCTTGATCGACAGGCCCTATCGCCTCTGGCCGCACGCCCCACAGCACGGAACGCCCTTGCTCGGCGTCGAAGCCGTCCGGAACAGGGAGTTGCGTCCCGTCCTCCGCGAGGAAAAGGCCGCTCCCCAGGATGCCCTTGACGAAATTCATCGCCGGCGAACCCAGGAAACCGCCGACAAAGGCGTTTGCCGGCCGGTCATATAGATCGAGCGGAGCGCCTTGCTGCTCGATCCTTCCCGCCTGCATCACGACGATCCGATCGGCAAGCGTCATCGCCTCGATCTGATCGTGGGTAACGTAGATCATCGTATTCTTGAGCCGCTGATGCAGCGCCTTGATCTCAGTGCGCATCTGCGCGCGCAACTTGGCGTCGAGGTTCGACAGCGGCTCATCGAACAGGAACAGTTTTGGATCACGCACGATGGCGCGACCGGTCGCAACACGTTGGCGCTGCCCGCCCGACAATTGTCCCGGATAGCGCTCCAGCAACGCATCCAGCCCGAGGACGGCCGCCGCGTCAGTAACCTTGCTGTCGATGGTCGCCTTGTCGTCGCCACGCAGCTTGAGCGAAAAACCCATATTCGCGCGCACCGTCAGATGCGGATAGAGAGCGTAGTTCTGGAACACCATAGCCACGTCGCGGCCCTTTGGCGGCAACCGCGTTACGTCGCGCCCGTCGATGGATATGCTGCCCGAACTTGCTTCTTCCAGACCCGCAATGAGGCGCAGGAGAGTGGACTTGCCGCAGCCGGAAGGACCGACAAGCGCGACAAACTCGCCATCCGCGACATCGAGATCTATGCCGCGCAGGATCTCCGTCGCGCCGAACGACTTGCGAAGATTGTCGATGGTCATCGTGGACATGGTGAGGTTCCGTTAGTCTGTGGACGGATCACTTGATCCCGCCGGAGATGAGCGTGCGCACATAGAAGCGCTGGATCAGGAGGAAGGGGATGGTGCCGAGCAGAATGGCGATGTTGGTCGAGGCAAAAAGCCCACCCCAGTCGTTCTGCTCGAAATTGATATTGCGGGCGATCGCGACCTGCACCACCGCGTAATCGGGGGCGCTGGCGGCCACCACCGGCCAGAAGAATGAATCCCATTGCGCGAGAAACAGCATCAGGCCGGATGTCGCGATTGTCGGCCAGGACAGCGGCATGGCGATGCGGGTGAAAATGTAGAGCCAGGACGCTCCGTCGACCCGCGCCGCCTCGTAGAAATCGCGCGGAATCGACGCAAAGAACTGCCGGAACAGGAAGATCACCATGCCGTTGGCAATCTCGGGTACGATCAGGGCCTGATAGCTGTTGGCCCAGCCAAAGGCGCGGATCATCACATAGAGAGGCAATACGATGGCCTCGAACGGCATCATGAAAGAGATGATCACGAGCAGAAATAGCAGGTTCTTGCCGCGAAAATCGAAGGCGGCGAAGGCAAAGCCCGCCAGCGCGTTGACGACGATCCCGAAGACGACGGTCATGAACGCGACAAAGACCGAGTTCTTCACGGCGAGCGGGAAATCGCCGTTCCACAGCGCCCGATAATTGTCGAGCGTCAGGCGCGACGGAATGAAGGTATGCCATCCGAATTCGGAGACCGGCTGAAAGATCTCCGCCTGTGGTCGCAGCGAAGCCAGCGCAAGCCAGGCGAGCGGACACACAACCATGAAGGCCAGGATGGAAAGCAGCCCGTAGCGCAGCATCAGGGCGAGGGGGCTTCTGAAAGGCGTGTCCATATCAGGCGCGCTCCTCGGGCGACCGCAGCAATCGGAATTCGAGCACCACGATCACCAATATGATGGCAAGCAGGATGGTCGAGACCGCAAGCGAGCGACCGATGTCTGAAAAGGTGAATGCCGCGCGATAAGCCTGGAACATCAACACGGACGTCGAGCCGCTCGGACCGCCCGATGTGAGGATGTAGACCGGCGCGAAGAAGAGGAAGTTGATTGCCGTGTCGGCCACTAGCACGAACGCCATCGGCTTGCGCATCAGCGGGAGCGTCACATGACGGAACCGCTGCCAGGCCGACGCTCCGTCGATGGCGGCCGCTTCATGCACCGTGGACGGGATCGAATAGAGCCCGGCCAGCAGGAACAGCATCCAGTAGCCGGCACCCTTCCAAGTGGCGATGCCGATCAGCGTATAAAGCGCCTGGTCGGCACTGCGATGGAAGGGCTGGGCACCAATCCCGATCCACTCCAGAAAGCCGTTCAGCGGCCCCAGATTACCGTCAAGGAACAATCCGAACAACACCGCGCTGATGCCTGTCGAGACGGCCATGGGCAGCACCAGCAATGTCCGGTAGAGCCACACACCCCGCAGCGGCCGAAAGACCAGCAGTGCGAGCCCGAAGGCGACTGCCAGCTGCAGCGGATTGATGATGACATTGAAAAGCAGTGTGATGTTCAGCGACGACCAGAATTCTGGATCGGTCATCAGATATTCGAAGTTCTCCAGCCCGACGAACCGCATGTCGCCCATGAGCGACACGCCGGTCAGGCTGCCGCCTGCCGCCACGACGATCGGGATCAGCCGGAAGATGAGCAGGCCGGCAAGGGCCGGAGCCAGAAACAGATAGGGTGTCCAGCGCGACGAAATCATGTGCGTTCACTCGGGGTGCAAGCAGGGCGAGACCGAAGTCTCGCCCTGCCGTCCGGGGAGGATTTTTGTGCGTTGCAGACCGTGTTAGCGGTACTTGCGCATTTCGCGATCGATGTTCTGTGCGGCGCGCGACAGCGATTCCTTTACATCCGCCCCGGTCTGGATGTCCTGCATCGCGGTCTTGAGGAAGTCCTCATACTCACGATAGCCGGGAGTAGCGGGGCGCGGCGTCGCGGTGTTTGCGAGTTCGTAGCGCACGATCTCCCAGGCCGGATCGACGAACGTTGTCGTGGCACGCTCTTCCCAGATCTCCTTCAGCGCAGGCGGATATTTGCGCAGATTGAACCACAGGTCCATCGCGTCACGGGTCGAGAGCCATTTCACGAAGGCCTTCGATTCCTCCATATGCGCGGTGCGGGGATTGATGCCGACATGCCAGCTGCCGGTCGACGTCACGGGCTTTCCCGCCGCGAAATAGGGGTGCGGCGCCACGCCGAAGTCGAGATCCTCGAATTTCTCGAATCCGACGAGATTCCATGTGCCGCCAATGACCATGGCAAGCTTGCCGGAGCCGAACATCTCCTGCGTGACGCCTGTCTGGAAGGTCCCCACGGGGCCGACCTTGTGCTTCTGGAAAAGATCCTGATACCAGCTCATCGCGGCGACCGTTTCGTCGCTGTCGACATATCCCGTTGCCGTCAGTCCATCCGGACCCAGAACCTCCGCGCCCCAGCTCTGGGGTATCGGCAGCAGCTGGTAGGGATTGGTGTTTTCAAAGGCAAAGCCGAACTGCGAGATGTCCGGTTTGGTCAGCTTCTGCGCAATCGGCAGCAGCTCTTCCCAGGTCATGCGCTTCTCTGGATCCGATGAAGGCTCGGGCAGACCGGCCTCGGCGAAGAGCTTCTTGTTGTAGAACAGAAGCTGCGACGAGGTGCCCAGCGGCATGGCATAGAGCTTTTCGTCATAGGTGCCCTGAACGAGCGTGGTCGGCACGAATCGATCCTTGTCACCGGACAGCATCTCGTCGAGATCCAGCAGATGGCCGCGCGCGGCATAGGATGCGGTCAGCGGACCATCCACAAGATAGACGTCGGGGAGTTCATTGCGTGCCTGAAGCCGCACTTCGAGTGTCTTGAAGAGCTCCGCAATCGGAAGGCGCTCGGCCGAAACCTTGATGCCGGTTGCCTTCTCGAAGGCCTCCATCAGCGGCGTCACCTGCTCCTCGGGCCAGCCCATCCACGGCGCGGAAAGGGTGGTGGATTGCGCGCCCGCCCGGCTCACCGAGCCGAGAAATGCCATGCTGGCAGCACCAGCCATGAACTGACGTCTTCCGATCTGCATAAGGATCCCCAATCTGAGATTTGACTTCGTTTGGTGCCACAAACCCCCGGAATTGAGTTGTGCACTCGTGTGAATAGTGCATATTAATGAAGTCGGCTAGTCAAGAGGAAAATTTGTCTGCATCTGAAACGGGTCGGATTCGAGGACAGGGGAGAAGCGAGTTTGCACAGTGACGGCAGGAAGATTCGCTCTCTGGAGGTGGCAGAGCGCGCGCAGATTTCGCGTTCGACCGTTTCCCGTGTCCTGTCGGGCGATCCGCGCATTTCCGAGGCCACCCGTGCCCGCGTCCTGGCGGCGGCCGATGAACTTGGCTATCAGCCGAACCTCATTGCGCGCGGGCTCAAGAATCAGAGCACGGGCATCGTCGGCGTGGTCGTCACCGACCTCGACAATTCCTACCACGCGCACGCCCTGCAACTGCTCATCGAAAAGATGGGGGAGAAACGTCTCGCGCCACTCGTCTTTGCAGGCAACTCGGTCGAAGGCGCCGAAAGCGCCATTGCACGCTTGATGAGCTATCAGGTCGACGCCGTGATCGCGCTCGCCGCGCCGTTCAGCCAAAGCATCATCGCCGCGTGCCGCACCGGCTCCAAACCGCTGGTTCTGATGAACCGCCACGAGGGCGAAGAATCCGTCAGCGCCGTTGGCGGCGATGGCGCGGCCGCGGGCGCGATGGTGGCCGATCATCTGGTAGCGCGAGGGGCGCGCAGCTTCGCCTTTTTCGGCGGAGATGACAGTACGAAAATCAGCATGGAACGTCAGACTGGCTTTGCCGACCGGCTGGCCGCCCACTCATTCTCGCTGGGCACGGTTTGCACCAGCCGTTACAGTTACGATCCGGCGCGACGGGCCGCTGTCAGCGTTCTGAGTGCTGCGCCCGATGCGGTGTTTTGCGCCAACGATACGCTTGCCATGGCGTTGGCGGATGCGGCTCGTGAACGAGATGCCGGGCCGCCGCCAATGATCGTGGGCTACGACAATTCCGCGCTCGCCGCGCGACCCCTCTACGATCTCACATCGGTGGACCAGAATCTCGAGGAGATGACGTCCCGTACGGTCGAGACCGCGCTGGCAATGGTCTTTGACTCACAAGCTCCCACGGTGCGCCTGACGATCTCTCCATTTCTCGTCGAGCGCGGCTCAACCCGGCCAAGAACCTCCTAAAGCGCCAGTCCCACGGCGCGTAATTTCCCAGGATAGCATGATGCATAAGGTACTGATCGACTGCGACCCCGGTCACGACGACGCGACCGCGATTCTCTACGCAGCCCGTCATCTCGATCTCGTTGGCGTGACCACCGTCTACGGCAACCAGTCGGTGGACAAGACAACGGCGAACGCTCTTTCGCTGCTGACCCTGCTCGGTCTCGACGTACCGGTCGCGCGCGGCTGCGATCGACCTCTCAATCACAGTTTCAGCCACGGCGGGGACGTGCACGGCAAGACAGGCATCGATGGCGCTGACTTGCCTGCGCCCTCACGCGCGGCCCTGGATATGCATGCGGTCGATTTCATCATCGAAACCGCGAGCCGCTATCGCGAGGAACTCGTCCTTTGCCCGATCGGTCCGTTCACCAATGTGGCGATGGCGCTGCGCAAGGAGCCGCGCCTGACAAAATGGCTGCGCGCGATCAGTGTGATGGGCGGCACCACGCAAGTGGGCAACACAACGCCGGTGGCCGAATTCAACATCTGGAGTGATCCGGAGGCAGCCGACATCGTCTATCGTGCCGGCGTGCCGATGTGGATGGCCGGGCTCAATGTGACCCGCCAGGTGGGCATCACCGAAGACGACATCAAAAGGCTGCAGGCAGGCGGCAGCGTGGCACGTGTTTTTGGAGGACTGTTCAGTTTCTTCCTTGCGCGACTACGTGAAATCCACGGCATCAACTCCGCTTCGATGCATGATTCCTGCGCTCTGGTACCTTTCATCGCGCCGGATCTCATCACCTATCGGGAATGTCCCGTCGAAATCGAACTCAGCAACGGGCTGACGCGCGGAATGACCGTCTGCGACTTCCGCAATCTCACAGCCGCGAAGCTCGAAAACATCAGGTCGCGTGCCGCGCCCAACTGCCATGTCGCCGTGGGGGTCAAGGCCCGGCCGCTGGTCGAGCATATCATGGAGGCGATTCTCGACTGGCCGGAGCCGAAATCGGCCACATAAGACCGCGCCAGTCGCTACGCGACCGTCACCTCGTATCCGAACGTGTCGACGAAGCGCTTCTGATCGCCCACCGAAAGCATATCGGTGACGATCGTACCAAAGGCATCGGGAAGCGCGATGCGGGCCAGCGCATGGCGGGCGAATTTCGAGGAATCGCCGACCGCCAGAACGGAGGCGGCACGGGCCATTGCCTGCTGCTTCACCGCGACTTTCTCCATGTCGAAATCCATCATTGCGCCATCGTCATCGAAGCCCGAATAGCCGATCACGGCATAATCGAAGCGGAACCGGGCAATCGTCGCCAGCGTCGTTTCGCCGGCTAATGAGCCATCCGCGCCGCGAACCGCACCGCCAACCACGAACAGCTCTATTCCGGGCCGCCCTGTGAGAATCGCCGCCGCCGGCAGGCTCGTGGTGAACACCATCAATTGCCGCTTCTCGCACAACGCATGTGCGACCGCCTCAACCGTCGTGCCCACATCCAGAAAAACCGTGCTGCCCTCCTCGATGAGCGCCGCTGCCCTGCGCGCAATGCGCTGCTTGGCATCGGCAGCCACCGTTCGCTTCTCCGCATAGCCAAGCCGAACCGAGGTTTCCCTCACGCCGACGCCGCCGTGGAAGCGCTGGAGCAGACCCTCCGCATCGAGCTTGATAATGTCGCGCCGCACGCTCTGCGCCGACACGCCAAAGTCACGCGCCAGCGTGTCGATCGTGGCAAAACCCTGCTGGCTGACGATCTCGACGATGCGCGCCTGTCTCTCGGTGATCGTGTCGTTCAAAGGGGCGTCCAACTGTTCATTCCAACGGGGAGACTTCACAATATGTAAATTATCTTCCATATGCGCACACAGCATGATATGCGTGTGGCAAGAGGAGAACAATCGTGAGCCAGCAGTTTTTGTGGTCAGGGGCCGAGAAGGCCCTGTTTGGACCGAGCGGGCGGTTCGACGCCTGGGCGCTTGCCTGGCAGCCTGCCGAGGCACCGGGCGACGCTGAACCCGTCAGCGCGATTGAAGCGCTGGGCAAGCTGGCCGCCAATGGCGGGATGCGGCGGGTACCCGTTGGCATCATAGGGCCGAAGATCGCCACCGACGATGAACTGGCAACAGCCGAAGAGCTGGGCGGCGCACTTGCACGGCTGGGGCTGCAACTTCTTTGCGGCGGCAAGAACGGCGTCATGGAAGCGGCCTGCAAGGGCTGCAGCGAAGCCGGCGGACTGGCAATCGGCCTGTTGCCGGACGAGGAATGGACAGCCGCCAACGACTATGTTGCAATCCCGATCCCGACCGGGATCGGACCGGCGCGCAACGCAATCATCGCGCGCGGCTGCCAGATCCTTATTGCGATCGGCGGCGGTCACGGCACGCTTTCTGAAATGGCGCTTGGTCTGCATTTCAACCGCCCGGTTCTGTCGCTTGGCAATGCCCCGGCGGTCGATGGCGCCACACTCTGTCAGGACGCCGACGACGCGCTTTCGCGCATGGCGGAACACATCTTGAGGGGCTGATCGTCCGGCTTGTCACAAAACTATCATCCGCTTCGGATAATTGGTGATATGAACGAAATCTTCCACATCAGCGCGGACATGTCAGGGGGACGCGGCTCGTGCTACTTGTCACAGTCTTCTATCTGATCTTCCTGGCCGCACCGATCCTGCTGCTTCTGATGGGCTCCTTCGGCGAGACCTGGAGCAACACGCTGTTGCCGCAGGGGTTCACCGGGCGCTGGTATGCCGACATCGCGGCGGACCCCAGTTTCCGCCGCGCCTTCATCACCAGCCTTCAGGTCGTTGCCGCGACATGCGCGCTCAACGTGATCGTCGGCCTGCCGCTCGCCTATGCCATCCACTCGGCGGCCAATCGCGGGGTGCGCTTTGCCGCGCGGCTGGCAGCCCTGATGCCGGTCGCCGCGCCGGAGCTGGTGCTGGCCTTCGGCTTCATCCTCGTGTTCTCGTCCGACACCTTGCCCTGGCTCGGCAGCTTCTGGCTTCTTGTTGCGGCCCATCTGGTGCTGACGCTTCCCTATAGCGTCACCACGCTGCTTGCCGATATGGAGCAGATGCGGCTCGCCGATTATGAAGGGGTCGCCGCGTCGCTTGGCGCCAGTTTCTCACAGCGCGCCCGCGACATCATCGTGCCCTTGCTCGGCGCCAGCTTGACCTCGTCGCTGCTGACAGTCGCTGCGCTATCGATCGGCGAGTTCCAGATTTCAAACCTGATCTCTGGCTTTCTGTCGCGGCCCTATCCGGTCGTGCTCCTGCAGGCCTTTTATGGCGCGACAGGTTTTGCCTGCGCGGCCACCGTCGTGCTGCTGGTGCTGGCCACCGTCGCCTCCATCGCCAGTTCCCTGACGGCGCGTGCAACCGCTGGGGGGAGAACCGCCTGATGCTTAATCTCGAACAGGTCTCCTTCCAGTATCCGGGCGCCAAGGCTGGCGTCAGCGACGTGACGCTCAAGGTCGAGCCGGGCGAACTGGTCGCCGTCATCGGGGCATCCGGATCGGGCAAGACAACGCTTCTCAACCTGCTCGCGGGTTTCCTCATGCCCGATACGGGGCGTGTGGTTATCGACGACAAGGATGTTTCGGCCATGCCGCCGGAGCGGCGCGACCTCGGCATCGTGTTTCAATCCTATGGCCTCTTTCCCCATATGCGGGCATGGGAGAATGTCGCCTATCCGCTCAAGGTCCGAGGTGTGGCGCTGGCCGAGCGGCGAACGCGCGCCATCGAAGCGCTCGAGCGCGTCGGCATGGGCAACCGCTCCGACAACGGACCGCGCGAACTCTCCGGCGGCCAGCAACAGCGCGTGGCGCTTGCGCGCGCGCTCGTCTTCGAGCCGCGCGGCCTTCTGCTCGATGAGCCGCTTTCGGCACTCGACGCCAATCTTCGCGTCGAGATGCGCGACGAGATCCTGCGCGTTCAGCGCGCTGCGGGCATCGCGGCACTGCTGGTGACGCATGATCAGGAAGAGGCGCTGTCGATCGCCGACCGCGTTGCCGTTATGCGCGACGGCAGGCTGGTCCAGATCGCGCCACCGCGCGAACTCTACGACAACCCGGCCGATGAGGCCATCGCGCGCTTCGTCGGCGAGGCCAATCTCTGGCCGTCGCGGGTTGTGGGGGAGGGCAGCATCGAGACACCCGTGGGCCGCCTGGCCTGCGACACGAAAGGCCATGCGACCGGCACGAAAACAATCGCGCTTGTTCGCCCTGAAAACGTCATTCCGCTTGGCCCCGACGCAACCGGCCAGGTCAATGCCTTTGCCGGAGAGGTCATGGCCGACCGGTTCCTTGGTTCGACACGCCGTATCGATCTTGCCGTCGGCGAGGGCACGATCCGGCTGGAAACCCGCATTCGTGACGCCATTGGCGGCGTCGCGATCCCGCCGGACGCTATCCGGCTGCTCTCGCCTAGCCAGCAGGCAAACTGATCAAGTGACAGAGAGGAAATCGACATGAACAGGCACATCGGTCTCGGAACCGCCCTTCTGGCGGTCTCGCTGCTAACCACTCCGGCTTTCGCATTCGAGGGGCCGGAACTCTATGAAGGGGAACAGGCCCTTTATGACGCGGCCCTCGAAGAAGGCATGATCGTCTCCTTCGACACCGGCCCGACCTGGGCCAATTGGGCAGCTCAGTTCAAGGCGTTCAAGGCGCGCTATCCGGGCGTCGAAATGGTCTATAACGATTTGGGCTCGGCTGCCACGGTTGTGGCGCTCGACAAGTCGAAGAACCGCCCGCAGGCAGACACCGCCTATTATTTCGCGGCGTCTGCGCTCGACGCGGCGTCGAAGGGCCTCGTGGAAGATTTCAAGCCGGTCAATTTCGACAAGCTGCCGGAGGCTTTCCGTCAGGAAAACGGCCAATGGTTCACCATCCACACGCTCAACGTCTCGTTCCTCGTCAACACCAAGCTGGTCGAGAACGTCCCGGAGAGCTGGGCTGATCTGCTGAAGCCCGAATACAAGAATGCGATCGTCTATCAGGACCCGCGTTCCACGGGGCAGGGGCAGGTCGTGACCTTCGCCGCAGCCTTCGGCAATGGCGGAGACATGGACAATGTCCAGCCCGGCATCGACTATCTGGGCGAGCTTTCGAAGGCGGGCAATGTGCTGCGCACCGTCGGCACCACGCCCTACGCACAGTTTCTCAAGGGCGAGATTCCGATCTGGATCGGCTATGAGAATGACGGCCTGAAGGCGAAGTACACCGACGGCATGGGTGACGACATCGCAGTCGTCATGCCAAAGGAAGCCTCGGCGGCAGCGCCTTACGCGATTTCGCTGGTCAAGAACGGGCCGAACCCGAATGCCGGCAAGCTCTGGCTTAACTTCATCATGACCGAAATGGGCCAGGGCATCTTCGCCGAAGGCTATGTGCGTCCTTCGGTGCCAGGCGTGAAGCTTCCCGAAAGCGTGGCCGACAAGCTGCCGGACGCGCCTCAGCTGAAGCCGATCGATATCGTCAAGGCGACCTCCAAGAAGGGCGAGATCGACACCGGCTGGGCCAAGGCAGTGCTCGCCCAGTAAGCATCAAAACATCGTGGCTCGCGGAAACGTTTCCGCGGGCCACATTGCCCGGAAGGAACAGGCACCATGTCTGCACGCACACCCGCCGCTTTCACCGCGTCATTCGCGACGCCCGGCGCAGTCGTGTTCGGCCTGTTCTTTGTTCTGCCGCTTGCCGCCGTTCTGATGGAAGCCATCAGCGATGGCGGCTCGGCATTCGGACGCGTGTGGAACGATCCGGTCTTCTGGGTCGGTTTGCGCGGCTCCATCATGCTCGGCATCGCGGCACCCTTCATCTCGCTCCTGATCGGCGTGCCGGTCGCGATCACGCTCGCCCGGCTGTCACCGCGCATGCGCACCTCACTGCTCATCGCGATCTCGCTGCCGCTGACATTCTCCGGCCTGATCATCGCCTATGGCTTCATTCTGCTTCTCGGCAGGGCGGGCTTCGTGACGCTGCTTCTCGCCGAGCTTGGCTTCGACCCCGCTGTGATCGGCGGCTTCATTTTCTCGCCGCTCGGACTGGGTGTTGCCTATTCCTATTACCTTGTGCCGCGCGTCGTGCTGATCGTTCTGCCGGCTGTGCGCAATTTCGACATGGTGCAGTTGCGCGCCGCGCGCTCTCTCGGTGCGGGACCGTTGCGCGTGCTTGCCGATGTGCTTGTGCCTCAGATCATGCCCTCGCTTGTCGCCGCCTTCTGCCTGACGGCGGCGGTTGCGATAGGCGCATATGGCACGGCGCTGGCGCTTGTCGGCACGCAGGTCAACATCTTGCCGTTGCTGCTCTACAGCAAGATCTCCGAGACCGGCACGGACCTGCCATCCGCGGCCGTCATCTCGATCGTGCTGATGGCTCTATGTGCCTGCGTGATCGCCATCGGCGAAACATTCTTCAGCCGCTCCTCATCGCGCCGCTGACCTGTCAGGACGTGCCGCGCAGGCAAACGCTCGCGGGATCGTCCCCATCAAGCCGGGTGGGCCGGCCCGGCTTGATGGTTCTCGCACAAGCAGGGCTGAAGGCAGCGCCTCAGTCGCGAAGGTCAGCCGGCAAAAGTTCAGCCGGCATGTTCTGGTAGCAGACCGGTCGCAGGAAGCGGCGAATGGAAAGCGTGCCGACCGAGGTGTGTCCGAAATTGGTCGAGGCAGGGTAGGGGCCGCCATGCACCATGGCATCGGCAACCTCGACGCCCGTCGGGAAGCCATTGGCCAGCACACGCCCCGCCTTGCGCTCCAGGATCGGCATGAGAGACCGCCCCAGCTCCGTATCGTCCTCATCCATATGGATCGTGCAGGTGAGCTGCCCCTGAAGGCTGCGGGCGATCTCGCGCATTTCATCCGCATCCTGAACGGTGACGACCAGTCCCAGCGGGCCGAACACTTCCTCGCCCAGATCATGATTGGCAAGCCAGGTCTCGCCTGTCGTTTCAAACAGATAGGGCGTTGCATTGCGCATGTCGCAGGTCGAGGTGACCAGCTCCTGCACGCCGCTCGAACCGGCCACTCTATCGCGACCCTTGCGGTAGGCGGCGGCGATCCCATCCGTCAGCATCGTCTGCGGGCCGACCTGCGAAATGGCCGCCTTGGCCGCATCGATGAATGCGCGACCGTCCGGACCGTCAATGACGACGGCAATGCCGGGATTGGTGCAGAACTGACCGGCGCCCATGCTGAGCGAAGCGGACCAGCCCTTGCCGATCTCCGGTCCACGGGCGGCAACGGCAGCGGGCAGCAGGAACATCGGGTTGACGGAGCCAAGCTCACCGAAGAACGGAATTGGCTCCGGTCGCGCGGCACACAGATCGAACAGGGCGCGTCCGCCTCCGAGTGAGCCCGTGAAGCCCACAGCCTTGATGTCCGGATGCTGCACAAGAGCTGAGCCAACATGACGGTTTCCGCCCTGAATGAGGGAGAACACACCAGGGTGAATGCCAAGCCTGACAATCGCGGCATGAATTGCTTCCGCAACGATCTCGCCGGTGCCCGGATGGGCCGAATGGCCCTTGACGACCACAGGACAGCCCGCGGCGAGCGCGGCGGCGGTATCGCCACCGGCGGTCGAGAAGGCGAGCGGGAAGTTCGAGGCACCGAAAACGGCAACCGGCCCGATAGGCCGCTGCACCATCTTGAGGTCGGGACGCGGCAGCGGCTGGCGATCCGGCAAGGCCTCGTCGTGACGGCGGTCGAGATAGTCGCCAGCCAGGATATGCGAGGCGAACAGGCGCAACTGCCCGACCGTGCGGCCGCGTTCTCCGATCAGCCTGCCGTCGGGAAGCCCCGTTTCCTGCGTTCCAATCTGCGTGATCGCGTCGGCGCGCGCTTCGATCTCGTCAGCGATCAGGTTGAGAAACTTCGCCCGCTGCTCGGCTGACGTATACCCGTAGGTCCAGAAGGCATCCTCGGCAGCGCGTGCCGCGCGGTTGACCAGCTCAGGCGTCCCCACCGAAAACGCGTGGGACGGGCCAGTTGCAGGTTCGGACGAAAACTTCTCCTTGCCTTCCACCCACTCGCCGGCGATCAGATGTTTGCCATGTGGCGTGAACGTCATGACCAGATGCTCCTTAATCTCAAATCTCTGAGGACGATGCCAATGCGGCCTGTCCTCCCCTCAACTCCAGCTGCGCTGCGACAAAGCGTTGCCAACCAGCCCCTGTTCAAGACCGCCAAATCCAGTTCGAAAATTTCATATACCTGTCGAGGCGAACAAGGCAGACACAAAAATACGTTTGTCTGGCCCATAGCATAAAATTCATATGTGACTCACCCCCGTGGTGATGCCGAAAGGCTCAACAGAGGTTAAGGGTGTGGGCGCAACAGTTTGAGGGAACGGTGCAGGCTTGAACGCGACGACACCATCATGGGCCGAGACGGCAGGCAGCAACCTGCTTCTCGTGCTGATCGCGCTTGCGGGGCTCGGCAGCGGCAGCTTTGCCGCCGTTTATGGCTATCAGCCCTGGGATGAGCGGCTCTGGTTTGCCGGAACCTTGCCCGTTCTTCTCGCCCTTCTGGTCCAGATCGTGGTTTCGCTTCGTGAAGGCAAGGTCGGGCTCGACATCGTGGCGGGGCTCTCCATGACGGCGGCATTGGCATTCGGCGAACCCCTCGCGGGCAATGTCGTGGCGCTCATGTATGCGGGCGGCCAGCTTCTCGAGAGCTTCGCGGAGGGCAGGGCACGCCGCGAGATGACAAGCCTTCTCGGACGCGTATCGAGAACGGCCATGCGCTATCGCGGCGAACGGCTTGACGAAGTCTCGATCGAGGATCTCATGCCTGCTGACCGCATCCTCATCCGGCACGGCGAGGTGATCCCGGTGGACGGCACCGTGGCGGCGGCCTCGGCGCTCATCGACGAAGCGGCGTTGACGGGCGAGGCGCTGCCGGTGCGGCATGCATCGGGCGAAAGCGTTCGCAGCGGGTCGACCTGCATGGGCGACGCCTTCGATCTCGTCGTCGAGCGAAGGGCCGCCGAAAGCACCTATGCCGCTATCGTGCGGCTGGTCGAAGGCGCCCAGAAGAGCAAGGCGCCGATGGTGCGGCTGGCGGATCGCTATGCGATCTGGTTCCTGTTCTTGACGCTCGCGATCGCCGGTGCGGCGTGGGGGCTGAGCGGCGATCGGCTGCGCGCGCTTGCTGTGCTGGTCGTGGCCACGCCGTGCCCCCTGATCCTCGCCGTTCCTGTGGCCATCATTTCGGGCATGTCGCGCACCGCAGCCCTTGGTGTTCTGGTCAAGAATGGCGGCGCCCTCGAAGCTCTGGCACTGGTGAAAACGGCAATTCTCGACAAGACCGGCACGCTGACCTTCGGCCGCGCCTCCGTCACCGACATACGCGTCGCCAGTTCATGGCAGCCCGACGAGGTGTTGCGACTGGCGGCCTCGCTGGATCAGGCGTCGGCTCATATCACCGCCAAGGCGCTGATCGATGTGGCCGAGGAGCGGGGGCTCACGCTTTCCACTCCCGCCGGCGTTCAGGAAACGGCAGGCAGCGGGATCGTCGGCACCGTCGAGGGTCGCAATGTGGTTGTGGGCGGCAGCGGCTTCGTCCGCGAACGCTGCACGCAAGGCGACCCGAGCGATCTGCGGCAGGACGTGCCTGCGGGCACGGTTGTCGTCGCGGTGGCGGTCGATGGCGTCCTTGCCGGGTTGATCATTCTGTCCGACCCGGTTCGTCCCGATGCGTCCGGCGTGATTACGGCTTTCCGACATGCCGGGATCAACCGGCTCGTGCTGGCTTCCGGCGACCGCTCCGATGTGGTTGCCGAAGTGGGACGCCAGCTCGAACTTGACGGCGCGCATGGAGATCTGGACCCGTCCGACAAGGTGGAGATCGTCAGCCGCGAACGGGCCGACTCACCGGTGATGATGGTGGGCGACGGCGTCAATGACGCGCCCGCGCTCGCCGCCGCCGATGTGGGCGTTGCGATGGGAGCGCGCGGTTCGGCGGCATCGTCCGAGACGGCTGATGTCGTGGTTCTCGTCGACCGGCTTGACCGGCTTGCAACCGCTATCGGCGTGGCCCATCGCAGCCGCAGGATCGCCACTCAAAGCGTGGTGGCCGGCATCGGCCTTTCTGTCGCCGCCATGGGCTTTGCCGCCTTCGGCTATCTTGAGCCGGTGGAAGGCGCGCTGCTTCAGGAAGTCATCGACGTTGCTGTCATCCTCAATGCGCTGCGGGCACTGCGCTCGGTTTGACGCAGCCTGATGAGTTGATCGCCACGCCTGGAGTGCTATAAGGCCCGCACTGCCGATGCAGATTCATCTGCTGGTTGGGGAGGACGCCATGAGTGACGACGCCCTCTTCCAATTTGGGATGGCCTCCGTTGAACTGGCCACTACCCAAACGGAAGATATCGTGATGTTTCGGCCAGCGCGGCCATCATCGACTGCCACCGTTCTATCGGGGCGTCGGCCCGTTTTGCCTGTCGTGATCGCGCATGGATCGGCTCCAATCCGTCTTCGAGGGAACAGCGCCAAAGCGCTGATCGGTTCGACATAGGCGGCCAGCCGTCCCGCTTTCGGACGGCTTTTCAGCATTTCTTGCAGCAGGCCCAGCGCCACCGGTCCCCGGTGGCTATCCTCGGATTTTTCCACCCACCGGTCTCTCCTACCCGGTCATCAGCCAAATGGTTCACCCATGTCCGCCACTTCAGAGCCCCGCACTCCCTACTATCTGATCGACAGGAGCAAGCTCCTCGACAACATGCGCAAGATCGATATCGTGCGCGAGCGCTCGGGAGCCAAGGCCCTTCTGGCACTCAAATGCTTCGCCACATGGTCGGTCTTCGATCTTATGCGCGAGCATATGGACGGCACGACATCGTCGTCGCTGAATGAGGTTCGGCTTGGCCGCCAGCGTTTTGGCGGTGAAACCCATGCCTATAGCGTCGCCTGGGCCGACCACGAAATCGACGAGGCGGTCTCGCATGCCGACAAGATCATCTTCAACACCGTCGGTCAGCTCGAGCGCTTTGCCGACCGGGCCGAGGGGATCGCGCGCGGGATCAGGCTCAATCCCGGCATCTCGTCCTCCTCGTTCGACCTCGCCGACCCGGCGCGGCCGTTCAGCCGGTTGGGCGAATGGAATGCCGCGCGCGTCGAGCCGGTGCTCGATCGCATCAGCGGCTTCATGATCCACAACAATTGCGAGAACGACGATTTCGAGCTGTTCTCGCGCATGCTCGACGTCAGATCGAGGAGAGGTTCGGCCCGCTCCTGTCCGAGGTCGACTGGATCAGCCTCGGCGGCGGCATCCACTTCACCGGCGAGGACTACCCGCTCGACGCCTTCTGCGACCGACTGAAGCGGTTCTCGGACCGGTTCGGGGTGCAGGTCTATCTGGAGCCGGGCGAGGCGGCGATCACCAGGAGCACGACGCTGGAGGTGACGGTGCTCGACACGCTCTTCAACGGCAAGCACCTCGCCATCGTCGACTCCTCGATCGAGGCGCACATGCTCGACCTCCTGATCTACCGCGAGAGCGCCAAGGTCGAGCCGAACGCGGGCGAGCACGAGATCATGGTCTGCGGCAAGTCGTGCCTCGCGGGCGACGTGTTCGGCACCTTCCGCTTCCCGGACGCGCTCAAACCCGGCGACCGCGTCTCGATCGAGGATGCGGCCGGCTACACCATGGTCAAGAAGAACTGGTTCAACGGCGTCCGGATGCCGTCGATCGCGATCCGCGAGCCGGACGGCTCGGTCAGGACGGTCCGCGAATTCACCTATGCGGACTTCGAGGCGAGCCTTTCGTGAGGCTTCGCACGCAACCCCCGAAACTGAAAGGAGGCTCCGTGCCGACATGAAAAAGACCATCCTCATCATCGGCGCCGGCGGCGTGGCGCAAGTCGTCGCGCACAAATGCGCACAGAACAACGACGTGCTGGGCGACATCCATATCGCTTCGCGCACGATTGCGAAGTGCGAGGCCATCATCGCCTCCGTGCGCGAGAAGGGCGCGCTGAAGACGGACGGCAGGTTGGAGGCCCATGCGCTCGATGCCATGGATGTGGACGCGACGAAGGCGCTGATCGAAAAGACCGGCGCCGGGATCGTCATCAATGTCGGCTCGGCCTTTCTCAACATGTCGGTGCTGTCGGCCTGCATCGAGACGGGCGCGGCCTATATCGACACCGCGATCCACGAAGACCCGGCGAAGGTCTGCGAGACGCCGCCGTGGTACGCCAATTACGAGTGGAAGCGGCGCGAGGAGGTCGAGAAGGCAGGCGTGACCGCCATCCTCGGCGCGGGCTTCGACCCCGGCGTGGTCAACGCCTATGCCAAGCTGGCCTACGACGACTATTTCGACCGGATCGATTCCATCGACATCATCGACATCAACGCCGGCAGCCACGGCCGCTGGTTCTCGACCAATTTCGATCCCGAGATCAATTTCCGCGAGTTCACCGGCCAGGTCTGGTCGTGGCAGGACGGCAAATGGGTGTCGAACACGATGTTCGAGGTCGGCAAGGAATGGGACCTGCCCGTCGTCGGCAGGCAGAAGGCCTACATGACCGGCCATGACGAGGTGCATTCGCTGTCGCAGATCCTGAAGGTGCCGACCGTGCGCTTCTGGATGGGGTTCGGCGACCACTACATCAACGTCTTCACGGTGCTGAAGAATCTCGGCCTTCTTTCCGAGAAGCCGGTGAAGACGGCCGAGGGGCTGGAAGTGGTGCCGCTGAAGGTGGTGAAGGCCGTGCTGCCCGATCCCGGCTCGCTCGCGCCCGACTATACCGGCAAGACCTGCATCGGCGACGTCGTCAAGGGCGTCAAGGACGGCAAGGAGCGCGAGGTCTTCATCTACAACGTCGCAGACCACAGGCAAGCCTACGAGGAAGTGGGCTCGCAGGGCATCTCCTACACGGCCGGCGTTCCGGCCGTCGCCGCGGCGATGCTGATCGCCACCGGCGAGTGGGACGTCAAGAAGATGGCCAATATCGAGGACCTGCCGCCCAGCCTTTTCCTGGGCGTCCTGAACCGCATCGGTCTGCCCACACGCATCAAGGACGATCAGGGCGACCGAGCCCTGACCTTCTGAAGTCTGACTTTATGAATGGGGGAGGCGGGCCCGGCCTGTCTCCCCAGGCAGACGCATTCAGGCAAATGGCGGCGGGTCGAAAGCCGTGACGGGGGGCGGGTTGCGCAGCGGCGGCCCGACCTCAACGAGGCAGGTCTGTGCGGCGCAGCCCTGCGAGAGCGACGAAGCGCCGATATCGAGGGTCAGCACATTCGGATTGCCGTGCTTGTCGACCCTCGTGTCCGGGTCGGGATCGAACCAGGCCCCGGTCGCGATCCGCACAACACCGGGCATAATATCCTCGGTGACGATTGCGCCCGCCAGACAGCGGCCTCGCGTGTTGAACACCTCGACAATGTCGCCGGAGGAAATGCCGCGCGCGCCAGCGTCCGCCGGATTAATATAAATGGGTTCGCGTCCGCCGACCTTGCCTGCTGCACTGTGCGGACTGCAATCGAGCTGGCTGTGCAGCTTGCGGCCTGGCTGATCCGTCAGAAGATGGAGGGGAAAGCCGACAGTGTCGGTCGCGCCGAGCCATTCGACGGGCTCACGCCACACGGGATGCGGCGTGAAATCCGGCAGGGCGAAGGATTCAATCGTCTCCGAGAATATCTCAAGCTTGCCAGAGGGCGTGCGTACCGGGTGCGCCTCGGGATCCTGCCTGAAGCCCTCCAGCATGATGATGCTGCCCTCTTCTGCCGACAGATCGACAATGCCCTGTTCCCAGAAGGAGTCGAATTCCGGCAGGTCCACTCCCTGTCCGGACCATTTCTCGCGGCATTGCGCATAGAGATGCTTCAGCCATGCGGCTTCGTCCCGCCCTTCGTGAAACTGGTCGCCAAAACCCAGGCGCTCCGCGATGTCCGAAAAGATGGCGAAGTCGTCACGCGATTGCGCGAAAGGCTCGACGATCTTGCGCATCGCCACGAACAGACCCTCCTGGGTGGCATAGCCGATATCATTGCGTTCCATGCTCGTGGTTGCCGGAAGAACGATGTCGGCGCGCTTGGCGGTCGCGGTCCAGAACTGCTCGTGGACGACGATCGTCTCCGGCTTCTGCCATGCCTTGATCAGGCGGTTCAGGTCCTGATGATGGTGATACGGATTGCCGCCTGCCCAATAGACGAGCCGGATATCGGGATAGGTGAGCGTCTTGCCGTCGTGGGTGAAGGTTTCGCCGGGATTGAGCAGCATGTCGGCGATCCGGGCCACCGGAATATAGTCGGAAACCGCATTCTGCCCCTGCGAGAGCGACGGACCCGACAGGCGGCGGTTGCGGGTTCCCATCGTGTTGGACGGTCCATAACCCGCGCCGAAGCCGCCACCGGGAAGCCCGATCTGGCCAAGCATGGCGGCAAGCGTGACGAGCATCCAGAACGGTTGCTCGCCATGATGGGCGCGTTGCAACGACCAGGCTATGTTCAACATGGTGCGGGCGGCAGCCATGTCGCGCGCCAAGGTCACGATGCGTTGGGCGGGCACGCCGGTGATTGCCTCGGCCCATTCCGGCGTTTTTGGACAGCCATCCGTTTCGCCGGTCAGATAGCGCTCGAAGCGGTCGTATCCGACGCAATAGCGATCAAGGAACGCCGTGTCATGGAGCCCTTCGGCGCGAAGCTGCCAGGCCAGCCCGAGCATCAGCGCGGTATCCGTGTTGGGGCGGATCTGAATCCATTCCACATCCGCACCGGTATCCAGATTGTCCCGAACCGGTCCGATATTGATGAAGCGCACGCCGGACGCTCCCATGGCATGAAGGCCGTCACGCACGCGATGTCGCCCGGAACCACCTGGCGAGATCTGGGCATTCTTGAGCGGCACGCCACCGAAACCGACGAACAGGCCAGTGTGTTTCGCCATCACATCCCAGGACGTGTGGTAGCTGATGAGGCTGTGCATGCCATCAACGATATGCGGCATCACGACATGCGCTGCGCCGAGACTGTAGGACTCGGTGTGCCGAACGTAACCGCCCGCCATGTTGAGAAAGCGATGCACCTGGCTTTGGGCATGGTGAAAACGGCCCGCACTCGCCCAGCCATATGAACCGCCGAAGATTGACGCGTTGCCGTGCTGTGAGCTCACCCGCCGCACTTCCGCCGCGACCAGATCGAGCGCCTGATCCCATGAGACTTCCACGAAGGGCTCGTTCCCCCGCAGATGTGGCGCGCTGCCCGGCCCGCCCTCCAGCCAGCTCCTGCGCACGCTGGGCTGGCGGATGCGGGATCGCATCACCTGTTCGTCGAGCTGGAAAAGCCCGATCGGGGAGGGGTCGGTGTCGCCGTCAAGCGGCTTGATCTTGGGAGTGCCCACGGTATCCGTATCAACTTCGTAGACACCCCAATGCGATGCGGTGAAACGGTTCACGATGATCTCCAGACCTGAGAGCTTGGCTACGAGACCGCGGCCGGGCTTTCGGTGTCGATAAACAATTCGCAGCAGATCAGAACCGGATTTTGTCCGCGCACCGGTTTGCCGCGATGGATGTTGCCCGCCGCGTCGATCAAGGCGATCTCGAGATCGCAGCGCGGCTGTCCCCTCTCGTCCGGCGAAACGCGGCCGTCGACGACCACGAGTTCGGTCGGAATCTCGCTGACGACCGTGCCGTCCTCGAATAGGGCGCCGACGATGCTGCCTACGCCGCTTCGTATCGTGGCGTGCGTTACGCCGTGACGCGCGCAGATTGCCTCGATGCCGGTCACGAGATCTTCGTCAGGACGAATACGCGCCACGATCAGCCCGCCGCTGCCGCCACCGTCCGCCGGCTCTGGGCCAAACAGCGTGAAGTTGGTCTCCGCGTCGGCCCGTGACAGCATGTCGGCGTCGGGCGTGCCAAATACCAGAACGGTGGAACGCCGCGCGATCGAACTATCGAGCGGCAGAATATGACCGCCGCATTGACGGCCCTCTGAATCCCGCCATAGCGCATGGCAGTGCATGAAGGGCGCACCGTCGCGAAAGCCGAATGTCGCGGTGGCAAGATCGAGCGTGACCTCACCCTGTGGGCGATAGGTCTCGCTGTAATAGGCGACGTGATCGGGCGTCTGCGAATGAGACGGCATCACGAACTGCATCGGCCCCAGCGTCACGCCCGAAAGCACCACGCCCGCGCTCCTGATCCCAAGGCTGGCGAGCGGACGCGCGATCGCATCGCACAGGCTCAGGCCAGGCTCGAGAACGATCTCTGCGACCTTGAGCGCACCTGCGCGGCTTTCCAACCGCTGCGGATGAGCCGGGCCGGGCTGGGCTGGGCCATGCCGGGAAGCTTTGGTCGACCTCAGGATTGACGGGTTCTGCTGATTCACTTCATGCCCTCCTCGCGGCGCCGCGCCTGCCCGGACCGGCCGGAGGCAACGCCCTGTCATTGTCCGCCATCGGACGAATATGATCGCCGAGCGTGGCGAAATGCGCCTCAAGCCGGCGCGCTTCCGTCTTCAGCAAAGCGCTCAGTTCAAGTTGCCGATCGGGTCCAAGGCGGCTCTCGATTGCACCGATCGACAATGCGCCCTTCACCTCGCCCCCCAGACCGCGCACCACGACACCGATCGCCCATGATCCCACATGAAATATTCCGGGATTGACCGCCCATCCCTTCTCGCGCGTCTCGGCGATGAGCTCGCGTAGCCAGGACTGGGTGAGCTTGGGATAGTGTTCGGAGTAAACCTCCAGATTGGCCTCGATGACCGCATTCATTTCCGCATCGGGAAGGGCTGCCAGCATTGCAATGCCATGCGCGGCCACGCCCAGCGGATGACGCTGCCCGACATTCAGCACATGCGAGCGAATCGGATGCGTGCCCTCTTCACGGTTGAGGCAAATGGAGAAGAGCCCTTGCCGCACACTGAAGAATGCCGTGTCCTCGGACTTGTCCGCGAGACGTCGCACGCTGGTTCCCGCCATGGGAAGCAGACCGAAACGGTCGGCCGCGACAGTCCCGTACACATAGGTGGAGACGCCCAGATAATAACGCCGGGTTTCCTCGTCCTGATCGACGAGCCCTGCGCGAATCAGCGCCACGAGCAACCGGCGCACCGTGGCCTGCTTGAGGCCGCTTTCCGCCACGAGTGTCGCGAGACTGGCCCCCTGGCGATGGTGTTGCGCCACCATCGCCAGCAGACTCGTGGCGCGTTCAATACTCTGGCTGCCCGTCGCCTCGGACACGTCCTTCATACATTTCCTCCCTGTCACTCCATAATGTGGAGCAACAAATCTCCTGTAACCATAGGAAATCCGCAAAAATAACTCAACAGAAAATGATTGAAGGGCCTCATGCTCCATGATATGGACATTGACACATGAGGTCGCCCGACCGGGAGAATGGGACTGACAACATGCTGTGAGCGCGGGTGAAAAATGCGTCCGTGCTAACGTCGTCATCAGGGAGGAACAGATGTTCTCAATCAACCGACGCGGCTTTCTCGCCGCAACCGGAGGCGTAGCGCTCGCCACGCCATTCATCATGTCCGGCAAGGCCCGAGCAGCGGAATTCAATTTCAAGTTTGCCAATAACCTGCCGCTCGAGCACCCGCTCAACGTACGCCTTGCGCAGGCAGTCGAGCGCATCCGCAACGAGACCGGCGGCCGCATGGAAATCGCGGTTTTCCCGAACAACCAGCTCGGCTCCGACACAGACACGCTGAACCAGCTGCGCTCCGGCGCGGTCGAGATGTTCACGCTTTCGGGCATCATCCTGTCGACGCTCGTTCCGGCGGCCTCGATCAACGGTGTCGGCTTTGCCTTCAACGATATCGACACGGTCTGGAAGGCGATGGACGGCGGTCTGGGCGCCTACGTGCGCGGAGAGATTGCCAAGTCACGACTCTATGCGCTGGAAAACATCTTCAACAACGGCTTCCGCCAGATCACCACATCGACCACGCCGATCAACGGTCCCGCCGAACTCAAGGGCCTGAAGATCCGCGTTCCGGTAAGCCCGCTGTGGACCTCGATGTTCACGGCGCTCGGTTGCGCGCCGACCAGCATCAACTGGAACGAGACCTACACCGCGCTGCAGACCGGCGTTGCCGACGCGCAGGAAAACCCGCTGCCGACAATCAATGTCGGCAAGCTCTACGAAGTGCAGAAATACTGCTCGATGACCAATCACATGTGGGACGGCTTCTGGACGCTGGCCAACCAGCGCGCCATCGACGCCTTGCCCGATGACGTTCGCGCCAGCCTCGAAAAGAACATCAATCAGGCTGCAATCGAGGAGCGGGCAGACATCGCCGAGCTCAACAAGACGCTCAAGGTCGATCTCGAAGCCAAGGGCCTCGTCTTCAACGACCCCGACACGGCCGCCATCCGCGAAACCCTGCGCACTGCAGGCTTCTACGAGGAATGGCGCAAGACCTATGGCGACGAAGCCTGGGGCCTGCTCGAAGAGAGCGCCGGCAAGCTGATCTGAGGGCAGGACGGGCGGCGGCTGGGCCGCTGCCCGTCCCCTTTCTTGCCCGGCGGAAAGCCGGGCGCCGTTGCAACCCGACACAACGGACCGGACAATGACGATCGCAGAAGACGACATGACGCTGACTCAGGTCAGCGAAAACGCAGACGCGCGCCCTGGATCCAGGATCATGCGTCCCATCGAGGCGGTGGCCGCTCTGCTGTTGCTCGTGGTGACCTGCCTGCTGCTCGGTGGCGTCGCCGCGCGCTACGCATTTCATTATCCCGTGGTCTGGATCGAGGAAGCCGCATCGATTGCGTTCCTCTGGCTCGCCATGCTCGGCTCCGCCATTGCGCTCGACCGCAATGAACATTTGCGCCTGACTCTGTTTCTCAACATGCTGCCCGCGAGGCTGCGAGCGCTGGTCGAGAGCTTCGCCCTCCTGGTGATCGTCACATTCATCCTGGGCCTGCTTCAGGTATCCTTCGAATATGCGATGGAGGAATGGTACATCACCTCCGCCGCGCTCCATATTCCCAACACGTTCCGCGTCTCCGCGATCCCCTTCGGAATGGTGCTGATGCTGGGTATCGTGCTGTTCTACACGATCCGCACCTGCGCATGGCGCGACCTCCTGATCTCGGCTGTCGCGATCGGCGCGACAGCGGCCGTCTTGTGGCTGGCCTCGCCGGCGCTGATCGCAATGGGCAATTCCTCGCTGCTGATCTTCCTCGTCCTGTTCGTTGCCATCTGCCTGGGGGCAGGCGTTCCGATCGCCTTCTGTTTCGGTATCGGGACGCTCAGCTATCTTGCATTCGGAACCCATACACCCGTCTACGTCATGATCGGACGCATGGACGAAGGCATGTCCGGGGTCATTCTCCTGTCCGTACCGATCTTCGTTCTCCTGGGCTGCATTCTCGACGCCACCGGCATGGGCAAGGCGATCGTCGACTTCCTGGCGTCCGTTCTGGGCCATGTGAAAGCCGGCATGTCCTATGTCTTGTTGGGATCATTGTTCATCGTGTCGGGTATTTCGGGGTCGAAAGTCTCCGACATGGCGACCGTCGCCCCTGCGCTCTTCCCCGAGATGAAGCGGCGCGGCAACAAGCCGCCCGAGATGATCGCGCTTCTGGCAACTGGCGCGGCAATGGCCGACACTGTTCCGCCGTCCATCGTGCTGATCGTCCTCGGTTCGGTGGCGGGTGTGTCCATCGCCAGCCTCTTCACCAGCGGTATCGTCGTCGCCATGGTGCTGCTTGCCGCACTTGTCGGGCTTGCCCGCTGGAAGGCGCGACACGAGGAGATGGTCGGCGTCCGGCGCGCTGCCCCCGCCGTGATCATGCGCACGCTTGTCGTCGCGGCGCCTGCGCTCGTCCTGCCCTTCCTGATCCGTTCGACGGTTGCCGGCGGCGTTGCCACAGCGACCGAGGTTTCCACCATCGCAGTCGTCTATGCGCTGTTCGTCGGCATCGTTCTTTATGGCGGCATTGGCTGGCGCAAATTCTATCTGATGCTGGTCGAAACTGCTTCCCTGACAGGCTCTATCCTGCTCATTCTCGGCACCGCACTTGCCATGGCCTGGGCGATCACTCAGGCAGGCGTCGCGCAAAGCCTTGCCAATCTCATGACCGACCTGCCCGGTGGGTGGATCACCTTCATGGCGCTGAGCATCCTCATCTTCCTGGTGCTCGGATGTATTCTGGAAGGTCTCCCCGCAATCGTTCTGATGTCGCCGCTGATGTTTCCCATCGCCAAGGGGCTCGGGATCCATGAGATCCAGTATGCGATGGTCGTGGTGACCTCCATGAATATCGGTCTCATGACACCGCCCATCGGCATCGGCTTCTACCTCGCCTGCAAGATCGGCAACGTTTCGCCCGACGAAGCGATCGGCGCGATCTGGCCCTATATAGGCGCGCTGGTCGTCGGCTTGATCCTGATCGCGTTGGTTCCCTGGATTTCGATAGGCCTGCTGTGACTTCCGATATACCAATCCCCCCGCGCGGCCGTTTCGAAGGCAAAACGGTCATCGTCTTCGGCGCCGGTTCCTCCGGCGAAGGATGGAGCAACGGCAAGGCGGCGGCCGTCGCCTATGCCCGCGAAGGCGCCTCCGTTGCCTGCATCGACATCAGTCAGGATGCGGCGGCCGAAACCGCCGACATCATCTCGCGGGAAGGCGGCGTGGCCGAAGCGGTCACCGCCGACGTCACTGACACCGCATCGGTCGTGGCGGCGGTCGACACAGTCATTCGCCGGCTCGGCGGCATCGACGTGCTGCACAACAATGTCGGTGTCACCCATATGGGCGGACCGATCGAACTGAGCGAGAAGAACTTTGAAGCATCCGTCGCGCTCAATCTCGGCTCCGTCTATCGGACATGCCGGGCGGTGCTGCCGCATATGCTGGAAAAGCAGTCGGGCGTGATCGTCAACATCTCGTCACTCGCCGCGATCAGATGGACCGGCTATCCCTATTTCGCCTATTACGCGACCAAGGCCGCCGTTAACCAGGCGACCGTGGCGATCGCCATGCAGTATGCACGCCAGGGCATCCGCGCGAATTGCGTGGTGCCGGGCATGATCGATACACCGCTGATCTACAAGCAGATCGCCGGCCAGTACGCATCGGCCGCAGAAATGGTCGAGCAGCGTTCAAAGATGGTGCCTCTCGGGCGCATGGGCGACGGCTGGGATATCGCCAGCGCCGCGCTTTTCCTCGCCTCAGATGAAGCCCGCTTCATCACGGGCGTCTGCCTGCCCGTCGATGGCGGACAGAGCTGCGCGATGCAGCCACCTGCCTGATGAGTTTGAAGGTGCGGCTTTGCTCCGCGCCCGATCGCCGCGAACAGCGGCCGCATATCGAAAAGGAACGTAGATGAGCGAAGGAAATCTCTTGCACAACAGCCGGCTCGCCGAGCGGGCTCATCGGGTGAGGCACAATGCCATCACGATGGCCGAAGTGCACGGCCAGGGCTATGTCGCCCAGGCTCTGGGCGTGGCCGACGTGTTGTCGGTCGCTTATCTGCATGCCATGCGCATTCGCCCGGATCAGCCCGAATGGGAGGATCGCGACCGCTTTCTGCTGTCTGTCGGTCACTACGGCATCGCCCATTATGCGATCCTCACGGAAGCCGGCTACTTGCCCGAAAGCGAACTGGTGACGTATGGCTGCGATGACAGCCGTCTGCCGATGTCCGGCATGGCGTCCTACACTCCGGGCGCGGAAATGTCGGGTGGCTCCATCGGCCTTGGGCTTCCGATGGCCGTTGGCATGGGTCTGGGGCTTAAGCGCAAGAAGTCGAGTTCCTTCGTCTACACGTTGATGGGCGATGGCGAGCTGGCCGAAGGCCCGACCTGGGAGGCGGCGATCTCAGCGTCGCATTACAAGCTCGACAACATCATCGCGCTGGTCGACTTCAACAAGGTGCAGGCCGACGGTCCGTCGCCGACGATCATGAGCACGGAACCGCTGGTCGCGAAGTTCGAGGCCTTCGGCTTCTACGTTCAGCGTGTCGACGGCAACGACCTGCCGGCGCTCGTCAAGGCATTCGACAATGCCCGCGAACATCCCGAGCCCAAGCCTCGCATCATCATCTGCGACACCAAGATGGGCTGCGGCGTCGATTTTCTGGAGGCGCGCGAGAAGAACCACTTCATCCGGCTCGAGCCCGATGAATGGAAACGCGCCTATGAGGCATTGGAAGCAAGGAGGCCGGCATGAATACCAACGTCCAGGAACCGACCGTGAAATCATCCGCTCCCGCGCCCTCTATGCCGGCAATCATCGCCTCCTCCGTCGATGAAGGCCATCGCACAAAGGCCGCGCCATTCGGCCATGCGCTGGTCGAACTGGGCAGGACCCGGCCTGAAATCGTCGGTATGAGCGCCGATCTGGCGAAATACACTGACATCCACATTTTCGCGCAGGCCTATCCCGACCGTTTCTACCAGATGGGCATGTCCGAGCAGTTGATGGCGACGGCAGCCGGCGGGCTCGCCAAGGAAGGGTTCATTCCCTTCGCCACAACCTACGCGACGTTCGCGGCGCGACGCTGCTACGACTTCATTTCGCAGGGCGTGGCCGAACAGGACGCGAATGTGAAATTCGTCGGCGGGTTGCCCGGCCTGACGACGGGTTATGGGCCGAGCCATCAGGCGACCGACGATCTGGCCATCTTCCGCGCCATGCCCAACATCACCGTCATCGACCCGTGCGACGCGCTCGACGTGGAGCAGATGGTGACAGCCGTCGCCGACCACCATGGCCCGGTCTATATGCGCATGCTGCGCGGCGCGGTGCCGCTGGTGCTCGACGAGTACAATTACCGCTTCGAGCTCGGCAAGGCGGCGCTGCTGCGCGGTGGCCGCGACGTGCTGGTCATCTCGACAGGCTTCATGACCATGCGCGCGCTGGACGCGGCCAAGGATCTGCAGAAGGACGGCGTCGATGTCGCGGTGCTGCATGTGCCGACCGTCAAGCCACTTGACGAGGTGACCATTCTTCGCGAGGCCGCACGCACCGGGCGTCTTGTGGTCGTGGCGGAAAACCACACCATCGTTGGCGGACTGGGCGAGGCGGTCGCGGGGTGTCTGCTGAGGGGCGGCGTCGCGCCGGCCTTCCGGCAGATCGCACTTCCCGACCGTTTCCTGTCTGCGGGATCTCTTCCCGTGCTCCAGGACCGCTACGGCATTTCCCGCAAGGCCGTGATCGACAGGATCAAGTGCTGGCTTTGAGCCGCGGAAACGGCTGACACCAACGCCATTCGGAACAACGAAACATGAGCGCCGCAACGTCCATCGACACCGCCCCGGCAAGCACTCGGGTCATGAACCTCGCGCATTTCGTGGTTCAGGCCAGACGCCGCCAGCCCGAGGCGGTGGCGCTGGCATGGGGCGAGCGGAGCTGGAGCTGGGCCGAATTCGACGCGCGCATCGCCGCAATGGCTGCCGCATTGCAGGAGAAGTACGGAGTCCGCAAGGGCGACCGGATTCTCGTCCATTCGCCCAACTGCAATCAGATGTTCGAGGCGATGTTCGCCTGCTTCAGGGTCGGCGCAATCTATGTGCCGACCAACTTCCGGCAACTGCCAGCCGAGGCCCTACAGACAGCCCGGACATCCGGTGCGACCGGCATGATCTGCAATGCCGCCTTTCCCGATCACGCCCGCGCCTGCCTTGATGGCTGCCCGGAGATGACCTTCGCGATCGCCATTGGCGAAGCGGAATTCGGCCCTTCTTACGATGCGCTCGTCGATGAATACAGCGGCCACCCCTCCAGCGAGGTAGCCGTCGATCGCGACGATCCCTGCTGGTTCTTCTTTACCTCCGGCACGACAGGACAACCCAAGGCCACCGTGCTGACGCATGGCCAGATGGCGTTCGTGGTGACGAACCATCTTTGCGACCTGATGCCGGGGCTCCGGCCGTCCGACGCCTCGCTCGTGGTGGCGCCGCTGTCGCATGGTGCGGGCGTCCACCAGCTTGCCATGGTGGCGCGCGGCGCGACCACCGTGTTGATGCCGGGAGAAAGGCTCGACGTTCCGACGGCCTGGCGGCTCATCGAGGAATGGCGCATCGCAACGATGTTTACCGTTCCGACCATTCTCAAGCTGATGGTCGACGATCCAAGCGTGTCCGAGCGGGACCACAGCAGCCTGCGCTACGTCATCTATGCCGGCGCGCCGATGTACCGGACCGATCAGGTCCATGCGCTGGAAAAGCTGGGGCCGGTGCTGGTGCAGTATTTCGGGCTTGGCGAGGTGACGGGCAACATCACCGTGCTGCCGCCGGCCTTCCACGCGCCTGAGGACGGGCCGCATGCCCGCATCGGCACCTGCGGATTCGAGCGAACCGGCATGCAGGTCGAGATCCAGAACGACGCCGGCGAAGCCGTCGCACCCGGCGAGACCGGCGAGATCTGCGTCATCGGCCCGGCCGTGTTCGCCGGCTACTACGACAACCCCGAGGCCAACGACAAGGCGTTCCGCAACGGCTGGTTCCGCACCGGCGACCTCGGCCACATGGATGCGGAGGGCTTCGTTTACATCACCGGCCGCGCCTCCGACATGTACATCTCGGGCGGCTCGAACATCTATCCGCGCGAGATCGAGGAGAAAATCCTCCAGCATCCCGGCGTCTCGGAAGTCGCGGTGCTGGGGGTGCCGGACCCGGTCTGGGGCGAGATCGGCGTCGCCATCTGCGTGCTGGAACCGGGCGGCAAGGTCAGCGCCGCCGAGCTTGGTGCTTTCCTGAACGACCGTATCGCGCGCTACAAATTGCCAAAACACTTCCTGTTCTGGCCGGAACTACCAAAATCGGCCTACGGCAAGGTTTCGAAGAAGACCCTGCGCGAAGAACTCTCGCGGAACGATCTTCTTTCGTCTGCCCGTTAGAAAGAGAAAGACGCCCAATGCAAGATCACGTGCTTCTGGTAACCGGCGGCGCATCGGGAATTGGTCTGGCCGTCGTCGAAGCCGCGCTGGCCGAGGGCTGGCGCATCGCCATCATGGATCTGCCCGGGCCCGGCCTCGAAGCGGCACGAAACCGGTTTGACGCAGCAGCCGTGCGTTGCACCGGCATCGACGTGTCGGACGAATCGGCAGTCGTGGCCGAGATTGCCGCCATCGAGGGCGAATTCGGCCCACTTCGGGGCGCGGTCAATTCAGCCGGCATAGGACGGGACACCGCGGTTCTTGCTACCACCGCGGAGCAGTTCCGGCGCATCCTCGACATCAATGTCGTGGGCTCCTTCGTGGTGGCGCGCGAAGCTGCACGCGCCATGCGTGGACGTGATGGGGCAATCGTCAACATCTCATCTGTGTCGGGCATGAAAGGCAATGAGGGTCGCGCGGCCTATGGCGCGTCCAAGGCGGCAGTGATCACCATGAGCCAGGTCATGGCAGTGGAATTTGCAACGCTCGGCGTGCGGGTCAATGTCGTGGCGCCCGGACCAATCGAAACGCCGATGGTCCGCGAAACCCATACCGCCGAGGCTCGCGAAGGCTGGATGCAGGTCGTTCCGATGCGCCGCTACGGCACGCCGGAAGAAATCGCCTCGGCGACGCTCTTCCTTGTCGATAGCAGCAAGTCGGGTTTCATCACTGGCCAGACCTTGTCGGTCGACGGAGGCTTTACCGTCGCCGGTCTCGCCAGCGGCACGTCGCTGGCCGTCAACAGTGAAGGCTTCGATCCCACACGCGCACACTAGCGCGTAATTCCTGCTTGCGTAGACATTCGACAGTGCCGCCAAGGCCGCGCTATAAGTCGTGGCCTCTGCGTGGCTACGATGGGTGCGGATGAACGGTCTATGGCGGCGACATTCTGTCATTCTTGGCCTGGCAGCGTTGCTGCTTGGCGGATTGATCGCGCTTTTCGGCACGCGCGCCCTGACCAACTACTATCTCCAACAGGCGGCAGCGCGTGGCGCAAACACGCTCGGCCTTGCCGTGACCGCGCTGCAAGGACAGCTTGACCGCTACGAGAAGCTGCCCGAACTGATTGCCGACCACCAGGAAATCAGGGACCTCGTAACCCGGCCCGGAGACCGGGAACAGGTGGACGCGGTGAACCGCTACCTGAAGAGCATCAACCGGCTGCTGGAATCATCCGACATTTACGTCATGCTGCCCGACGGCAACACGATCGCCGCCTCGAATTTCGATCAGACGCCGACCTTCATCGGCGAGAATTTCAGCTACCGGCCCTATTTCTTCGACGCGCTCGCCGGCGGCAAGGGCCGTTTCTTCGCCCTCGGCACCACCTCGCTGAAGCGCGGCTACTATTTCGGCGCGCCAATCCGGCTAGGCGACGACGTTCGCGGCGTGGTCGTATTCAAGGTCGATATTGATTCCATCGAACGATCCTGGCGCGGCAGCGACTATGAGATCATCGTCACCGATCCCGAAGGCATCATCTTCATGTCCGGGCCGCCAGACTGGCTGTTCACGGCGATCGAGCCGCTGACTGCAGAAAGGCTTGCGCGTACCGCCGCCACCCGCCGGTATGCCAATGCGCAGTTGATGCAGTTGCCGGTGACCCGGTCGACAAGCGCCGGACAGTTCGACCTGCTGACCATCTCGGATAATAGCAGGGACCGTGAGTATCTGACGGTGACGGAAACGATGCCGGCTGCCGACTGGACGGTGAAGGTCCTGCTGGACACGGCATCGGCGCGCACGCAGGCACTGACGGTTGTCGTCGCGCTTATGCTGCTTGTCGGCCTTGGCGCGATGGGTGTCGCGGTCTGGCTGCAGCGTCGGGCGCGGCTGGCCGAGCGACTTCAGGTTCAGCGCGAGGCACAGGAACTGCTTGAGCGGCGCGTCGAGGAGCGCACCGCCGACCTCGCTGCGGTCAATGCCCGGCTGGAAGAAGAGGTCACCGAGAGACGTGCCACGGAACGCGCCCTGCGCAAGACGCAATCCGATCTCGTTCAGGCCGGAAAGCTCGCGGCGCTCGGTCAGATGTCGGCCGCACTTTCGCATGAATTCAACCAGCCGCTGGCGGCCGTCCGCACCTATGCCGACAATGCCGCGCTGCTCATCGAGCGAGGGCGAACCGACGAGGCCACCGACAATGTGAGCCGCATTTCCAAGCTGGTGGACCGCATGGCATCGATCAGCCGCCATCTGCGCAATTTCGCCCGCAAGCCCAACCAGAAGCTTGGACCGGTCATGCTCGACGAGGTCGTCAGGGACACATTGGAGATCGTCGCCTGGCGTCTCAAGGCCGCCGATGCACAACTCGCAATCGATCTTGGCACGGAGCCGCTCGTGGTGCGCGCCGGGTCGGTCAGGCTTCAACAGGTTCTGGTCAACATTATTTCGAATGCCGCCGACGCCGTTGAGGGACTGGACGACAGGCGCATAGATCTCGCAGCCACGCGCGCAGGCGAAAGAGTGATCATCACCGTGCGCGATCGCGGCCCCGGCGTCCCCGACGCGATAGCGGAGCGCATTTTCGATCCGTTCTTCTCCACGAAAGGCGTGGGCAAGGGGCTTGGGCTGGGCCTCTCCATCTCCTACAACATCGTCAAGGATTTCGGCGGCGCGCTCACCGTCGAGCGCCATCCCGAAGGCGGGACGCTGGTGCGCATCGATCTGCAGACGGCGTCCGTGCCCGTCAGCGAGGCAGCCGAATGAAGCCGTCAACCGTGCTGCTTGTCGATGACGAGGAGGAAATCCGGCTGTCGACCGCGCAATCGCTGCAACTGGCGGGATTTGCCGTCCGCGATTTCGCGTCTGCGGAAGCCGCGCTCAATTATGTGACGCCGGGCTTCAATGGCGTCATCGTCAGCGACATCCGGATGCCGGGCATGGACGGCATGACGCTGCTTGGCAAGGTGCGCGACATCGATACCGAGTTGCCGGTGATACTCGTCACGGGCCATGGCGACGTCCAGCTCGCCGTCAGCGCCATGCGGGCGGGGGCCTATGATTTCATCGAGAAGCCATTTTCGGGCCAGCATCTGGCCGATGTCGCGGCCCGCGCACTCGACCGGCGCGGCCTCATACTGGAAAACCGGCTGCTGCGCGCGGCCGCCGGCCAGCGCGACGACATCGAAAGCCGGTTGCCCGGACGATCCGCCGCGATGATCGATCTGCGCTATCGGCTGCGCGCCGTGGCGGGCACGGATGCCGATGTGCTGATCGTCGGCGCGACTGGCGCCGGCAAGGAAGTGGTGGCGCGGGCACTGCACGACATCAGCGGACGCGCCGACCGCCCGTTCGTTGCGATCAACTGCGCCGCGCTGCCCGGCAACCTCATCGAGAGTGAGCTGTTCGGCCATGAGGCGGGGGCCTTTCCCGGCGCCATGCGCGCACGCTACGGCAAATTCGAACATGCGCGCGGCGGCACGGTGTTGCTCGATGAGATCGGCTCCATGCCCGCCGATCTCCAGGCTCGGCTTTTGCGCGTCATTCAGGACCGCGTCATCGTTCGGCTTGGGTCCAATGAACCCATCCCGCTGGATGTCCGCTTCATTGCGGCGAGCAAGGTCGAACTCGCTGATGAGGTCGCGGCCGGTCGCTTCCGGGAGGATCTTCTCTACCGGCTGAACGTGGTCACGCTGCACGTGCCACCGCTCGTCGCGCGCCGCGAGGATGTGCCGATTCTGTTCATGCAGCTGGTGCGCGAGGCTGCCGGACGCCATCGGCGCGATATGGTCGAGGTGACGCCGCAGGTGCTTGCCGCCATCGCACAGCGCGAATGGCCGGGGAATGTGCGCGAACTGCGCAATGCGGCGGATCGCTTCGTGCTCGGGCTCGGGCTGGACGGTATCGATGCCGCGCAATCGGCTGAAGGCTCCGAACGTCTCGCCGACAGGGTTGCCCATTTCGAGCGCTCCGTCATCGCGGGCGCGCTGCAGGCCCATGGAGGCAGCCTGAAACCCGTCTATGAATCGCTCGGAATATCGCGCAAGACGCTCTATGAGAAGATGCAGCGATACGCGCTGGACAAGCACGTGCTGGGGCGTGAGACGGCGCCAAACAGCGACTAGCGCCGGCAATGTGTGAGGAGTCACACACTGCAAGAGGCCAATGTTACCTTTTCCACTCATCCCTTTCATTCATCGCACGAACTTCATGAAGAAGCTGGCTTGCGGGCCTTGCGGCATGATCCTCGACGCGCATTCTGCCGCCCAACCGTCGCGGACATTGGGAGGAGTTCCGGTGCCGCGCGGTCCGATGAGAAACCGTTGGGAGGACAACCATGCGCACTTTCACCATCGCGGCCCTGCAGGCCGCGGCATTGCTCGTTGCTGCACCGGCTCTGGCGCAGGATCGTGAAGGCTGGCCAACCAGCCTGACCATCGGTACCGCCAGTCAGGGCGGCACCTACTTCATCTACGGCACCGGCCTTGCCGGACTGATCACCGAGAACCTCGGCGTCAACGCGTCAGGCGAAGTCACCGGCGGGCCGGTCCAGAACGCCACGCTGGTCGAGACCGGCGACCACCAGATCGGTCTGGTCACGATGGGCCCGGCCTACGAGGCATGGGTTGGCGAGAGCGAACTGGCGCCGGGCGTGGAGCACAAGAACCTGCGCGCGCTGTTCCCGATGTACCAAACGCCCTTCCAGGCGGTCGCGCTCAAGTCTTCGGGCATCACATCGGTGGCCGATCTGCAAGGCAAGCGTGTCTCCGTCGGTCCGGCTGGCGGAACCGCGGCAACCTACTGGCCCCGCTTCTTCGAGATCAACGGGATCACCGCCGATGTCAGCTTCTCCGGCGCCAACGACGCCGTGGGGCAGGTCAAGGACGGCCTGATCGACGCCTTCGCCTTTGCCGCCGGTGTTCCAATCGCGGCGTTCGCCCAGATTGCTGCTGAAAACCCCGTCAACATCTTCGGCTTCTCGGCAGAAGAGGCCACCAAGATCCTTGAGGCGCGCCCCGAACTGGCGGCCTTCGAGGTGCCGGGCGGCCTGTATCAGGGCTATCCCGACCCGCAGGGCACCGTGAGCCTGTGGAACTTTGCCGTGGCCCACAAGGATATGCCCGAAAGCCTCGCCTACGAAATCACCAAGCTGGTGATGGAGAACAACGACCGCATGAAGCAGATCCACTCGACCGCCGCGGAGACCATTCCGCAGAACGTCGATAAGGACACCTTCCTTCCCTATCATCCGGGTGCGGTGCGCTATTTCGAGGAAATTGGCGTCACCATACCCGACGAGCTGAAAGGCTAAGGGAAGGGGACCTGCCCCGACCCGAACGGGCGGCGGCCGCACTGGCCGGCGCCCGTCGCATGCGCGCCGATTGAACAGTCTTCAGGGGAGGAAGAAATGTCATCTTCAAGCAAGGATGAGGTCGCGCCCGAATCGATCGAGGCGATCGTATCGCGCAACGCCGACGACGAGCCGCTGGCAACGAACCAGCGTGAATTCACCCAGTCCGCCCTGAAACTGAGCCTGATCGGCGCCTGTATCGCCTACACGCTCTTCCACATCGGGGTGATGAACCTCTATCCGCTGGAAACCTGGGCTTACCGCATCACCCATGTCGCGGGCGGCCTGTTCATCGGCTTCATCGTCTACTCCGCCGGTTTCGTCGAACCCGGCCGCGAGCAGGGTCGTTTCCTGAAGCTGGCGCCGCTCGAAATCGTGCTGGCGCTGATCGCCACCGCCGGCATCCTCTATGCCGCGGCAATGATCGGCGGCGCATGGGTGGCATGGTGGGTCGCCGGTGTCGCGCGCCCTGCCGCCTTCGTCTTCCAGAGCTATGGCCTGCCCTTTGTGATCGGCACCGCGGCGGCGATTGCCGGAGGCTGGTTCTTCCCGCGTCGCGCGCAGAGTTCACTCCACTGGGCCGATGTGCTGTTGTCGATCGCTGCCGTCGTTGTCGCCGGATACATTCTCTACAATGTTCAGGCAATCCGGCTGCGCGCGGGAACCGCGATGGCGCAACCGGCCGATTTCTACGCAGCCCTCGTCGGCGCGATCCTGATCCTGGAACTGACCCGACGCGTCGCCGGTCTGGCGCTGGTCATCATTGCGGGCGTCTTCATCGCCTACTCCTTCACCGGTCCGTATCTGCCGGGGTTCCTGTCGCATCGCGGCTACTCGCCGGAACGCTTCTTCACCTACATCTACACGGATCAGGGAATACTGGGCGATCCAGTCGCCGTCTCGTCCACCTATATCATCCTGTTCATCACCTTCGCGGCCTTTCTCCAGGCATCGAAAGTGGGCGACTATTTCGTCAACTTCGCCTTTGCCGCTGCGGGCAGGGCGCGTGGCGGCCCGGCCAAGGTGGCCGTCTTCGCCTCGGGCCTGATGGGCATGATCAACGGAACATCGGCGGGCAATGTTGTGTCGACGGGATCGCTCACCATCCCCCTGATGAAGCGTGTCGGCTATCCGGCCAAGAGCGCTGGCGCCATCGAGGCGGCTGCCTCCTCGGGCGGACAGATCATGCCGCCCATCATGGGCGCAGGCGCGTTCATCATGGCCGAAGTGACGGGCATCCCCTACACCGACATCGTCATTGCGGCGATCATCCCTTCCATACTCTACTTCGCCTCGGTCTACTTCATGGTCGATCTTCAGGCGACCAAGCTTGGCATGAAGGGGCTTCCCAAGAGCGCGTTGCCGATCTTCAGCGATTTGCTGAAACAGGCCTATCTGTTCCTGCCGATCATCATCCTCGTCTACGCACTGTTCGCGGGCTATTCGGTGATCCGGGCAGGCACGCTCGCCATGATCTCGGCGGCAGTGGTAAGCTGGCTCACCCCGCACCGCATGGGCGTCAAGGCGGTCATGAAGGCATTCGAGCTGGCCGCGAAGATGTCGATCCAGCTTGTCGCGGTCTGCGCCTGCGCGGGCATCATTGTCGGCGTCATCGCGCTGACGGGAGTTGGCGCGCGCTTCTCCACGCTGCTTCTGGGTGTGGCCGAGCAAAACCAGCTGCTGGCACTGTTCTTCGCCATGTGCATCGCAATCGTGCTTGGCATGGGCATGCCCACGACGGCGGCCTATGCGGTGGCGGCAGCCGTGGTCGCGCCCGGATTGATCGCGCTTGGCATCCCGGTCCTGACCGCGCATTTCTTCGTGTTCTACTATGCGGTCATGTCGGCCATCACGCCGCCGGTCGCGCTCGCAGCCTATGCCGCGGCGGCCTTATCGGGTTCCGACCCGATGCGAACATCCGTCGAGAGTTTCAAGTTCGGGCTCGCGGCCTTCGTCGTGCCGTTCATGTTCTTCTACTCCGGCGCATTGCTGATGCAGGGAGAATGGCTGGACATCCTGCATGTCTTCGCGACAGCTTGTGTCGGCGTCTACATGCTGGCAGGCGCCGTTCAGGGCTGGTTCTTCGGCCCGCTCAATGCCGTGCTGCGCGTCCTTCTGCTTGTCGGGGCGCTGGGCATGATCCAGGGCGGCCTGATTACCGATCTTGTCGGTCTGGCCATCGCGGCAGGGCTGTTTGCCTATCAGAAGGGGTTCGCAAGTCCGCGCACCGTGGCCCGCGGACTGGACTGACGACGTTACACAATCCATCCAGAGGGCAGGGACCGCGCGAGCGATCCCTGCCTGAACACTCAGCCAGACCCCAAACAACAGTCAACGAATCCCACAGTGCGCTCGCTGTTTGACATATAACTTATAAGTTGGTACCCGCCTTTGAGTGCCGTGGGCGACGTCACGGATGCAACGGGAGAGTCCAATGGAAGATCACGCTGTCGTTCCGGATCCGAACCGGGCGGATTATGCCGCCGGTGCCGCCTATCTGGATGGTGCCTTTATGCCGGTCGGTCAGGCGCGCATTCCCGTACTGGACTCTGGCTATCGTCGCTCGGACGTGACCTATGATGTGGTCAGCGTCTGGGATGGCAATTTCTTCCGGCTGGATGACCATATCACGCGCTTCAGAAACTCCATGAACGCGCTGCAGATGACGCCGTCCGAAAGCGATGACGAGATACGCGTGATCCTCAACAGGCTGGTCGCGCTGGCCGGACTGAAGGCGGCCTACGTCTCCATGGAATGCGTGCGCGCGGCTCCGCCTCCCGGCATGACCCGCCATCCCTGGAACTGCCGCAGCTACCTCTCATGCTACGCGATCGCATGGACCTCCGTCGCCACGCCGGAGATGATGGAGCGCGGGATGCACCTGATGATCCCAAAGACGCTGCGAATTCCGCCCGAGAGTGTCGATCCGACCGTCAAGAACTTCCACTGGGGCGATCTCACGCGCAGTCTTTTCGAGGCGCGCGAGACCGGCGCCGACTACACTGTCTTGCTCGATGTGGATGGCAATGTCACCGAGGGGCCAGGCTTCAATGTCTTTTGCATACGCGACGGCGTGGTCTTGTCGCCACGGCGCGGTGCGCTCGAGGGTGTGACGCGGCTTTCCGTTTTCGAGCTCTGCGACGAGCTTGGCCTGCCATATGAGGTGCGCGACATCCCGGCGGACGAGTTTCGCGATGCCGACGAGATTTTCGCATGCACCACCGCTGGCGGCATCATGCCCGTCTCCCGCATAGACAACAGGATCCTAGGCAATGACCGCCCCGGCCCGCTATCCGTGCGTCTCAAGGACAGGTTCTGGCAGCGGCGCGGCGAGGGATGGCACGCAACCAAAGTTGACTATTCGGTCGTCTGAAAGCGGGCGCGACACATGTTCATCATCACCGGCGGCACCCACGGCATAGGCCGCGCGACCGCGGAAGTTCTGGCCAGTCAGGGCAAACCCGTTCTCATCACGGGCCGCGATGAGGAAAGCGGCGCCGAGGCCGCTCGTCAGATCCCGGGAGCGGAGTTCATGCGTGCCGATATATCTGACGAGGCCGATTGCCGGGCGGTGGCGGAGCGCGCGATGGAGGTCTCGGGCGGCCAGATCAGCGGACTGGTCAACAATGCCGGGATTGGCAAACGTCAGACATTTCAGAGCTCCACGCTCGCCGATTGGGACACGGTGATGAACATCAACGCCCGCGGCACATATCTGATGACTCGCGTGACGCTGGACGGACTGATCGCGGCGCGCGGGGCGGTCGTCAACGTGTCTTCCATCGCGGGACGCGCCGGCGAGGAGGAGCTTGCGCTCTACACTGCCTCGAAAGCGGCGGTGATCGGACTGACACAGGCACTGGCGCTGGAACTGGGGCACCTCGTGCGTTTCAATGCGGTCTGTCCGGGCCAGATCGCCACCCGCATGATGCAGGCCGTCACGGCCGACGATCACCGGCGGCGCACGCTCGAATTGCGCATCCCCGCCGGACGCCTGGCCGAACCGCACGAGGTGGGCGAAGTGATCGCCTGGCTGCTGTCCGACAGCGCCAGTTACGTCAACGGGGCGGTGATACCCATTGATGGCGGCGAGACCGCCGGGCTGCGCACGCCACGGCAACTTGCCTGAGCAAACGCCCTTCCGCGAACGGGAAACGCCGGATCAGAAGATCAGATCAAACCGAATCCTGCCGGTCGAAATGGCGCAGGATATCGAGACCACCGGCCACGATATCGCGTTCCAGCGCAGCGGCCGCCGCGATGCCATCATGGTTTGCCAGCGCGTCCATGATCGCCAGATGTTCATACGCGCCGACATATTCGTGGTCGCGCGTCAGATAGAACACGTTGAGGATCGGTCCCATGGAGGCCCACATCGCCTCGATCTGCCCCATCAGCAGCGGCATTCCGCAAAGGGCGTAAAGCGCAAAGTGGAATTGCTGGTTGGCATGGCGGGCCTTGACCAGATGGCCCTTGGCCTCGTGCTGCACGAACTTGTTGTGAAGGCTTTTCAGTCGCGAGATATCCTCGGCGCTGCAATTTGCTGCGCCTTCGCGCGTGGCGAGGCACTCGAGCGCAATGCGGATCTTCCGGATCTGCCAGTAGCGCGCACGCGTCAGTTCCGGCACGACGATGAAACGGCCTGATCGAAGTTCCAGTGCCTGCTCGCTGACCAGCCGCAGGCAGGCCTCTCTCACAGGTGTCACGCTGGTACCCAGTTCGACCGCCAGGTCCTGCATCTTCAGCCGTTCACCGGGACTGTAATCGCCGGCGATGAGCGCGCGTCGAAGCTCTGAGTAGATCCGCGCCGAAAGGCTGCCCGACTCGATCTTCGCCACAAGACTCCCTCATTCCCTTCAGCGCGCATAAGCCACAGCCTGCAGAACGCGTCAAATCATGGACAATTCGGGACGCGACGCTCCGTGTTCCGGGTGGAACGCGCCGCCAAGGATTTTCCATAAGCGATTGCTGAATTTCTCTATTGACGCGGCCCGAGTTTTCCATATGTTTAACGATAAACCTACATGGAAATGACGCGAAGTTCATCACAAGGGCGACAGTTACGATGGCCACCCTACACACCAAGCCGGAAACGTCCCTGAGTGATCTCAAGCAGCGATTCTACACAGCGCTCCTTTCTGATGCGCTGGATGATCTCGGCTATATGAACCAGGCCATGCACCACAAGATCCGTCCTCTCGACGCATCGCTGGTCATGGTTGGCAGGGCGCGAACGGCTCTATGCATGGACGTCTACGACCGTCCCCGACACGGCGAAAATCCCTACGAGCTGGAAATCAGGCTCGTCGACGATCTGAAGACCGACGAAATTCCCGTGTTTGCCTGCGGAAGCTCGGGGCGCATCGGCCCGTGGGGCGGCCTGCTCAGCACCGCCGCGAAGGTTCGTGGCGCGACGGGCGCGGTCATGGACGGGTTCGTGCGCGATACGAAAGAGATCGTTGCGGCAGGTTTTCCGGTTTTTCACGGCGGTATTGCGCCTCTCGATTGCAAGGGGCGCGGCAAAGTCGTCGCGCTTGATGTCGGCATCGAGTGCGCCGGCGTGAAGGTTCACAGCGGCGATCTCGTATTCGGTGACGCAGATGGCGTTGTCGTCGTTCCGCAAGAAATCGAGGCCAAGGTTATCGCGGCTGCGCAGGAACGCCTGCGCGGCGAGCGCAATACTCTGGCTGATCTCGAGGCAGGGGAGAGCCTCGCAAGCGTGTTCGCGAAGTACGGCATTCTGTAGGGCTTTCTGCCCGCATCTGCCGCCAAGCGAAACCTCGTATTCGGCGCACGCCGCGTGTCGAGGGAAATGTGCCAAGAAACATAGAGGGGAAGAGTCAAATGACGCACAGAATCTCAAAAGGCAGATTGCGTAGCCTGCTCGTTGCAAGCGCGCTCGCATTGGCAGCTGGTCCGGCCTACGCGGACATCTGCGGCAAAGTGGGTGGTGATCTCGTGCTTGGCATGGAAGCCAAGCTCGGCACGCTCGACCAGCATGTGAATGCGGCGAATGCCACGCGCAACGTCGCGATGAACATTTTCGAGACACTGATGACGCGCGACGACAAGATGGCGCCGATCCTCGATCTCGCGGATTCGCTCGATGTGAGCGATGACAAGCTGACCTACATTTTCACGCTGCGCTCCGGCGTCAAGTTCCACAATGGCAAGCCGCTGACATCGGCGGACGTGGCCGCTTCCTTCGACCGCTACAGCCGGATCGGCGTCGATCGTTCCGCGCTGGGCAGTGTCGACCACTGGGAAACGCCGGACGACGCCACCTTCAAGATCATTCTAAAGGAGCCTCAGGCGAGCTTTTTGGAGAGCATTTCCGCTTCGACCGTGCCGATCGTCATCATTCCTTCCGAACAGGCTAATGCCGAGGCGACGCGTCTCGAGGCGATCGGCACCGGTCCGTTCCAGCTCGATGAGTTCGTGGCCGACAGCCATGTGAAGCTCAAGCGCTATGAGGACTACAAGCCGAACGAGACGCTTGATGGCCTGTCGGGTTTTGCCGGCCGCAAGCAGGCTTGCGTGGATACGGTCACGTTCCGCACATTGGCGGAGCCGGGCGCGCGTCTCGCAGCTCTCGAAACAGGCGAGGTCGACATCGTCGAGGACGTGCCAACCTTGTCCACGGAACGAATTGCGGACAACAAGGACATCGTCCAGACGCAACTCAAGCACGCTGCGCTTTGGCTCACCTATCCCAATCTTTCGGAACCGCCGACCGACAATCTGAAGGTGCGGCAGGCCATTCAGGCGGCGCTCAACCTCGATGAGATCATGGACGCCATGAGCGACGGCTCATATAGCCTCAATCCATCCTTCCAGTTTCCCGGCCAGACCTATTATTCGGAAGCCGGAAGCCAGTATTACAACCGCAATGATCCTGAAGCGGCCAAGGCGCTGCTCAAGGAAGCCGGCTACAATGGAGAACCCATCAGGCTTCTGACGACGCGCGACATTCCCCGCCTCTATACTGCGGCGCTGGTCATGTCGGAGCAAATGAAGGCAGTCGGCATGAACGCTGAACTGGTGGTGCTGGACTGGCCGACGGCTCTTGGCATGAGCGTCAACGAGACCAAGGGCTGGAACTTCTTCTATACCGGCTGGATCACGGTGACCGCGCAGGGCGGAGCGCAGTCCTTGCGCAACCTTGCCGACCCCTCCAACGTGCACAAACCGAAGGACAACAAGTCCGACGCCGAGTTCATGAAGCAGTTCGAGATTCTGAGCAACAGCCCCGATCTCGAGGAACGCAAGGCTGCCTTCGCCAAGGCTCAGGAGCGTGTGTTCGAGCAGGTGATGGCCATTCCTTTCGGCGTCACGCCCAAGAACCAGGCAACGCGAGCGAACGTGAAAGGCTACGTGCCCTTTTTCAACACGCGCGTCTCGAATGTCTGGCTGGAGAACTGAGACGTCTTCGTGATCCATTGTCCGCAATGATCGAACAGGCACGGAAGCGTATGGAGGTCTCATGTTTGCTTACACGCTGAGGCGCCTTGCGCAGGCCGTGCCTATTCTGCTTCTCGTCAGCCTGATCTCCTTCGGGATCATGCAGCTGGTACCCGGGGATCCCGCCGCTGTACTGGCGGGTCCCAATGCAACGCCGGACGACCTGATAAGGCTGCGCGAGACCCTCGGGCTCGACAAGTCTTTCCTGACGCAGATCATGATCTTCTACACCAATCTCTTCAAAGGCGATCTCGGCTACTCCATCATTCTAGGCGAGCCGGTGCTGAAGGTGGTCATCGAACGGTCCCCGATCAGCATTTCGCTGGCGATCTACTCGCTCGTGCTGACCATAGTGCTGGGCCTTTCGATCGGCGTCGTGGCCGCGATGAAGCACAATCGCTGGGTCGACCAGATCGCCATGTCCTTCGCGCTCATCGGGGTATCGGTCCCCAACTTCTGGCTGGGGCTGGTGATGATCGTCCTGTTTTCCGTTCATCTCGGCTGGCTGCCGACGGGAGGCTATGTGCCCTTCTTCGAGGATCCTGCAGGCTGGTTCCTGGCGGCAACCATGCCGGCCCTCTCCCTCGCCATGATGCAGATCGGCCTTCTCGCGAGGCTGACCCGTTCCACCATGCTCGAGGTTCTGGGGCAGGACTATATCCGCACGGCACGCGCCAAAGGGGCGAGTGAGGCGCGCGTCATCTTCAAGCACGCCATGAACAACGTGCTCATTCCGGTCGTCACCGTGCTCGGCATGATTCTGTCCGTCCTCCTGTCGGGGTCGGTCATCGTGGAGACGATCTTCGCGGTGCCCGGCATTGGAGCGCTGCTCGGCAACGCGATCCTCGGGCGCGACTATCCCATGATCCAGGGAGGGCTCATCTTCGTCGCGGCGGTTCTGCTGATCCTGAACATCGTCGTCGACGTGCTCTATGCCTGGCTCGATCCCAGGGTGCGCGTACAATGACAAGTCTCGAATTGAACGAGAGCCCGAGAGACGCGTCGTTGCTGCGACGTTTCCTGAACGGTCGACGCGTGCGGCGCCTGCTGCGGCATCGCTCCTTCATGATCGGGTTGTGGCTGTGCGTCTTCGTGGCGGCAATCGCTATCCTGGCGCCGGTCATCTCGCCTGTCGATCCCAACAAGATGGCCATTCGCTCGCGCTTCCAGCCGCCATCGTTCGACTTCCTCTTGGGGACGGACAATCTCGGTCGCGACCTGTTCAGCCGCGTGGCGTGGGGCGCGCGTCTCAGCCTCTCCATTGGGCTTGGCGTCGTCCTGCTGAATGCCGTGTTCGGGGTGATCCTCGGCGCACTGGCGGGCTATTTCAGGCGTCTGGACGGCATTCTCATGCGCCTGTCCGACGCGCTGATGGCGTTCCCGTCGGTGCTTCTGGCAATCGGCATTGCCGCTGCCATGGGGGCGTCGGCCATGACCGCCGTCATTTCGCTGGCCGTCGTCTATATTCCGCGCACCGCGCGTATCCTGCGCGCTTCCGTGCTGCAGGTGAAAGAACTTGAGTTCGTCAACGCGTCGCGGGCGGCCGGAGCAGGGGACTTTCACATCCTGCGCCGGCACATCCTCCCCAATTGCATGGCGCCGCTGGTCGTCCAGCTCAGCTTTGTCTTCGCCTACGCGATCCTGTCGGAGGCGGTTTTGAGCTTTCTCGGCCTTGGCGCCGCTCCTACCGACGCGAGCTGGGGGATCATGATCTCGGAGGGCCGCAGCTATATCCGCGAGGCGCCGTGGCTGACGATCATTCCCGGCATGGCGATTGCCATCACCGTGCTTGGCCTCAACCTTCTGGGCGACGGATTGAGAGATGTGCTCGACCCCCGCGTGAAGCTGGAACAGTCATGACGCGAACAGACCCCATTCTGAGCATAGAAGGGCTGAGCACGTCCTTTACCGGCGACGAAGGCACGGTTGTTGCCGTCGACGACGTCAGCTTCGACGTCAATGAGGGCGAGATCGTCGGTCTGATCGGCGAAAGCGGCTCCGGCAAGAGCGTGACCGCGCTCGGGATCATCGGACTGCTGCCGAAAGACACCGCGCGGGTCACCGCCAAGCGCATCATGTTCGATGGGCGCGACCTCACACAGGCTTCGGACAGGGAGTTGCGTCGACTGCGCGGCGGATCGATCGGCATGGTCTTCCAGGAGCCGATGAGTTCGCTCAATCCGGTACTGAAGATCGGCGACCAGTTGATGGAGCCGATCAGAATTCATGAACGCATCAGCCGGCGCGCAGCATTCGACAGGGGCGTGGAGCTGTTGGCCAAGGTTGGTATCCCGTCACCGGCCCAGCGCATGAATGACTATCCCCACCAACTCTCGGGTGGGATGCGCCAGCGCGTCATGATCGCGATTGCGCTGTCCTGCTCGCCCAAACTGCTGCTTGCCGATGAGCCGACAACCGCACTCGACGTGACGATCCAGGCGCAGCTTCTCGACCTGCTTCTGGAAATCCAGGCGGAAACGCGGATGGCGATCGTCCTGATCACCCATAGCATGGGCGTTATTGCCGAATGCGCCGACAAGGTGGTGGTCATGTATTCCGGCCGCATCGCCGAACAGGGTCCTGTGACGGAGATCTTCGACCGGCCCGGCCATCCCTATACAAGGGGGCTGATGCAGTGCACGCCGGAACTGACCGGAAATCCACGCCGTCTGACGACCATTCCCGGATCGCTGCCCAGCCTGTCGGCATTGCCGCCCGGCTGCCGTTTCGCGCCGCGTTGCGACCTTGCGCTGGATGCATGCAGGACGGGCCGTCCGCCCATGATCGGCCTGGGTGAAAAGCACGCCTCCGCCTGCATCCGGGCCACGGAACTGGTCACGCGTTCGATGCTGCCAGAGGGAGCCGAAGCATGAGCCATTCGCCGCTTCTGTCCGTTCGTGACCTTTCCAAGCACTTCACTATTCGCAGCCCCTTCCGTGGCACCACCATCGGCACGGTGCAGGCCGTCAATCGGGTCAGCTTCGACATTGGCGAGGGCGAAACGCTAGGACTCGTGGGAGAATCCGGCTGCGGAAAGTCGACGACCGGCCGCCTGCTTCTGAGACTGATCGAGCCGGACAAGGGTCAGGTGCTCTATGAGGACCGCAACCTGCTGCAACTCGACGCGGTTGAACTCAAGAAGATCCGAAAGTCGATCCAGATCGTCTTTCAGGACCCGTTCAGTTCGCTCAATCCACGCATGACGGTGGAGGAGATCGTCAACGAACCGCTTTATGTGCAAGGCGGCCTGTCGCGCAAGGAGATGCGCGAGCGAGCGCAGGCACTGCTGGACAAGGTCGGGCTCAATAGCGCGCACATCACACGCTTTCCGCACGAGTTCTCGGGTGGGCAACGGCAGCGCATCGGCATCGCCCGCGCACTGGCGGGCGAACCCCGGTTCATCGTCTGCGACGAGGCGGTGTCGGCGCTCGACGTTTCGGTTCAGGCGCAGGTCATCAATCTGCTCAAGGACCTCCAGGAGGAATTCAACCTCTCCTATCTGTTCATTGCCCATGATTTGTCCGTGGTCCGCCACATCTCGGATCGGGTGGCGGTCATGTATCTCGGAGAGGTCGTGGAGATCGCGCGCAAGGATGCACTCTATACGGCGCCGCGACACCCTTACACGCAGGCATTGCTGGCTGCCATCCCGGTCGCCCATCCCCGCCTGAGGGGCAAACGCGCGCGGCTGGGCGGGGAGGTTTCAAGCGCTCTCAACCCGCCTCCCGGCTGCCGGTTCAGCCAGCGCTGCCCGATCGCGCGCGACATTTGCCGGCAGGAAGCGCCCGAACTCAGGGATATGGGCGAGCGCCATCAGGTGGCTTGCCACTTTGCGGAGGACACGCGCGCAGCGGCTGCCTGAAGCTCCAGCGCGCGAAAGCAACCAATTGTCTCACGGCCACGTCGCCAGATTTGCGAGAACCGAAATGACCGACAAGAAAGATCCGCTGCGTTCGACCGAGTGGTTCGGGGGACAGGAGAAAGGGGCATTCATCCATCGAAGCTGGATGAAGAACCAGGGTTTCCCGCCGCACCTGTTCGACGGTCGACCGGTGATCGGTATCTGCAATTCCTGGTCCGAGCTAACGCCGTGCAATGGCCAGCTTCGCGATCTGGCAGAACATGTGCGCCGTGGCGTGTTCGAGGCTGGAGGCTTTCCGGTCGAATTCCCCGTAATGTCGCTGGGCGAATCGAACATGCGCCCGACGGCGATGATGTTCCGAAACCTCGCCGCCATCGAGGTGGAGGAAAGCATCCGCGCCAATCCCATTGACGGCGTTGTGCTTTTGGCCGGATGCGACAAGACAACGCCCGCGCTGCTGATGGGTGCGGCGAGTTGCAATCTGCCTTCGCTGCTCGTCTCGGCAGGACCCATGCTGAGCGGCAGCTTCGACGGTCAGGTGCTTGGCTCGGGCACCGATGTCTGGCGCTTGAGCGAAGAAATGCGCGCAGGCGACATCACGCCCGCGCAATTTTCTGCGGCCGAAGCCGCCATGAGCCGTTCGCCCGGTACCTGCAACACGATGGGCACGGCCTCGACGATGGCCTGCCTGTCCGAAGCGATGGGGATCACATTACCCGGAAACGCGGCAATCCCGTCCGTCGACGCGAGAAGACGCGTCCTTGCGTTCATGAGCGGACGCCGGATCGTGGAGATGGTGCGCCAGGATCTGCGCATGTCGCAGGTGCTGACGCGCGAGGCATTCGAGAACGCGATCTCGGCCAATGCGGCCATTGGCGGCTCCACCAATGCGGTGATCCATCTGCAGGCGCTTGCCGGTCGCATGGAAGTACCGTTCGAACTCGATGACTGGAACCGCATCGGACGCAATATCCCGACCATTGTCGACCTGATGCCCTCGGGCCGCTTCCTGATGGAGGACTTCTTCAACGCCGGAGGGATGCAGGCCGTTCTGAAACGGCTGCTCGAGGCGGGGCGTCTGCATGGTGACTGCCTGACGGTCAATGGCCACACCATCGCCGAGAACAACGCCGCCGTGCGGGTTCTCAACGAGGATGTCATCAGGCCGATGTCCGATCCACTGACGAAGGATGGCGGCATCGTCGTGCTGCGCGGGAACCTGGCGCCGAACGGAGCGATCATGAAGCCGTCCGCGGCGACAGCTTCGCTGATGACGCATCGCGGCGGCGCGGTCGTTTTCGAGAATATCGATGACTATCACGCACGCATCGACGATCCGGACCTCGAAGTCGACGAGCACAGCGTTCTGGTCCTGAAGAATTGCGGGCCGCGCGGTTATCCCGGCATGCCCGAGGTCGGCAATATGGGCCTGCCGCGCAAGCTGCTGCAGAAGGGTGTGACGGATATGGTCCGCATTTCCGATGCACGCATGAGCGGTACTGCCTACGGCACCGTCATTCTGCATGTTTCGCCCGAGGCGGCTCTGGGTGGCCCGCTCGCTCTGGTCAGGAACGGCGACATGATTGCCATCGACGCCGCCGCCAACTCGATCACGCTGGAAATCTCCGATGAGGAACTGGCGCGCCGCAAGTCCGAATGGACACCCGCAGCGCCACCGGCCAGCGGATTCGAGCGGCTCTTCTCCGACCAGATACTGCAGGCGGACGAAGGATGTGACTTCGAGTTTCTCAAGGGCCAGCGCGGGGCCGCCGTCGCACGGGATTACGTATGATGAAGGAGACGACCTTGTTCAAATGCGGAGTTGGGCGCGCGGACATGACGCCGCCGGTCGGCATTCCCCATATCCTTTGGGGCGCGCGCACCATCGATCTGTCGCAGAGCATTCATCTGCCACTGCGCGCCACGGCGCTCTGCCTCGAGAATGATGGCGACAGGGTGCTTGTCTGCGATCTCGATGTCACGGGTCTGCCGACCGACGTATGCGACGAGATGCGCGCCAGCATCGAACGGGAAACACAGATCCCCGCCGCGAAAATCTCGATCGGCGCGACCCACACGCACAGCGCGCCTGTCTGGAATGCGGAAACGACCAACGGCTCCTCGCCCGACATGCCCGGCATGGAGCTGATGCCGGCATGGCGCGAAAAGTGCCGGCAGGCTGTCCTGGATGCGGCCCGGATGGCTGTCCACGATCTCAGGCCAGCGCGCGTCGCGTCTGGCTATGGCAAGAGCGAAGTCACGGTCAATCGGCGGTTCGTTACCCCTGAGGGCCGTATCGTGGTCAGCCCGCACAGCGGCAGCATACGCGACACAACCCTCTCGCTGCTGCGTTTCGACGATCTCGACGGCAACACGATCGCAAGCGTCGTCGGTTACGGCACGCATCCCATCGTGCTGGCCCACCAGAATACCGCCATCAGCTCCGAATTCCCCGGTGCGCTCAAGGAAGGCGTGGAAAAGCTGATCGGCGGCACCTGTCTTTTCCTGCAAGGCTGCGCGGGCGATCAGATACCCTACGAGGCCTTGAGCGGCGATGTGCGTCTTGCCGAACGCATCGGCAACCGTATCGCGGCGGATGCGGCAACCACTCTGGCCGTCATGTCGCCGATGAACTACCGCATGGAGTTTAGTGAAGTCGTGGAATCCGGTGCGCCGCTCGGCCTTCACAAGCGCACGGTGCTTGCCGACAACCCAACGACCCTCGGCGTGGCAAGTGCCGTGGTCGAGCTTCCCGTCAAGGCGTTCGAACCCATGGAGATTCTGGAAGAGCGCGCAGCGTCCACCAAGAAGGAATTGCACGCACTGAAGGCAAAGGGTGCGGATCACGCGACACTTGCCGACATTCATTTCCGTGCACGGCGCGCCGACATCATTCTGGGGATGGCCAAGCGCGTGCAGGGCGTGTCGACGGTTCCCATCGAGATCCGGGCATTGCGCGTCGGCGACGCGGTTCTCGTGACCGCGCCCATGGAGATCTTTTCCGCGACCGGTCTTGCCATCCGCGAAGCATCGCCATTCCCGATGACATTCGTTGGCGGCTATTCCAATGGTACGGAGGGGTACCTGCCCCCAGCGGACGTCCATGCCGAAGGCGGCTACGAGGTGGACATCGCCTGCTACGTATCCGAGGGCGCCGAGGCGGTCTTCCGCAAAGCGGCAATCGATCTGGTCCGTTCGCTGCACGCCGCCTGAACCTTGCAGGTTACTGTCGCTTGACGCCGCAAATGCCGGCGTCCAGCGCCAGCGCGAGGTGGAAAAGCCAGCGCAAGCCCTTACATCCGGCGCGTTTGTCACCGAAGATGATGTATGGCGTTCCGATTCATCCACACTGCCGATCTGCACCTCGATTCCCCGTTGCGTTCGCTTGCCATGCGCAATGGCGAACTTGCGGAATTGGTCGGCGATGCGACGCGGCAGGCGCTGGTTGCGATTGTCGACCTGTGCCTCGATGAGAAGGTGGACGCTCTGATCGTCGCCGGCGATCTCTACGATGGCGATCAAACGTCGATGAAGACGGCGCGCTTTCTGGCAAGCCAGATGCAGCGCCTGCATGAGGCGGGGATTGCCACATTCGTCATCCGCGGCAATCACGACGCGCTCTCGCGCATCACGCAGGAGCTGATCCTGCCGCCATCGCTGAAACTGTTTGGCGGTCGAGCCGACGCCGTCGACATCGTCAAGGGCGACCTCAATCTGGTCATGCACGGCCTGAGCTTCGCCAATTCCCAGGCGCCCGAAAGCCTTCTGGAGAAATACCGCCGCCCTTCACCTGACGCCATCAATATCGGGATCATGCACACCAGTCTCGCGGGCGCGCCCGGACACGATGCTTATGCGCCCTGCAAGGCTTCCGACCTGCATGGCTGGGGATTTGACTATTGGGCGCTGGGGCATATCCACATGCGCGCGCAGCATGCCGGCGAGCGGATGGTCATCATGCCGGGAATGCCGCAGGGTCGCGACATTAACGAGGCCGGGCGGAAGACGGTCACGCTGGTGACGGTCCATGACGACCGCAGCCTCTCGGTAGAGGAACGGCCAACGAGCATTGCGCAGTTCGAGCGCATTTCGCTCGACCTTTCCTCCGCATCAACCTGGCGAGAAGCGGTTGAAATGATCGAAAAAGGTCTGGGTGCGGCGCGCGATCAAACCCGGTCGGAACATCTCGTCGGTCGGATCATGCTGAGCGGCGAGACGCCCTTGTCGTGGCAATTAAAACGCGACCGCGACCTGCTTCTCACCGAAATCGAACAGCGCGCTGAAAACATTTGCAAAACGTGGATCGAGAAGATCGAGATCGCAACCAATGTGGCTCGCAGCACCGGGGACGATTCAGCCGCCGATCCTGTGATCGAGCTTGGTGCCTTGATGCGCGACGAGATCATTCATCAGCACGGTGTCCGCGAGTCCATACGCGATCTCGCGCTTGAACTACGAGACGACCTGCCACCCGACGCCCGTGGCTTCGGCGGCGCGGACCAAACGGCGTTCGAGGCGCTGGTCGATCAGCTCTTGAGCGAAGGCAGCGACGACATGCTGGCCCGGTTGAAACCGGAAATGTCGGAGACCGACTGATGCGCCTGCGCCGGCTCGATCTCACCCGCTACGGCAGGTTCACCGACTATTCCATCGATTTCGGCGCCCACGCTCCGGGCACTCCGGATCTTCATATCGTCTATGGGCTGAACGAAGCGGGCAAATCCACATCGCTTTCGGCCTATCTCGACCTTCTGTTCGGCATCGAAGAGCGGACACGCTACGGCTTTCTGCATCAGGGAAAGGCGATGGAGATCGGTGCCTGCCTCGAATTTGATGGGCAGGCCCATGATTTCAGGCGCATCAAGCAGCGCAATAACTCCCTGCTGGACGCTCAGGGACAGGCGGTCAATGAAGCGATCCTGAGTGTCCCACTCGCGGGGCTGACGCGCGACGCCTATCGCATGATGTTCTCGCTCGACGATCAGACCCTGGAGGAGGGCGGCAACGCCATTCTGGAAAGCAAGGGCGATCTGGGTGAACTGTTGTTCTCGGCGAGTGCGGGCCTTGCGGGGATCAGTTCCAGTCTTGAAGCAGCCGTCAGCGAAGCCGATGGCATCTTCAGAAAGCGGGCCAGCTCGACGAAAATCGCGGTTCTCAAGCGCCAGATCTCGGATCTCAAGACACGTCGCGACGAAATCGATATACAGGCGTCAGCCTACAAGGCGTTGACCACGTCGCTTCAGCAGGCAACCGCCGCCTATGACGAGGCCATGCGCGAAACTGGAGCAGCCCGAGCGCGCCATGATGAGATCACCCGCATCCTTCGCGCCCATCCTCTGGCAGCAGACTATCGCCGTATCCAGGCCGAGCTTCAGGATTATCGGGATCTGCCGCGTCCACCTGCCGAATGGTGGCGAGCGCTGCCGGGTCTGATGGACGAGGACACCCGCCTCCAAACCCGGATGGCCGGACTGGAGCAGCGCGCGGCACGGACACAGGACGAACTGGACGGACTGGTGGTCGACCAGCGCGTGCTCGATCTCGCCGAGCGCTTCGACCAGTTGACCGAGGCTGCTGCCCGCTACACCACCGCGCAGGAAGATCTTCCGAAGCGGCGCGCCTCGCTCGCCGAATGGAGCCGCAAGGTTGAGCTCATTCTGGCGACCATTGGACAGGTGGATGACGTTGACCCCAAGACACTTCTTGTCGCCGCACCGACGATTGGTGCGCTTCGCGATCTCATCGCGGACAAATCCGGGATCGACGTCGCGCGGCAGTCGGCCGAGAAGGAGGTGGATCTCGTCCGTGAGGCCATCGAGAAAGAACGGATTGCGCAAAAGTCACTCGACAGCCAGCATGCGGTGATTGATGCGGGAAAGGTCGCGCAATTGCAGGCGACCCTTGCACGGTTGCGCGAAAGCGATGTGGCCGCCGAAATCCGTCTGGCCAAGCGCGATCTTCCCGAGCGACAGCGGGCCTTCGACGATGCAATGAACCATTTGCATCCCCTTGCCGGGGATGGGCAGCATCTGCAGCGCATCGCGCCACCGCGAGCCGACCGCCGGGAAGCGTGGAAGGCGGCACTGGCGGCGCTCGACATGCGCCGCTCGCAGATTGTCTCGCGACAGAGCGAACTCGCTTCAAGACTGAGCGAAGAAAAGGCGCGGATTGCGGCGCTCCATGAGGCTGCGGGCGAAATCGGCGACGAGGAAGCCGCCACGGCCCTGAGCGAACGCGACGAGGCATGGGCAAAGCATCTGTCGTCGCTTGACCGCGAAACCGCGCTGCACTTCGAAGACAGGATGCGCCGTACCGATACGATCGCCAACGCCCGCCTCGGCCACGCGAAGCAACTCGAGGAGCTTCGATCGTTGACATCGAGTCAGGCCGTGATCAGCGCAAATCTCGACCTGCAGGGCGAGTTGCTGCGCGGGATCGACGCCGAACTGAACGCATTGCGGGGCGAAATTCGCAATGAGACGCCCTCGGAGATCGAACTTGCCGAGACCGCCAGTCTCGCTGTCTGGCTTTCCCGTATCGATCGCTGGGCGGATGCACAGGCGGCAGCGCTTGAGGCGTGGAATGCCCTTCGGCGCACCAAGGATGAAATCGAGAACGCGACCCAAAGGATTGAGGCGGAGCAAATCTCCCTGACCGCGGCGCTGCGCGACATTGGCATGGCAGTCGACGGCTTGTCTCTGGCCGCGCTGGTTCAGGCGGCCGAGAACGCACTGGCCCAGAACGCCACACTGCAATCAAAGCGGACCGACGCCGAAGGGCGTCTCAACGAGCTTGAGGCATCGTTTGCGCAGAGAAGCAGGGCGCGTGACGCAGCCTTGGCGCGTTCGCAGGAATGGCAGGATAGCTGGGTGAGCGCGCTCGCCGGAACGTGGTTTGCAGACCGGCACGACAGTGTGGGCGCCGTGAGGGAACTGCTCGATGCCATCACAACCTTGCCGGAAGCGCTGCGCGAACAAGATGAAATGCAGCATCGCATCGATGCGATGGAGGCCGACCGGGAGGCATTCGCCAATATGGTCGGCCAAGTTCACATGGCCCTTGGCGAAACGCCCGATGGCGAGGATGCCCTGACGAGTGCCAAGCTCCTGATCCGCCGCCACGAGGACACCACACGCATTCAGGCAAAGCGTGAGGAACGCGAGCAGTCGCTAGGCGGCCTTTCCGTCGAACGCGAGGCGCTGTCCGCCGAAATAGCAACGCATTCAGCGCGCAAGCGTGAAATGACCGACTTTTTCGGCGTCGAGACACTCGCCGAGGTCAGGCAGTCGCTGGAGCATTGCCGCAAGCGGGACGACTTGGCGGAGCAGCAATCCCGTATTGCCGGACAGATTGTCCGCGAGTTGCAGCAACCGTCGCTCGATGAGGCAATTCTCACTCTGACCGATGTCGATCGGGTGGGCCTGCAGCGCGAACAGGCGGAGCTTGTCGCGAGGCTCGACGATCTCGATCAGCGGACAAAAGCCCTTTATGCCGAAAAGGTTCGCGCATCCGATCGCCTCAGCGCGGTCGATGGCGACGATGCCGTTGCACGGATCGCGTCCGAGCGACGCACGGCGATCCTTGAGCTCGAGGATCTGGCGCTGCGGTATCTGCGGCTCAGAAGCGGCAGCCTGATCGCCGAACATGCCCTGCGCGCCTATCGGGACAAGCATCGCAGCGCCATGATGAGACGTGCGTCCGAGGCGTTCCGCCTCATGACCCGCGACCAGTATTCGGGTCTTGCTACCCGGCCCGACAAGGATCGGGAGGCGCTGATCGGTTTGTCACGCCAGGGCGGCTCCAAGCTGGCGGTCGACATGTCGAAAGGCACGCGCTTCCAGCTCTATCTGGCGCTGCGCCTTGCCGGCTACGAGGAGTTCGCGACCGCGCGGCCATCCGTGCCGTTCGTTGCCGACGACATCATGGAAACGTTCGACGAGCCGCGCTCGGAGGAAGTCTTCCGGCTTTTCAGTCAGATGGCGCAGGTGGGGCAGGTGATCTATCTGACGCATCACCGCCATCTCTGCGAGATCGCGAGGCAAACCGTGCCATCCGTGTCAATTCACGAGATCGACAGCTGACGGCTTGCGCGGTCAGGGATCAGCGTTTGCGAACGAATTCCGTGCGAAGCACAAGGCCCTTGATCGACTCATGCCGGCAGTCGATCTCCTCGGGATTGTCGGTCAGGCGGATCGTCTTGATCAGCGTGCCTTGCTTCAGCGTCTGATTGGCCCCCTTGACCTTGAGATCCTTGACCAGCACCACGGCATCGCCATCGGCCAGCTCATTTCCGGCCGCATCGCGCACGACAACGCGCTGGGCCTCAGCGGCAGCCGCGATTTCAGAGGCCGGGCGCCATTCGCCCGTGATCTCGTCATACACGTAATCGTCGTCGGTATCGGCCATGATTGCCCCTGTCGCTGAATTTCGAAAGCCGTCAGACGCCCTGAGGCGCCTCGCGTCAACCTATTTGCTCCGACAGGAGACCATCGGTCGCGATCTCGGCGCTATGCCAGCCAACGGTCGAGATTGGCGCGCACAAAGGCGTCGTCATTCAACTCGGGATAGTCGCGGGCGATCCGATCGAGCTCCTCGACCTGCCCCGGCCCCATCGTCTCGTCGGGGTTGAGGCACCAGGTGCCCTCGAGCAGGCCTTGCCGGCGCAGCACCTCATGGATGGCGGCAATGCAACCGGCGAAATTGTTGGCGACATCGAACAGCACGCCATTGGCGTCGGTGGTTCTGGCATCCAGCTCCAGCCATTCGGTGGCCGAGCGGGCATCCGGGCGCTGGTGAATGTCTGCCAGCAGTTCCACCGCCTTTTGTGTCCACACTGCCCAGTGACCGAGCAGACCGCCCTTGATGCGCACACTGACAGGCTTGCCATCGCGCGGGAACGTGAAGCGCGTCATCAGATCGGCAACGATGTGGTCGTCATTGCCGGTGTAGAGCGTGATGCGATTCTCCGCGCGCGCATCGATCACGGCGCGCACGACATCGAGTGTGCGGTAGCGGTTGAAAGGCGCCATCTTGATCGCGACGACGTTGTCGATCTCGGCGAAACGACGCCAGAAGGAATAGGGCAGGGGCTGACCACCCACGGCGACCTGAAGATAGAAGCCGATCACCGGCATCACCTCGGCAACCGCACGGCAGTGGTCGACAAGCTCGTCCTCGCTGGCGTCCTTCATGGCTGCGAGGCCGAGCAACACGGCGTGATAGCCAAGCGAGCGGGCGAGTTCGGCTTCGTGCACAGCCTGCGCCGTCTTGCCGATCGCACCGGCCACCAGTATCGGCTCGGAGGCATGGCGGTCTGCCTCCTGAGCGGCAATGGCCAGCACCGGCTCGAGCAGGCCATGATCGCGGATCTCGAATTGCGTGGTGTGGACGGCGACCGCCATGCCGTTGGCGCCGGCATCGAGATAGTAGCGCGACAGGGCCCGCTGGCGGCGCTCGTCAAGCTGGCGCGAGGAATCGAGGGCCAGCGGATGGGCCGGAATGACGCCACCCTTACGAAGAGCGGCAAGAGGAACGGCGGGTATATCACTGATTTTCATAAAGAAACTCTTGGAAGCTCGTTGGAAGGCGCATCGGGACGCAGATAGCCGAGGATCACCTCGATGACGTGCCGGCGGCGCATCTCCAGCACCTCAGGCGTCATGGGCAGCGCGAAAATGGCCGAAAGGGTGTGCCTGTTGGCGATGAAGAAGTAGCAGATGCTGGCGATCGAAATGTAGAGCTGGACCGGATCCACGCCCTTTCTGAACACGCCTTCCGCCTGACCGCGGGCAAGAATTTCCTCGATCAGCGCGACCAGCGGACTATTGAGGTCGCGGGCGCGGGACGAATGCGCGACATGCACGCCGCCATGCATGTTCTCATCATTGATGAGCGAAATGAACTCCGGATGCTGGCTGACATAGTCGAAGGAAAACCCGATCAGTTCCTTCATCGCCTCCTGCGGAGAGCGATGGGCGAGGTCGAGCTTGCGTTCGGCGTCACGTATCTTTTCGTAGGTCGTCTCCAGCACAGCGCTGAAGAGGTTCTCCTTGCTGCCGAAGTAGTGATAGATCAGCGCCTTGTTGCACCGCGCATTCTTGGCAATCGCATCGATGCGCGTGCCCTTCAGGCCCTTCTTCGCATATTCCTTTTCGGCAGCCTTGAGGATGCGGGCACGCGTGGCGACAGCGTCGCGCGTTTGGCGAGGCTTCTTCTCCCCAGCGGGGGCAGCACCGCCAGCGCCGGCATTCTTCCCCGGACCCTCAGTAAGAGCCATCGCGTACCTCGAAATGCGTCGGCTTGCCCAGCGAGCGTTGCCCGTCGGCCATCCATTTCGCCGTCCAGTCGATCAGGCGCGGCAAGGGCACGGAAGGATAGCCGAACATCTGTTGCTGCAGGCTCGTATCCACAATCCACGCCTTGTCCTGTTCCTTGCCATCAAAAACAGGCGCCTTGCCGAACCTCTCACCAAACTTCTCGGCCAGCCGCCGCACGCTGACCAGTTCCGGGCCGGAAAGGTTCAGCACGAAGGGAGGGTTGTCCGCATGTGCCAGCGACTGCAACGCAATGTCATTGGCATCGCCCTGCCAGATCACATTGCAATGTCCGCTGTCGATCTGCACCGGCTCGCCTGTCTGCACCGCATGCGCCACATCGTGCAGCACCCCGTAGCGCATGTCGATGGCGTATGAGAGGCGGATGAGCGACACCTTCGTGCCGCGCGTACGCGAGAAATGTTCAAACATGCGCTCGCGGCCAACGCATGAGTTCGCATATTCGCCGGGTGGGTTGAGGTCGAGATCCTCACGAGCGCCCTGGCCGGCGATGTCCACGAAGGGGTAGACGCAAGCAGTCGAGAAGGCCGCAATCCGCGATTTCGCGAACGCCTCCGCTACCAGCGCGGGGACATGCACGTTCATTGCCCAGGTCAGAGACTGGTTGCCCGCCGAGCCGAACTTGCGGCCGGCCATGAAAACGACATTGGCGGTCTTCTCCAGTCCTTCGACGGCGGAACGGTCGAGCAGGTCGCATTCGACGGTTTCGATGTCCCAGCCGTTGAGCTTTTCCTTCATCCCGGCTTCCGAGAACCGGGCGACGCCGATGACGCGTTTGCCGGGGGCGGCACGCTTCGCCATGCGGGCGAGCGTCGGTCCCATCTTGCCGCCGACGCCCAGGATGGTGATGTCTCCGTCAAGATTGGCGAAAGTGTCCACGAGCTGCTGGCTCGGACGCGATAGCAACTCCTCCAGCTCTTCCTCGTTGCGGATGTGTGATGGCAGTGCGTTCATTCTGGCGTTTCCCTTGAGCGTCAGACGGCTGTCCTTGTGTTGAGCATGGCGAATGACCAATCGTCCGGCGCGATCCGCTGGCCAAGGTCGGGTACGACGCTGGAGCCAAGGCCGGGCAGGCCGAGCGAGCCGACCTGCAGCGTTCCGTCGCGTATGGCCAGTTGGATGAACCCGTCCTTGCGTTCGTAGAGATCCGGATGGGCCGCGAGTGCGCCCTCCGCTTCCGCGCGCGGCAGATGGTCGAGACCGCGAAAATAATGGTGCCCATTGCGCTCCACATGGCTGATGCCAAGCGCTGCGACAACGGCGAGATCTGCCTGCAGCGAAACCGTGGGCAGGCAGGTCAGATCCTCGGCAGACTGGAAATATCGACCCGGCTGGTCTGCGAGCCGGTTGTGGCGGGCCGCAAGCATCGCGTTCAGAACCGAGCGGATAACGCCCTTGCAGTTCTTGTGACTGACCCCGCGATAGCCAAGTTCGATCGCGTCGCGATAGGCACTTGTCCAGCCATCGGCCTCATCAATGAGAAGCGGCAGCCCGATCACGTCCAGAGCCTTGCTGTCGAGCGTGCCGGACAGCGCGACGGACCGCTCCAGAGGCTGTTCGACGAACAGTGTCGCCTTATAAAGCGCAGCGAGCGACGGGCGCGAGCGGATCGCTTCCATCAGAGCGGCGAAATCATCGAGCTTCCTGTACTGCTCATTGCCGTCAAGCGTGGCAGCAATCGTGTGGCCCGTCTTGGCCAGCAGGTCGGCGATGGCTTCCAGCCGTGCGATGTCGGCTGACAGATCGCCGCCAACCTTGATTTTCAGATAGCGTATGCCGTCATGTCTGAGATAGTCCTCGAGTGTCTCCGGCAGGCCGTCATTGACAGGCTCGAACGGATCGGCGGCCGTCAGCGGATCGACCATGCCGATGGTGTGACGCAGATGAAGCGCTGTGAGCGGCGCGGAAGGCAGCGCGTCGTCGATGCCTGTCCCGGCCAGCTCCGGGAATATCTCGGCCGGGCGCAGGCCCAGCGTATCCTTATCAAGCATGGCGCGGAATCCGAGACCCGCGGCCTTGCCAACGCCGTCGATCATCGCGCGTTCGATCATCGACACACCGAACGATGCACCGAGCCGGTTGAAACCGCCTTCGAGCGCGGCGCGATCCACCGACACATCGAGTTCACGCCAAAGTTCGAAAGGTGTCGCTTCAGGCAGATCGCGGGCGATGGAAGCGGCGCGTTGCACGACCCAGAGAAGGTCCGCGACATTGTCGGCGGGCGTCTTCTCCGGCCGCTTGTCGAACCATTTGTAGGCGAGCAGGTCGGACGAATAGCCTGTGATCGGCTTGCCATCGACGGTCATCGCCAGTCCAAGCGTCAGCGAGGCGGCAGCTTCCATCGTTACCACGCCGAAGCGGAACGGCATGCGCGCGAAGGCGTTAGCGATGCCCAGCCGCACGTCGCCCAGTTTCACCTTTGGTGCCGTCATGGGCGATACTCCAATGTCTCGACAATCCCGCGCAGATAGCCAATGGCACGCGCCGCAGCAGTTGGCCCGTCGGGATGATAGTCGAAGGGCTCGACACCGATGGTACCCTCGTATCCCATCTCAATCAGGGCCTTCAGAATAGGCGCGAAGCGCCGCTGTCCCTGACCCGGCGCACGGGCATTGTCGTCGTTGAGATGGATATGGCGGACGCGGCCAGAGGGCATATGGCTGCGGATGAGTGCCTCCGGTTCTTCATCTTCCCCACCCCACGCCGCGAGAGTGTCGATCATCGTCGCGAAAGCGGGCGCGCCCACCTCCTCAACCAGATCGAGCGCTTCACGAACCGAAGTTACAAAATCGGTCAACGCCGGCGACAGCGGCTCGATGCAATAGGTGACGCCTGCGATCTCTGCACGCCTACCTGCCAGACGCAGCAAGCGCACCGCGTTCTCGCGGGCACGGTCCACGCTTTGCGCATCGGCGAGGGGGCGCTGTTTGGGCGAGCCATGAACGATGATCGTGCCGCCGAGATCGGCGCAGAGATCGACCATCGCACGCATGTGCTCGCCGGTCCGACGGTGGATTTCCGGGTCATCGCTGGTGAGGGAAAGGCCGGCCGGTACATTTAGGAGCCAGTGCAGGCCGGTGATCGCAATGCCTTCGCGCTCGGCAGCACGGCGATACTCGGCGCGCTGGGACGACGTCAGTGTGGCTGGATCGTCCGACAGCGTGAAGGGCGCGATCTCCAGACCGTCATAGCCGGTTGCGGCGGCAAAAGCGCATTGCTGCGCGAATGACATTGCGCCGATCACTTCATTGCAAAGCGTGATGCGAAACCGCGTCATCCTGGCAGCCTGACAAGAAAGACACTGACGAAGATGAAGCGTATGGCGAAGGCCGCTACGATCGCCAGCACCAGCGCGCCGACACCCAGCGGCAGGAGCCCCAGCTCGCGATCTGCATTCAGCAGTTCCGCGCCAATGGTGAAAATGAAGATGAAAGCCCCCGTGGCGATCAGGAAAGGCACATTGCCAAACAGCACAAAGCCATACAGGAACACGCTCGCGATGGTGAAGATCATGCGCTGCGCGCTGCCGGCCGGCCATTCGAGGATCGGAATTGCCACCGCCCCACCGCGCCCGGCCATTGCGCGAAGGATCAGCGCCACGCCAAGCACGGTCAGCACGGCACAAAGGAGCCCGGGCGTCAGGCCGGGAACGGTGAACGGATCCGCATGGCGCTCGGCAAAGCGCGGCATGCGCCACGATTCCACGAAACCGGCGACCCCGATCGCGGTGACGACCAGACCACCGAGAAGATCGGTAATGAGCGGACGCGCGCGGGTCATGACGATCCTCCTTCGACGGCAACCGGGGTGAAACTCTGTCGTTCCAGCGAGGTATCGATGGCAGCGAGGACGGCGGCAATCTCGAGCGCTCCCTGCTCCACGTCACACAGGACCGGGGCGTTGCCGCGCGTCGCTTCAATCAAGGCCGCAAAACTCCGCGCCAGAAGAACTTCGGGCGTCGCACCCAGCGCCGCGTGCACCGAGACGTGGTCTGGCTTGACATCATGGCCCCCGGCCGAGCGCATATACGCGACCTTGGACAGGGTGAGCCTGTTGGTGTTGAAGTCGATCGAGATATTGCCTTTGCGTCCCAACAGGGTGAGACGCTTGGTCGTCAGTGCGCCAGGCACGAATGCGTCCTCGACCTCGCCTGCGGCAAGTACCCCAAGGCGAAGCCTGCCTTTCACACCATTGTGGAAGCCAAGTTCAACAGAAATATCGTCGGCGACGTCGGCATCGAGCAGGCTCCAGGAACGTGCTTCGACATGCGCGATCGCTGCGCCAGCGAAATGGCGCATGAGGTCGAGGAAATGCACGCCGTCATTCTCGATGATCGAGGAGTCTGCGCGCATGCGCTTCCAGCCCCGGAAGTCGCCTTCGATTGCGAGAAGATCACCGATCTCGTTCGCGCCCAATAGTTGGGTTGCCTGGGCGACGAGCGGGTGAGCCCGCAGCACCAGCCCGACCTGGACCGGCAAGGCGCCAGATGCGGCGAGCAGGGTTTTGGCCTCTGAAACCGACTTCACGGCGGGCTTTTCGATCAGCACGGGCTTGCCGGCTTCAAGCGCCATCAGGGCCAGCGGCAAATGGAAGGCTGGCGGCGCGACCACGTCCACAATATCGGCGGCTTCGAGCAAAACGGCCGGATCAGGGGCAATCCGCTCTGCGGATACGCCAAGCTGGCTGGCGCGCATACGCGCCCTCTCTGACGGATCGGCCACCATCAGAATCATATCGGGATCGAGCAGCCGCCACGCCTTGGCGTGCATCTCTCCGAATGCGCCGAAGCCGCAGATCAGAACGCACTCAGGCATCGCCGTTCTTCCTCGACAGCGAAGGCAGGCGCGACAGCACTAAGCCAAGGGCGCGTTGGACTGGCGGCAGCGAGAAAAGGATGATGGCCAGCACGAGCGCGGCAATCACCATGCTGATCGGGCGCGAGACGAACTGCAGCGGATCGCCCTGACTGATCGACAGGCTGCGACGAAGATTGTTGTCGAGGATGGGGCCAAGCACGACACCGAGAATCATCGGCGCCACGGGGAAGCCCGTCTCGCGCATGAGAAAGCCGATCAGGCCGAAGGCGATCATCACCCAGACGTCGAAGATGCGGCCCGCAATGGCGTAGGAGCCAACCACGCACAATACGAAGATCGCGCCCATCAGCCATTCACGGCGCACCTTGAGCACGTAGAGCAGGGGACGGGTCAGCAACAGCCCGAGCACAAGCATGGCGCAGCTTGCCCAGAAGACCATGGCGACAACGGAATAGAAGAAATCGGCCTGGGTGATCATGATCAAGGGGCCGGGGCGCAGGCCGTGAATGATCATCGCGGCCAGCAGCACCGCGGCAGGCGCGGATCCCGGGATTGCGAGGGTAAGAACCGGAATGAGCGCTCCGGGGACAGCCGCGTTGTTTCCGGTCTCTGCCGCCAGCAGTCCTTCGGTCGAGCCCTTGCCATATTCTTCCGGGTTCTTCGACGCGCGCTTGGCCGCCGCATAGGAGACCCAGGCGCCCATGTCTTCGCCGACACCCGGCACGACGCCCATGAATGTGCCAATCGCACCGGAGCGCAGCCATGTCTTCGCATACCGGAAGGATGACAGCGCGGAGCCAAGCACGTTCCCGACCTTTGAGGCGACGAGATGGGTCGCCTCCTGTCGCATGACGACGAAGACTTCCGCGCAGCCGAAGGCACCGACCAGGACAGGCAACAGGCCGAAGCCGCCTTCGAGGTCGGAAATGCCGTAGGAGAAACGCGCATAGGCATGAAGGCTCTCCTGCCCGACCATGGCGACGAGCAAGCCGAAGAAGCCGGCGATCCAGCCCTTGAGCGGATCGTCCATGGCGGTGAGCTGGCCACACAAAACGATGCCGAAGACGGCAAGCCAGAAGAACTCAAACGACGTGAAGTCGAGTGCGAATTCAGCCAGCCAGGGCGCGATGATCGCCAGGCCCAGCATGCCCACGATCGAGCCAAGAAACGAACCGGTCGTCGCAACGGCCATCGCCTCGCCGGCGCGCCCCTGTTTGGCCAGCGGAAAGCCGTCCAGCGCGGACGCGGCGTTTGCCGGTGTGCCCGGAATGTTGAGCAGGATCGCCGTGCGGCCTCCGCCGTAGATCGCGCCGATATAGACGCAGATCAGGACGAGAATGGCCGTGTTCTGCTCCATGGTGAATGTGAGCGTGGTGACGAGGGCAACGCCCAGTGTGGCCGTCAGGCCGGGGATCATGCCGATCACGATGCCGAGCAGCGTCGCCCAGACGACCACGAAGAGGTCGGCGGACAACCCGATCGCCACGACAGCGTGGAGAAATTGAAAGAACCCGTCCATGATCCGATTACCCGGTGCCCACGCCCTGATCAGAAAACCTCCGGGACCGGTGGCCCCGGAGGCAAGGCTGCTTCAGTCAATCATTCCGGCTTGGGAATGTCGAACTGGCTCGGGTCGTTCGGAGCGGCTCCGCTCTCGAATTGCTGCCATGCGTTGATGGACAGATATGGCTTTGCGGCCGTGACGGCGGCTTCGCCGAAGGCGGGGTTGAACAGTGCGCCGCGCTCGGCAGCATGCTTCTTGAGCACTTCGCTGTTCTTGATCTTGTCACCCCAGACCTTGTCCATGGTGTCGAGCACTTCCTTGGGTGCGTCGGCCGGAATGTAAATGCCGAAATAGTTCGGCGCACTCTTCACATTGGGCAGCCAGTCCGTCACGGCAGGGACCGTGCCGAAGCCCTCCAGTTCGAGCGGCTGATCGGCGATCACCGCGAGCGGACGAAGGCGACCGGCGCGGATCATATCGACCTGCTCGGTCGCGGTTGCCGCAGTGAATTGCGTCTCGCCGGCAACTGTCGAGATGACGGCCGGGTTGCCACCCTCGTAAACGATCTGGCGATACTTGATGTCGGCTGCCTTCTCCAGCGTCTGCATGGAGATTGCCGTGGCCGAGGAGAGACCGCCGGACGAGACCGTGATCGGCTCGGCAGATGTCTTCAGCGCCTCAAGCAATTGACCAAAGTCCTGCCACTCGCTGTTGACGGGCACCGAGATCAGGCCCGGATTGGCGACATGGATATAGAGCCTCCAGTCGGAGAGTTTCGCGTCGAGGGTCCCGAATACAGGGTAGGCACCCAGATCGGCGACGGCACCCGCCGCGATCGTCATTCCGTCGTGCGGCGCTTCCCAGACCGCGCGGGTCCCGACCGAGCCGGACGCTCCCGGCTGATTGATGATCACGAAGCTCTGGCCGATCGCGTCCGAGAGTTCGCCAGCGACAACGCGCGTCACCGTGTCTGTCGACCCGCCGGCCGACCAGGGCACGATAATCGTGACTGGCTCGCTCGGCTTCCATTCCTGTGCGGAGACCTGGAAGGAAAAGGTCATGACTGCTGCCGCAGCCGCATAAGCAAAAGTTCTGATACCCATCAATTGTTCCCCTAACTAACCAACCGGTTAGATAAATGATGGCGGAATCGTTTTTCTGTCAAGTCGCCATCACGCGCTCACGTCATTTTCTTGTTTTCCTCACCGCCCAGCGCCAACGGCACAGATCGTTCTGATCCGGGCAGGTGCGGACACTGGCGGACGGGGAGGGGGAACCAACCCTCGCGCGATACGTTGCGAAGACAAATTTCAGCGGGGTTTTCACGTGCCGCCACGGTCTTTCTGGAAGGGCTATCTGAAGCTGTCGCTCGTGACATGCCCGGTGACGATGATGCCGGCAACGACCGAGAACGAGAAGGTTCGCTTCCACACGCTCAACCAGAAGACAGGCAATCGCGTGATCAGCCAGTATGTCGACGGGGAGACAGGCAAGCCCGTCGACGAGGATGACGAGGTCAAGGGCTATCCGCGCGGCGAAGACGATTATGTTCTTTTGGAAGACGAGGAACTTGAGGCGGTCGCACTCGAAAGCACGCGGACGATAGATATTGATGAGTTCGTGCCATCCGATTCCATCGAATGGATCTGGTACGACAAGCCGCATTACCTCATGCCGAACGCCGCCGTCGGCGAGGAGGCTTTCTCCGTCATACGCGATGCGATGGTCTCGACATCGACGGTCGGGATCTCGCGCCTCGTTCTATACCGACGGGAGCGGGCGGTGATGCTGGAGCCGCGCGGAAAGGGCATCGTCGTCTGGACACTTCGCTATGGCGATGAAGTGCGCGACGAGGAAGACTATTTCGCTTCCGTCGGCGGAGGCAAGGTTGATCCCGCACTGATGAAGTTGGTCACCAAACTGATCGAGGAGCGCACGTCATCGTGGGACCCGGCAATGGTCGAGGACCCCGTTCAGCAGAAGTTGCTCGATATCATTGCCGCCAAGAAGAAAGGCCGCAAACGCCCCACTAAGGCAAAGGCTGAACCCGAGGCCCGCACGGACAATGTGATCAGCATCATGGATGCGCTCAAGAAGAGTATTGCCGCCGAGGGCAAGACGAAAAGGAAGTAGGTCAGGTTCGTTTCCGCGACCGCTTCGAGGTTGTCGCCAGAGGCGCGGCGGCGGATCGGAACTCGGCCCACGGATCCGATGACAGCGCTGACAGGCGGGACGGCATGTTCTTCACCGTGAAATAGGCAGGGCCTATACCGGAGCCCAACTCATCCCATTGAAGCGGCGCCGACACGGCAGCACCTGGCCGCGCACGCGTCGAATAGGGCGCCACGGCAGTTGCGCCGCGCTGATTGCGCAGATAGTCGACCAAAATCTTGCCGTGGCGTTTCGACTTGGTGATGGTGGAAACGTAACGATCCGGCGCATCCGAAGCCATTGAATCTGCGATCGATTTGGTGAAAGCCTTGGCCGCGCTCCAGTCCGCCTTTGGCTCAAGCGGTGATACCACGTGCAACCCCTTGCCGCCTGACGTCTTCACGAAGGCTGCCAATCCCGCATCGGTCAACCGCTGCTTCACCTCAAGCGCCGCATCGATCACCGCCTGCCACGCAACGTCTTCCCCCGGGTCGAGGTCGAGGACGATCAGGTCCGGCTTTTCCCAATCGGACAGGCTCGAACCCCACGGATGAATTTCGAGCACCGCCGACTGCACAAGTCCCATGAGACCGTCGAGGTCATTGATGCTGATCAGCGGTTCATCTGACGGATCGGCCGGGTCTTTGACGAGAACGATATTGGGATTGATACCCTTCCAGGCGTGCTTCTGGAAGAATTTTTCACCCTCGATTCCGCTCGGGCAGCGAAGCAGGGCGAGCGGCCGACCGACGATATGGGGCGAAATGACCCGCCAGACCTCGGCATAATAGTCGGCGAGTCCTTCCTTGGTCACGCCCACATCCGGCCAGTAGACACGGTCAGGATGCGTGAGTTTGACAGTGCGCTTCTGCATAGGCACTTCCTTTGCACGACCCTTGGGCCTCTCACGGACAATCTCGCGCGGATCCTTGTCCTCGCGCAAACCCCGGAAGGACGCGTGCCGCAAATTCCCGTCGGCAGTCCATGCGCGAAATTCCACTTCCGCCACCAGCTTGGGCCGCACATATTTCACCTTGCGGCCCGCCTCCGGCGAGAGCTTCTCGCCGAACGGACTTGCCGTGGTCCGGATGGGCTCAAGTTTGCGCAACAGGTCAGCGGCGACCGCATCGGAAAAGCCGGTGCCTACGCGCCCGACATGCTGAAGCTCTTCGCCGTCATAGACGCCCAAAACCAGCGAACCGACCCTCTTGGTCGAGGCCGTCGAGGGCACATATCCTGCGACCACGAACTCCTGCCGCGCCGAGCATTTCGACTTCACCCAGATCTTTCCGCGACCTGTACGATAGGGGGCGTCGCGCAGTTTGGAGATAATGCCTTCGAGGCTGAGCCGGCAGGCATGGCGAAGCACCATGTCGCCACTTTCCTCGAAATGGCCGCTGAAGCGGATCAGTCCGCCTTCGGATGAAACGACCTTGTCCAGCACCGCCTTGCGCTCGGCCAGCGGCACGGCGCGCAAGTCATATCCGTCGAGATAAAGCAGATCGAAAACGTAGAAGACGAAGCGGTCCTTGCGGCCCTCGCTCAGATCGGCCTGCAGAGCCGAGAAGTCCGAGACACCGGACTCGTTTTCGACCACCAGTTCGCCGTCGATGATCGCGGCCCCGACAGGCAGCTCCTGCAGAGCCTCGATCACGGCGTTTCCGAACTTCTTTGTCCAGTCTAGACCGCTGCGTGTCAGAAGCTTGATGCGGCCGGCCTCGATCCGCGCCTGAAGCCGGTATCCGTCAAACTTGATCTCGTGCAGCCAGCGGTCGCCGGCGGGCGCCGCCGTGACGAGCGTAGCCAGCATCGGTTCCACAAAGGCCGGCATCGCCGCCTTCTTCGCGCCCTTTATTGTTGAGGGATCTGGAATGACAGTTTGCGCGGTGCTCCCAGCTTCGTCGGTCTTCGCCGCCGGCTTGGCGCGTTTGCGGGTCTTGGAAATCTTGCCGGTTTTCGACGACCAGCCGGGTGCCTCTCCTTCGACCTCGGCAATCGCTCGCCCAGTTTTCACCGAGTCCGGGCGCTCCTCCAAGATATCCTCGGCACCCTCAGGACGCGCAAAGTCGTCGTCGGCCTTTATCATCAGCCAGTTTTCGCGCTTCTCGCCAGGCTTGCCTTCCATCCGAACCAGATGCCAGCGCCCTGCGAGCTTTTCACCTTTGAGCTCAAACTCCAGATGGCCCTTGGCATAGCCCTTGCTGGCATCGCCGACCGGCGCCCAGATACCGCGATCCCAGACGATGACGGTACCGCCGCCATATTCACCCTTGGGAATAGTGCCCTCGAAGTCGCCATATTCCAGCGGGTGATCTTCGACATGGACCGCGAGCCGCTTTTCTCCCGCGACCAGGCTCGGTCCGCGCGTGACGGCCCAGCTTTTCAGCGTGCCGTCCATCTCCAGCCGAAAATCATAATGCAACCGCCGCGCCGCATGCTTCTGGATGACGAAACTGTTGCTGCCCTTGCGAACCCGGCGTCCGCGCGGCTCGGATGTCACCGAAAAGTTGCGCTTTTTCCGGTAGATGTCGAGCGCCATGGTCAGCTCGCCTTTTTGCGAGGCGCCGCACGGCTCCCGCTTGCGGCCTTCTTGCCGGAGGACGACGCGGCGGCCTTCTTTCCGCCCTGTCCCGCGCTCTCGCGCAAGGCCGCCATGAGATCCACCACCTTCGCGCTGGCGGTTTCCTTGCGAGGTTGGATTTTCTTGCCTTCCAGCTTCGCCTTGACGACCTCGGCAAGTGCGGCCTCGTAACGGTCATCGAACTTCGTCACATCGAACTTGCCCATCTTGGTCTTGATGATGTGTTCGGCCAGTTCCAGCATTTCGCCCTTGATCTTCAGTTCGGGCACATCGCCGAATGCCTCCTTGGCGGAACGCACCTCGTAGTCAAAGTTGAGCGTGGTGGCGACCAATCCGTCATTGTGGGCGCGAATGAGCACGGTCCGGACGCGCCGGAAGAGGACCGTCTGCGCAATCGCGGCCACCTTCTTTTTGCGCATGCCCTCGCGGATGAGCGCGAAGGCTTCCTGTGCGCTCTTGTCGGCAGGCGCGAGGTAATAGGGCTTGTCGAAATAAACGTCATCGATCTCACCGCAGCCGATGAAGGCTGACACTTCCAGCGTCTTGTCGCTTTCGGGAACGGCGGCCGCGACTTCCTCGGGTTCGAGCACGATGTACTCGCCCTGGCTCACCTCATAGCCCTTGACCTGATCGTCCTTGTCGACCGGCTTGCCGGTGTCGCTGTCGACATACTGACGGTTGACCGTATGCCCGGTGACCCGATTGATCGTGCGAAAGGAAATGCGCTCCGAGGTCGAGGCTGCGGTGTAGAGCGCAACCGGGCAGTTCACCTCGCCGACCTTCAGAAAGCCCTTCCAGTTCGCCCTCGGCGCCACCGCGAATCCCTCATTCGTGTTGCCTTGTCGAATGAACAGCCAAGGCGTTCAGTTTTGTGGATCGAATGGAACGCCGCCGTATGCTGTCTGGTTCCATGGCAGCGGGCAGAGGCTTAAAGGAACGCCGCGCGCCCACAACGAGTCAGGCGAGGGGAGATAGCCCTTGGGGCTATCAGTTAATAGCGCAAAGTTACTGAGTTCTGTACTTTACTTCGGAGCAGCCAAAAAGGCGACCCGAGCGGGCCGCCTCCTAGATCGCTCAATTGCCGAAGTTCTTATGTGTGTGCTGCTTTCAGCCCGGCATCGGTGCCCACGATGTCGGCAGATGGCTCCGAGCTGATCCAACGGTACGCAATGGCGCCGACAATGCCACCCATGATTGGAGCGACCCAGAACAACCAGAGTTGAGCGAGTGCCCAACCACCGACGAACAATGCGGGGCCAGTGCTGCGAGCCGGGTTCACCGACGTGTTTGTCACCGGGATGGAGACCAGATGGATCAGAACCAGCGCAAGGCCAATGGCCAAAGGCGCAAACCCGGCAGGCGCCTTGCCGTGCGTCGCACCCATGATCACGAACAGAAACATTGCCGTCATGACCAGTTCCATCGCAAAGGCCGCGACCATGTTGTAGCCGCCGGGACTATGCTCGGCATAACCGTTTGAAGCGAAACCACCCGCCAGTGAAAACTCAGGCGACCCGCTTGCAATGATGTATAGCAAGGCTGCCGCGATGATACCGCCTGCAACCTGAGCGATAATGTAGGGCAATATCTGGTTGGCAGGAAAGCGTCCCCCCGCCCACAGCCCGATCGTCACCGCGGGGTTGAGATGACATCCGGAAACATGACCGATGGCGTAAGCCATCGTGATGACCGTCAAGCCAAACGCGAGTGATACGCCAACAAAACCAATCCCCACTTCGGGGAATGTCGCAGCCAGAACTGCCGAACCGCAGCCCGCAAAAGTAAGCCAAAACGTGCCGATACTTTCGGCCAAGTATTTCCGCAGATCGTTCATCTGGTCCCTCAAAGATAGTTGTATCGTACCCCGTACCGGATACAGCTACCTCGAACCTGAAGGGGACGCTATCGGAATTTGTGAAGCCGACCAGCCGGCCAGTTCCAGCCAACAAGCGGCAGTTCCATAATGAAACTTATGCGATTTCGTGAGAACGCACATACACGCAAAGGTTTAATGCAAAAGCCCCGCGGCATCGCAATCGCACCGGACGGATTCTCGCTCACCTGAGGAGAAGGCGCCTGCCGGAAGTGGCAGGCGCGTCGCGCAGGCTACATGCGCATCAGCAAGCCGCCATCGACGGCCAGTTCTATGCCGGTGATGTATCCGGATGCGTCGGAGAGAAGGAAAAGAGCGGCGTTGGCCATGTCCTGCGGCGTGCCGATGCGACCGAGCGGCGCATAGTCGGCGACGGCTTTCAGCACATCCTCATTGTCCCAGCGCGCCTGCAGCGGCGTGAGCGTCATGCCCGGGCAGATCGCGTTGGAGCGAATTCCTTCGCTCGCGAGCTGCATGGCGAGCGACTTCGATAGTGCGCACACGCCGGCCTTCGACGCCTGATAGGCATCCTGCGGATTGGGGTCGCCGCGATACCACTGGATTGTCGAAAAATGCACCATGGCGCCGCCGCGTCCGGTCTTGCGCATAAAGGGCACGGCCGCGCGCGAGGTCAGCGCCACGGCCCGCAGATTGATCGAAAAGACCTTGTCCCAGGTGTCCATATCCATATCGAGAACGGACTTGTCTCGGCCGAACCACAGCACACCGGCGACATTGGCAAGATAGTCGATGCTGCCGCGCGCCTCGCCTGCCTGTGCAAACGTCGCGTCGACAAAGGCCGCGTCGGAGAGATCGCCCTGATGGAATGACAGCCTGTCGCCAAATCCGTCCAGTGTCGACGGCTGTGGCTTGAGGTCGATCGCCGTCACCGCCGCACCCGCCTTGAGCAGTGCCAGTGCTATCGCCTCTCCCATGCCGCCACCGGCACCCGTTACGACGGCATGACGTCCCGAAAAATCATAGCTGAGCATGGCATTCCCCAATGTGCGACCACGGCATTTGGATGGGCACGCCCATCTTCTGTGGCGACACTATCGAGTTCTAGATCGACATCAAGCGCAAATAGAAAAAAGTTGCTGATTTCGAAAATTTCTATACGGTTTGGGAAACTCACATCGAACGAGGTCGGTGCCCATGTCGCATAGCAATTTCAACGTGATCTCGCCGATCGACGGGGCAATCCACCTCACCCGCAGCTATGCAGACGCCAGGACGATCAGCGAAGCGATCGATGCCGCCCGAGCCGCCGTAAAGCCGTGGCGGCGCACGCCATTGTCAGAGCGGATTGCGCTCGTGCACCGTTTCGGCGAAGAAATGAAGGCGCGCGCCGATGTGCTGGCGGACACGGTCGCCGCATCCATCGGGCGGCCCCGCTGGCAGTCGGATGAAACGCCCCGGCTCGCGCTGGTTGGCGACATGCTTGCTCAGGGTGCAACGCGGACGCTCGCCGATCAGCCATTCGAAAGCGATGCCGCGATTCGGCGCTTCACGCGCCCGGTTCCTGGCGGCATTCACCTCTCCATCTGCGCGTGGAACTACCCCACGGCCATGCTCGGCTATCTCGTGAGCCAGCCGCTTATCGCCGGCAACGTCGTAATTCTGAAGCATTCTCCGCAGACGCCCCTGGTCGCCGAGATTGCGCAGGAAGCCTGGCGCGCCGCAGGAGGCCCGGACGGCGTCTTTCAGAGCCTTCACCTGTCCCATCCCGACGCGGAAAAGCTCATCGCGGCGGGTACGTTCCACGCCGTCAATTTCATTGGGTCCGTTGCAGGCGGCAAGCGCGTCCACGCGGCGGCAGGCGGCACGATGACCAATGTTCATCTGGAACTGGGGGGCAAGGATCCGGCCTATATTCGCTCTGACGCGGACATAGAGAAGCTCGTCGCCGACATCGCCGAGGGCTGCTTTTCCAATGCCGGGCAGAGCTGCTGCTCGGTCGAACGCATCTATGTCGACCGCTCCATCCATGACCGTTTTGTCGAGGCGCTTGTCGCGGAGACGGAGAAGTGGACCATCGGCCATCCGATCGAGGAAAAGCCGATGATCGGTTCTGTCGTTCATGCTGGTGCGGCCGAGCGCATCCGTGGTCAGATCGAACAGGCCGTGTCGGCAGGCGGCAAGCGGCTGATCGGCGCGAGCACGGATCTGGGTGCCGCCTATGTCCCTGCCGAGGTGCTGACCGGTCTCGACCACTCGATGTCGATCATGCGCGATGAACTGTTCGGGCCGGTGGCGGCGGTTCAGGCTGTATCCGGCGACGAGGAGGCTGTCGCCCTGATGAATGACAGCGAATACGGCCTTTCGGCGAGCGTGTGGACGCAGGATATCGATCGCGGCCTTGAGCTTCTCGACGAGGTCGAGGCAGGCACGGTCTATCTCAACCGATGCGATCACGCCGACCTCTATCTGCCATGGGGTGGCATAAAGGAGTCGGGTCTAGGCCGCACCAACGGACAGGTTGGGCTGCTGGAGTCCACAGTTGCCAAAGCCTTCCATATCCGCCGCCTCGGCGCGTAGAGACGAGCGTGATGCAACTCGCAGCCGAAACCCTCGATGCATTGCGGGCCGAAGCGGTGGAAACGCTTCGCGGCGCTTCTGACAGCCCGCTGCTTTTGCTGTGCGAACACGCGGGCAATACCGTGCCTGCGCCATGGAAAAATCTGGGACTGCCCCCAGCGATGCTTGAAACGCATTATGCATACGATCCGGGCGTCGATGGTCTGACCCGGGCGCTCTCGCAACGCCTCAATGCGCCAGCCGTCCTTGCCCGCTACTCGCGCATCTTCGTGGACTACAACCGTTTCGACAGCGATTGGGATCACATGCGGCCCGATCTCGGCGGCATCCCGGTCCCGGCCAACATGGCAATCAGCGATGCCGAGCGCAGGCTGAGGCGCCAGATCGCGGTCGATCCGGTGGACGCTGCCATCGCGCCATTGATCCCGGCCCGCAAGGCGGTGGTCTCGGTCCATTCGTTCACGCCTGTGATGGGCGGACTGCACCGGCCCGTCGATATCGGCGTCTTGTGGCGCAATGAGAGCCCTTTCGTCACAGACGTGCTGCGCGAATTCAGCCTGCGCGGCGCAGAGCTCGGTCTGCGCATCGGCGACAACGAGCCCTATGACTGGCGCGGCGTCGTCGCCTACAGCCTTCAGGCGCACGCTCTCGACCACGGTCTGCCGTGCTTCTACCTCGAAGTGAACAATGCGCTGTTTTCGAATCCCGAAACTTCGTCCAAGGTGGAGTCGCTCATCGGCGATGTTCTGGAAGCGGTGCTTGCCGAACAGCCCGCATAACTGGTCAACACGTCACACGATTGATGAAAGCTCTTGATTGCTCTAGCTAGTTTCAAGAAGTCCAACCCGAAGCGAATGGCGCAATGACGCACAATCTTGGTGACGCGATACGCCAGACCCGCAAGCGACTGAAGCTGACATTGCGAGACCTGAGCGAGCGCTCGGGATTGCCGGTATCGCAGCTTTCGAAACTGGAAAACGGAAAACAGCGGATTTCCGTCGAGCTTGCCCTGAAGATCGCAGGCGTCCTTCAGGTGCCAGTCACCTCTTTCCTGGCGATGCCTCGCGCCACCCCCCAGGCACGGCGGTCCATCACGCGGGCTGGGACAGGCACGCTCCATGAGACGGAAGGGCTGACATTCGAGGTGCTGTGCAGCGATTTTCGCGACAAGAGCAATCTCTTCTGGACGGTCACAGTCACCGGTCGGTCTCTCGACGATACTGGCGGCTGGCGGTCCCATTCGGGTGAAGAATTCCTGCAGATCCTGTCCGGCTCGCTGGAGCTTCACACGCGCTATTACGAGCCGCTAATACTGAACAAGGGGGACAGCATCCTGTTCGATGGCGAAATGGAGCACGGTTATCTTTGCGCGAGCGACGAACCTGCAGTGCTGATCATGTCCAATTCGATGATACCGCCGCTGGTGGGGGACATTGGCTGACCTATGGAGACAGGCAGACCCTTCCTCATTCTCAGGGCAGGTTCCCTGGCCGCCGTGTCGCCGGAGTTCATTCGCGACTTCGGAGACACCGAGCAGACCTTCCTCAGCAGCGCCGGACTGACTTCGTCCGAAGCAGTCGTCACCGATATCGAGGCTGGTGAGCTCCCACCTTCCGCGCCACGCGATTATGCGGGTATAATCGTGACTGGCTCTGGAGCGATGGTCAGCACCGAGGCGCCGTGGATGCTCGAATCCGGCAGATGGCTCCGCGACGCCGTGGAGTGCGACGTGCCGGTGCTGGGGGTATGCTTCGGACATCAACTCCTGTCACATGCACTCGGCGGCCGGGTTGGCAGAAATCCGCAGGGCGTCGAAGGCGGAACGGTGGAGGTCCGTTTCGAGGCAAGCGACGATCCGTTGTTCGGCGTGATGCCCCAGTGCGCAGACCTTCAGGCCCATCATTATGAGACCGTTCTCGAAGCTCCGTCCGGCTCTATCGTACTAGCCTCCAGCGACCGCGATCGCCATCAGGTCCTGCGCCACGCCCCCGCCGCGTGGGGTGTCCAGTTTCATCCGGAACTGACCCTGCCCATGATGTCGATGCTGATGGACGCTCTGGCGACCAACGACGATCAGCATGGCCATGCGCAGATGCGAGATACGCTGCGCCCCTCGCCGGAAGGTCCGTCATTGCTGAAGCGCTTCGTGGCCTTTGCCCGAGGCTGACGCAATTCCTGAAATGCGATGGGCCGGCAAATGCCAGCCCTGCCTGCCTCACACGAAATAGCGCTGCCACTCGAAGTCGGTGATGCGCTGGGACTGCCACGTCTCGAACGCCGTCACTTCGTTACGTCGGCTCTCCGCATAGTGATCGCGGAATGCCTCGCCGAATGCCCTCGCGCAGAATTCCGAGGCGGCAAAATCGTCAACGGAGGCGGCCAGATTGTTTTGCAGAGCGGGCACGGCGCCGTCGGCGGCCACCCCCGCCTGCGCGGGAGGCGGGGTCGCACCGTTCTCAATGCCCTCGGCCCCAGCCGCCAGAAGTGCGGCGATGGTCAGATAAGGATTTACGTCGGCACCCGCGACGCGATGCTCGAAGCGGCAGGCTGACGGCGTTGGCGTCGTGATGGCACGCACCGCCGCCGTGCGGTTCTCATAGCCCCAGCTGACGTCGGTTGGCGACCACGCATAACGGTCGAAGCGGCGATAGGAATTGATGGTCGGGCGGAAGAACACATGGGTCTCGCGCAACCTGTTGAGCAGGCCTGCGAGAAACTGCTCGCCGACAGGCGACAGAGCGTTCGTGCCGGCAGCCATCACAGGCGTGTCGTCCTGCCACAGGCTCACATGGTGGTGCGCGCCGCATGCGCTTTCGCGACCTGGAGGCTGAAACCGGGTCATGAAGGTGGCCACCAGCCCATGCTCGGCGCACAGCTCCTGCAGATGCACTTTGGCGCGTACGGCATCATCGGCTGCTTCGACCGCCGTCTTGGGCGTCAGCGCGAACTCATACATGCCATAGCCGTATTCCGTGACGAAGGACGCCACGCCGATACCCAGCATTTCCATCCTGCTCATGAATTCGGTGACCAGATCCTGATAGTCGCCGTCTCTCACGAGGTTGTAGTTCATCAGCGAGTGGCCCCACGGCTTCAACTCGCGATAGCGGCCCTGCTGCATCAGCGGTTCGTCGACATGAAAGATGCCGAACTCATATTCGACCGCCACCTTGGCCGTGTAGCCGAGTCCGCGCAGGCGTGCATCGGCCTGCTCAAGCACATAGCGGGGATCGACGACACATGGCGTACCGTCCAGCATGTAGCCGGTGGAGATGACCGATGCCATGTCGGGACGCCAACCATGGTGCCGGATCGAGGCCGGATCGGCGAGTGCCTGAATGTTCGGATAACCATTGCTGTCCGATGCCAGCGGCGCGGCAAATGCCGTATCGCCGATGGGCTGGCCGTCACCGTGGGAGACGCAATAGAGAATGCCATTGAGCGCGTCGCCGGAAGCCGAGAATTTCAGCGGCGAGATTTTCGAGCGAAAGCCACCCGCCATGTCCGCGGTATGGCTTTGCAGGAATTTCACTCCGGCGGCACGCAGACGCTGATACTCCGCTTCGTATGCAGCCTTGTTGGCTGCCGCCTGCTCGGCGAGATTCATTCTGTGTTTCTCCCACTCTTTCACTTGGTACCGCGAAGACGCCGGAGCGCTCCGCTCAACATTTCGTCCAGTTCTTTCGGCCCGCATATACCCTGCGGCCTGAGCGCCATGCACAATACGATCACAGCACCGAGCGCGACGCCCGACAGCCCCAGCATCGGCGGCAGGGTCAGACCGGCCACAACGCCGCCGCTTTCGAAGATTCGGATCGCTTCCAGTCCGATCGACAGGATCAACGTGCCGAAGACCGCCCCCGTCACGGTTCCCATACCACCCAGAATGAGCATGGCGAGGGTCATGAAAACCTGCTGGAAATAGAAGATGCGCGGGCTGATGGTACCCGCAAACAGAGCGTAAAGAATCCCCGCGGATGCACAGATCAAAGCCGACAGAACCCACGACTGGCGTCTCAGCGCCCGCGCATCGATTGCCAGTGCATCCGCGGCCTGCGGGTTTTGCGCCGTGGCGCGAAGCTGCAGGCCGTTTGGACTTTCCCGGAAGAGCCGGGCAATGACGATCACGGCCACGCCGCAGGCAAGGATCGCGGGCAGCCCGACGACTTGGGGAATTCCAAAGAAGCCCTGATTGCCCTTGAACAGCGCCGGCCAGTGCAGGAACATCGAGTGGACGACGATGAGGAAGGCGAGGCTGACGATCGTTGCGGCAATGCCTGACAGACGCGCGATCACCCGGCCCGATATCACCGCGACCACTGCCACGACGGCAAGCGTGACGATCACGGCGATCGCGGGGTGGAGTTCCACCTGAGCGAGGCCGAAAGGTGCATTGGGGATCGACAGCCGCTTCATCATCAGCGGCGTCGCCAGGATAGCCATGCCATAGGCGCCCAGCCCGGCAAAGGCGCTGTGACCCAAATGCGCAATGCCGGAATTGCCCATGAACACCTGCAGTCCCACCACGATCACCAGATTGATCGCGGCCGTCGCTGCGAGGTTCTGATAATAGGTTGGCGCGATCAGGATCACCGCGATGCCGATGAGGACGACCGGAATCGCAGTGACAAGTCCTCCGGATATCCCAACAAGCCACCAGGGCCTGCGGCGCGCTCGCGTCGGGGACGTTCTGAAAACAGCCTCGGACATCCTCAGAATTCCTTGTCGCCGAGTTCTCGCCGCGTGCCAAACAGGCCCTCGGGCTTGTAGAGCAGGATCAGCGTCACGATCACATAGGTGAATGCCTCCTTGAGCCCGCCCATTTCCTGCGGCAGGGCGGCAAGCAATCCGACTTCAATGAAACCTAGCAACATTCCGCCAGCCGCCGCGCCGATCAGCGATCCGAATCCTCCGATGACGCAGGCGACGAAGGCTTTGAGAACAAGGCCGAAGCCCATATCGGGTGCCACGCCACCGCGCCGCGCAAGAATGAACACGCAGGCAATCCCGGCAAGCGCCCCGGAGATCGCGAACGCTGCCGCGATCACCCGGTTGGCGCGAATGCCCATCAGTCGAACAGTGGAAAAATCGCGCGAGGCAGCGCGCATTGCAACGCCCAGCGTCGACCGGTTGAGGAACAGCACGAGGGCCGCCATGGAAATGGCCGCGACCACGAATTCCATCACCTGAAGCGAGGACACGGAATAGGGACCGAGATGCCAGGTCGTGCTCATTCCATTGAACAGCGAAAAGGCCTGCGGTCGCGGCGAGATGAGCAACTGGAACATGTTCTGCAAGAGGATGCTCACGCCGAACGCGGTCAGAAGGCCCGTTGTCGTCGGCGCATTGCGCACGGGTCGAAACGCCACGCGCTCCAGTGCGACGGAAACCGCGATACCGGCCAGAACCGCCAGCACGACCGCCAGAAATGGCGACGACAGCCCGACCGAAGCGGTCAGAAGGAGTGAATAGGCGATGGCACCGATCACCTCGCCATGTGCGAAGTTGACAAGGCCCATAATGGAGAACACCACCGCAAGGCCGAGTGCGACAAGCGCATATTCCGAGCCGAAGGCGAGCGCGTTCACCAGTTGCTGGACGAAATATTCCATCGGCTCAGTTTCCCATATACAGGGCCATGAGGTCCGATCCGGCAAGCTCCGCCGCAGGGCCGGAATAGGTCACCTGCCCCGTCGCCACGACATAGACCCTGTCGGCAAGGCGCATGGCCTGCACTGCGTTCTGCTCGACAAGCAGGACCGTCAGGCCATCCGCCTTGAGCTGGGCGATGAACTCGAAGATGCGCGCGACGATCATGGGCGCGAGTCCCAGCGAGGGCTCATCCAGCAGAAGCAGTTTTGGACGGCTCATGAGTGCCCGCGCAATGGCCAGCATCTGCTGCTCACCACCCGACAGCGTGCCGGCCTGTTGCGAGATCCTCTCCCCGAGTACCGGGAACAGCGCGATATGGCGATCCATGTCGGAACGCGCCGCCGCCGCATCCTTGCGCGTCGCCGCGCCAAGTCTCAGGTTTTCCGCAACCGTGAGATTGGCGAAGATACGCCGCCCTTCAGGGGAAACGGCAATGCCACGCTCGACCCGAGCTTCGGCCGGCATGCGGGAAATGTCGACGCCGTCGAAGATGATTTTTCCGCCGCTGCGAACAAGACCGGTGATTGCTCCGATCGTGGAGGATTTGCCGGCCCCGTTCGGGCCCAGAAGGGCCACCAGTTCGCCCGCTGCGATGGTCAGGTCGAGACCGTGTACGGCCGTTACGGGGCCGTAATTGACCGTCAACCCTTCCAGTCGCAGCAAGTCACTCATCGGATCAGCGCCAGGCCGGCACGAATGAGGGCATGGAGTCGGAGACAAGTACCCGCTTGCCATCTTTGAAACCGATCACCGGAACCGACTTGACCGGAAACCCGCCATTCTCCGCATAGGAGATCACAGGAGCCGTCACGCCCGGATTGCCGCCTTCTGCCCGCAGCGCGGTGCGGATAGCGACCGGATCGACGGATCCCGCCTTGACGGCCGCTGCATGCGTTTCCAGAACCATGTCGGCGCCAAGCGCGTCGAAAATGCCCTGAACCTTGAAACCGGCAGCCTTGCACTCCGACAGGAAGGCGTCGATCGTGCTGTCGAGGCCGGTTGGGCCATGGGTTGCAAACATCACCTTGTTCAGCGCCGCCGCATCGCCAACGGAGCCTTCCAGCGATGGGTCATCAAAACCATCCGAGCCGATGATCCAGCCGTCATAGCCATTGGCCTTGAGCTGCCGGATGAGGATGCCAACGTCAGGCAGGACGGAGGAGATCATGATTGCGTCCGGCATGGGATCCATCGCCTTGAGGCGCGCGATCTGCGGCGACCAGTCGGTGGTGCCAAACGAGTGCGTCAGCTTGCCGACGACCTTTCCGCCAGCGTGTTCGAACGCCTGTCCGAACCATTCCGGCAGCATTTCCGACCACGACCCGGCATCAGCGGAGGTGAACAGCACGACAGTGCGAGCACCTGCAGCGTAAACGGCCTCGGCTGTCGCCGCGCCATTGACTGGATCAGGCACGGCACCCGCGAGGAAATTGTCGAAACCGGCAACCTGCATCTCCACCTGCGTGTTGGGGGCGGAAAACACCGTCACGCCGTAATTGGCCGCAAGCTGGGACAAAGGTATCAACGAATCTGGAAAGGGAATACCGGTGATAACCTGAGCGCCCTCGTCGAGGAATTTCTGGGCAATGGTCACCGAAAGCTGCGGTTCCGACCGCGTGTCTTCCACCAGAAGCGTGATCTTTGGCCCCTCGCCCGCCTTGTTGAGCTTGTCGGCCATGCAACGCGCACCTTCGACCTCGGCATAGGGAGCATATGGGCCGGTCAGAGAGGCGGCGAGGCCAATCTTGACTTCACCCTCCTGCGCAAAGGCGGCGACGGGCAAGGCCGCCATCATCCCCACAGCGAAACCTATCGATTTATTGATCTTCATGCGTCGTCTCCCATCGCAAAATTTGATTTGTCTTCAGGCCGCCGCGTCCGGCCCCACATAGACCTCGACCACTTTCGGGTTCTTCCAGAGCGCGGCAGGATCACCCACCGCGATCTGCTTGCCTTGATCCATCACGAAGATCCGGGCGCAGATGCTGTTTATGAAACGAAGGTCGTGGTCGATAACGACGATTCCAGCACTGGTTCTGTCGCGCACGGACGTTATCGTCCTGCCAAGTCGCTCCGTCTCTTCATTGTTCAGCCCCGCCGCCGGCTCATCCAGCATGAGAATGTCGGGCGCCGTGGCCATCGCCCGCGCAATCTCCATCCAGCGCTGCGTTCCGTAAGGCAGGCTGCCGGCGGGCGTCTCGGCCAGCGCAGTCAATCCAAATTCCTCCAGCAGCGCGTCAACGTCGACCTTCATCGCCTTCTCGGGCCGCAACTGGCGGCAACGCAGGAAAGCGACCTCGACATTCTGCCGTACCGACAGCTCGCGAAAGACACGCAGGTTCTGGAAGGTGCGCGCAATCCCTGCATCGGAAATTCTCTGCGGATCGAATCCCGCGATCTCGCGTCCGTTCAGCGACACTGTGCCCGCGTCAGGCTTGAGAAAGCCCGTCACCACATTCACCAGCGTCGACTTGCCCGCTCCGTTGGGTCCGATCAGCCCGACGATCTCGCCGGCTGAGCATTCGAGGTCCGCGCCCGCAAGGGCATGCACGCCGCCGAATGATTTCGTGATACCCGCTACGGACAGCACCTCTGACCTCCAGTTCCCCGGGCACCCGGTCCTTTGCCGGGTGTATTTTCACGGGAGGTTAGGCTGACAGTGCAAAAGTCACAACAAGAATTTTCTATAATCGCAAATTTTGTCTTTGATAGAAATATTTGCACATGGACAAAAGTGCGTCATCGCTCCGCTGATCGCCGCGCGGATTGAATGCGGTGTTGGTTGGAATGCGCACGAAAGCGACCCGCAGACGCGGGCCGCCTGAAGACTGGCGCGAGCGGGCCGGAACCGTTTCGCGCAAGAGAAAGTGAGCGATGGCCTAGAGGCGCGCGAGCCGTTCGGTCAGCAGCGAGAAGAAGCCGTCGGCATTCACGTCGCGCAGATAGGTCGCGTTTTTCGGGCGCTGTGTCACGCCCCACCAATCGACGACCATTTCGCCGAGCGTCAACTCCGAAGAGGTCTCGATCTCAATGTTGCAGAAGCGGCCGGAATAGAGTTCCGGTTTCAGCAAATAGGCGATGACGTTCGGATCGTGCAGCGGACCGCCTTCGATACCGTATTTTTCCTCGTCGAAGCGCTTGAAGAAGTCCAGCCAGCCAACGGCGACTTCAGCGGGGCGGGTCCCGAGCGCCTGGATCGCCGCGACCCGTTGCTTGTTTGTCAGCACCTGATGGGTGACATCCAGCGGCAGAACCGTCGTCTTGATGCCCGCCGTGAACGCGATCTCGGCTGCATCCGGATCGACATAGATGTTGAATTCCGCCGATGGCGTGATGTTTCCACCCTCGAAATAGCCGCCGCCCATGAGCACGAGTTCCTGAACCCGCGAGGCAATGTCCGGCGCGCGTGACAGCGCCGTACCGATATTGGTCAGCGGTCCCAGCGTGCAGAGCGTCACCGTGCCGGGCTCCTCCCGGCGCAGGGTCTCGATTATGAAATCGACGCCGTCCCCGTCCTGGAGCGGCATCACGGGATCAGGCAGATCATAGCCATCGAGACCTGTCGCGCCATGCACATATTCGGCGGTGACCAGCTTGCGCATCATGGGCCTGTCACACCCTGCAAAGACCTTCACATCAGACCGTCCGGCAACTTCGCAGATCTTGCGAATGTTGAGCTGGGTCAGTTCCAACGGAGTGTTGCCGGCCACAGCGACCATGCCCAGAACCTCAAGTTCCGGACTTGCCAGTGCCAGAAGAATGGCAAGAGCGTCGTCCTGTCCCGGATCGGTGTCGATGATGATTTTTCGTGTCATGGCGTCTCAGGCTGCGTTCTTGAGGTTGCGTTCGGCTTCGGCCAATTTCTGTGTGAGTTGCGCATGGCGCGCCCGATAGCGGTCGATATTTGCAAGTTTGACGTGTCCAAAACCGCGGATCATGTCGGGAAGCCCGGCAATTTGCGTGGCGATCTCAAGCGTTTTGGGTGTGATGGTGTCACAAAGCGCCTCGATTTCGAGGAAATAGTCGGCAATCAGCTGCCGTTCGATGCGTCTTTCCTGCGTCCGGCCAAACAGATCGAAGCGCGTGCCGCGCAGCGCCTTGCCATGTCTGAGCAATGAGAGCGCTGGCCTGATCCATGGCCCGAAGCTGATCTTTGCCGGATGCCCGGTGCGCGGGTCGGTACGAGCAATTGCTGGCGGCGCGAGAAGATGTCGGATCTTGAACCTGCCCTCAAACTGCTCGGCGAGCTTTCTCTCGAAGGAGCGGTCCGTATGCAGCCGCGCGACTTCATACTCGTCCTTGTAAGCCATCAGCTTGAAAGCGTTGCGCGCGACGGCCATCGCGAATACATCGCCGGTTTCACCCGCAGCCGAACGCGCTTTGGCAACCAGCTCGCGATATCGCCTCGCATAGGCCGCATCCTGATAGTCGGTGAGAAACTGAGCGCGGCGTTCAACCAGCGCGTCGAGCGTGTCGGCAAGAGGAGCGTCTGGAACATGCCCAGCGGCAGCGAGCACGGCATCCGGCTCCACGACCGAGCGTCGCCCCCAGGCAAAGGCGTCGCGATTCATCGCGATACCCGCGCCGTTGAGTTCGATCGCGCGGTCGAGCGCCGCAAGCGAGACCGGCACGAGACCACGCTGCCATGCTGCACCCAGCAGAAACATGTTCGCGGCGATCGCATCACCTATCAGCGCGGTACCGAGGCGGGTTGCAGCGGTCATGTGAACCGCATCTTCGCCAGCCGCCTTGCGCAGCGAGATCAGCGTCGCTTCCTGCCGGAAATCGATAGCGGTGTTTTGAACAAAGGAAGCCGTGGGCGCAAAATGGTCGTCGAGAACCGCCTGTGTGCGGCCCAGTGCAAAAGTCTTGAGCGATTTTGGCGATGCGGCCACCAGAACGTCGAAGCCAAGAACGAGATCGGCCTCGCCCGGACCGATCCGTGGGGCGGCGAGCGCCTGCGGATGCGCCGCGACGCGCACATGGCTGACCACCCCGCCGTTCTTCTGCGCCAAGCCTGTCTGATCGAGCGTGAGGATGGAAAGCCCGTCCAGATGCGCTGCCATGGACAGGATCGCGCTGACGGTAATGACGCCGGTGCCGCCGATGCCCGCAAGCAGCATGTTGTAGGCGCCATCCAGACGTCGAAGCGTCGGCTCCGGAAGTGTCGATGGATCGAACCGCCCGCCTTTCGCCTTCGGTTTGCGAAGGGTGCCGCCCTCGATCGTCACAAAACTAGGGCAAAAGCCCTTCACGCAGGACAGGTCGGTATTGCAGCTCGACTGATTGATCCGGCGCTTGCGGCCAAGATCGGTTTCGGCGGGCTCGACGGAAATGCAGTTGGAGACTGCCGAACAGTCTCCGCAGCCCTCGCACACCAGTTCGTTGATGAAGGCTCGCCTCGGCGATACGGGGAATGAGCCTCGCTTGCGGCGCCGGCGCTTTTCGGCGGCACACACCTGATCGTAGATAATGGCAGTGACACCCGGTATGTCGCGCAATGTGCGCTGCACCGCATCAAGCTCGTCGCGCGGGTGGATGACGACGCCGCGTGGCAGGCTACCTTGCAGACGCTCCGGCTGTTCGGCAACAACAACGACCTGGCTGACGCCTTCCGCAAGCAACTGCGAAACGATCGACGGGACCGTGTTGTCGCCATCATGTGCTTGCCCGCCGGTCATGGCAACGGCGTCATTATACAGGATCTTGTAGGTCGCGTTCACCTTGGCAGCGATCGCCGCGCGAATTGCAAGCAGGCCGGAATGAAAATAGGTGCCGTCACCCATATTGACGAAGATGTGCTTCTCGTCGGTGAAGGGTGAAAGGCCGATCCATGCGCCGCCCTCCCCGCCCATCTGTGTGAAGGTGGACGTGTTCCGGTCCTCGACCCCGATCACCATCATGTGGCAGCCGATACCGGTGGTCGCGCGACTGCCATCGGGCAGGCGCGTGGACACAGAATGTGGACAGCCCGAGCAGAAATAGGCGTCGCGCTTCAACGCTGCCGCTTCGGCGGGCGCAGAGCGGGCAATCTGGTCCAGTCTTTCGGTACGCTCGTCGATCATCGTATCGGCGGGCAGGCGTCTGGCCAGCGCGAGAGCAACCGAGACCGTGTCGATCTCGCCATGGGACGGCAAGAGCCTTCGTCCAGCCTCGTCATGTTTGCCCACCACGCGGGGACGGCGTCCCTCCGGCAGGTTGAACAGCAGCGCCTTGATCTGGTCTTCCAGAACCGGGCGCATCTCCTCGACCACGAACAGCTCTTCGAGGCCGCTGGCGAATGCAATCAGACCCGACTGTTCGAGCGGCCAGCTCAGCCCCACCTTATAGAGGGCAATACCGAGTTCTTCGGCTCGCGCCTCGTCAATGCCGAGCGCCGCAAGAGCCCCCTGAAGATCAAGCCACGACTTGCCGCTCGATACAATGCCGAGACGAGCCGTTTTATGCCGATGAGATGCCCGATCGATCCGGTTGGCGACCGCGAAGGCGTGGACTGCCTCCATTTTGTGCTGCAACCGCAACTCCATGGCATGAGGGCCATCGGGCCAACGCATCGACAGGCCATCGGCGGGAAGCTTGTAATCTGGAAGCACGATGGTCAGCGCTTCGGGATCGATATCGACCGTTGCCGAGCATTCCACGATTTCGGTCTGCGCCTTGAAGCCGACCCACGCGCCCGAGTAACGGCTCATCGCCCAGCCCAGAAGGCCGTAATCGATATACTCGCCGAGACCCCCGGGCGAGAGCATCGGAACCATTGCGGAAATCAGATTGTGCTCGCTTTGATGGGGCAGCGTGGAGGAGACTGCACCATGATCGTCGCCTGCAAGAAGCAGCACGCCGCCATGGCGTCCCGTGCCGACCGCATTGGCGTGTTTAATTACGTCCATGCTGCGGTCGACGCCGGGACCCTTTCCGTACCACATGGAGAAGATGCCATCATAGCGGGCGCCGGGAAACATGCCGTTCTGTTGCGTGCCCCACACGGCTGTCGCCGCCATGTCCTCGTTGAGCCCGGGATGAAAGACGATGTGATTGGCGGCGAGATATTTGCGCCCCACACCCATCTCGCGATCGAAGGAGGCCAGCGGCGAGCCACGATAGCCGGACACATAGCCTGCCGTGTTGAGCCCGACTGCGAGATCGCGCTGGCGCTGCATCATCGGCAGCCGCACCAGAGCCTGCGTGCCCGAAACGAGAATTCGCCCCTGTGACGCGGCATAGCGTGCCTCGAGCGGATTTGCACTCATGCGACCGCCCCTTGGGCCGAACCGCCGGCAACGGCATCGAAGATGCGGCCCGGATTGAGGATGTTATTGGGGTCAAATGCGCGCTTCAAGCGACGCATGGTGGCGATCTCGGCGTCACTTCGGCTGAAATGAAGATAGGGCTTCTTGTCGATGCCAATGCCATGTTCGGCGGCGATCGAACCGCCAAGACGCTGCACGCATCGATAGACGCCGTCGACCACATCCGCGGGACGGTCCGTCTGAATGATATAGTGCAGATTGCCATCTCCAAGATGCCCGAAAACCGGGAAACGCGCTGTCGGGTCCAGTGCGCGGATCGAGTCCCCGGCCTCGGCGACGAAGGTCTCCATCCGAGCCGGCTGAACGGAAATATCGCATGCCACGAGCCTGTCGAGCGTGGAAAGGTGCTCCGAACACGCATCTCGCAACGCCCATAGCGCCGCGAATTCGCGCGGCGACTGTGCGAGCGTCACATCGCTGACGATGCCGTCTTCATGTGCCGATGCAAGCGCGGCGGCGAAGACGTCGATGTCGTGTTCGGCATGCAGCGCATGCAGTTCGGCCAGCACATAGAACGGAGCTGCCGCAACGGGACGCTGTGTGTCCCTCAATGCCAGCGCACCCTCAAACGCATCCGCAAAGATCAACTCGAAGGCGGAAAGCAGAGGACCCAGCGCGACCCTCAGACGGGAGAGCAGCTTGACGGCTGCCGCAAGCGAAGGGACCGCGCAAAAGGCCGCCGTCTCCGCCGCCGGGCGAGGATGAAGTTTCAGGCAGGCGCGGGTGACGACGCCGAGCGTGCCTTCGCTGCCGATGAACAACTGGTTGAGGTCGAGGCCGGAATTGTCCTTGGCAAGGCCCTTGAGCGAGGTCAGGACCGTGCCGTCCGCCAGCACCGCCTCCACACCCAGCACCTGCGCGCGGAACATGCCATAGCGCAGCACACGTATGCCGCCCGCATTGCTGGCGACATTGCCGCCGATCGTGGCGCTGCCGCGCGATCCGATGTCGACCCCGAAATACATGCCGGCGTCCACTGCCGCCTCCTGCACGCGCTGCAATGGAACGCCTGCCTGCGCTTCGATAGAGCCGCCGGCAACGTCCACGGCAGCAAGATCGGTCATCCGCTCCAGAGACAATATGGCCTCGCCGGGACAGGCCCTTTCGCCGCCATGAAAGCCCGTGCGGCCGCCCTGCACGGCCACCGGCTGATGCAACGCGTCGCATGTCGAAAGGCAGATGGAAACTTCGCGGGTGTTGCGCGGGCGCATGACGAAGGCCGGCCTTGCCGCGGGGACCTCACTCAAAGTCTCGCGGAAGCGCGGTTCTATCGCGTCACCGATCAAAAGGGCCTCAGCCGGCAGTTGTCGCATGAGGCTTTCAAAAGCAGGCACCGGCATTGTCTCTTGGGGATTGGGCCCCGAGCTGGTCTCGCGCGCCATCCGACCTTTTCCTTGGGTGAAGCAATCTATCGAGGCTATCCTAATTGTGCTATTTGTCAAACCTATATGTTTTTGCGTTCCTGCGCTGGACAAGTCGCCCCGACGCTGCGAGGAAAGAGACATGTCGCTGAACTATGACGATGTGGTACGCACCGGTCTGGCCAAGCAGGTTGCTGACGAAATCCGCAGCGCCATTCTCGACGGCCGTCTCAAGATCGACGAGCGCCTTCCAAATGAGGAAGACCTCGCAAAGCGCTTCGGTGTCTCCCGCCCGACCGTCAGGGAGGCGCTGAAAAGATTGGCCGCGCAGAGCCTTATCCGCTCGCGCCGTGGGCCGACAGGCGGCAATTTCGTCTCCAAGCCGGACCCTGAAGGTCTCTCCAAGATGATCACGGGGGCAGCCACCCTTCTGGTCGGCGTGGGAGCATTCGACGTGGACGAACTGGTGACGGCGCGACTGGAGACCGAGAGCGTGTGCGCTCAGCTTGCCGCACGGAACCGGACCGACGAAGACATTGCGGCAATGGCGGCCGAAATCGAGCTTCAGCGCAGCCGCTCGCTCACGGGCGAGGATTTTTGCGCTTCCGATGTGCGCTTTCACCGGGCGCTGGTCGACGCGACGCAGAACGCCCCTCTCCGGCTGATGATGTACACGGTGATCGAGAGTTTCATTCCCATCACCAACATGCTGACATTCGGCCTGTTCGAGCGGCAGGGCGCCGCCGACTCGCATGAGACGATCCTCGCCGCCATTCGCGAGCGGGACGCCGATCTCGCAGTCGTGCAGTTGCGCGACCACCTGACCGGCATGCGCGAGGTGCTCGTGCAGGCACTGGAACGGCGCGCCAAGAAGAATGCCGCGGGCGGACCCGCGGCCTGAAACAATCACGAGAACGGCAAGGAGACGTGCGGTGAGCGAAGCTTTCAATGCAATGATGATTGTCGACCAGGATGGCAAACCAAAAGCGGAATTCCGCAAGCTGACACTTGCCGAACTGCCCGACTACGATGTTCTGGTGGAGGTCGCCTATTCGACCCTCAACTATAAGGACGGACTGGCCGTAGCGGGCAAGGGCCGCATCGCCCGCCGCCTGCCCATGGTGGCAGGCATCGATATCGCCGGAACGGTGGTCGAGTCGCGTTCGCCGGACTGGAAGCCTGGCGACAAGGTGGTCGTCAATGGCTGGGGCATGTCCGAAACCGAATGGGGCGGATACACGAAGTTTCAGCGCGTGAAGCCGGAATGGCTGGTGCGGCTGCCGGATGCCTTCTCGCTGCAGGACGCAATGGCGATCGGAACCGCCGGCTACACGGCGGCGCTTTGCGTCGACGCGCTTGAGGACTGGGGTTCGATCACGCCGGGCGGCAAGGAGGTGCTGGTGACGGGCGCGGCGGGCGGCGTTGGCTCGACGGCCATCAGCCTGCTGGCCTCGAAGGGGTATACCGTGACCGCCTCGACCGGACGCCCCGACACGCATGACTACCTCTCCGGGCTTGGCGCCAGCAACTTCGTGGATCGCGCGAGCCTCGCAGAAAAGGGCGGACCTTTGCAGAAGGAACGTTGGGCGGGTGCCGTAGACTCTGTGGGCTCAACGACGCTTGCCAATGTGCTTGCACAGACCGTCTATGGCGGCGCGGTGGCAGCGTGCGGACTGGCCGGCGGCATGGATTTGCCCGCCAGCGTCGCGCCACACATCCTGCGCGGTGTCACACTGATCGGGGTCGATTCCGTAATGGCGCCGCTGGCCAAGCGCGAACGCGCATGGAAGACGCTGGCACAGCATCTGGACGCCAAGCACATCAGTTCCATCGCACGGGTCGAGCCGATGTCGTCCCTGCCGGCGCTCGCGCAGGACATCGTGGCGGGCAATATCCGCGGACGCGTTGTGATCGACGTGAATGCCTGAATCCGGGGCCCGATTTCGGGCCTAATGTTAAGAAGGGGCGTGTGGCCAGACCACGCGCCCCTCTTTCATGCGGCTCCGTCAGAAACGGTGGATGCGCAGGCCGAGCACCTTTTCCGATACGATGACCACACCGAGCGTCAGCACGATCGACAAGGTCGAGACGGCGGCGGCCTCCGGCGTGAAGTTGGTGCGCAGATAATCGAACAGCTGAATGGGCAGCGTCGACATGCCAATACCCTTCAGCATGAAGGAGATGGTGAACACGTCGAACGAGATGATGAAGGCGAAGAGTGCGCCGCCGATCACACCCGGCTTGATCAGGGGCAGCATGATGCGGCGAAACCGCGTCCAGCGTCCTGCGCCCAGGCTACGCGCCGCCATATCCCATGACGAGTCAAAGCTCTCCAGAGACGCCGAGACGTTGATGAAGACGAATGGCAGCGTGATCAGCACGTGGCCGACAACGAGGCCGATGATGGTGCGCGTGCCGATGCCTATCGTATAGACAAAGAACAGAAGCGAAATCGCCGTCAGCACCTCCGGCAACAGCAGCGGCGACAGCATGGCGATGCGGATCAGCTCTTTGCGCTTGCCCGCGTGCTGCACGTAGTAGATGGCGGCCATCGTGCCGATAATCGTGGAGATGACGGTGGACACCGCAGCCAACCAGAGCGAGGTCCGGATGGCGCGCATGAACACTTCATTGTTGAAGAAGGTGACGTACCAGCGCAGCGAGAGGCCCTGCGGCGGGAAGGTCAGGAAATTGCCCGCATTGAAGGAGGCGCCGACCACCACGAGGATGGGCGCCAGCAGAAATGCGTAGACGAGCAGGCAATAGATCGTGAGGACCGGGCGCTTCATGATCTCGCGACCTTCCATTTCATGCGTGTCAGGCGGGCAAAGATGAGGACGCAGACCGCTCCCGTGACGGACAGCATGAGGGCAAGTGCCGATCCCCACGGCCATTGGAACGTGTCGATCAGCGCATCCACGACGGTCACTGCCATCGTCTTGACGCGCAGGCCGCCGATCAGCGAAGGCGTGACATAGGCCGAGAGCGACAGCACGAAAACGAGAATGCAGCCGGCCTGGATACCCGGCATGGAAAGCGGCAGTATGATGCGCCGGAATGCCGTGAAGCGCGAAGCGCCGAGCGAACGCGCCGCCGATTCCAGAGACGGATCGACGCCCTGTATCGCGGCCATGATCGGCAGGATCATGAAGGGCAGGAAGACGTGAACGAGCGCGATGGTGATGCCGAGCGCGTTGTACATCAGCGGCAGCGGGCTATCGATGATGCCCAGCGCCTGCAGGGTGCGGTTGATGAGGCCCGCATTGCCCAGAAGGATCGTCCAGCCATAGGACCGGATGACGATGCCGACCAGCAGCGGCGACAGCACGAGGCCGTAGGCGAGGCCGCGAAAGCGCATGTCGCCCCGCGCCAGCTGCCAGGCGACGGGAAAGCCGATGATGAGGCACAGCGCCGTCGTCAGCGCGCCGATCCAGAGCGTGTTGAAGACCTGAAAAAGGTAGAAGGAATCGGAGAAGAAGCGCAGGTAATTGTCGATCGTGAAGCCGACGCCATAGGGCGTGCCGGTGCCCGGCGTGCGAAAGCTCATCAACACGATGTTGATGTAAGGGATCACCAGGAAGATCAGCAGTAGGGCCACTGCCGGCACCATCAGCAGCCACGGGCGCGCAATTCCTGCGCCACGTTTCGCGCTCATTGCGCGGCACCGATCAGCCAGAACGCGTCGAGTGGCGCGCGCACGGTCACGTCGTCGCCCTCGGAGTAGCGCGCATTGGGGAAGGTCTGGACATGCAGTTCCTCACCTGAGGAAAGCGCCACACGAAAGTCTACGAGGCTGCCCGAATAATAGCGCGCAGTGATGCGTCCGGCCGCACCGGGTTCGCCGGCAGCAGCCAGATCCAGCGCCTCGGGCCGCAAGGCAAGTGTCGCCGTCATGTTTGGCCGGGCAATGCCGCGGTCGGGCACGGCGACCGTTCCAAACACGGTGGAAATCTGCGCCTCGCCCGCGTCAACGGAGGTGACCCGCCCCTTGATCAGATTGACCTGCCCGACGAACTCCGCCACTTCGAGCGTCTCGGGCTTCTCGTAGATGTCTGCCGGCGCGCCCATCTGGGCAATGCGCCCACCGAACATGACCACCACGCGATCCGACATGGTCATCGCTTCGGCCTGATCGTGCGTGACATAAACTGTCGTGATGCCGACCCGGCGCTGCAGATCGCGAATGAAGACGCGCATCTCTTCGCGGAGCTTGGCGTCGAGATTGGCGAGCGGTTCGTCGAGAAGCAGAATTCTCGGCTCGATGACCAAAGCGCGTGCCAGCGCCACGCGCTGCTGCTGACCACCCGAAAGCTGGTTTGGATAGCGCTCCGCATAGCCGCCGAGCTGAACCATGTCGAGCACGCGGGCGATGCGCTCCTCCATCTCGGGCTTGGCGACTTTGCGCATTTCGAGACCGAATGCGAGGTTCTGGGCGACGGTCATATGCGGGAACAGCGCATAGTTCTGGAATACCATACCGATGTCGCGCTTCTCGGCGGGCACATTGACCACATCGGAACCGTCGAAACGAATGGCGCCGTCGCTGACCGGCTCGAATCCGGCAATCATCTTGAGCGTGGTGGTCTTGCCGCATCCCGATGGTCCCAGCAGCGAGATGAACTCGCCGTCGGCAATCCGCAGCGAAATTCCGTCGACCGCCCGTGAGGAGCCGAACACCTTCGTCAGCCGTTCAATGCTCACTTCGGTCATGAAATTTGTCCCCTGCTTGGCGCCAGGCGCACGCGGCCGTTCCGGCTCGTTGTCTCAGCCCAGATGGAAACGGCGCGTCCCGTGGCCGGGGCGCGCCGCGATGTGGATTGGCCTATTGGATGGTCTTTGCCCAACGATCGGCAAACTCACCCTGCTTCTCGTTCACGAAGTTCCAGTCCCAGGTGAGGATGTTGTTCATGGCTTCGCCGGAGACCGGAATGTCGGCCTCGAGCTCGTCAGGAACGACGACCTTCGAATTGGTCGGCGACGTATAGAACTCGCGCATCATCAATTCCTGGATCTCGGGCGAGATGATGAAATTGAGATACTTGTAGGCGAGCTCCTTTTCCGGACCATGGGCGAGGATGGTGAGGTTCTGGTCGAACATCAGCATGCCTTCCTCCGGGATCACGCAATCCACGGGCAGGCCCTGCTTGCGCAGACGGGTGATTTCGCCGAAGTCGAACGGCGCCACGATGATCTCGCCGGCCGAAAGCGCGGTGGAGAGATTGAAGTCCACCTGGATGACGCGGCCGAGCTTGGCGAGTGCCTCGAAACCCGCATCGGCGTCATATTGGTCCTTGCCGAACAGCTTCGAAGCCAGCAGCAACTCCATCTTGCCTGCGCTGTTGGCGTAGTTGTAGAGGCCGATCTTGCCCTGGAACTCTGGGTTGTCCCAAAGGTCCTTCCATGACTTCGGCGGGGTTTTGACCAGATCGGTGCGGTAGCCGATGCCGATCGGAGACAGAGCGCCGGTCGCGGCATAACCGTCGGCGACCTGCGCAATGGGATAGAGGTCTGCGTAGTTCGGGACCTTCGACATGTCGAACTTCTCGAAATAGCCTTCCTTGCGCAGGCTCGATGCGAAAACCTCGTTGGTCATGACGACCGAGTATGGCGGGTTCTCAATCCCGGCGGCACGCAGATTAGCGCCGAAGACGCGGCCGTTGCCGACATCGAGCGTCACAGTGGCGCCGCTCTCCTTTTCGAAGGCGGGAACGATGGTGGAGCGCCAGAACTGCTCCCATACGCCGCCGAGCGTGGGAACGATAAGCGTGTTGCCCTGGGCACGCAGGCCCTGGACGCCGAACATGGAGGTCGCGCCGAGACCGGCCAAGCCGGCCAGAGCCTGTCGTCTGTTGAGATTGAACATTGCTTTCCCCTTGTGTTTGCGTTGTCGATTGCGTCGTGCAGGCAGAAACCAGGTTGCGGCTATTTCTTGCCGAAAGCCTGGCTGGTCTTGAGTTGAATGTAGTCGCCGTAGGTGATCGGCTCGTATTTCGCCTGCTTGCCGTTCGCGCAGAACGGCTCGAGGCATGAAATCACCGTTTCCTTGCCGGGATTGACAAAAAACGGGATCGACTGACGACGCGAAGAACCCTTTTTCTCGCGTGGTGGATTGGCAACGCGGTGCGGCGTGGAAACCCATTCATCATTGGTCCACCGCATGAAAGCGTCGGCAATATTGATCACATATGCGCCATCGATGGACGGCGCGTCGATCCAGCGGCCATCGCGGCTTTGCACCTGAAGCCCGCCAGAAGAGGCCTCCGAGCGCAGGATGGTCATGAAGCCATAGTCGGTGTGGACACCGGCCCGCATCTGCCCTGGCAGCGGCGATTCCTCCTGCTCGGGATAGTTGATGACCCTGAGTGCCGACAAATGGTTCGCGAATGCCGGCTCGAAATAGTCAGGCTCCAGACCGATCGCGGAAGCGAATATCCGCCGCAAATGTCTGGCAAGCGTCTCCATCTCGGCGAAATAATCCAGAAACGCCTGCTCGAGCCCTTCCGGCTTGTCCGGCCATACATCTCCGGGAAGACGGAGGCCGAAATTCAGGCTTTCCTTGTAATCTCCGGGGGTCTGTATTCCCTTGGTAGCGGCAAGCGCCTCATCGGCGATGGGAGAAAACGCAACCCCGCCCGTGACCGAGGTGCCACGTCCATGAGCGCGCTTGTAGTCTTCCGGCAGATCGAAATAGCCACGCGCCAGACCGTACAGTCGCGCCGTCACTTCCGGCGAGACGCCGTGGCCGGTAACGAGAAAGAACCCGGTATCGCGCGCTGCCTTTTCGACAGCGGCCACCACGTCGCCCGCTCCCGCTTCCCCTCTGATGAACGCCCCGACATCGATCACCGGGATGAGCTGTGCGGTCTCGCGGTCTTCGTTTGCGGCGTGCATGGGGGAACTCACTCTGCTGCTGGAAGGAAGAGATGGAAATCATGGCGAACAGGCAAAGCCTTCCGATCCCGACCGGCGGGAAGTGGAGACTGCTGGGTACGCATGCCTGACTGCATCGCTTTGCTGCCACCGTGAGGATCGCGCTGTTCACTGGATGGCGCCATTTGCGACGCCAGCGTGGCACACGATAGGCTGACAAACAGTTGTTGACAAGAGCATCTGTTGTTGCCCATATCAAATGACAATCGGGTGTTCGCAGTTGCACCATCTTTGGGGGATCCATGGACGACCTCGGAGCGCAGGAACGGGCTGTGCTTGACCTCATCACCGCCAATCCGTTCGCCGGGCAGCAGGACATAGCCACCGCGCTCGGCCTTGCCCGTTCGACCGTTGCGGCGCATGTCGTGCAACTCGTCAACAAGGGATACATCCTCGGACGCGGCTATGTTCTGCCGGCAAGGCAGCGCATGATCTGCATCGGCGGGGCAGTGCTCGACAGGAAATATCACGCCCGCCGCGAACTGATTTTCGAGACTTCCAACCCCGTCAGCGGGCACCGCAGCTTTGGCGGCGTTGCCAGGAATGTTGCGGAGAACCTCGTGCGTCTGGGCGTCGACGTCAGTTTCGTCTCCATCGTCGGCGACGATGAAGTGGGGCGCTCCCTCACCCGTCACCTGCGCGATCTCGGCGCAGATGTCAGTCAGGTGATCACCACCACGGAGCGCCCGACCGCGGAATATGCCGCCATTCTCGGGCCGCAGAACGATCTCGTGCTCGGCATTGCCGACATGGAAATCTTCGACCTTTTCCAGTCCTCCTATCTCGACCGGTTCTGGCCGCATCTGGCTTCCGCGTCATGGGTGTTCTGCGATTGCAACATGCCCGCCGGTGTGATCGAGGCGCTGATCTCGCGCAAGGCAGGCGCCCGCTACAAGCTCGCCATCGACACCGTGTCGACACCCAAGGCGATGCGTCTTCCCAAGGATCTGTCGGGCATCGACCTGCTGTTCACCAATCACGACGAAGCCAACACCATGCTTGGCATCTCGTCATCCGACAAACGCCTGCAACCGAAGGAAGCCGCGGAGGCATTGCGGCAGCGCGGCGCCACCGAGGTGACGGTAACGATGGGGCCGAGCGGCTATGCGGTCGCCAATGAGCGCGGCGTAACGAGCATGCGATCGGTGCCGGCCCGCCCGGTCGACATCACCGGAGCCGGAGACGCCATGATCGCCGGGACGCTCTACCGCGTCCTTGGCGGCGAAGACACAGTGCAGGCGACCCAGACGGGTGCCCTGCTTGCCACGCTCACCGCCGAAAGCGATGCGAGCGTTCATCCCGACCTGTCACCCGGCTTCCTGTCGGCAGGCATGGTCCGCATTCCTGCCTGAGGTTCCAATGACCAGACCAGCCCTGAAATTCAGCGACGACGTCGCAGCAGCGCTCGAAGCCGGAGCCCCGGTCGTGGCGCTCGAATCGACAATCATCACGCACGGCATGCCCTACCCGGCAAATCTTGAAACGGCACGGGCCGTGGAAGCCGTCATCCGCGAGAATGGCGCGGTGCCCGCAACGATCGCCGTGATCGACGGCGCCATCCATGTTGGCCTGATGGACGCCGAGCTGGAGGCGCTGGCGCAGGCCAGCGAGGTGGTCAAGGCTTCTGGCCGCGACCTCGCCGCCGTGATGGTTCGCAAGGGCTCGGCGGGCACGACGGTATCGGCGACGATGCGCATTGCAGAACTCGCCGGCATCAAGATCTTTGCCACCGGCGGGGTCGGCGGCGTGCATCGCGGTGCCGAATCGAGCTTCGACATTTCCGCGGATCTGACTGAACTTGGGCATACCGGAACCACGGTGGTGTGCGCCGGTGTAAAGTCGATCCTCGACATCCCCAAGACGCTGGAGTTTCTTGAAACGCAGCGCGTGCCGATCATCGCCTATGGCAGTGATGACTTCCCCGCCTTCTTCACACGCAGCAGCGGAGAAAAGGCCGATCACCGCCTCGATACGCCCGAAGAAATCGCAGCCGCGATGATCGCGCATGAGTCGCTCGGATCGGGCACAGGCATTTTGATTGCCAATCCGATTCCGGAAGCCGATGCGCTGTCGCCCGAGTTTATCGACGGCACCATTTCCGACGCGGTTGCGGAAGCCGAAAGCCGCAGCATCCAGCGCAAGGACGTCACGCCCTTCCTGCTGGCGCGCATCAATGAGCTTTCCGACGGCAAAAGCCTCACGGCAAACATTGCTCTGGTCAAGAACAACGCCGCATTGGCGGCACGGATGGCCGTTGCCCATGCGGCGCTGACAGCCTCGTCCAAGACATCCCAGTCCCCCGCATCCAGGAGCGCAAAATGAGCTACGAAACCATCCTCTACGAGAAGGACGGACAGGACAAATTCGCGACGATCACCATCAATCGTCCCGACAAGCTCAACGCGATGAACAAGACGGTCATCCGCGAGATCGACGCCGCGCTCGCTGCTGCCGTCGAGGACCCGGATGTCAACGCGCTGGTCATCACCGGCGCCGGTCGGGCCTTCTCTTCCGGCTATGACCTGCAGGGCGGGGACTTCGACGTCGACATCGACTTCTGGCGCGAGGACATGAGCGAGAACGCGACAGCTCTTCTCAACATCTGGAAGGCACCGATCCCGGTGATCGCCTCGGTCAACGGCTATGCGCTGGCTGGCGCGCTGGAACTAATGATGTGCTGCGATCTGGCGATCTCGGCGGACAATGCCAAGTTCGGCGAGCCCGAAGTGAGGCACAATTCCGGTCCTCCGGCGCTGATGATGCCATGGCTCCTGGCTACGCGCGATGTGCGCTGGCTGATGTATACGGGCGATCTGGTCGACGCGCAGGAAGCGCTGCGCATGCACCTCATCAACAAGGTGGTGCCGGCGGCTGACCTGAAGGACGCGACCGATAAGCTGGCACGAAAGCTGGCGCGCATGCCGGTTCCGGCTCTGAAATACACCAAGGCATCGGTGAACAACCAGCAGATCGTGGCCGGTCTCATGCCCTCCTTCCAGTACAATATCGAAGCCATTGCCGCGCTGCACGTCACCCGCCAGGGTCGCGAGTGGATGGCCAATCTGGCGAAGATGGGTCTCAAGGAGTATCTCGACTTCCGCGACAGCCCCTTCAAGGGCCTCGATATCTAGGCGGTAAAGATGGCAGCCTCCCCCGCGACCAAGACGGCGGCCCAGACGGCGTCCATGACGGCGCTCATGGCGCCGCGCTCGGTCGCGATCATCGGCGCAACGGAACGCGCCGATGCGTCTTCGAGCTTCGTCATGCGCAATCTGATGGCGCAGTCCTTCACCGGCCGCATCCTGCCGGTGAACCCGAAGGGCGGCGAGATATTCGGCCATCGCGCCGCGACCTCGCTGACGGCGCTGGACGAAGTGCCGGATGTGGCCGTGATTTGCATCGCAGCCGAGCGTGCGAATGCGGCCTTGAGCGAGGCGGCAGGGATGGGCGTCAAGGCGGCGGTGATCCTTGCCTCGGGATTTGCCGAAACGGGCAACGAGGGACGCGCGCGCCAGACGGAGCTCGTGGAGATAGCCGAACGCCATGGAATGGCCATCTGCGGTCCGAACTGCCTCGGCCTGTTCAACCTCAACAGCGGCGCGGCACTCTATTCGTCTACCCTGCCCTCAAGCATGAAGCGTGGCCCTCTGGCCCTCGTGTCGCATTCGGGAGCGAGTGCGATAGCGCTCGCGAATACCGGCCGCATTGGCCTTTCCCACATTGTTTCCTCCGGCAACAGCGCCGCTACGGATCTGCCCGACTATATCGGCTGGCTGGCGCACGACGAGGCGACGAGCGTGATCGGCATTGTCGCCGAAACGGTGCGTGACCCGGATGCCTTTCGCACCGCCATGGAAGCCGTACACGCGTCGGGCAAGACCGTGATTGTGCTGCGTGCGGGTCGGTCGGCTGGTGGGCAACGCGCAACCGCCGCGCATACCGGCGCGCTTGCAGGCAGCAACGAGGCCTATGGTTCGTTCTTCCGCCAGACCGGCGTGATCGAAGTGCCGACGATGGATGATTTCATCGAAACGGCAACCCTTCTTAGCGCGATCAATGCCCGCCCGGCCCGCAAGGGCGTCGCCATTGTCGGCGTCAGCGGTGGAGGTGTGGCGCATGTCGCGGATCTTGCCGACGAAGCCGGTCTCGATGTACCGGCCCTCAGTGCAAACACTGTGACCACCCTCAGGGCGCTGCTTCCACCCTTTGCTTCCCCCCAAAATCCACTCGACACGACGGGCGTGGTGTTTGCCGATGCGTCGATCTACACGCGTGTGCTGGAAACCGTGGCGGCCGATCCCTCAATCGGCGTGATCGTGGCCGCGCAGGACGCGCCGGCAGGGCTGGATGATACGACTGCGGCCGAGTATCTCGGAATTGCCGGGGCGGTCGCCGCATTTCAGCGGGATCGCGATATTCCCACCGTGCTGATGAGCAATCTGTCGGGCGGCCATCACCCCGCGGTGCGCGCGGCGGCGGATGGCGCGATCGTACTGAACGGAACCCGCGCCAGTCTCGCCGCGATCCGCGCCTTGCTCGACAAGACACCACCTCGCGCGGTGGAAGCTGGTGTTATGCCTGCACCGGACCGGCACTGGACAGCACTTCTGACCAGCGGACAGCAGCTGACGGAGCGCGAAGCCAAGGCATTCTGCGCCGCCAATGGAATGGCGATCCCGCACGAAGTACTGGCGACGACGGAAGAGGAAGCCGCCGAAGCCGCGCGGTCCATCGGCTTTCCAGTCGTGATGAAAGTCGAATCGCCGGACCTGCCGCACAAGACCGAAGCCGGGGGCGTGCGTCTTGGTGTCGGCTCCGAGCGGGAGGCCCGTTCGGCATTCCACGACATCATGCGCAATGGACGCGCCTTCGCTCCCGATGCGACCATTCACGGTGTTGTGGTGCAGGAGATGGTGTCGGGCGGCGTCGAGGTTCTGCTTGGACTGGCCCGTCATGAGCCCTTCGGTCTCGGCATGGTCGTCGGCGTTGGCGGCGTGCTGGTGGAACTCGTCGCCGAGACGGCGTTCGAGCTGTTACCTGTCGACCGCACGCTGGCTCTGGAGATGATCGGCCGCACCAAGCTCGGAAAGTTGCTGGCAGGCTATCGCGGTGCGCCAGCGGCCGATATCGAGGCGCTTGCCACGATGATGGTTCAGCTGTCCGATCTGGCTTCCGCCTACGGCGAGCATATCGAGGCGATCGATCTCAACCCTGTCGCGGTGCTGCCACAGGGACAGGGCGCGCGGCTACTCGATGCGCTGGTGATTCCGCGATCTTGATATCGTTCGAGCCCGCGTCGCTGCGCGTGTGACAGAACCGTCCGCCGCATCGCCGGCGGCCAGTTGGCGGGCGATCTCCAGAAAAGCCTGAACCAGCTTTCCGCGGCTGCGCTCGCGGAGGCAGATCAACGACTCATCCATGGTCATATCGGCCGTGTCGCGAATGGGAATGCGGATCAGTCGGTCGTCATGACCGAATTCGGCCGCCGAGACGAAGCCCACGCCAGCGCCCGCCCCCACCAGTTCGCGCACGGCCTCGCGTCCTTCCGCCTCGATCGCGGGAATGAGCGTCACGCCAGCGCGGGTGGCCGCCTGTTCCAGCTTGTTGCGGGTCTTTGAGCCCTGCTCGCGCATGACGAGAGGCAGATCGACGAGTTCGGCAAAGCTGAAGGAGCGGCGTTCTGCGAGTGCGTGCGTGCGTGCCACAAAGGCCACGATTGGCGTCCCGCCAAGCTCTACCGTCTCGAAATCATGGCCACCGGGCGCATCGCCAAGCACGCCGATATCGGCGTCATAACTGTAGAGGCTGTCGACCACCGTCCTCGTGTTGCCCGCGCGCATGGTCACGCGCACGCCGGGATATCGTTCGCGGAAGCGCGCAAGGATATGGATGAGGTGATGGGCGGAGTCGGCGACGATACGCAGCGTGCCGGATCGCAGCGCTCGCGATTCCGAAAGAAACTCAAACGCCTGTTGTTCATTGTCGAAGAGACGCCGCGTGATGTCGAGCAGTTTGGTGCCGGCGTTCGTCAGCGTGACCTGCTTCTTATGCCGATTGAACAGCAGGACATCGTACTCTTCCTCCAGCTTGCGAACCTGATCCGATATCGCCGGCTGAGTGAGGCAAAGCTGTTCTGCGGCGCGTGAAAACCCGCCACATATCGCGACATTGTGGAAGGCACGGAGCTGGACATAACGCATTGGACCGCCAATTCGAAAAGGCTTTGAGGTGACTGCCCCTGCCTTGAAACAGAAAGGCGAAGGTGCTGGTCGACGACCCGGTTGGCCACGACATGCACCCAGCCCTTTCGCTACCGACGTCAAGGCATCCGCCAGAAACTTATGGATTGATACATAACAACGATTTTACAAATGTATAGGCGCATGGAAAGTCACAACTGGCTCAAACGCGCCGCGCCATGCTGCAAGGGTCGCCAATCGGCGAAGGCGGATCGATTTGCCGCAAGCGCCAGGGATTGCCGGGGACACGAAAATGGAAAAGCTCGACCATCGCAAGATCACCCATACGGAGGGCGAGTCCAACACCTCCGCCCAGCGCCGCAAATGGGCCGAGCGGCATGCCGATCCGGCCACGCGTTCGCTGCTGAAGCGCGACTCCGACGCCTTCCTGCACCAGAGCCTGTCGAGCCCCTGCGTCTCCACGATCGTCAAGGCGGAGGGCATCTGGATCGAGGACATGGCCGGTCGCCGCTACATGGATTTTCATGGCAACAGCGTCCACCACATCGGCTATCGCCATCCGCGTGTGGTCGAGGCGATCAAGGCGCAGCTTGATGGTCTGACCTTCGCGCCGCGCCGCTTTGCCTGCGAACCGGCGGTGGAACTGGCCGAGAAGCTCGGCGAGCTTGCGCCCGGCGATCTCGGGAAGGTGCTGTTCACGACCGGCGGTTCAGATGCAAATGAGGTGGCGCTGAAGCTGGCGCGTGCCGCTACCGGCCGTTTCAAGACCCTCTCCTTCTGGGACGCCTTCCACGGCGCAGGTTTCGGTGCGTCAAGCGTGGGTGGCGAAGCCACGTTCCGCTCCGGCATCGCGGGGCCCTTGATGGCTGGCACAGAACATGTGGCCCCGTTTCACGGCTATCATTGCCCTTACGGCCAGTCGACGCTGGAGGCGAGCGGCGATGCCTGCGCCCGTATGGTTGCCTATATATTGGAGAAGGAAGGCGACATCGCCGCCGTCATCGCCGAGCCGATGCGCGCGACACCGGTGCCTCCGCCTCCCGGGTTCTGGAAGAAGGTTCGCGAGGCCTGCGACCGCCACGGCACTCTGCTGATATTTGACGAGATCCCGACCGGGCTCGGCAAGACCGGCACCTTCTTCGCGCATGAGCAGGACGATGTCGTGCCCGACATGATCGTCGTCGGCAAGGCACTTGGTGGCGCAATCCTGCCGATTGCGGCGGTCATTGCGCGCCGCGACCTGGACGTCGCAGGCGACTTCGCCATCGGGCATTATACGCATGAAAAGAACCCTGTGACAGCGCGGGCCGCGCTGACCACCATTGCGATTATCCGCGAGGAAGGGCTGGCCGAGCGCGCGGCGGAAATGGGCGAAAGCGCCATGCAGCGCCTTCGCGAGTTCGGGGCGACCAATCCGCATGTCGGAGACGTGCGTGGCAGAGGTCTGATGTTCGGCGTCGAGATCGTCGACGACAAGGATGCCCGCACTGTCGCCCCCGAACGCGCCGAGCGCATCTACTATCGCTGTCTGGAACAGGGGCTGAGCTTCAAGATCTCGGCCGGCAATGTGCTTACGCTTTCGCCCCCTCTGATCATATCGCAGGCTGATCTCGACCGGGCCCTGAACATCGTGGAAAGCGCAATCATTGCAGAGAGCCAATCATGATCGATGGCGTGAAGATCGTTCGCACCGACCGCGAACTGGAATGCCCGGTCATCGACCGGGTGCTGAGGGAGAAAGGCGCCAATCTGGTTCTCCTGCCCGACACGGTGAGCGAGGACGAGCTCGCCGCCGAGACCGCCGACGCGGACCTGCTGTTGATGTGCTACACGCCGATCACGGCGAGGATCATCGAGGGCGCCGCCCGCCTGAAGGGCATCGTGAAGTTCGGCGTTGGCATCGATGCCATCGCCATCGAGGCCGCCAAGGCGCGCGGAATACCGGTCGTCAACATCCCGCAATATGCCGAAGAGACGGTCGCCGAAGGCGCATTCACGCTGATGATTGCGCTGGCCAAGAAGTTCGTTCCGATTGCAACCGCGATGCGCGAAACCGGATGGGCGTGGCCGGAAGCGAGATGGCTGGGCTCCGACATCTCCGGAAAAACACTGGGCCTTGTCGGCGTTGGACGCATTGGCCAGTCGATGGCCCGGATGGCCGGTGCCGGTTTCCGCGCAAAGGTGCTTGGCTTCGATCCGCACATGGACGCTGCCGCCATGCGCGCGGCAGGCGTGACAAAGGTCGACAGCCTCGCCGAGATGCTGCCGCAATGCGATTTCGTCTCGCTGCACTGTGTCCTCAACGACGAGACCCGCCATCTCATCGGCGCGCGGGAACTCGCCTGCATGAAGCCGTCCGCCTTCATCATCAATGTGGCACGCGGAGCGCTGATCGACGAAATGGCGCTACTGGATGCCCTGAAGGCTGGCCGGATCGGCGGCGCGGGACTTGACGTCTATAGCCAGGAGCCGCTGGACCAGACCACCCATCCGCTGCGCGAACTTTACGCCATGGAGAACGTCATCCTATTCCCGCATCTGACCTTCTTCACCAAGGAGGCGATGGAAAGGCTGGAAGAGGAGACGCTGGAGCGTTGCTTCGAGGCGCTGCGCGGCGAACCGGTTCTCGTGAAATCACGCGATCCCCGGCTGACCTCGCAACAGGCCGGCGTGCGCTTTCCCGATCCGTAGCCCTCGGTGAATGGTGACAATGGCGACGGGGCCGTGCATCGACCCCTCGCCTTCACGTCGCAATGATGCTCAGTTCGTTGCTCATGCGCCAACTGAGCAGCTTTTGCGCATGTTCGAGCACGATGTCTCGATAGGCCGGGTCATCCGCCAGATTGTGCAATTCGCCCGGATCTTCCTGCAGATCGAAGAGCAAGGGTGGCAGTGCCGTGAAGTGCACATATTTGAAGCGCTCACCCCGCAACACTGTCAGCGCGCACTGCTCGGGAGGCAGGCCCGCAACCGTCTCCCCATTGCTGTTCAGCGCATTGCGATAATCGAAATGCGCATGTGCCTCTTGCCGCCACCCCTCCGGGTGGTTTCCATGACAGAGCGGCAGAAGGCTGGCGCCGTCGCATTGCGCGGGTGGCGTGCGGCCGAGCCAGTCCAGCATCGTCGGCATGATGTCGATGCTCTCGCTGAACGCGTCAACCTGCGTGCCGCGCGCCGCGTCACCCGCGTTCGACGGATCGCGGATGATCAGCGGTACGTGGAACGTCTGGTCGAAATAGCTGTTCTTGGCGAACATCCAGTGATCGCCAAGATGCTCGCCGTGATCGGACGTGATGATGATCAACGTGTTGTCGTAGAACCCACTGGACTTCAGATAGTCGATCAGCCTGCCCATCTGGGCATCGAACTCCGAGATCATCCCGAAATAGGTGGCGCTGATCTGGCGAAGATCGGCGTCTGTCAGTTTGAGATTGTCGCGACGGCTGTTGGCGCCGACCGTAAATGGCGATCCACCCTGATTGAAGAGATAGTGTGCCAGCCAGGGGTGGACTGCGGCTTCCTCATCGACCGTTGCAGCACGCACAGGTGCGGCGATCTCGTCCGGATCATACATGGAGTTATAAGGCGCAGGCGCAACGAAGGGCGGATGCGGCGTGAATGACGAGATATGCACCAGCCACGGCCGGTCTCGGTTGACCGACAAATAGTCGATCACCTGGCCGACGAGAAACGAGGCCTGACTGTCTTCGGCTGAATAGAGCGCAGGCGCGTTCGAAACGGAAAACTCGCGCCCCAACCCGTCGTCGCTGACCGGCCGAAACACGCTGTGGACCTTGGTCGAGACATCATAGCCCTTGCGCTTCAGATAGGCGATCCAGGGCCGGAAGTGATCATCCATCGCCACGACCGGTGTCATGCCCGGAAGCACCTGATGATAGCTCTGCGTGCGCACGTCGCCGGGGTCGAGGCAGCGCGGATCAAGCATCGTGTCGGTGTAGCCGAAAAGCGCGGGATCAAGGCCCGCGCGCCGCACTTCCAGCGCCAGATTCGTGTGACGCGCCGCCAGCGGGATGCCGTTGTCGACCGAGCGATGATTATGCGCGTACATGCCCGTATAGAGCGAGGCACGCGCCGGACCACAGGGCGTTGCCTGCGAAAAATGCTTGCGAAAGAGCACGCCGTCGGCTGCCAGCGCATCGAGGTTTGGCGTCCTGACCGTCGGGTGACCGACAGCAGACAGGCAGTCGCCGCGCCACTCGTCGGCAGTCACGAGCAATATGTTGCGGGGAGTATTCTCGCCCATTGCGTCATACCTTTGAAAGAAGGGACTTTGGAAATCAGATCAGTCTGTGCGGTCAGAAATCATCCGCGTCATAGCGGAGCTCGTTCTGAGGGTCGAAGAAATGCAAGGCCGCGTCAGGCATTTCCGCGCGCAGTTCGTCGCCCGGCGACAGTTCCACGTCGCCCGGCACGCGAATGGTGACATTCGTCTTGTCCGCCGCGCAGTAGACCAGCGTTTCAGAGCCCAGCGGCTCGATCATCAGCACCCGCATCGCCACGCCGCCCGAGCCTTCCCGCACGATCTTGATCTCTTCGGGGCGCACGCCACAGACCGCCGTTCCGACCGGCACATAGGCAGGAACGTCGGTTGTGATCGGCGTGCCCGTCGCACTGTGGAATTCGCCTGCGTCGTTGACCTCGCCATTGATGAAATTCATGGGCGGCGACCCGATGAACCCGGCCACGAAAAGCGTCCTGGGTTTCTTGTAGACCTCGATCGGACGGCCGATCTGATCCACCACGCCGCCATTCATGACGACAAGCTTGTCGCCCATGGTCATCGCCTCGACCTGGTCATGCGTGACGTAGACGCTGGTGGCCGAAAGCTCCTGATGCAACTGCTTGATCTCCAGCCGCATCTGGACGCGCAGCTTCGCATCGAGGTTCGACAAGGGCTCATCGAACAGGAACACCGCGGGTTCGCGCACGATCGCACGCCCCATGGCGACACGCTGGCGCTGGCCGCCCGAAAGGGCCGATGGCTTGCGGTCCAGGAGCGTCGTCAATTGCAGGATCGTCGCCGCCTTGTTGATCCGCTGTTCGATCTCAGGCTTCGCCACCTTGTGCAGCTTGAGCCCGAACGCCATGTTCTCGCGCACCGACATGTGCGGATAAAGAGCGTAGTTCTGGAACACCATGGCGATGTTGCGGTCCTTGGGCTCGACTTCGTTGACCAGCCTGCCGGCAATCGAAATCTTGCCCTGCGTGATCCGCTCCAGCCCCGCGATCATGCGCAGCAGCGTGGACTTGCCGCAGCCCGACGGGCCGACAATCACCACGAACTCCCCGGCGGAGATTTCAAGATCCACGCCGTGGATCACCGCCTGGGACCCATAGCTCTTGCGAACCCCCTCGATGCTGACCTGAGACATTTTCAAGTTCCCCGTTATTTTTCTGCGTCCACAAGGCCTTTGACGAACCAGCGCTGCAACAGCAGAACCACCAGGACCGGTGGAAGCGTCGCGATGATCGCTGCCGCCATGACCATATTCCACTTGGGGTCCGCCTCATCGACGGCGATCTGCTGCGCCACGCCCACGACGACGGTCGACATGCTGCTATCGGTCGTGATCAGCAGCGGCCAGAGATACTGGTTCCAGCCATAGATGAAGAGGATGACCGACAGCGCGGCGGTGGTCGTCAACGACATCGGCAGCAGGATGTAGAAGAAGAAGGTGAGTGGTCCCGCGCCGTCGATCCTGGCGGCCTCGCACAGCTCTTCCGGCACCGAAAGGAAGAACTGCCGGTAGAGGAATGTCGCGGTGGCGGATGCGATCAGCGGCAGCGTCAGACCCCAGTAGGAGTTCAGCAGGCTCCACTGCAGGTTCAAGTCGAAGCCGAGAAAGGTCGCGATCTGCTGGGCCGGAAGAAGCGCATTGGAAGCCACCTCATAGGTCGGCACGATGCGCACCTCGATCGGCAGCATGAGTGTGGCAAAGATCATCCAGAAGATGATCTGGCGGTAGCGAAACTGGAAATAGACCAGCGCAAAGGCCGAGATGATGCAGATTGCGATCTTTCCGACCGTGATGCCGGCAGCCATGACGAGCGAGTTGACTATCTGGCGGCCGAGATCCTCGCGCGTCCAGGCGCGCGCCATATTCTCCAGAAAGTGCCCGCCGGGAATGAAGTAGACCGCCTGCAGTTCCTGTCCGTCCGGCATCGAAACCACGACCAGCGCCAGCAGGATCGGCAGGCACACCGCGATCGTGCCGACGATTAGCAGAGCGGTGGCAACGCGGTCAAACCAGCCTGTATGCTCGACCATGATGCTCTCCTGCGATCTGAAGTTCACTGACGATCATGCGTAGACGACCTTGCGTTCGACATAGCGGAACTGGAACACCGTCAGCACCATGACGATGATCATCAGCAGCACCGACTGCGCTGACGAAGAGCCGAGGTCCTGACCTATGAAACCGTCGCGAAACACCTTGTAGACAAGGATGTTGGTCGAGTTGCCGGGGCCGCCCTGGGTGACGGCATGGATGATCCCGAACGTCTCGAAGAACATGAAGACGAAGTTCATGACGACGAGAAAGAACGTGGTGGGCGACAGCAGCGGAAAGACGATCTTCACCATGCGCGTCGCGGGTCCAGCGCCGTCGATGGCAGCGGCCTCGATGAGGCTTTTCGGGATCGCCTGCAGTCCGGCCAGGAAGAACACGAAATTATAGCTGAACTGCTTCCATGCGGCGGCGAGCGTGACCAGAACGAATGCGTGGGTGCCATTGAGAGACGGGTTCCAAGGCACGCCGATGGCCTTCAGGAACAGGGCGATCGATCCGAACATCGGGTGAAACAGGAACAGCCACAATATGCCGGCCACGGCAGGCGCGACCGCATAGGGCCAGATGAGAAGCAGCTTTAGCGCCCGTTGGCCGCGAATGGCCCTGTCGGCGAAAACGGCCATGAAGAAGCCGCCTGCCAGCGACAGAAATGTCGCGCAAAGGGTGAACATCGTGGTCACCCGGACCGACGACCAGTATTCCTTGCCTGACAGAAGCGATTTGAAATTGTCGAGACCGACGAAGATGACGCGAAATCCGAAAGGATCGGAGATCGTCATGCTCTGGAAGACTGCCTGCCCGGCGGGCCAGAAGAAGAAGACGAGGAGAACGGCCAGCTGCGGCAGTACCAGGAGATATGGCAGAGCGCTTCCGCTGAACAAGGCTCGCTTTTGCATGATCTGGCCCCGGCAGACTTGAGTGCAATTTCTCTGGATCGCGGGAGCGGCCAACAGAGGCCGCACCCGATCTCATTATGCCTCAGTGAGGCGTGGCGTCACTGACCGATCGAGCGAACGAAGCGTTCGATGATCTCGTCGCCGCGACGAACCGAGTCAGACAGAGCCGTGTCGACGTCCGTTTCGCCGGACCAGACGCGTTCCAGTTCCTCGCTCATGACGTCATAGACCTGGCTCGCGTAGCCGAACCGGAAGCCGCGGTTGAACGGTCCCGGTGCGCCGCCCCGATTGAGCTGCAGAATGGCGAGTTCCTGGTGCGGGTTCTCGTCGTAATAGCCTTCCGCCTTGGCCGCCTCATAGGCCTTCAGCGAAATCGGCACATAGCCCGTTTCCTTGTGCCAGTAGATCTGCTGCGGCACCTGGGTCAGGTAATCGAGGAATGTCGCGATCGCCTTGTTGTTCTCGTCGGTCTGTCCCTTGAGCACAAACAGGGTGCCGCCGCCGATCAGGCTGTTGGCGGGCGATTCCGTTCCCTTCTCATAGGGCATGTAGCCTGCCGCGAACTTGAACTTCGCGCCAGCCTTGATGCCGCCATAGGCCGCCGACGACTCCAGCATCATGGCGCATTGTTCGGAATTGAACGCGGCATCCGCGCCCTGCCCGGTGCGACCCGAATAGGTGTAGAGACCCTCGTCGATCCAGCGCTTCAGCCGCTTGATGTGGTTCACATACATGGGCTGCGTGTCGAAGGTGAACTTGGTGTCCCAGCCGTCCATGCCGTTGTTGTTGGTGGCCACCTCGATGCGGTGGATCTGGCTGTAGGCGTCCAGATGCACCCAATGCGGCCAGCCGGCCGTCAGCGCGCAGTCGTAGCCGGCCGCCTTGATCTTCTTGGCGGCTTCTTCCATGTCGTCCCATGTCTGCGGAACGGAGGCGATGCCAGCCTTTTCGAAAGCATCGACATTGTACCAGAGGATGGGGGTCGAGCTGTTGAACGGCAGGGATACGGGACCCTTGTCGTCGCTGAACATGGCGAGAGCCGGACGGATGAAGTCGTTCCAATCGACATTGAAGCCGGCTTGCGGCATCAGTTCATAAACCGGAAGCGCGGCTCCCGATGTCAGCATGGTGGGTGCATTGCGCGCCTGAACGACGATCAGGCCAGGCGCCTTGCCAGCGCGGAACGCCGCGATGGAACCGTTGAGAACTTCCGCATAGCCGCCCTTGAAAACGGCGTTGACGGTGATGCCGGGATGTTCGGTGTTGAACTTGTCAACCAGTTGCTGCACCACCTCGCCATTGTGACCGCCGAAGGGATGCCAGAACTCGAAATCGGCTGCCTGGGCTGCGCTTGCAGCCAGACCCGCCATCAGGGCCAAAACCCCTGCACCTAGTTTGAACGACATGTTGGATCTCCATTTCAATTTTGACACAACAGGGTTGAAGGGCCGGCCCCGGTTTTCGCTCTAACGTTGCCCCTTAAAGCGTTCCGTCGACCAGTGATGCCCTTTCTGGCGAGGGCTCATCAAGTTCTGCCGGCGTCCCGTTGCACCATGCCGGCAGGAAGGCGATGAGTGTCTGGATGCTCTCCAGAAACTCGGTAATCGAGATGTATTCGTCGGGTTTGTGCGCCTGGGCAATGTCGCCCGGACCGTAGATGACGCTCGGAATCTTGCCGCGGTTGACAAGATGGCGCATGTCGCAGGCAAACGGACCTGCCTTCACCTCGACCTCCTGGCCACGGCTCGCGAGCACGCGATTGAGTTCCGTCGCGATGGAGATACCGGTGTCCTGCAAGGTGGAATCGTCGTGATGCAGAAATTCCACCTTGATCGGATTTGCGGCCAGGAAAGGATCCTTTCCTGCAACCTTGGCGACCAGACCGCGAAACGCGTCCATGACGTCGGTGACGTCACCGACGGCGGGCGTGAAGTAGACGCTGCCGCGAATGATGGTCGACCCGGCGGTGGCGGCGTCGTAATGGCCGCCCACGATCTTTCCCATCACCAGTGCAAAAGCCGCGCGGCCGTTCTCCGGCTCGGCAAGATCCTCGCGGCTGTTGTAGCTTTCCTCGAGAGCCAGCAATTCATTGATCACCGGGACGAGGTTCTCGATGGCGCTGACGCCTTCCTTGGAACCATTGCGCCAGCGTGCCCCCGGTGAGCGCTGCACGCCGGGCACCGTGATCTGCCAGTAGAGCCCTCCCGGATGACCCGTCATGATGCGGCTGTTGGTCGGCTCGAGCACGATCGCCGCGTCAGCGGTGATGCCGCGACGCACGAGATCCAGCGTTCCGTTGCCCGCGTGCTCCTCGTTGACGACGCTCTGAAAGATCACGTCGCCCTTCAGTTCCACACCGGCCTCATGCAGGAAATGCATCGCCATGATCGCGGCCACGACGCCGCCCTTCATGTCCGACGCACCACGCCCGAAAAGCTGGTCGCCGACAAGTTCGGCCCCATACGGGTCGTGAGACCACTCCGAAACTGGTTCGACGGTCACCGTGTCGACATGGCCGTTCAGGATCAGCGAGCGTCCGCCACCCGATCCCGGCCAGCGTCCGACAACATTCGGCCTCTGACGATAGTTCAGGACGTCCTCGAGACCGCTTGCCCGCAGGGCCTCCATTGTCGGCAGATCCTCATAGGGCAGGATGAGATCGTGCTGCCAGTGCGTCGGATACTGCGCCGAGGTGGGAAAGCGCTCGAACAAATCCTCAAGTTCCAGATCGAGATATACTGCTGTCGCGCCGGCTGATTGCAGTAATTTGACAGTCAACTCCTGCCCTGCGAGCTCTTCTCCAGTCGGACTTTGAACGCGCAGCAAAGAACGCAAGTTCTCAATGGACAAAGACGCCTGGCGCTTCGCGTTTTCCTGCGCCTGTGCGATTTGGGACTGCAGACTCAAAAAATGCTCTCCTAATCTGACCCGCCATGAGAAGCGGCTGGAAAGGAGGCTAGGTCAGCACCCATCTATTGATCAAGATAAATGTATTATTCAAATTATAATCTATGATTATAATTCTGTGTGTCATTCGCCTGTCATTTTGGCGATGTAGGGTGCCACTTCCCGTGCAACGGCAAAGAATGCCCGAACCTTGTGCAACTCGCGACGATCTTTGCGGCACACGACATATTCTTTGAACGACACGGCAACATTTGCGATCGGCACAAGAACAAGACGTTTATGGTCAAACAGTCCGCCGTCGAGTTCAGCACCTATCCCAAGGCCCGAGGCCACCGCCTCGCGCACGGCAACCTGATTGTTGAGCTCCATGAGAATGCGCGGCTCCACGCCGCTGGCGGCAAGACGATCGAGGAAGATCTTTCGGGTCGTCGACCCCTGCTCGCGCATGATGAGTGGTTCGTCTTTCAGCGCCGACAGAGCGACCGGCCCGTGATCGACCCATTTGTGCCCCAATGGCAGAAGCAGCCTCAGCGCAAGCGGCGACAAGGGCTGCGCGAAGAAGTCGCTCGAGATCGATTCCTGCGTGATGACGGCGACATCGATCTCATACGCGTTGAGTTCCGTCATGATCTTGGACTGGCTGCCGAGATCCACTTCCAGTTTTATGCCTGGATAGCGTGCCTTGTAGACCGACAGAATATCCATGATGAAGAATGGATTGTCCGACCCCAGGCGCAACGTACCGGCCAAAAGCTCCGACTCCGACGTCAGGATTTCTTCCGATTCATCGAGAAATCGGAATACCTTCTTGCTGCTTTCGAAGAGTGCCGCGCCCGTGTCGGTAAGCGTCAGCGTATGACCTCTGCGATGAAACAGCGCCACGCCATAGGTCTCTTCCAGCGCCTTGAGCTGGGTGGTCACTGCCGGCTGACTCACATGCAGAAACTCCGCTGCCTTGGTAAATCCGCCGGTGGTAGCGAGAGCGTGGAAGGCCCGGAGCTGGGTGAAATTCATGATGTTGCCTTGTGGCGGAATCGCAGACCGTTCCACGCTACAGCATTTTGGCGCACAGCGAAGTCTGGGCCGGATTGCAGCCCGGCGTCCGACGCAGACGCCTGCACGACCACAACGCTATCCAGACGCGGATTTGATTGCCGGAGCCTCAGCGTTTCAAACGGCTTCCGGCACGCTGAACGTTCCGACGAGAGTGCCGCCGTCTTCAAGTGCTGCGACCCATTCCGCTTCCATCCGCACACGCTCCTCGCCCAGCGCGAGAAGCTCCGCGGAGCGTTCGAGAGGAATGACCACAATGCCGTCATTGTCGCCAAGCACCACGTCTCCCGGCGACACCGCAACGCCGCCAAATGCAATCGGTCCGTTGACGCTGCCGCGTTCCTTGCCGAGTGGCCCCTTGGCCGTGTTGCCGAGCGCGAAGAGCGGGAAATCGTCCCAGCTTGCGATGGTATCGATGTCGCGCACCGCGCCATTGACGACGAGGCCTGCAATCTTCTTGCGGCGCGCATAGCCACACAGGATTTCGCCGCAATAGGCCGTCTGCAGGCAGCCCTGCGCGTCGACCATGACGATTTCGCCCGCGCGAGCAATATCAAGCGCGTGCAACATGGCGCCGAAGTCGGAACGCTCGCACCAAGCCGTCACCGCCTGACCGACCATGCGCTTGCCAAGCGGAAAAGCCCGCAACGGCCTGATGCGCGGATCGATCGCGATCGGAATGCCAGCGATATCGGAGGCGATGGTGACGGGGACGGCAGCCCACCGCGCAAGCGTGTCGGCGGCGAGCCTCTCGAATTCGGCGTGGTGCACCGTGGTTGGCATGACTTCCTCCCATGGCCGTGTCGCTCAGGAATAAAAGCGCCGGCGCGAATAACCATCCACTGGATAAGATGGCATCTCCTTGCTGACAAGCTGCGCGACCAGCCTGCCGGAAGATGCGCCCGCCAGATTGCCAAAAAATGTCCTGCACCGAGGCACGCCTAGCGCCGGGCGAGCCCGCGACGTTTGGCACCTTCTCGATAACCATGTGGAGCTGTAGACGGCGTTCCGCGAGGCCATTTTGTCTGATCGGCGACTCTATGGACATATGTGTACATTGATCCTAAGCTTCGTTCCGAACAGGGGATCAGACAGGCTCTGGCCCCGCCACATTTTCGGCAGCACGGTGATCCGGACCCGATTGCATGACCAGACGCTATTCTGCGCTAACGCTTTTCAAGGAAGGCCTCACCGGTCAAACCGGCTGGGAAAAGGCCTGGCGCTCGCCAGAACCAAAGTCAAACTATGATGCGATCATCATCGGCGGCGGCGGGCACGGCCTCGCGACAGCCTATTACCTCGCAAAGAACCATGGCGTCACCAACGTGGCGCTGCTGGAAAAGGGCTGGATCGGCGGTGGCAACACCGGCCGCAACACGACAGTCGTGCGTTCCAACTATTACTACCCGGAAAGCGCGGCGATCTACGGCCTCGCGCATCGCCTGTACAAAGGCCTGTCGAAGGATCTGAACTACAATGTGATGTTCTCCGCGCGCGGCGTTCTTACACTCGCGCATAGCGAAGCAGGTATGGAAACGGCAGCGCGAACCGTCAATGCCATACAGATCAACGGCATCGACTCCGAACTCTTCTCGCTCGAGGACGTGCGTCGCCTAGTCCCCATCTATAATTTTGCGCCTGACGCACGATACCCGGTTTATGGCGGTACATGGCAGGCAAGCGGGGGGACCGCGAGGCATGACGCCGTGGCATGGGGTTACGCGCGCGCCGCCAGCCGGCTCGGCGTCGACATCATCCAGAATTGCGAGATCACCGATTTCATCGTCGAGAAAGGTCGTTGCCGCGGTGTCGTGACCTCTCGCGGGACCATTCGGGCGGACCGTACGGGCATGGCGGTGGCCGGGCATTCATCCGTGCTGGCGGCGAAGGCCGGGTTTCGGTTGCCCATCAACTCCTACGCGCTGCAGGCCTGTGTTTCGGAGCCGGTCAAGCCGATCCTCGACACCGTCGTGATCTCTCCGGACACTGGCGTCTATGTAAGCCAGTCGGACAAGGGAGAGATGGTGATCGGTGGCGCGCTCGACCGCATCCCCTCCTATGCGCAGCGCGGCAACCTGCCGGTGCTGGAGAATGTGATTTCGGGCATGCTCGACATGTTCCCGGTGTTCGGACAACTCAAGATGATGCGACAATGGGCCGGCATCGTGGATGTCGTTCCCGACTCCTCCCCCATTATCGGAGAATCGCCGCTACCCGGACTGTTTCTAAATTGCGGATGGGGCACAGGCGGCTTCAAGGCCATTCCCGCAGGCGGCACCATGCTTGCACATCTGCTCGCAACGGGCACGCATCACGATATCAGCCGGCCGTTCGATCTCGACCGCTTCGCACGCGGAAGGCTGATTGACGAAGCCGCCGGCTCCGGCATTGCGCATTAGAGGTCACCATGCAGCTTTTTCCCTGCCCGTTCTGCGGCCTGCGAGAAGAATCCGAATTTCACTACGGAGCCGAAGCGGGCAATGTCCGGCCCGACGCTGGTTTTGTCTCTGCCGACCAATGGTCGGACTACCTGCATATGCGCGACAATCCGAAGGGCGCCACGCGCGAAATCTGGGTGCACCTGACCTGTGGCGAGTTCTTCATGATGGAGCGTGACACCGTCACCCACAGGGTTATGGGAAGCACTTTGCTCGAAGATGCGACGCATTCGGCATGAGCGCCTCACGTCTTCATGCGGGCGGCAGTGAAATCGACCGGTCCCGCAACCTCACCTTCACCTTTGATGGCCGTGAGATCCAGGCATTTGCCGGCGACTCGATCGCTTCCGCTCTGCTGGCGAGCGGCCAGGCGATTGTCGGCCGCAGCTTCAAATATCATCGGCCGCGTGGAATCTGGGGCTCAGGCGTCGAGGAACCCAATGCCCTCGTCGACATCCAGTCATCCGGGGGCCGCGTACCCAATGCGCGGGCGACCACGGAACCCGCAGAGCATGGATTGACGGTCACAAGCGTCAATGCCTCACCCGATGCGCTCTCGGATCGCCATGCGATGCTCGACCGGTTCGCGCGCTTCATTCCCGCCGCCTTCTACTACAAGACCTTCATGTGGCCGGACTGGCATCTGTTCGAGCCGCGCATCAGGGCCATGGCAGGGCTCGGCATCGTTGATCGCGCGTGGACGCCCCGCAAGGCATCTGTCCAGATCAACCATCATTGCGACGTGCTCGTTGTGGGCGCCGGACCGGCAGGCCTCGCGGCCGCTAGCCATGCGGCGGCAGCCGGACACTCCGTCCTTCTGGTCGACGACCGGCAGCATCCGGGCGGTTCGCTTCGCTACCGAGCCGGCGACATCGATGGAATGCCAGGTCATCGATGGGCAGATGAGACGGCAAAACGACTGACGGAACAAGGACATACGCCGCTTACCGAAACCACCGCTTTCGGTGTCTACGATCACAACCTCGTCGCGCTCAACCAGCGGCACCGCGACGGACGCCCGGATACGCTTTGGCGGGTCAGGCCACGCCGCATCGTGCTTGCGACAGGTGCGATCGAGCGACCCGTTCCATTCGCCAATAATGACTTGCCCGGAATATTGTCGGCGGACGCGGCCCTGGCATATCTGCGCCTTCACGCCGTGCTCGTCGGCCGCCAGGTGGTTGTCGCGACAAACAATGACAGCGCCTATGAAGTCGCCTCCGCGCTCGCCGAAGCCGGCGCTTCGGTGACACTGGTGGATTGCCGCGCGGAGGCGCGAACGACGGCCCCGGCCAATGTCCGGCTTCTTGCCGGACGCACGGTCGCATCGGCCGCCGGGCGCAAGGCGGTCGAAGGCGTCGTCCTCAGCGATGGCACGGCGATGCCCGCAGACTGCGTGCTCGTCTCGGGCGGATGGACGCCGAGCGTGCATCTGTTTTCGCAGGCCAAAGGCAAGCTTGCATGGAGTGACGAGCTTGCGGCCTTCCTTCCCGCAAACGAGGTCGACGGGATCGGCGTTGCCGGTGCAGTCGCCGGCACGGTCTCGCTGTCCGACACGCTGAACAGCGCCACAAATGCTCTCGGATCGTTTGGCACCCCGGTCGGACCCGCGCCGCGGAGCGTCGGACCGGAGGCAACCCTTGGGGTCGTCGGCCTATGGCCAAGAATGCGCGCCAAGGGTCGCATTTGGATTGACTACCAGAATGATGTCACCGCCAAGGATGTAGAACTCGCCGCGCGCGAGAATTTCATCTCCGTCGAACATCTGAAGCGCTACACGACGCTCGGCATGGCGACCGATCAGGGCAAGACGTCAAATCTCAACGGATTGGCGCTGCTGGCCGAAGCCACAGGTCGCGCCATCGCCGATGTCGGCACGACGACCTATCGACCGCCCTTCACCCCGGTTCCGTTTGTCAGCCTGAACGGTCCGCGTCGAAACAGCCTGCTGTCTCCGGTGCGACGGCTTCCCCTTGAAGCTCGCCACCGGTCTGATGGCGCCGTCTTTCAGGAGTATGGCGGCTGGCTGAGGCCAGCCTGTTACGGTGCCGGCAAGGCTGCTGACCTGATTCAGGAAGAGGCGCGCCGCGCGCGGCAATATCTTGCCCTGTTCGACGGGTCGACGCTTGGAAAGATCGAGGTGATCGGACCGCAGGCGGCAGAATTCGTCGATTTCATCTACTACAACACCATGTCGACCCTGAAGCCGGGCCGGTGTCGCTATGGTTTCATTCTCTCAGAGAACGGCATCGTGTTCGACGATGGCATTCTGATGCGTATTGATGAGAACCGATTCATCGTGTCCTGTTCCAGCTCGCATGTCGCCGCAGTTCACGCACGACTTGAGGAATGGCGGCAGGACCGCTTCGAACGCAGTGCCGTCTACATCCACAACGCCACGTCCGATCTCGCAACGCTCACGGTCTCCGGCCCCCGAGCCAGGGATTTGCTGGAAAAACTCGATCTCGGACTGGACCTTGATGACGCGAGCTTGCCGCATATGTCGCTTGCGCAGGGGCGTTTCGGCGATGACGATCTTCGCGTCGCCCGTGTCAGCTTCACGGGCGACCGGAGCTATGAACTGTCGATTAGGGCAGATCGTGCAGAGGCCCTATGGGCAAGGCTGCAAAGTGCGGGTGAGGCATTTCAGGCCGTGACCATCGGCCTTGAAGCGTTGATGATCCTGCGCGCGGAAAAGGGCTATATCGTCATCGGCAAGGATACCGACGGAAACACGATGCCGCATGATCTGGGCGTCAGCGGGCCGCGCGAGAAACGCAAGACAGAGTTTGTCGGACGTCGCTCGCTGTTCACGGAGGATGCGGAACGCTCCGACCGCAAGCAACTCGTCGGACTTGCCATTGCCGAAGGCGAGCCTCCGCTTGCAACCGGGGCGCATGCCATTGACAGAAGCGACGGCCACAAGCGCAGCATCGGCTTTGTCACGTCCAGCTACCATAGCCCTACGCTCGGGCGAGCCATCGCGCTCGCGCTAATCGAGAGTGGCGCGCAACGGCATGGCGAGACGGTCGAACTCTACCATCTGGGCGTGCTGCGGCGGGCAATCCTGGTGCCGCCGTGCGCGTTCGATCCTGAAGGAGGGCGGCTCCATGCGTGACCATGCCGCAAAATGGCCCCCTGCGCCCGACTGGTCGACCGCGAAGCTCGACCGAGGCTCGATTTCGGTGCGGACGATTGAAGGTCTCAGCCAATTGCTTGTCAGCGGCGATCTCGACGCCTGGGCGACCGCCTCGGGCACCGCGTCGGCAAGCGTCGCGGGGGCTGTCATCGCGAGCGGCAACAAATATTCTGCGCGGATTGCGCGAGATCGCGTGCTCGCTGTCAGCGCCACCCCATTCGCCTTGGCGACCGGATGGCATGATGCTGGCTTTGCGATCTCCCGTATCGACGCCGGAATGCACGTGTTTCAGGTCGAGGGGCCCGGCTTGAACGAATTGCTCGCGCGTGCGATGACGCAGCCGCTGGTATCCTCTGGGCCTTCGGCGTCCCTTCTTTTCGCGGGAATTAACGTCGTTCTCTATCATTTCACCAGCATGCAAAGCGTCCGGATTCATGTTGATCGTGCGCTGGCGCCTTATCTATGGGAGTGGTTAGAGCAATCGGTGTGATTGTCGCCGCGCGGTTTCGGAGTTATGTCGCTTGACCTCGAATGAAGCCAGGATCGCCATGCTCTCCGATGCCTTGATTGACGATGCGCCGCGCGCCGGTTCGCTTGGCAATACCAAGGTGACGCGCGACGACTGGTTGAACCTGGCGCTGGACACATTGATTTCCGAAGGCGTTGAAGCCGTGCGGATCCTGGCCCTTGGTCAGAAGCTCAATGTCTCACGGTCTAGCTTCTACTGGTATTTCAAGAGCCGCCAGGACCTTCTTGACCAGCTTCTGGACTATTGGCGCAACAATAACACGCGCTTCATCCTCGAGCACGCGCAGCGCTCCGCGGCGACCATCACCCAGGCCGTTCTGAATGTGTTCGAATGCTGGGTGGATGAGACGCTGTTCAATCCAAGGCTCGATTTCGCCATCCGGGCCTGGTCGAGACAGTCAGAAAATGTCCATGCCATCGTGAATGACGAAGACGACAAACGCGTCGCCGCCATTCGCGACATGTTCATGCGCCACGGCTATGAGGAGATGGATGCGTTCGTCCGGGCGCGCGTGCTCTATTTCGTGCAGATCGGCTACTATTCGCTGGAGATCGACGAGCCGATGAGCAACCGGCTCGCGCTTGTTCCCGCCTATCTTGTCGCGCATACCGGCAAAAAGCCGCTGGACGGCGAGGTTGAGGCGTTCGCCGCGTCGGTTCAACGAAGAAACTCCCAGCCGGGCGAGCCCGGCTGAGTTTGCACTGGCGACCTCAGTTGAGGTCGCGCGGGAATTCCTTCACCTCGTCCCGGTCGAGCACGACTTCGTCGCCGGAATGCGCCGTGATGTGCGTTTCGATGCGCCAGACATCGCGAAGTGCGCGAACCGTTGCCGACACCGAGAGTCCTACGTTCCAGTCTCCCCGGGAGAAGGACTTTTTCCAGGTGCACGTGCCGCGCGCCGAGTTCGGATCATCGGGATGCACCACAAACGCTTCGGTCTGCCGTGCCGACAGGACCATGCCGGTGTGCGGGTGAAGAACCGTGCCGCCATCGCTGACCACCGAATAGGTTGTCTCGCCGGTGATCTGGTCGATGATCAGATCACGCCTGAACGGATCGCCCGCCTTGATCACTTCCTGTGCCATTGGCTGGGCGCTCTCAGGCGCCGGGAACTCGGCCAGCGTCTGGTCGAGCGGTTGCGGCGCACGCGCAGGCAGGATCAGTTTGCTTTTCCCCAGATGGATCGACAGCGTCGCGTTCTCTGGACCCGGGAATACGATGGGCCAATGCCCAGTTGCGATGGCCAGCCGGATACGCTGCCCCTTCTCAAACCGCTGCCCGCAACAGCGCAGTTTCATGCGCACCGTTTCGGGCTTGCCGGGCGTCATTGGAACCAGATCGAGATCGTCGTTGCGATGCGTGAGATTGAGGATGCCGTAGCTGACGCGCGAGGCCGCACCATCCTCCAGCACGAGCGAGAGCGACGCCGAGATCAGAGCAACCGGCTTGTCCGACGCAACCGTCACTTCGAACTCCGGAAATCCCAGAATTTCGACCGCTTCTTGCAATGGCTCCGTCTCGAAGACGAGCGCATTGCCGGCCTCCATGCGCTGGTCGACGGGCAGCAGCGGCGTGACGCCATATCCGCACCATGTCCCCGACGAAAGGCCAGCGGTCGATGGCGAGCAGATGGACAACACATCGTCGCTGCCGTCTCCCTCAACAAGCCGGCCCGGCGCCAGGTTCAGCGAAAGCTCGCCAACACCGGGCCCTGGCCATGAAGGTTCGGCGACCCATTTCCCGGGCCGTTGATCATACATGGAAGCAGGCCGCGCCGGCTCCTGTATCCAGGCTCGAAGCATCGGCTCTTCCGTGATTCCGGTGTCGATGCCCTTGAGATACTGGTCCCACCAGCGAAGGCATTCCTGAAGGAAGCCCATTCGCGGCCCGGGGGCGGCAAAATGCGGATATTTATGGCCCCATGGACCGATCAGTCCCTTGCGGGGACCCGGCAAATTCTCAAGCAGCCGGAATATCGCGTTCGGATAGCCGTCGGCCCAGCCGCCCACCGCATAGACCGGCACCTCCACGTCGGAATAATCTTCGCAGATCGACCCGTGTTTGAAGAAATCGTCACGGCGCTGGTGCTCGAACCAGTCGTGCATCCATATGCCGTTCCCGTTGAGGCGCCCTTCCCAGAGCTCGCGCCAGCGGTCGCCGACGATGAGCGGATCGGGCGGCGTCATGGCAATCGCCCACGCGGTGGTCCCCCATTGGAGATTATCGCACATCTGCGCGCCGCCGAGGTAATGCACGTCGTCATTGTAGCGATCATCGGTCGAGCACAGGGAGATCACCGCCTTCAACGCAGGCGGTCGCCGCGCGGCAACCTGCAGGCCGTTGAAACCTCCCCAGCTGATACCGATCATCCCTACGGCGCCCGAGCACCAGGGCTGACCCGCCAGCCATTCGATCACGGCCAGACAATCGTCCTGTTCCTGCTTGAGATACTCTCCCTTGCAGACACCTTCACTGTCACCGCTGCCGCGCATGTCGACGCGAACGCCGGCATAACCATGGCCCGCGAAATAAGGGTGGGTGAGCGCGTCGCGCTCCACCGTTCCGTCGCGCTTTCGGTAAGGTAGATATTCCAGGATAGCCGGGACCGGATCGTCCTCGGCGTCCTCGGGCAGCCAGACCCTGGCAGCCAGCTTAACGCCGTCCGACATGGTGATCCAGAGATTCTCGATCTCCCGCACCTTGCGCGGAAAGTCCGTGACGACGCGAATGGGATCCATCTTTGGTAGTCCTTCTATATGCTTTCGCTCGTTGCCAAGCGGAGTTCGGTATTCAAAGGGAAGTGGCAGGTGATGCGGCTCGCCCCCACCATGGTGGACGGGGGCACTACCGTCGCACATATGTCCCGCGCGAACGGGCATCGCGTGTGAAACTCGCAACCGGATGGCCGGTCCAGCAGCGATGGCACCTCGGCCGGCAAGGCGATGCGGTTGTGCACCTTGTCCGGATCCGGTTCAGGATTGGCCGACAACAGCGCCGCCGTATAGGGATGATGCGGCTTCGTGAAGATCGGCTCCGTCTCGCCCTCCTCGACGAAGCGCCCCAGATACATCACGGCCATACGATCCGCGATCTGGCGCACGACGTGCAGATTGTGGGTGATGATCAGCATGGACAGGCCCATCCGATCGCGCAGATCATTGAGCAGGTTCAGCACCTCGCCCTGCACCGAGACATCCAGCCCGGCGGTCGGCTCGTCGGCGATGATGAGAACGGGATCGAGCGCCACTGCTCTTGCAACGCCAACGCGACGCGCCTGTCCGCCCGAAAGCTGGTGCGGATAGCGATCCGCGAATTCGGATGGCAGGCCAACCAACGCCAGAAGCCGCATCACCTCGGCATTGAGGTCGCGACGGGAAAGCCCATGAATGACAAAGGGCTCGGCCAGGAGTGAACGCACGCTGAGACGCGGCGACAATGATCCCACCGGGTCCTGGAACATCATCGACATGCGCCGACGGATCGGCTTCCATTCGTCTTTCGGCACGCCGATCAACTCGCGCCCCTCGAAACGGATTGAGCCGGCAGAGGCCGGCTGAAGACCGTTGACCGCTCGTGCAAGCGTCGTCTTGCCGGATCCGGATTCGCCGACAAGCGCGAATGTGCGACCTCTCTCGATTGCGAAACTGACGCCGGCAACCGCCTCGATGTGTGAGGGCTGGCCGGCAAGCGTCGACATGAGGCCGCCAACGCGGAAATGCACATGAAGATCGGCAACCGAGAGCAGCGCGTCGTCGCTCATGCGCCGGCTCCGATCATCACGGAAGCCTCTGTGTGCCAGCAGCGTGCGAGATGCCCCGGCGCGATCTCCTCGTCAGGCGGCATCCTGCTGCAGGTTGCGTCGGCCAGTTCGCAGCGCGCCTGGAAGACGCATCCCTCAGGTCGATTTCGCAGATCTGGCAGCGTTCCGGGTATTGTTGGCAGCCGTCTCGCGCGATGCGTCAGCCGGGCCGGATCGCAGGCGAGCAGCTTTCGTGTGTAGGGATGGCGCGCATTGTGAAAGACGTCCCGCGTCGTGCCGCTTTCGACCACCTCTCCCGCGTACATGACGATCATCTCGTCGCACAGCTCCGCGATCACACCGAGATGGTGAGAGATGAACAGGACCGAGCAGCCAATCTGCTGCTGCAGCTCCTTCAACAGTTCGATGATGGTCACCTCCAGCGTGGCATCCAGTGCCGTGGTCGGCTCGTCCGCGATCAGCAGGGACGGTTCCATCATCAGTGCCATGGCAATGGCGATGCGTTGCTTCATGCCACCTGAAAACTCATGCGGGAATTGAACGAGCCTCTGTTCCGCGTCGGGTATGCGGACCTTGCGCAACATCTCGATGGAACGGGCATCCTTTTCGCGGCGCGAAAGGTTTGACCGGTACTGGATGTCGCGCATCTGCCTGCCCACGGACAGGACGGGATTGAGCGCACCCATGGGGTCCTGAAACACAGTCGCTATCTTCTGGCCGCGGAGGTCCCGCATCGCAGTGCCCGCAAGCGTGGTGAGATCGTGCGTGCCTTCGAACAGGATCTCGCCCGACGTCACCTCTCCATTGTCGGCAAGCAGGCCCAGAATGGCGTTGATCAGCGTGGACTTGCCGCATCCGGATTCACCTACCACACCGACGATGCGGTTCTCAGGCACGCTCATGCTGACCTTTCTGAGTGCCTGCAAAGCTCCGCTCTCGGTGGCGAAATCAACGCTGAGATCGCGAATGTCGAGAACCGTCATACGCGCCCTTTCAGCCTCGGGTCGAACAGATCCCGCAGGGTCTCACCAAGGAAGGTGAAGCCCAGTGTGGTCAATATGATCGGCAATCCCCCGGCAACCACGATCCAGTATGAATCGCGGATATTGGCGAAACCGTCATTGAGGATCGAGCCCCAGCTTGGCGTCGGGGGCCGCACACCCATGCCGAGAAAGCTCAGCCCCGCTTCAATGGCCACGACGACAGGAATATCCATGGAAGCCAGAATGAGGATCGGCCCGATCACGTTGGGCAATATGTGAACAGTCAGAATGCGCGCGGAGCCTGCTCCCATGGAACGCGCCGCCATGACGTGCTCGGCAGATTTCAGCACCAGCGTCTGTGTGCGAATGATACGGGCATAGCCGGGAACGCTGACCAGCACTACGACCAGCACAACCGACATCAGCGAGGGGCCTGTGATCGTGACCAGCGTCAGCGCCAGAATGACCGTCGGAAAGCTCTTGAGGGCATCGAAGACGAGCAGAAGAATGTTGTCGAGCCAGCGCGGCCCGTACCCGGCAATAAGGCCGAGCATGATTCCGATCACGAGGGACGCGCCGGTCGCCCCGAGCGCAATGGAAAGCGCGATCCGCCCGCCATACAAGACGCGCGAAAAAAGATCGCGACCGATATGGTCCGTGCCCAGAAGGTGCTGAAAGCTCGCTGGCGCGAAACGATCCGCAGGCGACAGTTTCGTGGGCGGATAGCTGGCGAGTACGTCGGCAAAGAGCGCTGACAGAACGACAAGGACTACCAGTCCAAGGCCAAGTGCGCCGAGCGGCTCGCGAACGATCCGCCGGACGATGCGCCATATCTTGGCGAGCCGCAGCATATGCGGGCTATCAGTCGAAACTTGCTCTGACACGGGGATCCAGTGCGCCGATAACGATATCGGCAATGACGTTCACGACGACGAAAAAGACGGTGGTCACCAGCACCGCGCCGGTAACGATGGGGTAGTTGCGGACGGAGATGGCCTCATAGACGAGCTTGCCGATTCCCGGCCTCGCAAATACGATCTCCGCAAAGACGGACGAGGACAGCATGTGCCCTATGCCGACGCCGAGAAGCGTGATCGTGGGCAGAACGGCGATGCGCAGTGCGTAGGAATAGGTGATGCGTCGGTCGGTCAGGCCGAAGGCGCGGGCCGTGCGGATGTGGCTGGCCTCCAGCGTTTCGAGCATCGAAGCGCGGACGATGCGCGCGATGTAGCCCACCCAGCCGAGACCGACAGCAAGTGAAGGCAGGATGAGGTGCCGCAGCTGGCTTATCACATTTCCCGGTTCGCCCGCCCCAATCGCCGGGAGCCATTGCAGCGCCACCGCGAAGATCAACAGCGAATAGATGGCAATGACGAAGGATGGCACGGCAATCACGGCGACCGAAAGAACGCCGATCACCCGGTCAACGAAGCCACCCCGCTTGACCGCCGCGATACAGCCCAGTGGGATGCCCAGAAGCACCGACCACGAGATGGCTCCCGCAATCAAAGTCAGCGTGAAGGGCAGTTGCTCCAGAACGACCGTCAGAACAGGTCTGCCCGAAAGCACTTCGGTGCCGAGATCGCCGCGAAACGCGGACATGTAGAATCGGGCGAACTGTATCCAGATCGGCTGATCGAGACCCATTCGCGCGCGCAGGGATTCCACCATTTCCTGTGTGGCGCGCGGGCCGAGCGCCACCGATGCGGGATCTCCGGGGATCACGTAAACCATGGCAAAAAGCATCATCATCGCGACACTCACGATGATGATGCCAAGCCCCAGTCGCTTCAGTGCATAGCGGAGCATGTCAATATTTCCGGGCTGAGCCGTGCCCAACCAGCCTCGTCCATCAGATCAGGCTGGTTTGAATTCCGCAAACACTGGCTCGCCATTTGGCTTGAGAGCCGCAGCAACGCTGTTTCGATACATGACGCCCGCGACCTCGTGGGTCAGGAAGACATAGCATCCGCTTTCTTCCATCAGATCCTGCATCTTCTTGTACATGACGTCACGCTTGGCATCGTCGAGTTCGATTTTGCCTTCCACGACAAGCTTGTCGAACTCCTCACTGTCGAAGCTCTCCCAGTTCCAGGTGCCGATCTGGCTGCTCGTGAACCACTCCGTTGCCCAGCTCGGATCGGGCTGCATGGAGAAGCGCTGAACGACCATCTGAAGCTTCTTATGGTATTCGTTATCCTTCGAGCCGAGCGTCCAGAAGGTCCCGCTGTCGTTCTGCTTGATCTCCACGTTGAGACCGACGTCCTGGAGATTGGCCTGAATGACCTGCGCGGCTGTCAGGCGTTCGGTCTTGTTGAGAATATCCAGAACGACGGTCTGTCCGCTCACGCCGGCCGCTTCGATCATCTCGCGCGCCTTGTCCGGATCATAGTCGTAGAGGTTCTTTTCGCGATGGCCGATCAGGCCGGGCGCAATGATACCGGTCGAGGTTGACGCGGCGCCGAAATAGGCCGCATCCACGACCGCCTTGCGATCAACCGCATACTGGACGGCGCGGCGCACATCGGGGTTGTCGAAAGGCGCGACCGCCTTGTTCATGCCAAACCAGACGAACGCCAGCGACGGCTTTTCAACCACTGTCGTATCAGCCGGGGGATTTTCCTTGAGACGGGAAATCGAGGAAACCGAAGTCCAGGTGTAGTCGAGATCGCCGGCCTCATAGCCCAATTCGGCGGTCTTTTCGTCCTCGATCGGGTGGATATGGATCTCGTCATAGCCACCCTGCTCATATTTCCAGTCGGGATTGCGCACGAGCACTGTGCGCTGCTTCGGTAGCCACTCCTTCAGGAGATAGGGACCCGACTGCGCAACAGGCTCGACACCGAGTTTGCCGCCGGCCTCGGTCACCGCGCGCTTCGAAAGGATCGTGCTGGAAGGTGTCGGCAGCGTCGATGTCCACAACGGCGCAAAAGCCTCCTTGAGGTGGATCAGACCCGACAGCTTGTCCTTTACCTCGACTTCCTTGAGGGTTTCCCAGTCGCCGGAATAGGGTGACTCATTCTTGGGATCGGCGATGCGCTCGATCGAGAACTTTACGTCCTCGGCTGTCATCTGGCCAAACCCGTCGGTGAACCCGATGCCGTCGCGCAGCTTGAAGGAGATGGTCAGCGGGTCGAGCTGCTCGATGGTCTCCACGGCCATAGGCCGCCAGCCCCACTTGTCGCCGGCGGTTGCCACGACGAGGCCCGCGAAGATCACATTGGTGATATCACCTTCAGGGGCAGCCAGCCGGAAGGCCGGATCCAGAATCTGGATATCAGAATATGATCGCACCTTCAAAATCGATCCGGCTGCCTGCGCGCGCCGCGCCGGATAGATCAGGGAAGCGAGACCAAGCGCGCCCGTGCCGGCAAGCACGGTACGACGTGAAAGGTTGGTACTGGCAATATTGCTCATGTTCGACCCTCTTGATTGCGGAGACAGAAATGCCGGTGTTTTCACACCCCGGCACCCCAGTCAGCCCGTCTATTTTCCTTAGCGTGCTACGTCCAGACACCTATGTCCAGTGAAAAAAAGCAAGACGCCTGATATCCCTGCAAGGCGCAGCAGATTGACGCGAAGTCAGTACGCGGGAGTTGAAGGTTGCTTCCAGATTTCCCGGGCAAGGCGCATGAAATTGCCCCCCATGACGTCTCGCACGATCCTATCCGAGTGCCCGCGATGCAACAGCACCTCGACAAGCTCGCGCATCTGCGACGGTTCGTAATAGGTTGTCGCGCCGTCCGGATATTCGCTTTGCGGCCAGAACTGGCGATTGTCCGCGAACAATGTATCGAGACCACCCATATCGACCGGGAACGCATAGTCCAGACCGATGCCCACATGTCGGGGACCGGCAAGGTCGACCAGATACTCAATGTGATCGGCAAGCCTCTCGCTGTCGGTGCGGCCGTCGCCCAGAAAGCGATTGAGACCGACGATGCCGATGACGCCTCCGGTGCGTGCGCAGGCGCGGATCTGATCATCGGTAATGTTGCGACCATGGCCGCATAGCGCTTTGGGATTTGAGTGAGAGAAGATCACCGGCCGGTCGCTGTACTCCATCACTTCCATCGACGTCCGGGCGCCGGTATGGCTGACATCAACGAACATGCCGAGCCGGTTCATCTCGTCGATCACCTGTCGGCCGAACGAGGTCAGACCGAGATCATCGTCATGACAGCCGCCTCCTGTCAGATTGTTGCGATTATACGCAAACAGCATCTGCCGGACGCCAAGACGATGGTAGAATTCGACCATCTCGATCCGGCCGTCCAGAGCGTTCATGCCCTCAATATCAAAGGTCACGGCAAGTTTGTCTGACGCCTTGGCTGCTAGAATTTCGTCGGCTGACGACACCAGCGCATAGTCGGAAGGATGGGCCAGGATCCAGTGCCGGAAATGGGCCAGTGTTCGCACCGTCTGTTGCCACGGAAGCAGGTCGAATCCGACATCGATGGACAGATAGTTGATGTTGGCGTCGCGCCATATCTGCAGGTTTCGAAGATCGGCGGCCGGATCGGGCATGAAGCCAGAGTGAGCATCCCAAATTATCCCCAGATCGAAAATGGATTGAACTTTGTCTGATGGACTCATGGCTTTTCCGCGGGTTCTCACAGCTCATTCTCTTTCTACGGATGAACCTCTCGGCCAAGTGGGTCAACCATCGAACACATGTCGCGGATAGCTGGCACAATTTAATGTACACTGGTGTCTAGACATCATCGAAATGGCAGGTATTCTGGTTCCAGCCGCCGAAGTTAGACATGCCGGCGCGATTGACGCCACGGATGGCCGCAGACGGTCACAAGCGCCGGCCCTGTCCGATAGGGCCCTGTGAGAGGTTGGATGAAGGCGGATTTTCGCTCGTCGGCCGAGTTCAAGTCGGCGACAGCACTTTACTCAGATCTTTTCGGGTCGAACGGCCATGTTTTTGGCGCGCGCAATCTTTGCGGTCACCAAGAGTCCGCATTGCTTCATTTCATCGGCCAGAGTTTTACGGATGGCCTGGAGAGCGGACCCGTCAGCCGGCTCTATGCGCTACCCCATGACAATGGCGCGGCGCCAACACGGATCAATGATCGCGAAACCCGACAGATCCGGCTCGCGCCAGACGGCAACACCCTTGCCGTAGCATGCGCGGGCGATGTCGCAGGAACCGACCGTATCGAACTGTGGGTCGAGGGTTCATGCATCAAGTTGGGCCTCCTGCCCGGTCGTGTCGAGCAGATCGACTGGTCGCCAGATGGCAGCAGGCTGCTTCTGGTCGCAGCCGGAACAGGCGCTGATCTGGCGGGCATTCACGGCGGCTATGCGCAGAAGCAGAAATCCGACGCGCCGGCCTGGCTGCCGGAGCTTCAATGGGGAGAAGGTGACGATCTCTGGCGGTGCGTGTGGATATGGGATCTGACCAGTGAACCAGTTGCTTTGACGGCGGCGCCACTCAATGTCTGGGAAGCGAGCTGGTGCGGTGCTGACGCGATCGTCGCGATCACCAGCGACCACCACAGCGAGGGAAGCTGGTACGGCGCAAACCTGTCCGTGATCGACGCCAAATCTGGATCGACAAGAACGCTACACACTCCGCCAGACCAGATGGGCGTGCCGCGCGGCGCACCTGATGGGAAGCATATCGCGGTGATCCGGGCGTTTTGCAGCGACCGAGGACTCGTCACTGGCGAACTCACCCTGCTCGATCTCCGCACTGGAAATGTCTCGCCCATTCCAACCGATGAGATCGACATCACATCCATCGAATGGCGCTCTGCCACTCGGCTGCATCTGGCCGGATTGCGCGGCCATGAAACCGTGGTCGCAGACTACGACCTGACAACGAATGAACTGACCGAAATCTGGTCCTCTCGGAAATTGACCTGTGGCGAGTGGGTTCCCGTTGCCTTTCCGCTTGCCGACACGGGTTCGCTTATTGTGGCCGAATCCTATGCGCGCGCGCCTTTCATTGGAAAAGCCTGCGCGGGCGAGTTGCACGAAATCGCGTCGCTTGCCGCACCCAACTGTCCGCCCGCCATCACAGGCCGTGGTGTGATGGAGCCGGTTTCGTGGACCGCTTCCGACGGTTGGGAGATTCAGGGGTGGCTGCTTCGACCTGAAGATGCTGATGGCGCAACGCCGCTGCTGGTGGACGTGCATGGCGGCCCTGTTTCGGCGCATCGCAATCGTTGGATGGCGCGCACGCGCGCCGCGCCGCTGCTGGTGTCCAATGGCTGGTCGGTTCTGTTCCCCAATCCGCGCGGCAGTACGGGTCGCGGCGATGCATTCGCCCGTGCGGTAAAAGGAGATATGGGCGGTGCCGATGTGGACGACATCCTCAGCGGCATCGACATGCTCGTGGAAAAAGGTTGGGTCGACACGAGCCGCGTGGCCGTGACGGGCACAAGCTATGGCGGCTTCATGTCGGCCTGGTTACCGACGCGTACCGACAGGTTTGCCGCTGCGATCCCGATATCACCCGTGGCCGACTGGTACAGTCAGCATCGCACCACCCAAATCCCGGAGTTCGACGCGCTTTTTCTCGAGTCCTCGGCATGGGACGAAGGCGGCAGCTATTTCACCCGCAGTCCTGCCTTTTACAGGCAAAGCAAGCCGATACCGACGCTTGTCATGGCTGGCGGCATCGACAAGAGCACGCCGCCTTCGCAAGCGCTGGAGTGCCACTTCGCCGCCCTTCGGTCGGGCGCACCGAGCGGACTGCTGACTTATCCGAATGCCGGGCACAGCATCCGCAGCTATCCGGAATATATCGACACCGCTGCCCGCATCGTCTGGTGGCTCGAAACCCATGTGAACCGACACGCGCAAGGCGCGACGACCTGAGGAGCATCTGCAATGGCGACAGCGACATCGAATGGCCGGCATATCGTGGTGGTGGGAGGCGGCATCATCGGTTGCTCGACAGCCTATCATCTGCTGACGGCAGGCGCGAAGAAGGTCACTCTGCTGGAAGCCGGCAAGGCCGGCAAGGCGACCACCGGGGCGGGTGCCGGATTTGTTTCGCACTGGTCGGCGGGCATGATTCCTCTTGGGGAAGAAGGCGCGAAGCTTCAGCAATACGGTCTCGACTTCTATCGCATGCTGCACGAACTGGGCACCGAGATCGGCTATCGACCCAACGGGACGCTGATCATGGCGCTGACCGAACAAGGCCGTGACGATTTCGTCATGCCCGTGCTGAACTCTCCCCACGCTCCGAAGGAGATGCAGGACCTGAATGCGGCTCAGATCGGCGAGAAGATGGGCGGTCTGGTCGACCCTGCCCGCGTCCATTCCGGCGCCTACAATCCGCATGGCATCCAGGTGGATACGACACTATCGCTGGGCGTCATCCTAAAAGAGATCGATAGGCTGGGCGGCGAAGTGCGCGAAGACACACGCGTGCTCTCCATCAAGGACGAGGGTGGAAAGGTTACACTCGAAACCAGCAACGGCCCGATCGAGGCGGACGGTGTCGTGGTGGCTGCCGGTGCATGGAACAATGAGATCCTGGCGGGCCTCGGCTGGAAGCTGCCGATGCTGAGGGTTGTCGCAACACGCGTCGTGACCGACAATCGCGGCCTGCCTTCGACCCTGCCGACGATCCAATGCCGCGAACTGCGCCTCTGGCTTCGCGAAACATTCGGCGCGGTGATGTGGGGCACGGGCAGCCACTACACCCCTCTCCACCGGATGCAACAGTCCGAGATCGAGCCCGGACAGCCACACAATGACGGCCTCATGCAGTCGATGGTCGACGAACAGATGGAACGGCTTCAGACGGTGTTCCCGCCTCTGCAAGGGTCGAAAGTCTCAAGCTGGGCACAGGGAATACCATGCTACACGCCTGACGTCGGCCTTTTCGTCGGTCCGGTACCGGGCAGCGAGAATGTCGTCGTCGTGGGCGGCGACAATGAGTCCGGCGTCACGCACGGTCCGGGTCTCGGCAGGCTCGCAACGGAAATCGTGCTCGACACCGAGCGCTTCGTCGATCCCACGCGGTTCCGGGTAGATCGCTATCAACGCGACGCGTTCGCCAGCGAAGCCGAGATCGAAGACTCCATGCCCGCGTGGAGCGCCCGTCACGGCGCGCGACGCTTCGCCAGCGCGGCGGAATAGCCACCGTCAGCGCGTCGAGACGCTGTCAAGCAAGGCCTGCGCAACGGCCTCGACCGTTGGATCCGGTTTCCTGCGCGTGAGTATATAAAAAGCGTCGGCATGTCGGCGCGATGCCTTGGCCAGCCTTACCAGTTGGCCAAGGCGCAACTGCTCCTCTACGAATCCTGCCCAGGCCAGTGCTGCTCCGCGCCCGGCAACGGCCTCGTGTATCGGCAGGTAGCTGGAAAATGTCGGTCCCGGCAGCGTCGTGTCCGTGCCGATCCAGGCATTCCAGCTGTCGCTCGCCTCGGCAGGCGCGGCGAGATGCAACAAGGGGACGCCAAGAAAGGCTGCGGGGTCTTCCGAGCTCAACGCCGGATAGCGCTGCAGAAATGCCGGCGAGCAAACCGGAAACCACTCGCCATCGAAGAGTTTGCGCGCAACCGATCCCGGCCATTGTTCGGGCCGGCCAAATCGGATCGAGAGCGAGACTTCCGGACTTCCAAAGTCGTCCTGGTTACTGGAGGTCAGCAGGGTGACACGCCCATGCGTCACCAGCGATGTCACGAGATCGAAGCGCGGCATCAGCCAGGCCTGAACGAGATCATACCCGCTGGCGATGACGAATGTGTCGCGATCGCGTGTCGACAGACGCTCAAGCGCGTCGCGGATCGTACCCAGACCCTCTCGTATTGCCTCGGCGAGGAGTGCGCCTTCGGCGGTCAAGGAAACCCGATTGCCTCGTCTTGAAAGCAGTTCCACCGACAACCGCTTCTCGAGATTTGCGATATGCCTGCTCACCGCCGACTGCGCGATTGCAAGCTCTTGCGCGGCAGCCGTCAAACTCCCGTTGCGCGCGGTTGCCTCAAACGCAACCATGGCGTTGAGCAGGGGCAGCGAAGCCTTGAGCGTTTTCATGTGCGAGCCAGTTCTCGTCTATGCCTTTTTGATATGGGAGCCTGCCAAAATCATGCTTGTAGAGGGACGCATTTACTCGCAAGTCTGATGTTAAGTCATCCTAAGCCAGCTTTTGGAGATTTCCATGCCCGCTATCGAAAAGGTCATTTCGGCCACAGAGCGCGAACGCGTCGTGCGCCTTATCGATGATCATCGAAAGGACTGGTCGCTACAGCAGGCATTCTACCTTGATCCCGACATTTTCGAGCTTGAACGGCAGCTCTGGTTTCCGCGCCAATGGGTGATTGTCGCCCATGCGAGTGAACTCCCCGAGAAGGGAAGCTACATCATCCGCAACCTCTTCGACGAGGAGATCATTCTTGCCCGCCATGGCGATGGTCCGGACGATATCGCGGCATTTTACAATGTGTGCACGCATCGCGGCTCCCGGCTCTGCACCAAGGACGGTCGCGGACGGTTGATGGTCTGCCCCTATCATGCCTGGGCATTCAGGCTGACCGGGGAGTTGCAGACGCGGCGCGATCTGCCCGAAGGCGTCAACCCCGACGAACTGGGCCTGCACAAGGTCCCTTCGAAGGTCATCGGAGGGCTGGTATTGTGCGGTCTGGAACCGGCCCATCTTCCCGACATCGAGCCCGCTGCCGCCGGTCTGACCGACCTTCTGCTTGAGAACGGGGTGGGGAACGCCAGGATCATTGCGCGCAAGAGCTACCTCACCAAAGCGAACTGGAAGCTCGTGCTCGAAAACTTCCTCGAATGCTATCATTGCAGACCGGCGCATCCGGAATATTTCCGCGTCAACGGCCATGTGAAAGTCACTGCGATGCGGGATGAGTACAAGGCCAAGGAGTGGCAGGAAGAAATAGAGGCCTGGCACAGCGTTATCGGCGATGCAGAGTTCGACAAGGGGGTGTGGGAGCCCGGTGATCTCGACACGACGCCCTTTGCCATGCATCGCAAACCGATCGGGTCGGGCCGCCTCACCCTCTCCGATGACGGTCAGCCCGTCTCGTGCCTGATGGGAGGGCGCACCAACTATGATGGCGGCGAGAACGGGTTTCGGATCGGACGTCTTTCGTTCCTGAGTGCGCCCAACGACTATCTGACCATGTTCCAGATGGTGCCGCGCAGCGCCAACGAAACGGACGTCATCCTGACCTGGCTCGTCGACAGGGATGCGGACGCGAATGTGGATCCGGAGAAGATCTCCTGGATGTGGGACGTCACGACCGTGCAGGACAAGAAGATCACCGAAGACAATGCGGAAGGCGTTGCTTCGAGGGCTTATCGCCCCGGTCCGTACACGCCACTCGAATCGCAGGCCGCGTTTTTCGTCGAGACCTATCTGTCTCAGATGCGCGAACTGATCACCGGGGATCGCGCATCCTCGAAGCAGGAATGGGGAGCTCCGTCGCAGCTTTTTGCCTCTCCAAAAGCGACCTGCAACACGCGTCGCCTGTAGAATCGCCGCTGGCGCCGCCCTCATGGGGGTGAAGCTCACGGATTGGTGGCCGCGTGGTGGCTACCTCGGGGCTCTCGCTCTTCGCTTGAAACGCGCATGATGTGACGCTATATTGCGTCATAATTACTGGCATTAAGGTGCAAAGGGTGTCATCATGGGTCTCGCGCAATATTCTGAGAATGGCCTGTTCGCGCCACGCAAGATTGCGGACACGCTGCGCACGACGAGCGAGGAGGTCGCGCGGACGACCGGTCTCGGGAGAGATGCGGTCCAGCGCAAGGATCGCGTCCGCTCGGACAAGACGCAGCGACGGCTGCGCGAAATGGTTGAAATTCTCAACAAGGTCGAACCTCGCTTCGGTTCAGCTCTCATGGCCTATGCGTGGTATCGCTCCGAACCCCTGCCCGGCTTTTCCGGCCAGACCGCGATGCAGCTCGTGCTCAACGGGCGAGCCGATGAGGTCCTCGAATATATCGATGCGGTTGACGCCGGCGTTCACGCCTAGGCCGGAGACTGACCGTGTCGATCTCCTATCGGGGCAAGCTGTATCGAGCCCTGAACCCGGTCTATGCGCGTGAGCCACTGTCTGGACGCGGGGCAGAATTATATGGCGGCCGCTTCAACTCCAGGGGCGTGCCCGCGCTTTATTTGTCCCTGTCGGTGGTGACCGCGCTGCGCGAAGCCAACCAGGTCGGCAATCTTCAACCGACCACTCTCGTCGCCTATGACGCCGATATCGACGAGCTGTTTGATTGCCGCGACGCGCTTGCGCTCCGGGATCAGGGCATGGATGCCGCAACGCTCGCCGATATGAGCTGGCGCGATCAGATGAAGACAACAGGAGAGGCCGCAACGCAGGCCTTTGCCGGCCGGTTGATGGCATCGGGCCATATGGGCCTGATGGTCCGAAGCTATGCTCCCGGTTCGTCGGCGGACGACATGAACGTCGTGCTTTGGAAATGGGGTGACCGCGCACCCGCCCGGCTGACGCTGATCGACGACGAGAACCGCCTCTCGCGCACCACCTGATCGCATTGACGGCAAGAGAGGTTCTCGCTTCCCCACTAGAGCAGCTTATGCGCCTTGAAACACGACCTCGTCGCACTCATGGTTGGGACGGTGAAGGGTTTTGGGTGACTGCAGGTGACGAAACCTCTCATGCAGGAACCCGCGGGCCACAGTCGACGGCTATCCGGTGCTGATCAAGGCGCGGGCGGGCGGCGGTAGGGGCATTTGGCGTGTCGATCGCCGGCGCAGCGCCGACACCAGAAGGTGACAGAGGCAGCCCCCGCACCGGGAACGACCGACTCCATGCGCGCGGCGATGACAGGTGCCGCGGTGAAAGCAGCGCGTGCAATCGGCTATTCGGGTGCCGGCACGATCGAGTTCATCGTCGATGCTTCTCAAGGGCTGCGGCCCGACCGCTTCTGGTTCATGGAGATGAACACGCGGCTTCAAGTCGAACATCCAGTTACCGAGATGGTGACAGGGATCGATCTTGTCCAGTGACAGTTGCGGGTCGCTGCGGCGAACCCTTGCCACTGACGCAGGAGGCACTACGGCTTCATGGCCACGCCTACGAAGCGCGCATCTATGTCGAGGACGCGACGCGCGATTTCCTCCCCGCCACCGGCACGCTGCACCACCTCTTCTTTGCCGCCAAGGCCCCGGCCGGGCGGACATGCCCAGGTACTGGAGAAAACCCAGATCGCTGGCTCGACCGCTAACGTTAATCGGCCGCAGGCCAGTTCACCTTCCGGTTCGGGAGGCTGGCGAGGCAGGGTTGTCTCCGCCATTGCCAGCCTGGCGCGTGAGCGACACCAGGTACGCGCAGAACATTTCCGCCATCGCGTCCGCATAGGCCGCGATCTCCTCGTCCGTTCGTTCGATCTCGGAGAAGCTGCTGCCCACCTGCGTCAGCGTCGCTTCGATGAGTTCGGCGACGAGTGTCACTGCGCGAGCATCCACACCGGGCAAAGACTCTTCCAGAAAATCGCGGATGACCAGCGACCCGGTGGAGCGGGCCGCGTCGGCTTCGGGCGCGTCGCGGTAAAGCGGAGCCGCGTCCCCGAGCGCCGTACGGACTTCAGCCTCCTCGCATTCCGAGCGCAGGAACGCGTGAACCAGCGTCCGCAGCCGCTCCATCGGTGGCTGGCCTTGATCCTTCAGGATGCTGTGCAGCAGCTCACTCGTACGGCGCCATTCGTCACTCTGAAGGCGGAACAGGATCGCTGCCTTGTTCGGGAAGTACTGGTAGAGCGATCCCACGCTCACGCCCGCTCGTTCCGCCACGCGGGCAGTAGTGAACCGGGCGGCTCCTTCCTTTCGCAAAACCTGAACAGCGGCGTCGAGGACGGCCGCGACGAGGCTGTTGGCGCGGGCTTGTTTCGGCTGCTTTCGCGAGGAAACCTGCGGATTTGGGCGCTTCGGCAAGGGATCCTCCAAGGATGCGAATAGAGAATGTGACGAACTAGTCGTATTTTCCTCGGTATCGCAACACACATTTGTCTGGAGTTCCCCGTGAATACCCTCACTACCACGCCGGTTGCGCCGCTGCTGGAACGGCTTTTCGCCGAATCCGACGCGTCCGATCCGGCGACAACACCTTCCGTTGCCGCCTACTGGAACGGCCTGGCAAGCGAGGAAAAGGAGCGCCTGATCCGCAGCCGCACCGAATACGCCGATTTCTACGGGCGCATGAAAGACGTGCCGCTCGCAGTCTCGCGCCAAACCGGCAACCTGCTCTATATGCTGGCGCGATCGTCGCGCGCCATGTCGATTATCGAATTCGGCACCTCGGTCGGCTTATCTACGATCTGCCTGGCATCGGCATTGCACGACAATGGCGGCGGTCGTCTCGTGACCAGCGAGTTCGCGCCTTCCAAGATCGCGCGTGCCAGGATCAATCTCACTGAGGCAGGCCTCGCTGATCTCGTCGAGTTCCGGGAAGGCGATGCGCTCGATACGCTGTCGCGCGACCTGCCCGATAGTGTGGATCTGCTGCTGCTCGACGGCGCCAAGGCGCTCTACCCCGACATTCTCGACCTTGTCGCCCCGCGGCTGCGCGCCGGCGCGCTGATCGTTGCAGACAATGCCGATTTCTGCCCACCCTATCTGGAGCGCGTTCGATCACCGGGCAGCGGCTACCTGTCGGTGCGGTTTGCAGACGATATCGAGCTCTCGATACGCCTCTATGGAGAACCGTCATGATAGTCGTTACCGCTCCCACCAGCCAGATCGGAAGCAAAGTCGTCAACGATCTTCTCGACACCGGCGCAGCCTTGCGCCTCATCGTGCGCGACGCCGCCAGATTGCCGGACGCCGTTCGCGATCGCGTGGAGATCGTCGAAGGGTCGCATGGCGACGCTTCGATCGTCGGGCGCGCATTCGAAGGTGCCGACGCTGTGTTCTGGCTCGTTCCGCCCGATCCGGCAAAGATGCTGGAGGAAGCCTTTGTTGAATTTACGCGCCCTGCCGCGCAAGCGATCCGCCGCCAAAAAGTGTCGCGGATCGTTGTCATCACGGCGCTCGGGCGCGGCACGCCCTGGCAGCATCGGGCCGGTCCCGTTACGGCTTCGATCCGGATGGACGATATGCTGATGGCAAGCGGGGCCGCGTTTCGCGGGCTGGCCATGCCTTCCTTCATGGAGAACACGCTCCGGCAGGCCGTCACTATCGGGAAAGAGGACGTGTTCTTCGGCCCGATCAGACCCGAACGCAAGCTGCCGTTCACCGCTACCCGCGACATTGCTGCCGTCGCCGCACGCCTGCTCGGCGACGCCTCTTGGAGCGGCCAGGAGGAAATGCCGGTGCTGGGGCCGGAGGACCTGTCGTTCGACGAACTGGCCGCGATCATTTCGGACGTTATAGGTCGCGAGGTGCGCTATCGGCAGATTGCGTTCGATAGGTTCAAGCAACAGTTTCTCGACCGCGGCGCAAGCGGGTCGTTCGCTCAAGGTTACGTGGACATGTACCGAGCCAAGGACGAAGGTATTGACAACGCCACGCTCCGTACTTCGGCCAATACCGTGCCGACAAGCTTCCGGACGTTCTGCGAGCAGGTTCTGAAGCCGGTCGCCGCTTCCTTATGATCACGTTCCGGGTCGAGTTTTCCCAAGGCGACCGGACCAGCACGGACAAGTAGCATCGATGCCCTCGACTCGACGGACAATCGTTTCATCGCGAGGGATTTCCTTTCTAGACCGACGGGCACATCCCGAACAAGGGCGGCTAGCGGATGTGCTAAGGTAGCTTTCCTCTGGATTAGTTGAGGTCGCTTGCAGAACAGCAGTTGTCCGTCGCTCACGCCCAGGACCGGACTGTTTGGACAGGGCCTCAATCCAGGCTCGTAGAAATCCTGCAGAAGTGAATAGGGCTTTTGTGTCGGAACACCAGCTATCTCAGTGGGTCTGATCGGGTCGGACCGGAGTAACTCAGCGTTCGCTAACATCTAACCAGCTGAAACTGCGTAGAGCAGCCCCACCAGCGTAGTTTAACGTGTGCGTTCCGCATTATTGAGTGCTTCAGCGTACCCTAGCATAGTTGCACAGACACCCGGCGGTTAAGATTTTTCCGAACTGTTTCTGCTGCGAATCCACGCACTTGCCCACCCTCAGCGACGGTGCCGGAACAAGCCGGTCCATTTTCCTTATTGCCAAAACAGAATTTCCGTTTAATTCTTTTCATCCTGAATGAAAATAAATGGACGCTAATCGTGGAACCGCTGTCGATTAATGCCCCCTCGCTCCTTCGCGAACTGACACGCAACGGTGGCGTCACGCGACAAGCGTTGCAGACCACGCTGAAAGTCAGCGGCCCCACCGTTACCCGCACCATTCTCGAGTTGACCGACCTCGGCGTCCTGGAAAGCACAGTGACGGCGGCGGGTGCGAAAGGTCGCCCGGCGGAGACCGTCGATCTCGCGTCGGACGGCCTTTGCATCATCGCCGTTTCGATCCGCGCGGAGCGGGCTACTGTCAGCCTACTGGACGCTCGCGGACAGGGGGTGGAAATACGTGGCTTGCCGCTCGGCGAGGAAACCGATTATGCGGAAGCGGTCGGGCTGATTGGCCAGGCGGCGCTTCAGCTCACGGCCACAGCTGCCGCGCGTTTTCGCAGCCTTGCCGGGGTCGGCATTTCTTTCGGCGGCTCCGCCGATTTTACAACCGGCGCCATCACCACACCTTCGGCCTTCAAGCGCTGGCGCGGCAAGCCGCTTGCCCGCGATCTCGAATTCTACACCGGCCTTCCATGCGCCATCGACAATTATTCCTTCGCGTTGGTCGGCGCACTGAACTGGTTCGATGCGAGCAAGGCGGCCGACTTCTTCCTCGTCGTCGCCGACTACGGCATCGGGGGCGTTTCCTCCATTGGGAACCAGGCTTATCTCGGACAGGAGCGGCGGCCCGGCGACTTCGGGCATATCGGCAGCCGCACGACGGGACGTCTTGCATGCCATTGCGGCGGTTACGACTGCCTGGCCGCGACCAGTTCCGTAAAGACAATTGACCGTGAAGCGAGGGATCAGGGCCTTGCCACGGGCAAAACCCGGGACCTGGCCGAGCTGGTGCGCAGCCTCGACGCGTCCCAGGGCGAGGCTGCACTCTCCCTTCTGACCGGAGCCGCGCGCCGCATCGCGGAGAACGCACTTACAATCTGCCGAGGCATGGGCCTAATCAGCTGTGTATTCGGCGGCGTCCTTTTCGATTGCTCGCCAGCCGCCTGTGCGGCCGTGGAGGACGTCTTCGCCGCGCCCGGCCACAGCGCCGCGCCGCGCTTCCTGCACCAGCTTTTCGACGGCCGTTCGCCCGACAATCTCGCGGCCGCTTCGGTCGCTTATCACCTCCTGTCGGACAAACGACAAGTCTATCCGCTGGCCGCCTATCGCGACGGGGACGCGATGCGGCTGCGCCGGCTTTCCTAACACTTCAATTCAACGGAGGACAGACTATGACATTGAAGTCAATCGCGGGACTTTTGCTGGCAACTGCGGCCATGCTCGCGCCACTCACCGCGACGGCCGAAGCTGCCGACATGGAAGCGCTGATTGCCGCCGCCAAGGAGGAAGGCAGCGTCGTTGCCTACTGGCATTCGAGCCGTATCGCCAAAGCGGGCGAGGCTTTCGAGGCAAAGTACGGCATCAAGGTGTTCGGCACCAAGATGACCGATGCCGAAAGCACCGAGCGCGTGGTGCGCGAGGTAGAGGCCAGCAACGTGCAGGCCGACATCATCGGCTATGACGACGGCCCGCGCCTTGTCACCGAGCTGAAGCCCGGCGCGTTCGTGGAGAATTACCTGCCGGCCGACCTTGCCGGCGACATTCCTGCGGCAAGCCAGGATCCGTTGGTCTATCTCTGGCAGGTCACGATCATCGGCTATAACACCGAGCGCTACCAGTCCTGCCCAATCACCAATGTCTGGCAGCTCACCGAGCCGGAATGGGCCGGCCGCTTCCATATGCTTGACCCGCGCTTGCGCTCCACGCAGATCCAGGCCTTCTCCGCCATCGAGGAACGCTCTGGGGAACTTGCCGCTGCCTACCAGGAACTCTACGGCAAGCCGCTGGAGACGACCGAGAAGAATGCCGGCATCGAATTCATCAAGCGCCTCGCCAGCGCCAGGCCGGTGCTCTACAACGAAGACGTGGAGATCGCCGCCGCCGTAGGCGCGCGCGGCCAAGAGAACCCGCCGCTCGGCCTCTACACGCTCGGCCGCCACCGCGAGATCGAGACGAAGAACCTTGCGCTCGGCATGTGTGCGCTGAAGCCATTCCAGGGCATCAACCAGCCGAGCTACGTTCAGCTCGTCGCCGGCGGACCGCACCCGAACGCGGCCAAGCTGCTCACCCATTTCCTCCTGACGGAAGAGGGCGTGCAGCCCTGGACGGGCGACCTGGGCGCCTATTCGTCCAATCCGAAGCTCTCGTCCAATCCGGGCAATCCGTTCCCGAATGTCGAGGGCTGGGGCACGACACTGCTCGTCTCCGACAATGCGAAGGTCGCCGAGCGCCGCCAGGAACTGCTCGACTTCTGGATCACCAACAACCGCTGATATTTTCCGCACAACATGCATTCAGGCCGCACGCGGCTTGCGGGTGGAAGCGCTTGACCGCGCTTCTGCCCGGAGGAGGAATTCATGGCAATTTCCACTTCGGCGGCCAAGCCGCCACTTGGCGTGCGCTTGCGGCTGCTGGTGGCCGATCTGCGCGCAGAGCCGAGCATCGCGATTGGCGCCGTTCTCGCCGTCGTGCTCGGCTATCTCGTACTGGCGCCCGTCGCCGCCATCGTGTTCAGCGCCCTGCGCTTCACCCGCATGGACGCCGTGCGGGCCAGCGCAAAGCCCGGTGACATGACGTTCTCCTATCTGGAGCGCGTCTTCCATTCGCACGTCAGCGTCGACATCTTCTGGACGCCACTCTGGAACACGCTTACTGTCGCGGTCTTTTCGACGGCGCTTGCCGTCGTCTTCGGCCTAACGCTCGCCGCCCTGGTGACAAGCACCAATATCCGCGGACGCGGCCTGCTCGGCTTCCTGCTGATCATTCCCTACATGCTGCCCTCGCAGGCGCTCGCCTCGGCCTGGATCACCGTTTTCAAGAACCGGCGCACGGGTGGCGCGCCCGGCATGCTGGAGGTCATCGGCCTGACCCCGCCGGACTGGCTATCCTACGGCCCGCTGCCGATCGTCATGTGCCTCGCGCTCAGCTACTTTCCCTTTGCCTTCCTCCTGTTCTCCAATGCGCTGAACAAGATCGATACGCAGCTCGAGGAAGCCGCCACCACACTCGGCGCGCCGCAGCGCGTCGTCTGGATGAAGGTGCTGCTGCCGCTGCTTATCCCCACCACCATGTCGGTGCTGCTGCTGACGATCGCCCGCACGCTCGGCACGTTCGCGACGCCCTATGTGCTCGGCGCGCCGGTCGGCTATACGCTGCTCTCCACCTCGCTTTATTCCTCCATCCGCTCCGGCGCCTCGGGCGTCGCCGCGGTGCTCGCCATCGTGCTCGCGATATTCGGCATCCTGATGCTGCTCGCCGACATCTGGATGGTGCGCAACTGGCAGCGCTTCGTCACGGTCGGCGGCAAGGGCGGCAAGCGTGACGTCGCCGAACTCGGGGCCTTGCGCCTGCCCTTCACGGCAATCGCCTGGACCGTCTTCCTCGTCGCCGCCTTCGCGCCGCTCCTCGTCATGCTGCTGTCGACGGTCATGCGCGAGCCGGGCGTATTCGCCTTCTCCAATTTCGGCCTCGCCTATTGGACGGGCGCGGACGGCCAGCCGGGCGTCTTCACCAGCCCAGAAATCCTGACGGCGCTGCGCAACAGCCTGGCGATCGCCGGCTCGGCCGCCGTCCTCTGCGGCGTGCTGGGGCTGACGGTCGGCTATGCGGTGGTGCGGCTTTCGGGCGGCTGGCTCGCCGGCTTCCTGCGGCAGGTATCGTTCCTGCCCTATCTGATGCCGGGCCTTGCCTTCGCTGCGGCCTTCCTTTCGCTCTTCGCGGTACCGCGCGGGCCGATCCCGGCGCTCTACGGCTCGCTGAGCCTGCTCATCCTTGTCATGGTCGTCACCTACCTGCCCTATGCCTCGCGCTCCGGCATCTCGGCCATGATGCAGGTCGGTCGCGAGCCGGAGGAGGCAGGCATGGTGCTAGGCGCGGGGTTCTTCCGCCGCATCCTCGCCATCATCGGGCCGCTGCAGAAGACGGCGCTGGTGACAGCGATCATCCTACCCTTCATCTCGGGCATGAAGGAACTCAGCCTCGTCATCATGCTGGTGACGCCCGGCACGGAAATGCTGACGACCCAGTCGCTGCGCTTCCTCGACTACGGCCACACGCAACTGGCCAATGCGACGATCCTGATCATCGGCCTCGTCGTCATGCTGCTCGTGCTCCTCCTCCAGAGGATCACCAAAACGAACCTTGCCGGCGGACTGGGAGGCTGATTATGTCGGACGTAATCCTCAAGAACCTTGTGAAGAACTACGGCGGCAAATTCCTCGCCGTCAACGACCTCAGCACCACCTTCAAGGCGGGCGAGTTCGTCTGCCTGCTCGGCCCGTCCGGCTGCGGCAAGACGACGACGCTGCGCATGATCGCTGGGCTCGAACGACCCAACAGTGGCGAGCTTCTGTTCGGCGACAAGGTGTTCTTCTCCTCCCGTACCGGCGAATTCCTGCGCCCCGAAAAGCGCAATCTCGGCCTGATGTTCCAGAGCTACGCGCTCTGGCCGCACATGACGGTGGAGGAGAACGTGGTCTTCGGCCTTGCGATGCGGAAGGCCACCTCGACGGAAAAAGCGAACCGGTTCAAGGAGCTGGCCAAGCTGTTCCATCTCGACGGGCTGGGTGCGCGTTATCCGCGCGAATTGTCCGGCGGCCAGCAGCAGCGCGTGGCGCTCGCCCGCATGCTGGCGGTCAATCCGAGCCTCCTGCTCCTCGACGAGCCGCTTTCCAACCTCGACGCGGCGCTGCGTCTGGAAATGCGGGCTGAGCTGAAGCGTCTGCACAAGACGCTCGGCTGCACAGTGATCTTCGTCACGCACGATCAGCTCGAAGCCATGACCATGGCCACCACCATCGCCGTGATGAACAAGGGCGTCATCGAGCAGATGGCCAAGCCGATGGACATCTACCACCGCCCTGCCACACGCTTCGTCGCCAACTTCGTCGGCAATCCGCCGATGAACATGGTGGGCGCGGCCCAGGGCGACGACCTCGCCGCCTGGCTCGGCAACGCCTGTGCCCTCCCCGCCCGCGCCGTGGAGACTTTTGGCGTGCGGCCGGAAGCCCTTCGCATGGCGGCGCCCGGCGCCGGCGCGATGGAGGCGGTTATCGACACCATCCAGCCGACCGGGGCGGACTGGATCATCGGTCTTGCCGTCAAGGGGCGGCCGATGTTCGCGCTCAGCGCCGAGCCACCGTCGGCCGTTGTCGGTGAAACTGTCGGCCTGACCCTCAAGCCGGATGGCGTCCATGCCTTCGATGGCGAGGGCCGCAACCTGGAAGTCGTTGCCTGATGACGCTTGCCCGAACCGAACCCGTCGCGCTCGCGGAAGACCTCGCCGATTGCGCCGCCGCCGCCGCATGCAAGGCCGGCGCTTATGTTCACAGGCATTTCGGCGGGCTCATCCGCGCCGATCACAAGAGCCGCCACAGTGACGTCGTCACCGAATTCGATCTGGGAGCGGAGGAGATAATCCGCACAGCGCTCATCAAAGCCTATCCGGCTTCGACGGTGGTCGGCGAAGAGTTCGGCGGAGCCGGCGAGAGCGAGATTGCCTGGATTGTCGATCCCATTGACGGCACCAGCAACTTCGCCGGCGGTCTGCCGCTCTATTGCATCTCCATAGGTGTGGTCGTTCGGGGCGAGCTCGTCGCGGGCGTGATCTACGACCCGGAGCGCGACGAGTTGTTTCGCGGGACAGCTGGCGGCGTGACGGTGAACGGCCGCCCGGCCGAAAGCCGCGCCGGGGAAGACGACCGCGACTGCGTCTGCCTGATGAACTTTCCCTATGAGGCCAGGCCGCTCGGTGCGACGGCGGTCGCCCGCTATCTTGACGCGCTGAAGGGCTTCCGCGCCATCCGGCGGCTCGGATCGGCGGCGCTGGCGCTCGCCTATGTCTCCGCCGGCCGAGCGGATGTTGCCTGCGAAATATCGACAAGACCATGGGACCATGCGGCCGGCATGGCGCTGGTCCTGGCGGCAGGCGGCGGCCTCGTCTGCCGCCTCCACGACGGATCGCCAGCAACACCGCTCTGGAAGGCCGAGCGCTACATCGCTCATGGTCGGGGCTTTGAACCCGCCCAATCCACCCTCGACGGCATCTTGACCCTTTCCCCGAATCCGGAGACAGCATCATGACTTCCTCCCCTGCCCCGGTCCTGCTCTGGGATATCGACGGCACCCTCCTCTACAACGACGTGCGCGGCCTTGGCCCCTATCTTGACGCGATCGCCCGCGTTGCACCGGACGTGTCCGTTCCCGGGATCGTGACCCACGGCAAGACCGACTGGCAGATCATCTGCGAGCTGCTGGAAGCAGCAAACCTCGATATCGGCCTTGCCGAGGCCGTCTCAAAACAACTCGACGCGGTCTCCCTTAGCTATCTACAGCCGGATGGCGCGCTGAAGCTGCTGCCCTTTGTGCCCGAGGCGCTTCGAACCTTCCGAGATGCCGGCCTCAGTAACGGCTTGCTCACCGGCAACTCGATCGGTCGTAGCCGCATGAAGCTGACAGGCGCTGGGCTCGACGCGTCTCTGATCGACTGGGACGCCGGATTTTTCGGCTCACGCACCCGCGTGCGCAGCGACCTTTCCCTTGCTGCCCGGGCCCGCTTTGCGGGTGTGCCGATGCTGTTGATCGGCGATACACCGCTCGACGGCCACGCCGCGCAGAAGGCCGGCATCCCCTTCGTAGCCTTATGCACCGGCGTCTACGAAGCTAGCGCCTTCCAGAACGAAGACTGTTTGCTGGTGCTGGAGGACCTTGGCAACGGCAGCACCGACCGGATCCTGGAAGCGCTAGAGTAAACTACGTAATCTACATTTGTTCTGACATTTGTAGCTTCCTCACTGTAGAAAAATTCATGCGCGGTGAGTGAGTGCGGAAAGTCCGAAATGGCATTCCAAGGGGCGGTTGCATTCACTTGGAGGTGCCAGAAGAAGAGCTGCTCCAAATTCTACCGTGAGGTCGAACGAAGCACGACCATCCCTCTGCTCGCCGGACTGGGGTTGGCAAGCGAAGCGATCTGAAACCGGCGGGCATCTGGCGCTAATTGTCCAAGGTGTAGATGCCGGTCAGGCTGACGGGTCACCAACTGAGCGGCGAGGCGGGCTTGAGCAGCGTGTCAGGAATGTTTCTGCCCTCTCGCTTCAGATGCGTGATAGCTCGGTCGAGATGAACGGTGTTCCAGTGCACGATGGCGGCGAACAGCTCAAAGACAAGATCGCTCGCGCCACGCGTGTCAGTAAAATGCTCCTGGAACTCCAGGATCGTATCTTGGTCAAGAAGGTCATCGAGCACAGAGGCCGCTTCGCTTTCCGTTGGGGCTGATGGGCGAGACGCTGAAATAGCTGAACTGGACCGACAGGTGGCTGTAGAATTTCGGTCGCGGCTCGTTGCCATAGTGTAAGGTTGACGTCGCCGTGTTTTGCCGCTCGGTCGATCGCACGGAAGAATTGTCCGTCGGACGAGGCAGTCGTTCGGTTGCCCAAAGAGACGATTGCCGCCTCAAGACATTGAAGGGGCTCACGCCCTACGAGTTCATCTGCAAACGCTGGACTTCAGAACCAGAACGATTCATCACAAACCCGCTCCAGCAAACAACGGGACTAAACAGCTAAGGCGCCCCTGCGGAATCGTACTCTCAGACCCGGCATTCACCTTACACTTGTGGCCTGATGGTGCGGTAGCGGGACCGCATAGCCGATTGAAGCTCCGCCAGCGCGCCCTTTCGCCTGACCGCGGCTTCAGCCCAGCACATCCTTCACAGCCTCTGCGGTCTTGCCGACCACTTCGTCGGCCTCCGCCTTTGACAGGCACATCGGCGGCGCAAAGCCCAGAATGTCGCCTTGCGGCATCGCGCGGGCGATGACCCCTCGCTTCAGGAGCGCCGCGGCAATCGAGGGTCCGACCTTGGCGGCGGGGTCGAAAAAGCGACGCTCCTCGCGATCCTCGACGAACTCGACGGCACACAGCATGCCCTCCCCGCGCACTTCCCCGACATGGGCGTGTTCGCCGAGCGCTTCCTTCATCGCGGTGTTGAGCCAGGCGCCAGTCTCGCGCGCGTTCTGCAAAAGGCCGAGGCTGTCGATCAGCTTCAGATTGGCAACGCCCGCCGCCGCACCGATCGGATGGGCCGAATAGGTCCAGCCATGGCCGATCGGGCCGTTTTCGTCCGTGCCCTGTTCGAGCACCTTCCAGACCCGGTCGCCGATGATCGAACCGGAAAGCGGCGCGTAGGCCGAGGTCAGGCCCTTGGCGATGGTGATGATATCGGGCTCTATCCCATAATGGTCCGAGCCGAACATGGACCCCAGACGGCCAAAGCCTGTGACCACCTCGTCGGCGATCAGCAGGATGTCATGCTTCTTCAGAACATTCTGGATCGCCGCCCAATAGCCGGCTGGCGGCGGAACGATGCCACCGGTGCCAAGCACGGGCTCCCCGATAAAGCCGGCGATCGTTTCGGCACCCTCGCGGGCAATCAGTGCCTCCAGTTCGTCTGCGCAATGCGCGACAAACTCTGCTTCGCTCATGGTCCGATCGTCGCGGCGATAATAATACGGAGCCTGGGTATGGATCACGCGTTCAACCGGCAGGTCGAACTTGTCGTGAAAGACCTTCAGTCCGGTCAGCGAGCCGGTGACGAGACCCGACCCGTGATAGCCGCGCCAGCGCGAGATGATCTTCTTTTTATTCGGCCGCCCCAGAATGTTGTTGTAGTACCAGACGAGTTTGATGTTGGTTTCGTTGGCGTCAGAACCGCCGAGCCCGAAATACACCTTGGACATGCCCTTTGGAGCGCGCTCCAGCACCATCTTGGCGAGCGTGATGGAGGCCTCCGTGCCGTGTCCGACATAGGCATGGTAGTAGGCGAGTTCCTTGGCCTGGTCCGCGATCGCCTCCGCGATCTCCGACCGTCCGTAACCTACATTGACGCAATACAGTCCCGCGAACGCGTCGAGCAGACGATTGCCGTCGCGGTCCTCGATGAACACGCCCTTTCCGCCGGTGACGATTCGGGACGGCGTCTCGCCGCGCGCATGCTGGGCGAGATGCGTCGATGGATGGAAGAAATTGTCCCTGTCCCAGCGATCGAGAACGTCATTTGTCAGCATGATCCAGCTCCTTGTCGAACGTATTGTTGGACCGCGACGTGTCGCGGCAGACATATTTGAGGTCGGTGTAGGCATCCATGCCGTGGCGCGATCCCTCGCGGCCGATGCCTGCCTGTTTGACGCCACCGAACGGAACAGGCGCGCCTGTGATCTTGGTGCGATTGACGGCAACCATGCCGAACTCGAGCTGCGAAACGATACGGGCGATGCGCGAATCGTCCCCGGTGTAGAGATAGGCGACAAGCCCAGTTTCCGTGATGTTGGCCGTTTCGATCACATCAGCCTCCTCATCGAAGGCAGCAAAGGCAGCGACCGGACCGAAGGTTTCTTCCCGAAAGATCGCGGCATCTTCCGGGACGTCGGCCAGAACCGTCGGCTCGAAGAACAAAGGCCCGGCCAGGTGAACGCTGCCGCCGGTGATCAGACGTGCCCCACGCGCCAATGCGTCGGCCACATGCTCCTTCTGCTTAGCGATAGCGCGTTCGTTCATCAGCGGCCCGATGTCGGGATCAGACATGCCGGGTCCGATCCTCATTTTCCGGACTTTCGCGGCGAAGGCGCTAACAAAGCGCTCGTAGATGGGGCGCTCGATATAGAACCGGTTGGCGGCAAGGCAGTCCTGTCCGGAGGTGGCGAACTTTGCCGCAATCGCCCGATCCACCGCGCGGTCGAATGCACAATCGGCGAATGCGATGAATGGGGCATGTCCACCCAGTTCCAGCACGAGCCGTTTGATGGTGGGCGCCGACTGCGCATAAAGCAGCCGGCCGACCGCCGTGGATCCCGTGAAGGAAAGTGCGCGCACCAGCGGCGAACCGGTGAAGGCTGCTACAATTTCGGGCGCATCCCCGGTGACAACGTTGAAGACGCCCGCCGGAAACCCGGCGCGTTCGCCAAGTTCCGCCAGAGCAAGCGCCGAGAACGGTGTTTCGGAAGACGGATGGGCGACGATCGTGCAGCCGGCAGCCAGCGCGGCAGCGGCCTTGCGGGTCAGCATTGCGGCCGGGAAGTTCCATGGGGTCACAAGAGCCACGACACCCACAGGCTGGCGACTGACCGACATTTCGGCCTCCGGCAGATGCGACGTGATCCCCTCGCGGCTGACGCGTTTGGCCTCCTCCGCGTAGAACGCGACGAAGGACGCGGCGTAGTCGATCTCGCCGCGCGCCTCGGAGAGCGGCTTGCCCTGTTCCTGGACCATCAGCCGGGCAAGATCCTCTCGGGCGGTGACGATCAGGTCATGCCAACGCTGCAGCATCCGCGCACGTCGATGCGGCGGTTCGGTCGACCACGTGGCAAACGCCCGGTGGGCGGCCTGCACCGCTTGTGCGGCATCGCCTGCCGTCAGCGCCGGGACCGATCCGACGCGGGAGCCATCGGCGGGGTCTGTGACGTCGATCGACCGGCGCGACGAGCCATCCGTCCAGGCGCCGCCGACATAGGCGAATTCGCGAAACAGACGTGGGTCGCTGAGGATTGAAAGATCGGACTTGGTGGGCATCGCAAGCGCATTCATCGACAGTTTCTCCCGAACCATTGACGCGATGGATACTCGCCTGCCGCGCGGCAAATGATCGTTCGAAAGGATGCCCGGACGCCGATGGTTCGTTCGAATGTACTCCCGTATGGAATTCATTCTTCGGGTTGGCGCTCGATCAATTGTTCCAGAGGAAGCTTCCCCGAGAGCTTGACCGGCTTCGTCACGACATAGGTGAAATAGCGCGTGATGCCGACATGAGCCTCCAGGAGGCGATCGACCAGCCGCTGATAGGCGTCGATGTCGCGGGCGACCACCTGTAGAATGTAATCCACGCCGCCGCCGACGGCCCAGCATCCGACGACCTCGTCGATCCTCTCGATGCTGCGCTCGAAAAGCTGGAAATCGTTGCCACGGTGGCTTGCAAGTTCCACCGCCATGAAAACCACCACGTGGGAGGCGAGCTTCTTGAGAGCGATCTCGGCGCGATATCCGGTGATGAGGCCAGCCCCTTCCAGACGCTTGAGGCGCTCCCAGCATGGAGCGGGCGACAGGTTGACGCGACGCGCCAGTTCCGCCTTCGAGATGCGCCCCTCCTCGCCCAGGATCGACAGCATCTTCAGGTCGCGATCGTCGAGCTTCAGCGTCATCGTCACGTTCTTATCGTTGAACCCGCACCGGCGGCGCGCGCGGCGCGCACCGCGAAAGTGGCGATGGCCGTGTCCTGAGCGCCGGTGCCCGTCAGATCGCAGATCGTGATCTGCTCGTCGCTTGTGCGTCCCGGCCTGGATCCGCTCACGATCTCGCCGAGTTCGGGCGGCGTGGCGCCAGACCACAACCGGGCCTGAATGACACTGCGCAGTTCACCGAGCAGCTCGCATTGAGCCACACGGTCGGCGACATAAAGGTCAGCGCGAACCAGTGCCGACGGCTCGATCTCGTTCTTGCCGGCCTGATCGGATCCCATCGCCGTGATGTGGAGACCGGGATGCAACGATGCGGCCTTAAGCACAGGCTCTTCTGCAGGCGTTGTGGTCACGACGAGCTGACTTTCGCTCACGACGCTCTCCGCGTCGGTGCGCGCTTGCGCCTCTATGCCGAGTGACGAGGCAATATCGCGCGCGCAGGCACGCGCCTTGTCAGCGTCGCGCCCCCACACGAGAACCTTTCCGAACGGGCGCACCAGATGCGCCGCCTGAATCTGCAAGCGCGCCTGCACACCCGTACCAAGCACGCCCGCCGTCGAAACGTTCCGAGGCGCGAGATGCCGTGCGGCCACCGCCCCCGCAGCCGCCGTTCGCACATCGGTCAGATAGCCATTGTCGAGCAACAGCGCTTCCACGAGACCTGTCTTCGAGGAGAACAGGATCATCAGCCCGTTGAGGCTCGGCAATCCGATCTTCGGATTGTCGAAGAAGCCGGGGCTGACTTTTATCGCGAAGCCTTCGAATCCGGGAATGTAAGCGGTCTTCACATCGACCTCGCCATTGGCCTGCGGGATGGCCATGGACAGTATTGGCGGCATGATGACCGTGCCCGAGGCGAGTGCGGCGAATGCGCGTTCGATCGTATCGATGGCGTCCAGATCGAGCTTCACCAGCCCGCGCAGATCGGCCTCCGTGAGAATCCGGACGTCATGCGCCATAGGCTCGTCCCTTCACGAAGCTGTCGCCAAGCTTCACGTCGCGTCCCGTAATGATGTCGGTGAAGGTCGCCATGTCGACATTTCGACCGGTCACGATCGTTGCAACGGGACCGGAAAAGCTCGGCAGTTTGCCGGCTTTCAACGCGGCGATACCGACGACGCTCGCACCCTCCGCCACCATTCGATCCTCGAAATACAGGGTTTGCATGGCTGCGTAGATTTCCTCCTCGGTGACCAGCACATAGTCGTCAAGCAGATCGCGGCACATCTGGAAGGACAGGCGATTGTCGAGGCCGATGCCGCCGCCAAGCGAGTCGGCGAGGCTGGCGACCTCGTCGACCTCGACGGGTTTTCCGGCGCGCACCGATTCAAACATCGCCGCGCCACGGTCCATAGTGATTCCGATCACTTTGATCGAGGGCTTGATCGCCTTCGCGGCGAGCGCAATGCCAGCAGCAAGACCGCCTCCCGAAAGCGGCACGAGGATCGCGGCAAGGTCCGGCCGATCCTCCAAGAGTTCCAGTCCGATGGTGCCCTGTCCGGCGACAACGTACGGATCGTCGAAGGGCGATATCTCTGCCAGGCCTTCGTCACGTGCCAGCCTGCGGCTTTCCGGCAGCGCATCGTCCTGGCTTCGTCCGACGATCCGCACGTCCGCGCCGAGCGCCTTGATGCCGTCAACCTTCGCCTGTGGCACCAGCGACGACATGCAGATGACCGAGCGCAGCTTGCGCGCCCGCGCCGCGTAGGCGACGCCGCGCCCGTGATTGCCGGTCGAGCAGCAGGTGACGCCCGCGACATCCGCCGCAAGCGCGGAAACAGCATTGACGGCGCCACGCAATTTGAACGCGCCGACCGGTTGCGTCGTCTCCAGCTTCAACAGGAAATCCAGGCCCGCCAAGCGGCTCAAAAACGGCGACGGCACCAGAGGCGTTCGCGCGGCAATGCCGTCGATTGCCCGGCGCGCGGCCAGTATATCGGCAAGCGAAAGGCTCAAATGGCCTCCTTTACCGCGCTCAGGAACTGCTGCGTGCGTTCCTTCTGCGGGTTGCCGAACAGTTGCTCGGGCGTCCCCTGTTCTTCGATGCTACCGCCGTAGAAGAAGCAGACGCGGTCGGAGATGTCCTTGGCGAAGCCCATCTGGTGCGTGACCATCAGCATTGTGAGATTATGTTCGGCAACAAGCTTGCGGATGACATTGGTGACTTCGCCGATCACCTCCGGGTCAAGCGCCGAAGTGACCTCGTCAAACAGCATGACCTTCGGCCGCATCGCCATCGCGCGGGCAATTGCGACACGCTGCTGCTGACCGCCTGAAAGACGCGAGGGGTGCTGATCGCGCTTGTCCGCCATGCCAACCAGTTCGAGCAGTTCCTCCGAGCGCTCGCGCGCCTCCTTTCTGGACAGTCCAAGCACGTGCACGGGGCCTTCCATGCAGTTTTCAAGCGCCGTCATGTGAGGAAACAGGTTGAAGTGCTGGAAACACATGCCGATTTTCGAGCGCATCTTCCGCAGGTGGCGGCTGTCGGCGGGCACAAGGCCGCTTCCATTCGGCATGTGCGTCAACGGTTCACCATCCACATAGATGACTCCGCTGTTGATCTTCTCCAGCGTCATCAGCATGCGCAGGACAGTCGTCTTGCCGGATCCCGAAGGACCGATGACCGTCACCATTTCGCCTTCGGCGACATCGAGGTCGAGCGCGTCCAACACAACCAGCGAGCCAGAGCTTTTGGTGACTTTCCTGAAGCTCACCATCGGCACATTGTCACCCTCCAGCTTGAGGGGAAAATCCGACATGCTTTCGTTGGTCATCATTTCATTCCCAGTTTGCGACGTACCCAGGACTCGAACAGGCGGATGCCGGCGGCTGTGGGCAGCGAGATGACAAGGAAGATGACGCCGACCAGCGTGTAGGGCTCCAGAAAGCGATATGTTTCCGAGCCGATGGCGTTGGCTGTATGCATCAATTCGGCGACGCCGATCACCGAGAGCATCGGCGTATCCTTGAAGATGCCGACGAGATAGTTGCCCATGCCCGCCAACGAGGGTGGCAGCGCCTGGGGTATGATGACGCGAAAATAGGTCCGCGCCGTCGACAGGTTGAGCGAGGTCGCGGCTTCCCACTGGCCCTTGGGCACACTTTCCAGACCGCCGCGATACACTTCCGACAGATAGGCAGCATAGTGCAGGCCGATCGCGATCATGCCGGCAGTCCACGGCGAAAGACGCAGGCCGAACTGCGGCCCTACATAGAAGACAAAGAAGATCTGGAGGACGAGCGGCGTCGAGCGGATGAATTCCACCGCCTCCCGCACGGCAAGGGTCAGGGCACGCGACGGCGTGCGCTGTGCGAGAGCCAAGATGAGGCCCAGCACCACGGCAATGCCATATCCCAGCCCGGCTGCGAGCAATGTGTTGCCCGTTGCCACGATCAGACGCGGCAAGATCTCCCAGGTGAAGTCCCAGCGCCAGTCAAACACGCTCAGGCCCTCCCCATCTTACGCCGCATGAACCGCTCGAGCCAACGCATGGAAGGCGTCAGCATGAAGCGTGCGATGACGTAATAGATGATGAGGGCGGTGCCGAAGCTCTCCGCCGACATGAATGTCGTGCCGTTGATCTGCTTGACCTGAAACATGAGGTCGGCGACGGAAATAAGGGCCACGAGCGCGGTGCCCTTCAGGAGCTCGATCATCAGATTGCCCCAGCCGGGCAGCATGATCAGAACAGCTTGCGGCAGGATCACCCGCACCATGCGCTTGGCGGGAGACATGTTGAGCGCCAAGCCCGCCTCCCACTGACCTTTGGGCACCGCAAGTATGGCGCCGCGCACCAATTCCGCGCCATAGGCTCCCAGATTCATGCCGACCGCCACAAAGCCGGCGGTGAATTTCTCCATCGTGATGCCAAACAGAGGCAGCACGAAGAATATCCAGTAGAGCTGAACGAGCAGCGAGGTGCCGCGAAAGATCTCGATATAGACGGTGGCGACGCCGCGGACCGCGAAGTTTGGCGCCATTCGCATCAGCCCGGCCGCCAAAGCGACCACCACGGCAAGAATTGCCGCAAGCACGGTCAATCCAATGGTGACCAGGGTACCGCTCAGGATACGGTCACCATACTGGGCAAGGAACTCGAAATAGGTCATGCCGCTCAGACCTTCCCGTCAATGCCGCCAAGGCGGGCCGCGCCTACGCGGCGCATGCCCGAGGCCGCGGACCAGGCGCCTGCCGGGCCCGCGCAACGTCAAGTCAGCGGTTGGCGCAGACCCACTCGGTCGTCTTGTCGCCGGGAAGCGAGCTCTTGTCGTAGCCATATTCGGCAACGGCTGCCAGCATCTCGTCCGAGCCGATATAGTCCTTCATGGCGGCGTTGAACTTGTCGAGGAAGGCCTTATCGGCCTTGCGGAAGCCAATGCCCGCCCAATTGAACGAATCCTCCGGCATTGCGGAGGGATCCGACGCCACCACCGCGCCACCCGAGGCATCGGCAAGCTGCTTCATGGTAAAATAGGTGCCCGCTCCCGCATCGGCGCGACCGGCCTTCACGGCGGCCAGGATTTCGGTCGGTCCGGGGACCTGCATGATATTGGCCTCCGCGACGCCGGCGGCTTTTGCGGCTTCGATATTGGAGTATCCGGCGCCCGTGACCATCACCGCTCCGCTCGACGCCAGGCTCTTATAGTCACCGATCTTCTTGGGGTTGCCCGGCGCAACGATGAAGCCGTCGCCGACCGTCGCGATGGGCTCTGAAAACGCGATGTTCTCGCAGCGGCTGGCAAGAATGTTCATGCCGCCGGTAACGATGTCGAAACGGTTGGCGTTGAGGCCGGGAATGAGCCCGCCCCATTCGGTCTGCACGGGCTCTATCTTCTCATAGCCCATCTTCTTGAGCACGCCGATCGCGAAGGCATTGACGAAACCTTTGGGGCTGCCGTCGTCGCCGGGATAGGCGAATGGAATCTCGTTGGCGAAGCCGATGCGGATCGGTTCGCCCTTGTCGGCCTTCTCCAGCAGCGCCTGCGCGCTGGCCAGTCCGGCCATTGATCCAAATGTGAGGGCTGCCACACCAAGCACGGCTGCACCCTTCAGGAAAGCTCTTCTCATTGAGGTCACTCCTGTGTTCCACCAATTTTCGTTTTTCTTATGTTGTGCACAACAACACGGGTGAGACGATTGGTCAACGCACTTTTTGCACTGGATACCATCATTTCCTCTTGTTTGGGCAATCGATCTGGCCCTAGATGTACACATATTGCTATTCTGACCTTCCGCCTGAGGAGGAAGCATGACCTCTGCCGATTTGCCATTCACGCGCGGGGAATACGCGCGCCGCCTCGCAAAACTACGTAAGGCTATGGCTGAACGCGACATCGACGTGCTGTTCGTCGAGGACCCGTCGAACATGGCCTGGATCACCGGCTATGACGGGTGGTCGTTCTATGTACATCAGGGCGTCATCGTCTTTCATGACGCCGACCCCGTCTGGTGGGGGCGCTCGCAGGATGCGAATGGCGCCGTGCGCACTGTCTGGATGGAGGACGAGCACGTCGCCGGCTATCACGACAACTACGTGCAATCGACGGTGCGCCACCCCATGCAGACGCTTGCCGCGATCCTTCGCGAGCGGGGATACGAAAACAAGCGGATAGGGCTGGAACTCGAAAACTACTACTTCTCGGCCAAGGCCTATCTCGTGCTGCGCCAGGAGCTGCCCCAAGCCGAGCTGGTCGACGCAACGGCGCTGGTCAACTGGCAGCGCGGCGTCAAATCGGACGAGGAGATCGCCTTCATGCGCAAGGCGGCGCGCATTTCCGAGAAGATCGTCGACGGCATCATGGAGCGTGTCGAGCCTGGCCGCCCCAAGAACGAGGTCGTGGCCGAGATCTTCGGCGATGCCATCCGTGGTGTCGGGGACGCCTGGGGAGACTACGCGGCAATCGTGCCGCTGCTGCCGTCGGGCACCGACGCCGCCGCCCCTCATCTGACATGGGACAACAGGCCCTTCCGGCGGGGTGAAGCGACGTTCTTCGAGATCGCGGGCTGCTATCGCCGCTACCACACGCCATTTTGCCGGACGGTTTTTCTCGGCAAGCCTCCCCAGCACATAGTCGATGCAGAGAAGGCGCTTGCGGACGGGCTTGAGGCCGGGCTCGACGCGGCGCGCGCCGGCAATCCTGCAGGGGACGTGGCGCGTGCGCTTTTCGGGTCGCTGGAGCGCGCCGGGATCAAGAAGGACAGCCGATGCGGCTATCCCATCGGCATCTCATACCCGCCCGACTGGGGCGAACGCACCATCTCCTTCCGCAAGGAAGAGGAAACCATCCTGGAAGCGGGCATGACCTTCCATTTCATGCCGGGGCTGTGGATGGACGATTGGGGCCTCGAAATCACCGAGAGCATCCTGATCCGCGAAACCGGGCCTGCCGAGTGCTTCTGCGATCGGCCCCGCCGGCTCGTCGTAAAGGACTGAGAGGGCCGCGATGGAAAAGCTCGCCCGGACGCGTGAGATTCTTGGGCAACTGGTCGGGTTTCCGACAGAATCCTCGGAGAGCAATCTCGAACTGATCGCCTATGCCGCCGACCTGTTATCGGATGCGGGCGCGACGCTTTCCCTTTCAAGAGACGAGAGCGGCGCAAAGGCCAATCTCTTCGCCACGATTGGGCCGCCCGGCGACGGTGGCATCGTGCTCTCTGGCCACACCGACGTGGTGCCCGCCGATCCATCGGAATGGAGCAGCGATCCCTACGTACTGAGCGAGCGCAACGGCAGGCTTTACGGCCGCGGCTCTTGCGACATGAAAGGGTTCATCGCTGCCGCACTGGCTATGGCGCCACACTTCGCCGAGGCGGGCCTTGCGCGTCCGCTTCACGTCGCGCTGACCTATGACGAAGAGATCGGTTGCCTGGGCGCTCGCGCGCTGGTCAAAGAAATCGCCAATGCTGGCATCCGGCCCTCCGTCGCGATCATCGGTGAACCGACCGAAATGCGGGTCATTGAGGGTCATAAGGGCTGTTTCGAATACACCACCGAGTTTTCGGGTCTGGAAGGCCACGGCTCCCATCCTGGCAAAGGCGTGAACGCTATCGAATATGCGGCGCGATATATCTCGCAGCTTCTGGATCTCGGCGACAGGCTGAAGAAGCGCGCACCCGCGGGAAGTCGCTTCGACCCCCCCTGGACAACCGTTCAGGTCGGGAAGATGTCGGGCGGCACGGCGCGCAACGTGATTGCCGGCAGTTGCAGCGTCGAATGGGAGATGCGCCCCGTCACGCTCGACGACGCCAACTTTGTGAAGAACGATCTCGGCGAGTATGTCGAGACAGTATTGCTGCCTGCGATGCGTGCGGTATCGCCCGCATGCGGCATCACCACACATGTGATCGGCGAGGTGGAGGGTCTTCAGGTCGTGGAGGAGTCGGAAGCGCGCGACATCGTTGGGGAACTGACCGGCCATCGCCATGGCGATGTGGTGCCCTTCGGCACGGAGGCAGGGCTGTTCCAGTCAGCAGGCATTTCCTCCATCATTTGCGGACCGGGCTCGATCGCACAGGCTCACAAGCCGGACGAGTATCTTGCACTCGAACAGCTTGCCGCCTGCCTTGAAATGCTCGACAAGCTGCGTCTGAAACTTGCGACGAATGCAAAGGGCACCTGATGCCGGAAGAACTCAGTCTGGCGGCATCCACAACGGGCGCCAGACCTGCAGACGAAGGCGCGAGGGGGCGCTTCGATCGCATCTACCAGACATTGCGGAGGCGAATCTGCCTGCTCGACTACGCACCAGACGAAAGGCTGCGCGAGGAGGATCTCGCCGAGGAGTTCGGTGTGTCCCGAACCCCCGTGCGGCGCGTGCTGGTCAAACTCGAAGCCGAAGGGCTGCTGCGTTCCGTCCACGGCGTCGGCACGATCGTGACGGACATCGAGGTCGGCGCGTTGGCGCAGGTCTATGAGTTGCGTGTCGAACTGGCGGAACTGGTGGGCAAGCTCTCTCCCGTACCGGTCGACGACGCCCTGAAAGCCCGGTTCCGCGAGATCAGGCAACGCTGCGACAGTATGGTGCGCAAGAGCGACCCGCGCGAATTTGCGCGCATCAACATGGAATTCTTCCACCTTTTCAACAGCCTGACATCCAATGAGCCGCTACGGCTGGTCAGCGAGCGCCTTTACTACCAGACCACGCGCATCTGGCTCAAAACGGCCTCTCGCCTGAGAGAATACGAACAGTTGCTCAACAATGAGTTCGTCATTTTCCAACGCGAGGTGGCCGACATTACCGAGGCCGTCGAACAAGGCGACCTCGTCGCCGCCGGCCATGTGAGGCGTGCGCATATTTCCATGAGCTTCAGCCGAATCCGGCAGGCCTCGGAATCCGGAACCAGGCGAGACGACAAACCGACCGGGTCAGCGCCTCCGGCTCATGCATAGCAGAGGTCCAGATAGGCGTTCGCTACCCGCTCGTCTATCTCTCTTGGCACCGGAACCACGCAGTCGGATGAGCTGACATTGCCAAGGACAACCGCTTCCAGACAGCGCGCCTGAAGCGCAAAGCCAAGATCCATGGACTCGATCGAGTTGCCCAGGGGACGCGGGCCGGCGAGATTGAACATGTGTCCTTCCGCGACGATGTGGATCTTGCGCCCGTCCTTCATCACCAGCGTTTCCACGGCGTCCTCAAACTGTTCGCGATCGGCCACATTGGCGCTTTCCCGGATGGACGGCACATCGATCTCTAATGGAAAATGCCCCGCATTCGCAAGGATCGCGCCATTCTTGAGCAAGGCCAAGTCAGCCTCCCCGACCACCCCCTGACGTCCCGTAACAGTCACGACGAAGTCGGCGTCGGCCAAGGCAACTTCGCGCGACGGCGTATCATAGCCGTCGAGATGCGCCTGCAAGCGCTTCAACGGATCGTTGTCGACCACGCTCACCTTCGCGTTCGCGCCGCGCATGTTGGCGGCAACCCCTTTGCCGCACGCGCCATAGCCGAAGACGGTGACACGCTGGCCGTTGGTCACGCGATTGGTGATGCGCATGTAGGATTCCAGGACACTTTGCCCAACGGCATGTTCGTTCTCTGCAAACTGCTTGATCGGACTGTCATTGATGACGAGGATCGGAAGACGGATCTGGTCGCGAAGCGGCTCAAGATGCATGCGGCCGGAGGTCGTCTCCTCCGTGCCGCCGAGCAGGCTCGCATAGCGGTCCTTCAGCCACAGGTCGAACAAGTCACCTCCATTGTCGAGGATGATATCCGGTTTGTGGCTGAGCACGCCCTTCAGATTGCGCTGATGTTCGGCTATATCGCTCGTCGGCCCACCGATGACGGTCACGCCACGTGCTGCCAGATGATCTACCGCGCCTTGCTGGGTCGTATTCAGGTTTCCGGTCGAGACGACGCGCGCGCCACCTTCCTGCAACGTGAGGAGCAGCGCGACTGTCTTGGGCTCAAGATGAATGCCAGTGCCGATCGTCTTGCCCGCGAACGGCTTCGAGTTGCGAAACTCCTCGGCAATTGAGGTCAGGAGGCGGCAGTTCCTGGCCACCCATTCGATGCGGTTTTTCATCATTTATCTTCCGAGAGTTTGTGCGCTCAGCCGGTACGGGTCGTGTTGAAAACCGACTAGACCTTGCGCGGATCGATGTTCTTGGTTTCCGGCCCATAAGGGCGCGGGTAGATCTCGCCCATTCGCAGCAGCTCCACTTCGCCGTCGGTTGGGGCGCTGACGATGACGACGTCCGGATCCGCGCAGGCGAACTCCCATATGGCCTGGCGGCATTCCGCGCAGGGCACGCCCGAATAGGGTCCGACGACTGCGACGGCACGCAACTGTCTGGCGCCGCTTGCAACCATCTTCAGGATGGCGGTCCGTTCCGCATGCACCGTCTGTTGGAGCGTCACGAACTCGATGTTGCAGCCGGTGTGAATAGCCCCGTCCGCGTCGAGTACGGCAGCCCCGACCGTGTGAACGCTGTAGGGCGCATATGCCTTTTCGCGGGCTTGCGTGGCGCCTTCAATAAGCGCCTTGATCTCGCTGTCTTCGATTGTCTTCATCGTCTCGCCCCTGGAATGTCGTCGCTTGCGGCTAGCGGCAGAATGGTCGCCTCGTCGAGATCGAGCACGAGCGATATGCTTTCCCCTGCCGCTATGTTGGCCCTATCGGATGCCGCCACGATCCCGATATCGCCCGTGGAAAGCTCGACCCGCAGGCGCAAGACCGTCCCGGCATAGGCAGCGGTGAGCACTTTTGCCGGAACACTCAGCCGCCTCTCCTGCAGCGTCACGGCATCGATGGGTGCGGCGACCTCCATCTGATCCGGCCGCCAGAGCAGCTTGACCGCTCCCTCTGGCAACTCGGATTGTGTGCCTGCGGTCATCAATCCCCCCGGCAGGCGGATGTCCGTCCCGTTGATATGCGCTGAAAGCGCCAGCGAGTCGCCCAGAAAGTCGGCGACGAAAAGGCTTGAGGGGTGGCGATAGACTTCACGCGGATGCCCGACCTGCTCGATGCGCCCCTTGTTGAAGACGACGACCCGGTCGCTCATTGAAAGCGCTTCCTCCTGATCGTGCGTGACATAGACGATCGTGATACCGAGGCGCTCATGCAACGCCTTGATTTCGAGCTGCATGTCGGTGCGCAATCGCCTGTCGAGCGCGCCCAGCGGCTCGTCCATCAGCAGGATGTCGGGTTCAAACACGATGGCGCGTGCAATCGCCACGCGTTGTTGCTGTCCGCCCGAAAGCTCGTTGGGCATACGGGCCCCAAGGCCATCCAGCGCAACGAGCGACAACACACTTGAGATGCGATCCTTCTGCATGGCTTTTGACATGCCCCGCATGCGCAAAGGAAAGCCGATATTGCTTGCCACATCCATATGCGGAAACAGCGAGTAGTTCTGGAAAACCACTCCGATATTACGGTGCTCCGGGACAATCCCTGTCATAGGCCGACCACCAATCGACACGCTGCCGGAATCAGGATCCTCGAAGCCTGCGATGATCTTGAGCATGGTGGTCTTGCCGGAGCCCGACGGACCAAGCATCGACACGAATTCGCCCGCGGCCACATCCAAACCGACGCCATGCAGCACTTTCTGGGTGCCATAGGCCTTGACGATATTGTCGAGTTTAATCGCCTTGGCGGTCATCGGCTTCTGCTCCAGCGAAGTACCGTCACGCCGGCCATCATCGCCATGCTGACGACGAAGAGTACCGACGCCATCGCCGCGACGGTGGGATCGACGCGTTCGGTTATCTGCGCCCACATCTGCACCGGAATGGTCCGGTAGGTGGGAGAAGACAGGAAATTGGCAATGACCACTTCATCCCACGAGGTCACGAAGGCAAAGATCGCACCCGAAATCACTCCGCCGCGGGCGAGCGGCAGCGTGACGAAGAAGAAGGTCTTGAACGGATTCGCACCGAGACTGCGCGCTGCCAGCAGCAGCACGGGATTGATCTGGCGGGCCGACGACATGGTGGTGATGACAACCAGCGGCACGCCGATCATCGCATGCGCCGCAGCCAGACCGAGAAGGTCGTGCAGGCCAAGCCAGACATAGACCTTGTACATGCCAATCGCGAGTACCACCGTCGGGATGACGAGCGGCACCACCACAAGCGCCAGCGTCAGTTCCCGCCAACGCCAGACCTTGAGGCCGAGCGTCAATCCGGCAGGCACCCCAAGCAGCAGAGCGATTGCGGTCGAAAGCAGCGCGACCTCCACGCTATGGCGCGAACTGGCAACCCATTGGCCGCTGGCGAAAAGCGCCACATACCAGTCGAATGTGAAACCGCGCGGCGGCCACGACATCACGCGGCTCTCGGAAAAGCTCATTGGCAGGATCACCAATGACGGCGCCAGCAGGAGGATGACGATCGGCACGAGCAATGCCAGACGGCCGAGCGAGGCAGTGCGGGACTCTTGATGGCTCGTCGACATGGCGGGCCTAGACCAGGAAGATCTTGTTGATGGCCCGCCACCCGGCAGCCAGCATGAGGAGCACCGCGGCCGTGACGATGGCCGACATGGCACCGGCCGCGCCCCAGTCGAGCTGTGTGGTTACCTGTGCATCGATGAGGACGGCCACCGGCTGGTCTCGCGGTCCGCCCAACAGCACAGGCGTGATGTAGTAACCGAGGCTCAGCACAAACACGAGCATGAGACCCGCAACCAGCCCAACCTGCGTCGCCGGGAAAAAGACGAGCCAGAACGAGCGTCTGGGACTGGCCCCGAGGCTACGGGCCGCAAGCAGCAACGTGGTATCGAACTTGGTCATGCTCGCGAAGATCGGCAGGATCGTGAAGGGCAGCAGGATCTGGATCATGCCGACCGTCACAGCAAAGGATGTCCGCAGCATGCCGATCGGCTCATCGACGATTCCGACCCACATCAGAAGCCAGTTCACGATCCCGGTGTCGCGCAGGATGACCGTCCATGCGAAACTGCGCACGAGCAGGCTCGTCCACAGAGGCAGGAGCGCGCAGGTCATCAGGAAAGAGCGACCGGCCGGACCGGATCTGTAGATCGCGTATGCATAGAAATAGCCGATCAGGCCGGTGAAGAACGACACCACAACGGCGATGCGGACGGTGTTGTAGGCGAACCGCCCGAATGTCGGGTCCGAGAGAATGCGGGAGAAATTGGAGAAGCCGGCGTTCTGGGGCTCAGTAAAGCTATTGGCGATGATGGCGGCGGCAGGAAGGAACAACAACACGGCCAGGGCCAGCAGCAAAGGCCAAACCCCGATCGTGGCGGGCAGCCTGAGGCGGCCGCCCGAGATAGCCGCCGAAGCTGTCACTGCGCAGCACTTTTCCAGGCTTGATAGCGCTGTTCCAGCATCGCGGAATTGGCCGCGATCCATTGATCGTCAAACACGGCGTAAGGCTTGTCGAGATGGCTGGTCGGCAGATCAGGCGACATCTCAGGATTGACCTGCGTCTTGGTGTTGGACGGAGCAAGCGGCAGATCGGTGCTGAGCTTTCCGTTCACGTCCGCGCTCACCGCATAGGCGATGAGGTCCATTGCGGCCTTAACATGCTTGCTGCCCTTGGGTACCGTGAGATAGGCGGCGGCCAGGATCTGCCCCTCGAAGATGTAATCCACGGGCATCTCGAGCGCGACCTTGGCGTCATAGGCGCGGGCGTTGTAGGTCATCACCATCGAGACTTCGCCGGAACCGACCAGTTCCTCGGACTGTGCGCCACTTTGCCAGTAAACCAGCGATGATTTGATCGTATCGAGTTTGCGGATCGCGCGGTCGATGTCGAGCGGGTAGAGGTCGGCGGGCGCGACGCCGTCAGCCAGCAAGGCGATCTCAAAAATGCCGCCGGCGGAATAATCCATCACAGCGCGCTTTCCCGGAAACTTCTCGAGATCGAAAAAATCCGCCCAGCCTGCAGGCTTTGTCGTCACCTTGTCGGTGTTGTAAGCGAGCTGAATGGAATAGATCATGTTCGCGACACGGTATTTGGAGGCAAACTCCGGAACGATGTCGTCCTTGTTGATGACGCTGTAGTCGAGCGGCTCCAGCCACTCACCATCTGCTTCGGTCCCCCAGGTGTTGTCACCATTGTACACGTCCCAGACGACGCGGTTGGATTCAACCATGGCGCGCAGTTTGGCATTGTCCGTTCCGGCAACCGACACGATCGACATCCCCTCGGGCGCCTTCCATGTGTCGAGAATTTCCTTTTGCACGGTGTCATGGTAGGCGCCGCCGCCATCGACCCAGACGAGGGTATTTTCCTCGGAATGCGCCAACGGCGTCAATCCCAGAATGAGGGCCGCGGACATTGCCGCCGATCTGTATCTGAAACGCATGAAGATCCCCTTTTTCGGACGCATTGGGCTGCGAACCGGCTTCGTCATTCGTATGATGTAGCAGAATTCCGCCTCTTGCCTCCGAAGTCAATACTACGTATGACGAAAAATGCATCGGGACGCGCAACATGGCTAAATCGGTCGTCAATGCAGGGAGCCGCTCGGTAACGAGTTTCGAGGTGGCGGACGCTGCTGGCGTGTCCCAGTCCACCGTTTCGCTCGTCATGTCGGGAAAGGCGGAAGGCCGGGTATCCAACGCCACGCAGTTGCACGTGCAGGAAACAGCACGGCGTCTCGGATACGCGCCCAACGCGTCGGCACAGATACTGCGTACCGGCGTGCTCAAGGTGATCGCGCTTGCCGTGCCGAACGTTCAACAGCCATTCTTCGGCCATGTGCTGCTTGCCGCCGAACTCGCGGCTCGTGAGCGGGACTATTCGGTGCTGCTCGTCGATACGAGCGATGACGCAGGATGGGTGGACCGTCTGGTGGGCATGATCCGCAGCCGCCTTGTCGCCGGCTGCATCGTCTATGCAAGCGACGATACCGTCGAACGCAAGCTGCGGCCCATTCGCGACAAGATCCTGCTGGTCGAGTCTGAAAACCCCGATCAGAGTGGCATCGATCTCGACATACCCGGCGCGATGCGCGCGGTGGTCGACCACCTGACGGGGCTCGGTCATACCCGCATCGGCTATCTTGCCGCCGATTATCCGAAAGCTACGTTTCGCCGACGGTACGAGGCTTTTAGAACCGAAATGTCAGCGAAAAGGCTTCCGATCGCTTCTTCCTGGCAGACGAAGGCGACGTTCGAGCTGGAAGCAGCGACACGAGCGGCAACGAGCCTTCTCGAGCGGCGAGAGATCACCGCACTGTTTTGCGATGACGATCTCCTGGCGGCGGCCGCCTACCGCGCAGCGCGAGCCATTGGCATCAGGATTCCGGAAGATCTGTCCGTGGTCGGCTTCAACGACATCGAGCTCGCACGTATCATCCATCCCGAGCTGACAACAGTCGCCATCCCCGCCGACGATGTCGCGAGTGCGTCCGTTGAACTTCTGCTGGGCCAGTTGGACGGCGGGCGCGATCGCAAGCGTAAGCCGACGATCATCTCACTACCGCTCCACGTCAGGGCGTCGACAGCCAGGCACGTCACTTAGCTGCGCCAGTGATGGAGAAATCACGGGCTCGTTAGCACATCGCAGAATTGTCGACGCAGTCGGCGCATCGCGTGTTTGTGTCAGCTCGCCGTCCGGCGCATATCGCGATGAATGGCGGAGACGAAGTTGAATTGCTTGGCCAGCCGATCTGACAGCACCTCTGCCAGCGCAACGGATCGGTGCTGGCCTCCCGTGCAGCCGATTGCGACGGTCAGACGGACCTTACCGGCGGCGGCATGCAGAGGTATCCATCGTTCGAGAAGACTGGCGATGTTGTCGACTGTTTCGCTGGCCTCGGGTTGGGCAAACACATAATCGGCGACCGCAGGATCAAGGCCGGTCTGGTGCCGCAGGGCGGGCTCATAATAGGGGTTGGCGAGAAAGCGGACATCGAACATCAAATCCGCATCCAGAGGAACCCCGTGCTTGAACCCGAAACTCATGACATCGACCACCAGATCGAGCCTGACATCCCGGTCGAGGACCATGCGGCCCAGTCGTTCCCGCAATTGATGCGGTTTCATGCCGGTGGTGTCGAGCACGAGGTTCGCGCGTGCCCTGATCTTTGCCAGAAGGGCGCGCTCCGCCGCAATACATTCAAACAGGTTGCGACCTTCGCGCATCGGATGGCGCCGTCGCGTCTCCGAGTATCGACGCACCAGTACATCATCGGCGCAATCCAGAAACAGGATGTTGTGGGCCACCCCGGCCTCTTCGAGACCATCCACCGCGGCGAGCAATTCGGGAAACAACTCTCGCCCACGCACGTCCATGGCCACTGCGACGCGCTGGTCGGGATCGGAGGAAAGCGATTGAAGCTGCGAAAAATCTCGCAGCAGAGGCGGCGGCAGATTGTCGACACAGAAGAAGCCGACATCTTCCAGTGCCTTCATGACCTCGGTCTTTCCGGCGCCAGACATACCGGTGACAAGAAGGATAGGCTCGATCAAGTTCAGGATCCCATGGGCACGGTGGGCGCCGCAAGAAGCGCACGACCATCACCGGCAAAAAGCTTGATGGATTCGGGCCGCGCCTCGACATGAACGGTTTCGCCAAGGCGCAGTTGCGGACCGTCATTCTGACGGACGATCAATGATTTACCGGCCAATTCCACATTATAGTACCAGTCGGAACCGGTCGGCAGCAGCGTGGTCACGCGCGCCTCGGCAAGACCCGGACCGGATGCGCCATGCAGGCGGAGTTCTTCGGCGCGAAGCCCCAGTGTCGCGGTGGGGGTGTCCGCCGGGGAAACCGTATCGGGCAAGGCGAGGTCCAGGCCGGCACACTTGAAATGTCCCCGCTCGACACTCCCCTCCAGAAGATTGATGCGCGGATTGCCCAGGAAATCTGCTGCGAACTGGTTCGCGGGATGAGCGTAGACCTCCAGCGGAGGCGCGAATTGTTGCAGTCTGCCGGATTGCATCAGGGCGATATGGGTGGACATGGTCAGCGCTTCCAGCTGGTCATGAGTCACATAGATGATCGTTGCGCCGGTCTCTTGATGCAGACGTTTCAGTTCGGCCCGCATATCCATGCGCAACGTGGCGTCGAGGTTCGAGAGCGGCTCGTCCAGCAACAGCACCGAGGGCTGCATCACAAGAACACGCGCAATGGCAACGCGCTGCTGCTGGCCGCCAGAAAGCTCGCTGGTGTAGCGCCCAAGCAGGCCATCGATCTGCAACGCCGTCGCGACCTGTTCGATACGCCGTGTGGCCTCGGCACGCGGCACCTTCTGCACCTCAAGTCCGAAGGAAATGTTCTTTGCCACGGTCAGATGCGGCCACAGCGCGTAGCTTTGAAACACCAGACCGAGACCCCGTTTCGCGGGGGCCAGACTTTTGCCTTCCTCCAGGGAGAATGCCAGCTTGTCACCGATGCGAATGGTGCCCTTGGTGGGCATATCGAGCCCTGCGATCATACGCAGCGTGGTGGTCTTGCCGCATCCCGATGGGCCGAGCAGGGTCGTGAACGATCCATCCGGGATTTCCAGCGTCAGGTCCCTGACGGCATAGACCTGCTTGCCATAGGCGCGAGATACCTGGTCTAGTTTGATTGCTGGCATCTCAGCCTCCCAAGCCTTTTGCAATACTCGTTCCCATCAGCCGGCGGCTGAGAATCGTGCTGCTGACGACGATGACGACAAGAAGCAGCACCATGCCATTGGTGTAGGGATACCAGCCACGGTCGGTGTAGCGCAGCGTGATCGTCGTCGCCAATTGCGTCGCAGGGGTCACCAGAAGGATCAGCAGCGACAATTCCCGTGTCACCGAGATGAACGGCAGCAGCATCCCTGAGAAATAGGTCGATTTCTGCACAGGGATCAGAATACGGCGCATGCGCGTCCACCACGACGCGCCGACCATGACCGCCGCCTCTTCCAGCTCGGGTCCCACCTGTCGGATGGCACTTACCCCTGCTTTGACGGCATAGGGCAGATAGCTGACCGTGCAGACGATCACCAGGAGCGTGAATGTGCCATGCAATGACGGGATGGGGCCGCGCGGCACGGCAAACATGGCGAGGAAAATCGCGCCGAGCGCAATGGACGGCATCAGATACGGGAGGAATGACATCTGATCGAGCGCTTGCGACACCCAGGTGCCGCGCATGCGCACAATCGCGTAGCCGACCAGCACACCGAGGATGCCGGTGATCAGGGCAACGACAACTGCCAGCATCATCGTATTGCCCAATGCCGACATCAGCTGGGAATTGCGCAAGATGCCCGGCTCACCAGTACCGAGACCAACTGTCAGGCTGGCGTCACCGATCCAGTAGTGAAGAGTAAAATTGTCCCAACTGTAGATGCCCGGGCGCAGCATCACCGTATCGATCACCAGAGCGCAAAGCGGCACGACGATAACTGCCAGAATGAAGCCGAGCACGAGCGCGGCGACCGGCCAGCGCCACTGGCCAAGCGCGACGAGTCCGGCCCGCGCGCCCTTGCCCGATATCGTCACAAAGCTGCGCCGGGTGCCGATTATCTTGTGATCCATGTAGAGCACCAATACGCCGAGCACGATCATCACGACTGCCGCCAGATAGCCGATGCCGGGCCGTTGACCGATGAGGTTGGCGTAGAGCGAGGTGGACAGCACGAATTCGCGCACCGGCCCGCCGAGGAAAGCAGGCGTTCCAAAGGTGCCGAGCCCGCGCGAAAACGTCAGCAGAAAGGTCGAGAAGATCGCCGGAAGCACCAGCGGGGCAACGATGCGGCGCAGGATCGTGAACCGCGAGGCACCCAGAAGCTCAGCCGATTCCTCCAGCTGTGCATCGATGTTGCGCAGCGCGCCACCGATCAGCATGAAGCCGAACGGGAAGTAGTGCAGGGCAAGCGTGATCGTGATCGGAATCAGCCCATAGGCGAACCAGTCGGGCGTCGCCACGCCCGTCAGCGCCGTGAAGATGCCCTGATCGCCACCAATGCGCTGGTTCTTGAACAGGGTGATCCAGGCCAGCGCCAGCGTCCACGAAGGCATGATGTAAGGGATGATCGCTGCGTTGGCGATGAGCCCTTTCATCGGCAGGTCGGTGCGAACCACGAGCCAGGCAAGCGTTCCGCCGATGAGAAGCGCCAGAAGTGAGAAACCAATTGCAATCTTCAGCGTGTTCAAGAGCGGCCGATAGAAGAAAGCATAGGCGTTTTCACTGAAGAAATTTCGCTGCCAGTGGGCCCATGTCAGATCGCCGACCTGCGATCCCGGTATCTGAAACCGCTCAAGCGGATGAACGACAAAGGTCTCGCGCAGCATCAGGAACAGCGGCACGATCACGAGATACGCAAGCACGATCAGAAAGAGAATGGAAAGTACGCGTTGCGGCGTCAGGCCGAGATAGATGCGGCTATATAAGGTTCGCATAGGCTGGATCTCTATTTCCCGAACGCCAGCCCTGGGCGAGCTTGGCATTGGCCGGGACATGCCATCAGACATGCCCCGGCATCAGCGTTTCACAGATCAAACGCTCTCAGCGCTGTGCGTATTTGAGCCAGGTATCCAGCACGAGACCCCGGTTCGCGGCAGCGAAGTCAAGGTCATAGGACCACATGTGATCCTCCCACCAGGCGAGCGGCATATCGCCTTCAAACGGCACCTGGTTCGGATTAGGCGAATAGACGCCAGGTGAGTCTCCCCATGGGGCAAAGCCTTCCAGAGTGCCCAGATACTCCATGAACATCTTGGCGGCGTTGGGATGCTTTGCATTGGCCGAGAGCTGCAACACGATCGGGTAATAATACCCCAATGTCGGGTCGATCTGGCGGCTTTCCTTGACGCGCAGATCCTGAAGCGGCACGTCGCGGTGCTTCGAATAGACGTAGAACATCCCGTAGGGTGGGTTGTCCTGTCCAGGCGCGCCAACGGCTTCGGTGATCTTGGTGTCGGACGTCATGATGATGGCGTCGTTCTGGAGAAAGCGCTTGATGAACTCCAGGCCCGCATTCGCCTCGGTCATTTCAAGCGGCTTGCCAAACCGCTTTTCGTAGGCGGCGGCAAGTTCATCGCTGCGGCGAACCCACTCCGTCAGAGCATTCTGATGCTCTCCAGTGATCGCGACATCACGGATCATCACACGGCCCTTGTACTCCTCCGTCGTCAGGTCCCAGACGCTTACCAGCGGATCGGCGTCAGGATGCTTGTCGGTGTTGTAGCCGAAGACCCTGTTGATGAAGCCGAGCACGAGCGGGTTCTTGTGGCGTTCGGCAAACAGCTTCTCCGCAGTCGGCGGAACATAATTGACGAAATATCCGGTATTCGAGAGCAGTTCGCGAGCTGCCACCCAGTCCTCGACGACGATCATATCAACGTCGTTAACGCCCGATGCGGCCTCCTGATAGGCGCGCTGGATGAGATCCTGCTCGCCAAGGCGCACGACCTCCACGGCGATCCCGGTTTGCGCGGAGAAGTTTTCGGCGGCCTTCGCGGTTCGGCTTGTCGTCGAATAGACAAGCAACGCACCTTCTTCCTTCGCCCCCGCCTCGACCTGCGCCCAATCCTCCGCAAATGCCGAGCTCCCGGTCGCCAGCAATCCGATCGTCAATCCTGCGGCCAACCAGGCTCGTATTCTAGTTTTGATACCCATATGGATCCCTCCCCTTCGTCGATCTACATCATCGCGGCCGCAAAACCTTTGATTTGCTATCAGCCCCGATTGCGTTGCGTGAGTCAATCCTTTGCCGGCTTATTGTGATAGCGCCAACACCTGGCCAGTCGGTTTCCTCCAGCTCTCAGCGCTCGACCTCACGGGCTCGAATTTCCAAGCCCAAGGATTCCGAGCGCCGTCGGCAGATCGGTCACCAGATGCGTCGCGTATCCGCCCTGAAGGGCAGCGTCCATCGACTGGATCTTGTCGGCTCCGACGGAGACCATCATGCCAACGGAGAGGCCCTTTATCGTTTGTGGCAAAACGCCGATCATGCGTGGATCGAGCGACCCTTCGATATGATTCCCGTCACGGTCAATGAAGCGGCCGCAGACCATGCCAACCGCGCCCCGCGCCCGGTACTCGCGAAGATCGTCCGGCGTGGCGATACCACAAAGCACGATATGGCTGTCGTCCTCCACCGAGCCAGCCGCAAAGATCACCTTGTTGATCTCTGAAAGCGCGTTGATCTGGCGAGCAATGATTTCCTCATTACGCAACGCATCAGCGACAGCGGCACTGGATAGTATGGCCGGCGCATGGAGGTTGACCACCCTGCCCGCCACCGCAGACGCGATCAACGCTGCACAATTGGTGGAGTCGAACCCGTAGGGCGTGCGCATCGCTCCCACCAACTGGACGACGCTAAGATCGTCGATGGGCCGGCGTGCCATCTTCTGGGCCACGGTCCAGACCGTCTGGCCCCAGGAGACACCCAGCCAGTCGCCGGCCTCCAGCAGGTCGGGCAGGCGCCGGGCAGCAAGCTGCGCCACGCGATCAAGAGAGCCTTCCGGCCCCGGAGCCACCACAACTTCCTGCAAGCCGTACTTCTGCTGCAAATCGCGGGCGACAATGCGGGTGTTGAACAGGGAAGGCGCCAGTCGCACTTCCACCAGCCCCATGGCCCGCGCCTGCTGCAGATAGGTCGCCACCGAGGAACGGGAAACGCCGAGCGACCCGGCAATCTCGTTCTGAGTGCGGTCTTCGTAGTAGTAGAGCCAGGCCGCCTCCACGATCATCTCTTCGATGGTTCGCGGCGGGATGAGGCCCGACTCTCCCGATGGTTGACGAGATTTCAGACGAGTGCCTCTTCGTTTTTGCCCAGGAAGGTGAATAGCAGCAGCAGCGGCAGAAAGGTCAAGACAATGAGCGTCATGCCAAGCGCCGAGGCGGTCCCGAAATTGCCGTTCGCGACCTCATTGAAGATCTCCACACTGATGGTCGTGGTCGAGCCGGATTGCAAAACCAGCGTCGCGGAGAGTTCCCGGATTGTGTTGGACCAGGTCAGCAACGCACCGGAGAGGATCGCCATGGAAAGCAGCGGCACGGTGATCTTGAGGAAGGTGCGGCCGGGACCCGCGCCAAGATTGATGGAGGCCTCTTCGGTGTCGCGGGAAAGCTGCTGCAGGCTGGAGACGGACGAACGCACCGAAAAGGGCAGACGCCGAATGAAATAGGCCAGGATCAGGATTAACGGCGTGCCGGTCAGCGCGAGAGGCGGGTTGTGATAGGTCACCACGAGGCCGACGCCCAGAACGATACCGGGCACGGCGTAGGAAAACATAACGACCGTATCGAGAAGCGCGCTGATGCGCCCAGATCGCCTTGCAATGATATAGGCGATCATCGTGCCCATGATGGCGCACATCGCGGTGGCAATTGTGGTGAACATCACCGTGTTGAGGAGCGGTCCATCGGCCATCCGCCAAACCTTGTCGAAATTGGCAAGCGTGAACTTTGCCACCAACACCGGACCATTCGACTTTAGAAAGGCGGAAATGACAATGTTGATCATCGGCAGCAGCGCCAGCAGCACCAGCCCGTAGATGAAGACCGAGGCAAGGAAACGCTTGAGGGGCCCCGGACTCTGTAGCGTCAGGGGGCGGATCGCCGACGTCGCGTAAGAGAAACGCGCGGCAAGCCGGCGCTGGAGAAGAAGCGCCCCCGTCGTGACGATCAGCAGCAGGACGGCGAGCGTCGAAGCCAGAACTGGCCGGCCGCCGAAGTCGTTGACGAACTCGCCATAAATCAGCACGGGCAGGACCCGAAAGCGCTCGCCCAGAATGATCGGGGTGCCGAGATCGGTGAATGACGCGATGAAAACCAGAAGCGCGCCAGTGGTGATCGAAGGCAACAATAACGGCGCGATCACAGTGAAAAAGGTCCTGCCCTCACCGGAACCAAGGTTGCGCGCTGCATCCTCCACGCTCTGGTCGATGGACTTCAGGCCGGACGACACCAGAAGGAACACAAAGGGAAAGAACTGCAGGGTGAAAACGAAGATGATGCCCGGTGCACCATAGATCGACGGCAGCGAGATACCGACGTCGGCAAACATTTGCGACAGCACACCCTTGCGACCGAGCAAGACCACCCAGGAGTACGAGCCTATGAATGGCGGCGAGACGAAGGTGAGGACCACCGCAGTCTTGATAAGGCTGCGGCCGACAATGTCGTAGCGCGAGACGATATAGGCCGCCGGCACTCCGATGAGCAGCGCGAGCACCATGGCGCTGATCGAGACGATGAAGGAGTTGATCAGCGACCGGTAATAATACGGCTCCGAGAAGAACATGATGTAGTTCTCGAAGATGCCAGCGCCGCCCTCCTGCCCGGAGAAGCTCAGTCCGACAATGTTGTAGACCGGCAGAAGCAGCAGGAAGGTCGATGTCGCGAGCGCCACCAGGGTGACGATCGGCCAGAAGCTCAACAGCCGGGAAAGCGGCGACGGCGCGGTCGCAACGCTGCTCATTGCGACACGACCCCTTCAAAGGCGGTCACTGCGTGGGCGCTGGGGTGGAGGGTGCACTTTGAGCCGACAGTCGGAATGGTGACGTCGTGACGACCCGGCAAGGTGACGACAACCGGCTTGCCCTCGCCCAGACTGAAGTACATCTTGATCGTGTTGCCGAGGAACTGGATATCCTCCAGGACACCCTCCAGACCACCCGGTCCGCCCTGTTTGAGATCAACGTCCTGCGGCCTCAGCGAAACGGTGCAGGCTTCGCCGTGGCTCAGCTTCTGTCCGGGAACGGCATGGGCGATAAGAGCCTGTCCGCCCGGTAGTCGCGCAAGCAGGCTGCCGTCAGGTCGGGTTTCTTCCACCATGGCCGGCAACAGGTTGTTGTCGCCGATGAAACTTGCCACAAACAGCGTTGACGGCTGCAGATAGATCTCGCGCGGTGGTCCGAGTTGCACGACCTTTCCCGTGCTCATTACGGCGACCCGATCGGAGATGAGCAGCGCTTCTTCCTGATCGTGCGTGACGTAGATGGTGGTGACACCGAATTGCTGCTGAAGGGCGCGGATCTCGGAGCGGAGATGGAGCCGCATTTCCGTGTCGAGATTGGAGAGCGGCTCGTCCATCAACAGCACATCGGGCTTGATGACCATCGCGCGGGCCAGCACGACCCGCTGCTGCTGACCGCCCGAAAGCTCACGCGGCAGACGATGGCTGAGATGGCCGAGCCGCACCAGATCCAGCATCTGTCGCACCTCGCGATCGATGTCGCCGCGGCTACGGCCCCGCACCTTTAATCCATAAGCGACATTCTCGAAAACAGAGAGATGGGGGAATATCGCATAGTTCTGAAACACCATGCCCGTGTTGCGCTGGTGCGCCGGCACGTTGTTGATGATCTTGTCGCCAAAGCGGATGTCGCCCCGCGTTTGAGGCAGGAAGCCCGCGATGATGCGCAACAGCGTGGTCTTGCCGCAACCCGATGAGCCAAGAAGGGTGAAGAACTCCCCCTGTCCGATCTCGATCGAAACACTGTCGACGGCGGTCGTTCCACTGAATTCCTTGCTGACGTTGTCGATGGAAACGGATGTCGTCACTGCTGCCTCCACGGGGCGTCAGAAAGCAACCCGCCCCGGCAATCAGGGGGCGGGTTTTCACGAAATGGCTGAACCTTACTGGGTCCGACGGATGATCTTCTGCATCGTTTCGAGCGTTTCGGCGCGATGCTCCGCGGCCCAATCGCTGTCATAGTCGATGGTCACGATATCCGCCAAAGGCGTCATCTTGGGATGGGCCTCAATCCCCGTGCGCGTCGGACGGCGGCCCGGGAAATGCTCGACCAGCAGCTTCTGGGCCTCTTCCGAAAGCAGATAGTCGGCAAATAGCTTGGCAGCCTTCGGATCGGGCGAATCCTTGACGATGAACATGCCTTCCGGCTGCGCCAGCGTCCCGTCGGCAGGATAGATGATGTCGGCAGCATCGGCCAGCACGTAGTTGAACGCCGCTTCCTCGTAGGTCACGCCGATTGGATACTCGCCACGGCCGACCTGCTGGAAAACGAGCGACGACTTGAGCACGATGTTCATGTTCTCCGTCATCTTTTCGACGACATCCCAACCCGCCTGGTCACGGCCGTAAATCATCAACCATGTGTTGAGGGCGGCCAGTGCCGAACTGGATTTGGACGGGTCGGCATGGACCACCTTCCCTTTCCACTTCGGGTCTGCGAGATCTTTCCAGTCCTTGGGATGGTCCTCCGGCTTCACCATCTCGCGGTTTGCCATGATGACCATCAGGGACGCGGCGAAAGGCGTGTTGTAACCCTTGGCGTCGCGCATCCTCGGATCGATATTTTCGAGTTCGGGCGACTTATACGGCTCGAACAATTCAGGCATCGAGCCGCCCGTATCGGAAAACCCGCCCCACAGCACGTCGGCTGCCGGACGATCCGCCTCCGCCTTGATCCTGTTCAACAATTCGCCAGTACCTGCCTTAACGGTGCTGACATCGATACCGTATTTCTTCCCGAAGCTATCGGCGAAGAAATCGACCATTTCGGATGGGTGGGACGCGTAGATCACGAGCTTGTCCTCGTGTTCCTGGGCCACAGCGGTGCCAAGAGACAAGGCAAGGATCATTGCGGCGGCGCCTGCCAGCCGGGCGAAAGACTTGTTCATGTTGCTCCTCCACGAGTCGTGACCGGCTCTGCCTTTGAAAGTGCTTAGCCGACCAGCTTGACCCAGCGTAAAAGATCCGCGACATATGTCAACTCGATATGTCATTTGTCATAAAGGCTAGAAATGCTTGATCAGCTGGACGCGATCGCGCGGCGCGGCGGGACGCTTGCGTTGTCCCATTTCAGGGAGACGAGCCTGCATGTGGAAGCCAAGGGACGGCTGGATCTGGTCACCGACGCCGACCGCGCGGTCGAACGGCAACTGACCGCCGAGCTCACCGCCGCTTTTCCGGAAGACGGCATCATCGGCGAGGAAGGCGCAAGCATCAGGCCGCACGCCGCACGTCAGTGGATCATCGACCCGATCGACGGCACGCTGAATTACATCCGCGGCATGACTGACTGGGCCGTTTCAATCGGACTTCTGGAAGACGGGAAACCCCGCATGGGAGCCGTCTACGCGCCGATCCGCGACGAGATGCTGCTCGGCGGCTCAATCGAGGGCGGATGGCTCAACGGCGTCTCGCTTCCCCCTCTGACACCATTCGACCCAACATGCGGCATCATCTCGGTCAGTTCCGCAACAACCACCCAGCCGGATCTGGAAGCTCGCCTGATCCAGCACATTCTTGCCGATCATCACTTCAGCTATCGCAGCATCGGGTCAACGGCGGTCAGCCTGATCCAGCTTGCTCAGGGACAGGTCGACGCTGCGTTGGGCATGGGCGCAAAGGCCTGGGACGTGATGGGCGGCATGGCGGTCGTAGCCGGCCTTGGCGGTGCCTGCTCGATCGACTTTTCCGGTCACAAGGTCGGTGCGCCCATCGACTACATTTGCGGCAAGCCTGACACCGTGAACGCACTTTCGGGTCTGTTGGCCTAGGCCGGGTTCATAGGGAGGGTTCAAGAGATGACCAACACATCTGACGGCACACGCCTCGTCAATTTGTGGGACGACGCAAAGGCATCGGCGATGAGCGAGCCTTCTCGCCTGGTCTATCGATCCAACCTGCTCGGCTCCGACAAACGCGTGACCAATTTCGGCGGCGGCAACACCTCGTCGAAGGTCTGGCAGAGCGATCCGTTGACCGGCGAGCCGGTCGAGGTGCTCTGGGTCAAGGGTTCCGGTGGCGACAGTGCGTCGATCAAGCTCGACGGCTTCGCGACCCTCTACATGGACAAGTTGCGCGCCCTCAAGAAACTCTATCGCGGTATTGAACATGAGGACGAAATGGTCGGCTACCTGCCGCACTGTACGTTCGACCTGAACCCACGCGCGGCGTCCATCGATACGCCGCTGCATGCCTATGTGCCCAGATTGCATGTCGACCATATGCATCCCGATGCGATCATAGCGGTGGCTGCTGCGAAAGATTCTCGCGCCCTGACCAAAGAGATATTCGGCGACGCGGTGGGCTGGCTGCCGTGGAAGCGCCCCGGATTCGAACTGGGCCTATGGCTGGAGCAATTCTGTCTCGAAAACCCTGATGCAAGAGGCGTCATCCTCGAGAGCCACGGTCTTTTCACCTGGGGGGATACGCAGAAGCAATGCTACGAAAATACCATCGCGACGATCAACCAGGCGATCGACTGGTTCGCGGAGCGCAACTCGGGAAGCGCCGTCTTCGGCGGCGCCATCGTCGAGCCTCTCGATGCACCGGCGCGGCACGCAATCGCGGCAAGGCTCATGCCAAAACTCCGTGGCCTGATCTCGCAAAGTGGCGGCAAGCTCGGGCATTTTGACGATTCACCAGCGGTGCTGGAGTTCGTGAACTCTGCCGATCTTCGGTCGCTCGCCGCGCTCGGCACATCCTGTCCCGATCACTTCCTGCGGACCAAGATCCGGCCGCTGGTGATCGATTTCGACCCGGCGAAGCCCGACATTGAGTCCGTTATTGAAAGGCTGCCCGCCGACATTGAGGCTTATCGAACCAGTTATCGGGCCTATTATGACCGGTGCAAGGATGCGGACACACCCGGTATGCGCGACGCGAACGCCGTGGTCTATCTGATGCCCGGCGTCGGCATGTTCACTTTCGCCGGAGACAAGGCGACGGCGCGCATTGCTGGCGAGTTCTATGTGAACGCCATCAATGTCATGCGCGGCGCCTCGAGCGTGTCGGATTATGTCGGCCTGCCGGAGCGGGAAGCCTTCGGGATCGAATACTGGCTGCTCGAAGAGGCAAAGCTGCAGCGCATGCCCAAACCGAAATCGCTGGCCGGCAAGATCGCGATGGTCACCGGCGGTGCCGGGGGCATTGGTCGCGCGACGGCGACGCGCCTGCTGCAGGAAGGCGCCTGCGTGGTGTTGGCCGACATAGACAGTCAGGCGCTGGACGAGGCGACAGCTGATCTATCGGCAATCCATGGAGCCGATGTCGTCGGCCAGGTCGTGATGGATGTCACCAGCGAGGAGCAGGTCAGCGCCGCTTATGCTGAGATGGCGGTCGCATTCGGCGGGATCGACATTGTTGTGTCAAATGCCGGGCTCGCGTCCTCGGCACCGATCGAAGAGACCACGCTTGCTCTGTGGAACAAGAATATGGACATCCTGTCGACCGGCTATTTTCTGGTCAGCCGGGAAGCCTTCCGGATGTTCCGCGCGCAGGAGATCGGCGGGAACGTCGTCTTCGTCGCATCCAAGAATGGTCTGGCGGCCTCACCCAACGCGTCTGCCTATTGCACCGCAAAGGCAGCCGAGATCCACCTCGCCCGCTGCCTGGCGCTGGAAGGAGCTGCGGCTCAGATCCGGGTCAACGTCGTCAACCCGGACGCCGTTCTGCGCGGCTCGAAGATCTGGACCGGCGAGTGGAAGGAACAGCGGGCGGCGGCTTACAATATGTCGACCGACGCGTTGGAAGAGCACTACCGCTCGCGTTCCATGCTCAAGCGTTCGGTTTTCCCGGAGGACATCGCCGAGGCGGTCTATTTCTTCGCCTCCGAAAGGTCCGCAAAATCCACCGGCAACATATTGAACGTCGACGCAGGCAACGCCCAGAGCTTCACGCGCTAGGTAGCGCCGCAACGCAACGCCCCCTGTCTTTGTCGATTAGAACAATCGTCTATTCCAATTGGATATCCGAGCCGCAGGCTTCTATCCTGCGGGGAACAATTGGAACTTCTGTTCAGAATGACATATTTCACTGCAAAAGACAGGGCAGCGATCTCTCTGCCGGTACGCGAACTTATTCCCGGCATCCTGCTTGCCGGATTGGTGACCGCGGCAGCCTTTGGACTGCGCGAACTCTACCTGTTCGCGGCCATCAGCCCCATGATGGGCGCCATTCTGATCGGCATTATCTTCAACAACAGCATCGGCGTTCCGGAGAACGCGCGCGCGGGTATCGCTCTGTGCGGCAAGCGGCTCTTGCGCCTTGCGGTCGCGCTACTCGGGTTTCAACTGACGATTTGGCAGGTCTCCTCGCTCGGCATTCATGGAATGGCCGCAGCAGCTCTCGTTCTTGCCACGACATTTGCATTTACGGTGTGGTTGGGACGTCTGCTTGGCATTGAGAGAGGTCTGACATTGCTCATCGCAGCCGGCACCTCGGTCTGCGGCGCGTCGGCCATTGCAGCCATGAACGACACATCGAGAGCGCGCGACGAGGACGTTGCCTATGCAATCGCCACGGTCACGCTCTTCGGAACGATAGCGATGTTCCTCTATCCGATGCTGATCGATGTGCTGCATCTGTCACCGGAGGCTTACGGCTTCTGGATCGGCGTGTCGGTGCACGAGGTGGCGCAGGTGGTGGCCGCTGCGTTCCAGGGCGGCGAAGCAGCGGGTCAGGCCGGCGTGATAGTCAAGCTGACCCGCGTCATGATGCTGGCGCCATTGGTTCTTGCGGTCGGGCTGATGATCAGGGGCAGGACGTCAGACACCGCGACTGCCGCGGTTCGTTCGCCGGTGCCCGTCTTCGTGCTCGGTTTCATTAGCTGTATGTTGATCAACAGCTTCATGGAAGTTCCTGAAGCGATCCACTCTGCCATCGTGTCCGCCACACCGATCATGCTGACCATGTCGCTGGGCGCGATCGGGCTTGGAACCCATCTTGGGCGATTGCGGCAGCGTGGCGTGCGCCCCTTCCTGCTGGCGGCGGCGGCCACAATCTTCATCGCGCTGGCCGGACTTCTGGCAGTCTCGCTAATGGCTTGACATGGCGTGCTCCCGGCAAGAAGCATCGTGCCGACACGTCCGAAAGCAGGTTAGCCGGTGACACTCGATCAATTGCGGATTTTCGTTGCCGTCGCCAGCCGGCAGCATGTCACCCAGGCGGCGCAGGCTCTCAATCTGACGCAATCAACAGTGAGCGGCGCCATCAACGCGCTTGAAGCGCGGCATGTCGTGAAGCTCTTCGATCGCGTGGGCCGGCGCATCGAGCTCACCCAAGAAGGCGCAATCTTTCTGGAGGAAGCCCAGGCAATCCTTCGTCTCGTTGAAAAGGCGGAGGCAACACTCGACGATCTGAGTTCGTTGCGCCGAGGCCTTGTGCGCATCCATGCCAGCCAGACGATCGCAAGCTACTGGCTCGCCCCGCGTCTGGCGCGCTTCCGTCACGACCATCCCCAGATCGATGTGCGGCTCGAAATAGGCAACACGGCACAGGGCGCAGCGGCGGTTCTCAACGGCGATGCCGATATCGGCTTTATCGAAGGCGTTGTCGACGAACCCGGCCTTGCCATTCAAAATGTGGCGAGAGATCGCATCATGGTCGTCGTCGGTGCCGGCCACCCGTGGACCAAGTCTCCGCCCCAGGACATCAGGGAGTTGTTCACGGGAACAGGCTGGGTGTTGCGTGAACAAGGTTCAGGCACACGCTCGACACTGGAAAGTGCGATGCTGGACCTGGGAATCAAACCAATGGACATCAACATCGTGATGGAACTGCCGTCCAACGAGGCAGCTTGTGCTGCGGTGGAAGATGGCCAATTCGCGACGGCGGTTTCCGAATATGTCGTGCGCTCAAGGCTTGCGGCAGGCACCTTGTCGGCTCTGCCGATCGAACTGCCGGACCGCGCCTTCTCGCTGATCCGGCACAAGGAAAGACATCGCACCAAAGCAAGCGAGCTTTTCGTCGAATTCGTGCGGCGGGCTTTCACGCCTTGAGCTGAACGACGCGTTCGCCCTCAAGCCTTCTTTGGTGGAACGAGGCCGAGCGGACCTATTCTCACAGATCGTCGCGAATACACGCCTTGTAGTGATCCGGCGCGACCTCCTCAAGCGGCGGCACTTGTGTCGCGCAGCGATCGATTGCATGCGGGCATCGCGTACGAAACACACAGCCTGAAGGCGGGTTCGCCGGACTTGGGATATCTCCGCGCAGAGCCGGCCGATCCCTTGGCGCATCCGGGTCGATGTTCGGTATGGCGGATATGAGAGCCCGCGTATAAGGATGGCGCGGCGCGGCCAGCAAGGCTTCGCTTGGCGCAATCTCCATGATCCGCCCCAGAAACAGAACGATGACCCGGTCGCAGACATATTCGACGACGCCAAGGTCGTGGGATATGAACAGCATGGTGAGATTGTTCTCCTGCTGCAGGGAGCGCAGCAGGTTGATTGTCTGGGCCTGTACCGAGACATCGAGGGCCGAAACGGGCTCATCCGCGACGATCAGGTCGGGCTCAAGTATGAGCGCGCGCCCGATCCCGATGCGTTGTCTCTGTCCACCGGAGAACTCGAAAGCGTAGCGATCGAGCGCGTCGCGGGGCAAGTCGACGGCCTGCAACACGGCCTCGGCCATCGCACGGCGCTTTTCCTTTCCGCGCACGCCTTGCAAGATTAGGCCTTCAGTCAGGATCTCGCCAATCGTCATGCGGGGAGAGAGGCTCGCATAGGGGTCCTGGAAGATATATTGCATGCGCTTGCGAAACCGGCGCAAGTCGCCCGTCGACAGAGCCGTCACATTCGTGCCGTCCAGCGTGATATTCCCCGCGGTCGGCTCGATCAGCCGAAGGATCGCGCGGCCGATAGTGGTCTTGCCACTGCCCGATTCGCCCACCAGACCGACAGTTTCGCCGCGCGCCACGCTGAACGAAACATCGTCCAGCGCATGCACCGTCTGACGTCGGCCGATGCCGCCAAGCTGGTAGTGCTTGGTCAAACCACTGACCGAAAGAAAGGCTGCCTTGTCCGTCAAATTTCGTTCCACCTGATGCAGCGCACGCGATTGCCTGTGTCGGTCAGGACCGGCTCTGGTGTGTCAACGGTGCATTTGGGTTGGGCGTGAGGGCATCGTGCCGCAAATCTGCAGCCCTTGGGCATATCCCGCAAACTTGGCACCATGCCGGGAATCGAGAACAGCGGGCTGCCGGAATTCTTGAGTGCGGATGCGGACCCCAGTTGCGGAACACAGGCCAGAAGGCCGCGTGTATAGGGGTGGCGCGGTGTCTTGAGCACCTCGCGCACACTGCCCTGCTCGACAATCTGCCCCGCATACATGACCGCAACCTCGTGTGCGATTTCAGCGACGACGCCGAGATTGTGGGTCACGAACAGCATCGCCATGCCCTGCTCGGCCTGCAGCTTTCGGAGCAGGTTCAGGATCTGCATCTGAACCGTCACGTCGAGGGCGGTCGTCGGTTCGTCGGCAAGCAACAGAACCGGATCGCAAGCCAGCGCGATCGCGATGGTCACGCGTTGCCTCATACCGCCGGAAAATTCATGCAGATATTGCCGCGCACGCGCCGCCGGCGCCGGAATGCCGACACGGTCAAGCATTTCGATAGCGCGCAGCATGGCGTCGCGCCTGCTCAATCCCATATGAATCCGGATCGGCTCGGCGATCTGCTCACCCACCGTCAGAACCGGGTTGAGGCTGGTCATCGGCTCCTGAAAGACCATGCCAAGGTCGTTACCTCGGATGGCTTCGAGCTCAGGCTCGGCCATCTGAGCAAGATCCTTCACGGCACCATCTTTGCCGCGAAGGGCGATTGACCCCTCCGAAATTCTTCCGCGCCCTGCGAGAAGCCGGATAATCGCGAGGCTCGTCACCGACTTGCCGCTGCCCGATTCGCCGACCAGGGCGAGCGTTTTGCCCGGTGCGATATTCAGACCGATATCCTCAACGGCCGTCAGCGTACCCTGATTGGTACCGAAGGTGACGCGCAGCGATTGCACCGAGAGGGCCGGTGAACCCACTGTCTGAGATGAATGCGGCGCGGCCCGAGCGGTTTCGATCGCGCTATTGTCAGCGGATGCAGCAGCCAAGATCAGCCTCCCTCCGAGCGAGGATCGAAGGCATCACGCAGCCCGTCGCCAATGAAATTGATGGCAAGCACGACGACGACCAGTGCCAGGCCGGGAAACATCCACTGCCAGGGATAATTCGTCAGAACGGTCGTACTGCGTGCCGCGAACAGCATGTTGCCCCAGCTCGCATCCGGCGGCGGCACGCCGAGACCGAGGAACGACAGACCGGCTTCAAGCAGGATCGCATTGGCAACCTGAAGGGTCACAAAAACCACCAGTATGTCGATCGTGTTCGGCAGCGCATGACGGCGGATCAGCGAACCCAGACCCGCGCCCATTCCGCGCGAGGCGACCACGAAATCCCGTTGGCCGAGTTCAAGCAGCCGCGAGCGAACGAGCCGCGACAGGACGGGCCATGACAGGAGGGAAATGACAAGGATGGTTGGACCGATACCTGGACCGGTGATGGATGCTAGCACCAGCAGCAGGATCACGGGCGGCAGCGTCATGGCGACATCCACGGCCCGCATGGCGCCCGCATCCGCGAAGCGCCCACCAAGGCCGGCCACCGCGCCGACCGCAAAGCCAATGACGAGTGATGCGACGGAGGATGTCAGGGCGACGAGGAGCGACACGCGCCCGCCTTCGAGCAATCGCGCAAAGACGTCGCGGCCGACGCCGTCCGTTCCCAGCCAGTGCGCTAGACTTGGCGGCTTGTTGATCGCCAGCAGATCGATGCTGTTGGGACCGATCGCGCTGACGGCTGGATAGATGAACATCACGAGCAGGAACGCCACCATGAGGGCGAGGCCGAGCATGGCACTTGGATTGCCGACGAAGCGGCGGAGTGCCCGCCCTGTTGGGCTTTTCATATCCGGGAGGAATCTGGCGACCGTCATGTCAGCCGACCTTGATGCGCGGGTCGATGAAGGCATAAGCCACGTCCGTCATGATATTGGCGAGGATCACCCAGGCGCCCACCATGAGCGTTCCGCCCATGATCAAAGGGTAGTCGCGAGCCTCGACGGCAGTCACCATCAACAGACCCATGCCGGGCCAGTTGAAGACGCTCTCGATGAAGATGGCGCCTCCCACGGCAAGACCGAGAGTGGATCCGATCAACGTGACCACAGGCAGAAGCGCATTGCGAACCGCGTGCTTGAGGATGACCATGCGCCCGGGCACGCCTTTGGCGCGCGCCGTGCGGATATAGTCCTGATGTAGCACCTCCAGCAGAGACGAGCGCATGTAGCGCGCGATCAGTGCCGTCTGGCCAAACGCCAGAATGAGCGCCGGCAGAGCAAGATGCTTCAATAGTCCGGACACTGTGAACGGCATCCCGGGATCCTGCATGCCGCCTGCAGGTGCCCATTGAAGGACTCCCGAGAAGACATAGAGGCCGACGAGAGACGTCAGGAACGCAGGGCTCGACACACCAAGCGACGACAGTGCCGCGAGGGTCAGATCGACCGGACCATCACGACGAACCGCACCGACGATGCCGATGATCACGCCAAATATGATCGCAAGGGTCGAGCCCGTGAGCATGAGGAGCATGGACGGGCCGATACTGGTCGAAAGAAGATCCAGCACGGGTTGCCCGTTTCTCTGCAAGGACCGCCCAAGATCGCCCGACAGGGCTTCACCCAGCCAGTAGACATATTGGAACGGCAGCGGCTGATCGAGGCCGAGGCTCTGTCGCAACCGTTCCATATCCGCCTCCGTCATCGACGCCATTGGGTCGATATAGGAGGAGATCGGATCGCCGGGGGCGAGGCGCAGGAGGAAGAATACCAGCATGCTGAGCGCAAGCAGTAGAAGTATCCCAGCCGCGAACCGGCGAACCAGATAAAGCGTCATGATCAGGACCTAGATCAGTTCCCTTCGAGTTCCCAGGTTTCCTGGTGCATCTCGTAGGGTCCACCACCGGGAGCCGGCTGCCAGTTCATGTTCTTCAGCTTGACCGATTCCACACCGTAGCGCTTGGTTTCCCAAAGCGTGGCCCAAGGCAGTTCCTTGTTCATCGCGCTGCAGACATCCCGATAGCTCTTGTCCATACCTTCAGCAGTGGTCTGCTTCAGTCCGGCATTGAAGGCTTCGGACACAGCGGGAATATCGACCCGTGTGTAGTTTGACCCGTTCGGCGGGATCTGCGCGCCGTTCAGACCGATGTTGAGATTGCCCGGGTTCGGCCCATTGGTCAGGCCTGCATAGACGAGCTGGAACTGCGAGGGATCGATCGGCTTGGCGTAGATGACCGCGTTGTAGCCGGCCATGTCAGCGACGCGAGGCGCGATGTTGATGCCGACCTGGGCCAGCATCGCCTGCATCGCCGCGACGACGTTGTTGGACTGATCGTTGTTGTAATAGGTCAGTACGGAGATCGGCTTTGCGCCGTTGATCTGGTCCCAACCGGCTTCCTTGAGAAGCTCCCGCGCCTTGTCCGGATTATAGTCGTAGGCTTCCAGATCCGACGGAACGAGGCGTTCGGCGGTATAGCCGCAGTTGGCCACGGTCGCCTTCCCGCCATAGAGCTGTTCGACGATCGTCTTGCGATCGAGTGCGTACATCACTGCTGCACGTACCCGCTGATCGTCCCATATCTTGGCGGCGAAGTTGAAGCCGAGATAATTGACGACCTGCGACTTGCCTTCGATCACACGAAACGCGTCATCCGACTGGAAGTTCGTGACGTCGTCGGCTTCCACATAGCTCACGGCAATCTCGCCAGCCTTCAAGGCTGCGACAGCTGCTGCTGGCGTCTTGAAATAGCGGTTGACGAGCTGGTCGATCTTCGGCTTGCCGCGCCGGTAGTCGGCGAAGGCCTCGTACTCGATGAACTGGTTGGGCGAATATTGCTTGAACCGGAATGCACCGGTGCCAACAGGCTCCGTGATCCAATACTCGTTACGCGCGAGCGTATCTGCCGGGATCGAAGCCAGCTTGTGCTCGGGAAGCATCATCAACTTGGTGAGCGTGTCTAGAAGCGAGGAGTTCGGCTGCGACAGCGTCAAGACGACCGTACGGTCATCGGGCGTCGCCACATCCGTTATGGTGGCAAGGCGCGCGACATAGACCGAGCCGCTCGCATTGTTTCTTGCGAGGTCGAGCGTGAAGGCGACATCCTTGGAGGTAAATGCCTCGCCGTCGTGCCACTTGGCCTCCGGCGACAACTTGAACGTGTAGGTCAATCCATCGGGTGCGATCTCGAAGCTATCGGCCAGACGGCCAATGACCTTCTCGATCTTCTCGTCGTAGATCACCAACGGCTCATAGGCGAGTGTCAACGCCATGTAGCCTGTTGTTGCGAGAAGTGGATTGACGTTGTTTGGAAAGCCACCGGGGCCTACGTCGAAGCCGCCCACGAGGCGTGTCGGCGCATCTTGGGCGACAGCGTCCGCCATGCCGGCGCCATAGGCGATGCCGGCCATTAGCGCGGCTGTCATGAAGTGCTTGAATCTCATTGTTTCCTCCGTTTCCAAGTTATTGGGTGCAAACCCGGCAGCGCGGCTTCTCCTAGTAGCCGTGCTCCGGGTCGTATCGATTGGGCAGTTCCTCGCCGCGCTCGAAAGCGGCGATGATGTCGGAAGCATATTGTGCCCGTGACCGCTGCGACGCGGTCGAGGCAAGATGAGATGTCACGAGAACGCCGGGTTGCTTCCACAGGAAGCTGTCAGCAGGCAGCGGCTCCTTGTCGAAGACATCGAGGATCGCGCATGAAAGACGCCCACTTTCCAGCGCGGCGATGAGGTCCGGCATGACCACGTGCCCGCTTCTGGCGACATTGATTATCGATGCACCGGACGGAAGCAATGCAAGGCGCTCGGCATTGAGGATTCCCATCGTGTCCGGCGTTCCCGGCATCAGGCAGACCACAATGTCGGACTGGCGCAGCAAAGCGTCGAGTTCGTCGGGCCCGGCAAAGCTCTCGACCCCCGGAATTGACTTGCGGGTCCGTGACCAGCCGGCCGTCTTGAACCCGACCTTCGTCAGCATTTTGGCAGCGGCGCCACCCAGACTGCCCATTCCCAGAATGCCAACCCGGCGGTTTGCGACCACGGCGGCCGGCGTAAACTTGTCCCATTGGCCTGAATCGCGCGCCTGCAGGATGCGGGGGAGATTGCGGTGCGCCGAGAGACAGGCCCAGGCGACATAATCGGCCATCTGCGCAGTCGTCTCCTGACATCCCATCCGGACCAGCGGAATCAAGCGCGACCAGCTCGGGTCACGCACGATGCGCTCGACACCGACAGAGGCCGCGCAAATCAGTCGAAGGTTGGGAAATGTTGTGAGGCGGCCGGGCTCAGGATCGAAGCAGAACACATACTCGACATCCTGCGGATCGACCTGCGGGTCGTTCCACCAGTGAATGTCCATGGTCGGCATGACCTGACGGAACACGTCGTGCCAGCCGGCGTATCCCTCTTCGCGGTCTGCTTCGATCAACAGGCTCATCTGGTGGCGGCCTCGTTCGACGTCGGGAAATCTCGATCAGGCTTGATTGCCTAGCTCATGTACCGCTTTGAGCGCGTCACGGTGACGGTGGAGCAACGCTCGATCGTCTCCGGCGTCAGTTCCTGCCCAATCCCCGGCAGGTCCGGCACGGCATAGCGCCCGTTGACGGGCTGATAGTCGTAAAGGCACGTCGCGCGGCTCTCGCGGTTGAGCGCGCGCTGATGATGCTCATGGATCAGGAAATTTGGGATCACGGCCTCTATCTGAAGCGCGGCCGCCTTTGAAATCGGGCTGCCGCACACATGGATCTGAACAGCGCAGTCATAGGCATAGGCCATGTCGCAGATCTTCTTCGCCTCGGTGATTCCACCGCAAAGACAGATGTCAGGCTGGATGACGTGGATCGATCGATCCTCGAGGAAGGGGCGGTAACCGAAGCGTGTGTAGATGCGCTCCCCAGCCGCGATCGGAATGTCGACATTGTTGCGAATTTCCAGCATCGACTTCGAATTGAGCGGATGGCACGGCTCTTCGTAATAAAAAATGCGCAAATCCTGCACTGCCTTGCCGATCTGGATTGCAGAGATCGCGTCGGTGTTTCCATGGTTCTCGAGGATGATGTCGAGGTCCGGCCCGCCGGCCTCGCGCATGGCAGCCAGGCGGTCCCGAACGGTGCGGATCACACGGTTCTCAAGCGGTCCGGTGATCTTCCAGGGACCCTTGCCATCTTCGCGATCGCTGAAGATGACCGGATCAACCTTGATGCAGTCATAGCCGTCCGCCATGGCGACCCGCGTCACCTCTGCATACTCTTCAGGCGTGATCAGAGTTTGCTTTCCGGCGTTCTCACCCCAGTTGAACTGAAGCTGGCTGGCATATGTGCGCAGATTGTCGTTTGTCTTGCCGCCGAGAAGCTGCCAGACAGGCACGCCGAGCGACTTGCCCTTGATGTCCCATAGAGCAATATCGATGGCGCTGATGGCGGCATTGACGACAGTGCCACCGCCCAAACCCCAAAACGTCGTCCGGAAAATGCGCTCCCAGATCAGCTCTATATTGCGCGGATCCTCGCCGATGATGACCTCTGCGAAATCCTGGACCATTCCATATCCGGCACGCCATCCCTTGCCATAGGCAAGGCCGACTTCACCAAATCCGCTGATGCCTTCATCCGTGTTCACGCGCACGATCACGGGGGACCAGTCGCCTCGGGATGCTCCCGCGTTTCCGCTTGGCACCTGCATGACATCGACGCTGACGATCTTCATTCAGCTTCTCCTCCGGGCGTCCTATTATTTAGGACACGAAACCAAATCATGGAATTGTGATACGAGTATCTGCGCGTCGTGTCAATTGCGGATGCAGTGTTGTCAGTCTCAACGGCCCGCGGACGAACGCCTCAGCCAAGGCATCGCTATTGCCGCGCCGCCTTAACCCGCGCGCGATAGCTCGCCACACGCGCAGCAAGACCGGGTTTGGCAGCAGAGCGAACCAGATCCACCAATGCCGCGTCGTCATCGACCGTGGCAGTTGCGTGTTGAAGGGCAGCCATCGTGTTACTCTCAATGGACACCACAGCCTCCGCCGCGATCATTTCCTCGACCCCGCTTGGGTCGAGCAGCAGATTGGCCAGACTGATGTCGATCGCCTTGGCTGCATCTATGACCGCGCCGGTCCGCACCAGCCGCCGCGCCTCGTCGCTGCCGACACGCGCCACGAGACGACGGGTCCCCAAAAGGATGCCAAATCCGGCACCCGGAAAGCAGAACTTCGCGTCGGCTGTTGCCGCGCGCCGATCGCATGCCAGGAACAGATCCGCACCCGCACCAAAAGCGCGACCTTGCGCAACGGCGATGGTCACAAACGGTGCCCGATAAACACTTTGAAGCAGCATCTCGATGCGAATGAAGCGGTGCAACAGTGTGGCATCGTCACTTCCGTCCTCCGGAATGTCGAACCCGGTACAGAAATGTCGTCCCTCTCCCTGAATCACGAAGGCGCGCGTGCCGTTTGTCGATGCCTGTTCGAGCGCGTCGATAAGGTGTTCGACCGTTTCGCCATCGAGAGCATTGCCGCGCTCCGGTCGGTTGAGCTTCGCCCTTGTGACGCCGTCGCGCACATCGAGCCGGAGGGGAGCGTTCATGAGCCGACCTTTGCAGGGCGGGTCGCCAATTCCTTCAGCCACGACCGAACCTCGGCTGTGTCGGCGCCCAAGGCCGGTGGAGCAGACCTTACCGGCTCTCGCTTGCCATTGATGGTGATGGGATTGCCAAAAGTGCGCGTCACCGTTCCGTTTGGCAGTTCAAGCGCCTCGACCCAGCCCGCATGCACGACCTGAGGATCCGAAAGCGCCTCCGAATAATCGTTGATGGGAGAACTCGGCACGCCTGCCTTGGCGAGGCGCGCAAGCACCTCCTTGGGGTCGGCATGTTCCAGCTTTGCCTCGATCGCCTCGGCAAGAACGGCCTGATTGCGCGCGCGTAGCGACGTGGTCGCAAACCGGGGATCATCGACAAGATCCTCGATGCCTACAATCGCACAGACCTCACGCCAGAGCTTGTCATTGCCCGCAGCGATGACGATGTGGCCACTTCCACAGCGGAATGCTTGGTAAGGTGCATTGCGGGGATGCGCCGACCCGAGTTTGCGCGGATTGCGCCCGCTGCCGAAATACTCGCTGGTCTGCAGCGCACCGATGGCAAGGCTTGCCCCCAGCATCGGCACGTCGACATAGCCGCCCTGCCCCGTTCGCAGGAGGGCGAGCGCAGCATAGGCGGCATATAGACCGGCGGTGAAATCGGACACCGGCACGCCGCACTTGACCGGGCCGCCATCTTCTTCGCCGGTAACGCTCATGATGCCCGACATGGCCTGCACCGTCACGTCGAAGCCGCCCTCATTGGCCCTCGGTCCCGTCTGGCCGAAAGCGGAAATGGAGCAATAGACAAGCTTGGGAAAACGCGCGCGCATCGCTTCGTAGCCCAGTCCAAGCCTGTCCATCACGCCAGCGCGATTGTTCTCGATGAGGATGCTGGCCGTGCCGATGAGTTCGATGGCTGTGTCGCGGTCGCTCGGATTTTTCAAGTCAAGCACGACGGAGCGCTTGTTGCGGTTGAGCGATGCGAAGTTCTCACTGTCGCCATTTGTGATTGGCGGCCACTGACGCAGAGTATCGCCAGTTGGCGGCTCGACCTTGATGACGTCAGCGCCCATGTCTGCCAGCAGCATGCCGCAGAATGGGCCGGCCGCAACCTGACAGAATTCGATAACCCGGATATCGGCTAGTGGCAGCATTGTGCAGGCGCTCCTCCTCATATGTTCCAAGCCAGTCCGCCGAGACAGGCCATGTCCCGAGATGAGACCTATGCCTGGGCGCGGACGACACGGCTACCAGACCCGCCAGTCGTATGACTTGCAATCATCCTATATTTTAGGACATGATTTCACTTTGCAGAATAGTTGAACGGCTGGTGCAGTCAACGCCCGCGCATTCTTTTTTTGAGCACTCTCGACCCAGGTGCGCCAACGTGCGCGACCGCCCCGAGCGTCTTCGAACGCTCGGCGTCACATCGTCCTGAAGAGATGCGCCCCATGAGGGCGCCTGAAGTTTCGAGATCAGCTGTAGAAGATGCCACCATCCACATTCAGCGCCTGGCCGGTGACAAAGGCTGAGTCATCGGAGGCGAAGAAGGCAACCGGCCCGACCACGTCTTCGGGCTGGCCGAGCCGATGCAGGTCGGTGATCTTCTCGAAATAGGCGACTCGCTCGGGTTCCCGCAGATTGTTGCGGCCCATCTCCGTCATGATGATTCCGGGGCATACCGCATTGACGGTGATTCCAAAGCCGCCAAATTCCATGGACGAAACCCGGGTAAAGCCAACGACCGCAGACTTTGACGCTGCATAGTGGGACTGGCCCGGGCCACCCGTCCTTGCGGCAAGCGACGCAAGGTTCACGATCCGACCGTAGCGGCGCTCCTTCATGTGAGTCACAACAGCCTGCGTCATCTGGAACACGCCACGCGTATTCACCGCGAATGTCTGGTCCCACAGTTCCGGGGTCATCTCGTCGATCGTCGAGAGCTTCAGGATACCGGCATTGTTGACGAGCACGTCGATATGACCAAGGCCGCTGATCGCTTCGGCGACGGCTCGCTTGCAATCGCTGGCGTCGCTGACATCGGCCAGAATGGTGACGCATTTGCGGCCAAGCCCACGCACCTCTTCAGCGGCATCATTCAGATCGTCCTTCTGACGATCTATGTCGTTCAAAGCGAGGTCATAGCCCCGGTTCGCAAGACCGACGGCGATAGCGCGTCCGATACCGCGACTGGCGCCCGTGACGATGGCAGTTCTTGACATGAGGCAACAACCCTTCTGTGGGAAGATCAAACTCGATTGCGGTACGGAACTTCCGAAATTAGGCGCGAGACTGGCGAACGGGCAGCGACTTCATCATCTCAACCGTATCTTCGAATGACTTCAGGTTCGCGCCGGATCCGAGCCCTGTCGCCACGATCGATGCGGTCGCAGTCGCCAAGCGGGCACAATCCTCAATGTCCCAGTCCCGGGCGAGCCCGGCGATGAACCCCCCCGAATAGGCGTCGCCGCAGCCCGACGTATCCCTGACCGCGACTTGAAATGCCGGCATGGAAAACTGTCGGCCATCGCGCGTCATCACGAACGAGCCGTTCTCTCCCAGCGAGATTGCGCAACCGCCCACTCCCTTCTCGATGAAGAAGCGTGCGCAGGTTTCAGGATCATCCGACCCAACCATCGCGCTGGTCTCCTCGATGCTTGGCAGGAAGAAGTCGACATAGGGCATCAGAGGCACCGCGAGGTCCACGACCTCGGGCCTCGCCTGGATCAGGTCCAGTGTGGTGATGCAGCCCGCGGCTTTCGCGGCCTTGAGAAATTCGACGGTCGGAGGCCCGTCCATATTCGGCAGCGAGCCGACGCCACCGAAATGGACGATCTTCGCCTTGAGGGCGCGTTCCTGTGTTTCAGGCGAAATGCGGAGCCGGGCCGCAGCCGCGCGCGCATGCAGTACGGGTCTCGATCCGTCCGGGCGGATCGGCAGTATCGTCGCCGACGTCTGGCAATCCGTCAGGCGCTCCATAACCGAAATATCGATGCCCTCGCTGACCATCGCATTGAGGAGCCAATCCGCCTTTTCGTCGCTTCCGACCGCCCCAACGGCCAGCGCCTTCAATCCAAGACGCGCGCATGGCACAACGGCGCCACCCGCAGTTCCCGCGACAGCCAGCCGTATCTCTTCAATGAAAAGCCGGGATCCTCCCGGAGGTATCTCAGACACCGGGAAGCCAACGATATCGAGAATGTAGGTACCGCATACGCTGACATCATGTGTAGGGGTCATGGAAAATGATCTCGTTGAACTGGCAAACGGAACTGGTGAAAGGGGGCAGTGCGGGCGTCCTTCAGGCCGCCGCAACGTTCTTCTTGTCGCGCAGACCATACTGGCCCCAACGCTTGAGCAAGCTGTCGATCTCTTCATCAGAAAGGAGCGGTGGCGTACCAAGCTGGAGACAGCCATGATATTGCTTCGCGAGCACCTCGACTTCGACCGCGAGCCACAGCGCCTTGGCCAGATGCGGCCCCGTCGCGATCAACCCATGATGGGCAAGCAGACAGGCGCGACGATCCTGCAGCGCAGCGACCGCGGCTTCGGACAGAGCCGCCGTACCATATTGCGCGTAGGGCGCACAGGGAATGTCGTTGCCGCCCGCTGCCGCGATCATATAGTGAATCGCCGGAATCTTCATGTTCATGATGGCAATGATGGTGCAGTAGATCGGGTGCGCATGCACCACAGCCCCCACTTCCGGCTTCGCCTTTAGTATATCCAAGTGGAAACGCCACTCGGAAGAGGGAACATTGTCCCCCACTGCCTTCCACGCTCCGGTCCAGTCCATGAACACGATGTCTTCAGGCGTCATGCGATCATAGGGGACACCTGATGGTGTCACGAGCATCCCTTCGCCAAACCTGACACTGATATTGCCGGAGGTACCCTGATTGATGCCAAGGGCCGTCATCTCGCGGCAGGCGTCGACGATCGACTGTCGTAGATCGAATTCCTCGTTGTGATCTCCCGCCATGCCGTCACCTCCCTGTCACAGCCGTCGCGACGCGACACTCCATACCAGGTCAAGCGACCCACCGGGTTTCAACGCGCTGCCGTCCTATCATTTGGACTTTCATCCCAATATCCCGAAAATCAGCGCGCAGGCAAGTATTAAGCTGCGCTGATGTCACTTCGGGCCAAACAAACACCATGCTGTTCGGCCAACCTCGGAAGCGAAGCCTTGACAATGAGCGTTGATCCGAATGATAGAATGCACATCCAGATTTTGGAACATTCACATTTCGACGACTGCCCGTGCACAAGGCCGGCCTGAACAAAATTTTGTCGGAGAGTTGAGCCAAGCTGGAGGCGTGTTGGCTTGAGAGCCGCCCGCCGGGAGATGCGGAGTTGTGGTTCTGGTCGCCATGGTCTCAGCGCGATCTTCCGGTCCACTGATTTGGATGCTGACAATGACGAATGAACATTCCCTCGACCCTCTTCGGCAGTTCGTGCGTGACATGACGAAACTCGTGGATGCCGGTGCCGGAAGCCTTGAGCTGGTAGACCGAGGCGAGACGATGATGGCGAAGCTTGTGGCTGACGACAGCTGGCTGCCGGCCGACTTTGCCAAACCGCACCCTCAATACTATCAGCAGTATCTTCTGCACTGTGACCCGCTTGAGCGCTTTTCGGTCGTCAGTTTCGTATGGGGACCCGGCCAGAAGACACCTATCCACGATCATACCGTTTGGGGGCTGATCGGCGTTCTGTCAGGAGGCGAGCTGGAAACGCGCTTCGATCTCGTTGATGGTGCCCTGCAAGCGGGCGAAGTCACCCGCCTCGATCCGGGCCATGTCGGGAGGCTTTCCGAAGACGACGGCGACGTCCATCAGGTGGCGAATGCCTTCGAGGATCGCGTGTCGATCAGCATTCACGTCTATGGCGGAAACATCGGCAAGGTTCGGCGTCACGTGTTCGATCCGCAGACTGGCGCCATGAAGGATTTCATTTCCAGCTATTCGAGCAATGTGATGCCCAATATCTGGGCCTGACCGGATCAAGCGGGAACGCGTGACGATGCTCTGTTGACGGTTGGCCTCTTCTGCATTCAAGAATGCCTAACGACCCCAAACCGGCCTGAAAGGCCGACGAGGCCCAAAAATTCTCATGACGACTATCTCGAAGATCGCAAATCCGAAGCGTGTTTCGCATTGCAGTCACTGGGGCAGCTATACGCTGCTCGTGGACGATGGTCGGATCGTGGGCGTCGAGCCCTTCGATCAGGACCCCAATCCTTCGCCGATCATTCAGAATGTCACCGGCTGGGCCGATCCGTCAAAGCGCGTTCTCAAGCCGATGGTGCGCCGAGAATGGCTCGAAAAGCGCGGTCATTCGGATGGCGGCGGCCGCGGCCGTGACACCTTCGTGGAGGTCAGTTGGGAAACCGCTTTCGATCTCGTGGCTTCCGAGATCAATCGAGTGCGTCACGAGCACGGCAATGCCTCGATCTTTGCCGGATCCTATGGCTGGACAAGTTGCGGACGCTTCCATCATGCCTCGTCACAACTGAAGCGCATGTTGAATCTGGTCGGAGGTTTCACCGGCCATGTCGACACCTACAGCATTGCGGCCGGCCCGGTAATATTGCGCCATGTGCTGGGCGATTCCGCCGCCTGTGACGGCGGTGCCAACACCCTCGATACAATTGCCGAGCATACCGATACCTTGGTGGTCTTCGGCGCTCTGTCGCCAAGGACCGCGCAAAACGAGGCCGGTGGCCTGGCGCGCCACCAGCTTGAAGATTATCTGAAGCAGATGCGTGACCGCGGCATGCGGATTGTGCTCGTTTCGCCCTTGCGAGACGACCTCCCAGATTGGCTTCCGGCTGAATGGTGGCCGATCAGGCCGAATACCGACACCGCATTGATGCTGGCGCTCGCAGGTGAGATCGTCGCGGCAGGACTTGAAGATCGTAGCTTTCTCGAAACACATTGCAGCGGCGCGGAGACCTTCCTGGACTATCTGAAAGGCACATCCGACGGCATCCCCAAGAATGCGTCCTGGGCCGAAGACATAACCGGATTGCCCGCAAATGACATCAGGGCGCTGGCTCGGCAACTCGTTGAAACGCGCAGCATGGTTACCGTCAGCTGGGCGCTGCAGCGCGCCGAGCATGGCGAACAGCCGTTCTGGGCGGCACTCGGGCTTGCCGCCACGATCGGTCAGATCGGGCTGCCGGGCGGAGGCGTCGGCTACGGCTACGGTTCGCTCGGAGGTGTCGGCGCACCTCAGACACTCAGCCGCTCGCCCTCGTTTTCGCAAGGCAAGAAGCCGATCCAGAGCTTCATTCCCGTGGCGCGCATTTCCGACATGCTGCTCAATCCGGGCAAACCCTTCGAATATGAGGGTGGAACCTACGCCTATCCTGACATTCGCCTCGTCTATTGGGCGGGCGGAAACCCGTTCCATCACCACCAGGACATCAACCGGCTTCGGCGTGCATGGGAACGGCCCGAAACAATCATCGTCCAGGACCCTGTCTGGACCGCCACCGCCGCGCGTGCCGATATCGTTCTGCCGGCCACCACATCGCTTGAACGCAACGATATTTCCGGAAACAAGCGCTCCGACATGATCATCGCCATGCAGCAGGCGATCGCGCCGTTGGGCGACAGCAGGTCGGATTTCGATATCTGCCGCGGGATCGCGGAGCGGCTGGGTGTGGGAGAAGCGTTCACGGAGGGCCGTGACGAAATGGGATGGGTCGAGCATCTCTATGAGCAATGCCGGACCGATATGCGCGACCGCTTGGGGCATGAGGCGCCCGACTTCGCCACGTTCTGGCGGCAAGGCTATGTCAAGGTCCCGACCCGAAACAACGTCACCTATCTGGCCGAATTTCGCGCCGATCCGACAGCCAATCCGATCAATACCGAAAGCGGTCGCATCGTGTTGACCAGCGAAAAGCTGACCGCGCTTGGCTATGACGATTGCCGCGCGCATCCTGCGTGGATCGAGCCGAGCGAATGGTTGGGGAGCCGGGCTGCGTCGAGCGAGACGCCTTTCCACCTCATCTCACACCAGCCTCCCGGGAAGCTTCACAGCCAACTCGATGGCGAGGCGCTGAGTGCGCTCAGCAAGCGCAATGGACGCGAGATGGCGCTGATCAACTCCGCCGATGCCAGCCGGCTCGGAATTGAGCACGGGCACGGAATTCGTCTTTGGAACGAACGCGGTCAGGTCATCGCGATTGCCAAGGTGGACGATAATGTGCGCTCTGGCGTGATTGTCTTGCCGACGGGAGCCTGGTACGCGCCTCTGGACCACTCCGACAATGCGCTTGAACTTGCTGGGAATCCGAACGTGCTGACGCTCGACAAGGGAACGTCGCGCTTCGGCCAGGGTTGCTCGGCGCATACCTGCCTGGTGGCAGTGGAATCGTTCAATGATCACAATCTGCCGCAGCCAACGGCCACCGGAGCGCCGCCCGAGGCAGTGATCTCGGTTATCTGACCGGGAGATCTATCAAACCAAGACGCGCGGTGGATTGGGTACAGGCCTCTGATCATCCTCTGGCGGATGGAGGGGTGCCCGGTAGAGACGCCCCGGCTTACAATTCGTCGTCAGGACCGAAATGCGGGGAATATCCCAGGGCCTTCGATATCTGACGCGCAGCCATGACGACATCCTCCGAGAATTCACGCAGGCGCGTTACTTTGAGGCGTTCGGTCGGACCGGAAATTCCGATGCCGGCGACGGGACGGCCAGACGCATCGAATATGGCGGACGCCAGCCCGCAGACGCTGGCGCGCCACTCGCCACGGTTTATCGCGTAGTGCTGCTTGCGCACCTGACGCAGCTCTTCCGCAAGCGTTGCCACATTCGTGATCGTGCGCGGTGTATAGGCCCGCATCTGGCCTTCCAGTTGGTCGAGATAATGTCGACCCATATGGGCAAGCAGTGCCTTTCCCGTGGCCACGCAATAAGCGGGCGAGCGTCCTCCCACGGACGTATAGGCCCGAACAGGCTGCGGGCTGTCTATCTTCTGCAAATAGATGACTTCCACGCCATCAAGAACGGAGAGATGCACCGTTTCGAGCGTCTTTGCGGCCAGTGCCTGGATGGCAGGCTGGGCGATTTCCACAACGTCGACACGCGCGAGGACGGCATTTGCGAGCTCGAACAGCTTCAAGGTGCATCCATAGTTGGATGCCTCGTTCTGATGAACATATCCGGCTGCGACGAGCGTCTGGAGTGTTCGATGCGTGTTGCTGCGCGTCAGTCCTACCTCTTCCGCAAGCTCGGACACACCCCGCGCGGTCGGGCTGCGCGAAAGGGTTTCGAGGAGACTGAGACCTTTCAGGAGAGTCTTATCCATTGATAGGTCGTCCTGTATTTTGGGACGCCGGTCAAGTGGGTGCGGTTTGAAAAGGTCGCGAATGCGACTGTGGAAAGCAGTCGAGCTTCTGACAGAAAGCCGTCAGCTATCGAATATGCGGCCGCGGTTCAGAATCCCCCGGGGATCGAGAGCCGCCTTCAACTGACGCATTGTCGCAACCTCTGTTTCGCTTCGCGTAAGCGCGAGCCAACGCTTCTTGTCGATACCAATGCCATGTTCTGCCGCGATCGAACCGCCGCTTTCCGCAGCGAGGCGATAGACCAACTGCATTGCTTCGTGTGCCAATGGCGTCCGGATGACATAATGCAGGTTCCCGTCGCCCAGATGCCCGAAGATAAGAAACTCGCTTTCGGGATCAACGCGCTGCACTGCCTCCCGGCTCGCCTCAAGAAAGGTCCACATGCAGTGAAGCGGAACGCTGATGTCCCCACCCATGATGTTGTCCTTCGAATGGACGAAATCCGCGCAGGCTTCCCGCATGGTCCACAATGACTGGAACTCACGCGGTGATTGAGAGACGATCGCGTCCTCCGCCAGACCGTCCTCCAATGCCTCCATGAGGCAGGTGGAAAACCGTTCGATGGCGTGGTCCTCATGGAAGGACTGTACCTCGGCCAGAACGTAGAATGGCTGCCGCGCCGCGACCGGCCGCGCCATTCCGAGAAATTCGGTCACCCCGTCATAGACCTGCGAGACCATGAGTTCGAACGCCGAAAGCCCGGAGCCGACCGCGCCGCGCAATCGCTCGAGAAGGCGCAATGCCGCCTCGAGGGATGGTACAGCCAGAAGCGCATTTGCTGCTTCGATCGGCTTTGGATGGAGACGGAGGAGCACACGGGTCACGACACCCAGCGTCCCTTCGCTGCCAATGAAAAGCTGATTGAGATCATAGCCCGCATTGTCCTTGTCGAGCCCGCGCAGGGCAGACAGAACCGTTCCGTTGGCCAGCACAGCCTCCAGCCCCGCCACCTGCGCGCGGAACATGCCGTAGCGCAGAACCCGAATGCCCCCGGCATTGGTCGCAACGTTGCCGCCCACTGTCGCAGTGCCGCGTGCACCGATGTCGACGCCGAACTGATAGCCGGCAGCGTCCGCGGTCTCCTGGACCGCCTGCAAGGGCGTTCCGGCCGACGCCAGAAGCGTTCGTGACAACGGTTGCACTTCGCCGAGCTCCGTCATTCGCTCGGTCGAGAGCACTGCCTCCCCATCATTTACGCGATGGCCGCCTGCCAACCCAGTGCGCCCACCCTGCACGACCAGCCGCTGTCCGAACTCGTTGCATGCGGCAAGGCATGCCGCGACTTCCTCGGTCGTTGAGGGCCGCGCAACAAAGCGTGGCCGCGCCGACTGGCCACCACGACGATCCTCCTGATAGCGCGGATCCATGGCATCGCCCACAAGAAGAGCATTGCGCGGCAGCGCACGCACTAGCCTGTCCAGAAGGACTGGGCTGGCATCGTTATCCATTTCAAAGTCACCGGTCTGAGAGCGCGCCATGATCGCCTTTCGCGGAAACGCAAGTGGCTAGTGCAAGACGGGCTGAGGCTCACCCACGCGGCCGATATCCGAGCGCGCGTGAAATGCTCCCCGCCGCTTCCAGCACATCGACCGAAAACTGCTTGATCTGTTTGCGTTTGATGCGCGAATCTGGACCCGACATGCCAATCGCGCCAACGAGTTCACCACTGCGGCCAAGGATGGCGCAGGCGCACGCAGCGATACCTTCGCGCCACTCGCCATGGAGCACTGATGCGTAGCCTTGTGCGCGGGCAAGTTCGACGTCTTCGCGCAACTCCTCGATGGTCGTGCGCGTGGTGTCGGTAAAGCGCGTCAATCGCGAGCGAAACTGTTCCAGATAGCTGTCGGGCAGTTGCGCCAGCATCGCCTTGCCGGTCGCCACCGTATAGGCGGGGGCTCGCGCGCCAACGCTCGTGTGGGCGCGTATGTGATGATCGCTCTCGATCTTGTCGAGATAGATCACATCGGTGCCCTCAAGCACTGACAGGTGGATCGTCTCTCCCGTCGCAGCCGCCAGCTTTGTCATCGCGGGACGCGCCAGCTTGACGAGATCCATGCGGCGGATCACGTGATGGCCGAGCTCCCACATCTTCGTGGTCAGTTCATAGGTGCTATGTGGTGGAATCTGCCGAACATAGCCGTGCAGTTGAAGCGTTGCCAAGAGGCGGTGGACATTGCTCTTCGTCAGCTTGAGTTCCGTCGCCAGATCGGTGATGCCCCGTGGCTGCTCACTATGTGCGAGCGCCTCGAGAAGCCTCAATCCCTTCGTGAAGGCCTTGTCCATGTGTGACCGCTTCGATGTCCTTTCAGTCCGGCTGTAGCATGCCGAGCCACGCCGCCAAAGTCCGCACGCTCCAGCAGCCGCGATCCCGGACAGGATCGCGACCGCCAGATACGTCTTGGGAGACGTTACTGCGCAAGCAGGGCGTTGAGCTTTTCCTGACCGTACTCTTCATTGGTCGAGTTGCCGGCAGGCGATGGCGCACCCCAATAGTCCGGGCTCCATTCGATCGCCCGCGAGACGTTCTTCGGATTGTTGGCCCAGTAGATGCTGATTGCCGGATCGGCTGCTTCGAACACCACCGGTGAAGGCAAGGCCACCGGGAAGTTGGACGTCAGTTCGGCCGCCCGCTGCGGGTCGAGACGCCACGACAGCAGTTTGTGTGCGTTCTCCCTGTTAGGAGCACCCTTGGGGATCGAGAAGAAGTCGTAATAGACAAATCCCTGGTTCCATTCGAGTTCAACCGGCGCGCCCTCAAGGGCGAGCTTGCTCATGGAGCCGGTATAGGCCATGCACATGTCGGCCTCGCCATCGAGGAGCAGTTGTGGTGGCTGAGCGGAAGTTGTCCACCATTTCGCGATGTGCGGCTTGATCTCTTCGATCTTCTTGAGCGCGCGTTCCATGTCGAGCGGATAGAGTTTATCCTTTTCGACGCCGTCGGCCATCAATGCAGCCTCGAAAACGAAGCGGGGCCAGGCGGGCATGCAGCGACGGCCCGGGAACTTCTCGACATCCCAGAAGTCGGCCCAGTTCTTCGGGGCGTTCTCTCCGGAGAACTTGTCGGTGTTGTAGACGATCGAGAGGCCGATGACCTGCAACGCCACACCCTTCTTGCGCTTCAGATTATCCGGCATTGCCGCAAGGGTCTTCTGGGCCGGCTCGGACAGCATCGAATAATCGATGTCCTCAAGGCAACAATCGCCCAGCAGCTTGGTTTCCTGATCGAAAATGAATGTCAGGTCCCATTCGGCCTTTCCGGCCTCTGCCTGCGCCTTGATGCGCGGACCGCTGCGGGCCTCCTGCACGGTGATGACCTTGATCCCGGTCTCTTTCTCGAACGGGTCATACATGACCTTGCGGAGCGCCTCGCCATAGCCGCCACCTGGGTCCTGCATGATGACTTCGGTGCTTTGCGCGTTGGCCGCTCCAGTGGCGATCGTTGCGCCCATGGTCGCTGCAAGCAGCGCCACGGACAGTCTGCGTATGGTCTGTCTCATTTCAATTCTCCTCCAATTTGACTTTGCAGTTTCACGCAACTCCCCGTGACCGGGTGAGAACCGGCCGCGCGAGAGCTATTCCTCCCACAACAAGCAGCACCTCGAGGGTCGAGACGACTGCAAGCACTGGATTGAGCTGATAGTTGATGTCCGCCCAAAGCATGAGCGGCAGGGTCCTCAGATGCGCGCTGGACAAAAACAGCGACAGGACCAGTTCGTCGAATGAATGCAGAAAGGCAAAGAAGGTCGCCGCCGCCAGACCCGGCGCAATCGCCGGAAGCGTGACGGTTCGGAACACGGTAAGCGGCGACGCACCATGGACCGACGCAGCCTGCTCAAGCCTTGGATCGACAGCCTGGAGCGAGGCCGCGATGATGACGACCACCAGAGGAAGTCCGCCAATCGCGTGCGCAGCTGCGATACCCCACATTGACCCAACAAGATCGAACCGCAGGAACAGCGTGTAGAGCGACAAACCGAGGACCACCGGCGGCACGATCACCGGGCTGACCAGCAACAGCATGATCGCCGACTTGCCCTTGATGCGGCTGCGAACGATTCCCATCGCTGCCGAGGCGCCGAGCGTCACCGCAATGCTGGCCGACATCGTGGCGATGATGAGTGAACTCCAGAATGCCGACATCCAGTTGGAGTCGGAGAAGAACTTCTCGTACCAGCGCAACGAAAAGGAGGGCGGCGGAAACGTCAGGTATGTCGCGCTGCTGAAAGAAATGATCATCACGACGACGATTGGCAGCACCAGGCCCGCGACAACGAATCCTCCCACCAGGCGAACCGTCCATGTTCCCGCACTTTTCGGCAGTTTTCCGAGCAGGCGAAGAAGCGGCCAACCGACAAGATCGGCAAATGTGCTGCCAATCGACCGTTGCGACCTTGAAGAGCGTTCTGCCTTGTCCCCAGACGGCTTTGCCGGCGAGTCGGACAGTTTGCCGCCGCCCCAGATGAACTCAAAGCCCAGGAAACGGCCCGCGACACCCACCACGACAAGGGTGATGACGAGCAGCACGACAGCGAGCGATTGCAGGAACCCTTCCGATGTCGCGAAATCCGCCTGCTGCGTGATGTGCATTGCAAACATCTGATCCTTCGGACCACCCAGCAAGGTCGGCGTGATGAAGAAGCCAAGCGCGGTGACGAAAACCAGAAGGAAACCTGCGCCGACTCCCGGCAAGGTCAACGGAAACAGCACCCGCCAGAAGACCGCGATCGGTCCGGCCCCAGCGGCCAGCGCGGCCCGCGTCAGGCTTTTGTCCAGCCGCGCCACGCTGGAGTAGATGCTCAGCACCATGAGGGGCATCAGGACCGCTGTCATGCCGAGCAACACGCTGCCCCGATTGAACAGAAGTTGCGCCGGCTCGGCAAAGACGCCGATTGCGGTCAGAAGCTTGTTGACGGGACCGTTGCGTCCCAGAAGCACCATCCAGGCATAGGTCCGGATCAGGATTGCAATGAAATAGGGCAGTACGATCGCGGTCGCGATCAGCACCTGCACGACCCCGCGGCTCCTGTGGATCAGAAGCGCTGTGGGATATCCGAACAGCAGGCAGAAGCACGCCACGGTGAACGAGATCTGCATCGTGCGCACCAGCGATTCCCAATAGAGCGGAACCGAAAAGACGCGTTCGAAATAGACCGACCATGTCGGTCCGCTGACACTGATACGACCGAGATCGATCAACGGCAGCAGATAGATGAAGGCGAGGAAACAGGCCGCCGGAAGCAGCAGGAGCGCGGGGTTCTTGACACGCTCAGAAAGTGGAACTGCCGTTGGCCGTGAGGTCGGCGCGCCAAACGTCGCCGTTGTCATGACAGGACCCAGCAGTCTTCAGCATTCCAGCTGACGTGGAGACTGTCGCCAACCGCTGGCAGTGGGCGCCCTGCCATGTCCGTGCAGCGGATCAACAGGGTTTCGCCTCCCTCCAGCTCGGCCTCGATCCGCACGATCTCGCCGAGAAACAGTGCTGAAGTGACAGTGGCCGGGATGGAGTTCGGCACCGGGGTGGCCGAGATTGCAATTCGCTCCGGACGCACGAGGACGGTTGCGCGGCCAACGTCGATCGCATCGCGGCTTTCGGCGCTGAACACGTAGCCGGCACGGTTCTTCAGCGTCATCGTATTGCCCCGCTTCTGAACCACCTCCGCCTCTATCAGATTGCTCTCGCCCACAAAGGAGGCAACGAATCGATCCTTTGGGTGGCGATAGATCTCGGTCGGGGTACCGATCTGGATTATCTTGCCGGCGTCCATCACCGCGATCCGGTCGCTCATCGTCAGAGCTTCGCCCTGATCGTGGGTGACGAACAGGATCGTGCTGCCAAGTGTCTGATGAAGCTGGCGGATTTCGATCTGGATGGATTCCCGCAGGCGCCGGTCCAGCGCGCTCAGCGGCTCGTCCATCAGCACCACCTTCGGCCGCAGCACAATGGAGCGCGCGATCGCGACGCGCTGCTGCTGCCCGCCAGACATTTGAGAGGGCATCTTTCCCGCGTGTTCGGACAGCCGCATCATTTCGAGCGTTTCCGCAACACGCCTGTCGGCTGTCGCGCGATCGATGCCCGCCATGCGCAGCGGAAACGCGACGTTCTGCGCCACCGTCATGTTCGGAAAGAGGGCATAGCTCTGGAACACCATACCGAAGCCGCGCTTGTGGGTCGGCACGTCATGAACCGGCTTGCCGTCCACAAGGATCTCGCCTTCATCGAGGCGCTGGAACCCTGCGATGAGATTGAGAAGTGTCGTCTTGCCGCTGCCAGAGGGACCGAGCAGCGTGATGAACTCGCCCGGTTCGATATCGAGGCTGACCTCATCGGCGGCACGGAAAATCCCATAGGCCTTGACGACGTCACGTATCGCGATACCCGATCCGATCACGCCTCGCCGAGTTGTGTCACCTGCACCGGACTGGGCGTCCGCCGCGTTCTGGCGCTCCGCACGCCAGGCCAGCTTGTCGGCCATCTCAAAGTCTCCTCCCGATGTTCCACTATATAGAACATCATTCTGTTTTTATAATTTGCTGCCATTTCGCGCTTGTCAAGCGGTTCGTGCAGCACCTCCCAACCGAGGGGAACGAGGGATCGAATCCTGTTTCGGCGTCGGCACAACCCGATTGACAGATAGCGAGGCGCGAGGCTAGTCTAAATTCAGAATAGCGTTCTACCTTGTGGAACATTTGATCTATCGCTTCGGTTGGATCTTCGTTTCCGGGCAGTTCGAATTTGGGAGGACAGCAGGTGGTGACGACCCTTCGCGACATGGCGAAGCAGATCGAGCGCGGCATGAGCATTGCCCTGCCGGTCGACTATGCCGGCGTGTCGATGGCCATGACCGGTCCGATCATCGAGCATGGCGCGGGCGATCTTCACCTCATCTGCGTTCCAACCGGCGGCCTGCAGGTTGACCAGCTGATCGGCGCTGGGCTGGTCCGCACGGTCGAGACAAGTGCCGTCTCGCTCGGCGAAGCAGGCGGCGCGCCTCGCTTCAACGATGCAGTCAAGAAGGGCTCCATCCGGGTCATGGACGCGACCTGTCCTGCCATCCACGCGGGCCTCATGGCGGCACAGAAGGGAAGTCCGTTTCTGCCGATGCGCGGCCTGATCGGCACCGACGTCCTTCGCTACCGGACCGACTGGCGGGTCATCGACAATCCGTTTGCCGACGATCCCGATCCCATCGTGCTCATTCCCGCGATCAAGCCGGACATCGCCATCTTTCACGCACCGGTCGCAGACCGCTTCGGCAATGTCTGGATCGGTCGCCGACGCGAACTCGCGGCGATGGCCTATGCGTCTACCAACACCCTCGTCACCGTCGAACGGATCGTCGAGGAGAGCCTGCTGCTCTCGGAAACAACGGCGGCAGGCACGCTGCCCGCGATTTACGTGACATCGATCGCAGAAGCGCCAAAGGGTGCCTGGCCCTACGGCCTGTGGGGCGAGTACCCGACGGATACCGCCGAAATCCTGCGCTATGCGCGCGCGGCACGCACCGCCGAAGGCTTTGAAGGCTACATGCAAACGGGGCTCATGGAGCCAGCCATATGAGCGCCGTTCTGCCCCGCGAGGTACTGATCTGTGCGATTGCGCGCCTGCTTGACGGCGTCAGGCATGTCGCTGTCGGCGCGTCCTCGCCAATCCCCGCGGCCGGTGCCATGCTGCTGCGCGCATTGAAGAAGAAGGCAGGCGCGCCCCTACCGCGCATCTCGATCCTCGGATCGGTCGAGCACAATTTCTTCACCAATGGCTCGGCCGAACTCTTCGACTGCGCGGGTCAGGGGCGCATCGACGCATTCTTCCTGGGCGGAGGCCAGATCGACGGCCAGGGTAACGTCAATCTCGTTGGCGCGGGAGACTATCCTGGCTCGACAGTCCGTTGGCCAGGTTCCTTTGGGTCGGCTTATCTCTATTTCGTCGTGCCGCGCGTCATCCTGTTTCGGGAAGAACACACGCCCCGCGTCTTTGTCGACAAGGTGGATTTCATCAGCGCACCCGGTGTCAGCGCCGACGGCGTCTTCAGACAGGGCGGTCCTTATGCCCTGCTGACGGGTAAGGGACTGTTTGCATTCGACAAGGAAGTGCCGGGCTTCAGGCTGGAAAGCGTCCATCCAGGCCATGATCTGGATGACATTCGCCAGTCGACGGGCTTCGAGTTTGCCCACGAAGAAAACCCGCAGCAGACCGCACTGCCGGATGCTGAGACCCTCCGTTTGCTGCGCGGTGATGTTCTGGACGAACTGACGGAGACCTATCCAGCCTTCGCGGAGCAGATGCGAAAAGATCACGAGCTTGCTCTCAAGGCATGTGAAGTCGTCTCATGAAAGATCTGGAAGGAACGAAGATGCTGACCAAGGGCTCGCTGGCGAACATCAAGGTGATCGACGCCAGCCGCGTGCTCGGCGGTCCCTACGCCGGCCAGGTGCTGGCCGACCATGGCGCGGATGTGATCAAGGTCGAGCCGCCGGCGGGCGACGAGACACGCGGTTGGGGGCCTCCTTTCCTCGATGGCACGGCAAGCTATTTTCTCGGCCTGAACCGCAACAAGCGCGGCATGGCTCTCGACATGTCGCAACCTGCCGGCCAGGAGCTCTTGCTGGCTCTGCTGGAAACGGCCGACGTTTTTATCGAGAACTTCAAGACCGGCACGCTCGAGCGCTGGGGTTTGACGCGCGAAGAGCTGGAACGGCGGTTTCCGCGTCTGGTTCATTGCCGTGTCTCGGGGTTTGGTGCGGACGGCCCGCTGGGCGGACTGCCCGGCTACGACGCCGCGATACAGGCGTCGACCGGCATCATGAGCGTCAATGGCGAGCTTGGCGGAAAGCCCTTGCGTGTCGGGCTGCCGGTCGTCGACATGGTGACCGGCCTCAACGCAGTGATCGGCATCCTCATGGCTCTCAACGAACGCTCCGTGAGCGGCAAGGGGCAGTTTGTGGAGACCACGCTCTATGACTGCGGGGTTTCGCTTCTGCATCCGCATCTTCCGAACTACTATCTCTCCGGCAAGGTCGCGGGTCCCTCCGGCAACGCCCATCCAAACATCTGTCCCTACGATACTTTCGAAACCGGCACGGAGCCGATCTTCCTGGCGGTCGGCAACAACCGGCAGTTTCAGGTGCTCTGCAAGACGATCGGCCGCCCCGACCTGCCTGACGATGCGCGGTTCGCGATCAATGGCGAGCGCAACGCCAATCGCGACGCACTGAAGGTCGAGCTCGAAAAGGCGCTTGCGGCGTTTGACTGCACATCCCTCGCGGATCAACTGATCAAGGCGGGCGTACCGTGCGGAGCGGTCCGCACGATCGATCAGGTCATCGCCGACCCGCACACCTCGCATCGTGAGATGGTCGTCGATATTGGCGAATATCGCGGCACGGGCAGCCCGATCAAGATGTCGCGTACGCCGGCAAGCTACAGGCTGGCGCCCCCGCACTTCGCCGAACATACGGCGGAAATCCTCGATGAGAATTCGCTCGACAGCGACCGGTACAAGACCGTGCTGCCAGGCTTCGACGACAGCGAGTTGGCGGACGCAGCCGCATCGTCTCGGAAATGATGGAGATACTGTTGCGATGAATGGCGCCGATCTGCTCTGCGAGACGTTGCTCGCCAACGACATCGACGTCTGTTTCGCCAATCCGGGAACCTCGGAAATGCACTTCGTGGCCGCGCTTGATCGCCGGTCGCGCATGCGCTGTGTGCTTGGCCTGTTTGAAGGTGTGGTGACCGGCGCAGCCGACGGCTATGCGCGCATGACCGACAAGCCGGCTGCGACCTTGCTGCATCTTGGACCGGGCCTTGCGAACGGACTTGCGAATATTCACAACGCGCGTCGGGCGCGGACCCCGATGGTCAATGTGGTGGGGGATCACGCGACATATCATCTTGTCCATGATGCGCCGCTGACCTCAGACATCGAGTCTCTGGCTCGCCCGATGTCCCATTGGGTGGGGCGCGTCGAGACATCCGACTCCGTGGGTGCACAAACTGAAGAAGCGATCCGCGCAGCACGCAGCACGCCGGGCCAGATCGCGACGCTGATCCTGCCTGCCGATGCGGCTTGGAATGAAACCAGCCAGAACCTTCCGGAACCCATCGAGCTTGCCAAACCCGGCATGCCAGATTCTTCCCGCATCCGGGAGGCAGCAGATGCGCTTCGCTCGGGTCGGCGCACAACCATCATTGCGACGGGGTTGGCGCTGCGCTCGGCTCAGCTCGAATTGCTTGATCGGATCGCGGCACGCACCGGCGCGCGGCTCATGGCACAACAGTCGAACGGTCGCATCGAGCGCGGCGCGGGACGGGTCTCGGTGGACCGGGTCCCCTATCCTATCGACCAGGCCGTGCAGACCTTTGCCGACACCGAACAGGTTATTCTCGTTGGTGCAAAAGCGCCGGTGGGTTTCTTCGCCTATCCCGGCAAACCCGGCAGCATGTTGCCGAAAGACTGCCTCGTCCTCGACCTGTTCGCTCCCGGCGAGGATCCGGTAGAATCAATCCGTGCTCTGGCTGACGCTGTCGTCGGGACAGATGCACCGCCCGCGCGGCTTGCACCACGTCACCAGCCGGAAATGCCGACGGGCAAGCTCACACCCGATGCCGTTGCAGCGGCGGTCGCGCGGCTCATGCCCGCCGGAACGATTATCTGTGATGAATCGGTCAGCTCGGGACGTGATTTCTTCCGCACCACACATGGCGCGGAACCACACGACTTCCTGCAACTGACAGGCGGTGCCATCGGTGTCGGTCTGCCGCTCGCAGCGGGCGCAGCCATCGCATGCCCCGACCGCAAGGTGATCCTGCTTCAGGCTGACGGAAGCGGCATGTACACTGTGCAAGCGCTGTGGACTCATGCGCGCGAACGTCTTGATGTCGTCACCATCGTCTTCTCCAATCGGCGCTACCAGATCCTGCTCGGCGAGTTGAAGAATGTCGGGGCCGGAGCACCGGGCGAAAACGCAAGCCGGATGCTCAATCTTGACGACCCCGCGCTGGACTGGGTGAAGCTGGCCGGCGGCATGGGCGTTGAAGCGGCACGCGCGGAGACCGCGGAACGCTTCGCCGACCTGCTCGGGTCAGCTTGCAGTCGCAAGGGACCATTCCTGATCGAGGCTGTCATCTGATACTAACCGATCGACGCCGACCACCTATGTCACGAGATGCCGGCCGCCGACGCGGCCCTCCAAAGGAGACCAACCGCATGACAACGCCCGCGATAAGCCGTTTTCCAGTTCCCGAGATCAGCGATCTGCCCGAAGATATCCGCGACCGGATTCTCGCGGTTCAGGAGAAGTCGGGGTTCGTGCCCAATGTCTTTCTTGTCCTTGCCCATCGGCCTGAAGAGTTCCGCGCATTCTTCGCCTATCACGACGCTCTCATGGATAAGCCCGGCCCGATCACCAAGGCCGAACGCGAAATGATCGTGGTGGCGACCAGCAATGCGAATCAGTGCCAGTATTGCGTCGTGGCGCACGGGGCGATCCTGCGCATTCGCGCGAAGAATCCGCTGGTCGCCGATCAGGTGGCCATCAACTATCGCAAGGCAGACATTACCCCTCGGCAGAAGGCAATGCTGGATTTCGCCATGAAGGTTTCGACCCGCGCCTATGAGGTCGGCGACGACGACATCGCCGACCTGAAGTCCCACGGCTTCACCGACGAGGATGCCTGGGATATCTCGGCAATCTCGGCGTTTTTCGGCATGTCCAACCGGCTGGCAAATGTAACCAGCATGCGACCAAACGACGAATTCTACGCGCTCGGCCGCTGACCCCTCGTCCCGAGGCAGGCAAAGCCGCAGTCTGAAATCGGGCCGGGGCGCTCGCGACCCGGCCCAAATTGTCGCGGTTGACACGGCCGTCCTTCATCGTACAAGTTGCACGCGTTACCTGGGGGGTCCCGGCAAGGGACTGAGATACTGCTGGCGTTCGCGGCGCAGTGACCCATTGAACCTGATCCAGTTCATACTGGCGTAGGGATGGTGCAAAGCGCGTCGAAACAGCCGGACCAAGGTCCAGGCGATCTGCCAGTCGACAGGCGTCTCCTCATCATTCCAGGTCTGAACTGGGTCTCCATTGCGAATGCGAGGGAGTCTCGACCATGACCATCCAGCCGGCGGCAAGCGCCGTCAAATCCGCCACGCCGCAGGTGACCAGCGGACCCCTGCCCGCCTCAAGCAAAGTGTTCAAGGCCGGTGTGATTCACCCGGATATCCGCGTGGCGATGCGCGAGATCGCGGTACATCCGAGTGCCGGCGAGCCGCCGGTGACGGTCTACGATTCGTCGGGCCCATACACCGATTCTTCTGTCGACATCTCCATCGACCAGGGCCTTCCACGCCTTCGACAGGCATGGGTCGAGGCGCGTGGCGATGTCGAAGCCTATGAAGGGCGACATGTGAGGCCTGAGGATAATGGGTTCGTTTCGGGCGACCGGCTGACACCGGAGTTTCAGGATCGTCACCGGCCGTTGAAGGGAAAGCACGGAAAGGCAGTGACCCAACTTGCCTATGCTCGCGCCGGCATCGTGACAAAGGAAATGGAGTACATAGCGATCCGGGAGAACATCGGTCGCCAACGCGCCAAGACGGCCCTTGAACGGGACGGCGATAGTTTTGGCGCGGCCATTCCGGACTTCGTGACCCCTGAATTCGTCCGTGACGAGGTGGCGCGCGGCAGGGCGATCATTCCAGCCAATATCAACCACCCCGAAACCGAGCCGATGATCATCGGGCGGAACTTTCTGGTGAAGATCAACGCCAATATCGGCAATTCCGCCGTGACCTCATCGATGGCCGAAGAGGTCGAGAAAATGGTCTGGGCCATCCGCTGGGGCGCGGATACCGTGATGGATTTGTCCACGGGCCGCAACATCCACAATATCCGCGAGTGGATCATTCGAAATTCTCCGGTACCGATCGGCACGGTTCCGCTTTATCAGGCGCTGGAAAAGGTGAACGGCGTCGCCGAGGATCTGACATGGGAGATTTATCGCGATACGCTGATCGAGCAGGCCGAGCAGGGCGTGGACTATTTCACCATCCATGCCGGCGTGCGGCTTCACTACATCCCGCTTACCGTCGACCGCGTGACAGGCATCGTCTCGCGCGGCGGCTCGATCATGGCAAAGTGGTGCCTGCACCATCATCGCGAGAGTTTTCTCTACGAGCATTTCGAGGAAATCTGCGACATCTGCCGGGCCTACGACGTGTCCTTCTCGCTCGGCGACGGCCTGCGTCCCGGCTCGATCGCCGATGCGAATGACGCGGCACAGTTTGCCGAACTCGAAACACTCGGTGAACTGACTCAAATCGCCTGGGCGAAGGATTGCCAGGTGATGATCGAGGGCCCCGGCCATGTTCCCATGCACAAGATCAAGGAGAACATGGACAAGCAGTTGAAGGTCTGCGGCGAGGCCCCCTTCTACACGCTTGGGCCGCTGACAACAGACATCGCCCCCGGCTACGACCACATCACGTCAGGCATAGGTGCCGCCATGATCGGATGGTTCGGAACGGCCATGCTCTGCTACGTCACGCCGAAGGAACACCTTGGCCTGCCCGATCGAAACGACGTCAAGACAGGCGTCATCACCTACAAGATCGCGGCCCATGCGGCCGATCTGGCCAAGGGCCATCCGGCTGCACAGAACCGCGACGATGCGCTGTCGCGGGCACGGTTCGAGTTCCGATGGGAGGACCAGTTCAACCTTTCGCTCGATCCGGAAACCGCGCGCTCGATGCACGACGAAACGCTTCCCAAGGAGGCACACAAGGTCGCGCATTTCTGCTCAATGTGCGGCCCGAAATTCTGCTCCATGCGAATTTCCCATGACATCCGGGCCGAAGCGCAGAAGGAGGGCATGGCGGCGATGGCCGAGAAATACCGCCAGGGCGGAGAGCTCTACATGCCGGTGGCGACAGCCGAATCACTGACATGAACGTCCTGATCCGGGGGGCCGGCGTCGCCGGCCTCACCACGGCGCTGGAACTTGCCCGTCGCAATCTCTCGGTAACGGTGGTGGATATTCGCCCGTCACTTGAAGGCAGTGCCTCGTGGTTTGCGGGCGGGATGCTTGCGCCATGGTGTGAGCGCGAGAGTGCCGGGCAGGGTGTGTTCGATCTCGGCCGCTCGGCCGCAGACCTCTGGGAGGCAGCGCTGCCGGGGCATGTCCTGCGCAACGGCACATTGGTGGTTGCCCCGCCGCGCGATAGTGGCGAACTGGCGCGCTTTGCATCGCGCGCCGGTGGCGGAGCGACTTGGCTGGACGAGGCTGGCATCGCCCAGCTGGAACCGGCGCTCGCGGGCCGCTTTCGCAAGGCGTTGTTCTTTCCCGGTGAGGCCCACCTCGATCCACGCGCGGCATTGTCGTCCCTCCAACAAATGCTGGCCGACAGGGGTGTGTCTTTCCGCTTTGCTCAGAGCGGCGACCTGCCTGCCCATGGTTTCGACCGGGTCGTCGATTGCACGGGCGCTGCTGCGGTAGGAGAGACGCGCGATCTGCGCGGCGTGCGGGGTGAGATGCTCTATCTCGAGACCGAAGAGATAAACCTCGCACGTCCAATCCGTCTCCTCCATCCGCGTCACCCGATCTACATCGTACCGCGCGAGAAAAACCGGTTCATGGTCGGTGCGACCATGATCGAGACGGATGATGCCGGACCGGTGACGGCCCGCTCGATGATGGAACTGCTGAACGCCGCCTATGCGCTGCACCCCGCCTTCGGCGAGGCGCGCGTGGCAGAAACCGGCGCGGGTATCCGCCCCGCCTACCCCGACAACCTGCCGCGCGTCACGGCGCTCGGCGACACCATCCATGTCAACGGCTTCTACCGCCACGGCTTCCTGCTGGCGCCCGCCATGGCAGGCGAGGTGGCACGGCGCCTGCTGGCGGACACCCCGCAACCGGAGAGACTGGCATCATGACCTTTATCATCAATGGCGAAGAACAGGACGTGGCGGCGACGACGCTCGCCGCCTTGCTCGATGTCCTTGAATACGAGGGCGAGTGGCTTGCGACAGCGGTGAACGGAGAACTCGTGCACCGCGAGGATCGCGCCGCCTTCACGCTCGGCGAACGTGACCGCATCGAAATCCTCTCTCCCATGCAAGGAGGCTGAATATGCTGTCGCTATACGGAACAGACGTCTCGTCACGGCTGCTGCTTGGCACCGCTCGCTATCCGTCCCCGGCCGTTCTGGCGGAGGCGGTCCGGACGTCGCAGACAGAAATTGTGACGGTCTCGCTCCGTCGTGAGATGGCGGGTGGCAAGGCGGGTGGTGCCTTCTTCGAGATGATCCGCGGGTTTGGGGTTCAGGTGCTGCCCAATACGGCCGGCTGCCACAGCGTTTCAGAGGCGGTGTTGACGGCAAAGATGGCGCGTGAGGTCTTTGCAACGGACTGGATCAAGCTTGAAGTGATTGGTCATCACGACACGCTGCAACCGGACGTGTTCGCACTTGTCGAAGCGGCGCGCATCCTTGCGAGTGAGGGTTTTCGGGTATTCCCCTATACGACCGACGATCTCATCGTTGCCGAAAGACTCCTGGACGCGGGCTGCGCCGTGCTGATGCCCTGGTGCGCGCCAATCGGATCGGCGATGGGGCCGGTCAACATGGCCGCGTTGCGCTCGATGCGCGCCAATTTTCCCGATGTGCCGCTGATCGTGGATGCCGGCATCGGGCGGCCGTCCCATGCCGCCGCCGTCATGGAGCTCGGCTTTGACGCGGTGCTCTTGAATACTGCGGTCGCAAGTGCGCTCGACCCAGCCGCCATGGCTGGTGCGTTTGCCAGCGCGATCGAGGCCGGTCGTGATGCCTGTCTGGCGGGAATTCTGCAACCGCGCGACATGGCTGTGCCGTCGACACCGATCATTGGAAAGGCGGTGTTCCAGTGAAGCTCGACCCGTTCTACCTGATTGTTCCCAACGCAGATTGGATCGAACGGCTCGTGCCGCTCGGCGTGAAGCTGGTCCAGCTGCGCGTCAAGCAAGGCAGCGAGCCGGTCCTGCGCTCCGAGATTTGCCGCGCGCGACAGGTTTGCGCGATCCATCATTGTCAACTCGTGGTCAACGATCACTGGCAGCTGGCGATCGAGGAAAGCTGCGACTTCGTGCATCTCGGCCAGGAAGATCTAAGCCACGCCGATCTCCATGCGATCCGCGCCAGCGGGCTCAGGCTCGGTCTGTCCACACATGACGAAATGGAGCTCGAAACCGCGCTCGCCGCACAGCCAGACTATATCGCGCTGGGTCCGGTGTGGCCGACGATCCTCAAGAAGATGAAGTGGGCGCCGCAGGGCGTGGAGCGGCTGAAGACATGGAAGGCCCGCGTCGCTCCAATGCCGCTGGTGGCCATAGGCGGGCTCAATGTGGATCGTCTGGAACAGGTATTCTCGAAAGGTGCCGACAGCGCCGCGGTCGTCACGGATATCACGCTGAGCGCGGATCCAGAGCAGCGCACGCGCGACTGGATCGAAGCCACGCAACCATGGCGCTGATCGCGACGACCGGCGAACCTCATGTGCTGGTGATTGCCGGATCCGATTCGAGCGGGGGAGCCGGTATCGCGCGTGACATCGAGACGGTCGCGGCCTTCGGTCTCCGCAGCTGCGTATCAGTCACCGCGGTGACCGCTCAGACCCACACTGCAGTCACATCGGTCGAACTCATGCCTGCCGGGCTGGTCGCCGAGCAGATATCGGCCGCATTTGCCGCGAACCGTATCGCCGCGGTCAAGATTGGCATGCTCGGCACCGCGTCCACCGTTGCAGCCGTGGTTTCTTCGTTACGGGCGTACCCCGATACCCCAATTGTTCTTGACCCCGTGCTTGCGACTACTTCCGGGCGGCCGCTGCTGGAAAGCGACGCCATCGCTCGACTCAAGGCGGATCTGATGCCGCTCTGCGCCTTGCTGACACCGAATCTGAATGAACTGGCCCTGTTATGCGATGCCAAGACGGCCACGAGCGACGACGATGTTGCGTGGCAGGCCCAGGAGCTTGTCTCTTGCGGAGTCCGCGCGGTGCTGGTCAAGGGCGGTCACGCAGAGGGGAGACAGTCAACCGACATACTGTTCCGGCCAGGCCGTCCTCCAGTCCGTTTCGATGCGCCACGCCTCAGCGGCGGGGCGCGCGGAACCGGCTGCATGCTCGCTTCGGCAATAGCAACCGGATTGGCGCAGGATCTGAGCCTTGAAGACAGCGTGAGACGCGCGAAACGATATGTGTTTCAGATTATCCTAGGGTCAGCGGACAAGGCACGCGCGAACGTCGCACCTTTTCCGTGAGGATTACCCGGGCGTCTAGGCAGAGCGCAACGCTGCCGTGCGGGCTTCATCTACGGCCAGCAGCCCAGGCTCGGCGCCATCGGTCAGCACCACCTTGTAAACGCGCTCTGCGTCCGCGCGGCTGAGCCAGCCTCTGTTGACGGTCGATGCAACACGTTTGGGGTCGCGACGAAGCGGATCACCATATCCGCCACCGCCACAGGCGGCGAACTCGATCTTCGCGCCGACTTCGATCTTTTCCTCTGCAAAGGCTGGGAGCGTGACCTTTTCGCCGCTGGCGACGACCTTGATGCTTGCGCTTTTGCCGCCATCGCCGCCGCCCAACACCCCGCGCGGCGGGAACGTGGTTCCGTCGGCGGCGTAGACGATCGTCATGTCGTGATCGAGCGGGTAGAACACGCCGCCCGTCGATGGTGCGCCTTCATATTCGCCGAAACCCTGCGAGCCCTCGATCACGCCGCGGCTCTCGATGACGATGGGATACATGGACTCGTCGACCTCGATCGAGTCGAGCTGGATAAGACCCGCATTTGCCGGACCGCAATAGGTCAGCCAGCCGTCGAAGCCGTCACGCGCGCCGCCTCCGCCATAGCCAACGAAAACCTGATTGACGTAGGATTTGCCGTGCTTGAACGGATCGGAACCGGAGATCACGCCTACACCTGCGGGCAGATGTGACCCGCTTTCCGCCTGACCGTAGGGGGCGCCCATTTTCGAGAACACCGCGTTGCCGGCGATCATCAGCCGATCGTTCACATTGGTCGTGGCCACAGATGTGCCGACTGGATACTTTGGCTTTCCGATAACACTGCCTTCGCGCATCATGACCTTGATCTGTGACTTCGCGCCTTCATTGTGCGGAATGCTCTCGTCCAGATTGTTGAACATGCCGATGCGGCAGGAGCCGGTGCAGGTATTCTCCGAAAGATTGAGGCCGCCCGGGACATTGTCGATGTTGTCGCTCACATCGACCAGAATGTTGCCCTCCTCCGGGTTGACGGTGATGGTCACGCGAACCGGAATTCCCTCTTCGGCGACGCCGGGAACCGGGTCGTGCCGGGTCTCATATGTGTAGCTGCCGGCCGGCAGCTTGGCGATTGCCGCCTTTGCGCAGCGTGCCCCATAGTCGAACCAATCCTTGACGAAATCGACAATCGTGTCGCGACCATATCGGTCGAACAACTCGCCAATCCTCCGTTCGCCGGTCTTGCATGCACCGATCTGCGCGCGCACGTCGCCGAGCCACATTTCAGGAACGCGGTTGCGCATAGTGCCAATCCGCAGGATGTCCTTCTTTTCCTTGTAGTCCTGCCCGACCCGCACGCAGGGGAAGTGAAGCCCTTCCTCATATACGTTTTTTGCGAATGGCAGATATGTCGAGGGAACGGGCGCACCGGTATCGGCGTGGTGCGACAGGGCAACGACCCAGAACAGCGGCTCGCCGTCGTGGAAAACCGGCATCGCCATGATCAGATCGGCATGGTGGGTGCCGCCTGTATAGGGGCAGTTGTTCAGGAAGATGTCGCCCTTGGTGATATCATCGAAAAGCTCCGTCAGCGGACGTGTCGCCATGTCCATCGACATGACATGGATCGGCAAGGCGTCCTCGACCGAAACGAGTTCGTGATCGTAGGTGAGAATGGCGCAACTGAAATCGCGCGCATTCTTGATGACGGCGGATCGGCTGGCGCGCATGACGACAAGCGTCATTTCCCGCACGATTGCCTCAAAGCGGCTTTTCAGAACCGACATAAGGAAGGGATCAACGCGGCGCTCCGCGAGTTCCTGATCAATAGAAACTGAAGTGTCCATGACGGATTTCCTCGTAGTTGCGTTGACTAGGCGACAGTGACGACAACATTGCCATAGGGGTCGATTTCGCCCAGGTGCTTTGCCTTCAGATACGCGGTGAAGGTCTCGGCCTCGACCAGGCATGGCCCGTCGATCCTGGCGCCTGCGCCCATCGTCGACAATTCATAGACCGGAAGCGTTTCCACGCGCCCGCTTTCCTGCTGATAGACGCCGCGCTCTGCCTTGGCCGCAACGGCCCCCGATTGGGCGGCGAGCATGTTTTTGCGCCAGAGGTCCTGACCCGAGCGTTTGCCGATCGAGCGCAGTTTCCATGCCGTGAATTCGACAACGTCGCCATCGGCACGGATGGAATAGATGCGCTCATGCATCTTGTGGAACGCTTCGACCATTGCGGGAAGGTCTTCAGCCGATAGTTTGCCATCTCTGGCTTCGAACGGAACCTCGATCTCGAATGACTGGTATTCGTAGCGGCCAAGGAATGCGAATTCGAACTTGCGGTTCTCCTTCGCGACACCTGCTTCGGCGAGGAACGCATCGCCCGACTTCAGCAGACGCGCCAGAATATCGTTCACGCCATCGACGGCGAAATCCACGTCCGACGTCAGCAGGACCGCGCTTTCTTCCTTTCTGATGTCGGATATCAGGCCACCGAAGGCGCTCAAGCCGGCCATGAAACGTGGGATCATGTAGCGTTTGAGGCCGAGAATATCGACCATCTCCGCAATATGGATTGCCGTTGCGCCACCGCCGCAGACGAAGAAACTGTCGCGGGGGTTGATGCCCTCGCGGACGGTAATCTCCTCGATAGCGGCAACCATGTTGTGATTGCTGGTCGTGTAAATGGCGTAGGCCGCTTCCTCGAGCGACACGCCGAGACGCGTCGCCACCTTGCCGACCGCTGCTTCCGCTAGATCGCGCCGAAGCCGCATCTTTCCACCGAGGAAGTAGTCCGGATCGACCATGCCGAGAATGACGTTGGCGTCAGTGACCGTCGGCTCCGTGCCGCCCGTGTCATAGCAGGCAGGACCGGGGCGCGCGCCCGCGCTTTTCGGGCCAACCTGAAGCAGACCACCTTCATCGACGAAGGCGATGGAGCCGCCGCCTGCACCGACCGAGCGCACATCGACCTTCGGGATGCCCAGCGAGTCATCATGGATCATGCTGTCGGGCGTGACGATGAGCTGGTGGTCGCGCAAGGCGGAAACGTCGAACGTCGTCCCGCCCATATCACCCACGATGATGTCGGGTTCATCGGACAGCGCAAGAGCCGCCATGGGCGCGAGTGTCGGCCCCGACATGACGCTGTAGATCGGCTTCTTCAGCATCTCCGGCAAGGGCATCATGCCGCCGACACAGTTAGCCAAAAGCAGCTCTCCTTCAAAACCCTCATCATCGAGAGCCATGCGCAGCTTTTCAATATAGGTGCGCACGATCGGGCTGATCGAAGCGTCGATGGCCGCCGCGATCACGCGCTTGTATTCGCGCGGCATCGGGTTGATCTCGTGGCTGAGCGTGACGGGAATGCCTGGCAGCTCCTTCTCGAAGATCTCCTGAACGGCGAGCTCATGTGCCGGATTGACGACCGACCACAGCAGACCAACGGCAACCGCCTGCACGCCAAGGTCGCGAAACTCGGCGGCAGCCTTGCGGACATCTTCCAGCGAGAGAGGCGTAAGCTCACGGCCACGCGCATCGATGCGGCCGGCGACCGTCTTGGTCAGGTGGCGCGGCACATAGGGCTCAGGATAATTCAGGCGCCACTGGAAGGCACCTTTCCGTGGCCCTTCGCGCAGCACCAGAATGTCCTGATGCCCCTCGTTCAACAGCAGGCCAACCTTGACCGTCTTTCGCTCGACCAGTGCATTGGTCGATACTGTCGAGCCGTGAACGATCAAATCGATCTGCTTCATGAAATCCGCGCCGCTCAGACCGTAGCCCTCGGCTGCCACGTGCAGAACGTTGATGAATCCTTTTTCGAACTCGCCCGGCGTCGTCGGCGATTTGAAGATGGAGATTTCGCCCTTGCTGTCGGAGACCAGACAGTCGGTGAAGGTGCCACCGATGTCGATGCAGACCTGATATGCCATTTAGTTTTCCTCTGAATTCAATTATGCAGATCAGCGCCGGAATTCGTCGCGACTGATGATGAGGCTAATGATGATGATCACGCCAAGGCAGATCTGTTGCAGATAGCCGTCGATCTGGACGAGGTTCATCCCATTGGAAAGAACTGTCACGAACAGGGCGCCGAGTACCGCAGCACCGACGCCACCCTCGCCGCCCGAAAGCCGCACGCCGCCGACCACCGCAGCGGCGATTGCCTCAAGCGTCAGGTTGCCACCGAGGTTGGGCTCGCCGGAGCCTGTGCGGGCCGTAAGAAGAAGCGCGCCCAGCCCGGCCAGCAACGCGCAGATCGTGTAGGCGATTGTGAGGATCGGAAACTTGCGGATGCCTGCCGCCACCGCCGCCTTCGGACTGGCGCCGACAATATAGAGGCTGCGGCCGAAACGCGTGGCTTTGAGGATCAGATGGAGAAGCACGAAGATCAGCGCGGCGATCCAGATCGGTGCGGGAAGACCAAGCAGGGAGGTCTGCGCGAATGTCGCGGTGAAGCCCGCTGGAATCCCCGTGACCGGAAACCCGCCGCTTATCGTGGACGCCAACGCCATGACGATGTTGGCCATGCCCAGCGTCGTGACCAGCGGATTGATGCCGATGCCAGCGATCAGAAGCCCGTTGGCAAGACCCACGCCCAGCGCGATCAGCACGCCAGCGCCCATGCCGACAAGAATTGCCGTCTCCGACGCGCCCATTGAGACCATCGCCATCGACGCGCCGACGCTGACCAGCGAGACGGTGAAGCCGAGCGACAGATCGAAACCGCGGGTCAGAATGACCATGGTCTGGGCCATCGCGAAAATGGCGAGATAGCTGGTCTGCACGGCGATGTTGTGGAGATTGTCCCACGACAGGATGCGCGGTTCGATAAAGCCGAAAATCAGCAAGGCGCCGAGGATCGCCAGCGGCATCATGAGCCCGCGCGCGATGTCCTTGATCGACACCGAGGATGCCGGCTGCCCCGGAATTGCTTTCACGCTATCGGAACGGCTCATGCGCTTTTCCTGCTCAGGAGAAGTCGTTCAATGGCGAGCGCCACGATGAGCACGGCGCCGAGTACCAGTGCCTGATACTTGCTGTCGACCTGTATGAGGTTCATGGCATTGGCGATGACGGTGAGGAAAAGTGCAGCGAGAGCGACATGCTCGGCGCGCCCGACGCCGCCCCGCAGAGAGACGCCGCCGATGACTGCGGCCGCGATGGTTTCTAGGGCCAGTGAACCGCCGATCGTGCCCTGCCCCGACCCGAGCCGCGAGGTCATGAGGAATCCGGTGATCGCGGCCAGCACCGCGCCGAACGAATAGGCGATCAGCAATGTCCGGCGCGTCGAAACGCCCGACAGCCGCGCCGAGCGCTCGTCGCTGCCCACCGCATAGATATGACGGCC
>JAMLJA010000006.1 GCA_023953905.1 Rhizobiaceae bacterium | reverse complement strand
CAGATCTCGCGCCTCGTCGGGACCACGAAGTCGACGATCGAGCAGATCCGCAACCGCAGCCACTGGAATTCGGCCAATCTCGTGCCGATGGATCCGGTGACGCTCGGGCTGTGTTCGCAGATCGACCTCGATATCGAGGTGCAGCGCGCCTCCAAGGGGCTGACCCCATCGGCGCCGACCGGCGACACGCTGCTGCCGGCGGCCATGACGGAACGCCTGACGCCCGAAGCCGAAAGGTCGCGCGACGAAGACGAGGAACTGGACGCCAATGCCATTTTCGCCAAACTCTCGGCGCTGAAATCCAGCACACCGGACACCGACGACGAATAGCATTTCAGGGGCGCCGCAAGCGTGCCTCTTCGCCTAAACCCGGGTCAGACCCCGTCCAGCACCACAATGGTGGGGCGGCCCGGCAAACTTCGCAGCGTCACCTCCAGGGAGCGGCTGTCGCGATAGTCGACAGCGAACCCCTCGCCCATCAGTGCGAGAAACTCTCCCATCGGTGTCGAATGTCGATGCATCGGCAGGATCATTGAGGAATAGAGGCGCGTGGCGATCTCACTCATCGAGCCGAGCGACTGGGTCATGCCGCCGTCCACCGGTACCATCACGATATCCAGCCGGCCGATTGCGCCATACTGACTGTCGCTGAGCTTTGTGTGCAGATGGCCAAGATGGCCTATGCACAGACCGGCCACCTCGAAGATGAATATCGAGTTGCCGTCGCGCTCAAGATCTCCGCCCCATGTGCGGATGTCGGTCGGCACGTTGCGGATATAGACGTCATCAACGACGACGGCGTGCTTGGCCGGTCCGCCTTCCGGGTTCCAGCCGCGCAGAACATGGGTGATGCGCGGATCGGGCGCTTCGGTAAAGTGGGTTCGATGCGCCTTGTTCATCGTCACCACGTCGGGCAGCGGATCACCGCCATAAACGCCGGAATAGTCGGTCGCGATGCGCACCCCGCCCGGTGTTTCGATGACATAGGTCGAGTGGCCGGCATAGGTGATACGCACAGGCCCTTCTACAAAGGCCTGAGCGGGTGTGAAGCTGGCATAGGTGACGGACGGGAGCGCATTGGCGATAGCGACACACTTGCTGGGAACCTGCTCATCCTGCGCGCGGCCGGGTGCTGCCGCCAAGAAAAGTGCAGCCATGCACAGCGCGGCAAGACGACCGACATGGCGGCCAATGGCATCATAGCAAAGTGGGCTTGCGGGCATGAGGTCTCTCCGCGGCACGTTGCATGTCACTATGCACGGCACGCGCAGCGTCGCGGTGTCACAAATGCGCGAGCGGTGCGCGCCCGCCCTTTCTCTGGACGTTTGACGGCAATTTATCTATAAGCCGCCCACTCTGAAAACTCCGATTGTACGAACAGGGGCGTCATGGCCGGCCATTCACAGTTCAAGAACATCATGCACCGCAAGGGCCGCCAGGATGCGGTCAGGTCGAAGATGTTCTCCAAGCTCGCGCGCGAGATCACGGTAGCGGCCAAGGTCGGCATGCCCGACCCCGCCATGAACCCGCGTCTGCGCCTCGCCATCCAGAACGCCAAGGCGGTCTCGATGCCGAAGGACAACATCCAGCGCGCCATCAACAAGGCGTCGGGCGGCGATGCGGAAAATTACGATGAAGTGCGCTACGAAGGTTACGGGCCAGGCGGCGTTGCCCTCATTGTCGAAGCACTGACTGACAACCGCAACCGCTCTGCCTCCAATGTACGCGCAGCCTTCACCAAGGCCGGCGGGGCGCTTGGCGAGACCGGCTCGGTCTCCTTCATGTGGGACCGCGTGGGAGAGATCTACTATCCCGCAGCCGCTGGCGACGCTGACAAGGTCATGGAAGCGGCCATTGAGGCAGGAGCGGAAGACGTGCGGTCCGATGAGGATGGCCACACAATCACTTGTGCCTTCGAGGATGTCGGAGACGTTTCCAAGGCGCTTGAGGCAGCGTTGGGCGAGGCAGAGAGCGTCAAGGTCATCTGGCAACCTCAAAATGCCGTGCCGGTCGACGAAGATCGCGCGCAGTCCATCATGAAGCTGGTCGCCACGCTGGAAGACGATGACGACGTGCAAAACGTCTACGCGAATTTCGAAGTGGACGACGAAACCCTGGCGAAGCTCTCCGCCGAGTGAGCGACACAGCCAAACCAAGTGTCCGCATCACCTATTGCACGCAGTGCCAGTGGTTGTTGCGGGCCGCCTGGATGGCGCAGGAACTTCTGTCCACCTTCGGGGCAGACCTCGCAGAAGTTGCGCTACAGCCCGGGACCGGCGGAATCTTCGAGATCAGCTGTGATGGAACACTGATCTGGGAGCGCAAGCGCGACGGCGGCTTTCCCGATGCTGCCAAGCTCAAGCAACTCATTCGCGATGCCGCTTTCCCCGAAAGGGAACTCGGACATGCGGATCGCAAGACCGATGGCTAGGCTGGTCTTTGGCGTAGGAGAGTCTTGGATCGCATCGCCTGAGCGTCGGCGTTTCTTCCGCTAGGTCGACCACTCCTCGCTCCAGAACTGATCCAGCCAGAGATTGACCTTGAAGAAGCCGGGCGTGCTGACACTGTAGATGCGGCGCGTGCCCTCGGCCGTCACAATGACCAGTTCGGCATCCAGCAAGACCTTGAGATGCTGCGACACGGCGGGGCGGGACACGGGTAATCCGGAGGCTAGTTCATTGACCGTCTTCGGCCCACGCCTAAGTTCTTCCAGCAGATAGCGGCGATTTGGGTCTGCAATGGCTGCGAATGCGTCAACCGTGACCATTCCCTATCTTTGCTGCAAGTGCGAAGTAAACTCAACCTTCCTCTTTGGCAACAATGTCTGCAATTTCATCGTCGCGTTGCTCGGAGGGTTCATCCGCAGGACTTCGCGGGTCCATATGCGTGGCTGCCGGGGTGAGCGCGCGCTCAGCCGGCAATGTCGCGAATGCCTCGCGATCCTCCGGCGGCACCGGTGCACGCTGGCGTATGCGCATTGCCGCATAGACTGCAAGAAGCACATGTGGGAGCGCGGTCGACAGAAACAGGCTTTCTGGCTTCATGACCGTCATCAAAGCCGATCCGAGAACAGGCCCGATCATCGTGCCGAAACCATAGAGCAGCAGGAGGCCACCAGAGACTTTGACGAATTCCTCCGGCTTCGCGTGGTCGTTGGCATGGGCAACAGCCAACGAATAAAGCGTATAGGCGAAGGCACCATATGCGGCCGTCATCGCGATGACGAAGGCCCCGGAATGCGGGGTGAACACGAAGATGGCGAGCGCGGCCAGCGAGGAGGCGAGTGCAGCGCCAATCATGACAAAGCGCCGGTCCGTCTTGTCGGAAATGCGTCCCATCGGCAACTGCAGGGCCGCCCCTGCCACTACGACGAGGCTCATCATCAGGGCGATGGTCGCCGTTGAGATGCCGATGCGCGCCCCGTAGACCGCGCCCAGCGTACCCCAGGCGCCGTTGGCGACGCCGATGAGCAGGCAACCGACGACCGACACAGGTGAGTTCGCGAAAAGTCCCTTAAGGTCGAGTTTCACGTCGCTCAGCGGCTGCGGACTCGCTTCCGTCGAAACCGCCGTCGGTATCAATGCCAGGCAGAAAAACACCCCCGCGACCATGAACAGAGACTGCGTGTGAATGTCTCCAGCCGCGACAATCATCTGGCCGACCATGATGGAGGCGTATGTCACCATCATATACAGACCGAAAACCGTGCCCCGGTTCTCATTGGTCGACTTTTCGTTGAGCCAGCTCTCAATGACCATGAAGGCGCCAGCCATGGTGAAGCCGGTGAAGGCTCGCAGCACGATCCACACGGTTTCTCCGATGATGAGGCCGGTCAACAGCGCAATGATCGCGCCGGCGGCAGCAAATGCTCCAAACGCCCGGACGTGGCCCACATTGCGAACGATCCGAGGCGCAAAGATGCAGCCCGTCACAAAACCGCCGGCCCAGGCGGTGCCCATGAAGCCAAGCGCGAATGTGGAAAACCCCTCGGCCTGACCGCGCAACGGCATCAGCAGTCCATGGAGACCGGTCGCAGCCAGAAGAAATGCAGTCCCACGCAGCAGCGCAAGAATGGGGTGGTAGCTGGCGAACATGACTCCCCTTTTCGAATCAATATCTGTAGGGGCAGTCTATCGATTCATGTGACCGAACTATCCCCTTCAAGCGACATTTGAGTGGGATAACGCCCGTCGAGTATTGAACGGAGATATTACGCCGCCGCCTCGGCGGAAATCGATCGTATAAGCGATGCCAGTTCTGGCTCGTCAATCAACATCGCCGCGTCGCCGGGCGAGAGCCACGCGCGTTCGCGCATGCCGGATTCCTTCCAGTCATCCACTGATTCCTGCACGACCAGCAGAAACACGGTGACCTCGACTGGCACGAATGCCTCGGAGAGGCGCTTCCAATACCGATATTTGCCAAGAGGCTGCTTGCGGGCCTCGCCAGACACGCCTGCCTCTTCCTGAGCCTCGATCAATGCAGCCTGTCGCCCGCTCTTGCCTTTCATCGGCCAGCCTTTCGGCACGATGAACCTGCGCGTCCCGCGTGACGTCACCAGCATGACTTCGGGTGCGCCGTCGCGTGTGCGAAACGGAATGGCCGCCACCTGACGGATCGGCTTGCCTCTCCTGGCCTTGCGCATGGCCGCCTTTTCATTGGCCATATCCTGACTGAAACCCTCCTTTCGTCACGCGTTGAACCCTTCAAGCGTTCCAAAATAACACGCAAAGCTGAACGCTGGCGCGCAAAACGACATGAACCGACGGTCAGGTCGATCAAATCATTAGACGACGAATGATATAGGACACCGTTCGGATTGTGAATCCTAGAACCTTGGTGTCCTCACCTGAATACCGTGTCAGGAGGACGGCGACGCGCGCTACAATCCATAAGCTTCGGCAGAGAGCTCACGAATCCGGTCGAAAACCCCAGGCCCAGCCGCGATGGCGACGGTGCCGTCGGCGATGACATCCTTGCGGTTGAAGGGTTCGACGACCCCGCCCGCTTCTTCGATGACGAGCATTGCAGCAAGGCAATCCCAGGCGTTCATATGCTCTTCGGTATATCCGATGAGGCGACCCGCAGCGACATAGGACAGCATCAGTGCACCGGAGGCGTTGCGAAAGAACACACCACCGTCGTCGATTATCCGGCTCACAACCTTCACGCAGTTACTTGCTTCGGTGCGGTTGTTGAAGCCCACTCCAACCGATCCTTCTCCGAGGCTTTTCGCCGAAGAGACCTTGATCGACCGCTCATTGAGAAATGCGCCACCGCCAACGCGCGCGAAAAACGTCTCATGCGTCGATGGTTCGTGAACGACGCCGACGACCGTACGTCCATCCTTGACGCATGCAATCGCCACAGCCCAGGCCGGGATTCCCCGCACGAAATTGGCAGTTCCATCGATCGGGTCGATCACCCAGACATAGCCTGAGGTACCCGTAACGGACGCGTGCTCCTCGCCCACGATGCCGTCATCGGGAAAGTGCTTCGCGAGTTCCGCCCGCACGAAAAGCTCAACTTCTCGATCGCCATTCGAAACAAGGTCCTGATGGCCCTTGCTTTCAATGGTCAGTTTGTCGATTTCTCGAAAGAAACCGAGGCCGAGTTCTCCCGCACGTCGTGCGAGGTCGACAGCGAAACGAAGCCGGCTCTCATCCGTCACACTCATTGCAGGTCTCGCCTCCACCAATCGAAAATACGCGGACATGCAGCACGTTGGCGACCGCAACGTCAATCTTTGCAGCGCCTGTTTTGCACAGCCCGACCAGCGACGCAGTTGTCGCTAATACCGCACCCGCCGCTCAGTGCCTGAAATGACGCGTTCCCGTGAATACCATGGCGAGACCAGCCTCGTCGGCGGCGGCGATGACCTCGTCGTCGCGCATCGATCCGCCCGGTTGAATGACGGCCACTGCTCCTGCTTCTGCAGCTGCCAGCAAGCCGTCCGCGAAGGGGAAAAACGCATCTGATGCGACGACGGAACCCTTCGTCAGCGGCTCGGAAAGACCGGCTGCCTCCGCAGCATCCTCGGCCTTGCGGGCAGCGATGCGCGAAGAATCGACTCGGCTCATCTGACCAGCGCCGACACCGACCGTTGCGCCATTCCTGGCATAGACGATCGCATTCGACTTCACGTGTTTGGCGACGCGGAACGCGAATTTCAGATCGGCGAGTTCCTGTTTGGAAGGCGCGCGACGGGTCACCACCTTGAGATCCATAAGATCGACGCTCGCCGTGTCGCGCGACTGGACGAGCAGTCCGCCCGCCACCGACTTCACGCCAACGCCCGGCGAGCGTGGATCCGGCAGTCCCCCGGTGACCAGGAGGCGCAAGTTCTTCTTAGCCGCAATCAAGCCAATGGCTTCGTCGGTCGCAGCCGGCGCAATAATCACCTCGGTGAAGGTCTTCACGATCTCCTCAGCCGCCTCGGCATCGAGCAGGCGGTTTACCGCCACAATGCCGCCAAAGGCTGAAACGGGATCGCAGGCAAGCGCTGACAGGTACGCGTCGCGAAGCGAAGCCGCCTCCGCCACGCCACAGGGATTAGCGTGTTTGATGATGGCGACAGCGGCTGTCCGATACGGATCGAACTCCGCGACCAGTTCGAAAGCTGCGTCCGTATCGTTGATGTTGTTGTAGGAAAGCTGCTTGCCCTGCAACTGAGTGGCGGTCGCGACTCCGGGACGGCCATCACCCGTGACATAGAACCCGGCGCGCTGATGTGGATTCTCGCCGTAGCGCATCACGGTTTGGAGTTTTCCGCCAAAGGCCCGCCAAGCCGGCTCCTCGATCTCGAGCGTTTCGGCAAACCAGCTGGAGATCGTCGCGTCATAGGCTGCGGTTCGCGCAAACGCCTTCGCCGCGAGCTTCTTGCGAAACTGCAGCGACAGACTACCGGTATTCAGTTCCAGCGCATTGAGAACCGCGGCATAATCCTCAGGATCCACGACTGTCGCGAGATAGGCGTGGTTTTTGGCGGAGGCGCGCACCATGGCAGGTCCGCCAATGTCGATGTTCTCGACCACAGACGCATAATCCGCACCGGAGCCCCGAACTTCCTCGAACGGATAGAGATTGACCACCAGGAGGTCGATCGGCTCGATGCCGTGCTCATGCATGGCCGCCTGGTGCTCCGGGTCGCCGCGCACGCCGAGCAACGCACCGTGAACCGCAGGATGCAACGTCTTGACACGACCGTCCATGATCTCTGGAAAGCCGGTAAGCTGGCTCACGTCACGCACTGCGATGCCCGCCGCCGCGATCGCCTTGGCGCTGCCACCCGTAGACACCAGCTCAACGCCGCGTGCTGCCAGCGCGCTCGCGAATTCGATCAGACCGGACTTGTCGGAAACGGAAAGGAGGGCTCGGCGAACCTGAACGAGATCAGGCGCCGGAATGTTCTTTGACGGCACGGCCATGGCGAATTCCTGCGACATCTGAGGGAGCGCAAGCGCCCTACCATATGCGGCCGCCGAGTCAAACCCGCGCAATGTCGCGGAAGGTCAGTTGCCCTCTCGGCTGAAACGCCAGCGCACTTCGCCCAGTTCGGAAGCGCGGAATGCCAGTACGATCTGCCGGGAACGCAGTGGCCCGCCTAGCGAGGCGAAGAAGATGGACTCCTCCACCGTGGGCACCACATCCGGGCTGGAAAGTGTCCACCGCTCATGCTGCGGTGTCACCAGGACCAGACGCTCATCGTCGTCGCGAAACAGCTCGATGTCCGGATGGAGGTGGAAGCGGATTGAAACCGCGTCCTGCTCGCGATGAACCTTCTGCCCGCCCGAACCGAAGAAGCGATCCATACCCGTCAGCACTGCGCCATCGTCAGACAGTCTCAGGCCGCGTTCGTGGATAATTCCAAACCTGGGAAGATATCCATCGTGACTTGCCACAAATCCTTGTTGGCCCGGCTTGTCGAGCCGTGTGGAGCGGACCTCTTTCGGCCCGTCCACCAAGGGCGTGCCGAGCCACCGCGCCATCCCGGGTTGCAGGGCAAATCGTGCTGAGGATGTGTCGTTGATCGTTGCTGTGGAATGCGCGGCGGTCGCCCGCGCCAGTGGTCGAAAGTCCTCCGACGCGTAACTGTCCACCCCGGAATTGACGATAAGGGGGTTCCGGCCTGACGACATCTCGAAAGCCAGGCATCCCGCATGGGCGCGCTGCGACATTTCGAACGGTGGAGCAGCTCCGGTGTCAGCAATGACAACTGTTCTGCCGAGTGCAAGCCGCTCGTATCCTGAATGGGAGGCGTGAAGCAGTGGCGCGCCCACGGTGTCGTCGTGGCGAAGAATTGTCAGGATGCGATCCTGAATGGTCGCGCCCATCCCATTGAAACGAGCCATCGCCCCATCGCCAAGACGAAAGAAGCGAAGCGCCGGCAACATGCGGTCGACCGCGTTTATCAATTCCTGCGGCGGCGCTTCGGCCTGATTGGCATAGGTCTGTCGCAAGGGCAGGAGGTCGGCCAGCATTTCAAGCACGACGAGCGGGTCGCGCGACACATGCCCCCCGTCCGGCAGTATCTGTCTTTTGAGTTCGACCGCGAGATTGCGGGTCGCAGCGCGCAGGGCAGACGGCGGCACGGGCAGCGACAGGGCGGAAAAGGCAAGCGCGGCACGGGCCCGCAAGCGCGTGGCGCCGTCTGGTGTATCCGGCACCACCGCCCGCAAATAGCGGATCTGCATGGCCAGCGATTTCAGAAACGCGCGATAGAAGGCAAACTCCGCACCCTGCAGCACAACGGAGGAATGCTGAAGCCATGCGATAATGCGCTTGGCGACCGTGGCGGGCTCCCATGCTGGTCCCTCGATCCGGCTTCCGTGAAGCGTAATCCAGTCCGACACGAGTGAGCGCGCATTGGCTGCCGCGATTTCCGAACCAGCGGCTCGCATATGCCGCAACCAGCGGAACCCATGCAGGCTGCGCAGCCAGCGGCCGTTGGATACCTTCAGCTGAAAGGGCGACTCCTCACCCGTTTCCACGAGATGACCTGCAAGCGGAAAACGCCCGTGATAGAATTCGACGGCAAGCTGAGGATCGGCGACGCGCAGATCCGGCGGAGCAATCAGAACACGATCGGGCGTGCGCCCCGCAAAGCGCCACCGATAGATTGGTCCACCAAATACGCGATGCTTCGTCTGACTCCATATTCTGCGGGCGACCAACGCCCACAAGCGCGTCGAGTCACGCTCTACGCTGTCCAAAAAATCCCTCCCGCAGGTTCGGCCCAAGGGGGATGATTAAGGTGATTCAGCTATTTTCGCGAGTAACAAATGACGTGTTCCGTCACGCCGTGCTTACAAAACGCGCTGCAAAGAACCCATCGAGTCCGGAGATTCCAGGCTCCGAAAACACAAAATCGGCGGGTGTCGTCCGAAGAAACCCTTCGGGCGTGACGAAGCTCTCAATGCCGGGAATCTCGTCGCGGCGTACGGGATCGAGCCTGACGCCACGACTTTCCGCGAGAAACTCCCGCACCACGACCTCACCTTCAAGCGGATCGAGAGAGCAATTTGAGAAAACCAGTGTTCCACCCGGCTTCAGCATGGTGAGGGCACGACGCAGAAGCCTCGCCTGAAGATCCGCCAGCTTCGCAATATCCTCAGGGGACTTTGTCCATGGAACGTCCGGATGGCGACGCACTGTGCCTGTGGAAGAACAAGGCGCATCCAGCAGTATCGCATCAAAAGCGTCATCAGGCCTATAGCTCATCAGGTCGGCCTGAATTGTCTGCGCGGCGAGCCCGAGCCGAACAAGATTCGTTTCGAGGCGCGCAAGCCGGTTCTTGGACAGATCGACCGCAGTCACATGGGCGCCTGCCAGTGCGATCTGAGCCGTCTTGCCGCCGGGAGCCGCGCAAAGATCGGCGACCCGCAAGCCACGAACATCGCCAAGAAGGCGGGCGGGCAAGGCCGCAGCCGCGTCCTGCACCCACCATGCGCCCTCGGCAAAGCCGGGGAGATCCGGCACGGATGCGGGCAAATTGGCTAGACGGATCGAGCCGGTCGGCAGCACGAATCCGCCAAGCTTTGCAGCCCAGCCGGTTGAATCGTCCTTCACCGAAAAGTCAAACGGCGCCTCGTATCGATGGGCCGCGAGTATGGCGCGCGCCTTTTCAGCGCCATAGGCATTTGCCAAACGCTCTCGAAACCACTCTGGCGTATCGGTCGTAGCGGCGAGCGTCTTCTCCAGAGACCGATCCTTGGCGCGCGCGACCGAGCGCAGCACGCCATTGACCAGACCGGCAAATCGCTGCGTGCGCGGATCCCCCTTCGCGTGGGTCACGGCAAGATCGACAGCAGCACTGTCTGGAACATCCAGGAACAGGATCTGTGCAGCCGCGACATGAAGAATATGGGTCAGGGTGGTAGCATTTGCCGGCAGCGGCCGCTCTATCTGGCGGCCGATCATCGTTTCGATCGTCACCCGAAAGCGCAAGGCGGTCGTCAAGATTGCCCGCACCAGCCCGCGGTCGCGACCTTCGAGCGCCCGAAACTGAGGATGGCCATTTTCCGCATCGGTCAGCCCATCAAGGGGCGTTCTGGCGTCGATCACCGCCGCGAGAAGACGCGCTGCCGCCATTCGCGCCGCGAGACCCGGCACATCATCGGCAGGCTTGGATACGGGGGCGCGTCCCTTTGAAGTGCGATGTGATCGACCGTCCGAGGCGGGGCGACCGCTCACGACCAACGACCTCGCGGCCCGGTCGGGTTGCGGCCCCAAGGTCCACCGGGCTTCTTATCGGAGGCCGGCGGCGGCGTCTCTTCAGTCGGAGCAGCACCCCAGGGTCCACTCCCAACCGTCGGCTTTGGCTGCGGGCTGCCGGGCCTGGCGCGAGGCGCTTCGGGAGCACGCGGTTCCAATCCGACCCCCTCCCGCGACATCTGCTCGAGCGCCGCGATCCGATTGTTCGTATCGGGATGCGTCGAGAAGAGATTGTCCATCCGCTCGCCCGATAGTGGATTGATGATGAACATATGGGCGGTCGCAGGATTGTGCTCGGCCTGAGGGCTATGGATGCGTTGTGCAGCGGCGGCGATCTTCTTCAGGGCCGAGGCGAGCCAGAGGGGATTGCCGCAGATCTCCGCGCCGCGACGGTCCGCAGAATATTCGCGCGTCCGGCTGATTGCCATCTGCACCATCATGGCGGCAAGCGGAGCCACGATCATGGCCACCAGTACCCCAACAAAACCGAGCGGATTGTTGTTGTCCCTGTTGCCGCCGAAGAAGAAGGCAAAATTGCCCAGCATTGAGATCGCACCGGCAAGGGTCGCTGTTACCGTCATCGTCAATGTGTCGCGATTCTGGATGTGGGCGAGTTCATGGGCCATGACGCCCGCCGCCTCCTCGTAGGTCAGACGCTCCAGCAGACCGGTCGTGGCCGCGACGGCAGCGTTCTGCGGATTGCGCCCCGTGGCAAAGGCATTCGGCTGCGGACTGTCGATAAGATAGACTTTCGGCATTGGCAGTCCGGCGCGCTGGGAAAGTTCCGACACGATGCGATGAAACTCAGGAGCGGTTCGCGCGTCTACCTCGACAGCGCGATAGGCGCTCAGCACCATCTTGTCGGCATTCCAATAGCTGAAAAGATTCATGCCGGCGGCAATCACCAGCGCAATCATCATGCCGCCCGTACCGCCGATCAGATAGCCCACACCCATGAAGAGCGCGGTCATCGCGGCAAGCAGCATAGCAGTGCGCATCAAGTTCATCTGTCGCTCCGAACCATACGGATTGCGGTTGGCCGCATCCCATCACGATCTATATGATGGTATGGGCACTGCAAGCTTTCAATAATTCCACATGCGACAATGACCGAACAAACTCCTGAACCGTCTACATCCTCAAAAGATCAAACCCACCCGGATTCTCTGCGCGAGAAACTGTCCCCGGCAGCCCAACGCGCACTCGCCGAGGCAAAGGAGCGGCGCGCAGTTTATGTCGAGAATGAAAGCAGGCTGCCGAAGGAGATCGGGGGTCGCAGGCGAGGTCTGGAGCCCGGACGCTATGGCGACTGGGAAGTGAAGGGCCTCACCAGCGATTTCTGAAGAGCCGGCGCCGACACTGAAAAGTTGATCGGCGGCCATGGAACCCGGTGACACGCGCAGAGTTAATCAGCGCACTTTGCCATCACCCAGTCCATGGAAGGGTTCCGGATGCATATACGTCTCGGCTACGAAATCGCCATTGAATGCAGCGCTCCGACGCCCGTCATTTCCATGCTCGATGTGAATGGCGACAGGCAGTTTCAAATTCAGCGTCAGACGCGATTTCTGACGACGCCAAATGTCCCTGTTTCCACCTATGAGGACAGCTTCGGCAACACCTGCCGCCGCTTCATGGCGCCGGCTGGAGGGATCCGCATTCTCTACGACGCGGTGATCGAGGACAGCGGATTGCCGGACGAGGTCAACACGCTTGCCAATGAGACGCCTGTCGAGAGACTGCCCAACGAGGCTCTCATCTATCTGCTTGGCAGCCGCTATTGCGAAACGGACCATTTGAGCGACAAGGCTTGGAGCCTGTTTGGTCATTTGCCGACGGGTTTTGCACGCGTGCAGGCAATCGTGGATTACGTCCACAGCCATCTCTCATTCAGCTACGGCTATGCCCGGTCAACGCGAACCGCTGCACAGGCTTACGAGGAACGCGTGGGTGTCTGCAGGGATTTCGCGCATCTCGCCATCGCGCTTTGCCGTTGCATGAACATTCCCGCTCGCTACGTGAACGGCTTTCTGGGCGATATCGGCGTTCCGCAGGATCCCGCGCCGATGGACTTTTCGGCCTGGATGGAAGTCTTTCTCGACGGCAAATGGTACACGTTTGACGCCCGTCACAACACACCGAGAATTGGGCGCGTCGTCATTGCACGCGGTCGAGACGCGACCGACGTGCCCCTGCTTCATACATTCGGGCCACATCGTCTGACAACGTTCAAGGTGTGGTGCTATGAACAGGAAAGTCATCCCGCAACTCCCCCCATGCAGGGCGTCGATCGGACGCTGACAACGCCTCTTTTGGCCTGAACGAGCGATTTGTCAGCCGCCAATCGCTGCTGACAATTCGATCCGACCCATCTGCGATTAGTTACTACGCTCCGTTTGCGCCTGTTGCATTCAAGAGCAGTGATTCTGCCACCTGACCCGCCTGAAACAAAAAGACCGCCGCTCATGAAGCGACGGTCTTCCGTGACTTTCGTCCAGCGCGCGACATGGCGGTGACGCGTGTCACCAGCCGCACGGGATTACGTCTCAGCGAAGAGGCTGCTCTCCGAAAAGGCAATCCACCGAGATCACGCTCTGGGATACGAAACCACTCGACATTGGATCACCTCCTTTCAATTGATTGAACACAGGTGCAATGTCGGTGCGATACCGCCGTTGCGCAAGGGGAAAAAGTACAGGCGGGGATTTTCTTCAAGCCTTCGGCTGAAGGCACACCTCAAGATCGACCTGTAGTGCAATCGGGTGTGGCAGAAAATCCGAATACCGGATCGGCGCAGCAGCGGAGGGGAAAGGGGGGGTCAATTGGATAAAGTCTTCATGGGCGCAGCCATGCTGGCTGCCCTCACCTGCATGCCGTCGAATCGGGCGAACGCCTCGCCCGAAAGCTGGAGTTCCGCGGACACCGGATCCGTGGTGGTGGCTCAGCGAGCCTCCAGCTGCAAGCAGGTCCGCAGCTGCCGTGAAGCCGTCGAGATATGGTGCGGCGGTTACAGCCGCGCGGATGCCGACAAGGATGGCATTCCTTGTGAGAATATCTGCCATTCCCGAGAGGAAGTGGACCAGATCCGCGAGGAGATCGGCTGCTAGGAACGAAAGGAACCAGGCACCCGCGCCATGCAGCGGCGGCGGGTGCCTTTCAGGTCAGTCAGTGGGCGGACACGCCCCGTTTGTTTAGCCCTTCTTGTTCTGCCGGTTGACGACGAGATCGTCGACCACGCCGGGATCGGCCAGCGTCGAAGTATCCCCGAGTGAACCGAAATCGTCCTCGGCGATCTTGCGCAGAATGCGGCGCATGATCTTGCCCGAGCGGGTCTTTGGCAGACCGGGCGCGAACTGGATCTTGTCAGGCGTGGCAATGGCGCCGATTTCCTTGCGGACATGTGCCACGAGGTCCTTGCGCAGGGCGTCCGACCCGTCTTCACCTGACATGAGTGTCACGTAGCAGTAGATTCCCTGCCCCTTCACGTCGTGCGGATAACCAACAACCGCAGCCTCGGACACCTTGTCGTGGCTGACAAGGGCGGACTCGACCTCAGCCGTGCCCATCCGATGGCCCGAGACATTGATGACGTCATCAACGCGTCCGGTGATCCAGTAGTAGCCATCTTCGTCACGGCGGCAGCCATCGCCAGTGAAGTATTTCCCCTTATAGGTCGAGAAATAGGTCTGCACGAACCGGTCGTGATCGCCATAGACCGTACGCATCTGTCCCGGCCAGGAATCTATGATGCAAAGATTTCCGTCTGTGGCCCCCTCCAGCACATTGCCTTCATTGTCGACCAGTTGCGGCTGAACGCCAAAGAATGGTCGTGTCGCGGACCCGGCTTTCAGGTCGGTGGCGCCCGGCAGCGGCGTGATCAGAATGCCGCCCGTTTCGGTCTGCCACCACGTATCGACGATCGGAATCTTGCCGTTGCCGACGACGTTGTAGTACCACTCCCAGGCTTCAGGATTGATCGGCTCGCCGACGGACCCCAGCACCCGCAGCGACTTGCGTGAAGTTTTGGTGACATGGCTGTCGCCGGCGCCCATAAGGGCGCGAAGAGCCGTCGGCGCCGTATAGAAGATGTCGACCTTGTGCTTGTCCACGATTTCCCAGAAGCGCGAAACGCTCGGATAGTTCGGGACCCCCTCAAACATCAGCGTGGTCGCGCCGTTGGCCAGCGGTCCATAGACGAGGTAGCTGTGCCCGGTGACCCAGCCAACATCGGCCGTGCACCAGTAGATCTCTCCGTCGTGATAGTCGAAGACGTACTGGTGAGTCATGGACACATACACCAGATAGCCCCCGGTCGTGTGCAGGACGCCCTTGGGCTTTCCCGTCGAACCGGACGTATAGAGGATGAAAAGCGGATCCTCCGCCTTCATCTTCTCCGGCTTGCACTCGGCCTTCACTGTCGCGACCTCGTCATGATACCAGAGGTCGCGGCCGTTCGCCCAACCGACCTTCCCGCCCGTGCGGCGCACGACGAGCACGTTCTTGACCATCACGAAATTGCGGGCCGCAATGTCGATGGCCTTGTCGGTATTCTCCTTGAGCGGGATGGTCCGGCCGCCGCGAAGACCCTCGTCTGCCGTGATGACGAAGGTCGACTCGCAATCGACAATACGCCCGGCCAGCGAATCGGGCGAAAACCCTCCAAAAACGACAGAATGGACGGCGCCAATGCGCGTGCATGCGAGCATCGCGTAGGCAGCCTCGGGGATCATCGGCATGTAGATGGTGACGCGGTCGCCCTTCTTGACGCCGTGCTTCTTCATCACGTTTGCCAGCCTGCAAACGTGCTCGTGCAGCTCGTTATAGGTGATCTTCTTGTCGTCGTATGGATTGTCGCCTTCCCAGACTATGGCTGTCTGATTGCCGCGCTTCTTCAGATGGCGGTCGATGCAATTATAGGAGACGTTGGTCTGCCCATCCTCATACCATTTGATGGACACCTTCCCCTTGAAGGACGTGTTCTTCACCTTGGTGTAGGGCTTGAACCATTCGATCCGCTTGCCATGCTTGCCCCAGAACTTATCGGGGTTCTTCACGCTGTCTGCGTACCATTTCAGATACGTCTCGTTGTCGATCAAAGCTTCTTTCTTCCACGCCGCCTGGACGCGGTGGACATGAGTTTCGGACATTTCTTGCTCTTCCTCCTGCAGGCTTGCGCCCGCATCCCTGCATAATCCGGGCATCTAGTATCAGTTTCCCCCCTCCGGCAACATCTTACCTTCGGATTAGGCAAAACGTTGAAGGTCAGATGAGTCCCACACAAGGTTACCCGAGCTTGACGCAGACGGTCGATAGGGCGTCTTCTGACAGCGACAATATCTGCAAGATGATGCGGGGAAACGCCATGGAATCGGTTCGCGCACTTGTCCTGGAGCGCCAGCACGAACTCTCGCTGCGCAATATCGACCTGCCGATGAAGGTCGGACCGGATGATGTGAAAATCAGGATCCATACGGTGGGCGTCTGCGGATCGGATGTTCACTACTACACGCACGGCCGGATAGGGCCCTTCGTCGTCAACGAACCGATGGTTTTGGGTCATGAAGCTTCGGGGACCGTTGTGCAGATCGGCGAAAAGGTCACCACCCTGAAAGTGGGGGACCGCGTCTGCATGGAGCCCGGAATTCCCAATCCGAAGTCCAAAGCGAGCCGGCTGGGATTGTACAATGTGGATCCGGCCGTAACTTTCTGGGCGACGCCTCCCGTCCATGGCGTCCTCACGCCTTATGTGGTGCATCCGGCCGATTTCACATTCCGCTTGCCGGACAACGTCAGCTTCGCCGAGGGCGCGATGGTCGAACCTTTCGCAGTGGGCATGCAGGCCGCGTACAAGGCGCGCATCGCACCGGGAGATACAGCGGTGGTCATTGGCGCCGGCCCTATCGGCACGATGGTTGCCATTGCCGCGCTCGCAGGCGGCTGTGCCCGCGCGATCGTCGCGGACCTCGCCCAGCCAAAGCTGGACATTGCTGGCAGGTATCAGGGCGTGATCCCGATCAATGCCGGCACCAAAAATCTGGCTGCGGAAGTCGCGGCATTGACCGATGGCTGGGGCGCGGACGTGGTTTTCGAATGTTCCGGGTCGCCGAGGGTCTGGGCAACGATCTTCGATCTTCTCCGGCCAGGCGGAGCAATCGTTGCTGTCGGGCTTCCCGTAGCGCCGGTCCCGGTGGACATTGCAACCTGCACGACGAAGGAAGCCCGCATCGAAAGCGTATTTCGATATGCAAATCAGTATGATCGTGCCATCGCGCTAATGGCCTCCGGTCGTGTCGACCTGAAACCACTGATCTCGGACACCTTCAATTTCGAGGATTCCATCGCCGCGTTCGATCGCGCCGTCGAGGCGCGTCCGGATGACGTGAAGCTTCAGATCCTGGTCGACGAGAACAGTCACACGGCATGAGAATCTGCCTCCAAACAAAAACCCGGCCTTGCGACCGGGTCTTGTCAAATCCGCCTTGCAGAAAAAGGGTTGCGCTTAGGCAGCCTCGTCCTGTTCCGTCTCGGCTTCCTCATTGTCGGCCTTGGCGCCGCGCTTCGGACCCTTGTTGAGGTTCGTCTCGATCAGATGGACGGCCTCGGTTTCCGACATGCGATTGACCGCGGCGATCTCGCGGGCCATGCGATCGAGCGCCGCCTCATAGAGCTGACGCTCTGAATAGGACTGCTCCGGCTGATTGTCGGCGCGATACAGATCGCGCACGACCTCGGAAATCTGAATCAGGTCGCCGGAATTGATCTTCGCGTCATATTCCTGCGCACGGCGCGACCACATCGTGCGCTTGACGCGCGCCCGACCCTGAACCACCTTCAACGCACGTTCGACATAGTCGGTCTCGGAGAGCTTGCGCATCCCGATGGACGCGGCCTTGGCCACAGGCACTTTCAGGCGCATCTTGTCTTTCTGGAAATCGATAACGAAGAGCTCAAGCTTGTGGCCTGCAACCTCCTGGTCTTCTATCGCCACGATCTGTCCCACGCCGTGGGCAGGGTACACGATAAATTCGCCCGACTTGAAGCCATTGCGGCCCGTCGACTTCTTCTGCTGAGGGGTAGAAACCATTACGCCCGTAACTCCTTCGTGTTCGCCGGCATGTCAGCCGACTACGTGTCGCAGCGCTTTGCCGCTGCATATCTTGCCGAGAGGAGGCGCTCACATGGGATCCGGTGAGAGCTGACAAGCGAAACATCGCTCCGCCGGCTCAAGCTGACCTGACCCGTGAGTGAGAAACACCTTTCAATGATGAGGCAATCCGCCAAGATCGACGCTGTGCCACCGGCATGTGAGTTATTGGTAACATAAAAAGGCGCGAGAATCAACAATTTGCTGCGCCGCGAAGAGACGCCCCCTGTCAAGTCCACCCGACAGGTAAAAACTCTCTTCAAACTATCTGACCGGAAAATTCCAGATCAGTCGCCTTCGCCAGGCTCGGGCGAGAAATATTTCTCGAATTTCTCCTCCACGCCGTCGAACTCCTTCGCATCCGGAGGAGCATCCTTCTTGGAGGTGATGTTAGGCCACTTATCGGCGAAGTCGGCATTGACCTTCAGCCACTTGTCCAGACCGGACTCGGTGTCGGGCTTGATTGCCTCAGCCGGGCACTCCGGCTCACAGACGCCGCAATCGATGCACTCATCCGGATGAATGACGAGCATGTTCTCGCCTTCATAGAAGCAATCTACAGGACAGACCTCCACGCAATCCATGTACTTGCACTTGATGCAATTGTCGGTGACGACGTAGGTCATGCTGCTGCCTGTGACGAAACTTCCGGACGGCGGACAGCTCCAGGCGGACTTGGTCTCGCTCCGGAGCGATGGCTAGAAGGGTGAGGTAACCGCTTTGGGAGCGTGTTGCAAGGGCGGCAAATTGGCGTCTTTCGCATCAAAGCGGAATGAATTTCTCTTTCCGGGCCGAAGGCTCAATCTTCCCATCCCGTAAGGCGATCGACAGCGCGCCGTTCCTTCTTGGTAGGGCGCCCGCTTCCGGCATCTCGAACCGGCTTCATGGCGTCAGGCAGGTGCCGATCCTCGGGCGAGGGTTGTGGCGAAAGATCTTCGTAGAGCAAGCGCGCTTCCTCGTAGGGACCCCGCCTTTCACCGCAGCCCAGGATACGCAGAACGCTGATGCGGCGATCGAGCCCGATCGTCAGAACATCTCCGGCGCCAACCATGCGGGCTGCTTGATCGATCTTGTCGCCATTCACGCGAACACGACCGGACTGCACCAGCTTGGCCGCGAGAGAGCGCGACTTCACGATGCGCGCGAAGAACAGCCATCTGTCGATGCGCTGTCGTCCACCCGCGCTCACTTCTTGAGCTGATCCCTTAATGCGGCGAGCTTTGCGAAGGGCGAATCGGGATCGAAACGGACCGGCTTCTCTTCACGCGGCTTGCTCTGTGCATGCGGCTTTCCGTGCCTGCCATCCGGCTTGCCAGGTCTGCCGTCCGGCTTGCCGGAGCGCGGCGGACGATTGCCACGGTTCTCACCACTGCCAGCCTGGTCGCCCTGGCCATGACGCTGCGACCTGTCGCGCTTGAAGTTCGGCTTGTCGGGACGCGGGCCCCGATTGGCCTGCTCCGCACCTTCGGCGCCAGCGGGAGCCTGTCGCCCACGCTGGCCCTGACGATTGCGCTCGCCGTGCCGCTGACGCGGACGGCCTTCGGTGCGCTGCAGACGCCAAAGCAGAATCGGCTTCGGCGCCTCGGCTGCCTGTTCGGCAGCGGTATCACTGTCGCCCGAAGCAACTCCTGACTCGCTCTCGGGTGCAGGCGCTGTGACCTGTTCCACCGCGGCTTCAGGAACTGCCTCAACATCGGTAGCGGCCTCAGGCTCAACATCGGTAGCGGCCTCAGGCGAGGACCTGGGAGCCTCTTCTGCCGCAACAGACACAACTTCGTCCTGACCATCCTCCGCGGCGGCAGCTTCAGGTTTTTGCGACGCTTCAACCGGACCATCGGACTCGGCTGCCACTGTCTCGACAGGCACTTCCTGCACGACCTCGGTCTCGACGGGCGCGGCATCCGCTGAGGTTTCCGATGCCGCTTCCGAGGGCTCTCCCGCAAGTTTAGCAGCAGCTTCCGCCTGCTTCTTGGCTGCCGCTTCTTCGGCAGCCTTGCGAGCGGCCTCGTCGAGCGCTTCAAGCCTTGCCGCTACGTCGGCGGCCTGCTTGGCTTCGCTGCGATAGCCAAGCCCCTTGAGGATTTCTTCCATGTCCTCAGCATTGGCGCCCAGGATCGACATCATCGCCGGTGTCACCATAAAGGCAGCGCCGTCGAAAGCGCCTTCCGGACGCGGGCCGGTTCCGGCACGCCACGACAATGCAGGCCGGATCAGATCGGCCAGGCGCTCCAGGATGTCGACGCGCACGGCGCGACGCCCAAGACTGCGGAAGCCTGCGAGTTTGTAGAAGACAGGATCGAACGACTGGTTGACGACGACCGATGTGCGGCCCGACGCCAGAAGATGTACGATATCGCCAAAGCCGGGCTTGTCCTTGCCGTCATTCTGCAAGGCCCACAACAGAGTGACCAGCCCGGCAGGCGCCGGCTTCAGGATCGCAGGCACGAACACATGATAGGCGCCGAAACGCACGCCCAGACGCCGCAATGCGCCGCGCCCGTCCTGATCGAGCGACTTGACGTCGCTGGCGATGCTGCGCCGATCGATCAGACCGAAATTCTCAACAAGCTGAAACGCAATGCCGCGCGCGATACCGGAAAGCTGTTCAGCGGATTTGAGATCCACCAGCGGCTTCAGGAAAGTGTCGATCTGGAATCCCACAAATCGTTCGGCTCGCGCCATCACCTTGTCGCGGGCAGGTCCAGTCAGTTGCTCGTCGGCAAACAGGATCACACGCGGCTTGAGCGCGTCCTCACCGCTGGCCAGCGTTCCGATGGGCGCACCGATCCAGCGCAGCACGCCGTCGGATCCCAACGCGATGTCATGATTGGGTGAGACGGAGAACCGCTCGGCCCGTGCCTCGAACTCGGCTCCAAGCACCTTTTGCGCGGCAGCCTTGACTGCCTTCGCATCCTCGCCACCAGCACTTTGGTCGGCCGTGAAACGGAACCCCTGCAGTTCACCCACATGATGACCCTCTACGGTCACCGTCCCGGTGGGGCTAATCTCGGCTTCAAGCATGCTGTTCTCTCTAAGGCGCCTCATGAGCACGGATGTCCTGCGATCAACGAAGCGTTTCGTCAACCGCTCATGCAGCGCATCGGACAGCCGGTCCTCAATCTCTCGCGTTTTTTCCTGCCAGTGTGCCGGATCGGCAAGCCAGCCGGGTCGATTTGAAACAAATGTCCATGTGCGGATATGCGCGATCCGGTGCGAGAGCGTATCGATATCACCCTCGGTGGAATCGGCGCGGCGCACCTGCTCAGCCATGTAATTCTCGTCGACATGTCCGCGTTTGGCCAGATCGAAATATATCTGCGCGATGATGTCGGCATGCTGGGCCGGTGCAACCTTCCGATAGTCCGGCAGGACGCAAACCTCCCAAAGCAGGGCGACCCGGTTTGGCGTCACTGCCAGACGCCGCACGTCCTCATCCTTTGAGAGATATTCGAGTGCCTGTGCGTCGACGGCAGGGAGCGCCCGCGTCAGCCCCTCGACGGGCGACGGCGTCTCGATCGACCGCTTGAGCGCATCGAGGCTGGCGAAGTCGAAGCGCGCCGTGCGCCACTGCAGCACTTTGACCGGATCGAACTCATGCGCCTCGATCCGCTCCACAAGTTCGTCCGGGAAAGGATCGACCCGTCCGGTCACTCCAAACGTACCATCGCGCATATGACGACCGGCTCGCCCGGCTATCTGTCCAAGCTCGCCCGCATTGAGATCGCGGAATTGATAGCCGTCGAACTTGCGGTTCTGCGCGAAGGCCACATGATCGACGTCCAGATTGAGGCCCATGCCAATGGCATCGGTTGCAATGAGGTATTCAACGTCGCCGGACTGGTAGAGCTCCACCTGAGCGTTGCGCGTGCGCGGGCTCAGCGCGCCAAGCACCACAGCCGCACCCCCGCGCTGCCGGCGGATGAGTTCGGCAATGCCATAGACCTCGTTGGCGGAAAAGGCGACGATCGCCGAGCGTCGCGGAAGACGCGTCAGCTTTTTCGAGCCCGCATAGGCAAGATGTGAAAGCCGCGGCCGCGTGACGACCGAGATGCCCCTCAAGAGCTTCTGCAGGATGCCCTGCATTGTCGCTGCCCCGAGAAGCAGCGTTTCCTGGCGCCCCCTCAGATGCAGGAGCCGGTCTGTGAAGATATGCCCGCGCTCAAGATCGCCGGCCAGTTGCACCTCGTCGATGGCAACGAAGGCCGCCTCGGTTTCACGCGGCATCGCCTCCACCGTGCAGACCGAATAGCGCGCTCCCGGCGGTACGATCTTTTCCTCGCCGGTAATCAGCGCGACCTTGTGCGCACCGACTTTTTCACAAACGCGCGCGTAGACCTCCCGGGCAAGCAGCCTCAGCGGTAGCCCGATCACGCCGGTTTCATGGGCGATCATGCGCTCGATGGCGAGATGCGTCTTGCCAGTGTTGGTCGGCCCAAGCACGGCCGTTACGTCACGGCCTGAGAGGATCAGGGGTCCGTCCGGCTTTGTCTGGATATTCATCGCGGGCTGGAGCGGCCTCTTCTGGGGCGGATGCGCGGCATGGCGACTGCTGCGCCCACACAAGCGGGCGGCAGAAAGCGTTCTTCGACAGATAGGAAGTAAACGACAAAAACGGAAGGAAAATATTGCTTGGCCGCAAACGCAACGAGTCTCGAACGAATGGCCTACAAGTCAGCCGCCCCTTGAGAGCCATGATACGTTCAAGGCCAGATCTGGCCGATGCCAGGCCAGGCCGGACCAAATGCAGACCCGGAACGAACCGGATCTGCATTGTCGGCAGGGATACCTGTCAGGCGAAATATTGGCCGCCATTGGCCGAAATCGTCGACCCAGTGATGAAGCCAGCCTCGTCGGAGGCAAGGAACACCACGCAGCGAGCAATCTCAGACGGCTCGCCGAGACGGCCGACCGGGATTTGCGCGATGATGGATTCGCGCACCTTCTCCGGCACGGCCATCACCATATCGGTGCCGATGTAGCCGGGAGCGATCACATTGACCGTAATGCCGGCGCGCGCGCCCTCCTGAGCGAGGGCCTTGGTGAGCCCGATGTCGCCTGCCTTGGACGCGGAGTAGTTAGCCTGCCCCATCTGGCCCTTCTGACCATTGATCGACGAGATCGTGATCACGCGCCCGAACTTCCGGTCGCGCATGCCTGTCCACAGCGGATGGGTCATGTTGAACACGCCGTTGAGGTTTGTACCGATGACCTCGTTCCACTGTTCGCGTGTCATGCGATGGAACATGGCATCGCGCGTAATGCCGGCATTGTTGACCAGCACATCGACAGGACCGAGATCTGCCTCGACTGCGGCGATACCGGCGGCGCAGGCATCATAGTCGGCAACCGACCATTTGTAGGTCTTGATGCCGGTGTCGGCGGTGAATTTCGCCGCCGCCTCGTCGTTGCCGGCGTAATTTGCCGCGACCTGATAGCCGGCATCCTTGAGTGCAACGGAAATGGCCGCGCCTATCCCGCGCGAACCGCCTGTCACCAGTGCAACACGTGCCATGAGGTAGTTTCTCCCATTGATCTGTTTGTCTTGAAGAATAACCGCGCGGGCCGTCTGGCGCCCCTTGTCATCTCAGATGCAGCCCCGCGCAATTGTCCGGTCGGATACCTCAGCCCATTGCCTCGACGCACATGGCAACACCCATACCGCCGCCGATGCAAAGCGTGGCAAGGCCCTTCTTTGCGCCGCTGCGCTTCATCTCGTAGACCAGCGTGTTGAAAATACGCACGCCCGACGCGCCGATCGGATGCCCGATGGCGATGGCGCCGCCGTTCACATTCACGATATCAGGGTTCCAGCCCATGTCCTTGTTGACGGCGCAGGCCTGAGCCGCGAAGGCCTCGTTTGCCTCCACAAGATCAAGATCATCGACATTCCAGCCGGCCTTCTCAAGCGCTTTGCGCGACGCGGGGATCGGGCCGGTGCCCATGATTTGCGGGTCGACACCCGCGGTGGCCCAGGACACGATACGAACAAGCGGCGTGATGCCGCGCTTGGCGGCCTCGGCTTCAGTCATCAGCACGACCGCACCAGCACCATCATTGATGCCGGACGCGTTGCCGGCAGTCACAGTGCCTTCCTTGTCGAAGGCGGGGCGCAGCTTGGCCATGGCTTCGACGGTTGCGCCGTGGCGAATGTATTCGTCCTGATCAACGACCACCTCGCCCTTGCGCGTGGTCAGCGTTACCGGGACAATCTCGTCATTGAACTTGCCGGCCTTCTGGGCGGCTTCGGCCTTGTTTTGGGAGCGCACTGCGAACTGGTCCTGCTCGTCGCGCGTCAACTGCCATTTGCGGGCGACGTTCTCCGCTGTGTTGCCCATGTGATAGCCAAAGAACGCATCGGTCAGACCGTCCTTGATCATGGTGTCGACGAGCTTCAGATCTCCCATCTTTGTGCCGGCCCGAAGGTGCTGGGCGTGGGGTGCCATCGACATTGATTCCTGGCCACCCGCGACGATGATCGAGGCATCTCCAGTGAGAATCTGCTGCATTCCAACAGCAATGGTGCGCAGGCCCGAACCGCAAAGCTGATTGAGGCCCCACGCAGTTGCCTCGTCGGGGATGCCGGCCGAACGCGCAGCCTGCCGAGCCGGGTTCTGGCCCTCGCCCGCGGTAAGGATCTGCCCGAGAATCACCTCGTCGACATCTTTCGCCTCCACCCCGGCGCGTTTGAGCGCCTCCTTGATCGCCGCGGCCCCGAGCACATGGGCGGGCGTATTGGCGAATGCACCGTTGAAGGAACCTACAGGGGTACGCGCGGCGCTGGCGACCACGATTGAATTGGAAGCGGACATGAACATCTCCAGGATTGCGGCGGACGCGGCAGTCAGGCTGTCACGAGCTGATAGGCGGTTTCTTGGCCATTTCCCTGATCTGAGTCAAACAGGAAAAGCAGGAGCGCCCTTATGATGCGCGCTTGGGCGCGCTGCAGCATCCTATACGGGCCTCGCGCTGCCGCAGCGCACAAAGCGCTTGGAATTACATCTGTTTTGCGCATATCCTGTCAACATGCGTTCTCGCCTGAGACACATGGCGGGCCACCAGGGAGGAAGCCTATGGCGCTCAAAGACGAGCCGGTGGTGATAAAAAAATACGCCAATCGCCGACTCTACAATACCGGGACCAGCACTTACGTGACGCTCGAAGACCTGGCGGACATGGTCAAGCGCGGAGAGGATTTTACCGTTCAGGACGCAAAATCGGGCGACGACATCACGCATCCGGTCCTGACCCAGATCATCTTCGAACTTGAGAACAAGGACGGGCAGAACATGCTGCCAATCCCGTTCCTGAGGCAGTTGATCGCATTTTACGGCGATCAGATGCAGATGATCGTGCCGAGCTTTCTCGAACAGTCGATGCTCGCCTTCTCCAAGGAGCAGGAACGTTTCCGCGAGCAGATGAAAGAGGCGGTGGGGAAGACGCCGATGGGGATGATGACAGTCGCCGCCCCCATGAAGGCATTGGAAGAGCAGACGCGCCGGAACATGGAAATGTTCCAGAACGCCATGCGCATGTTCACGCCATTTCCTCCGGTCGTCGGCATGCCGACGACCGCGGCGCCGGAAACGCCATCAAAGGCTTCGACCGAGAAATCGGAGGATCTACAGCAGCTCAAGGATCAGATCGCTGCGATGCAGCGCAAGATCGACTCCATGGGCTGAGAGCCGGGTTACGAGCGCTCCAAGCGCTCAATTCATAAGCGAGCTGCAAGTCATAGGAAAGCTGCGGGCCTATCTTCGCCCGCAGGCTTCTTGCCGGTTCGAAAAAACCCTATCCCTGACGACGTGCCATGAAGGCAAGCCGTTCGAACAGATGCACATCCTGTTCGTTCTTCAACAGCGCGCCATGCAGCTTCGGCAGCATGTTCTTGGGGTCTGAGCGCAGATCCTCCGGCGCAATGTCGTCTGACACCAACAGCCTTATCCAGTCCAGTGCTTCGGAAGTGGAAGGCTTCTTCTTGAGGCCTGGCACGTCGCGGATCTCATAGAACCGGTTGAGCGCCGCGCGCACGAGGGACTGCTTGATCCCCGGATAGTGGACGTCAACGATCTTCTGTAGCGTGTCGGAATCCGGAAAACGGATGTAGTGAAAAAAGCAGCGGCGCAGGAATGCGTCCGGCAGCTCCTTCTCGTTGTTCGAGGTAATGATCACGATGGGCCGTTGTTCGGCCTTGATCGTTTCGCCGGTCTCATAGACGAAGAACTCCATCCGATCGAGTTCCTGCAGAAGGTCGTTCGGAAACTCGATGTCGGCCTTGTCGATCTCGTCGATCAGAAGCACGACACGACGGCCCGCCTCGAAAGCCTCCCACAATTTGCCGCGCTTGATGTAGTTCTTGATGTCGTTGAAACGCTCGTCGCCGAGCTGGCTGTCACGCAGCCGGCTGACCGCATCATATTCATAGAGACCCTGCTGGGCCTTTGTCGTCGACTTCACATGCCACTCGATAAGGCCCAGACCGAGTGCCGAAGCCACCTGTCGCGCGAGTTCCGTCTTGCCGGTGCCCGGTTCGCCCTTCACAAGCAGGGGGCGCTCCAGAGCAATCGCCGCATTGACGGCAACCATGAGATCCTTGTCAGCGACATAGGCCGCGGTACCTTCAAAACGCATAGTGTCCTTCCCGTTGCAGAGACTGCTCGCTGTCGAACGGTCTATGGACGCACTGCCGAACATGCAAGGTTGAAGCTGGGCACGCCGCAACAAACATCGGAAATGTATCAGTGGTTCTCGAATGCATGCTGGCGAAGCCCCCGCACAAAGCATATATTGGCAATTGACGGTCTGGGCTTCCCGGCAGGCGTAACATATCCCCGGGGCCTTACTGATCCTTAGGGAGCTGTCCCTGTCCCGACTCGTGGGTTTGGACACACGGCGCCCACCTACTTTGTAGGCACCCGGGATCAGACATCTCCACCGGTTGTCTGGATCGTCACTTCCAATAGCTCCGATCGTCAGCCCTTGACCAGTTTCAGCGTCTTGTCGAACACGGCAAGCACGCGGGTCAGATCAGGGCCGCGCTTCAGAACAGTGCCGTTTGCCGCAACGACCGAATAAGCACCCTGCTTGCGAGCAAGAGAGGGGTTCTTTACGATTTGATACAGGGGAACGTCGTGCGTGCGCCGAAATACTGAAAACACCGCGCGGTCACGAAGCTGATCCATCGCGTAGTCACGCCATTCATTGGCGGCAACCATGCGTCCATACAACCTCAGGATCACATCGAGTTCGCGCCGATCGAAAGACACGGGCATTTCCGAGCGGCCAACGCGGCGGCTCTCGGGAAAAGGGATCAATATCGCCGGATCATCCCCGTCATCCGCCCCTCCGGCGCGGTCGGTCATCGGCAAAATGCTCCTGTGACAGCCATGTGACAAACGTGGATCGAAAGGGCGTGAATTGCAAGCGCGAACGCGCCGAATAGATCGCGATCACATCCAGTAACATTTTGAAACATTTCGTAGGAATTGGTGAACTGGCGCCACAATCCTGCCGTGATTTATCCAACCTCACGCCCCAATGTCCGACGAGTTTACACCTGTTGCCTGAGACGGTTCGGTCCGGCACCGGCTCGTAAACCCCAAGCCCCCCGCCCACGGGTCTGCGTCGGATCGAACCAACCTCGGTTTCCGAAAAGGAAGTCGGGGGCGACGATCCCAAAGTCCTTGGCCGGTGTCAGCTTGCTGACATCGGTCAATTTTCGTTTGGAGGTGGTCGTAGCAATATGAGCGCTGGAGGGATTATCTAGCTCTTGGGCTCGCCCACAATCGCGGCTCCAAGAATGGGACCGGGCGTTCCGTCTGCGTTGACCGACTGTAACAGCACGGCGCAGCCGCCGGCGCCCTTCTTCGATACCTCGCGTTTTGGAAGCTCGAACCTGACCAGCTTTCCATGCCACATGCCCGCAACCTGCAGGCCGGTGACCGCATTCCAGTAAGTCACGGTCTTGCCCGTGTTCTCCCCGCGTTCGATCTGTACCGGGGTCGGCGGATCGAAATAGACGACCACAACCTCTGCTTCATGCGGGCCGCCGGACGCCGCATCGGCTTCGATCAAAAGGCTTGAGCCGCTGTAGGTGGCACTCACCTCGACGCTCAGGCCTCTTCGCGCACGCTTCAGTTCGGAAAGAGCACCTTCAATGTCACGTCGGCTGGCACCATTGACGTGTCGGCGACCGTTGATCACCGCCTGGGGCGTATAAACGGACTGCGCCTTGAAAGACTTCATATACTCATATTGCCGCGCGGTGTTTTCGGGGGTCCCGAAGCTATCGCGCCATCCAAGATAGTCCCAGTAGTCGACGTGATAGGCGAGCGCGACCACATCGCCCCTCTTCACCAATTCCGCAAGCACGGTGTCGGCGGGAGGACAGGAACTGCAGCCCTGGCTGGTGAACAGCTCGATGACGCCGCGTGGAGGTGATGAGTCGGCAAGAGCCGCGCCAGCCATTGACGCCGCGCCAAGCGTAGCCGCAACCAATGCGGCCCATTTTCCCGATAATGGTGACGCATTCCAGATGCGCCCGACAAAGCGGCGAATATCCATGCTTGGATCAACTCTCCAGGCACATGCCCGGCATGGTTCGACTAGACGGACGAAGCTTTGGCAGAGCCGCAGATGAATGAAAAGTCACGTTAGGGTGACACATTTGACTGGAAGGAAAACCGCCGGCGGACAAGCAGTGTCCGCCGGCAGAGAATCCGATCAGGCCGCGAGATCGCGCAATACGTATTGCAGGATGCCGCCATTCTTGAAGTAGTCGAGCTCATCGAGCGTGTCGATGCGGCACAGAATCGGGATTTCCTTCAACGTGCCATCGCCCATTGTGACCTTCGCCACCATTTTCTGACGCGGCTTGATGTTCGAAAGCCCGTCGATCTCGACGATTTCGTCGCCCTTCAGGCCGAGCGAACTCCACGAAAGCCCATCCTCGAACACGAAGGGAATGACACCCATTCCAACGAGATTGGAACGGTGGATACGCTCGAATGACTGTGCAATCACGGCGCGAACGCCCAGAAGATTGGTCCCCTTTGCTGCCCAGTCGCGTGACGATCCATTGCCATACTCCACACCCGCGAAGATGACGAGCGGCACGCCTTCCTTGCGATATTCCATCGCCGCGTCGTAGATCGACAGTTCCTCTTTGGAGGGGTAGTGGATCGTAAAGCCGCCTTCCTTGCCGTTTTCGCCAAGCATGTGGTTTCGAATGCGGATATTGGCAAACGTGCCACGCATCATCACTTCATGATTGCCGCGACGCGTACCATACTGATTGAAGTCGGCGACACCTACGCCATTATCCATCAGGTACTTGCCGGCTGGCGAAGCCGCCTTGATCGATCCGGCCGGCGAAATGTGGTCCGTCGTGATCTTGTCCCCGAACAGGCCAAGAACGCGCGCACCCTTGATGTCGCCGATCGCGCCAAAACCCTTCGTCATTCCTTCGAAATAGGGCGGGTTCTGAACATAAGTCGAGTTGTTGTCCCAGGCATAGGTCTGGCCCGAGGGCGCCTTGACGCCCTGCCAGTGCTCGTCACCCTTGAACACGTCCGCATATTTGCGGGCGAACAGCTCGCGCGTGACGTTCTTGGCGATGAACTCTTGAATCTCGGCGGAAGACGGCCAGATGTCGCGGAGATAGACCGGATTTCCGTCGCGATCCTCGCCGATCGGCTCGTTGGTGAGATCCTTGGTGACCGAACCGGCCAGCGCATAGGCAACGACCAGCGGCGGCGAGGCAAGGTAATTCGCCTGCACGTCCGGTGACACACGGCCCTCGAAGTTGCGATTACCTGAAAGAACAGCCGCCGCGATCAGGCCTTTGTCGTTGATCGTCTTGGAAATCGGCGCCGGCAATGGACCGGAATTGCCGATGCAGGTGGTGCAGCCGAAGCCAACAAGATTGAAGCCGATCTGGTCGAGTTCCTTCTGCAGGCCCGACTTTTCGAGATATTCGGCAACAACCTGGCTTCCCGGAGCCAGAGACGTCTTCACCCAAGGCTTCTGCTTGAGACCGAGCCGGTTCGCATTGCGGGCGAGAAGTCCCGCCCCGATCAGCACGGAAGGGTTCGATGTATTGGTGCAGGAGGTGATGGCGGCGATGGCGACGTCACCATGGCCGAGATCGAAATCCTCGCCTTCGACGGCGTAACGCGCCGACTGATCGACAGTCTTCTTGTACTCGGCGCCAAGAGCGGTTGCGAAAGCCGAGGACACTTCCTCAAGCGGCACGCGGCCCTCCGGACGCTTCGGACCTGCCATGGACGGCACGACGTCACCGAGGTCGAGCTCGAGAAGATCAGTGAACACGGGATCGGTGGACGCCGTGTCGCGCCACATGCCCTGAGCTTTCGAATAGGCTTCGACCAGCGCAATGCGGGAATCCGCACGGCCCGACATGTCGAGATAGCGGATCGTCTCGGCATCCACCGGGAAGAAGCCGCAGGTCGCGCCATATTCCGGCGCCATGTTGCCGATCGTCGCCCGATCCGCCAGCGTCATATTGGAAAGGCCGGGACCGAAGAACTCGACGAACTTGCCGACGACGCCCTTCTTGCGCAGCATCTGAGTGACCGTCAGCACCAGGTCGGTGGCAGTGACGCCTTCCTTGAGCTTGCCGGTGAGGCGGAAGCCGATGACCTCCGGCAAAAGCATGGAGACCGGCTGTCCGAGCATGGCTGCCTCGGCCTCGATGCCGCCGACGCCCCAGCCCAGAACGCCGAGACCGTTGATCATGGTGGTGTGAGAATCGGTGCCGACACAGGTGTCCGGATAGGCGACGGCCTCATCCTCATCATCGACGTTGGTCCAGACGACCTGGCCCAGATATTCGAGATTGACCTGATGGCAGATGCCGGTTCCGGGAGGGACGACACGGAAGTTGCGGAATGCCTGCTGTCCCCACTTCAGGAACTTGTAGCGCTCTTCATTTCGCTGATATTCAAGCTCCACATTGTGTGCGAAGGCGAGCGGCGTGCCGAACTCGTCGACGATGACCGAGTGGTCGATCACCAGATCGACGGGCACCAGCGGGTTGATCTTCTCCGGGTCGCCGCCAAGTGCCTTGATCCCGTCGCGCATAGCCGCGAGATCGACCACGGCCGGAACGCCGGTGAAATCCTGCATCAGCACGCGGGCAGGACGATAGGCGATTTCGACGCCTGCCTTACCCTTGTCAGTAAGCCAGTCGGCGACTGCCTTGATTGACTCCTTTGTCACCGAGCGCCCATCCTCATTGCGCAGAAGGTTCTCCAGGAGAACTTTCATCGAAAAAGGAAGCTGGGCCACACCGGTGAGGCCGTTCTTCTCAGCCTCGGGGAGGCTGAAATAGACATATTCCGCATCGCCGACCTTCAGCGTTCTGCGGCAATTGAAACTGTCGAGTGATTTTGTCACGTGCGATCCCATTCTAGTCTGTTCTGCCTAAGCGGGAACGGACTCCTGGGGCATGCAATCACGCGCTAGGTGCGGGTACGGCCATTTCCGCTGTCCGCCCCCGAGCAGCCGAACGTTTCAGGCAAGCGCCCTCTGGTCCAGTGCTGTTCGGTAGCCACGCCGACCGCTGGCATGGTGACCCCAGCCTATAGAGAATTTCCGCGAATAGTTCTAGACGGTTGAGAGGCAAATTTGCTGCGCTGCGGTCGCAGTTGAAACGTTGGGACTTGAATGCGACTTGTCGCCGAAAATCTGGGGGCCGAGCGCGGTGGAGAGGCTGTCTTTGACGGCGTGAATTTCGCGCTGGGACCGGGCGGAATGCTTGTTGTGACCGGTTTCAACGGCTCGGGCAAATCCACCTTGCTTCGCGTCGTCGCAGGGCTTCTGCCAGCGCGTGAAGGCTCGGTGCGCATCGAGGAGGCCGGGGATCGGTTTGCCGGCGTCGCAGATGCATGTCACTATCTGGGCCACCAGAACGCGATGAAGCCGGCCATGACGGTGAACGAAAATCTCGAGTTTTGGCGCTCCTTTCATGGTGACCCGGATCTGGACACTGCCGACGCAATCGATGCCGTGGGGCTCGAAGGCGTCGGCCATTTGCCTTTCGGCTATCTCTCCACCGGCCAGAAGCGCCGCATCTCGATCGCAAAGCTTCTCGTCAGCCATCGCCCCATCTGGCTACTGGATGAACCGACGGCAGGTCTCGACAGGGCATCGGAGGGGCGGGTGAGCCGCCTGATCGACAGCCATCGCGAAAGAGGCGGCATTGTCGTTGCCGCCACGCACTTGCCGCTCGGCGTCGATAATATTGACGAACTGCGGATGGGGGAATGCTAGCCCTCTACCGTCGCGATCTGAGACTGGGACTGCGCGCGGGCGGCGGCGCGCTGGTTGGCGTGCTCTTCTTCCTGGCCGTCGTTGCGACCATACCCTTTGGCATAGGGCCGGACCTCAACCTGCTCGCGCGCATCGGACCCGCCATTCTCTGGATCGGCGCGCTGCTTGCGTCCTTGCTGGGTCTCGATCGACTGTTCCAGGCCGACCGCGACGACGGATCACTGGACCTCATGATCGTTGCGTCCGATCGCCACATGCTCCCATTGACTGTTCTGGCCAAATGCCTTGCCCACTGGACGGGAACAGTCCTTCCTCTGGTCATCGCATCGCCCTTGTTCGGCCTCCTGATGAATATGGAGCCGCTTGCGATCGCCGCGACAGCCTTGACCCTGCTCGTCGGAACACCGGCGATCACGTTCCTGGGTGCTGCCGGCGCGGCGGTAGCGGTGGCATTGCCGCGCGGCGGATTGTTGATCTCCGTCCTTATCCTGCCTCTGGTGATCCCGATACTGATCTTCGGCGTTTCGGCAAGCTACGGTGCTGCAGCCGATCCGCAACCATTCCTGCAGCCATTCTTCATTCTTTGCGCGCTGACGCTGCTGCTGGCCGTTGTGGGTCCCATGGCGGCGGCCGCTGCGCTGAGATGGTCGGCCGACTGAGAATGGCGGCGGATTACCTCACGAAAAGCTGACTGGAGACGCGGCATCTGCGTCAATTGCGTGCATCAAAGCACCGTTCTATGTAGGCACACATGAACGAAACCACCGCTCCATCTGTCAGACGCTGGGCCGATATTGCCAATCCGACGCGTTTCGTCGCCTTGGCGGACAGGGTCCTGCCATGGCTGGCGGGCTTCACGGCGCTTGTTCTGGCGGCGGGGCTCTACATGTCTTTCTCCGCGCCGGAGGATTACCAGCAGGGCATCACCGTTCGCATCATGTATATACATGTGCCTTTCGCCTGGATTTCCATGATGTGCTACTCGGTGATGGCGATTGCCGCGCTTGGAACCTTGGTCTGGCGCCATCCGCTGGCCGATGTTTCGCTGAAGGCCGCCGCGCCGATTGGCGCCGTGTTCACGGGCCTCGCCTTGCTCACCGGGTCGATCTGGGGAAAGCCCATGTGGGGAACTTGGTGGGTCTGGGATGCGCGCCTGACATCCGTGTTCATTCTCTTTCTCATGTATCTAGGGCTGATCGCGCTGACACGTGCGTTGGACGATCCGTCGCGCTCCGCGCGCGCCGCCGCAATCATGACGCTTGTCGGCTTCATCAACATACCGATCATAAAATTCTCCGTCGATTGGTGGAACACCCTTCACCAGCCGACCTCCGTGATGAGGCTCGACGGCCCGACAATTCACCCCAGCCTGCTGTGGCCACTGCTGGTCATGGCGCTGGGCTTCACGCTTCTCTTCTTCTCATTGCATTTGGCGGCCATACGCACTGAAATTCTGCGTCGGCGCGTGGCGACGATGCAAAGATTGGCCGTGCGCAGGGCAGAGCGGCAGGCATGAGCGCGCACGGCTGGTATGTCACGGCGGCCTACGGGCTATCCGCACTCGCTTTCGTCTTGATGATCGGTTGGATCGTGCAGGACTATCGCTTCAGAAAACGCGAACTTTCCGAACTTGAGGCGCGTGGCATAAGGCGCCGCTCGGACGCAACCAAATGAACGCAGCCCCTGAGACGCTACCGACCGGCGCTGGCCCAAAGCAAAAGCGCACGCTGCTGGTGCTTATTCCATTTCTGGTCTTCGCCGGGCTTGCGATTCTGTTCTTGGCTCAACTTCTGTCGGGTCGCGACGCCTCTGTCGTACCTTCAGCGTTGATCGGGTCACCGGCGCCACAGACGGATCTGCCTCCCCTGGAGGGTCTGAATCTGCCGGGCCTTTCATCGGCGGATTTTGCGGGCAAGGTGACGCTTGTCAATGTCTGGGCGTCGTGGTGCGCGCCCTGCCGCGAGGAGCACCCCATGTTGATAAGACTATCACAGGACAAGCGCTTCTCGATTGCCGGCTTGAACTATAAGGACAAGCCGGAAAATGCGCGGCGCTTTCTGGGGGAGCTCGGCAATCCCTACACGGCAATAGGAGTGGACCACGCAGGGCGTGCGGCAATCAACTGGGGTGTCTATGGCGTGCCGGAAACATACGTCGTCGGTCGAGACGGGAAAATCCTGCATCGTCACGTCGGCCCTTTGTCGCCCGACGCAATACGGGATGATCTCATGCCAGCGATCGAAAAGGCCCTCGCCTCAAGCTGAGGTCCTTCCCGGCGCAACCTCTCACAATTCCTGAGAACCTTTGACGATCGCGTTTTCGGCAGGCGCTGTGAGCACCCATTTCAAATGTCCCGGCACGCGCTCAAACGTAGCGTTCCCAGAAAGCGACTGCGGGGCAACGCGTTGCAGGACAACGCTGCCGAATCCATTGCGCATTACCGCAGGTGTCGAGTTGGCAGCGATTGGCGCCGTCTCCTCCCAGACAAGCTCCATCTTCTTCCCGCCTTCCGACCTATCGACCAGACGCCAAGTGACGTTCACGAGACCTGTTTCGCCCGAAAGCGCGCCGTATTTGAATGAGTTCGTTCCAAGCTCGTGAAACGCCATTCCCAGGTGCTGAACGGCATTTGGCTGCAGTGTCAGCAGTGGACCTGACATGGAGATCTGAGATTCATGTCCAAATGGCCGCAAATGTTCCTGAACGAGATCAAAAAGGCTCGTGCCGGACCACTCCGACGTCACCAGAAGGTCGTGCGATCGTGACAGCGCCATGATTCGCGCCCGAATGTGATCTTCAAACTCTGCTGGATCGGTCGTGCGCTTGCTGGTTTCCCTCACCATCGAAAGAATCACGGCGAACTGATTCTTGACGCGGTGATTGACCTCGCGCATCAGCATCTTGATCTGACGTTCTTTTTCACGCGTTTCGGTGATGTCACGCGCAATCTGGGAAGCCCCCACTATCTCCCCGCTTCGGCTCAAAATGGGAGAGACTGTGAGCGAGACGGCAATAAGGCGGCCACTTTTGTGCCGCCGCGTCGTTTCGTAGCTGGCGATGCGCTCTCCGGTCCGAACGCGTTCGATGATCTCTACCTCTTCGCTTTGCAGCGCGTCCGGGATGAGGATGCGGATCGATCGTCCGATCATTTCTTCGGCAACGTAGCCAAAGAGATGCTCTGCGGCGTGGTTCCAGGTTGTTACTATACTGTCGAGATTCTTGCTTATGATAGCGTCGAACGACGAATCGACAATCGCCGCCAGTCGGGCATCGGCATCAAGATCCGGTGGCATCTGCTCCAGATCGCTTTTGCCTTTTAACGTCACGAATCGCGCCCTCCGGCACATATTTCAGTTTTGCTTTACGCCCAGCCCCTCCTGGACACCTGACATCTTCGCCAGCACAACAGAAACCTCGTACAACAGTTCCCCTAAAAGAAACCCTAAGCCAAAAAAAGTCACGCCGTCGGTGATTTTTTGGTGCGCGGGCGCTTTTTGGTGGGTTTCTGTTCAGGCGGATTGATGCGCCCGAGACCTATTTTCTTGGCGAGTGCGGATCGCTGCGCTGCATAATTCGGCGCGACCATCGGATAGTCGGGCGCCAAGTCCCATTTCTCACGATACTCGTTGGGGGTCATCCCATAGGCTGTCATCAGGTGACGCTTCAGCGACTTGAACTTCTTTCCGTCGTCGAGGCATATGATATGATCGGGAAACACCGACCGCTTCGGATTGACGGCAGGGACCGGCTTTTCGACCTCGGGCTCCGCCGGCTCGGTGAGCCGCGTCAAAGCAGCGCTGACATCGGAAACAACGCCACCCAGGTCGCCCATGGGAATGCGATTATTCTTTACATACGCGCTCACAATCTCGGCTGTAAGTTCTAAAAGCTTTTCTGACATAGTTCCTCGGTGCTCCAAATGCCTCCGGTCTACTTTTTCGAGAGCAAAAAGCCAAGAAGTTTAGACTGGATTTCACGGAATCTGCGCACCCTGATAAGGCGATTCTCCGAAAAATACATTGGACCAATCTTTACGGAGAGACAGAAATCTAATTCTGCGCTTCGAAATCTCCAAATATGAAGCGGGGAGTTATGCGGGAAAATGGAAAGCCCACCCTGCCTCCAACCGCATTCACACAGAAGGCTGCGAATAGGTATGGAGAAAGCTGCAGTCTAAACCAATTGATAATTGATTCCGGCATCCTCGAGACGTCGAAGATGCTCGCCCTCCACCTGTCCACCGATCAGGATGATGTCGAACGCCGTCAGTTCGGCCACGTGCATGAGTGCGGTGAAATGGAACTTGCTGTCGTCGACCAGCAGGATCTTGCGGCGTGCGACTTCCATCATGGCAAGTTTGGTGCGCACGACCTGCTCGTCCTGGGTGTAGAGGGAAATCCCCTGAATCGTCGTCGCGGATAGCAGGGCGACATCCACATGATAGCCACGAATGGCGCGTTCGCAGGCCATTCCGAAGAACCCGCGGTAGCCGCGATGATACTTGCCACCAAGTGCGATGAGATCGACCTCAGCTACATCGTGCAAACGCTCCATTACCGGCAGCGAGTTGGTGATGACGGTCACCGGCGTCACCTCTTCGATGTAATCGCACAGATGATAGGTAGTGGAACTGTCGTCCCACATGATCGCGTTTCCGGGCGACAGATGCGCGACGACGGCACGCGCCAGACGCTTCTTCTCCTGAACCTTCTGCCGACTGCGATAGATGTAGCTGCTTTCGAACAGCATCGTCTTTTCGGCCGAGACCGATCCGCGTACGCGCCTCACAAGACCCTGTTCCTGCAAATCGTTGAGGTCGCGATGGACGGTCATGAGGCTGACCTCAAGTCGGCCAGCTAGATCCTTGATGACGGTCGATCCACCCTCTTCCATGAGGATGCGCAGGATTTCCGCCCGCCTTCGGTCGGCTTTCGATTCGGGTGCGGGGGTAAAAAACTGCTCCATCGGCCGTTCTTAACATTTGGGCGGCACCCCGCATACCAAAATGTTAAATTGCAATTCCACATTCCGCACAGCCTGATGCTGCGGTGCATCATGCGGCCGAGTGCGGGCAGCATGACAAATATCACCTCTCGTACGATAGTTGAATCAATAGGTTATGAGATTTTGGCGCGCCCGACTGCTGCTCTTCGAACAGTCTCCGCGACGGCTGATAACAAAGTTTTGGTGTAATTCACTTTTTTCTTGATAAAAATAACATCGCGAAATACGCTTTCCCTTGGGTCATGGCGTCCGGGAGAAACGGTGATCGCCACGCTCGAACCCATGTGGAGGAACTCATGAACACGAGAACGCGACTGCGTCTCATGGCATCGGCGGCCGCGCTCGGCGCGACCTTGTCGGTGACCGCAGCCAAGGCTGACACGACGCTTACCTTTGTCTGGCATGCCGGCACCTGCGCCGACGCGCTGGTGGACATTGCAAAGGATTATCCGGATAAATCGGTCAAGATTGTCCCTGCGCTGGTCCCTTACGGCCCTCAATGGCATGACAAGATCGCGTCGGAGTTCGCGATACAGGGCGACGCTTTCGACTTCGCCATGTGGGACAGCCAGTCGACCGCCGAATTCGCCTCGCACGCGGTCAAGATCAACGATATTTTCGACAAGTCGAGCTATCTGAAGGCAGACATTTTCCCAGCAGCCTCGCTGTCGCGCTACGGCGAGTACCCTGATGGATCGGGAGAGTATTATGGCCTGCCGGCCAATCAGGACGCTTACGGTCTGACCTATCGCAAGGACCTCTTCGAAGATCCGAAAGAGCAGGAGGCATTCAAGTCGAAATACGGTCGCGATCTGACGATCCCCCAGACCTATCAGGAGGCCAAGGAGATTGCGGAGTTCTTCACGCGACCTGACCAGGGCTTGTACGGCTGGGCACAAATGGGCGGACGCGACTATGATTTCGCCACCACCGCCTCGAACTCCTTTCTTTGGTCCTATGGCGGCGAACTCTACAATCCCGAGACCTTCGAGGTGAAAGGCTATCTCGACTCGCCAGCCTCGATCGACGGCGTCAAGGCCTATGTCGACATGTTCAAGTTCGGCCCTCCCGGCTCCACCAATTGGGGTTTCGATGAGGTCAACACCGCCATCCAGCAGGGCCAGGTCGCCATGGCGATGCAGTGGTTCTACTTCAACGGATCCAACGCCGATCCAAAGGTATCCAAATTCGCTGACAAGATCGGGTTTGCGGTGCTTCCGGGCGCAGTTGGCCGCGATGGCAAGTTCCGTCGCCAGTTCTCGGTCGGCGGTCAAGGCATGGGGATCAATAAATACTCCAAAAAGTTGCCGGAACTGACGAAGTTCATGGAGTGGTATTTTCAGCCCGAACAGCAGATGCGCTACGCCGCCGTGTGCCAGACCGGCCTGAAGACGGTTCTGGAGAACCCGGAATGGCAGGGCCTGAACTCCTACAACAGGCAGTTCTCGGAGGCGCTTGCCTATCTCAACGACTATTGGCATCTGCCGGAATATCCCGTCCTGCTCGACGAACTGCAGCAGGAAATCTCCGCAGCAGCGGCAGGGACAAAAAGCGTTGAGCAAGCTCTCTCGGATGCGGCGGAAAGAAACGAGCGCACGCTCGAGCGCGCAGGCTACGAGATAAAGCGTGGCGACAGCACCCCGGAAGTGCCGGATCAGGTGATCACGCCCGTCGGGCAGGATCAAGTTACTGCGATCAAGTAGTTCAATGATTATGGACGCGTGGCGGATGTCGCCACGCGTCCATTCTATCCGGCCTCCGGTTCACATTTGTTGGTGGACGGAGACATGACGGCGCCCGCAGCGGGACGAAGAATTCATGAACGCCTCACGCACCTCGGCGATAGACGTAGCGACGCGATGGATAATCTTTGCGCTTCTGATCGCCTACACGCTCTATAATATAGGGCCGATCTTCTGGCTCGTCCTGTCCTCGCTCAAGAGCCGCATGGACCTGTTCTCCATGCCTCCCAAGCTGTTCTTCACACCTGACCTGAGCGGCTACCAGAGCGTGTTCGGCGTGGGCTCGGCCAAGGACAGCGCCTCGGCGGTTGGCGTGTTCGATTCTCTGGTCAACAGCGTGATCGTCTCCGTCAGCGGAACGACACTGGCCGTCTTCTTCGGCACATTGGCTGGCTATGTCTGCTCGCGATTCAACTTTATCGGCAAGGGCGACTTCATGTTCTTCGTCCTGTCGACACGCATGCTGCCGCCTGTCGCGGTTCTTGTCTTCTACCACCTGATGTTCGCGCGTCTCGGTCTGGCCGACACGCGCTTCGGATTGGTCCTGGTGTCCATCTTCGCCAATGTCGGTCTCGCGACCTGGATCATGAAGGGCTTCTTCGATGGCGTGCCTAAGGAGGTCGAGCAGATTGCGATCGTCAACGGCTATACGCGCATGTACGCATTCACGCGGCTGGTTTTGCCAATGGTCCGGGGCGGCATTGCGGCTACCGCAGGCTTCTGCTTCATCTTTGCGTGGAACGAGTTTGCCTTCGCCTCGATCCTGACGACGACCCAGGCCAAGACGCTGCCGGTCAAGATTTCGGCGGCCTCGGGCGCCACAGGCATCGAATGGACGCAGATCTGCGCCGCAGGCGTCGTCCTTATCGTTCCCGTGCTGATCTTCTTCTACCTTATCCGGAAACACCTTCTGATGGGCATGACCTTCGGCGTCCTGGGGCGCAGGTGATCACCATGACAGATCACGGACACACCGCGCGCCAGGCCGAACTCAAGCGCCGCTCTTCGGGCAGGTTGATGATCTTCGGTTTCCTGTCGCCGACGCTCGCCATCCTGCTGTTCATGGTGGCCTACCCCATCTTTTCACTCGTCTACTATTCGTTCTTCAATTTCTCCGCGCTGCGGCAGACCACAATGAAGCCTGTCGGCCTGAAGAACTACGAGTTCCTCCTCACCGATCCCGCGCTCTGGGAACGCTTTGTCTTTACCGGCAAGTTCGTGTTCATCTGCGTTGCTCTTCAGATGCTGATCGGAATCTTTGTCGGCTATCAGCTCCAGAAGAACTTTCGAGGCCGCGACATCGTTTTCACGCTGCTGATGATGCCGATGATGCTGTCGCCGGTCGTGGTCGGCTTCCTCTGGCGCTACATGCTGAATTCCGAATGGGGCATCGTCAATTTCCTGCTGTCCTCTGTCGGCCTTTCGAAGATCGACTGGCTCGGCCAGACGACGCCGGCGCTTTGGGCTGCTGCGGCGGCAGACACATGGATGTGGACGCCCTTCATCATTCTGCTGGCAACGGCCGCGTTCCGTGGAATCCCCGAAACAATATACGAGGCGGCGGAAGTCGATGGCGCCAGCCCAGCCTACCGCTTCTTCCGGATCACACTGCCGATGTCGGCGCCGGTGCTTTTCATCGCGCTCATCCTGCGCCTTATCGACAGTTTCAAGCAGTATGATCTGTTCTTCGCGCTGACGGGTGGCGGTCCCGGATCGAGCACGGAGACTGTGTCCTTCGCGGTCGCAAAGACCGCCTTCAGCTACTTCTACACCGGCGAAGCATCCGCGCTGGCAGTGATCCTGCTCGTCATCATCATTGGCCTGTCGATGATCCTTGTCCGGCACTTGCAGAAGATGGGCGAGAAATACTGATGGCTGAAATCTCGCTCAAGAACCTGACTGTCGACTTCGCCGGCTTCAAGGCGGTGGACGATGTCAGCCTGACGGTGAAGGATGGCGAGTTCGTCGTCTATCTCGGCCCGTCAGGATGCGGCAAGACCACGACGCTTCGCTGCATCGCCGGCCTTGTTAATGCAACCAGCGGAGATGTGCTGTTTGACGGCAAGCGCGTCAACGAGCTTTCCGCCAGCGAACGGAACATCGCCATGGTGTTCCAGTTCGTGTCTCTTTATCCGCACTTGAAGATCCGTGAGAACATCGTCTTTCCACTGAAGGCGCGGGGCGTTCCGCGCGCGGAGATTGCCCGCAAGCTCGACTGGGTCACCGATGTGTTTAAGCTCGGCGACGAACTCGACCGCTATCCCTCCGCCTTGCCACCGGGCGCTCGCCAGAAAGTGGCGCTTGCCCGCGCCGTCATTCGCGATCCCGCGGTGCTTCTGCTCGATGAGCCCCTTTCGGCCATCGATGAGCAGTTCCGCGAGGAGATGCGCTGGGAACTCGGCCACCTGCAAAGACAGCTTGGCGTCACCACCATCTACGTCACCCACGATCAGCGCGAGGCCATGTCCCTTGCCGATCGTATCGTGCTGATGAACAACAGCCGCATCGTGCAGATTTCCGAGCCGGACCGCATCTTCTTCGATCCCGTCGACATTTTCGCGGGCCAGTTCATTGGCTCGCCGTCCATGAATCTGATCGATCTTGTCCCGGTCTCCGGAGGCTTGAGACTGGGTGACAGCGATGTAACGCTCACGGTGGACCATCATGATCTGCCTGAATGGGCACTCTCGTCCCGGAAACCCCTGAAGCTTGGAGTAAGGCCACTGAACGTGCATCTGGTCGACGGCCCACAGGGCGGGGGATCGATACCGGTGGACGACGTGTTTTCCGTCGGGCGCGAACGATTTTTCACCTTCACGGTCGGCGACAATGTCTATCAGGGCGTCGACAAGAGGACGAACAGATCCGGCACTGAGGGTCGCGTGAGCTTCGATCCGGCTGGCCTGCTGTTCTTTGATGCCGCGACTGGACGGCGCGTCGACGGGGGAGCCGCAGAATGAGCGCAACTCCCATGCTTGAACTCAAGGGCCTCAAGAAGGCCTATCGTGGCAAGCGCGCATTGCGCGGCCTCGACCTGACAGTCAACGATAATGAGATATTCGCCCTGCTTGGGCCGACCGGCGCCGGCAAGAGCTCGACGCTGCTGGCTTCCGCGGGACTGATCGACCTGGACGCCGGAAGCGTCAACCTTGGGGGCCGCGACGTGACCGAAGCGGACCCGGCAAGCCGCGACGTCGCCATCGTCTTCGAAGGTTTCAATCTGCTGCCGGTACTCAACGTCCAAGACAACATCGCTTTTGCCCTGCGTTCGCCGGCATATCGCGAGGCAGAGGACGAAATCGGCCGCCGCGTCGGGCACACGGCCGAACTCTTGCGAATCTCGCATCTGTTGACCCGCGATGTCGGCACGCTGTCGGGCGGCGAGCGGCAACGCGTGGCGATCGCGCGGGCACTCGTCAGGCGACCTCAGATATTCCTTCTCGACGAGCCCTTGTCGGCGCTGGATCTGAAGCTGCGTGAGGGACTGCGCGCCGAACTGCGCCAGATCCATCGGCAGCATCATTCGACGATGCTCTACGCCACCCATGACTATCATGGCGCGATCGCGATTGCGGACCGTATCGGGATCATAGACGGTGGCCAGATCCAGCAGGCCGGAACCATCGACGATATCTATGACCTTCCCGCGAACATGATCGTGGGCAAACTTGTCGGCAGTCCGGCAATGGCTTTTCTGGATGCAGACATTGATGGCGAAGAGGTGATCATCAAGGGATCTGCGCAACGGCTTCCCCTCACCGGTTTCGGTCGCATTGCCCGCTCCGAGGGACCTATTTTGCTTGGCGTTTGGCCAGAGGACATCGAGATTGAGGCCGCAGATGCCGTCGGCGGCAGTCGCGGCACAATCTACGCGGTGGACAATCGCGGTTTCGAGCGGGCCGTACAGGTGGAAACCCCGGCGGGTTTCTTCCGCAAGGTGGTGCCATTGTCGATGCCGCTGGAACAGGGAGATGCCTGCTCGTTCCGACTGCCATCGGGCGCGGGTTTTCTGTTCGAGGCGGAAACCGGTCGACGCATCTCTCATCAGGACGGGAGGGACGCATGAGCGAAAGCGCCAAGAACTGGGCCTATCGAATTGCCAGCGGGCTGATCCTCATCGGCTTCGCCATGCTGTGCCAGCCCTTCACCCACGCCCTCTTCGTGCTCGGCTTTCCCGTGCTCCTGGTCGGTGTTCTACTGTTCATGGTGTTGGATCATGTACCGGACGGTAAGTTGAAGGAGGAGGACTGAGCCATGGCACAACCCACCAAGAAGCTGTTGAACGACCGCAGGAAAGTGGTCGCCGAGATGCTTGAGGGCCTGGTTCTGGCCAATGACGGACGCATCGTAAAACTGCCGGGGCACAATGCCATCGTTCGGACCGATCTTCCCGATACCAAGGTCGGTCTGCTCATCGGCGGCGGCAGCGGCCACGAACCTCTCTTCCACGGCTTTGTCGGCAAGAACATGGGCGACGGAGCCGCCTGCGGGCAGGTATTCGCTGCGCCTTCGCCAGACATAATCGTCGCGGCGACCAAGGCGGTGCATCGCGGCAAGGGCGTGCTGTTCCTCTACGGCAACTATGCCGGCGACAATATGAACTTCGACATGGCCTCTGAAATCCTCATTGAGGACGAAGGGATCGATGTGCGCACCGTGCGCATTACCGACGATGTGGCCGCCGCGCCGCCGGACCGCGTGCACGACCGGCGCGGCATTGCGGGCGATGTCTACGCCATCAAGATAACGGGTGGAGCGGCAACCGAACTTGACAGTTTCGATGAGGTCGAGCGCGTGGCCCGCAAGACGGTGGCCAATCTTCGCTCCATGGCGGTAGCGGTCTCAGCCGGGTCTATCCCCGAAACCGGAAAATTGACTTTCGAACTCGCCGACGACGAGATCGAGATAGGCATGGGCGCGCATGGCGAGGCCGGTGTCTATCGCCAGAAGCTGACCTCGGCTGACTTGATCGCCGATCAGATGATGGAGAAGATCCTTGCCGATCTTCCCTTCGGGCGCGGTGACGAAGTGGCGCTGATGATCAACAATCTTGGCGCAACGACGATGATGGAAATGCTGATCGTCAACAGGCGCGTCAGGCAGATTTGCGATCGCGAAGGGATCAAGGTGCACCGAACGGATGTCGGAACCTGGGTGACCACGCAGGAGATGGCCGGCCTTTCCATTACACTGCTGAAGCTCGACGACGAGTTGAAGCACTATCTTGACCTGCCGGCGGAATCGCTCGGCTATTCGCGTATGTGAGGTTCGACGTGGCCGAAACACTTGATGCGGCGGCGGTCGTCGCCATGCTCGACGCGGTGGCGCAAGCGGTCGTCGATCAGGCAGATGTGCTGACAGATGCCGACCTCGCAATCGGCGACGGCGACCACGGAACCGGCATGAAGCGCGGTTTCGAGGCGGCGCGCGCAGCACTGAAATCAAGCCCGACAGCCTCGATCGAAGACGCATTCAAGGCTGTCGGCATGGCGGTCTTGTCGGAGACGGGCGGCGCCGCGGGTGCCATCTTCGGAACGTTTTTCCGCGCTGGCGGAAAGGCTCTATCCGGCAAGGAATTGCTGGATGGCGCCGGCTTCGCTGACCTTCTTGAAAGCGGATTGGCGGCCGTGTTGAAACGCGGCGGCGTAACCGAAGGCCAGAAGACCATCATTGATGCGTTGGCGCCGGCCGCGCGCGCGGCACGTGCCGATGGCGGGTCACTGGAAGGCGCCTCCGCCGCTGCGGCGCAAGGGGCTCTTCACGGCGTAGAAGCCACCAAAGAAATGATTGCGACCACCGGCAAGGCGCGATCGCTCGGCGAAAGAAGCCTTGGACACCCCGATCCGGGCGCGATCTCCGTCTCAATCATTCTCGTCGCCATGCGCGACTTCATCTCAGGAAACTGACGGCGCAGTAGCTCGCCCGGAAAGGATTTCTCATGGCTGATCTCGACGACATCAAGGACGGCAAGGATTGGGGACAGGATCGCCCGGCCGACACCAGTCGTTTCTACATCAAGGGTGCGGCGCATCACGATTGGGGCATGAAGGCCCGCATGGCCCGCGTTTTCAATCCCAAGAGCGGTCGCACCGTGATGCTCGCCTTCGATCATGGCTATTTTCAGGGACCGACAACCGGTCTGGAACGTATCGACCTGACCATCGCGCCGCTGGCTGAACATGCAGATGTGTTGATGTGCACGCGTGGTTCGCTGCGCGCCACGATCCAGCCGGAGGTCAACAAGCCGGTCGTGCTGCGATGCTCGGGCGGTAACTCGATCCTTACGGAACTGTCGAACGAACTCGTCGCCGTCGACATCGATGATGCCATCCGCCTCGGCGCAGTCGCTACGGCGGCGCAGGTCTATATCGGCGCCGAGTACGAGCACAAATCTATCGCGAATGTGGTGAAGCTGATCGACACCGGCACCCGCTACGGCATTCCGACAATGGCCGTTACGGGCGTCGGAAAGGATATGGTGCGCGATGCGCGCTACTTCGGCCTTGCCACGCGTATCGCCGCGGAAATCGGCGCTCAGTTCGTCAAGTCATACTATGTGGACGAAGACTTCGAGAAGATCGTGCTCGGCTGCCCCGTGCCGATTGTGATTGCCGGTGGCAAGAAATTGCCTGAGCGAGAAGCGTTGGAGATGGCATGGCTCGCCGTCGACCAGGGCGCGGCCGGCGTCGACATGGGACGCAACGTTTTCCAGTCCACGAACCCGACAGCCATGCTCAAGGCACTGGCGGCCGTGGTCCATGATGGTGAGCGCGCCGATCAGGCTTATGCAATGTTCAAGGACCTCGAACCGCGAAAGGCTGCCTGAGGCATGGACCCCGCCGCCTTACCCGACATCCAGCTTGTCAGGCCGCTCGAGGGCCGGGTCGTCGCCGTCACCGGCGCCGGCAGCGGCATAGGCCGGGACATCGTCAGGACATTCGCCCGCGCCGGCGCGATTGCGGCGGCGCTGGATATCGACGAGGCGGCGCTTGAACTGCTGCGCAACGAACTGGGTTGCTACACCGGCATGTGCGATGTCACCGACACCATGTCGGTGGCCGAGGCGTTCTCAAAGCTCGACAACACGCTGGGCGGTCTGGATATTCTGGTCTCCAATGCCGGTTCGGGTCCGCAAGGGCCGATAGGTGATCTGGCGCTTGCCGATCTGCGCCGGAGCTTCGATCTCAACTTTTTCGGACACCAGATTGCCAGCCAGACTGCCTTGAAGATCTTTCGGCGACAGGGACGTGGCGGCACGATTCTCTTCAACATCTCGAACCAGTCAGTGAACCCGGGAAAGCATTTCGGCCCATACGGAATTCCAAAGGCCGCCGTGATGGCGCTGATGAAGCAATATGCCCTGGACCACAGCCATGAAGGCATCCGCGTCAACGGGGTGAATGCGGGTCGGATACGGTCCGGGCTGATGACCGATCAGATGATTGCCGACCGTGCGGCCGCACGCGGCTTGACCCCCAAGGAGTATATGTCCGGCAATCTGCTTGGCGTTGAGGTAACCTCGGCCGACGTCGCCGAGACATTCCTCCATCTCGCTCTGATGGACAAGGTCAACGCCGCCGTCTTGACCGTGGATGGCGGCGGCATCGCAACCTCGCTGAGGTGAACTGCTTTCCGGCCCATCTCAAACACGAAAAAGGCCCTCGGGTTTTTTGAACTGACCCCATAAAGTTGGACGGTTCATTGATCTGGTAGATTTAAGGGCTGGGTTCTGTATTGCACGGGGCTCAGCCCTTTCAGTTTCAATTTGATGCGGCGTTGGTTGTAGTAGTCGATGTAGCGCACGATGGCCGTATCGAGGCTTTGGATGGTTTCGAACCGTTCGGGATGGAAGAGCTCGGACTTGAGCGTGGCAAAGAAGCTCTCCATCGGTGCGTTGTCGAGGCAATTGCCTTTGCGTGACATGCTCTGTGCAAGGCCTCTGGCTTCCAGCCTGCGCTGGAATGCCGGCATCTGGTATTGCCATCCCTGATCGGAATGCAGGATCGGCCGTTCGTCCTCATCGAGCCTGGCGAAGGCTTTGGTCAGCATATTGTCCACCAGCTTGAACAGCGGCCTTCGTGAGGTTTCGAACGCGAGGATCTCGCCATTGTAGAGATCCATGACGGGAGACAGGTAGAGTTTGTCGCCGGCCACGCTGAACTCCGTCACGTCGGTCACCCATTTGCGGTTGGCGCGCTCTGCGCTGAACTTGCGCTGCAACAGATCGGGAGCGGTCCGCCCAACCTCGCCTCTGTAGGAACGATACTTCTTCGGCCTGACCAGCGACTTCAATCCCATCCCGGCCATCAGGCTCTGGACGGTCTTGTGGTTGACGCGCCGGCCCGACTGGCGCAGTTGCGCGGTCACCCGGCGATAGCCGTAGCGGCCCTTGTGGCTGTCGAAGACGGCCTTGATCGCCTCCTTCAGCGCCGCATGGCGGTCCGGGCGCGAGGCGGCCTTTTGTCTGTAATAGAACGTGCTGCGCGGCAGCTTCGCCAGTTCCAGCAAGCCTTCAAGCGGGTGCAACGGCCTTAACGCCTGGACAGCTTGCGCTTTTTGGGCGCTTGTTCCTGCGTTAAGGCCTTCAGTTTTTTTAGGTAGGCGTTCTCCATCCGCAATTGCTTCAGTTCGGCCAACAGTTCTTCACGGCTTTTGGCCTCATCACTGGCTGCAACAGGCACTGCGGGGGTCGGCGGCTTCGACATGGGGCGTCCTCTGGGACGTGGGCCGAGCGCCTCTATCCCGCCCGCATCATAGCGCTTCTCCCAGCCCGCAACGCAACTGGCATTGCGGATATTGAACAGCGCCGCCGTCTGCCGATACGACAGGCCTTCTCCCAACATCCGCTCAAGCACCGACAGCTTGAACGCCGCGTCGTAACGACCGTATTTGCCCGACAGCCCCGCATCGCCATGCGACTGGTACAAAGCAACCCACTTGCGCACGGTCGCCGCGTCAACTCCGCGCTTCCACCCAGCACTCGCGTAGCTTTCATCCCCGCACAAATAGCTATCGACAACCGAGCGCTTGAAACGCGCACTGTGTTTGGACATGCAAAACCCCCGAAGGTTGTGTCCAACTTTCGGGGGTCAGTTCATTTTTCCGAAGGCCTTTTGCTGAGTTTCAGCCTTTTGGGTGAGCCAGAGCCGATCTGCGATTACAGCTTCGTCCAGGCCGCGTTCTTCTTGGAGGATTTCACGCACGCCTCGACAAACGCGACGCCTTCAACGCCATCCGACACGGTAGGATAGATGACATCCTTAGCCGGCTTCCCACCCTTTTTCCGGGCCGCACGTATGGCGCGGGCGGCTTCCTGGTAGATGTTGGCGAAACCTTCAAGATAGCCCTCAGGATGACCCGATGGAACGCGGGTCACACGAGCGGCAGCTGTCCCAGAACCCGCGCCGCCACGGGTTATCAGCTGCTTCGGCTCGCCATAGGGCGTGAACCAGAGATAGTTGGGGTCCGCCTGTACCCATTCGATGCCGCCCTTGGTGCCATAGACGCGCAGTTTGAGGCCATTCTCATGCCCCGGTGCCACCTGACTTGCCCACAGCATGCCTTTCGCGGGCCTGCCGCCCGGCTTCGCCTTGAAGCGCAACATGACATGGGCGTTGTCGTCGAGCTGCCGACCTTCGACGAAGGAGTCCAGGTCAGCCGACAGACTGTCGAGTTCCAGACCCGTCACGAAGCGCGCCAGATTGTACGCATGTGTGCCAATATCACCCGTTGATCCACCTACGCCCGACTGTTTCGGATCGACGCGCCATGCAGCCTGTTTGGATCCGGTATCCTCGGTCTTTTCCGTGAGCCAATCCTGCGGATATTCCGCCTGAATGACCCGGATATCGCCAAGTTGTCCTTTGGCGATCATTTCGCGGGCCTGCCTGATCATTGGGTAGCCGGTGTAATTGTGGGTCAGAACGAACACCTTGCCCGACTTTTCCACCAGCGCGGCGAGTTTCTTGGCGTCCGCCAATGACGAAGTCAGAGGTTTGTCGCAGATGACGTGGATGCCGGCTTCCAGAAATGCCTTGGCCGCAGGATAGTGCACGTGGTTCGGCGTCACGATGGCGACGGCCTCGATGCCATCCGGCCTCGCCGCCTCGGCCTTCGCCATCTCCTGATAAGATCCATAGACGCGTTCTGGATCAAGACCGAGTTCCTCCCCCGATGCCCGGGCTTTTTCAGCGTTGGCTGAAAGTGCGCCGGCCACGAGTTGGAACTCGCCGTCCATGCGGGCGGCGATCCGGTGGACCCCGCCGATGAAGGCGCCCTGGCCGCCACCTACCATGCCGTATCGGATCGGCCCGTTGCCTGATTCAACCTTCCTGCCGCTGACCATATATGTCTCCTCCGTTTTCTTGCGCGGCAATTCGTAAACACCGCTGATCCGGTGTCAAATGCCCATCATCTTCCGCAGGACTTTGACGTCGGTTGTTCCTCCCGCGAAATCGTCAAACGCCTTCTCGGTGACGCGAATGATATGATTCTGGATGAAAGGCGCACCTTCCGCAGCGCCGTCTTCCGGGTGCTTGAGGCAGCACTCCCACTCCAGAACGGCCCATGAATCATAATTATAGGCCGTAAGCTTGGAGAAGATGCCGGAGAAATCGACCTGCCCGTCGCCCAGAGACCGGAAACGCCCGGCGCGCTGAACCCAACCCTGATATCCGGAATAGACTCCCTGCCGTCCATCAGGATTGAACTCGGCATCCTTCACATGGAACGCCTTGATGCGCTCGTGATAGATGTCGATGAACGCAAGATAGTCCATCTGCTGCAGCAGGAAATGCGACGGATCATAGTTGATGTTGCAACGCTTATGGTCGCCGACGGCATCCAGAAACATCTCGAACGTCGCGCCGTCAAAGACATCCTCACCGGGATGTATCTCATAGCCGACATCGACGCCGGCATCGTCATATGCATCGAGGATCGGCTTCCAGCGCCGCCCGAGCTCGGCGAACGCCTCTTCGATCAGGCCCGCCGGCCGCTGCGGCCAGGGATAAAGATAAGGGAAGGCAAGAGCCCCGGTGAAGCTCACCGACGCGGTCAGACCCAGATTCTGAGACGCCTTCGCGCCGAGCTTCATCTGGTCGACAGCCCATTCCTGTCTGGCCTTTGGATTGTTGTGAACCTCGGCCGGGGCAAATCCGTCAAACTGCGCATCATACGCCGGATGCACCGCGACGAGTTGTCCCTGGAGATGTGTCGAGAGCTCGGTAATCTCCACGCCTGCGTCCGCGCAGATGCCTTGCACCTCATCGCAATATGCCTTGGAGGTCGCCGCTTTCTTGAGATCGAACAGCCGACCGTCCCACGTCGGAATCTGCACGCCCTTATAGCCAAGTTCGGCCGCCCATTTGGTGATGGCGGGCAACGAATTGAACGGCGCTGCGTCTCCGGCAAACTGAGCCAGGAAGATCGCTGGCCCCTTGATCGTTGTTGGCATTCGAAATTCCTCCTCCAGTAGACCAGATCCGGCACAGCCGCTTGCATCCCACACCCGTAAGCTTACCGGCACGGCGGACAATGACAGAAATCAGCATCGACAGGAACGCGCCCGACCGCCGCCCCTGCCCGAATCGGCGGTCGGCGCGCACCTCTCCACCCTAGTGAGCCAAAGGGAGCATAAACCCCTTGGCGCACTCAACCCCATCCTCTGGTATTACCAAGTACGTTTGAAAGGTCAAGACCACATTCCATGCTTTGACACCGGACAGCATACACCTCGGGCGGCATAAATCTTTATCTTTACAGTGTGATAGATACACATCTGAAGCCCCCTCACTCGTAGCTTGCGACCCCCTCGCAAATCCGTTAGAAGTCAATCGGAGCCCAATTGGTCGAACCAGATTTTCTTGGTGGCCTTGGGGAGGAGAACTGTGCCGCATCTGCGGCCTGATTTTAAGGCGAACTTGGAGAAGAATGGCCATGCATCTTTCAACGCATAATTGGATGCGCGCGGAACCGCTTGAAGTGACACTCAAGCGCATCAAGCAATTCGGCTATGAGTCGATCGAGATTTCGGGTGAGCCGGAGCAGTACAGGCCGAACGAAACGCGCGCTCTGCTGAAGGAATATGGCATTCGCTGCTGGGGCGCCGTTACCCTCATGCTCGGCGAGCGCAACCTCGCGGCCCGAGACCAGGGCCAGCGCGAACGTTCGGTGCAATACGTCAAGGATGTGCTCACAATGGTGAGCGAGCTCGACGGCGAGATCATCACTCTTGTGCCTGCGACGGTCGGAAAAGTCGTTCCCGATGGCACCGAGGAAGAAGAGTGGACCTGGGTCGTGGACGCCACCCGCGAGTGCTTCGCACATGCACAGAAGGTCGGCGTGAAAATCGCTGTGGAGCCACTCAACCGGTTTGAGACCTATCTCTTCAACCGCGGTGAACAGGCGTTGGCGCTGGCCGATGCCGTGAGCCCGGAATGCGGTGTGTGCCTCGACGCCTACCATCTCCACATGGAGGAGTTTGACGTTCACGAGGCGATCCGCAAAGCCGGCAAGCGTCTTTTCGATTTCCATGTGGCCGACAACAACCGATTTGCCGCCGGGCTCGGCACCATCGACTGGCCCGCGATCATCAAGACGCTCAGGGAAGTTGGTTACGACGGCGCACTGACCAATGAGTTCGTCGCTCCCGTCGATCGCACGCCGGCGAACCGCTATCCCGAAATGGTCGAGCGCAATCCGGTCGACATTTCGCCCGAGCAATTGAAGTTCATTCAGGATCACGGCTCCAGCGTCCTGACCGAGAAGTTCTATACCGATCAGATGCGCATCACGGCAGAGACCATTCTGCCGCTTATAAAGTAGCCATCCGATCAAGCTTTGAGCCTTCGCGCGGTGACCGGCCGCGCGAAGACCGGGGACCAGCATGAAGATCCAACGCGTCGAAGCCTGGTGGGTGCGCATACCCATCGCAGCAGCCAACCAGCACCGAAGCGATTTCGGACAGATCGCGACGTTCGACGCGGCGATCCTGCGCATAGAGTCCGATGATGGCATCGTTGGCTGGGGCGAAGGCAAGAATGCGGCTGGAAGCGCGGGAACCTATGGTTCACTGGTGCACATGCTTAATCACGAAGTCGGGCCTCAGTTGATTGGCCGCGATCCCCGTGACATCAATGATATCTGGGACACGCTTTATAACGGGGTTCGCCACCACTCGGCGAAGCTCTCTGGACATGCCATGCCGCAACTCTCGCGCCGGGGCCTCTCGATAGCGGCCATTAGCGCGGTCGACATCGCATTGTGGGACATTCTGGGCAAGTCGCTCGGCGTGCCGGTCTGGCGGTTGCTGGGGGGGCGCAAGGCTGAACGCATGAAGGCCTACGCTTCAGGCGGCTGGGCGAGTGCCGACAAGATCGGTGAACAGCTTCTGGGCTATATCGACAAAGGCGGCTTTCGAGCGGTCAAGATGCGCGTCGGCGCAATGGACGGCGCGCCGCACGTGTCGGCCGCCAGGGTCAAGGCTGCACGCGAGGCGATCGGTCCGGATATCGACCTGATGGTCGACGCCCATGGCACCTACACCGTGGCGGACGCGAAGCGCTTTGCGAGGCTGTCCGAGGAAAGCAATCTCGCCTGGTTCGAAGAGCCGGTCATCGGCGACGACAAGGCGGGAATGGCGGAAGTGCGGGCGGCTTCGATTGTGCCGATCGCAGCCGGCGAGAGCGAGACCACGCGATTCGACTTCCGTGACATGGCCGTGATGAAAGCTGCAGACGTCTTCCAGCCCGACCTGGCCTTTTGTGGCGGCATCACCGAGGCCATGCGCATCTCGACCATCGCATCGGCATTCAACCTGCGGCTGGCGCCGCATATGTGGGCGGGCGCCCCGGCCTTTTTTGCCGGGCTGCATGTGTGCGCAGCCTCGCCGGCCAGCTTCATCATCGAATATTCGCTGGGAGCTAATCCGATGCTCCACGATCTTGTCGAAGAGAAGATCGACCTCAAGGACGGTACGATCGCAATCCCAGATCGGCCGGGACTTGGTGTCACGGTCTCGGAAAGCTTCTTGAAGGCGCACGCTGTGAAAGGCTAGAGGCCTCACATGACGGAAAAGAACCTGCTGGCCGAACTCGCATCATATCTGTTCTCCTGCTCCAAGACGGAGAGCGGGCGAATGCCCTCCGAACGTGAGCTAGCAGAACATTTTTCCGTTTCTCGCGGCCAGATACGCGAAGCGTTGGCAATTCTGGAAGCGATGCGCATCGTCGAACGTCGTGCAAAGTCGGGAATCTACCTGACGACGCGCCAGGCGAGTGTCGAAGCCATGGCGCTGTTTGCGCGTGCCGGACTGCCGCTCGATCCGGTGCAAATCTACGAAACCGTAGAGTTACGCAAAATCCACGAGATCAAGGCCGCCGAACTCGCCTGCTCGCGCGCGACCGAGGAGAATTACGAGCGCCTGCGTGAGATCCTAAGTATTTCGGAGAAGCGGCTGGAGGCAGGCGAAGGACTCGCGGTGGAGGACCGTGACTTCCATCTCGAGATTGTGCGGTCCACCAAGAACAGCGTCTTTCACCGCATCTGCAGTGTCTACTATGTGATGGGCGAAGGGCGTCTCCCGATCTATTTCGGAGATCCAAGTCGCGGGCACAGATCACATGCGGAGCATCTGCAGATTTTCGATGCTCTCGTTCGCCGCGACGGCAATCTTGCCCAGGCCTTGATGAGCGCTCACCTCGCCGGTGCGGAGAGCTACTGGAAGGGACTGATCGAGCGCAACAGTGACGCGATCGGCGGCGAGGCTACACTTCTGCATGCGTGAGCCCGTCGTCTTCTCGACCCACCAGTTGCATCCGCGCGCTCGGGAAAAGCTCTCCGGCGCCGGTCGTCTGGTCATAGCCTCAGCGCTCGACCCCGCGACGCTCGCAAACGAAGGACGCATGGCCGATGTGGTCATCGTGCGCGCTCCGTTGCCCCCAGCCCTTTTTGACGACGCACCGCAACTGCGGGCCGCGATTAGGCATGGCGCTGGTATCGACATGATTCCGATCGAGGCGGCCTCGCGCGCCGGTGTTCTCGTGGCAAATGTTCCGGGAGCCAATGCACGCACGGTGGCCGAGCACGCTTTCTTCGCGGCCATCGCCCTTCTGCGCCGCTTCAGACGCGTCGATAAGGATCTGCGCAGCGGCGGCTGGCTTGCCGGACGCGCACATGCCGAGCAAGGCATGGACCTGAGCGGCAGAACGGTCGGCATTGTCGGTATGGGCAACGTCGGAAACACTGTCGCGTCCATCGCTCGGAACGGCTTCGGCCTTGACGTGATTGCCAACAGCCGGCGGCGAGACAGCCTGCCAGAGGGCGTTGGCTTCGTTGATCTCGATGAGCTGTTCGCGAAGGCCGACGTGATTGTTCTCTGTTGTCCCCTCACTCCTGAAACAACCGGGCTCGTCAGCCGGGAGAGAATCGCGCGGATGAAGCCGGAAAGCGTTCTCGTCAATGTGGCGCGTGGGGCCGTGATCGACGATGAGGCACTGATCGCAGCACTGAAGGAAGGCCGCATCGGAGGAGCTGCGCTGGACGTGTTCGCCACACAACCGCTGCCGCCCGATCATCCCTATTTCGCGTTCGACAACGTCATCATCACCCCGCATATGGCGGGCATCACCGATGACAGCATGCTTCGCATGGGTGTGGGCGCAATTGAAGAGGCACTGCGCGTGCTGGCTGGTGAACTCCCGGTCAATTTGCGCAACCCGGAAGTCGTCGAGCACTATCGGAGGCGTTTCGCCCGATAGGCACCCCGCCTCGCCTAGCTGCAGCAAAAATTGCACTTTGCATCCGCGCACATTTGCTGTGTATCTTCCGTGCGAACCACCCCTTTGGCCATCATCCCCCCGGAGCCCCACATGCCCGACCTGTTTTCCCCCATCCAGCTGGGGCCGCTGGAGATTGCGAACCGCATCGCGATCGCGCCGATGTGCCAATATTCAGCCGATGACGGTGCCGCGAGCGAGTGGCACGTTCAGCATTGGATGACGCTGGGCATGTCCGGTGCGGGAATGGTGACCGTCGAGATGACGGATGTCGAACGGCGCGGCCGCATCAGCCATGGCTGCCTCGGCCTCTATTCCGATGCAGATGAAGCGGCGGCAAAACGCGCGCTGGTGGCAGCGCGGGAATTTTCGATCCCCGGCACGAAGTTCGGCCCCCAGCTTGCGCATGCCGGCCGCAAGGCTTCCTGCAACAGACCCTGGGAGGGTGGCGGACCCTTGAGCCCCGAACAGGATGCGTGGCAGACCGTTTCAGCTTCTGCGATTCCCTACGACACGGGCTGGCACACTCCGCACGCGCTCACCGAGCCGGAAATCGTGGCGATGATCCGCAAGTTTGGCGACGCAGCACGTCGCGCAGCGCGGGTGGGATACGATTTCATCGAAGTGCACGGTGCCCATGGCTATCTGATTCATCAGTTTCTTTCGCCGCTCTCGAACAAGCGCGAAGATGATTGGGGAGGGTCTCTGGAGAACCGGATGCGCTTTGCGATCGAAGTCGTGCGGGAAATTCGCAAGGCAGCCCCCGACCTGATGATCGGCATACGCCTCTCTGTGAAGGATTGGGTGGAGGGTGGTCTGGTCGAGGACGAAACAGTCGAGGTCGCGAAAGCCCTCAAGTCCGTCGGCGTAAGCTACATCTGCTGCTCAAGCGGAGGAAACTCACCGCATCAGAAAATTCCGGTCGGCCCCGGCTATCAGGTTCATCTCGCCGAATATGTGAAGCAGCGTGTGGACATTCCGGTTCGCGCGGTGGGTATGATTGACGAGCCCGCACTTGCCAACAGTATCATCTCAGAAGGCCGGGCCGACATGACGGCACACGCCCGTGCCATTCTGGCGGACCCGCGCTGGGGTTGGCGCGCGGCGGCGGCACTCGGGCATCGCATCGAAATACCGCCGCAGTTCCAGCGTGCGAGCCACCTCGTCAAGCAGTGGGCAACGCCGGCTTGAACCTCAGACCGGCGCATCTGACGCTCAGACGTATTTGCGCCAGTCGTGCTCTTCCTTGAAGCCGAGGACTTCGCGGATCTTGCGATTTGACAGGGGAGCCTCGAACCCTTCGATTGGCCGTGTCACGGGCGTATCGGGTGCCCATTTCTTGAGGAACTCTGCCGTCGGCTCATTCGCCGTGATGGTGTCGTTCGTGGCATTGAACACCTGAAAGCCCAGTCCATCCTTTTCAAGGCACAGATGCACGATCTGGCCGAGATCACGCGCGTCGATATAGCTCCACGCATTGCGCTTTCGCAGCGGCGGATTCTCCGCATAGGTCCTGAATGGACCGTATTCATGCGGCTCAATCACATTGCCGATGCGCAACGCATAGATGTCGGCACCGTAGCGATCCGAAAATGCGCGGGCAGTATGCTCGTTCAGTTGTTTGGAAAGCCCGTAGCTGTCCATCGGATCGATTTCATAATCTTCTTCGAGCGGGAATTGCTTGAAGTCCTTGTCACCCTCGGCGAAGCAGACCCCGTAGGTGGTCTCGCTCGAAGCGATGATCACCTTGCGGATCCCGAGCTTCATCGCCGCTTCGATGACATTGTAGGTGCTCATCACATTGGCCGAGAAGGTGACGTTGTCAGGATTGATCAAGACACGCGGGACGGCAGCGAAGTGCACGACTGCATCGACCTTTTTCGGTCCGCCGGGTGTCTCATAACCATCGAACCCGAAATGCATGGAAAGGGCATTGAACACCTGACCGCTGTCAGTGACATCGGTAATCAGCGTGTTCACGCCCGGACAATCGAGCGGCTTCAGATCGACATTCAATATCTCGTAGTTTCCGCGCTCCATGAGCCAGGGAACCACATGCTTGCCTGCCTTGCCGGAGCCCCCGGTAAACACGATGCGTTTGGTCACGCTCTTCCTCCCATTACATTCAAAACAAACGCGGGCCGCCATCCGTTGATGCGGCCCTCATCAACTCCACTATTGCGCGAAGCGACACGGGCGTCCATGCCCGCACCAGAATCCGGGGGCATTTTGCGAATTGCGAGTCCGGTCCGGATCAGCTCAGACCAAGGGCTCTGTTTATCGCGGTCCTGTCATCGCCCTGGTCGATGAAATCATCGAAATTGGATTCACTCACCCTGATGATGTGGTCTGCAATGAACTTTGCGCCTTCGCGCGCGCCGTCCATTCGATCCTTGATGGCACACTCCCATTCCAGAACCGCCCAGCCATCGAAACCGTGGACGGAAAGCTGGGAGAAGATCGAACGGAAATCGACATCGCCATCACCCAGTGAGCGAAACCGCCCCGCTCTTTCAGGCCAATCGGAGAAGCCTGAATAAACACCCTGCTTTGGAGTCGACCGCAGTTCGGCGTCCTTCACGTGGAACGCCTTTATGCGCTCGTGATAAACATCGATGAAGCCGACATAGTCGAGATTCTGCAGGCGGAAATGCGAAGGATCATAGGCGATATTGCAGCGCGGATGATTTCCCACCAGCTCGAGAAATCGCTCGAATGTCGTGCCGTCAAAGAGATCTTCGCCGGGATGCAGCTCGAAACAGGCGTCGATCCCATGCTCTTCATGCACGTCCAGTATCGGACGCCAGCGCCGGGCAAGCTCCTCGAACGCAGCCTTGATCAGACCAGCCGGGCGCGGCGGCCACGGATAGACAAACGGCCATGCAAGAGCGCCAGAAAATGTGACATGCGAGGTCAGACCAAGATTGCGGCTGGCGCGTGCCGCGGCCTTGACCTGTTCGACGGCCCATTCCTGCCGTGCCTTGGGATTGCCTCGGACATGCGGAGCGGCAAATGCATCGAGCGCATCGTCATAGGCCGGATTGACGGCGACCAGCTGACCTTGCAGGTGGGACGCAAGCTCGGTGATCTCCACCCCATGTTCGGCCGCCACGCCCTTGAGATCGTCGCAATAGGACTTGCTCTCGGCCGCTTTGACGACGTCGATCATACGCAGGTCCCATGCGGGAATCTGCACACCTTTGAAACCCAGAGACGCCGCCCACTCGCAAATGGCGCCAAACGTATCGAAGGGCGGCGCGTCTCCCGCGAATTGCGCAAGATAAATCGCCGGGCCCTTGATCGTCTTCATCATCTCTCGCTTTCTCGAACCACTGTTGCGAGCGCGGAAAACCTGTCAGGCCTGGTGCCTCAAGCTCATGCCCGTGCCGTGGTCAAACAGCGCGACCTTTTCAGGATCCCAGCCGAAACGAACCTGATCCTCGATCATGACGCGCATCTGTGCCGGCGCCGTCGCGCGCAGGGTCGTGTCGCCCACACGCAGGGTGAGGATCTTCTCAACGCCATGGTTCTCGATGTCGTGGACCAAGGCTTCGACGGGCGCCCCTTCCTCGACCTGGAGGTCTTCCGGGCGAATGCCGAAGGTGAGCGCGCGACCGTCTGTGACCGAGCCACTGGCGCCCGCATATGGCAGTTCGAAGTTCGCCGCCGTCATCACGGCGCGGCCCGACACCAGTTTGCCGTCGATCAGGTTCATAGGCGGCGAGCCGACGGAGCGGGCAACGAAGGTGTTCCTGGGGTTGTTGTAGATCTCGTTGGGCGTGCCGGACTGAACGAGCCTGCCCTTGTTGAGGACGCCGATCTTGTCGCCCATCGACATTGCCTCGATCTGGTCATGGGTGACGAACAGGAAGGTCTGGCCGAGATTCATCTGGATGTTCTTGAGTTCTGTCCTCAGCGTCTCGCGCAGCTTGGCGTCGAGAGCCGACAGCGGTTCGTCCATCAGGAAGACGCGCGGATTACGCACGATCGCTCGACCGATCGAGACGCGCTGCATCTCGCCGCCCGACAGTCGGTCGGTCTTGCGTTCCAGCAGATGCTCGATGCGCAGCGTCTTGGCCACCCGGGCCACACGCTCGGCAATCTCGGCATCGGGGACGCGCCTCAGCTTCGACTTCAGCGGGAACTCGAGGTTCTGGCGCACCGTGTAGCGCGGATAAAGAGAATATTGCTGCAGCACCAGCGCTACGTCGCGCTCGGCCGCACCCCAGTCGGCGACGTCGATGCCGTCGATGAAGACCTGTCCCTCGGTCGGCTTATCGAGCCCGGCCACCAGGCGCAAGGTCGTGGTCTTGCCGGCGCCGGTCTCTCCGAGCAGGACGAAGAACTCGCCATCGGCGATCTCAAGATCGAGGTTGCGCAGCGCCGTCTGCTTGCCAAACGTCTTGGTGACATTCTTGAGTTCGATATGTGCCATCAGAGACGCACTCCCAGAGACTGTCCGCTCGCCGTGTCGAAGAAGTGTGCCTGGGCCGGGTCAATGCGGGCATAGACCCGGCTGCCGGCCTTTTCGACGAAGCCAGACCGGGTGCGGGCGCGCAGCATCTGGTCGCCGAATTGCAGATCGACGATGTCGTAGGAGCCAAGCGGCTCGATGATGTGAGCCTCGGCCGGCACAAAGCCGTCGCCCGCCTCGTGCTCGACCAGCACGCCTTCAGGGCGGATGCCGAGCGATAGCGCCTTGCCTGCGCTGCCGTTGAGCTTGCCCAGCAGTTCGGCCGGGAAGGGGAAGCCCTGCGGCGCGCCCTCGACGGTTACCGTGGCCGCGTCCTTGTCCTGCGCCACCTTGGCAGCGGCGATGTTCATCACCGGGCTACCGACGAACTGCGCCACGAACAGGTTCTGCGGCCGAGAATAGACCTCGTTTGGAGTGCCCACCTGCTGCAACACGCCCTCATGCATGATGACGATGCGGTCGGCCAGGCTCATCGCCTCGATCTGGTCGTGCGTGACATAGATGGTGGTTGAACCCTGCTTGAGGTGCAGCCGCTTGATCTCGGCGCGCATCTCCTCACGCAGTTTGGCGTCGAGCGCGCCGATCGGCTCGTCCATCAACATCGCCTTGGGTTGGCGCACAAGCGCACGGCCGATAGCCACTCGCTGCATGTCGCCGCCCGATAGCGCTGAAGGCTTGCGGTCGAGCAGATCGCCGATCCGCAGCACATTGGCGATCTCGCGCACCTGACTGTCGAGCTCAGCGCGGTTCATTCGGGTGGCGCGCAACGGGAAGGCGATATTCTCATAGACGCTCATATGCGGGTAGAGCGAGAAGGACTGGAACACCATGGCGATGTCGCGTGCAGCCGCCTTCAGGTGTTGCACGGTCTGGCCGTCGATCAGGATGTCTCCCTCATCGATGGTTTCCAGCCCGGCAACGGCGCGCAGCGTCGTCGTCTTGCCGCAGCCCGACTGGCCCAGGAGCACGATGAACTCATTGTCCTCGATGACCAGATTGAGGTCCTTGATGACCTGGACGGAACCAAACCATTTCTGGACGCCGCGAAGTTCTATCTGAGTCACGAACGCCCCTCCTGATGGTCGGAAACGTCGAAGACGCCCTCATTGTCTACGTCATCGACGACCGGCTTCCCGAACCAGTTGGTCAACATGAAGGTCACCAGCCCGATCAGGATGATCGTTACCCCGTAGCGGTGCAGGAAAAAGTTCCAAGGCTGGCACAGTGCCACGATACCGAGCACCATGACGATCTCGGCAATCCTTTGTAGTCTGTCACTGCGGATCATTTGCGGATCGCTCCGAAGCTCATGCCGCGCAGGAGATGGTTCCTGAGCAGGAATGTGAAGATGGCGACTGGCAGCAGGAACAGGAACGTGCCCGAGGCGATGACCGTCCAATCCGGCAGACCCGAGCCGACCTGGCTTGGGATGAAGGGGGGAGCTGTCTGCGCGCGGCGATTGGTCATGATCAGCGCGAACGCATATTCGTTCCACGCGGTGATGAAGCAGAACACCGCCGTGGCCGCAATGCCTGTGGCGGCCTCGGGCAGCACCACCTTGAAGAAGGCCTGCATGCGCGTGTAGCCGTCGACCAGAGCAGCTTCCTCATACTCCTTCGGTATCTCGTCGATGAAACCCTTCATCAGCCATACCGAGAAGGACAGGTTGAAGGCGGTGTAGAGGATGATCAGCCCCCAATGGGTGTCGTTGAGGCCAACAGCGCGGTACATCAGGAACATCGGGATAGCCACCACCACCGGCGGCAGCATGCGCGTCGACAGGATGAAGAAGAGAAGGTCCCCCTCGCCCTTCACCTTGAAGCGCGAGAAGCCATAGGCAGTGAAGGTGCCCATGCCGACCGCCAGCACAGTGGAGGTTATGGCCACGATCAGCGAATTGATGAAGCGGCTCGGATAGCCCGACAGCTGCACTTCGCCGCGGCCCGAGCGCACCACCTTCTCACCCCCGTCGAACACCAGACGTTCCCACCATGGGGCCGCCTCGTATTCCTCCGGCGTCGGCGCAGAACGAAGCTGCGAACGCTTGGTGAACAGTTTGACGAAGGGCGAGATTTCCGGCGTGAACACGACCGTCGGCGGGATTGTCGTCGACAGGTTGCGCGGCTTGAACGAGGTCGACACGATCCAATAGATCGGCGCCAGAAAGATCAACGTTACAATCAGGACGCTGGCGATGGCGACGCGGTTGAGCGTCCGTTCGCCGGTAGTGCGTACGGCGGCCATCCTAGCGCTCCTTCACCTTGTTGAGGTACTTGACGTAAATGTTGGTGATCGCCAGCACCATGATCAGCACGATATAGGCGAGGGCGCAGGAGCGCCCCGTCTGCCATTCCTGAAACGCCATCTTGTACAGCCGGATCGAGATCACTTCGGTCGTCGGCTGGCTGGTCAGGATGTAGGCGAGGTCGAACGTCTTGAACGCCTCCATCGTGCGGAAGATGATGGCGATCATCAGGATTGGCGCCACCAGCGGCAGCGTGATGCGGAAGAACGTGTAGAGCGACCCGGCGCGGTCGATCGCGGCGGCCTCGTACAGATGCTTGGGTACGGCCGACAAACCTGCCAGCGACAACAGCATGACGAAGGGCGACCACATCCAAATGTCGGTGAGGGCGACCGCATAGAGCGCCATGTCCGGGTTTGACAGCCACTCGAACGTGCCGAGGCCCAGCGCATAGTTGATGATGCCGAATGACGGGTCGTAGAGCAGTTTCCAGAACAGCCCCACAACCGCCATCGAAAGCATCATCGGCAACAGAAGCAGCGTCGTGATGAGGCCCTTGAACGGGATATCGCGATTGAGCAGCAGCGCCACCCCGAAGCCGACGATCACCTGGCCGATGACGGAGACGATGACGTATTTGGCCGTGATGGCGAAGTTCGTCCAGATGAACGGGTCATTGAGCAGTTCGCGGTAGTTCTGCAACCCCACGAAATTGGCCGGCGCTGGTGAAGAGGCGCGGAAATCCGTGAACGAATAGCCCAGCGAATACATCAGCGGAAAGATATTGAAGACGATCAGGAATACGATCGTGGGAATGATGAAGAGGTTGCGGATCGCCAGATCGCTCATTCCGCGGGAGGCGGCGCGCGATTTGGGGTCAAGCGTGGTCATGACTGCGGCGGTGGCCAAGGCCCGTTCCTTCCTTGTCCTGAACAAAAAACGGAGGGGGCGATCTGCCGCCCCCTCCGAGCTCTGCAGTGCTTACTTCTGCACGCGGTTGTACTTCTTGAAGGTCTCGTTCCAGTCATTGGCAAGTGCATCGAGCACTTCCTTGGCCGAACCCTCGTTACCCGTGATGTAGGGGTAGACGCGCTGGTTCATCTGGATCAGCAGCTCGGCATATTCCGGCGTCGCCCAGAAGTCCTTGACCTTGAACATCGTGTCGTAGAACGCCTTGTTGTAGGGTGTGGCGTTCTGGAACTCAGCCGATTCCAGCACTGCGACGTTACAAGTATAGCCGCCAAGCTCGGCCCACTTTTTCTGGGTCTCGTCCTTGATGAACCATTCCAGGAACTTGAACGCTTCCTCCTTGTTCTCGGAGTAATTGACGATCGAGATGCCCTGGCCGCCCAGCGCGGCGAACTGTTCGCCGCCCGGTCCCGCCGGATTGGCGAAGAAGCCGGTGTTCTTGGCGTTCGGGTTGGACGCCTCGTTGACCAGTGCCGGGAAGAAGGCAAAGTAGTTCATGCTCATTGCCGCCAGGTTCTCGGTGATCGCCTGGTTGTCTTCGATGAAGAAGCTCTTGGCCCAACCCGGAGGCGTGAAGCCATAAAGCTCCTTGTAGATCTCGAGTGCCTTTACGTTCTGCTCGGAGTTGATGATGCCGTCGACCTTGTAGTTGGCATAGTCGCCAAGTTCGCCGCCATACGAGAAAATGGCGTTCTCGACGCCCATCACCAAAGCGTCATAGGAATTGTCAGTGTAGATGGCGATGCCGTGGCGCTTCTCGTCCGGACGGTTGAAGAACTCGGCAATGTCCCGCAGTGCCTTCCAGTCGGCGGGCGGCGCAAGGTCGTAGCCATACTTCGCCTTGAAGGCCTCCATCTCCTTGGGGTCCTCGAACCAATCCTTGCGATAAGACCAGCCGACTGCGTCGCCTTCCGCCGGGATCGACCAGTATTTGCCGGAAGCCGCCGGATACTCGGCGTAATACTTCACCGTGGCCGGAGCCATCGTCTCGTTCAGCTTGTGCTTGTTGAAGAAGTCGGTCAGGTCGACATAGTGACCGGCTTCAGATGCCGCGCCGATCCACTGCGAGTCACCAACAACCATGTCGTAGGCGGACCCTTTGGCGTTGAATTCGGTGAAAGCCTTGGTCTGAAAATCCGACCATGGCGTGGTTTCGACCGTAACCTTTACGCCGGTCTCGGCCTCGTATTCGTTTGCAAGTTCCTGAAGATAGTTCGCCGGATCCCACTCTGCCCAGAAGATCGTCAGCTCCTGCGCGCTCGCAACGCCGACATATCCGAACAATGATACTCCGGCCATTAAGCCGTAAAGCCTCTTGCGCATATCGGTTCTCCTCCCATTAGCGCCTATATTTTCCGCTGGTCGAGACACCTTTGCGAGCGCCGCGACACCTGCCAGAAAGCAGGCCCTGCTTTTTATCTCCTCCCGGATCGCCCCCGCAGGCATGGGTAGAACCGGTTGAGCCTCATGTCTCCAATGCGACCCGAAATTCGTTCACCACGTCCCTCATCTGGTATTACCAATTGCGAAGGTCGGTCAAGGGCTTTCTTTTCCGCGATCCCGCGAAATACCTGCCCGTCCTCGGACCTTGCGTCGTGTGATTTGTGTTTAAACCGATTCTTACCCGCGCCGGGACATATCCGATGCTGCGAAATACTGAGAGAACGCTTCCAGCGCCTGCTCTTTTGGTCCGACCAGATTGAGTCCTGCGCAGCGTCACGTTTCTAGACCTCGGATGCCGAGGCGGCAGTGACGAGCAACTCTGCGGCCCATAATATGACATCCTTCGCCTCCCCTCCGTCAATGCCCCAAATGTCCTTCAGGATCACGAGAGCCTCAATTCCGAACAGAAGAGACAAAGCCTGCGCCAGGCGCTCGCGAGAGCTGTCTGAAATCCGGTCGGTCAAAGGCGAAACCGCGTCGCGCAGAAGGCTTACCCTGTGCCCACGCGTAAACGCCGGCTCGCTCATTTCGACCCCCGCATTGCGCATTGCCCATTGATCAAGGGAATGTTTCAGCGCCGCGCGGAACGTCGCTTCATAGTCCTCGATGCGAGGAATGGAGGTTGAAAGGAGCGACCGCGTCCGTTCCAACGCATCGCCGGACTTCGAGTGCCAGTCGAGGATGGGGCCGAGCGCTTCATCGACGACCGCATGCACCAGTGCGGCCTGTGTCGGAAAATACCGATAGGCGGTAGCGCGCGAGACATCGGCCTCCTCCGCGACCGCGGTGATCGAAGGGATTGTCCCATCCTGCATGAGGCGTGTCGCAGCGACCAGCATCAGGCGTCTGGTCCGGGCCCTTGGGCCGCGCTCTGGCACTACGGCGCTTGCTTGACGTGAGACATCCATCCCAATATGATACTCGCGTCTCAAAAACTTGCAACCGCCCTTCTCGAGGCGGAATGACGGCGCAGGAAGCGCTTCTGGGAGGGAGCTTGGCCAGCATCTATGTCGTCGGCACTGCCGACACCAAGGGCGAGGAGCTTGCCTATCTCGCCGATGCCATCGCGGGGACCGGCGCGAGCGTGGTTCGGGTGGATGTGGGCATCCGAAAGCCAACAGTCAGCACCGACATCTCGGCACAGGAAGTGGCCTCTCATCATTCGAGCGGCGCCAACGCCGTTCTGGAAACCGACGATCGTGGGGTGGCTGTTGCCGGGATGGGCGCGGCCTTCGCCGCCTTCATGTCCACCCGCACCGACGTTTCCGGGATCGTCGGGATCGGCGGCGGCGGTGGAACCTCCATCATCACGGCCGGCATGCGCGTGCTGCCGCTGGGTTTGCCCAAGCTGATGGTCTCGACGCTAGCCTCCGGTGATGTAGCGCCTTATGTCGACGTGTCCGACATCGTGATGATGCCGTCGATCACCGACATGGCCGGCCTCAATCCGCTTTCACGCGTGATCTTGCACAATGCCGCACAGGCCATTGCCGGAATGGCGCGAAATCCGGCGCCGCGTTCGGAAGGCAAGCCTGCACTCGGGCTGACAATGTTCGGCGTGACGACCACCTGCGTGACTGCCATGGTGGACGAGCTCAAGGATACCTATGACTGCATGGTGTTCCATGCCACGGGCACCGGCGGCCGATCCATGGAGAAGCTCGCCGACAGTGGACTTCTGTCGGGCATTCTCGACATGACGACGACGGAAGTCTGCGACCTCCTGTGCGGTGGCGTTCTGGCCGCGACCGAGGATCGCCTCGGAGCTGTAGCACGTACGCGAATTCCATATGTCGGTTCGGTTGGCGCGCTCGACATGGTCAATTTCTGGGCGCCGTCGACAATTCCGGAGCGCTATAGGGACAGGCTCTTCTACGAGCACAATCCCAATGTCACGCTGATGCGCACGACGCCGGACGAATGCCGCGCGATCGGCAAATGGATTGCGCGGAAATTGAACGCCTGTCATGGACCGGTTCGTTTCCTCCTTCCCGAAAAGGGCGTGTCGGCGCTCGACATCGAAGGCGGCGCATTCTGGTCGCCCGAGGCCGACGCGGCGCTCTTCGAAGCGATCGAACTGACGCTTGAGACCACCGATGACCGCCGCCTGATTCGCCTTCCCTTCCACATCAACGATCCCGAATTCGCGAAGGCCGCGGTCGCCGCCTTCCGGGACATCGCAAACTGACGAGACGACAATGCCAACCATCCCGCGCAAGGACATACTCCAGAAGTTCCACGCCATGATCGAGGCAGGCAAGCCGATCGTTGGCGGCGGTGCCGGAACCGGCCTGTCGGCGAAATCCGAGGAGGCCGGGGGGATCGACCTCATCATCATCTACAATTCCGGACGATATCGGATGGCCGGACGCGGCTCCGCCGCAGGCCTTCTGGCCTATGGCAACGCCAATGAGATCGTCAGGGAAATGGCCGTCGAAGTGCTGCCGGTGGTCAAGAACACACCGGTTCTGGCCGGCGTCAACGGAACAGATCCCTTCGTTCTGATGCCACGCTTCCTCGCGGAGTTGAAGGACATGGGCTTCTCAGGCGTCCAGAATTTTCCCACCATCGGACTTTTCGACGGGAGCATGCGCCAGAGCTTTGAGGAAACCGGCATGGGCTACGGGCTGGAAGTCGACATGATCGCCAGCGCACATGCGCTTGATCTGCTGACGACGCCTTATGTCTTCAACGCCGATGAGGCCCGGGCGATGACGGAAGCCGGGGCGGACATCATTGTCGCGCATATGGGCGTGACGACCGGCGGCACGATCGGGGCCACCAGCGCGAAGTCGCTCGACGATTGCGTGACGGAGATCGATGCCATCTCGGCGGCGGCCCGCGAAGTCCGGAAAGACGTCATCATGCTGTGTCACGGCGGGCCGATATCGATGCCCGATGATGCAGCCTACATCCTGAAACATTGCGACCGGATGCACGGCTTCTATGGCGCATCCAGCATGGAGCGCCTGCCTGCCGAAGTTGCCATCCGCGAACAGACGGCGCGCTTCAAGGGCCTGTCGATCGGCAAGTAGGCACTGATGCCACACGCTTGTCTCGCTGCCATTGCGCGTGTAGCCACGCATGACGGGCTGCATCAAGCGCCCGTGATCCAGGTAATGTGCGGGAGGTCTTGAATGAAAGCAGTCCTGTTCGAGGCCTTCGGCCAGACACCCACGATCGAGAATGTGCCCGATCCCGCTGCCTCAGCCGATGGAGTGGTCATAAAGGTTGAGGCCACCGGGCTTTGCCGAAGTGACTGGCATGGGTGGATCGGGCATGACCCGTCCATCCGGCTGCCCCATGTTCCGGGCCATGAACTTGCAGGAACCGTGGCGGCCATCGGCAAATCGGTCAGTCGATGGAAGATCGGAGATCGCGTCACAGTGCCATTCGTTGCAGCCTGCGGCTCCTGCTTCGAATGCTCATCCGGCAACCATCAGGTTTGCGAGCATCAGTTCCAACCGGGCTTTTCAGCCTGGGGTTCGTTTGCTGAGTATGTCGCCATCGACCATGCAGACACCAATCTGATCCGGCTACCGGACGACATGGATTTCGCAACGGCTGCCAGTCTCGGCTGCCGCTTCGTCACCTCGTTTCGCGCGGTCGTCGATCAGGGACGCGTGCAACCCGGCGAATGGGTCGCCGTGCATGGTTGTGGCGGCGTCGGTCTTTCCGCCATCATGATCGCCAATGCGATGGGCGCCAATGTCGTCGCCATCGATCTAAATGACGAGAAACTTGCGGTCGCCAAGCAGTTGGGCGCTGCAGCCACCATAAATGCCGGCGATACGCCCAACGTCGTCAAGGCGGTGAAGCAGATCACCGAAGGCGGTGCGCATATGTCGATGGATGCGCTTGGCCATTCGACAACCTGCTTCAATTCCGTCTCGAATCTGCGCCGGCGTGGCCGCCACGTGCAGGTCGGCCTGATGCTGGGTGATCACGCCAAGGCGGCGATCCCGATGTCCAAGGTTATCGCATTCGAGCTGGAAATACGCGGCAGCCATGGCATGCAGGCCTTTCGCTACAAGCCAATGCTGGACATGATCCTGGCTGGGAAACTCTCGCCTGATCTGTTGGTCGGCAAGCGGATCGCACTCGATGAAGCGCCTGCTGCGCTGATGGCCATGGACCGTTTCGAAGGCACCGGCATCAGCGTCATCACCAGTTTCTGAAGCTCACTTTAGAAAGAGAAGTTCGATCGTGTAGAGGACGAGCCCCGCAAGGCCGCCTACGAGCATGCCGTTGAACCGGATATATTGCAGGTCACGGCCGACATTGATTTCGATGACGCGCACGAGTTGCACCAGATCCCAGCGTCGAACCTGTTCGGCAATGAACCCCGACACACCGCTTTTCTGGCTTTCCACAAATGAGGATAGCGCCACCACGAAACCCTGATTCATGTCTGCACGAATTTGCGCATCGGTTGCCAGATGCTTGCCGACCTCGGTGAACATACCGGTCAGATGCTGCTGGATGACGGATTTTTCGGATGCGGCATCAGTCTCGATGAAGATCCGAAAGCTCTCCCACATGTCGTCGGCCAGGTCCCGAAGCTGCGGCCGCGCAAGAAACTGGCGTTTCAGCTTTTCAGCGCGACGTGCGTAATCCTTCGACGTTCGCAGCTGATCGATAAACCTTTCGATGAAGCGGTCGAACTCGGCGCGCATCGGATGGTCCGGGTCCCGGCGCACCTCTTCCAGCAATGAATCGGCTGAAGAAACGATCTTCTTGAGAAGAAAGGCGTCGGCCTTGAACATGTTGAAAACGGTGGGGAGTTCCTGCCGTATCTTCTCACGCATCAATGCCAGTGCGTCCTCGTCACTCAGAAATTTCCCAAGCACGCGCGTGAACTGGTCGAAGAGCTTTTGATGTCTTCGATCTGCGGTGAAAGCGGAAAGCAGGTCGGCGGCAAGCGGCGCCACCTCGATCTTTTCCAGCTGCTCCTTGAGGCGTTCGCTGACGAAATCGCGCAGTCCTGACCCTTGCATGGCAGCCAGGGCCTTCGGCACGAGGCGGGCAACGAAGCTTGAAAGCCCCCGCGCGCGTTCCGCGTCGGAAAGCCAGTCCGCCACCAACGCCGCGAAATCGACCTCCTTGAGTTTCGCGCGAACCGGTTCCGGCGCGAGGAAGTTGACCTCTATGAAGCGTCCGAGGTTGTCGGCAATGCGGTCCTTATTCGCCGGAATGATCGCCGTATGGGGGATTGGCACCCCAAGCGGATGCCTGAACAGAGCCACCACGGCATACCAGTCGGCCAAGCCCCCTATGGTCGCCGCCTCGGCAAACGCCGCCACAAATCCGAGGACCGGCAAACGCGCCTCGAACATCTTTGCCAGGACGAATACAGCCACGCACACCACGAGTGCTGCGGTGGCAAGAAACTTGGTCCGCCGCAGCGCCGCAAGCCTCAACGCATCATGCGCTGGGTCTGAGAAGTTTCGCTCATCGGCGCTGATCTTGGATGGCTCCTTCATATGAGGCCATGTGCGGCAGACCCGACGCGATTTCAAGCTTGGTCGTCGGACCGGTCGATCTACCTTCGCACAAAAACTTGAAAGGACCGATCATCTTAAGGGGATTCTCATCTGGAATAATTCTAATCTATGGTCCATATTCAGGCCTCCTGAAACCGGAAGCCGCCTATGCGCCTCACGCGCCAGACAAACTATGCCATCCGCATTCTCATGTATTGCGCCGCCAATGATGGTCAGCTTTCGCGCATTCCTGAGATCGCGGCGGCCTATTCCGTGTCCGAGCTGTTCCTATTCAAGATTCTCCAGCCGCTGGTCGAGCATGGGCTGGTCACGACGGTGCGCGGCCGCAACGGGGGCGTCAAGCTTGCACGTCCGGCCGCCGATATCTCGCTCTTCGATGTGGTTCGCGTTACCGAAGAGAACTTCGCAATGGCGGAGTGCTTCGAGAACGACGCCGCCGATTGTCCCCTGATTGATTCCTGCGGGGTCAATGCTGCCCTTAGAGAAGCGCTCAACGCGTTCTTCGCGGTGCTTATGCGTCATTCCATCGACGAAATCGTCAAGTCGCGCACCAACATCAACCAGCTGCTTGGGATCGACACGCTCTCGCCGAGGGCAATGGCAAGCTGAAGCATTTGCTTCAGTTCCACTGAGTCGGCAGGCGCAAACTACCCGCGCGCGGCGCCAAATCCGGTCAGAAATGCAGTGAGATTGTCACCAAGCGCATCGCACAGATAGCCGCCCTCCTGCACGATGACGCTTGGCAGGCCAAGCGCCGCAATGGCCTCGCCGATACGGGAAAAACCTGGCGTAGTCACCGAGAGCCCCCCGAACGGATCCCCCTGGAACGCGTCCAGCCCAAGCGCCACGACCAGTGCGTCCGGTGCAAATGCACGAATCCGCTCGATTGCGGCGCCTAGCGCCTCCATGAAGGCAGCATCGCCCGACTTGCGCGGCAACGGCAGATTGTAGTTGTAGCCGAGTCCGGCATTCTCACCGCGCTCATCCGCATACCCCCAGAAGAACGGATAGAAACGCACCGGATCGGCATGCAATGATACTGTCAGGACATCTGCACGATTGTAGAAGATGCCCTGTGTGCCGTTGCCATGATGGAGATCGACGTCGAGGATCGCGACGCGCTGGCCGGTCTTTCGCAGATGCTGGGCCGCGATCGCCGAGTTGTTGAAGAAGCAGAATCCTCCCGCAACATCCGCGAAGGCGTGGTGCCCGGGCGGTCGGCACAGCGCGTAGGCAGACGGTTCGCCGCTCATGACAGCCTCAGCAGCGGCCACAGCGCTCCAGGCGCTCCAGCAGGCGCTGTCATAGGTTTCAGCCGAGATGGGACAGGCGGTATCGGCCATGTGATAGCCGGCCTGTCCTACGGCCGATGCCGGATACGCGCCGTTCCGCGCGATAGGGTGGATGTTCGGAATAACCTCCTCGGACGCCCCCTCGATGCGCTGCCAACGCTCAAAGATGTTCTCAAGGAAGGCGAGGTATTCGGGAGTGTGGATCGCGGCGATCGGGGAAAGCCCGAAGGATTGCGGCCGCTCGATCGCGCAACCGGCGGCACGGGCGCCCTCAAGCAGCCTCTCGACGCGTTCGGGCTGTTCCGGATTCGGCTTTGGCGCACCGCTCGACAGGAACATCTTCGGGTTATGGCGTTTCTGCTCGTCTGCGTAGAAGGCTTTCAATCCAGATTCTCCTGTCCGCCTGCCAATGCATCGAAGGCCTCGCCATAGGCGGCATAGATCAGATCGTCAAACCTGTGCACCAGCCCGAGCCTTTTGTAGAAGGCCATAGCGCCCGGATTTTCGTGGTCAACGGCAAGCCGCATATAGACACAGCCTCTGGCCTTGCCGACTGCCGCCACCCGTCGCAGGAGTTGCTCGCCCACGCGCCTGCCCCTGAATTTCTCGTGCACGACGAGGTCCTGCACATAAACGCCTGGCCGGCCATACCAGGTCGAAAAGCTCCCAAAGAACACGCAGATCCCTGCGACTTCGCCGGCGGTCTCCGCGATGAGGCATTCAAATGCAGGATTTGGCCCGAAGCCATGGACGCGGAGGTCCTCAGCCGTACATTTGACCTTGCTCGTGGCGCCGATATGGGCGGCGAGCGACATCAGCGCACGCATCATCTCCTCCGCGTCCTGGGGCTCGGCCGGTCGGATGCTGACTAGGTCGTGATGGGCCATCTCAGCGCTCCACCGGCAGACTGAACTCGGCCGCAAATTGCTCAAGGCAATCGCCGAGGATAGAGACGATTTCGCCGATCTGCTCCTGCGTCACGATCATTGGCGGGCAGACCATGAAATTGTCGCCGAATGCTCCACCTTTTACCCGCCGAGAATAGATGATGAGCCCTCGCTCGAAGGCAATGTCGAGCAGCCGCGCATTGGCGAACTTCTCCGGTGCCAGCGGTTTCTTCTTCGATGGGTCTGCATAGATATCGGCACCCAGCAAAAGCCCCTTGCCTCGAATGTCGGCGACAAAAGGAAAGCGCCTCGAAAGAAGCTCCAGTTCCAGCCTCAGTAAGTCGCCCATTTCCGTGGCCCGGGCCATGAGGCCAAGCCGGTCGGTCTCCGACAGGACCGCAAGCCCCGCCGCGCAAGCGACCGGATTGCCGGCATAGGTGTGCCCATGCAGAAATCCGCCCATGTCGATGATCGGCCTGACGATGCGCTCAGGTGCCGCGATCGCCCCAAGAGGCTGGTAGCCAGAGCTCAATCCCTTGGACAGAATGACAATATCGGGGCGGCAATCCCAATGTTCGCCTGCCAGGAATTTTCCGGTGCGGCCCGCACCGCTCATCACCTCGTCATGGATCAGCAGGATGCCATGCCGGTCGCAGATCTCCCTGATACGCCGGTAGTAGCTGTCGGGCGCGACGAGCGCGGCGGTCGCCGCCCCTCCGACGGGCTCCATGATGAAGGCGAGTACAGAGTGTGCCCCTTCTTCCCTGATCTTCGCATCGAGCATATCGGCATAGGCAAGACCACGTTCTTCCATGGTGAGAGTATCGCTGTCGCGATGGATCATCGGTGCTGGAATCAACGGCATGCCCCGCCCGATATCGGCGAACGCATCGGTGAGCACATGGTCGCCGGTAACGCCAAGCGCGCCGATCGTGATGCCGTGATAGGAGGGCATACGGCCGATGATCTTCCTGCGCTCCGGCTGGCCCGTTGCTACCGCCCATTGGCGCGCAAGCTTGAGTGCGGCCTCCACCGCCTCCGAACCGCCTGACACGAAATAGAGGCGATCCATTCCTGGCATGCGCCTTGCCAGATCGGCGGCAAGCTGGACAGCAGGCTCGTTCTCGAAATGAATCGTGTAAGCGAAGCAAACCTTGTCCATCTGTCGCGCGACAGCATCGATGACATTACGATTGCCATGACCGATATTCACGTTCACCGCGCTGCTGGACGCGTCCATGAACCGCTTCCCGGTGACATCCCAGAAATAGATGCCTTCCGCGCGCTCCACCATCGGGCGCGGCAGCCTCGTATAATAGAAAAGATGATCTGATTTGGTGGTCACTGCGCCTGCCTGCCGAGAAACCGGTCCATCACGTTCTGAGTGACCTTTTCGACCATCTGGTCGCCTCGCAGAAGCCCCGCAACCCATTCGCAGCTTCCGGCGTGGAACACTTCACCCTTGCCCTTCCTGAAACTGACGATCATGCCGTTGCCGCGCTTGACCTTTTCGAGATTTTCATCGCTCGGCGAGCCGTAGAGGGTTTCGGCGGCAAAACGCCCATCCTCGTCATTGAGCCAGCCCGTGGGTACATCTGCGCTCTCCTCGACCTGCGTCGCCAGTCCGACTGCGAGTATCTCGACGCCTTCAGGCGGATCGTCAGTGCCGGTCGGCTCCGGCAGACCGTTGCGAATAACGTGATCGAGGCCATCCACCTCGTAGCCGAAGATGTGACTCTCCTGTCCGAGCACATCGCCATAATAGAGACCGGTATTCTTGAAGGCCCAATGGTCGGGCCTGTAGATTGGAAAGCCGCGCACGCCACGCGGCAGGCAGCCGCCCCAGCCAGCATAAACACCCTTCAATGCATTGAGCCCGAACGTCGTCGTCGCAGGTCGCCCCACTTCGGGAGCATCCCATGCGTTCGTCGTGCGCGAGGTATCCTCAGATCGAAAGACCGGGTCCTCCTTGCGCGCTGCATATTTGTAGCAGACCTGCTGTCTTCCTTCATCCTCAAGCCGCGTCTGCCAGAGGAAATTTCCGGCAAATCGCGCCGCCCGGCCACCCTGTTCGACAAAAGCATCGACCGCGTCGCGCATCTCCCACGACCAGTATTCATCATGACCGACGCAGACGATCAGGTCGTATCCGGTCAAGATATCCGGCGAGAAATGCAGCTCGTGATTGCTGACAAGGTCTATTCCGTAGCCATTCCGTTCGGCCCACTTGAAGAAGTGCGAATCGTAGCTTGCCCAGCCGCTCGACGCATATTTCTTTGAGTGACCAGTCGCATAGGCCCATTCCATATGCGGATAACGCGGTTTGGTCATTGGCGGCAGGTCGACCTCGATCGGGACGCGCGGCGCATCCGGCGGCAACGTCACAAAGCCCCGGCACCAGGGACGCTGGGTGCTCACGCGGCGCGCGAATTCGTTGCGGCTAGGCCCAGTAATTCCCTGATAGTGGTTTGACCCACCCCAGGTGTTGTAAGCGGTCCAAGTGCCGGTTGCCGCCACCTGAAGAATGCGGCCCTTCACGCCGCGCTGCGGGCATATGATGAAGAGATGTTCGCTGGAGATCGGCTTGCCGTCGCCCCCCTCGGCAGTCAGCCTCACCTTATAGGCACCTGATGGCCAGTCTGCCGGGATTGCCAGCTCGAACGTGGTCGCCCAGCCGCAGCCCTCGACCGAGCACTGGTCCGGCGTCTCCTGCCAACGGGCCGCAATATTCTTGCGCGAAAACACGGTCCTTTCCGCCGCGCCGTCTCGTGCGATTTCGATGTCGAATGCCGATGCCGTGGTGCTGATCTTGAACTCGGCGACGTCGCCTGCCCGGTAGGAAAACCGGTCGGTGTAGCACCAGATCTCTCCGCGCGGCCCGTCCATGCCGGGGTATTCATAGTAATGCCCGAAGGTCGCCTCGTGGCGCTGTTCTTCACTGAGTCCGAAATCCGGATAGGCCGTGGGTCGCATCAGTTTCCTCCGTGCGTCAGATAAGCATCTCTCCGGCCTTTCGCGCCACCGCTTTCCCACCATGGTACGGCGTGTCGGCGCGGGCTGGATCAAATGGCGCGCACCTTGCGCCAGTGATTGCGCAGCAACGACCATCGACCTATGGTCCCGCCGTCCATGAAGCTTCACGAAACATGATTGCACACGCCAGAACTCCGCACATATTTGCCGTGGGCGGGGCCCATATGGACCGTCGGGGCAGAATGGAAGCCCCATTCGTGCCCGGTGCGTCGATTCCCGGGTCCATGCGTGAAGAGGTCGGCGGTGGCACGTTCAACGCATTGAGAACGGCGGTACATCGCGGCGCGAAGGCGACCATGATGTCAGTCCGAGGAGGCGACGGGGCAGGCTTGCGTGTCGCCGAGGCGATGGCCGCACATGGAATACGCGACGCTTCCGCCGTGTTTCTTGATCGTTCCACACCAAGCTACACCGCGCTTCTGGATGCGAATGGCGATGTGGTCGCTGCCCTCGCAGACATGGGTCTTTATGACATCGCTTTTCCCAAGCAGATGCGCCGCGCCAAGATCCGAGAGGAGTTGCATGGCGCCGATGCGCTGCTCACCGATGCCAACCTTCCGGCAGCGGCGCTGACAAGGCTCGTCGCTCAGTGCGGCACACGTCCGAGTTTCGCCATCGCGATCTCTCCTGCCAAGGCTGTTCGGCTCGTCGGCGTGCTTTCCTCTCTTGCCTGCCTGTTCATGAACCGACGCGAGGCCGAGGCAATCATCGCCGCCGTGGAACCACACATGCCGGGTAAGAGATCAGTCAATGAAGCCGAGAGACGTGTCGCGGCGTTGCGGGCACGAGGCTTGCGGAGCGCAGTCATCACAGATGGCGCAAACGCGGTGACGATCTTCGACGATGCCGGCATTTGGTCGCTGACCCCGCCCAGTCCGCGGCGGATCGTTGACGTTACAGGAGCCGGCGATGCCATGGCAGGCGCAACAATTGCTGCCCTGCTTGCCGGAAAGCGGCTTGTGAATGCAGTGCGCGAAGGCCTCGCGGCTGCGCTGCTGACTGTGGAAACCGGCAATGCGGTAGCCAGTTTCACACAGTCGGAGTTCCTCGAAGCACTGGCGATCGTTGAGAAGGAGAACCTCTCCTCCGCGGCCTGCGCGTCTACTGCCTCGTGACCTCACTGCGCGGCTTCAGCTGAAGCGAAGGCTCGCAATGCTTTGCGCATGCGAGCCCCTCAGCTTTGTGTGACAGCCTCTATGACAGAGGCGACAACTGGATTTCGACGCGGCGGTTGGCGGCCCGGCCATCCGGCGTCGCGTTCGAAGCGATGGGGCGCGTTTCGCCAAAACCCTGAACTGCGAAGCGGCGTCCGTCTATGCCCTGGCTGTAGAGGTAATTCGCCACCGACATGGCGCGACGTTCCGAGAGCTCATAGTTGTATTGGTCGTTGCCCGTGGAATCGGTGTGACCGTAGACGTCAACGATCGTCTGGTTGAACTTCTTCAAGACGAGCGCAACCGAGTTGAGCGTCGGATAGAAAGCCGACATCACCTGGTCCTGATCCGTCGCAAACGTAATGTTGGACGGCATGTTCAGTATGATCTGGTTTCCATTGCGCGTGACGCTGATGCCGGTGCCCTGCAACTGGGCGCGCAATTCGGCCTCCTGACGGTCCATATAGTTGCCGATGGCACCGCCGGCGAGCGCCCCGACACCCGCGCCAATCAATGCATTCCGCCTGTCGTTGCCGCCGCCCAGCGCAATGCCGGCGAGTGCGCCTAGGCCAGCGCCGATCGCGGCGCCACCGGCTGTATTCGAGACTTTTTGCTGTCCGGTATAGGGGTCGGTGGTGCATGCGGCGAGCAGCGCCGCGGCCGCAATGGCGGCGATAATCTTCGTCTTCATAAATCCCTCTCCTGCTCGTCTGGTGCGTCGCACCGTCAATCGTCCCGATTCTGCCTGTATGTCAAATGCGGCAAAAAAGGGAAAGCGCGATCGATCACGCATTACAAACGATGTCAGGCGGCATTGATCAATTCGTTGAACTCATCGAGATCGACATAGAATCGCTTGACCATCTCGGCGAGCATACGCTCGACATCATAGCCGCGCTCGGCAAGCATGGTGATGGCCAACTGCAGATCGACACGCTCGGTAAGGCGCCGCTTGCCTCGATCATCTATATTGTCCTGCATTGGTTTCGTGCCCCCAAACAGCCAACGCGATAAAACGAATTCGATCTGTTTTTATACGCCGATGCCTGCGCGAAACTTGCGATCGGGTTGAGCCTAGCTTTCGAGTACGTCCTTCACGACCGTCGCCAGTTGCTTCAGCGAGAACGGCTTGGGCAGGAAGCCGAATTTCTGGTCAGCGGGCAGATTTCGGGCGAACGCATCCTCCGCATAACCTGAAACGAAGATGAACTTGATGTCCGGCTGCAACTTGCGCAACTCCCCGAGCAGGGTTGGGCCGTCCATCTCGGGCATGACGACGTCCGAAACGACAATGTCGATCTTGCCTTCGAGCTGTTCGAAAATCTCCATCGCCTCGACGCCAGAAGATGCCTCGTGAACGGTATAGCCACGCGACTTCAGTGCCCGCATCCCGCCCATGCGCACGGCGTCCTCATCCTCCACGAGGAGCACGACCGCGGAGCCTGACAGATCCTTGTTGGCCTCTGCCGGTCTCGGCGCGGCTGCCGCAGTTTCCTGCGAGGAGGAGGTATCCCCCGGCTTTTCCACCACGACATGGCGTGGCAGGAAGATCCGGAACGTCGTTCCTTCACCGACTTCGGAATCGCAATAGATGAAACCACCCGTTTGCTTGACGATCCCGTAGACCATGGAGAGGCCAAGCCCTGTCCCCTTGCCAACTTCCTTGGTCGTGAAGAAGGGCTCGAAGATCTTCTTCAGCACATCGGGCGCGATGCCCGAGCCGCTGTCTTCCACCTCCACCAGCACATAGTCGGCAGGGAGAAGCTCGCGATACCCGAAAGCTTCACACTCCGCCTCCGGCAGATTGCGCGTGCGAACGGTTATCTCGCCGCCGTCCGGCATGGCGTCCCGCGCATTGACGGTGAGATTGACGATCACCTGTTCGAACTGGCCGAGATCGGCCCTGATCGGCCAGAGATCGCGACCATGGTCGATCTTGAGCGCAATGTCGTTGCCGGCAAGCCGCGCGAGCAGCATGCGAAGATCTGCCAGAACATCTGTCAGGTTGAGAACTTCCGGCCGCAGCGTCTGGCGACGCGAGAACGCAAGCAACTGGCGAACCAGCGACGCGGCGCGGTTCGCATTCTGCTTGATGTTCATGATGTCGAGGAATGACGGATCGGACGGCCGATGGTTCGTCAGCAGCAGGTCGGACGCCATGATGATGGCGGTCAGAACATTGTTGAAGTCATGCGCGATACCGCCAGCGAGCTGTCCCACCGCCTGCATCTTCTGGCTCTGCGCCATCTGGTTTTCGAGCGCCTTTTGCTCGGTCGTTTCGACCGCGTAGACGATCGCCGCTTCCTCGGCGCCGTCATATCCGCTGCCGTCCACCACCGCGTTGACATAGTAGCGCACATGGCGCTCCTCATTGTCCGGCAGGACGGTATCGATGGGCGTTATATCCGCTTGGTGCTGCTTGGCCTTCTCCACGGCATTGGCGAAGGCCGCCCGGTCGCGCTCGTGAATCACGGTATCGAAGCGGATGTGCCGGTCGACGGCATCCCGGTCGACCACGCTGGCAAACAACGACAGGAATGGCGCGTTGGTCCGCAAGATCCGACCTTGCTGGTCGATCCCAGCGATTGCCATCGGTGTCGAGTTGAAGAACCGCGTGAACCTCACCTCAGAGGCACGCAATTCGGCGGAAACGTCTTCGCCTTCAGCCCGATTGAGGACGATGGTGCGGGTCGGCCCCTGCAGGCCGTCACGGCTCGCGGTTACCCGGTGCATGAAGCGAACCGGCAGCGCCGCTCCGCTGGCCGTCGACAGGTCGAGATCTATGACGGCGTTGCGTGTGCTGCCAGGATCGGCCTTGACGGAATGCACCAGTGCCATTCCATCGCCCGCAACGAAATCGCGCATCGACATGGCGCCAGGCGAGAAGCTAGCAAGGTCTATGCCAAGCCACTCCGCGAGCGTGGCGTTGACGTAGGTCACCCGACCGTCCGGATCGGCCGAGAAGAAGCCGGCCGGCGCGTGGTCAAGATGGTCGATCGCTTTCTGGAGATCGAGGAAGAAGCGTTCCTGCTCGGCTCGCTCACCTGAAATATTGGCAAGCTGCCATGCCTGAAGCGGCTCGCGATGTCCGGGTGCCGAAAACCGCCGCGCGTGCACACGGTACCAGTGCGCGCCTGATTCGCCACCAGGTCGCAAGGACTGCTGAAGCCGAAATTCGCCATCGCCTGCCTGTCCGTCAGTCAGCCCCTTGGCGATACGGTGCACGATGCCCGACGCATCAGGCAGATCGGAAAGCAGGCTTTCCAGCGTCCTCAGATCGGCAGCCGAAACCGCTCCCGTCATGTCGCCATAGGCGCGGTTCGCATAAACGATGCGCCCTCGGACATCTGTCACCAGAAGCCCCTGTTGCATGGAATCGACGAAGGCCCGGGAGAGTTCGCCTCCCCCGGATCGCGGCGCGATCTGCACAAAGCCGATTGCGGTGGCAAAAAGATAGCCGACGCCAATCATGGCAAGGATGCCCAGAAGTCCCAGGAGGAACGGATTGCCAAACTTGTCCCGGAAGACGCCGAAAACGAAGGCGCCTCCGATCAGCACCAGAATAAAGACGATAAGGCGTGTGATCGCACCCGGTCGCATCGTATTGTCGACCAGCGGCGCGGGATTGAAATCGCTGCGATTTTCTTTGGCCATCGCCCCCTGCTCGGCGTCGTGCGTCTCGGGTTTCAACCGCGCTTGGAACATATTCTTGTAGGTCGGGAAAGTGCCCGCCGCAAAAAGGTTAATGAAAACCCTTGCCACCACGTTTGATATTGGCAATTTGCGGGTGTGTAAGTCTAGAGTCTACTCTGTAAGTCAATTGCTCGGGGGCGTCCTATGGTCGAATGGTTGGAAGGTGTAGCGGGGCCGCAATATGTCCCAGCCATTCTGTGGACGCTCGCGGCCCTCGCCGCGTTGATCTTCATCCTCATCGTCGTCAAGATCATCCGGCGCGCATCCTCCGGCACATTCGTCGCTGGAGGCCGCAACCGAAAGACACGGCTTGCGGTCATGGATGCGACAGCGGTCGACAGCCATCGACGGTTGGTTCTGGTACGGCGCGACGATGTCGAGCATTTGCTGCTGATCGGCGGCACAAGCGACATCGTGGTCGAGCAGAATATTCGCATGAATCCGCCAGTTCGCCGTGCGCCTGCGCCCAATCCTGCGGCTCAGGCGCCAAGGCCTCCTGCCCCACCCGAGCCACCTGCCCAGGCCGAACTGCCCGTACAGCGTGAGCGACCACGTCCGCCGGAATCGGTGGCGCCAACCCCACCGCCGGCCCCTGAACCTGCCTATACGCCGTCCCCAGCCCCTGTGACCTATGCGGCTCCGCCACGACCGTCAGCGCCTCCTGTGCCTCCCCGTCAGTCGCCACCGCCTCCGCCGCCGGCACCCGTGAGCCGCGCAATCGCAGCGCCCGACAAGATGGACGACATCGACAAGACACTGCTTCAGGAACTGGAAGTCTCACTGGACGGCGAACGCGAAAAGCCGGCACGCAGCAGCGCGCAAGCCTCGCTTGAAGACGAGATGACCCGGCTGCTGGGTGAACTCTCGAAGACCAAGAAATAGACGGACGGTTTCCCGCCCGTCATCTGCCATCGAGATCAGTCAATCAGTCTTCGCGATAGACCTTCTCGCGACGCTCGTGGCGTTCCTGTGCCTCGATCGAAAGCGTCGCGATCGGACGGGCGTCAAGCCTCTTGAGGGAAATCGGCTCGCCGGTCTCCTCGCAATAGCCATACGTCCCTTCGTCGATTCGCTGCAGCGCAGAATCGATCTTGGCGATCAGCTTGCGCTGACGATCGCGCGCCCTCAGCTCGATCGCGCGATCCGTCTCCGAAGAGGCCCGATCGGCCAGATCGGGATGATTCGCGTTTTCCTGCTGAAGGATTTCCAGTGTTTCACGAGCTTCGCGAAGTATGTCGTTCTTCCAGCCAACCAGCTTTGCACGGAAGTAGGACCTCTGCCGCTCATTCATGAACGGTTCGTCCTCCGACGGCGTGTAATCTGCATCCACGAGCGCACTCATTCGACTCACCCCAGGACCCATATTTCGGGCGCCTTATATGCGGCGCAACCGAGCCAGACAAGATGTATCGGGCCTCTATCAGCAGATTGTTAGATCAAGTGCAAGTGTCGTGATCCATATGCAACGCCAAAGGATAAGATGCTGAATCTTTTGTCAGAACTATGAGGTGATCTGGTGAAAACAGAGGCAATTGCGCAATAGCCAGTACACGGCTACACCGCTTTGGGTATGTACATTAGACCAGCCACGGAGCGCCACGATTGGTCCGAATACTGCTTTTGAGACATGCGCGGGCGGGCTGGGCAGCGCCAGGGATGCGCGATTACGATCGTCCGCTGGAAGACAGCGGAAGAATCGATGCGCGCGCCATCGGCCAGGCGATGCGCCATCGCGGTTACAGTCCCGCGAAAACGATCTGCTCAGGCGCCATGCGTGCACGCGAAACGCTCGTCGGCCTGACCGGGTCGCTGGAGTTACGCGACATTTCCTATTCCGACGGCCTCTATGAAACAGATGCGAATGGCTATCTCGCCATGATCAGAAGCGCAGGCGACGTCGAAAGCGTTCTTCTCGTCGGACACAATCCGATGATGGAGGACACCGGCCTCGCACTATCGGGCAACGGCGAGGCTGACGCAATCGAGCTTCTGTCGGGCGGGTTCCCGACCGCAGGCCTCGCCGTGATCCGTATGGACGGTCCATTGGCGCATGCGGAGCTGGGCAAAGGCTATCTTGAAGACTTCCTGACGCCAGCCAACATCGCAGACTGACAGGGACACATTTAAACTCGCCGCAATAGAGCCTATATCGCGCAGGCAGATGGAGCAGCGATTGGCCTCACTCACCAGCATTGCCGACGAGGCGCTGATTGCGCTCGACACACTGACCGCGCGAACCAACGGCATGTTCTCGCCATCCATGCGGCTTGGAGTGACCGGACTGTCGCGCGCCGGGAAGACGGTTTTCATCTCCGCGCTCGTCCATAATATGATGCATGGCGGGCGGCTGCCGCTGTTCGATGCACAAAAATCGGGCAGAATCAGCCGCGCCTATCTCGAACATCAGCCCGACGATGCCGTTCCGCGCTTCCAGTATGAAGACCACATCGATTCGCTGATTCGATCGCGCGTCTGGCCTGATTCGACACGCGCCATTTCGGAATTGCGCCTGACCATCGAATTTGAATCGGCGTCAGGTTGGAATCGCATGTTCTCAGCAGGCAAGCTCTCGCTCGACATTGTCGACTATCCTGGGGAATGGCTGCTAGACCTGCCACTGCTCGGCAAATCCTATCGCCAGTTTTCCAGCGAATCCTTCGAACTGGCGGACTTGCCCACTCGACACGACCTTTCGGGCAAATGGCGCGAGCTTGCCCAATCCGTTGATCCCGCTGGAAATGCCGATGAAATGACGGCGCGCAGACTGGCGGAGACCTTTTCGGCCTATCTTCGCGCATCCAAGGATGATGAGCGTGCTCTCTCCACGCTGCCGCCCGGTCGGTTTCTCATGCCTGGCGATCTCGACGGATCACCTGCGCTCACCTTCGCCCCGCTTCCACAACCGCCAGAAGGACGCGCGAAGTCCGGCACCCTCCATGCGATGATGGAGCGACGCTATGAAGCCTACAAGGCACATGTGGTGAAACCGTTCTTCCGCGAGCATGTCACCCGCCTCGACCGGCAGATCGTACTGATCGATGCCATGCAGGCCCTCAATGCAGGCTCGGACGCGGTCACCGATCTGGAGCGCGCATTGACGGAAATCCTGGCCTGTTTCCGGCCGGGGCGTGGCAGCGTCCTGACGGATTGGTTCTCGCGCCGCATCGACCGCATCCTGATTGCTGCGACCAAGGCGGATCACCTGCACCACGAAAGTCACGACCAGCTTCAGACCATTGTTCGCAGGCTGGCAGACCGTGCCATCAAACGGGCCGATTTCTCGGGCGCTCATGTCGACGTACTGGCGATGGCCGCAGTTCGCGCGACCCGAGAGGGCACCGTAAAGCAGAACGGCGATACCCTGCCGGTCATCATCGGCACCCCATTGAAGGGCGAGACGATCGGAGACGAGACCTTTGATGGCAAAACCGAGACGGCGGTCTTTCCGGGCGACCTCCCGGCCTCCCCGGATGTCGCGCTGAAAGCAGCGCCTGGCGAACTGGCGCTGCGTTTCGTTCGCTTCCGTCCGCCCAAATTGGAGAAGTCGACGGATGGCGTGACCCTCTCGCTGCCGCATATCAGGCTCGACCGGGCCCTGCAGTTTCTGCTCGGAGACCGCCTCGCATGACGACACCGAGAAAGCCGGCCTCGTTCCGCATGGAGCCTGAAAAGCCACGAATGCCTGCAGAGCCTGAGGCGGATGCGGCCGCCGCGCCCGTCCGTCGCCAGCCCCGAGCCGCCCGGCCCGAAACCGTTGTCATCACACCCGCAGAGCTCGACGTGTTCGACCTGGAAGCCCAGGCCGCCGACGAACCGCCGCTCCCGCTTGCCCCACGCCGACGCTCCCGTCTGGCTGCCATCTTCTGGAGCGCGCTCGGCGCCCTGATCAGTCTGGCTCTCGGACTTTGGACCGACCGCCTGATCCGGGACCTTTTCAGTCGATCCGACTGGCTGGGCTGGGTCGGAATTGTCCTCGCCGCTCTGGTCGCCCTGTCGCTGGGGATCATCCTGATCCGGGAGCTTCTGTCATTGTTTCGGCTTGCCTCGGTCGAGAAACTGCGCAGGCGCGGTGCAGAAGCCATGCTGCGCGACGACCCGAAGGCCGCACGCGGCGTCGTGGAAGAGCTGGTGTCGCTTTTCGCCAGCCGCCCCGAAACCGCCGCCGGGCGTTCCTCGCTGGCCGAATTGCGCAACGACATCATCGACGGATCCAATCTGGTGCGGCTGGCCGAAGCAGAAATATTGGCGCCGCTCGACCTTCAGGCGAAAACGCTGATCCTCAATGCGGCCAAGCGTGTCTCGCTTGTGACGGCTGTCAGTCCGCGCGCCCTGGTCGACATTGCCTATGTGGTCTTCGAATCGGGCCGCCTGATTCGCAGGCTGTCGGAACTCTATGGCGGCAGGCCGGGCACTCTCGGCTTCGTGCGTCTGACCCGAGACGTGCTTGCCCATCTGGCGGTAACTGGCTCCATTGCCGCCGGTGACAGCGTCGTTCAGCAATTGGTCGGCCAGGGGCTCGCCGCGCGCCTGTCGGCAAAGCTTGGCGAAGGCGTCGTCAACGGCATGATGACGGCGCGCATCGGACTGGCGGCGATGGACGCGGTGCGGCCGCTGCCTTTTGCGTCGGTCAAGCGACCCGGCCTCGCCGATTTTCTCGCCGCGCTCGCCACTTTCACCGCGAAAAAAAGCAAGGAATGATCGCGGGGCCAGACGCTGCAGACGCGCCTTCCAGACGCGCGATTGGGCGAAACGTGGCCACGCCGGTGAGAAAGCATTAACCATTCTTCGCCATTGTTCGGGGCAACGAAGCGAGTCTCTTGCGTGCGGAAAGTCCCGATGAAGCGTGCCCTGTATTCCATCTGCCTGTCGCTCGTCGCTACCGCGGCGATGTCACTTCCCGCACTCGCTGGTGATCGCGACAGCGCGTTTTTCCGCAATGTTTCGGGCCAATGGACGGGGCCGGGCGAGATCGTGGCTGGCAAGTACAAGGGCACCAAATTCGTTTGTAATTTCGTCGGCGCGCCGAAATCCGGCAAGGCCGGAATGTCGCTGGATGGCGATTGTCGCGTCGGTGTCTTCACGCAGAAGATGTCCGCATCGTTCGAGCACAATGGCCGCGACTACAAGGGCAAGTTCATGGACGGTGCCGCGGGCAAAGGCCTCGACATCATCTCCGGCAACGTCGTCAACGACAACAAGGTGATCCTTGCGGTCAACCGTGCCCAGCTCAATGGCGTCATGCAGGCCCGTATCCCGAGCGACAATACGATGAACGTGACGGTGTCCGTGAGGGTGGACAAGAAGCTTGTCCCGGTCATAGGTGTCAATCTCAAGCGCGTCGACGGAACCAAGGTCGGGTCGATAGCCGCCGACTGAGGGGCTCCGAGCCAACGTCATCTGTCGTTTCCGGTAACATCCGTGTAAGAGGTCAATCTACACGGAGCGAGGACGACACCATGGCTGGCAGCAAAGTTGCGATCATCACGGCTGGCGGGTCAGGGATGGGCGCAGCGGCAGCCCGCAGGCTTGCAGCCGACGGCTTCAGCGTCGCGATCCTCTCTTCATCCGGCAAAGGCGAAGCGCTGGCAGCCGAACTCGGCGGCCTCGGCGTTACCGGGTCCAACCAGTCCAATGAAGATCTCAAGCGTCTCGTTGATGAAACAATGGCAAAATGGGGACGCATCGACGCGCTCGTCAACAGTGCCGGTCATGGTCCGCGCGCTGCCTTGCTGGAAATTACCGACGAGCAGTGGCACACGGGATTCGACGTCTACTTCATGAACGTGGTGCGCGCGGTCCGGCTGGTGGCACCGGTGATGGCTGATCAGAAAAGCGGCGCCATCGTCAACATATCGACGGCCTGGGTGGCCGAACCCAGCGCGATGTTTCCGACCTCCGCGGTGGCACGGGCGGGCCTGAGCGTCTACACCAAGCTGTTCTCCGACCAATATGCGAAGGACAACGTTCGCATGAACAATGTCCTGCCGGGCTGGATCGACAGCCTGCCGGAAACGGAAGAACGTCGGGATGGCGTTCCGATGCAACGCTATGGTACCGCCGAGGAAATCGCCGCGACGGTGTCGTTTCTCGTTTCCGAAGGCGCGGGCTATATTACCGGCCAGAGCCTGCGTGTTGACGGCGGACTGATGCGATCCGTCTGAACTGCGACCTGTTTGGTGCGCTATCCCATCCGCTCGGACGCGTAGCCGCCCGGGCTCGACGGGAACACGACGGTGCGATTGCCGTTGATGAAAACCCTGTGGTGGATATGCGCGTGAACCGCGCGCGCCAGCACCTGGCTTTCCACGTCGCGTCCCATTGAAATGTAGTCTTCCGGGCTTTGCGCATGCGTCACCCGCACCGTGTCCTGCTCGATGATCGGACCCTCGTCGAGATCGGCCGTCACATAATGGGCCGTTGCGCCGATCAGCTTCACGCCGCGCTCATAAGCCTGCTTGTAGGGATTGGCGCCTTTGAATGACGGCAGGAACGAGTGGTGGATGTTGATGATCCGCCCGGCCATCCGCTGGCAGAATTCGTCCGACAGCACCTGCATGTAGCGGGCCAGTACGATCAGTTCGGCGCCTGATTGCTCGACGAGTTCCGCAAGGCGCGCCTCTGCCATCTGCTTGTTGTTCTTGCTGACATCGATGCGATGGAACGGAATATCATGGTTCACCACCAGCTTCTGGTAGTCGAAGTGATTTGACACCACGCCGACAATGTCGATCGGCAGCGCCCCGATCTTCCAGCGATAGAGCAGGTCGTTGAGGCAGTGGCCGAAACGCGAAACCATGATCAGAACCTTCACCCTCTCCTCGGGGCGATGGTACGCAAAATCCATGGCGAAAGGCTCCGCGACTGCGGCAAAGCCTGGAATCACCTCCTCGGGCGGCAGTTCTTCGGAGACGAAGCTGATGCGCATGAAGAACTTGCCTGACGCGAGATCGTCATATTGGGCGCTGTCCACGATGTTGCAGCCCTTGCCGGCCAGATAGGTGGATATTGCGGCAACGATGCCACGTGTCGATGGACAGGAGACTGTAAGGACGATCGTCTGCATGCGCAGTCCTCAATGAAGGTGGGCGAAGGGAGCCGGATATGGCTGGCGATTTACGATGCCCAGCGTTACCACGCGTCCTTGCCGGGGAATTGCGTACAAACGGCCTGCAAAGGTCGCCTTCAACACACTGACATCTTGCAACGTCTCTCAAGCGTCCAGTTTTCCGTGTCGATGAGTCTGGTCCGACAGGGTCTCGATGACGCGGCATTCCGCGACACGACCAGCCGTGCAGCCGTCGATCATGCGCGCCAGTTCGACGCGAAGAGCCTGTAGGCTCGCGATACGCCTGTCGACTTCGTCAAGCCGCGCCCGCGCGGTCTCGTCCGCGGCGGCACAGGATTGTTGCGGATTGTCCTGCAGCGAAAGCAGCGTGCGGATCGCCTCGACATCGAACCCCAGCTCGCGCGCGTGGCGGATGAAGGACAGCCGGCGCAGGTCCGTTTCGGCATAAAGGCGCCGTTGGCCCTCGGTCCGCGCTGGCACAGGCAGCAGTCCGATCTGCTCATAATAGCGGATCGTCGGGACTTTCACGCCGCTTCGACGCGACGCCTCCCCGATTGCGAATTCGCTCATTTTTCCGCTTGCTCCTCTAGTCACTAGAGGAAGTATCACGGGGTGAAGCATCAGGAAAGGCGTCTGCATGAGCGACATTGTCACCTCCCGTTTCCGTGTCGACGGAATGGATTGCGCGAGCTGTGCCGCCAAGGTGGTAAAGGCAGCCGAAGGGGTCGCGGGGGTATCGGAAGTTTCCGTGTCTGTCACAGCCGGAACAATGCTTGTTCGCCATGATGACGACGCCGACCTCGAAACCCTGGCGCGACGCATTTCTTCGCTGGGCTATGCAACGCGTCCAGGCGCTGCCCCTGTCGGCAGCGAGCACGGTGGCGCAGGCGATAGCCGTGACCACACTCATTGCCATGACCATTCGCATCACGACGACGAAGCAAAGATGCAGGCGGCTGGTCTGCACGGTCACGATCATGAGCCACAGAGCGGCCCCTGGTGGGCCTCGCGCAAGGGCAGGCTGACGATCGCCAGCGGTGCGGCGCTGGGCGTCGCCTGGCTGGCCGGGCATTCTTTCCCGGCAATCGAACCCTATGCCTTTGCCGTCGCGATGCTGGTTGGGTTGCTACCCATTGCATGGCGCGCGGTTGTCGCGGCGCGCTATGGCACTCCCTTTTCGATCGAGATGCTGATGGCCATTGCGGCAGTCGGCGCAGTCGTCATCGGAGCCGCGGAAGAAGCCGCGATGGTGGTCTTCCTCTTCCTGATCGGTGAGCTTCTCGAAGGCGTGGCTGCGGGACGTGCCCGCGACAGCATTCAGTCGCTGACCGACCTGATCCCACGCACAGCACGGCTGGAAGTCGACGGTGGCACAAGCGAGGTTCCGGCAGACAACCTCCAGATCGGGGCGGTAATCGTCGTGCGACCCGGCGACCGGATGCCCGCCGATGGCGATATTCTGGAAGGTGACAGCACGGTCGACGAGTCCCCCGTAACCGGTGAAAGCGTGCCCGTTCGTCGCCAAACAGGCGACAAGATCCTTGCCGGCACGATCAATGGGGAGGGAATGCTGCGCGTTCGCGTCACCGCCTCGGCTGTCGACAACACCATCGCGCGCGTCGTCCGGCTGGTGGAGGAGGCGCAGGAAAGCAAGGCGCCGACCGAACGCTTCATCGACCGCTTCTCGCGCTGGTACACGCCCGGCGTGCTCGCGGTTGCAATCCTCGTGGCCGTGGTTCCCCCGCTGGTCGTGGGCGGCGGCTGGAACGAGTGGGTCTACAAGGGGCTCGCTTTGCTTCTGATCGGATGTCCTTGCGCGCTGGTCATTTCCGTTCCGGCTGCAATCGCAGCGGCCCTGTCGGCTGGAGCGCGTCGCGGCCTGCTCATGAAAGGCGGCGCTGTCTTGGAGAAATTGGGCAAGGTGACCATGGTGGCGCTCGACAAGACAGGCACGCTCACCGCAGGCAAACCTCAGGTCACCGACATCCTGCCAATTGGCAGGTCGGATAAAGAAGTCCTGTCGTTGGCGGCAGCTCTTGAAGCCGGATCGAGCCATCCTCTGGCGCTCGCCATACTCGAGCGTGCAAAGGCCGATGATGTGCAACCGGCACAGGCGTTCAATGCCAGCGCGATTGGCGGCAAGGGCGTCGTGGCCACAGTGGAGGGAACCGAGATTTTCCTGGGCTCTGAAGCTGCGGCCAATGCGCGGGTGCCGCTCACAGCCGAGACGCGCGAACGCATCGCCGCACTCAATGACGCAGGCAAGACCGTTTCCGTTCTTGTCGCAGGCGACACGGTCGCCGGTGCCATAGCAATGCGTGACGAGCCCCGTGCGGATGCGGCAGACGGCCTGAAGGCGCTTTCGGATCGCGAGATCGGCATCGTGATGCTGACAGGTGACAATTCACGGACCGCCAGGGCTATCGGCGAGAGACTTGGCCTTGAGGTGCGCGCGCAACTGCTGCCGGAGGATAAGCAGCGAATCGTCGGCGAACTGCGCGAGAGCGGCAAGATTGTCGCCAAGGTCGGGGACGGCATCAATGATGCGCCGGCACTTGCGGCTGCAGATGTCGGCATAGCGATGGGCGGCGGCACGGATGTGGCGCTCGAAACCGCCGACGCCGCGATCCTGCATGGGCGCGTGACCGATGTCGCGAACATGATCGACCTGTCAAACGCTGCCATGTCGAATATCCGGCAGAACATCACGATCGCGCTTGGTCTCAAGGCTGTGTTTCTTGTGACCACGATTGCGGGCATCACCGGCCTGTGGCCCGCAATCCTCGCAGACACCGGCGCGACGGTTCTCGTCACCGCGAACGCGATGCGATTGCTGTCATGGCGGGGGCACGCCTGAATCCGGTGGGATGTTTTCGCCCGTCTCTTCTTTGACCTCGTCTGGCTGATCTGCCGCGCCTTCATCGTTCCCCTCCTCCTGCGTTCTCTCGGGCTGCCTGGCGCGCGAGGACTTGCGGATGAGAGAAACGGATGGCCGCGCGACGACGCTTCGCCACTTTTCGTCCAGCGCGCCGGTAATGTTTCCGGCTATCTCCGCGGAGATAATGCTCTCGGCCTTCAGTGTGTCGATCATCGACGACCCTTTGTTGAGGGCAAAGAGAAACAGGAGCCGACGTTCGAGCGCGTGCGTGTAGTCTCCACCATAGCTGGCACGCATCTCGGCAATCGCCTTGTCGACCGCCTCCAGCCTGGTCTTCAGCACGCTCTCCAGCAAAGTGGTCATTCGGCTGCCGACAAAGGGCCCCAACGACTGTGCATTGAATTCCACCAACTGCTCGAGGACCGCGCGGCGGCAGATCATCAATTCGAATCTGTCGCCCAATGCGTTCATCAGCAACCAGTCGATACGAAGAAACCGCGCCAACAAGCGCCCAAGAAGAAGAGAGGGCGACGGGTCTAGGATATGCGTGGCTGCCCGGTTGTAGCCGATCCGGCCGCCTTCGCGGGCGGCATCGATCATCTGCGCGGTATTGCGCATCATGACATCCAGATTACGCGCGGAAATTACCCCGCTGCCATATTCGGGGATAAGGCTGTGCTCCTTGGTGGCGAGGATGATGAGTCCAAGTGACAGCCGCTCGCGCTCGGTGAGCGCGCTCTCGAACTCCACCGTATCGGCGCCGGTGGCAAGCTCCGCCTCATACTCGGCATGGACCGACCGCACCAGCGATTGAGGAAGCAGAAGCTGCTCCGCGATCCGCGTAAGATCGGCCTGGACCTCGGCGGAAGACATCAATGCCGCCTGACGCTGCAGCACCTTCTGTTGTTCGGACAAAGCGGTCAGGCCGAGCCGCTCGACCACCCAGCGCAGCGACAGGCCGTTGATGAACAGGCTGGCCAAAACGAAGGAGCAGGCAAGTGCTCCGACAAACTGACGATCTTCCATCGGCAGCAAACTGTTTTCGGCGATGCTAAGTCCAAGCACAAGTGTGACCGCGCCGCGCAACCCGCCCCAGGATATTGCCAGCTTGTATCGGGTATCGACCGGACTGCTCAGCCGCAACCAGCTCAGCACCGGCAGAAGTCCAAACATGACCCCGAGCCGAGCCACCAGCGCCGCAACGAGAACCACCAGGAGATAGACAAAGTCCAGCACGGTCATGTCGCCCAGCATCGGCGGCACCCGCATGGCCGCAAGCAGGAACACCGATGCCCCCGCAAGCACCGACATCTGGCGCCAGATGATGTGGACATAATACCAGCTGCTCGGCGACAGCCGAGTAGGCCCAAGCGCGCTGATCACCAGCCCCGCACTGACCACGGCAATGACGCCCGATGCGTGCAGCAGCTCGTCGGCGGCGACATAGAGCGGATACGGCAATGCAAGGGTCAGGGTCGCCGCTGCCACTGGCAGACGATCGAGCGCCGGCAACAGCGCAACAACGCTCCTGCCCGCCACATAGCCGGCAACGCCTCCACCTAGTATCGACAAGGACGTCGCCCACGCCACGCCGTAAAGACCGGGCGCAATCAGGCCCTCGGAGATAGACGCAACGAGAATGCCCACGATCGCGATGGCGGCAGCGTCATTCATCAGGCTCTCGCCTTCAACGAGCCGGGTCAACCTTGCCGGCGCGCCGAGGCTGCGAAACACCGCGATCACCGCCGAGGGATCTGTCGTCGCGACCACAGCTCCGAGCAGCAGACACAACATCAGCCCTTGGCCGCTGACGAGTGCCAGAACCCCGCCGATCAGACCGGTCGCAACAAACACGGCGACAATCGCGAGAAGCAGGATCGGCGCGGAGTCGGGCAGCATCGCGCGGACATCCACTGTCAGCGCGGCCTGAAAGATGAGCGGCGGCAGGAATATCCAGAGATAGGCCTCGGTCGGCCACGCAAGAGTCACGAGCGGGCTCAACTGCCCCGCCACTTCAGGCGCGAACGCATCAAGCGCCGTATAGCTTCCGCCCAACGCGATCCCGACACAGGCAAGAAGGGTGCTCTCCGGCAGCCATCCGCGCGCCGCGGCAAACTGAATGGCTGATATGAGTGCCAGGACGAACCCGGTCAGGACGAGAATCTGCGCAATCATAAGGCATCCGCTTCGAGTGACGGCCACTGCCGCAGCCAGCCTCATCAGGAAGAGAGCATCAATAGGCCCGAAGCTGGCACAACAACGAATATCGGTGCAACCCAGCCGTGATATGATTGCATGGACAGTTAGGGTTCGCCTTACTTACCCCAGCGCAACGCCAGTACATCCATGTCGCGCGCAAGCTCCAGAAGGCGGGCCTTCGTGCGCTCGGTCATGGGCTTCAGCGGATGGCGCACCGCGTCCGATTTGATCACGCCACCTGTGGCAAACACCGCTTTGGTTGCACGCAGGCCGCACTGGCGGTTCTCGTGATTGATCAGAGGCAGGCACTTTTGCCACTGTTCGAGCGCGCCAGCCTTGTCACCTTCCGCATATCTGGTGACGATGGGGCGGATCTTTTCGGGAAACAGCGCCGATGTCATCGAGCCTGTGCATCCGGCATCTAGATCGGCAAGCAGGGTCACGGCTTCCTCGCCATCGAAGGGGCCTTCAATGTGGTCGCCAGCCGCCTCGATCAGTGCCGCAAGCTTGTCGGCCGCGAACGGACATTCCATCTTGAAATAGCTGACATTCTCCAGCTCGCGCGCCAGCTTGGCGAGAAGATCGACCGAGAGCGCCACGCCCGAGAGCGGCGCATCCTGAACCATGATCGGAATGGTGATGGCGTCATTGACCGTCTGGAAATGCTCGAAAATGCCTTGCGGCGCGGGAAACAGGCCCGAGCCATGATAGGGCGGCATCATCATGACCATCGCCGCGCCCATCGCCTCCGCCGACTTTGCGCGCGCCGTGGCGATGCCCGTCGAAAAATGGCTGACCGTAACAATGACCGGCACTCGGTCGGCGGTATGTTCGAGGCTCAGACGCATCAACAGCGCGCGCTCTTCGTCCGACAGGAGAAACTGCTCGGAATAATTGGCGAGGATGCAAATGGCATCAACGCCCTGATCGATCATGCAGTCGATGACCCGCCGCATGCCCTCCTCATCGACGCGGCCGTCCGCATGAAATGGCGTTGGCGCAACGGGCAATATGCCGGTCAATGGCTTGTTCAGTTTCATGGACGTCCTCCCTTGGATGCGCCATTTCTGGCATATCCGACTGGCGACCGCCAGTTCAGTCGGGAACCACAGCGACGGCCTGTATCTCGACGAGCGCCTCGTCCTCGACAAGGCCGGAGACCTCCACCACGGCCATCGCCGGGAAGTTGCGCCCCATCGTCGCCTTGTAGGCCGCCCCGATCTCCTTGAGCGAAGCGGCATAGGCTTTGCGGTCCAGAACATACCACGTCATGGTGGTGACGTGCTCCGGTCCGGCGTTGGCTTCGGCTAGGATGGCGACAATGTTCTCCAACGTCTGGCGCACCTGACCTGGCAGATCATGGACCTCGAATTTGCATTGGCTGTTCCAGCCGATCTGCCCACCCGTGAACACCGAGCGTCCGCGTGCCTCGATACCATTGGAATAGCCGACCGGTCGCGCCCAACCCTCCGGCTGCAGCACCCGATGTGGCGAAGGTGAAGTGGAATCGGACGACCGGCTCATGATGCTACCTGGGCTTCAACACTGGACATTCGCGCTCGCCTCCCTCGCCGCCTTCTTCATCAACTCTCGTCCGATGATGAGCTTCTGGACTTCCGTCGCGCCTTCATAGATGCGCAACGCCCGGATCTCGCGATAGAGGCGCTCGGTAATCTCGCCCACGCGCACTCCGCGCCCGCCAAAAATCTGCTGCGCCTGATCGATGACCCACTGCGCGTTCTCTGTTGCCGTCATCTTTGCCATGGCGGCCTGACTGGTCGTGGGAAGCTTCTGCACATCGCGCCGCCAGGCCGTGCGCAACGTCAGCAGCGACGCCGCCTCGATCGCGGTAGCCATTTCTCCGAGCGTGCTTTGCGCTGTCGCGAGATCGGCCAGCGTCGCACCGAACATCTTGCGCGAACGGGAATGAGCGACCGCTTCATCAAGAGCACGTCGGGCAAATCCGAGGGCGGAGGCTGCGACTGACGGTCGGAAGATATCCAGCGTGCGCATGGCGATCTTGAAACCCTCGCCCGGACGGCCAAGCATGTGCGACGCGGGAACCCGGCATCCTTCAAAGCGGACACGGGCGAGCGGATGCGGCGCAATCGTCTGGATGCGCTCCGCGATCACAAAACCGGGCGTATCCGAAAACACGGCGAATGCCGTAATGCCACGGGTTCCCGGTGCTTCGCCCGTGCGCGCAAAGACTGTGTAGACGTCGGCGATGCCGCCATTGGAAATGAACGTCTTTTCCCCATCAAGAACGAAATCACCGCCATCGCGTCGCGCCGTCGTTGCCATGGCCGCGACGTCCGACCCTGCATCGGGCTCGGTGAGCGCGAAGGCCGAAATGAGATCGCCCTGCGCGATGCGGGGCAGTATGCTCGATTTGACCTCTTCCGAGCCCGCCAGGCTGATCGCGCCGGTTCCCAGGCCCTGCATGGCGAAAGCAAAGTCGGCGAGCCCATCGGCATAGGCAAGCGTTTCCCTCACGACGCAGAGCGACCGGCTGTCAATGTCTGGGGAGGCTCCGCCATGATGGGCGGGGACACAGTGGCGCAGGAAACCACCCGCGCCAAGGCTGCGGACCAGCGCCTTGCAAGCCGCATCCGTATCGTCATGGTCGATGTCGCCGAGGCCGTCACGCGCGACAAAGGCATCCAGTTCAGCCGCCAGCCGACGGTGTTCTGGCCCGAAGAAGGGCAGGTCGAGATGCTCGCGGGATGGAGTTCTCGCGGCATCTCTCAAGGGGTGTCCTGACTTCATTGCCGCTCTCCCACACCAATCAGGCGGGCGCCCCATTTCACGGCAGGCCACTTCAGGAAACCACTCATCCTGTCATGACCTCACCTCCGGCCACAGCAATCGCCTGTCCAGTAACCGATGATGCGCCTGCCCCGACCAGCCACATGACCGCGTCGGCCACCTCCTCTGGCTGCACAAGTCTACCTTGCGGATTGGCGCGCGCCAGCCCTGCCAGCGCCTCATCGGCGGTGCGGCCCGTCTTGGCTGTGATGGTCTCGATCGCCCCGTCAATCAGGGGCGTTCTGGTAAAGCCCGGACAGACCGCATTGACGGTGATGTCGGTCTTGGCGAGCTCAAGCGCCAGCGCGCGCGTAAGGCCGATAACGCCGTGCTTTGCGGCACAATAGGCGGTGACATAGGCGTAACCGGCAAGCCCGGCTGTACTCGCGATATTGACGATGCGGCCGCGACCTGCCCGGCGAATGGACGGAAGTGCGGCCTGAGTGGTCAGAAAGGTACCTTTGAGATTGACGTCGAGCGCCTTGTTCCACAGCTCCAGACTCGTCTTCTCGAAGGGCGCGGAAGGGGCTTCCCCGGCGCAATTGACGAGAACCCCAATATCCCCGAAATGCGTCATCGCCCGCGCGATCCCAGCCTCGACCGAGGCCTCATCCGTCACATCGAAACCAGCCACCGCCAGCCCTTTTTCACCGGCCGCAGAAATGTCGGCCACCGCCGTTTCAAGAGGCTCGAGCCGCCGACCGGCGACCGACACGACGTAACCGGACGCGCAAAGCGCCATCGAGATGGCCTTGCCGATGCCAGTCCCGCCGCCTGTGACGAATGCGTGGCGCTGCTCCATCATCGGGCCTTGCCAGCCGCATCCGCCGCCGCGCGGGCGAGATTGGCTTCATACTGGTAGCGGGCAGACTGATACTGCTTTGGCCATGCCAGCCCCTCAAAGCCGATCTTCGCGGCCTCGTGCATAACGAAGGACGGATCGGCCAGATGCGGACGCGCCACGGCGCAGAGATCGGCACGCCCCGCCGCGATGACGGAATTGGCATGATCAGCTTCGGAGATCGCACCCACTGCTATTGTGGGTATATCAACTTCGTTGCGGATTTTGTCGGAGAACGGAGTCTGGAAAAGACGCCCATAAACCGGACGCTCCTCCTTGACGACCTGGCCCGACGAACAGTCGATCAGATCGGCCCCAGCCTCCTTGAACATGCGGGCGAATATCGCGGCATCGTCGGGCGTGTTGCCGCCGTCGAACCAGTCATGCGTGGAGAGCCGCACCGAAATCGGCCGGTCCTGTGGCCAGGCAGAACGGACGGCGCAGAATACTTCGAGCGGAAAGCGGGCGCGCGCGGCATGATCGCCGCCGTATTCGTCCTCGCGCCGATTCGTCAGCGGCGAAAGAAAGCTCGACAGAAGATATCCATGTGCGGCGTGCAGTTCGAGGATGTCGAACCCGACCTCGGCGGCGCGTTTCGTCGCTGATACGAAATCGGCCACGACGCGGTCCATATCTGCCCGCGTCATTTCACGCGGCATATCCGAATGCTTTAGATAGGGGATGGGCGAGGCCGAGATCAGCGGCCATGCACCCTCGTCAAGCGGCTGGTCGATGCCCTCCCAGGCAACGCGCGTGGCGCCCTTGCGACCGGCGTGACCGAGCTGGATGCCGATCTTTGCGGGGGTGCGCTCATGCACGAAGTCGACGATGCGGCGAAAGCCGTCTGCCTGCTCATCGTTCCAGAGACCGAGACAGCCGGGCGTTATGCGCGCATCGGGTGAAACGCAGGTCATTTCGGGGAAGATCAGCGCCGCCCCACCCATGGCGCGCGCGCCAAGATGAACCAGATGAAACGCATCTGGAATACCATCGCGCGAGGAATACATGGCCATGGGTGACATGACGATGCGATTGCTGAGCGTCAGACCACGCACGGCATAGGGCGTGAACATGGGAGGCGGCACCGGTTCGCTTTCCGAAACCGACACGCCCGCGCGCGCGGCAAACCATCGCTCGTATCCTTCCAGCCAGTCCTTGTCCCGCAGACGAAGATTCTCGTGGCTGATACGTTGCGAGCGTGTCAGCATCGAATACATGAACTGTTCGGGCTCGAGCTGGTCCGCATAGCGCGTGCCGACGACCTCGAACCATTCCATCGCATTGCGGGCCGCATTCTGGATGCGCGCAACATCGACGCGTCTCACGTCCTCATAGGCGTCCAGCACGGCGGGTATGTGGCGGGCCTCGTGGCCGATAAGGTCGAACTGACGCGTCAACTCGATCGCATCATCGATCGCCAGCTTGGTGCCTGAGCCGATGGCGAAATGGGCCGTATGTGCGCTGTCACCCATCAGCACGACATGGCTCCTGCCGTTAAAATGGCTCCATTTCTCGCAAACGAGGCGATTGAAATTCAGCCACGCCGATCCGCGCATGTGGCGCGCATTCGTCATCAGGCTGTGGCCGTCACGTGTTTCGGCAAACAGCTCTTCGCAGAAAGCGATCGATTGGTCCTGGTCCATCTTGTCGAGACCATGTGCCTGGAACACTTCCTCGGTCGTTTCCACGATGAAGGTCGAGGTGTTGTCGTCAAAGCGGTAGATGTGAGCCTGAAACCATCCATGTTCCGTGCGCCGGAAATCGAAGGTAAAGGCATCGAAGCGCTTGTTGGTACCCAGCCAGATATACCGGTTCGGACGAACCAGCATGTCGGGCTTGAAGACATCGACATAGCGGTTCCGAATACGTGAGTTGACGCCGTCGGCGGCGATGATCAGATCGGCATCGGGGAACTCGGTGTCGCTTTCCACGTCGCATTCGAAGACGAGTTCGATGCCCAGCTCAAGGCATCGATCCTGAAGGATATTGAGCATCCTCTTGCGGCCGATCCCTACAAAACCATGACCTGTGGTCCGCAGCTTGCGGCCTTTGAAGACGAGTTCGATATCGTCCCAGTGATTGAAGGAATCTTCGATTGTGGCGGCCGTCTCCGGATCCCACCGGCGCATCGATTCCATTGTTGCGTCGGAAAAGACGATCCCCCAGCCGAAAGTATCATAGGCCCGGTTGCGTTCGACCACCGTGACGTGATGTGCGGGATGTTGCCGCTTCATCAAGAGCGCGAAATAGAGACCCGCCGGCCCGCCGCCGATACACACGATGCGCATGGTGTCGTCCTCCAAGCCCGCAAGACGAAACCCGCGCCCCGCCAATGCTGATTTTGGCAGCGTGAACCCGCAGCGCATAAATTTCAAGCTTAAAATTTATGCGCTTGAAGCAAAGGGGCGCTACCTCTCAGAGATCATTTGCAATCTTGATGCGAAACGAAAGCGGCCGACGTCGCGTGGACCAACGAGTCGGCACGAAAATCCAACCTCCCACAAAGCCGGTGGCTGCGGGCAAATCGAAATGAGAAGGCTCTGCAACCGTCTCGCCGCAGGCAGCAGGCAAACCGCGAACTTATCGGCCACGCTCCCCGTGGCGCCTGCCCCTATCGCGCCTTTAGGTACCGATCTGCGTTGCGCTTTCCCGCAACACATTCTTCTGAACCTTCCCCATGACGTTTCGGGGCAGTTCCTTGACGAAAGAAATGCGCTTGGGAACCTTGAAGCGTGCGAGCCTTTGGCTGAGTTCCTGCTTGATGAACTCCTCCGTCAGGGCGCAGCCCGGCTTGAGGACGACGACGGCGGTGACCGCCTCTCCGAAGTCGGGATGAGGAAGGCCGATGACCGCGCTTTCCATCACTCCTTCCAAGGCGTCGATCTCCGATTCCACCTCCTTGGGATAGATATTATATCCCCCGGAGATGATGAGGTCCTTGGTTCGGCCGACGATCGAGACATAGCCCCGCTGATCGATGACGCCGACATCGCCCGTATTGAAGAACTCGCCTCTAAATTCTGCCGCCGTCTTCTCCGGCATCCGCCAATAGCCCGAGAACACATTGGGTCCGGCGACTTCGATCGCGCCCACCTCGCCCACCCCCTTGACCTCGCCTGTCGACAGGTCGGTTATGCGGATCGTGACGCCCGGCAACGGCAGGCCCACCGTTCCGGCTATCCGCTCGCCCTCATAGGGGTTGGACGTGTTCATATTGGTCTCTGACATGCCGTAGCGCTCGAGGATGGCGTGGCCAGTGCGCGCGCGCCACTCATCATGCGTCTCGGCAAGGAGCGGTGCGGATCCCGAAACGAAAAGCCTGATCCCTGCCGTCGCTTCGCGATTGAGGCGGGAATCCTGCAGCAGACGTGTGTAGAAAGTGGGCACACCCATGAGACAGGTCGCCTCGGGCAGAAAGCGAAAAATCTCGTCCACGGAGAAGCCCGGCAGGAAGATCATTGAACTGCCGCAGGCAAGTGTCACGTTGCACGCGACAAACAGCCCGTGCGTGTGAAAAATAGGCAAGGCATGGATAAGGCGATCGGCCTTCGTGAACTGCCATGCGGTTACCAGCGTCTTGGCGTTCGAAGCCAGGTTCGAATGCGTGAGCATCGCGCCCTTGGAACGGCCGGTGGTGCCCGAGGTGTAGAGAATAGCAGCCAGATCATCGCCACTGCGCTCTACCGTGGCAAATTCTCTGGAAGCGGTGTCGGCCATCGCAGGCAGTGAACCGGCACCCGCTGCGCTCATGGTCATGATGCGAGCATCATGGGAAGATTCCGCAAGGCTGGACTCGCGCGCCGGGTCGCAAACGAAAATCCGCGGCTCGGCGTCGGACAGAAAGTATGAGACCTCTGCCGGCGTATAGGCGGTGTTCAAAGGAAGAAAGACAGCGCCGGCGCGGATCGTGGCAAGGTAGAGGGCAATTGATTCCCAGGATTTTTCGATCTGGACTGCGACGCGGTCTCCGGGCGAGACGCCCGCGGCAACAAGCGCGTTTGCAAACTGGCTCGATCGCGCGATGAGCGCCCGGTAGGAAATCGTCCTGCCATCCGGTAGCACGAAGCATACCGCTTCGCCGCCTGTCCGAAGCCCGCCCAGCATGTCAAACAGGTTCTGGTTCATATGCTGTACTCGCCCTTGCTCGGCAAATTACCGCTGAGAAGCTGAACGATTTCCGGGTTCACTGCGATCGTTCCGCTTTCTGCGAAAGCTTCATGGTTCCTTTCTATCTCTCCCGGATCATAACGATAGTTGACCATCAGCGCGTGCGACTGCTTGATCCCCTTCGGCGAGGTATCGGCCGCGAAACAAATTCGATCGAGCTTGGCACCATTGCCGAGATGGAAGCGCGATACTGGATCCAGCGGACGGCCAAGGTGATCCTTGGCTTCAACCAAATATCGCGCAGCCGACTGCAGAAGGTACGGGTAGACCGTCTTGCGGGACCCTGCATCCTCTAGCCATCTGGGATCGTCCAAAAGGGTCTCGGACGCCACGCCCTCTTCGCCGCTCTGCTGTGCTTCGAGCCATGCCGCGAAACCAGGCATCGGCGAGAGCGTCACGTATCCTTTCAGATGCGAATGCTCGGCTTTCAGAATCTCCACCACCTGCTTGATGAGAAAATTGCCGAAATTGACCCCTTTCAGGCCCGCCTGTGTGTTCGAGATCGAATAGAATATCGCGAATTGGGCCGATTGCGGCGCGGTCGGCGTGCGCGTCACGTCCAGAAGATCGTCGATCGAGCCTGCGACCGACGTGGTCAGGGCGACCTCCACGAAGATAATCGGCTCATCCACCAGCTGCGGATGAAAGAAACCGTAGCACCGACGATCCGCCGGCTTGAGCCGGTTGCGCAGGTCATCCCAGCCCTCTATTTCGTGAACGGCTTCGTAGCGGATTATCTTCTCCAGAATATGCGCCGGTGTGGACCAGTCGATCGGCCTGACGGACAGGAACCCGCGATTGAACCACGATGCGAGAAGGTGCATGAGGTCGGAATCCACGATGGCCAAATCCGGCTCCTGCTTGATGAAGGACAGCAGATCCACGCGCATCGAGACCAGTTGAGCGGTTCCGCCCGGCGCAAGATTGAGACGCCGGAAAAGCTCCTGGCGGCGCGGCTCGCTTGCCGCGTGAAGGTCAGATATCGTGGTCTGGCCCGGGGACTGTCGATAGGCCTCAAGCGCCCGTTCGGTCGCCTCGACCCGTGGCCCGAAGCGCTCGACGAGCGCCCTGAAAAATGTCTGCTTTTCGAGGGTGCTGGCCTCCCGATAGGCACTGAGCAGCGTCGCGGCAAGGGCGACGCCGGAGGCTTCGCCACGCCGAGAAAGAAGCGCATTCGCGATTTCCTCAAGGTCGGCCGGCGCCGCGGGCGGCTTTCCGCCCCCCCGGAGAATTGCACGTCCCCGCGCCGTCAGAGCTTCGATGAGATCACTGAAGAACGCTGGAGTGCTGCTTGCAGTTTCCGTTCGAACAATATCGTTCATTGGATGAATTCCGCTCGCTCTAAAGATACGCCCGGGCCCGCGCCTGGCGAACTCTGCAGGAAATAAGGGATCGCCATGAACACCGCAGGAACGCAGACAATCGCGCATCTGCGTCCGCTATTCGCCGCTCGCCATCTTGGCGATCACTTTCGTCTCACTGGCAATACGCCTCACAGATGGCGACGAGACCGCTCCTATCGACTTTTTGCATGCAGTGTCAAACTTTTTGCATACGATTCTGCGCAAGTTGCGTTGGACTTGAGGCGTCAACGAGATAGTCATGGAAGTGCCAATCACTCGTGTTTTGCTTTTGGAGCCTCCACCACGCGCCAACGTCAAATGTGATATGGGAAGAATGCGGAGCAATTTGGGGGATGGATTGAGATGAGGGCCGGGGCCAGCCACCGATTGCGCGACGCGATCGAGAGCGAGATTCTGGTGGGTGAACTGCGCCCGGGCGAACGCCTCGATGAAGCCTCGATTGCCGCCCGTTTTGGCGTATCGCGGACGCCGGTCCGCGAAGCGCTCTTGCAGCTCGCATCCGCGGGCGTTGTGGAACTGCGACCACATCGAAGCGCTGTCGTCGCGACGCTCAGTCCTGAGCGTCTCGTCGAGATGTTCGATGTCATGGCTGGCCTGGAGGGGCTGGCGGGGAAGCTTGCCGCGCGGCGTGCCTCGAAACAGGATATGGATCGCCTCATTGCGGCGCATGAACGATGCCAGCAAGCGGCAGCAAAGAACGACGCTGATGAATATTACTACGAGAACGAGGAGTTCCATAAGGCGATCTACGCCGCGAGCCACAACGAATTTCTGGCTGAACAATGCGAACTGCTCCATCGACGGCTCAAGCCATACAGGCGCATGCAATTGAGATTTCGCAATCGCGTCGCGACGTCCCTCAATGAACACGAAGCCATCGTTGCCGCGATTGCTTCCGGAGACGCGATGAAGGCGGATGACGTGTTGCAGCAACACATTCGCATCCAGGGCGAACGGTTTGGCGATCTGATCGCTTCATTGACCCAAAGCGCCCCGATCTAGCGCTGCAACCGTAGACTTAAAATTTGATCGAGTCCGGGAAACGGGCTTTAACTCAAACTCTGTAGAGCTCTGTTTGACTGGCGCGAGTGGAGCATTTTTGCTGGGAAAGTTCGATTTTTCGCCAACGGGACGCGCCAGGGTTGTTCTCTTGACGGCGCTGGGCACGCTGTTTTGCATTGCGGTCGCCTTCGCAGTGGACTGCTATGTCCACGGTGGATGGGGGCCAACTCCCTCCAACAACCTGGTGATTCCACTCCTGCTTGCTCCGCCCTTTTTCTACTATCTCTTGAGCAAGCTGCGTGAGCTGGCCATCGCGCACAGAGAGCTGCTCGCCCTCGCCTCGACAGACCCTCTCACATCCTGTCTCAATCGTCGCTCGTTTCAGGTCCTGGTTGAAGGTTATCTCGATCATGTTGCGCGCCACGAAGCGATGGCTGGCGCCCTCCTGGTGTTGGATGTTGACCACTTCAAACGGGTCAATGATCAGTTCGGTCATGACAATGGAGATGAGGCACTGAAGCTGATTGCCACCGAGATCAAGGGAGCGATCCGGGGCGTCGATCTGGTGGCGCGCATCGGAGGTGAAGAATTCAGTGTTTTCCTTCCGGATGTCGATCCTCCGGGAGCACTGGGCATTGCCGAACGTATTCGCGCAGCGGTCAGTGCCGCGGATTTTCGTCCGCGTGACAAAAGATACCAACTTGCTGTCAGCATTGGAGGCGCGACGTTCGACCGACCAATAACGTTTATCGAGCTTTATCGATCGGCCGACCAGCGCCTGTATCGCGCTAAATCCAGCGGCAGGAATCGTGTGATACTCGACTTGTCGGACGTGCCGGTCTTGCCAAAACTGGTGACTGTCACTGCGGACTCATGACACTTCGGATTCAGGAAAAAGAGAGCTTGGTTCATCGGAACCGAGCCGCAGCCTCACCCTCAATTCCAACTGCCTAAAACGCGAAAAAGCCGCGGCGAACCGCGGCTTTTCGATGCTTGTTTCCCGAAGGAAAATGGAGCGGGTGAAGCGATTCGAACGCTCGACCCCAACCTTGGCAAGGCAGAAACTACGTTGTTGATGCAGTACACTCCAGTCGCTCCAAATGCGCTACGGTCCGTCGGAGAACGATGCGTCGCGGCCGTCATGTTTTCAACTCGGCGGAAGCGGAGTGGATTCTTGTAGACCGATGTGCACTGCGGAGATGGTGACCGCGCGGTAACCGGAGAGGTATTGCGCACCTCGCTAGCTTGATCCGGGATCAGGGGTAGAGCTCAACCAAACACGTCTGGGGTCAAGGATAGAGCTCAACCCAACACCACGAGGCATCGTCATAGGGCGAGGTAGAGCCCAGCCAGACTCAACATAGGGGCACGGAATGCGGCAAAATGCCCCCACGGTCACCGCGCTATGATCGTCTCATCAGATTAAGCCCATTTGACTGGGGCAGAAACCGGAAATGGTGACTGCGGTAAGCGGAAAGCAGTCTACAGGAGGCTTTTGGCAAAGTCTGCTTCCCAGCAGCGTACGACAGCTGTGCGCCTCGTGTTGGTCTTAGAACAAGCCCGGAGCAGAATTCGTAAGCAGACATTGCTCCAAGGACGAGTTCCCTGTTTCACTGATCTCCGGTCAGACTGACCGTTTGCCTTGGCGCGTCTGAGGTCCCGGACGCCACACTTCAGTTCTCCCACAACTCCGCCGCCAGGGGCAATTCATTGAGTTCTGCGCGAGCCTCCCGCCATGCCGGATAATGCTCCGTCATCAGTGCCAAGAAGCGCTCGCTGTGTTTCGGTTCGATAAGATGGACCATTTCGTGCAGGACGACATATTCCAGCAGGTCTCTTGGCTTTCTCACCAACTCGGTGTTGAGGCGAATATTGCGATGACGGGAGTTGCAGCTGCCCCATTTCGTCTTCATGCGCTGAAGGAAGTAACCAGAGACCTCTACCCCTCCCGTGTCTTCCATCCGGTCCGATCTATATCGCGCAATTATCGAGCAGATTGTGCAGGCTCGGAAGGACGCCGGCATAACGCAAGGGAGCTTGGCAAACGGCTCGGCCAGCGCCAGACTTTTGTGTCCAAGCTCGAACTTGGCGAGCGGCGGTTGGATATTGCAGAATTCTTGGCCGTTAGCCGGGCTTTAGACGTTGATCCACACAAGATTATCCGAGATGCAGAATCCGACGATCGTGGAGGCTGAAGGTGAGGAAGTAGGCTCAGGTCGCGCGCTAAGCAGGCGTCGGATTCCCAACCTCTTTGCGGTGGTTCGGCATGGTTTGTAAGCGGCCCGAAACCGGCCATTCGAAAAAAGATCTGGACTTCGGCTCGAACGGCGGCCCTTTCTGCCTTTCCAATCTCGCGATAAAGACCTGATAGGAAAACATTCGCGCAGCGAGGCCGCAGAGCCATTGGCATTGCGGAAATAGGCGCTCGCACTGTGGGACTGCGCGCGCCACGACCGCTTTGTGGTTAGTGTGGTGTCATACTGGGTATACGGGAGATGCCCGATATGGGTTACAAAAAGATCGACAATGATGCGAAGACCAATCTTGCCAACGTGTCGGCGCCCACATCTTACCAAGCGCCTTCATGGGAAACGCTTTGGGAAACGGCGAACACGCTACAGAGCAAGAGAGCGAACGACGAGTTCATGGGCAAAGTGCTGGAAGGGGCATTCGACGTCGGCAGCGGAAAGAACCCGATCCGAGGAAATCTATGTGCTGCGGCACTCCGCGAACTCGTTAGCCACATCCTTCATGCAATGGCTCCCGACGAGAAGGTTACAAAATGCCAATGGTACAGCAGGCAACCGGACACCAGTGGGCCGACCAGAAGGCAGCGCGCGACATTTATCATGCAGGGTGGCCTTTCCGTCGAATTCGTGGCTAGCGAGCTACATTTAATCCACGATGAGACGAGCAAACCTCTCGTTGAGGCTATGAATGAATTAAACAAATCTACTCATGTCCGCGAGGAGACCATCCTCGACGATGATGAGAAGATCAGACAACTGGTACATGACACTCTTGGCGGAGTACTGGCCCTGTTCGATGCTGCCACGTATTGTCAGGACAAGGTTTATCGTGAGCTTGAGCGGGAGATCGACGACGCAGTTTTCGATAAGTTTCTCATGGAAACAATCCAGGAACTGGACGAGCTTTCCACACATACAACGTTCGAAGGACATGAGAGCGACGAGATCAAGGTCGTCCACATCGACGAGGAGGTTGTTAAGTTTGTGGTGAGCGGTCTGGTCTACGTGGAGCTGCAGTACGGCTCAAGTTCCGACTTGCGGAAGGGCGAAGGCGCCGTTCTGCGCGGCTGCTATCCATACACGGCAACGCTTTGCTCCAAGGTGAGGAGCCCTGAAGAAGTTATCCGCGACAGCGTAAAAGTGAAGGTCGACAACAGTAGTTTCTACGACGACGGGGAAGATGACTACGAAGAAGCAGAACCTTCTTCCGAGATGCCCGAAGGCAGTCCGATCTAAGCCTTAGAGAACGGGGGCGGCGGACCAACCGCTTGCATTTAGCAATAGCGTTCCTCAAGGGCTGACACGAAGTCGTTTACAGGTTAGATCTTGAGTTGCTTGCGGACCTTATCCACCTCGCTGGCAATTTCGTTGTCAATCTGTCTAAAGGCCTCTAGGAGGTAAAGGCAGCTCTTCGCTCTGAAGTAGTCGTAGTTGCGGTCCATGCTTGACTGAACACCCACGATCTTCAAGGTACCGTCGGGCGTCCAAAGCTGCTCGGCGCTTTGGGAGAACTCCCATATGGAAGCACCGCTAGCGCCGCGGAGATGCGGCGCGCCCATCGTCCTTCCGTTCGATTTCAAACCGTCGCGACCATAGGCAAAAAACAGGTCGAGATCCGGATTTACAGGCTTATCAGCGCTGGCTGGGATTTCGTCGAGGCGGTCGGTCTCTACAATGAAAAGGGTGCTTCTCACGAGAGCAGCATGGGGACGCTTTCCCAATTCTGAGGGATAGCCGGAGAGAGCGAATAAAGCCTCTCTCGAGGCGGGCCTCATCATGTTGAGTGAAAGAATGCGCCAGCCGGTTTCAATCCGCGCAATGGCTTCTGGTGAATGGATTTCAACGATTGCTATGTCGATGCTGCTATCCGTCGGCTTGGTAACAGTGATCGGGCCAAGTGTGTGCGGATTTCGATCGCCGTCAGGGCTTCGAGGAACACAAAGATTTTCGGGACGAACATCATCGAAGATGTGGCGCGCTGTGACGAGAAACAAACGTCCCGCCACCCTAAACAATGTGCCTGTTCCCACTTGATCAATATCGTCATCCCCCAGCGCCTCGATAACTGGGACGGTGACAGACTTAAGGAAACCCTGGATAGAAGTTGTCACCTCTGGTGATTGCCCGAACATTTACGCCCCCTGCCAAGCCGGAATACGACTCCTCAGCGTGACACGAAATGAACAATCGCACCACGGCCGGGGCGTCATCTAAAACATCGCTATCTTCCACTAAGGTCTGTGAGTCGTCGTTCGGTCCCTGCCCGAAGTGGCGCTGCCACTTGAATGGCCGCTTTACGGATCCCGCCGCCCGGAAGCGGTCAGGCGCAAATCCACCCCGTTGCAGTCATTCGGGCTACGGTTTCCTTGGACTTAAATACGCTGCTGCGCACTCCAGCGACGCCGCGATTTCACGCCATCGCGAATCCGCAAACTGGTAACCGCGCTGTAACCGCGACCTCTCGGCCGGCTTCTTTGCCCCGCGATTTCCATCGCCTAAATACGAAAAAGCCGCGGCGAACCGCGGCTTTTCGATGCTTGCTTCCCGAAGGAAAATGGAGCGGGTGAAGCGATTCGAACGCTCGACCCCAACCTTGGCAAGGTTGTGCTCTACCCCTGAGCTACACCCGCTCACACGGCGAAATGCGCCGCAAGCCGCGCCTATATGACCGAAGAGCGGGACGATTGCAATAGGAAAACTCGACCACTTTTTCGCTGTTTTGAGCAGTCGGCCTTCTGCACCGTTTTTCGTATTATATTTCTATGACCGGGCAGCAATTGCGGGAATCGCGACTGTCTCGCCGCCTCGATCGACAGCCGGACCACTCCTCGTAAAGTCGTCATCGCCAACGCACCAACCGCATTCCGGCGACGCGCCACGACGCCGGCGGGTTGCGGCGTCTGTCGATTCGGACTAGGCGTGAGAGAACCTCGCACGACACGACTGACATGCCCGCTACGCCCGACGACCTCTTTTCCTACCTTCGCAACCTCGGCATCGAGACGACGACGATCTCGCATCCGCCGCTGTTTACGGTCGCCGATTCGCAACATCTGCGCGGCGAGATCGCGGGAGGACACACGAAGAATTTGTTTCTCAAGGACAAGAAGGACAACTTCTTCCTGATTACTGCGGACGAGAATGCGGCCATCGACCTGAAATCGGTCCACAAGACGATCGGCGCGGCGAGCCGCGTGTCTTTCGGCAAGCCGGAAGCGCTGCTGGAGTTGCTCGGCGTGACCCCGGGTGCCGTCACCCTGTTTGCCCTTTTGAATGATACGTCCGGCCGCGTGAAATTCTATCTCGACGAAAGCCTGCTGGACCACGACGTGATCAACGCCCATCCGCTGACAAACGACGCGACGACATCGATCCGTGCAGACGACATGCGCCGCTTTGTGGCCGCGACCGGGCACGAGCTCAATATCTTGAAAACAGGCGGCTGATAGCCACATCTGGGCTGCGAAAGCCTGGTGCCAAGCATCGGCACGAAGCGGCTCACGGAACCAAACGGATTGGACTGAACGATGGCCATCGACGACAACCCCTATAGCAACGCCGGCGGTTATGCGCCGAGCATCCAGTTCGGCGATGCGGCACCGGCGAGTGCTCCGACCAATCTGATCAAGGATACGACCACGGCTGGCTTCCCGGCGGACGTCATTCAGGAATCGCGCAAGCAACCCGTGCTCGTCGACTTCTGGGCACCCTGGTGCGGCCCGTGCAAGCAGCTCGGCCCCGTTCTTGAAAAGGTTGTGAATGCGGCCGGAGGCAGGGTGAAGCTCGTCAAGATGAACATTGATGATCATCCCTCCATCGCGGGTCAGCTCGGCATTCAATCGATTCCGGCCGTGATCGCATTCAAGGATGGCCAGCCGGTCGATGGCTTCATGGGCGCGGTCCCCGAAAGCCAGATCAACGAGTTTATCGACCGCGTGGCGGGCAAGGGCGCCCCAGGCGGACAGATCGCCGAGGCACTGAAGGCCGCCGCCGAGGCGCGGGACACAGGTGACGCGCAAACGGCGGCCGATATCTATTCGGCTGTGCTGGAGCAGGCGCCTGACAATGTCGAAGCCATTGCCGCACTGGCCGATCTGCTCTTCGAGGCTGGCGATGCTGCGGCGGCAGAGGCAATTCTTGCCACAGCGCCCGAGGACCCCAAGGCCGAACAGGCTCTTGCGGGGATTCGCTCAAAGATGGCGCTTGCCGCGCAGGCGGCAGAGCTTGGTGATGGGGCCGAGTTCGAGCGCCGGCTCGCGGCCGATCCAAAAGACCACGACGCTCGTTTCGATCTCGCCATGATTCAGAATGCCAAGGGCGACCGCATGGCGGCGGCCGAGAGCCTGCTGGAGATCGTCAAGTCCGACCGTACCTGGCGCGAAGACGGCGCACGCGCCCAGCTGTTGAAGTTTTTCGAAGCCTGGGGCATGACCGACGAAGCGACCCTGTCTGCGCGCCGCAGACTGTCTTCGATGCTGTTTTCTTGATGAGGTTTTGCCGGGGCGTGGCAGCCCTTCGGCAAGAAGCCTGATCGACGCACCGGTCGATATGCGGCATTTGATCAGAGGCGCTTGAGCTTTTGCACGCGCGCCCCATCTTCTCATCAAGTCGAGGGAGATGAAGGTGCAGGCAGGAAACGCATTCTACAGGCGAGTGGAAGATATACCGGGTGCGATCCCTGTGTTTCCGCTTTCTGGCGCGCTGCTTTTGCCCGGCGGGCGCATGCCGCTCAACATTTTCGAGCCGCGATATATTCAGATGTTCGACGACATGCTTGGCAAAAGCAGGCTGATCGGCATGATTCAGCCACGGCTGGATGGGTCATTGCGCACGGATGGCGAACCTGAACTGTGCGAGGTTGGCTGTATTGGGCGCATCATCTCGTTGGCAGAAACGGGCGACGGTCGCTATCACGTGACATTGCATGGAGTGGCGCGCTTCCGTGTGACGGCCGAGGAAGAGCACAAGAAGCCCTATCGGATCTGTTCCGTCTTGCCGTTTGCAAGCGACCTCACAGAGAACGCCGGTGACGAGGTCGATCGGGTGGATCTCCTGCGCGCCTTTCGCGCATACCTCGACGCCAACGGAATGGAGGCGGACTGGCAGAGCATCAGCAAGGCGGAAAACGCCACACTGGTCAACGCGCTGTCGATGATGGCGCCATATGGTCCGGCTGAGAAACAGGCGCTGCTGGAGGCTCCGGATTTGAAATCTCGCGCCGAAACCCTCGTCGCCATCACCGAAATGGCGCTGGCACGCGACAGCGACGTCAGCGGGAACACCCTGCAATAGACGATTAGACCGTTGCCGCGGACGCCGCGGCAGCCATGTCGTTCAGCAGTTGGAGCGCCTGCTCCGCCTTGTCTTGCGGAACGAACAGATGGTCATGGTGAAACGCTGACACGGGATTGACGCTGATCCCGGCAGCGGCCAGGCGAGTGGCGACAGCCGCAATAAGGCCAACGGCTTCCAATGATGAGTGCACATCGAGCGTGATCATCCGGCAGGGAAAGCTGGCTTTGATACCGGCGGCGGAGGCGTCCGCTTCAAGAAGAATTAGCGTCGTGCCTTCCAGCTCCTCGAACTGCATGAGAGGTCGCAGCCCTGCGGGCAGCGTGGTTTGCGCAGGGACACTGGCAAAGACATATTCGGGTTCAGCAAGGCGGGGGCGCAGCGACGTCAGCAGCTTGTCGAGATCCGTTTCGCCGATTGCCGGCATGCTGTCTCTCCCGCACGTGTCAGATCGGCTCCGCAGCGCTTCTGGAAATCACAATACCGTAGTCGAAATGGCGAAGCCATATTGCGGCGCAACAAGTGATTGATCGCGAGCCGCACTCACGCTAATCGGATTACCATGACACACCTTCCGGAACGTCTCCTTACTGGTTATCGAAACTTCATGAGCGGGCGCTATCAGACCGAAAGCGCGCGCTACAAAAAGCTTGCGCGAGACGGACAGAGCCCGGAGATCATGATGATCGCCTGCTGCGACTCGCGCGCCGCCCCAGAGTCAGTGTTCGACGCTGGCCCTGGCGAGCTTTTCGTCGTGCGCAACGTGGCCAATCTCGTGCCGCCCTACGAGCCGGATGGAGAGTTTCACGCGACCTCCGCAGCACTCGAATTCGCGGTTCAGAGCCTGAAGGTACGCAATATCGTGGTCATGGGCCACGGGCGCTGCGGCGGCATCAAGGCCGCGCTCAGCACCAATGCGGAGCCGCTGTCACCCGGTGATTTTATTGGCAAGTGGATGAGCCTTATTGCGCCTTCGGCCGAAATCGTCACGCAGAACTCGATGATGACCGCAGGCGAGCGTCAGACCGCGCTCGAGCGTATCTCGATCCGCTTTTCCATCGCAAACCTGAGAACCTTTCCCTGCGTGCGAATCCTCGAGGAGAAAGGCAAGCTCAATCTGTATGGAGCTTGGTTCGACATCTCTACGGGCGAGCTTTGGGTCATGAACCGCACGACCGGCGATTTTGAGCGTCCTGACATCGAATTGCCTGCTTGAAACACCGGACCCGGGAGTGGGTCCGGTGATTGAACATGCTCAGCGGAAAGTGAGCTGCAGCCGGCTGATCTAGGCCAGTTTTGCGTCAAGCGTGACGTCGATTGCGCCCAGCGCCTTTGATACGGGACAGCTACCCTTTGCCTTGTCGGCGAGTTCCTTGAACTTCGCCTCATCGATGCCTGGAACGGAACCGACGAGCGTCAGCGCGCTCTTGGTGATCCCTGTGCCGGGCACGAGCGTGACGGCAGCCTTGGCATCCAGCTTATCGGCAGGCGTGCCGTTCTCGGCCAGAAAATGCGAAAGCTGCATGGCGAAGCAACTCGCATGCGCGGCGGCGATCAGTTCCTCCGGGTTGGTTCCCGACTTGCCGCTCTCGTCCTCAAAACGCATCTTGAACGAATAGGGCTGAGCCTTGAATACGCCGCTCTGCATGTCGATCGTGCCGGTCCCCTCCTTGAGGGTCCCCTTCCAGACAGCTGAAGCTGTGCGATCCATGTATATCTCCCTGTGCTGAATGAGTGGAGCCGGCATGTATGCCGGCCATGACATGGGAAGATATAGCGCACGAGATCACGCCCGCCATAGGCAGGCCCATATCAAGCTCGAAATACCTCTATTCGATCTTGCCCGCATTGATGTCGCTTCCAGCGCGATCAGGCTTGCTGCGGACCTGATCCAGCAGCCAAGACTGGAATGCCTGCCCCATCGATTGATCCTGTTTCCCATAAGGCAGAACGACATAGTAGGCGTTGTCCGTCGACATGGGACGGTCGAAGACAATTTGCAGCTTCCCGGACTCGATCTCGTTTTCGATCAGGTAGAGGGGCAGAAGTGCTATGCCGACATCGCGAACGGCCGCCTCGATGATCATCGAGAACTCGTCGAACCGGCTGCCCTTATAGGCATTTTGACTATCGATGCCCTGAAGCTGGAACCACTCGGCCCACAATCCGGGTCGCGTCGCGAGTTGCAACAGTGGCGTTTTCTCCAGATCTTGCGGGCGGGAAACGTGTGCACGCTGCAAGAGAGCCGGGCTGGCCACCGGCAATATGGTTTCGCTGCACAGGTATTTGCAAGTGGCCTGCGCCCAGACAGGCTGGCCATAGTGAATCGCGAGATCGAAATGCTCCGCCGACAGGTCGAAGGGCCGGGAGCGCGACGCGATATCCACCATCAGTCCGGGGTGGCGGGCCATGAAGTCCGGGAGGCGAGGCATGAGCCAGCGATTGCCGAAGGTCGGCAGCGTGGCGATGGAAAGAACGTCATCACCCGCCGCGATCGCCCTTGCGGTCATCACCAATTCCTCCGATTGAGCAAGCAGTCGGGATATCTGGGGCAGGAGCTGATGCCCGGCCGCCGAAAGAATGACGCGCTTGCGCACCCTCTCGAACAGGGTCACACCCAGTTGTTCTTCCAGAGTCTTGATCTGCCGGCTGACGGCGCTCTGCGTGAGGCTCAGTTCATCGGCAGCCTTGGTGAAGCTGCCATGCCGGGCCGCGCATTCGAACGCTTGCAGCAGGGTGGGATCGGGGACCTGCGTTCTGGTAAGATGCATTCCGGTCTCGCATCAAGTCAGTATCAGAAATCGTGAGTTTCAACGAATTTGTCTGGTATATCATCAATTCACGGAATGAAGCGTCTCCGATCATCTGGCGTACGCGAGTCTCGGATATCAGACATGCAAGGGTGACCGATCAGCGATGATCCTCCCGCCAAGCGCGGCGCGCCGGGCACTGACCACACAATTGAAGGTAGCAAGACATGACGAAAAGCGTCGACGTAAGGCAGGAAACCGCCACCATTCTCCAGCGGCTCGGTGTTCCGGAAGCCGCGCTCTCAGGCGGTCAGATGCATGTGCACAGCCCGGTGACGGGCGAGCCGATCGCCGCGCTCCAGGAAATGTCTGCGGCGATGGCGGCGGAAGCAATCAAAAAGGCCGATGGCGCGTTCCGGGTTTGGCGCACCGTGCCCGCGCCAAAACGCGGCGAACTGGTCAGGCTGCTGGGCGAGGAACTGCGGGCCGCCAAGAACGACCTCGGCAGGCTGGTCTCCATCGAGGTCGGCAAGATCCCTTCGGAGGGACTTGGTGAGGTTCAGGAGATGATCGACATCTGCGACTTTGCCGTCGGTCTTTCGCGCCAGCTTTACGGTCTCACCATCGCCACGGAGCGCCCCGGCCATCGCATGATGGAGACCTGGCATCCGCTCGGCGTGGTGGGCGTCATTTCCGCATTCAACTTCCCCGTCGCAGTCTGGTCCTGGAACACCACCCTGGCGCTGGTCTGCGGCAATGCCGTGGTGTGGAAACCCTCGGAAAAGACTCCATTGACCGCGCTGGCCTGCGAGGCGATTTTTGCACGCGCCGCAGCGCGTCTGGAAGGCGGCGTTCCGGAAGGGCTGCTCACCGTTTTGATTGGCGACCGTGCGATCGGCGAAGTTCTGGTCGATCACCCCAAGGTCGCGCTCGTATCAGCCACGGGTTCGACCCGCATGGGACGGGAAGTTGCCCCGCGTCTGGCAAAGCGTTTTGCCCGCTCCATCCTTGAACTCGGCGGAAACAATGCAGGCATAGTGTGTCCTTCGGCTGACCTCGACATGGCGCTGCGGGCCATCGCCTTCGGCGCTATGGGCACTGCAGGCCAGCGTTGCACCACAATGCGGCGTCTGTTCGTGCATGAAAGCGTCTACGACCAGCTCGTGCCACGCCTGCAGAAGGCCTATGAGAGTGTTTCCGTCGGCAATCCGCTGGAGACGGCGGCTCTTGTGGGTCCGCTGGTCGACAAGGCCGCGTTCGACAACATGCAGAAAGCACTGGAAGCGGCGAAGGCCGAAGGTGGTACCGTCACAGGCGGCGCGCGTGTGACGGATGCCGGCAAGGACACCGCCTATTACGTCAAGCCGGCGCTGGTGGAAATGCCGAAGCAGGCAGGCCCCGTTCTGGAAGAGACCTTCGCACCAATTCTCTATGTCATGAAATATTCCGACTTCGATCGCGTGCTTGTAGACCACAACGCCGTGGCAGCCGGGCTTTCCTCGTCGATCTTCACTCTGGATCTTCGTGAGGCCGAGAAATTTCTCTCGGCGGAGGGATCGGACTGTGGCATCGCCAATGTCAATATCGGCACGTCTGGAGCCGAGATTGGCGGGGCATTCGGTGGCGAAAAAGAAACCGGTGGTGGCCGGGAATCGGGTTCCGACGCCTGGAAGGCCTATATGCGCCGCGCCACCAACACCGTGAACTATTCGCGAGCGCTGCCGCTTGCCCAGGGTGTTTCCTTCGACATCGAGTGACAAGACATTCACCAACCGATGGCGGCGGGGCTCGCGAATCCGGCGATGTTGCCGCCGTCAGCTCCGAGCAGCGATAGCGGCGGCGGCACCGCCCATGATACCCGCGCTCAGGCGATTGGCGATGCGCATGGCGCGCGGACTACGCACGAGGCGTCGCGCCTGCGACGCCGCCAGCACCCATGCAAGATCGATCACGACCAGCACGACGGCCATGGTCGCGGTCAGTTCCGCCCAACCGACCAGACCAACCGACTTCAGATCGACCATGGTGGGCAAAAGGGCCAGATAGAACATCATGATTTTCGGATTGCCGAGCGTGACAGCAATGCCCGCCAGGAACAGTTTCATTGGCGAATCCGCACGCGGCAATGTGCTCGTCTCGTCAAGCTTTACCGGTGCGGTCCACATTTTCCAGGCAAGATAGACAAGATAGGCGATACCTGCCCATTTCACCGCGACAAAAGCCGCGTGAAAGCTTTGGGCGACATAAGAAAGACCGAAAACGGCAAATGACAGCCAGATCGCCTCGCCAATCCACATGGCCAGCAGGAACGGCAGCACGTCACCAATCCCCTTGCTGACGACACGCGCCACCAGCGCGGCTATCGACGGACCGGGCGACCCAGCCGCGACGAACAGCGTTCCTGCGAAGATCAGAAGGACCGAAATCTCCATATCAAACCTGCTTGGCAATCCGTTGCCGCCATGCGTAGCATAAACCAGCTGGAGCAGGCAGAGGCAACAGGGAGAAGAAGCATGGTCAAAAAGGTGCTGCTCGCGGGCGAGTCATGGGTGTCCACGGCCACCCACATAAAGGGCTTCGATCAGTTTCCGACGGTGACCTATCACACCGGAGCCGACACGCTGCTAAAGGCGCTGAAGGGATCGGAATTCGATGTCACCTTCATGCCCGCCCATGAGGCACAGCGCGATTTTCCCCAGACGATCGAGGCGCTGTCCGGCTATGATGCCGTGGTGCTTTCCGATCTGGGATCGAACACGCTGCTTCTTCATCCCGACACCTGGGTCCACTCGAAGCCGACGCCGAACCGCCTTCGCCTGATCCGTGACTATGTAGGGGCTGGCGGCGGGCTGCTCATGTTCGGGGGATATTACAGCTTTCAGGGCATCAATGGCGGCGCACGCTACCGGCGCACACCTGTCGAGGATGCGCTGCCCGTCTCATGTCTGGCGATAGACGACCGCGTAGAGGTGCCGGAAGGCTTCTCACCCGTCATTACCGGCCCGTCGGCTCACCCCATTCTCAAGGGCCTAGGTACCGAATGGCCTTTGTTGCTTGGCTTCAACGAAGTGGCGGTGAAGGACGGCTGTGAAGTTCTCGCAACGGCGACGGCAGACTACGGATCGCTGCCCTTGCTGGTCACCGGCACCTACGGAAAAGGTCGCTCAGTCGCATGGATGTCGGATGTCGGGCCGCACTGGCTGCCGCCCGAGTTCAGCGCCTGGGGCGGCTACAAGACACTCTTCGAACAAATGCTGGCCTGGGCCACGGCCCATCAGTGAGAACGCCTCAACCGCCGCTTGCCGGATTGTTTTCCGCATCCAGATCGATTGAGCGTGCTTCCGAAGGCAGCAGGATGGGGATACCATCCCTGACGGGATAGGCGAGCCGCGCCAGTCGTGAGACGAGCTCTGTGCGCTGCGAATTCCATTGCAGTGGTCCCTTGGTCAGCGGACAGACAAGCAATTCGAGGAATTTCGGATCGATTTTCGGCGCCGTTTTGGAAGAATTCATGCCACCCGGCTGACACCTCTGTTTGTCTCGCATCACCTATAACAGAAAGCGGCGGGATTGACCCGCCGCCTCTGAAACTGGTCGCGCACCCGAGCCCGTAAATTTTGGCGTCAGGCGGCCTTCTGCTTCGGATGGATCAGGCCCTTGGCGATCAGAAGCTCGGCAATCTGCACAGCGTTCAACGCAGCGCCCTTGCGCAGATTATCCGAGACGACCCAGATATTGAGTCCATTCTCGACAGTGGAGTCCTCGCGGATGCGGGAAATGTAGGTCGCATCCTCGCCGGCGCTTTCAACCGGTGTGATGTAGCCACCATCCTCGCGCTTGTCGATCACCTGGCAGCCGGGCGCTTCGCGAAGGATATCGCGCGCTTCATCCGCGGTGATTGGCTTTTCGAACTCGATATTGACGGCTTCCGAATGGCCGATGAACACCGGCACGCGCACCGCAGTGCAGGTGAGCTTGATCTTCGGATCGAGCATCTTCTTGGTTTCGGCCATGACCTTCCATTCTTCCTTGGTCGAGCCGTCTTCCATGAACACGTCGATATGCGGAATGACATTGAAGGCGATGCGCTTTGTAAACTTCTTGCCCTGCACGGGATCGGCGACGAAGACGGCGCGCGTCTGCGTGAACAGCTCGTCCATGCCCTCCTTGCCTGCGCCCGACACGGACTGATAGGTCGACACGACGACGCGCTTGATCGTGGCCACGTCATGCAGCGGCTTCAGCGCGACAACCAGTTGCGCGGTAGAGCAGTTGGGGTTGGCTATGATGTTGCGGCGTGTGAACTGGCTAATCGCATCGGGATTGACCTCAGGGACGATCAGCGGAACATCGGCATCGTAACGCCAGGCCGACGAATTGTCGATTACGACACAGCCCTGCTTGCCGATCTTGGGCGACCATTCCTTCGACACATTGCCACCGGCAGACATCAGGCAGATGTCGGTGTCGGAAAAATCGTAGCTCGCAAGATCCTTCACCTTGAGAGTGCGATCGCCATACGACACCTCGGTGCCCTGGCTTCGACGTGAGGCCAGCGCCACGATCTCATCCGCCGGAAAGCCGCGCTCTTCCAGAATGTTCAGCATCTCGCGGCCCACATTTCCCGTGGCGCCTGCAACCGCTATCTTGAAACCCATCGAAAATCTCCTGTCGCTCTCCACCATGTTTGCTTGGAGTTGACCCGCCGACCATTGCGGGTCCCGTCCCCCTCCGGCCGAACCCGGGGAGAGGGCGGACAGGCCAAGGGAGATCAGACCGTTTTGCCAGTAGTGGCTTTGGTGGTCGTTTTGGCCGGGGTTTTGCTGAAACGCAGACGCGCACGGTCATCCGAGGCCAGCTGGCCCGGAAATCCCCGTGCAATGAGCGCCATTGGCAGGCCGCGCATAAGTGTCTCCGTCGTCGTCCGCGCTTTTACGCGCTTTGCATAAGGAGTCAATTGCGCACAGAGGCGTCTTCGTCTTCGCGACACGGAAGCGTCATCCCGCTGTCATGCATATTTGCTGAATGCACAATCATGAGCGCCAAGGCCGTGAACGATTCCCGGATGTCTTCAGAGCCGCGAAACTATCGCACTCTCTTCCTGTCGGACGTGCATCTCGGAACGCGGGGCGCGCAGGTGGGGGCGCTGCTTGAATTTCTCAAGCATCACGATGCCGACACGATCTATCTGGTCGGTGACATCATCGATGGATGGCGGCTGCGGCAGAGCTGGTACTGGCCGCAGCAACACAACGATGTCGTGCAAAAGCTCCTCCGCAAGGCGCGCAAGGGCGCGCGCATCGTCTATATCCCCGGCAACCACGACGAGTTCCTGCGCGAATATTGCGGGACAGCCTTCGGCGGCGTTGAAATCCGCGACACCGCGATCCACGAAGCAGCCGATGGCAAGCGCTATCTCGTCATTCACGGCGACATATTCGACGTAGTGGTGCGACATGCCCGATGGCTCGCGTTCCTTGGCGACTGGGCCTACGAGGTTGCCATGTGGCTGTCGCGTCGGATCAACTTCATCCGACGCCGAATGGGTCTTACCTACTGGTCTCTGTCGGCCTGGGCCAAGCAGAAGGTCAAGCACGCGGTCAACTTCATCGGAAAGTTCGAAGAAACGCTCGCCGCCGAAGCGCGTCGTGAAGGCGTCGACGGCGTCATCTGCGGTCACATCCATAGTGCTGCTCTGCGCTCCATCGACGGCCTGAGCTACATCAATACCGGCGACTGGGTGGAGAGTTGCACGGCAGCCGTCGAGCATTTCGACGGACGCATCGAGATCATCCAATGGTCGGAAGAGTCGACCGCCCTTAACGAGCAACGCAACGTCATCAATTCCCCCTGGCGCCGCCGCGCCGCCTGATCTCTCATTCCTGCAGGATCGCCGTGAGCTCTGTTCCGACCACTTGGCCTGAAACCTCTCCTTCAACGAAGAGACAGGCAGCCGCTCGGCTGCGAAGCGCCGTGAAGCGGAATTCCGCGCTGTCGCGCGCCGGCATTTCCGAGCGCATGTTCGCTCAGCTGTTCAGCGGTCTGGTCTATCCTCAGATATGGGAAGACCCCGAGGTCGACATGGCGGCGCTGGCGATCGAGCCGGGCAACCACATTGTCACCATCGCATCGGGCGGCTGCAACGCCGTGTCCTACCTGCTGGCCGATCCCGCGCGGATCGAAGCGGTCGATCTCAACCGCACGCATGTGGCCTTCAACCGCCTGAAACTGGCCGCACTGACCTCGCTGCCCGACTATGACAGTTTCTTTCGGTTCTACGGCGGCGAGAACCATGCCGACAATCTCGACCTCTACCACGATCATATCAGTCCCGGTCTCGACCCCGAAACGCGCCGATATTGGGAAGGTCGCAACTTCTCGGGCCGCCGCCGCATCTCGATCTTCTCGCGCGGCCTCTACCGCCACGGCCTGCTCGGACTGTTCATCGGCATGGGACACCGCGCGGCCCGGCTCTACGGCATCGACCCGCGCGGTCTTCTTGCAGCGCGCGACATCAGCGAGCAACGCGCCTTTTTCGATGCGTCACTCGCACCACTCTTCGAGAAGAAGCTCATTCGCTGGGTAACCGATCGCAAATCCTCTCTCTATGGGCTGGGTATCCCACCGCAGCAATATGATGCACTGGCGACATCGGGCAGCGGGATGGCGTCGATCCTTCGCAGCCGGCTGGAGAAACTCGCCTGCGAGTTTCCGCTTTCTGAAAACTACTTTGCCTGGCAGGCATTTGGCCGCCGCTACGACGCATCCGGGCCGTTGCCGCTTTATCTTCAGCGCGGCAATTTTGACATGGTACGCCAGCGCGCCGACCGTCTCACGATCACCAATGCTTCGTTCGGCGAGTTGCTGTCCCACAAGCCTGACGCGAGCGTTGACCGTTTCGTCCTGCTCGACGCGCAGGACTGGATGTCGGATACGCAACTGAACGAACTCTGGAGCGAGATAAGCCGTACCGCTGCGCCGCGGGCGCGTGTCATCTTTCGCACGGCTGCCGCCGAAAGCGTTCTGACTGGTCGTCTCGCCGATGGCCTCATGCAACGCTGGGACTATCGGCAAGCGGAATCGCTTGCGCTTCACGCGCGTGACCGCTCTTCCATCTACGGTGGATTCCACCTCTATGTCCTGAGAGGCTGACATGGCGACCGGGATCGAACATGCTCATCTGATGGACCGCGTCTATCGCCATCAGCGCCATTTCTACGATGCGACTCGCAAATTCTATCTCCTCGGCCGCGACCCGATGATCGACGGGCTCAAGCCGCCGCTTGGAGGCGCGGTTCTTGAGATTGGCTGCGGGACCGGGCGAAATCTCATCAAGACCGCCCAGCGCTATCCGAGTGCTCGCCTTTTCGGAATCGACATATCGAGTGAGATGCTCGACACAGCGGCCAAGGCGATCGCGGCAGCTGGATACCGCGGGCAGACGCGCCTTGCCTATGCCGACGCAGCCGACTTTGATCCGACGCGCATTTTCGGCCAGACCGCCTTTGATCGCATCTTCATTTCCTATGCGGTGTCGATGATCCCTCAGTGGCGCACGGTCATTGCGAATGCGACCGCCCGTCTCACGCCCGGTGGGGAGCTGCACGTGGTCGACTTCGGCGACCTGGGCCAACTGCCGCGCTGGTCCCGATCTGCGCTTTACGAATGGCTCCGCTGGTATCACGTCACGCCCCGCCCCGACCTTTTCAGCGTCTGTGACGAGATCGCCAAAAGGCATGACGGCACAAGCCGCCAAGTGAAGCTGCACCGCGGCTTCGCATGGCTGGCGACCATCCGGACCGGATATGGCAGCCCGGACCAAAAGCGGATCTGAGCCCGACCCCGCGATTCGGAAGCGAACCCACTACGATTCTTGTCGGTTCTGCACGTACCGGCTTGCCGAAACGAGCCGGTTTGGACAGTGTGCGCCAAACGGAGGCGGGCATGCGCGGCGAGATTCTGCACTATGACGTGAGCCAGGGAATCGGCTTCATAAGTGCCGAGGACGGCACCCGCTACATGTTCTCGCGCAACGACCTGATGCAGTCCCAGCGCATCACAAAGGGAATGAAGGTAGACTTCCAGCCCGAAGGCCAGAACGCACGGGATGTCCGTCTTGCCAATCAGGTCGCAGCGGCGACGGCACAAGACAACCGGCAAACCACCGCAACAAGAGCGCCTTCGCTTAGCCACCGGGCACCGTCAGTTCCGGTCGCAGGAGCGAAACAACCGTGGGGCGCAGCATCGGAGGAAGGGTCGGTGCAGGCTGCTGGTGCGCCGGATATGGGAGTCTGGAGCTATTTCAGATATTGCTCGACAAAAGCCTATGCGCGCTTTCGTGGCCGCGCCCGGCGCAAGGAATACTGGAGCTTCGTGCTGCTCTGGATCCTGGCGATTTTGGCGGCATGTATCGTCGGGCTGGCAGCCGATGCGGCGATCGGCAATCTCGATTACGGCCCGCCGGTAATCACGCTGGTTCTCTTCGCGATCACCGCACTCGTACTCTTCATTCCCGGCATTGCGGTGACCGTCCGGCGCTTTCATGATGTCGGCCTGTCGGGCTGGCTCTACCTTCTCTTCTTCGTACTGTCCTTCATCTATATCGGCGGCATCGTGATCCTGGTCATCACGCTCCTGCCGTCGCAGAAGCACGATAACAAATGGGGCGCTGTGCCCGACGGTATCAGGATGTGAAAAAGCCGCCCCGCAAGGGACGGCTTTCAATGGCGATAGTTCGTTTTTCGCCGGAAGGTGTTACGCGATCAGCGCCTGGAATTTTTCGGCGATCTTGTCGCCCATATCCACGGTTCCCAGCTCGATGCAACCGTCCGACATGATGTCGCGCGTGCGATATCCGTCTTCGAGCACGGCTGCGATGGCCGCGTCCAGACGATCCGCCTCGGTCACCATGTTGAACGAATAGCGCAGGCACATGGCAAAGGATGCGATCATGGCGATCGGATTGGCGATGCCCTGACCTGCAATGTCCGGCGCCGAACCGTGCACCGGCTCGTAGAGCGCCTTGCGCTTGCCTGTCTTGGCATCCGGAGCGCCCAGCGAGGCCGAAGGCAGCATACCAAGCGAACCTGTCAGCATTGCCGCCACGTCCGACAGCATGTCGCCGAACAGATTGTCCGTGACGATGACGTCGAACTGCTTGGGCCAACGCACGAGCTGCATGCCGCCGGCATCGGCAAGCATATGCGTAAGCTCGACGTCGGAATATTTGGCCTTGTGCGTGGCCGTAACGACCTCGTTCCACAACACGCCCGACTTCATCACATTGCGCTTTTCCATCGAGCAGACCTTGTTGCCGCGCGTGCGCGCCAGCTCGAAGGCAACGCCTGCGATGCGTTCGATCTCGAACGTGTCATAGACCTGCGTGTCGACCGCGCGCTTCTGCCCGTTGCCGAGATCGGTGATCGTCTTGGGTTCGCCGAAATAGACGCCGCCGGTCAGTTCGCGCAGAATCAGGATATCGAGCCCTTCGACCACTTCCGGCTTCAGCGACGAGGAAGCGGCGAGTGCCGGATAGCAGATTGCCGGACGCAGATTGGCGAATAGCTCCATGTCCTTGCGCAGGCGCAGAAGGCCGGCTTCCGGCCGCACTTCATAGGGGACACCATCCCACTTGGGCCCGCCAACGGCGCCGAACAGCACGGCGTCCGCCGCCATCGCCTTGGTCATGTCCTCTTCCGAAATCGCCGCGCCATGGGCGTCATAGGCACAACCGCCGACCAGTCCCTCTTCCGTCTCGAATCCCGCGTTGAACTTGTCGTTCATGACAGCGATGATTTTCTTGACTTCAGCCATGGCCTCCGGGCCGATTCCGTCGCCAGGCAGGAGAAGAAGTTTGCGCGATGCCATATGCAGGTCCTTTCGATAAAGTCGGCGTCTTGCTAGCTCCCGTAGCCATCGCGCGCAAGGGCATTTGTCGAGCCGGATCATCCGCCACGCGCTTGCATCGGCATGGGCGCGCGCTTACTGCTAGGCTCAGGTGAGGAGAGAGCGAGACAATCGCTCCGCAAGGGAGGATCGATGACGGTAAAACTCGCAGTGGTCGGCACCGGTTGGTGGGCCACCTTCAGCCACATCCCCACAGCGCAGGCCGATGGGCGCGCCGAGATAGTCGCCATCGCTGACGTCGATCCGGCACGTCTGGCCGCCGTTGGCGACAGGTTTGGCATCGCCCGGCGCTATGCAAGCGTCGAGGAGCTGGTGGCAAGCGAAGAGCTCGACGGCGCCATCATTTCCACCCCTCATGTCATGCACAGACAGGCAGCCATTCCCGTGCTCGAAGCGGGGGTCCACGCACTGATCGAGAAGCCGATGGCCACGACTGCTGCCGATGCACGCGCCATGTTGCGCGCGGCACAAAAGGCCGGGCGCGAGATCATGATCCCCTGCGGCTACAATTTCACCGACTACACGCGACAGGCGGGCGAGATCATCGCGGCCGGGCGTATCGGTCAGGTTCGCCATGTCGTTTGCCAGTTTGCCACCGCGCTGGACGACCTTTTCGGCGGTAAGCCGATGCTCGAAACGGCCGAACATATGTATCGCCCACCCGCCTCTTCATGGGCCGATCCGAAGCGTGCCGGCGGCTATGGCTGGGGGCAGATGTCTCACTCTATCGCCTGGGTGTATCGCGTCGCGCCCGAGCTGAAACCGGAGAGCGTGTTCTGTTTCTCGGGGAATTCCGCGACAGGCGTCGACTATTTCGATGCCGCCTCGGTCCGCTGCACGAACGGCGCGACAATGGCTCTCTCCGGCGCCGCGCTTCTGCCCAAGCACAGCCGTCCGCAACTCGACATCCGCATCTTCGGCACGGAGGGCATGCTTGTCTTCGACGCCGAGCGTGAGCGGCTCGAGCTTCATCGGCTGGATGGAACCGGCGAGCAGAAAATGGAGCTGGCGCCCGGCAGCGGCGACTATGACGGCAGAGCGCCGATCAATGCCTTCATCGACGTCTGCCTTGGCAATGTGAAGGCGAATGAAGCCAATGGCGAGAATGGTGCACGCGTGGCCGAAACGCTGGACGCCATGTATCGCTCGGCAGCCAGCGGACTGGCGGAAAAGGTCTGACGGATCAGGCGCTGCGACGCAGCGCGGTTACCTCGATTTCGATCTTCATTTCGGGCTCGGCAAGATCACATACGAGCAGGGTCGCGGCAGGCCTGATCTCGCCAAATGCCTCGCCAAACACCGGATAGACACGGCTGACAAAGGCGCGATCGGTGACGTAGTAGTGCGATCGCACCACGTCAGCCATTTCAAAACCTGCCTCTTCGAGCGCCTTGGCAATGGTTCCCAGTGCATTTCGCGCCTGATCCTCGACCGCCTCCGGCATCGACATGGTGAAATAGTCATAGCCGGTCGTACCCGCGACAAAGCACCAGTCGCCCTGAACCACGGCCCTTGAATAGCCGGCCGTCTTTTCGAAAGGCGATCCGGTTGAAATCAGCTTGCGCGTCATGTGCGGAACTCTCGTCGTCGACTATTGCCGGTTCGGCCCGATCGCGGCTTCCATCGCCGTCTTCAGCGGTGCCGGCCAGGTGGCCAGAGCCGGCCAGGTCTGCAGTTGCGGTTGCCCCTGCTGCGCGAAATAGAGTTTCTTGCCCTTGAGATCGATTGCCATGAAGCTGTCGGAGCCGCCGCAGGCGTGTGGCACGCAGCCATAGCCGATGATCGAGCCATCCTCCTGAAGCTGTGCATCGCCACCCGTCAGAAGCCCGGTCACGACCTGCGTCAGGTCATCGCCCAGCAAAGCCTTCGCCGCATCGTAGATTGCGGCATTGTCGAAGGTTGCAAGCATGTACTGGGTCGTTTCCGGATCGAAATCATCCCAATCCGTATCCGGTTGCGGCGTGAAGGTAAGATTGCCCGCAGTCCGGATGCCTTCCTCGGGAGTCCAGTATTGCAACGCGGCCGTCTCTCCCGGCAGCAGATAGGGTACGAAGTGGATTGCCGAAACGCTGACCGAAACGGGCGGCGCACCACAATCCTCGCCGACGATGTCATTCTGGAGGTGTCCGTCTTCCTTCCACGCGATCACCGTAGCGGGACCACACATATTGCCGCCGTCCCCTACGGAGAATAGGGCCACATCGAGTTCGCCGACCTTCATCTGCCTGTCGAAGAAGACCATGTAGTTGCGAGCGATCTCCTGACCGTCATAGGTCAGGACCTTCTCGTAATCAGGGTTTTGCGTGATGGTGAACGTCCCGCCGTCGAACGGGATGTTTTCAGGTGGCGCGATGTCCTCGGCCAGAGCATGACCCGTCAGGAAGCCGGCAACAGCCAGCGACGCAAACACTCTGCGAAACATTGTCCATCCTCCACAGAAAGGCGACCACGCCGGGTCCCAGTCGCCTCGAAATCAGCCGGCTTGTAAGGCTTCCGCCAGCAATCGGGCTCCCAATCACGCCCAAGGGCGGCTTTGTGCCGTAGCCTTCTCAAAAGTATCGATCGACGCCGCCTTCTCCATGGTCAGCCCGATATCGTCGAGCCCGTTGAGCAGGCAGTGGCGCTTGAAATCATCCAGGTCGAATTTGATCACGCCGCCGTCAGGCCCGCGGATCTCTTTTGCTTCGAGATCGATGGTGAGCGTCGCGTTTGCACCGCGCGATGCGTCGTCGAGCAGCTTTTCAAGATCTTCGGCGCTGACGGTGACCGGCAGGATGCCGTTCTTGAAACAGTTATTGTAGAAAATGTCGGCGAATGAGGTCGAAATCACACAACGAATGCCGAAGTCGAGCAAGGCCCATGGTGCGTGCTCACGGCTCGAACCGCAACCGAAATTGTCGCCTGCAACCAGAATCTCGGCCTTGCGATAGGCTGGCTTGTTGAGCACGAAATCCGGGTTCTCGGTGCCGTCCTCGTTAAAACGCATCTCCGCAAAAAGACCCTTGCTGAGACCCGTCCGCTTGATGGTCTTCAGATAGTCTTTCGGAATGATCATGTCGGTATCGACATTGACGATCGGCAGGGGTGCCGCAACACCGGTGAGTTTCGTAAACTTGTCCATTGCTGTGCCCATACTTCGACTTCGAGCCTGCTTTACACAAGCCAGCTCCAGATTCAAACCCTCCCGACGCGGAACGCTTCTTTGGAGGCCCACCTTCAGATGACGTTCAGCTCCCGGAACGCCCGGCCGGCGGCAATACGTTCATAGCCGAAGGCCGAACAATCGATGGTGCGGTAGGCGCCATGCACGACCAGTTCCGCGATGGCGCGACCTGCGGCCGGCGCCTGCTGGAGCCCATGGCCTGAAAATCCATTGGCGAAGAGAAAATTCGTCACGTCGGGATGCGGCCCCAACACCGCATTCTGATCGAGAACGTTGTAGTCATAATGACCCGCCCATGCGCGGGTGGCTTTGATCGCCTCGAAGGCGGGAACACGCAGCGCCAGCGAAGGCCAGATGATGTCCTCGAACAGCGACCAGTCCGGATCGAAATCATTCGGATCGGCCGCACGCTCGCCTTCATGGTTCTCGCCGCCGCCAGTGAGGTAGACCGAACCTTCAGGCCGCACATAGACGCCGCCGGGATCGACGAGCAGCGGCATGTCGGAATAGTTCTCCCGCGCCTCGAACACGAAGACCGTGCGCTTGCGTGGCTCCACGGGAAGGTCGATGCCTGCAAGTGCCGCGACCTTGCCGCCATTGGGACCGGCTGCGTTCACGACGATGCCGCCTTGCAGCGTCATGCCATTGTCGAGCGTGACGCCGTCAACGCGATTTCCATTTCGCGTGATGCCGACGACACTGGCACTGATCAGGTCCACATTCCTGGCCTTGAGAGCCTTGCGAAACAGTCCGAGCATGGCATGCGCGTCGAACCAGCCCTCGCCTGCGCGGCCATAGGCGCCTCCCGCGACGCCCTCGGTCGAGAGCCAAGGGAACCGCCGCGTCAGGGCGTCGGGATCTTCCAGAACGATATCGGCACCTTCCGCAAGCTGCGTCCGGTGATTTTCCTGCAGAACGGGCAAGCCCTCCGCAGAGGCCAGAATCAGATACCCGCCCTCGCGAAAGCCGATATCGGCGTCCGCACCGAACTCCTCCTTCAGACGCCGGAAAAGTCCAAGCGTGAACATGGACAGCCGAATGTTCTCCGGGATCGAAAATTGCTGCCGGATAGATGCCATCGACAGCGTCGTTGCCGCCTGCGCGAATTGCGGATCTCGTTCGATGACGGCAATCGACCCGGCAAATCCTTCTTCGCGAAGATAATATGCCACCGAGCTTCCGACGATCGCGCCGCCGATGATGATGACGTCGTAACGGGACATTCCAGAATTCCAGGAATTTCAAAGAATATTGACACAATCAGCTTTACGCTTTGCCAGCAAGGGCTTGCGGATGGAGCCAGCACGGAGCATGAAACGCCTATGAAGCCAGATCAATCGACGCGCCGAGCGCGCCGCTCCGCTCTTTACGTGCCAGCCACCAATGAAAAGGCGCTTGCAAAGCTCGGATCGCTCGCTTGCGATGTCGTCATTATTGATCTGGAGGATGCGGTCGGTCCGGATGAGAAGCAGACTGCGCGCGACAATCTGAAGCGATTCTTCGCCGCCCCTTCCTGGGGCGAGCGGGAAATGGTCATCCGGGTCAATGCCATGACCAGCGAATGGGGCGCCGATGACTTGGCGCTTGCAGCCACCTTGCAACCGGATGCGATCCTGCTGCCAAAGGTCGATACGCCGCGCGATATACTGGAGGCCAACGACAGGCTCGACGGGGCCGATGTCCCTGCCGCCACAACGCTCTGGGCCATGATCGAGACGCCGCGCGCCATACTGAATCTCGGATCGATTGCCGAACTCGGGCGCGACCGCTCCTCGCGTCTTTCATGCTTCGTGGCCGGCACCAACGACCTCGTGAAGGAAACCGGCATAAGCGACGTGCCGGACCGGCGCTATCTCGTGCCTTTTCTCCTGCAGATGGTCATGGCGGCCCGCGCCGGCGGCATTGATGTCGTGGATGGCGTCTTCAACGATTTCCGGAATCTGGACGGCTTTGCCCGTCAGTGTGAAGAGGCGGCCGCAATGGGTTTTGACGGCAAGACCCTGATCCATCCCGGACAGATCGAAGCCGCCAATTCTGCTTTTTCACCAGCCCCGGAAGCCGTTGCTGAAGCGCGCGCCATCGTCGCGGCTTTCGCCTCGCCGGAAAATGCCGGCAAGGGCGTCATTCAGATCTCCGGCCGAATGGTCGAGCGCCTGCATCTTGCCCAGGCGGAACGCCTGTTGTCCAAGGCTGCTGTGGCGCCATCCTGATCTCGCGTCACGTCATTCGGAAACTGTCATGAAACTTTATCGCTTCCTCTCCGGTCCCGACGATTCAAGCTTCTGTCACAAGGTGACGGCAGCATTGAACAAGGGCTGGTGCCTCCATGGCTCCCCCACTTATGCCTTCGATGCCGCTTCCCAGACCATGCGGTGCGGTCAGGCCGTGGTGAAAGATGTGGAAGGCCGGGAATATGATCCGGACATGAAGCTCGGCGAGCAATAGGCGCCACCTGACAGGGACTTTCCGACCGCGCGAGCGGCGCCTTATTCGACGCTCGACTCGATCTTCTGCATATCGTCGTCCGACAGACCGAAATGGTGGCCTATTTCGTGGATGAGCACATGGGTGACGATATCGCCCATCGTTTCCTCATTCTCGGCCCAGTAATCCAGTATCGCGCGACGGTAGAGAGTGACGCGATTGGGCCCTTCTCCCGTCGCCGGGTTCCAGCGCTCGGCAAGACCTCTGCCTTCGAAAAGGCCAAGCAGATCGAAAGGCGTTTCCAGCGACAGATCGTCCATGATTTCCTCGGTGGGAAACTCTGCGATCTGAATGACGATCTCTCCCGTCAGCGTTCGGAATTCCTCCGGCAGATGCGCATAAGCCTCCAGCGCCATGAGCTCCAGTTCATCGATGGAGGGCGAAAGCTGGTTATGCCAGGCGCGGGTCTGATAGATGCGTGCCATATGTGATCCTTTTGCCCGCATATAGCCCGTTGCAGGTGTGCTTTCGAGCCCCACTGCATCGATCGGCGGAAGCCAGAAGGCTTCGGCAGGAATAAATTCCCCTCCTGCCCGCTTGACTCTTAAGCGGGCCTCTGGAATCCATAAGAACATAACAGGAACACATCTCAGGGGAACGACATGGCGAGTGCCGCCATGGCGCCGGGTATCATTTGTGCCTTGCGCCATAAAATTGCGAAGATCGAAGGCGTGTTGCCAGAGCGGCTCGAGGAGAACCGCATGGAAACCGGTCGTGTGGTCTCGCGACAGGCGGGGCAGCCCGTTCCTTCTGTCTTTTCCACCGGCGCAGCCAGTTTCGATGCAGCATTGGGCGGTGGCATGTCCTCGAGCGGCATGGTGGAGATCCATGGCGCCGCCACCCGTGAGGCAGGCACGACAGCAGGCTTTGCACTTGCGCTGGCGGGAATGTTCAGACGCGACGGCCTTTTGATCTGGATCGGGACGGGAGAAATTTTCCGGGAAGCAGGACGGCCCTATGCGCCGGGTCTGGCGCAACGCTTCGGAATCCGGCCTGAGGACCTTCTTCTGGCTGAGGCCGAGAAACTTGCCGATGCGCTCTGGATCGCCGAGGAGGCAGCGAATCTGACCGCGCTTGCCGGCATCCTGCTCGAAATCCGCGGCAATCCGCACCTCCTGGACCTCACCGCGACACGCAGGCTGCATCGCCGTGCCCGGATGGCCAATCACCCGCTCTTCCTGTTGCGGCAGGCAGCCCAAGCCTCGCCGACGGCCTCCCCTCTCCGCCTCATGGTTTCGCCGGCACCGGCTGCCTCCCGGCTTACCCTTGATGGTCCGCTTGAAGGTTCGATCGGCCCGCCCGCCTTTAACGTATCGATCGACAAGAGTCGCACCTCGCCACCCGCCACCTTCACCCTGGAATGGAACCCCGAAGCACGCCGCTTCGAGGAGAGAAACAATGTCCCTTCTGGCCGCTTCCAACCCGCAAAGAATACTGGCGCTCTGGCTGCCACTTCTTCCCACGGAACGGATCTTGCGCCGGCGCTTCGGCAAGCTGTGGCGTTCAAGTCTGCCCAGGAACACGCCGCCCCTGGTCATCAGCCATCGCGAGAGCAATACCCAGCGTATAGCCGCACTCGACGAGCGCGCTAGCAAGCTCGGACTGAAGAAGGGCATGGGTATTGCCGATGCGCGCGCCATGCATCCAGCCATCGAGATTATCGAGGCTGATCCCGAAGCCGACCAGCGCCTTCTCGAAGGCATCGCCGACTGGTGCGATCGCTACACACCGCTGATCGCTTTCGATGGCAGCGACGGTCTTTTCCTCGACGTCACCGGATGCGCGCATCTGTTCGGCGGGGAGTGCGCCCTGCTCAACGATCTCCTGTCGCGTCTCTTCCATCTGGGTTTCGAGGCGCGGACCGGGCTGGCCTCGACGCCGGGAGCCGCATGGGCCGCAGCCCGTTTTCACGGCGCGCATATCGTGGCGGCAGGGGAAGAAGCCGACCTGATGGCCCCGCTGCCTCTGGCGGCGTTGCGCCTGCAGGCGGCTGTCTGCCAGCGGCTGGAGGGCGTGGGACTGCGCGCGGCGGGCGCGGTGATGCAGGTCCCGCGCGCACCCCTGGTGCGCCGCTTCGGCAAGGAAGTCGTATTGCGGCTGGACCAGGCGCTTGGCCATGTCGAGGAAGTGATATCGCCACGGCTGCCTGTACCGGCCCTTTCCGTCGAGCGGCTGCTTGCTGAACCCATAAGCCTGATCGAAGACATCGAGGCCTTGCTTCTTCTGCTGGCGAAAAGCCTTGCCAGCGATCTCGATCGGCGTGGCGAAGGTGCGGAGCGGCTTCAACTCCTGCTGTTCCGGATTGATGGGGCGGTGAGCCGCATCGCGGTCGGCGCTTCGCGGCCGTTGCGCGACCCGGCGATCATGGCAAAGCTGTTTCACGAAAGACTGGCCGTTCTGCAGGACGACATCGATGTCGGCTACGGCTTCGAGCTTGTGCGCCTGTCGGTTCTGGTGGCCGCGCGTCTCGATGCCAGCCAGGCCGATCTCGATGATCGGTCGGCCGCCTCGACACAGGACATTGCCTTTTTTGCCGACCGCGTCGCAGCGCGGCTGGGCGCGCAGAGCCTGTCCCGTCCCGTCCCGGTCGCAAGCCATATCCCCGAGCGCGCGGTGGATCTGGTCCCATTTGCGGAAGCGCCCTCTGAGACCATCAAGCCGTCTTCAGGCGATCGCCCTGATCTCGAGCGGCCCGTCCGGCTTCTGCGTTATCCCGACCCCATCGAAATTCTTTCGCCTCCGGATCTGAATTTCCGTTGGCGACGCGCCGTCTACAATGTGGTCCGCGCCGAAGGTCCCGAGCGCATCTCCTCGGAATGGTGGCATGAGGAAGCAGAGAGCACGCGCGACTATTTTCGCGTTGAGGACGAGGAGGGACGCCGCTACTGGCTGTTCCGGGAAAAGCCTTTGGCTGAACCGGAAAGCGGGCCGCGCTGGTTCATGCATGGACTGTGCGCATGAACGCCTCGACGCTTCCGCGCTATTTCGAATTCGGCGTCCAGTCGAATTTCTCCTTCCTGCGTGCCGCCTCCAAGCCTGAGGAACTGGTGGTGGCGGCCTGTCTCATGGGTCACGCCGGCATGGGGCTCGCCGACCGCAATACGCTGGCCGGCGTCGTGCGCGGCTGGAGCCAGGCGAAGAGCATCCAGTTGCCGGATCGCGCCGCACCCGTGGCGCTTCCCTATCATCCCGGCGCCCGCCTGGTGTTTGCCGACGACACTCCGGACATTCTTGCCTATCCGCAGGACCGGGAGGGCTGGGGCCATCTTTGCCGGCTGCTGACCGAGGCCAATATGCGCGAGGAAAGCCCCAAAGGCGCGCCGCTTCTGTATCGCGACGACGTCTTGAAATGGGGTGACAGGATTTCGCTGGCTGTTCGCGCCGACTGCATCCTGGCCGATGACAGGGAAATCCGGTTCATCCAAGAACTCAAAGAGCGTTTTAGCGGATCCGTTTGGATCGCGATCGCGCCTGTTTTCGACGGGCAGGACAAATTGCGGCTGGCTCAGGCAATGGCGATGTCAAAGGCCACCGGCGCATCGCTGATGGCGGTCAACGACGTTCTGTATCATGGGCCTGAGAGGCGGCATCTTCAGGATGTGCTCACCTCCATCCGGATCAACAGGCCGGTTCGCGATGCCGGGTTCGAGCTGTCCCGCAATGCCGAGCGCCACCTCAAGCCGCCATTGGAGATGGCCCGGCTGTTTCGGAGTTGCCCGTCTGCGATTCTGGAAACCGTGCGCTTCGCCGAAACGTTGAAATTCTCGCTCAGCGAGCTGAAGCACAACTACCCAGACGAGAAGACACGCGGGGGTGCGACGGCACAGGAAGAGCTGGAGCGCCTGACATGGGAGGGAGCGGCCTACAGATGGCCGGACGGCATTGCTCCAAGGGACAGGCAAACCATTGAAAAGGAACTCGCCCTCGTCGCAAAGCTCAATTATGCCGGCTACTTCCTGACCGTGCACGACATCGTGCGCCATGCGCGCGAGGTCCTCGGGATTCTGTGCCAGGGGCGAGGCTCGGCGGCGAATTCCCTGATCTGCTACTGCCTGAGAATTACCGACATCGGCCCCGACCGCATGGATGTTCTGTTCGAGCGCTTCATTTCAGAAGAGCGCGGCGAGCCGCCGGATATCGATGTCGATTTCGAGCATGAACGGCGCCCCGAAATTCTTGAATACATCTATCAGAAGTACAGCCAGAAGCACACTTCGCTGGCGGCTGCCGTCATTTCCTACCGCTCGCGCTCTGCCATGCGCGAAGTCGGTAAGGCAATGGGACTGTCCGACGACACGATCGATGCACTTGCCTCCAACACGTGGCGCTGGACCCATGACAATCTGGGCGCGACGGAAGCCCGGGCTGCCGGGCTCGACATGAGCGAGGCACTGACAAGAAAGCTCTTCGAGAACGTCAACGAGATCCTCGAATTTCCCCGCCATCTTTCCCAGCATGTCGGCGGCTTCGTCATCACCAAGGATCGGCTGGACGAAATCGTGCCGATCATGAAGACGGCCATGCCCGACCGCAAGATGATCGAATGGGACAAGGATGATCTGGATACGGTCGGCCTGTTCAAGGTCGATATTCTGGCGCTCGGCATGCTGTCCTGCCTCAGGCGCTGCTTCGATCTGCTCGAACAGCATTATGACGAACGCGATCTGCATGGCAGGCCCGTCACGCTGGCAACACTGCCCAAGGAGAAGTCAGACGTTTATGACATGATCTGCCGCGCCGACACGCTGGGCGTATTTCAGATCGAGAGCCGCGCGCAGATGTCGATGCTGCCGCGCCTGAAGCCCAGAAAGTTCTATGATCTCGTCATCGAAGTGGCGATCGTGCGGCCCGGGCCCATTCAGGGAGACATGGTTCATCCCTATCTGAAACGTCGGGAGGGACAGGAACAGCCGCATTATGTGAAGCCGGAACTGAGAAGCATACTCGAAAGAACGCTCGGCGTGCCGTTGTTTCAGGAACAGGCGATGAAGATCGCCATCGTTGCGGCCCGCTTTCCTCCGGCCAAGGCCGACAAGCTCCGGCGTGCCATGGCAACCTTCCGGCGGACCGGCATGATCGGCAAGATGAGAGATGAGTTCATTCAGGGAATGGTGGCGAACGACTATCCCAAAGACTTTGCTGAACGCTGTTTCAGACAGATCGAGGGCTTTGGCGAATATGGCTTTCCCGAAAGCCATGCCGCCTCGTTCGCTCTTCTGGTCTACGCCTCGTGCTGGTTCAAGACTTACTATCCGGATGTCTTTTGCGCAGCGATCCTCAACTCGCAGCCCATGGGTTTTTATGCACCTGCTCAGCTGATCCGGGACGCGCAGGATCATGGCATCGAGATTCTTCCTGTCGACGTGAATCGTTCGGTCTGGGACAGCACCTTGACCTCTGCGCCATTCGATCCCTCCGGCATTACCCCGCGTCATGCCCCCATGCGCGACGTGATCAGGAGCCGGCACGCCGTGCAGCTGGGTTTGCGCCATGTGAAGGGGTTGTCGGAAAAGGCGATGGAGACCTTCGTGGAGTGCCGGGGCGCCGGCTATACATCCGTGCGCGATGTCTGGCTCCGCTCCGGCCTTCATCGCCGCGACATCGAACTTCTGGCACAGGCCGATGCCTTCCGCTCGATCGGCCTGGACCGCCGGGCTGCGCTGTGGGACGTACGCGCGCTGGACGCCAGAAGTGCCGCCGAAAGTCTCCCGATCTTCGATCGGCCGGACGCTCCCATGCTTGATCTTGAGCCGAAGACAACATTGCCCGCAATGCCGCTTGGCCAGCATGTCGTGCACGACTACCGGTCAATGGGGTTCTCGCTAAAGGCGCATCCGCTTGCGTTTTTCCGCGAGCGGCTGAACGGTCTCGGCATTACCCCCAATGTGAGCCTGCCCGATATCAAGAACGGCAGATACGTTTCGGTTGCGGGGTTGATTCTCGTGCGCCAGCGGCCGGGCTCTGCCAAGGGCGTGATCTTCATGACCTTGGAAGACGAGATCTCGGTGGCCAATATCGTCGTCTGGCAAAAGATGTTCGAACGCTTCCGTCCTGTCGTTCTTGGCTCCCGCTTCGTTCGCGTCGATGGCAAACTTCAATCCGCCTCGGGCGTCATCCATGTCGTTGCCGATCGAATAGTGGATCTGACGCCCTGGCTCTCGGATCTGTCGGAGCATGCAATGTCAATCGACGCTTACGCAAGGGCGGACGAAGTCAAACATGGCGGCCACGATCCACGCACAAAACGTCCCCCAAGGAACGCCGTTCTGGAAGCCGCCGCAAGCAAGATGGAACGCGGTCACGAGGCGCGGGACGTCATGCCGAAAGGTCGAAACTTCCACTGAACAGATAGGAAACTTCGACCCGCTGGGCATCAGATGCCCTACCATGGGTAAATGCCCACGCAATCAAGCATGGGCATCGATCCGCTTTTTCCAAGGTTCTTGTCCGGATACAGCAAAGACACCAAACCGGAACCCGACTAATCGTAAGAGATAACTAACCGACCTTCGGATCCAGCTCGCCCGATTTATAGCGTTTGGCCATTTCGGCAACCGGCAGCGGCCTGATTCCCGAGGCATGCCCGGCGGTGCCGAACTCTTCCAGCCTCTGCTTGCAGAGCTTGGTCATAGCAGCCATTGCAGGCTTGAGATATTTGCGCGGATCGAACTCGCTCGGATCTTCCGCCAGCACCTTGCGGATCTGCCCGGTCAGCGCCATCCTGTTATCCGTATCGATATTGATCTTGCGCACCCCGTGTTTGATGCCGCGCTGGATCTCCTCAACCGGAACACCCCAGGTAGGTTTCATCTGGCCGCCAAAGGTGTTGATGATGTCCTGCAACTCCTGCGGCACCGAAGACGATCCATGCATCACAAGATGTGTGTTCGGCAGTTTCCGGTGGATCTCTTCGATCACATTCATCGCGAGCACCGCCCCGTCAGGCTTGCGCGAGAACTTATAGGCACCATGACTGGTCCCCATGGCGATCGCCAACGCATCTACTTTCGTCTCCTGGACGAACTTGACCGCCTCGTCTGGGTTGGTCAGGAGCTGATCGTGGCTCAGCTGCCCTTCGGCGCCGTGACCGTCTTCCTGATCGCCCATTCCGGTCTCGAGAGAGCCAAGCACGCCGAGCTCACCCTCGACAGAAATTCCGCCAAGATGGGCCATCTCCACAACGGTCTTGGTAACGCCGACATTGTAGTCCCAATCACCGGGTGTCTTGCCATCGGTCTTGAGCGAGCCATCCATCATCACCGAGGTGAACCCCGACTGGATCGCCGTCATGCAGGTTCCGGGCTCATTGCCATGGTCGAGGTGAACGCAGACCGGAATATGCGGATAAATCTCGGTCACGGCATCCATCATGTGCTTCAGCATGACGTCGTTGGCGTAGGCGCGGGCACCGCGTGAGGCCTGCAGGATGACAGGCGCGTCGACGGCATTTGCGGCCTCCATGATCGCAAGCGCCTGCTCCATATTATTGATATTGAAGGCCGGTACGCCATAACCATGCTCGGCGGCATGATCGAGCAATTGTCTTAGCGTGATACGCGCCATGAACGTCTCCTCACGGTTTTTTCAGATGGATCGGGGGACGCCATAGGGCAAATTCATACAAAGCAATAGGGCTTTTTGCGGTGGTTCTCGGCCTGTCGCAAATTCAATCGGTTAGGCTCTTGCGCATCGCCTCGATAACCATGGCCGCAGATGCAGCGCCTGGGTCCATGTGACCGAGAGAGCGCTCGCCCAACCGCTCCGCCCGCCCCTTTGAGGCGACCATGTTCTTGGTTGCTTCAGCTCCCGCATGGGCCGCCTCCGAAGCCGCCGAGAGCGCCCGCGCAAGACCTTGCGAGATCGCTTCACCGGCAGCCGAAGCAGCCGGAAGCCAGGCGTCGATCATGGTCTTTTCTCCAAGCTCGGCCTTGCCCCGATCCTGTATGCCCTTGGCCATCGCCTGCAACATTGCGACAACGTCCTCGGTCGCAAGTTCGGCCTTGCCCTTGATTGACGCGGCCCCGCGCATGAGCGCCGTCGCATACAAGGGGCCGGATGATGCGCCCACAGCATTGAGAAAGGACTTCGCCGCGGTATTCAGCACCATTGTCGGGTCTGCCGTCTCGTCGAGGCCCTCGACGGCATCCCGCGCCGCGCCGAAGCCAAGCGACATCGCAATGCCGTGGTCGGCATCGCCAATCACCCCGTCAAGCGCACAGAGGCGGTCTTTCTCGCGCTCGATGGTATCGGCGATGTGCCCAACCATGGCCTTGAGTCTCGCTGCGTCGATCATAAAAACCTCCCTCAACCGGCTCGGAACATGGCGCAGTCGCAGGGCCGGTCGAGCATCTCCTGAAGCTCGCCATCCATGCGGTGCAGCGTTATCGATGCACCCGCCATCTCCAGCGAGGTGCAGTAGTTTCCGACCCAGGTCGCATGGGTTTCCAGACCGAGATCGTCCAGTCGCTGCCGGACACGCCTGTTCATGATGTAAAGCTCCATGAGCGGCGTTGAGCCCAGCGAATTGACCAGCACCGCCACCCGCTCCCCGCGCGACGGGGCCATTTCGGCAAAGATGCGGTCCACCATATCGTCAACGATCTCGTCTGCCGACTTGAGTTTGCCACGCGTCACTCCCGGCTCGCCATGGATTCCCATGCCGATTTCCATCTCGTCGGGTCCAAGCTCGAAATTGGGCGTCCTTGTCTGGGGCAGAGAACACGGCGCCAGCGCCACGCCCATCGAGAAGGTCTGGTCGTTGGCCTTGCGCACGATGCGTTCGACCTCGTCGAGACTCTTCATCATGTCCGCGGCAGCCCCACCTGCCTTGAAGGTGAAGAAGTTGCCGGCCACGCCTCTGCGCTTGGCCTTGTCCTTGGTCGCAACATCGTCGGTCGTCAGCACCGTGCGAACCTCGATATCGTCCATGGCGGCCATTTCCGCCGCCATATCGAAATTCATGACATCGCCGGCATAGTTGCCGTATTGGAACAGCACACCCGCGCCACCATCCACGGCTTTGGCGCATTCGAGGATCGGATCGGGTGGCGGCGATGCAAAGACATTGCCGACCGCACATCCATCGGCGAGACCCTTGCCGACGAAGCCGAGAAACGTTGGTTCGTGGCCCGACCCGCCGCCAACCACAATGCCTACCTTGCCGGGGCGCGGCCCATCGACGGCGACCACGGAGCGCGGACTGCCCTCGACCCGTTTCAGGTGCTTCGGGTGCGCAGCAAGCACACCGTCGAGCATTTCATCGACGGCCTTGTTGCCATCATTTATGATCTTCTTCGTCTGCACCGTGGTCCTCCCAAAGCTGGTGCGCGCGATAGTAGCGGGCGTTTGCGGGAATTCCAGTCTGGACCGCGAATGATTTCGCCCCACATGTAGCGGTCTCGCGCCCGATGAAACGTTGCAGCGTGGTGCGCCGCAAAGAAGAGGCCCTTCCTCGACATGCCGATTTCCGATGCACTCTGGATCACAGCTCCAAAAGCCTGCGCACTTGCGGCGACGGGCTATGAAGTGCCGGCAGGCCATGTCGAGGTCGCCGCGCTCTATTCGGGAGTAAGCAGGGGCACGGAATCGCTGGTCTTTCACGGATCGGTGCCTGAAAGCGAATGGCAACGCATGCGTTGTCCTCTTCAGGAGGGGAGCTTCGCGTTTCCCGTCAAATATGGATACGCATCGGTGGGCACTGTCATCGATGGCCCAGATGACCTGCGCGACCGCGCCGTCTTCGTTCTGCATCCGCACCAGCGACGCTTCAGCGCGCCTGAAGCAATGGTTTTGCCGCTGCCGGAGGCCGTTCCTGCAGAGCGCGCCGTACTGGCAGCGAATGTCGAAACTGCACTGAACATCGTCTGGGATTCCCGGGTGTCATCGGGAGATCGCGTCGTCATTGTCGGCGCGGGAGTCGTCGGCGCGCTCGTCGGCTGGCTCTGCGCCCAAATGCCCGGGACTGAGGTGACGCTGGTCGACCGCAATGCGGAGCGCGCAGCACTCGCCGAACATCTCGGCTGTGCATTTTCGGTACCGGATAACTGCCCTACCGAGGTCGACGTGGTCGTTCACGCAAGTGCCAGCGCGGCGGGCCTGGCGACCTGCCTCGGCGCGGCTGGTATGGAAGCCCGGATTGTGGAGGCGAGCTGGTATGGCAGCGCCAATGTCAGCGTTCCCCTGGGGGCTGATTTTCACAGCCGCCGCCTCAGCCTGGTCTCCTCGCAGGTCGGTCAGGTGCCAGCCGATCGACGTATGCGCTGGACCTACAGGCGGCGGCTCGAAAAGGCACTCGCGTTGCTTTCCGACCCGCGCCTTGACGCACTCATCAGCGGTGAGACGGAATTTGGCGACCTGCCTGCGCGTTATGGTGCGATACTCGCTGATCCAGATACGCTTTGCCACCGCATCAGCTATCGGCAAGACAGATAAGGAGACCTTATGTTCGCTGTTGAAGTTCGCGATCACATCATGATCGCCCACAGTCTGAAATCGCCCGTCTTCGGGCCAGCGCAGGGACTGCATGGCGCGACCTTCGTGGTCGATGCCGCATTCTTTACCGAAGATATCGATGAGAATGGCCTCGTCGTCGACATCGGGCTGGCGACTGAGGAATTGCAGGCAACACTCGCTCCCCTCCGCTACAAGAACCTCGACGAGGTGGATGGTTTCGCGGGAAAGATCACCACCACCGAGTTTCTGTGCAAACACATATTCGATGCTCTGGCTGCCGCCGCGCGCTCCGGAAAACTCAACGATGGCGGGCGCATAAGGAAAATCCGCGTCCAGTTGCATGAGAGTCATGTCGCGCGTGCCTGGTATGAGGCGGCAATCTGAACGTGGTGGGCGGCAGGGTTTACTTCGCCATCCCCGGCGACATCGAGGCGCCGACCGGTGGCTACGGCTATGATCGGCATCTGATTACCGGGCTGAACGCGGTGGGATGGACAGTCGATACGATTGCCTTGCCGGATGGATTTCCCTTCCCAGACGCTGAAGTGCTCACCACGACGGAGGCCATCCTGAACGATGTGCCCGCGGGTGCCCTCGTCATGATCGACGGCTTGGCGTTCGGTGCCATGCCCGAGCTCGCCGCCAATTGGTCCCTAAAACTCAGACTGGTTGCATTGGTCCATCATCCGCTTGCCGACGAGACTGGATTGTCTCCCCTTGATGTTGAGCGCCTGGCACGATCCGAGCGCCGGGCGCTTGGCTTTGCACGGCAGGTTATCTGCACCAGCCGAACGACCGCACACAGGCTGGCAGACGGCTTCGGGGTGGAGCCCGATCGTCTGACAGTGGCCTTGCCCGGCACGGACCGGCATCCCAGGCCCGCGCCGCGTGATGACGAACCGATCATTGTCTCGCTCGGAGCGTTGATACCGCGAAAGGGACATGACGTTCTGCTCACGGCATTGGCAAAACTGGGCGGTCGCAACTGGAGCTGCCGGATTGTCGGATCGGCGGACCGCGATCCCGAGTGGACCGCCTCCCTCACCGAAAGGACCAAAGCGCTCGGACTTTCCGATCGGGTGCGTTTTGTCGGCACCACATCCGATCCCGCATCCGAACTGCGCGCAGCCAGCATCTTCGCGCTTCCCAGCCGTCACGAAGGCTATGGGATGGTATTCGCGGAAGCCCTCTCGCATGGCCTCCCGATCATTGCCTGCAAGGCGGGCGCGGTGCCGGAAGTCGTCCCGCCGGAAGCGGGCATTCTGGTTCCACCGGACGATCCGGAAGCGCTGGCGAACGCGCTCGGCGATCTGTTGGACGACAATGAAAGACGCCGTTCCATGGCAAACGCGGCATGGCAGGCAGGTCAGCGGCTTCCGGGTTGGAACGACACCGCCATAGCCGTGGCCACAGCACTCGAGAAGGCAGCATCATGAGCTTTTCATCCACATGGCTGGATCTTCGCGAGCCCGTCGATCATCTTGCCCGCGATCCGGAACTGCTGGCACGCGCGAGACGCCTCATTTCCGATTTGCCAGACGCTCGCATCGTCGACCTCGGCTCAGGTACCGGATCGACCGTGCGCGCGCTCGACCTGCCCGACGCACACTGGACGCTGGTCGACCATGACGAGACATTGCTGGCCGAGGCGCGCCGCAGATCAGGTTCGAGAACATCGACCGTGCAACTGGACCTGAGGGAAGTTTCCGCCATTCCCCTTGCTGGCGCACAACTTGTGACGGCGTCGGCGCTCTTCGATCTCGTAAGCGGGGACTGGATCGACGCTCTTGTCGAGCGGATGACTGCCGCGGGGATCGGCATCTATGCCGCGCTGACCTATGACGGCACCATGAAATGGAACCCTGCCGACAAGGCGGATGCGGCAGTGCGCGCCGCCTTCAATCGCCACCAGCAGACCGACAAGGGGCTTGGCCCCGCGCTCGGACCTCAGGCAGCCGATTATCTTGCGAGTGGCTTGCGCCAGTCGAGATTTGACGTCAGCACCGCGCCAAGCCCATGGATCTTCGATGCCGGCCACGAAGCATTATATGCGGAGATGGTGAGGGGCATTGCCACGGCCGCGCGCGAGGCGGGTTGCACCGACGCTGAAGCCTGGCTGGAACGTCGTCTCGACGCCCTGCCAGAACTCAATGCGCAGGTCGGCCATTTGGATATTCTTGCCCTGCCGCCCGCCTGATCGCCTAGGCAGTCCGCGGCCGGCGGTCAGACCGTCTTCGTCACCTTCTTCAACAAGGCTGGCGCATCCGGATTCTCACCAAGCGCAACGGAAAGTGCCTCCACAAACCGATAGAAGCTGACCACGCGGCAGATCGGGTTGAGAAACGGATGTCCCGCGTCGACTGTCGGCAAGATCTGGCCTTTTCCTCCAGCGGAGCCTGCGACGAAGACAGTCGCTCCGGCATCCGCCAGATTATCGATCGCAGCAGCGATGCTGCCATCGGACTCGTCATTATTGGCGAAAACCAGGGCAGCGAAGCGATCACGCGCCAATGCGATCGGACCATGCTGAACCTCGGCGGCACTGTATGATTCCGCATGCAGCCGGCAGGTTTCCTTGAGCTTCAAGGCAGCTTCGCCCGCCACCCCAAGCCCCGGCCCGCGCCCGATCGTGAACAGGGAATTGGCCGCCGCCACTGGCAGTGCAGCCGCCGACCAATCGCATTCCAGCGCCTTAGACAGACTTTCCGGCAGCCGAGAAAGCGCGTCGAGAAGGGTCTTGTCGCCGCTCCAGTGAGCAACCACGGTCGCCAGCGCCACAAGCGACGCGACAAACGACTTGGTGGCCGCTACCGCCTTTTCCTGACCGGCCATCATGGGCAGCACGCTCCCGGCCGCATTGCCAACCGCCGAATCCGTTACGTTGAGAAGAGCGACAGTGCGCGCGCCACCTTTTGCTGCCCGTTCCTGAAGGCTTACGAGATCCGGGCTGCCTCCCGATTGCGACACTGTCAGCAGGATGCCGCCCTCAAACTTGAGTTCAGAGCCATAGACGGACGCAATCGACGGACCGACTGACGCGATGGGCAGCCCGAGCCGCTGCTCGGCGATATACTTGAAGAAGGTCACCGCCTGGTCGGACGATCCGCGCGCGCAGGTTGCGACGAAGCGGGGCGCTTCCCGGCGCAGCCGTTCCCCCTCCTCGCGATAGATCTCAGCGTGAGCGAGCTGCCGCGCAACGACAGCGGGCGCCTCCTTGATCTCGGCGAGCATCTGTGTGGAAGCATGAATCACGGCGGTCTCCGTCGGCCAGCTGAAGCGGCGTGATTACAGCATCACGCCACCGCAGCGCTACCTCCAGTCGACGAATTTCACCAGTCGCCGGCGACCTTCAGGGAGCGGGCGTTGAAAATGGCTTGTCCTTTTCGACGACATAGGTCGCAATGACCCTGGTCGGCTGGTCGCCAAGCGTCCGCACGTTATGCACCTTTCCGGCGGGGATCGCGTAGGAGTCGCCGGCTTTCAATGTGACCTCGGCTTCTCCGTCGACCATCATGGCGACTTCGCCCTCCAGAACATATCCGGTCTCGATGCCCGGATGCGAATGGGCGCCGGCCTCCACGCCAGGAGCGACCTCCGCAATCCCGATCACAGTTCTATAGCCCTCTGGAAATTCCATCGCCTGCAAGGGCGTTCGCTTGATGCCGCCGGTGGCGTCCTGCGCCCACGCAACGGTGGTGCAAGACGCGAGCAGAAACGCGCCGAATATGAGCCTGTGCATGTCATTCTCCTCCGTGAATGGGCCGTGCCGGGACCTCGCCACATCGCCCGTATCCGCCTACATTGCCTCCGTCAGAACACGCCTGCAACGATCTTCTCGGGCGGGCACGGATGGACAGCGACGACCGCAAATGCTTATCGAAAGCTGAAACGGAGGAACCGCAAAATGCTTCTCGACCATTCGGCACAGGGCGTCTTTCCGATCGCGGTCACTCCCTTCCTTCCCGATGGACGAGTTGACATAACCTCGATCGACCGCATGACAGATTTCTATCTGGCGGCCGGGGCGACCGGTTTGACCATCCTCGGCATCATGGGCGAAGCGCACAAGCTTGAGCCGGAGGAGTCTGTTCAGATCGTGGAGCAGATCGTGGCGCGTGCGCCGGTGCCCGTCATAGTCGGAGTTTCGTCCCCGGGATTCGCAGCCATGCGCGCGCTTGCCCGGACAGCGATGGATCTGGGCGCGGCGGGAGTCATGATCGCACCACCACCATCGCTGAGAACCGACGACCAGATCGTCGGTTACTATGGGCAGGCGGTTGAAATGATCGGCGATGACATTCCCTTCGTCATCCAGGACTACCCGCTGACCCTCACGGTGGTGATGACTCCGAAGGTCATCCGCAGCATCGTACAGAACCACCCCTCCTGCGTCATGCTCAAGCACGAGGACTGGCCGGGGCTGGAGAAGATTTCGGCGCTGCGCGGCTTCGAGGCGGATGGTTCGATGCGGTCGATCTCCATCCTGACGGGCAATGGCGGCCTCTTCCTCGACTTCGAAGTCGAGCGCGGTGCCGACGGCGCCATGACAGGCTATGCTTTCCCCGAAATGCTGGTCGACGTCGTCAAGGCGATCAAGGCGGGCGATCGAGACGCCGCCCACAACATGTTCGATGCCCATCTACCGCTTGTCCGCTACGAGCAGCAGGCCAATATCGGGCTGGCGGTGCGCAAATACGTGCTTCAGAAGCGCGGGGCCATAGCCCACGACGCGCAGCGCAAACCGGGCAGCGCGATCTCGAAGACCGCTGCTGCGGAAATCGAGTACCTTCTGTCGCGGGTTGCCCGGTTCGATTCGCGTGCCGCGATCTGAGCGGATCAGGTTCAAGCGGGTTGCATGAAGCCGCCGCCCTGTGCTTCACAGGAGGCCGTTTCGATCTGGAGAGCTTTCATGAAGACCCGTGCCGCCGTCGCCGTTGCCGCTGGAAAACCGCTGGAGATCATGGAGGTCGATCTGGAAGGACCACGCGAAGGCGAGGTCCTTGTCGAGATCAAGGCGACCGGTATCTGCCACACCGACGAATTCACGCTATCGGGCGCCGATCCGGAGGGAATTTTCCCGGCGATTCTTGGCCATGAGGGCGCGGGCGTGGTGGTCGATGTCGGCAAGGGCGTCACGACGCTCAAAAAAGGCGACCACGTCATTCCGCTCTACACGCCCGAGTGCCGCCAGTGCCCGTCCTGCCTGTCGCGCAAGACAAACCTGTGCACGGCCATCCGTGGGACGCAGGGCCAAGGCCTCATGCCCGACGGCACCAGCCGGTTCTCGATCGGCAAGGACAAGATCTTCCACTACATGGGCTGCTCGACATTCTCGAACTTCACCGTGCTGCCCGAGATCGCGCTGGCCAAGGTCAATCCTGACGCGCCCTTCGACAAGATCTGCTACATCGGCTGCGGTGTGACGACAGGCATTGGCGCGGTGATCAACACCGCAAAGGTCGAGGAAGGCGCCACTTCGGTCGTCTTCGGACTCGGCGGCATCGGCCTCAACGTTATCCAGGGCCTCAAGCTTGCGGGCGCGGACATGATCATCGGGGTCGATCTCAACAACGACAAGAAGGCCTGGGGCGAGCGCTTCGGCATGACGCATTTCGTCAATCCGAAGGAAATCGACGGCGATATCGTTCCCTATCTGGTCAACATGACCAAGCGCGGCGCCGACCAGATCGGCGGCGCCGATTACACATTCGACTGCACGGGCAACACCACGGTCATGCGTCAGGCGCTCGAGGCGTCGCATCGCGGCTGGGGCCAGTCGATCGTGATCGGCGTGGCCGGCGCGGGACAGGAGATTTCGACCCGCCCGTTCCAGCTCGTCACCGGCAGGGTCTGGAAGGGAACGGCCTTCGGTGGTGCGAGGGGCCGTACGGACGTGCCGAAGATCGTCGAATGGTACATGGACGGCAAGATCGAGATTGACCCGATGATCACCCACACGCTGAAGCTCGAAGACATCAACAAGGGCTTCGATCTCATGCATGCGGGAGAGAGCATCCGCAGCGTCGTCGTGTATTGATAGCATAGCAGTGCAATGGAGCCGGCGGACAATCGTCCGCCGGTGCGCATCAAGAGAGAGGAAAAGCGATGACAGGCATGTGGAAGACGGGGTTGGCCGCAACTGCGCTGTTAATGGCCGCAAACGTGGCTGAAGCCGCCGACAAGCTCTTCGTCTACGTCTCTCCAGATCCGATCGGCGTGAATGCCTTCCTGAAGATGGGACAGACGGGAATCGAGGCGGCGGGCCAGAAATTCGACGCCGACGTCAAGACATACGAGTCACGAACTGCTGCCGAACGCATGGAAAACGTCAACGCCGCCATCAATGAGGGCGCCGATATCGTGGTGGTTCTCGGCTTCGAGTTCAACGACATCATGAAGGAGGTCGGCCCCGCCAATCCGGATACCCAGTTCCTGATCGTCGACCAATGCATTGAAGATCGTCCGGATAATGTGCATTGCGCGGTCTTCCGTGAGTATGAGGCGAGCTATCTGATGGGCGTCGCCGCAGGCATGATGACGGAGTCCAACAAGGTTGGCGCCGTCGGCGCACTCGACATTCCGTTTCTGCACCGCTTCACGGATGGCTATGCGCAGGGCGTGAAATCGGTGAAGCCGGATGCTGAAGTCGATATTCGCTGGGTTGGAGGCGAAAACCCCTTTGCCGATCCCGTGCGTGCCAAGGAGCAGGCCGTTGCGATGCACGCTGCAGGTGCCGATTACATCTACAGCGCCACGTCGGGAGGCGATTTTGGCATCTTCGAAGCGGCAGGTGAGAAAGGCTTCAAGGTCTTCTCAGTCGACGTCAACCACTGCCCCGAGGCTCCCGGCATCATCGTCGATCAAAGCCTGAAGCGCGTCGATACTGCTTTGGAGACGGCAATCGGCGCGATTCTGGACGGCGAGAAGAAGGTCACCATGGCGCTCGGGATCAAGGAAGGCGGCGTTGGCGCCATCGCCCTTGAGGATGCCGACACCATTGCGAAAAGCCAGTGCCTGATCGTCGATAGACCCGATGTGGCAGAAAAGCTGCGCAGCGTAGCCGCGAGTATCGCTGACGGTTCGCTGAAGCTTGAAGACCCCATGTTTGCTCAATAGGAAATTGCTGGAGCGGCGCTTTCGCCATGCGCGCGTCACTGGAGCACATAAGCGTCGACTTCGGACCCGTGAAAGCGGTCGATGACGTGTCTTTCGGTGTGGCGGCCGGAGAGATACACGCCATTGTCGGCGAGAACGGCGCGGGGAAGTCGACGCTGATGAACGTGTTGTTTGGCCTGGTCAGGCCGAACAACGGACGCATCTTGATCGACGGTGACGAACGGGTGTGGAACTCCCCACAGGATGCGATCGAGGCCGGGCTCGGCATGGTCCATCAGCATTTCATGTTGCAGGACGATATGACTGTCCTGGAAAACATCGTTCTGTGCAGCGAGCCCGCGAATGCCCTTGGTTTCGTCAATTTCACCGCTGCCCGGAACAGGATCAGAGACGGGTTCTCGCAGCACGGAATCTCGATCGATCTTAATGCCAGGGTTGGGGATCTGGGGGTCGGACAGCGTCAGATCGTCGAAATCCTCAAGGTGCTCTATCGCGACGCCCGGCTGATCATTCTTGACGAGCCGACGGCGGTGCTGACGCCGCAGGAAAAGGACCGGCTGTTTGCCATCCTGCACAGTTTCGCGACCGACCGCAGATCCATAATCATCATCACCCACAAGCTGGACGAGGTGATGGAGGTCGCTGACAGGGTCAGCGTCATGCGCGGCGGTCGACTTGTCTCGTCCGGTTCGCTGCTCAAGACTACGAAAGAGCGCATGGCGCGCGACATTGTCGGCGGCGAACTGCCCCCGCCCCTACGGCGTTCGGCTCGCGCGCCTGGTCGCGTGGTTCTGTCCGTCCGCGACCTGCGAGTGAAGGGGCATATGCCGGTCGGCCCGCTTAGCCTCGATGTTGGCGCAGGGGAGATTGTCGGCATTGCAGGCGTCAGCGGCAATGGTCAGAGCGAACTCATACAGGCAATTACCGGACTGAGAAGGGCAAGCGGTGAAATCCGGCTCGACGGAAAACGCGTCGACAACATGGATGTCGCGGGCCGTCGCGGAGCCGGCATGAGCTATATTCCCGAGGACCGTCAGCGCACCGGCCTCGCTCTGGGCGCCAGCGTCAGCGAGAACGCCAATGCCGGTCGCGACGACGTAGGTCGTTTCTCCAAGGGGCCATTCCTTGATCGCAAGGCCATGGCGGACTTTGCGCGCGGTCTGATCGACCGCTATCGCATCAAGGCCGCAGGGCCGCGCGCTCTCGCGTCGACACTCTCTGGCGGCAACAAGCAGAAGCTGGTCGTGGGGCGGGAACTGTCGCGCAGCACACCTTTGGTGATTGCCGAAAACCCGACCTGGGGCGTCGACATCGGCGCGATAGAACTCATACATGCCGAGCTTTTGCGCATGCGCGACGCAGGCCACGCAATCCTCCTCGTCTCCACCGAACTGGATGAGATACTCACCCTTTCGGATCGCATCTTCGTCATCTATGCGGGCGCTTTGTCGGATGAGATCCCCGCTTCCTCAGCCGATCGCCAGAAGATCGGGATGCTGATGACCAGCCGTCGCACGGCCACAAAGGTCGAAGCGTGATGCCGCCGGCAAATATGCGCGGCGAGCTGACATCCTGGGTGATCACGCTGGCATGGATCTTCGCGATCCTGTTCGGGCTGATGCTTCTGGTGGGAGCACCCTTCGCCACCGCATTGCAAGGCTTTGTCGAGGGTGCGTTTGGTGGCCGTCGCTTCGGCTTTCTGATGGCGACGCTCAGCCGTGCCACCCTCATCGTCGGCATGGCCCTGTCGGCGATGCTGTCGTTCCGGGCCGGCCTTTTCAACATCGGCGGCGAAGGTCAACTGGTTGCCGGGGGCCTCGTGTCGGCACTTGTCGCGATTATGCTTCCCGGTCCCCCGCTGCTGGTCCTGTCCGCTGCCATCGCGGCGGGCATGATTGCCGGTGCTGCGTGGGCGCTGCTTGCTGGAGTACTCCAGCTCTATGTCGGCGTGCCGCTGCTTGTCGGCTCCCTGCTGCTCAATTTTCCGATCCGCTACATTGCTTCCTATCTGGTCGCCCATCCCTTCCGCGACGTTCAGTCTGGAATGGTGCAGTCGCACCTTGTGCCAAACGCGATGTGGCTCCCCAATTTCCCCGGGGTGAGGCTCGACATCGGCATCTTGTTCATCCTTGCGGCAAGCATCTTCGCAATCGTCTACAGCCATACGACGCTGCACGGCTATCGCGCCCGCCTCAATGGCCTTTCGCCCGATTTCGCACGCGCCGTCGGCCTTCCGGTCGGCCGTCTCACATTGCAGACGCTCGCGATGAGCGGCGCGATCGCAGGGCTGGTGGGGGCTATCGCCGTTTTCGGCATTCATCATCGCTACATCGACGGCATGCTGGTGCAGCCACTCTATGCATGGACGGGGATTATCGCGGTATTGCTGGTCGGTATGATTCCGTGGCTGGTGCCAAGCTCCGGCTTCTTCTTCGCCGCCGTCCAGACAGGAGCGGCCGGCATGGAGCGGGCAGCCGGCGTGCCGAAGGAAATCGGCCTGATCATGCAAGCGGTGATCATCCTTTTTGTCGCCAGCCGCGTCTCTGGCGCGCTCCTGGGTGGCTCGCGCGGGCAGCGAGACGGCGATGCTTGAGATCATCCTTGACCCCTCCTTTCTGGCATCCATTCCGCGTTTCGTCACGCCGATCCTTCTGGCCGCGCTCGGCGGCGCCATCTGCGAACGGGCGGGCGTCTTCAACATCGGGCTGGAGGGAATGATGCTCACCGGTGCGTTCTTTGCCGTTCTTGGCAGCTATTTCGGCGGCTCGGTCTATGTCGGGGCATTGGCGGCCGTTCTGTCAGGCATGGCGATGGGCGCGATATTCGCGGAGTTCAACCTGCGCCGAGGCGGTGATCCGATCGTCGTCTCGATTGCCGTGAATCTGCTCGCGGCCGGGCTGACGACCTTCCTTCTGCGCGCGATATTCGACGTGGCGGGCGCTTTTCGCGATCCCGCGATCGGCGGATTTGGCCCGATCGACATCCCGGGGCTGGCCGCACTCCCGGCCATCGGGCAGCTTCTCAGCGGCCAGTCGCTGCTGTTCTATGTCTCGCTTGTTCTGGTGCTGGCGCTGCACGTTTTCTTTGCGCGGCATCGCCTGGGGCTTCGCATCCGGGCCGCCGGAGAGAATCCCGCCGGATTGACCGCAGGCGGAGTGAGCCCCAACCGCGTACGTCTTGCTGCGCTGTTGATGTGCGGAGCGCTGTGTGGGCTCGCCGGAGCCCAGCTTTCCATCGCGAACGTCAATCTGTTCGTGGAGAACATGAGCGCGGGTCGCGGTTGGATCGCGGTCGTCGCCGTGCTCCTGACGAGAGGGCGGCCCTTGCCCCTGTTCTTTATCGCGTCGCTGTTCGGTGCCGTGGACAGCCTCTCCTTCCGCGTCCAGGGATTTGGCCTGCCTCAGCAGTTTACGGACATGATGCCCTATCTGGCGACGCTTGTGGTGCTGACGGTACTTTCATGGATACGACTCCAGCGGGCGCGATAGATAATGACTGAAAACATCACACAGCGCCTTGCGCGAGCACATGCGTCCATCCGTGAACGGGTCGGCGCAAGCTGCGAGATTGCGGTTCAACTGGGTTCCGGACTCGGCCATCTCGCTGACCTCGTCACCGATCCTGTCATCGTTCCCTATGGCGAGATCGACGGATTTCCGGTTTCCACTGCGCCCGGACACGCCGGCCAACTCGTGATCGGCGATCTCTTTGGCGTGCGAAGCGTCGTGATGCAGGGCAGGCTGCATCTCTATGAGGGTTGGCAGCCGCGCGACATCGCGCTCGCGGTCTATCTCCTGAACAGATTGGGCGCAGATACACTGGTGGTTACGAACGCCGCGGGCGGATTGAATCAGGACTATGCAGCCGGCGACGTGATGCTTGTCGATGACCATCTCAACTTCACCGGCGAAAGCCCGCTGATCGGCCCGAATGACGACGCCATCGGCCTGCGTTTTCCCGATCAGTCGCGCCTCTACGATCCCGCCCTGCGAGAACTGGCGCTTTCGGCAGCCGCGCGCGCTGGCGTGGAGCTGCGTCGCGGGATTTATTGCGGGATCAAGGGGCCGGAGCTGGAGACATCCGCCGAGCGCCATTTCTTCCGCATGGCTGGCGGCGATGCCGTGGGAATGTCGACCGTCATGGAAGTGATCGCGGCCAACCACATCGGCATGCGGGTGCTCGGACTGTCGGCCGTCGCCAATGGCGCGACCGGCGGACCGGACCAGCAGGTTGATACGGTCGAAACAGTGGCCGCCGGCGCAGCCATATCAGGCCGAAAGATCGAAGCCATGTTGCGCGAGCTCTTTCCGACCTTTCGCAGCCACAAATCCTGAAGCGGCATCCATGCGGTATCGACGCATTCGGCGCGTGCCACTAAATAGGGTGGAACGAAAACAGCTACGTACGAGGAACGCTCAATGCATGTCGGCGAAAGGCACTACCGCACAATCTGGCTCAGTGATGACGGCAGGTCGGTGGACATCATCGATCAGCGCTGGCTGCCGCATGAGTTCCGCGTCGAGACGCTGAGCACGGTCGATGCCGTGGCGACCGCCATACGCGACATGTGGGTGCGCGGCGCACCACTGATCGGCGCGACCGCGGCCTATGGCGTTGCGCTCCAGATGAAGCAGGATGCCTCTGACGGCGCCCTTGATCGCGTTTGGGATGAGCTTCACGAGACGCGGCCGACCGCAATCAACCTGCGCTGGGCGCTGGATGACATGCGCAATACCCTCAAACCGCTGCCCGTGTCCGAGCGCGCTGCCGCCGCATATAGGCGCGCCGCCGAAATCGCGGATGAGGATGTCGCCATCAATCGCTCCATCGGCAAGAGCGGACTGGAAATCATCAAATCGATAGCGGCGAAGAAGAAACCCGGTGAAACCGTAAACATCCTGACCCACTGCAATGCCGGGTGGCTTGCGACCGTCGACTATGGAACCGCAACAGCGCCGATCTATCTGGCGAAGGAGGCGGGCATTCCGGTTCATGTCTATGTCGACGAGACGCGTCCCCGCAATCAGGGCGCACAGCTCACCGCATGGGAACTGGGTGGCGATGGTGTCCCGCATACCTTGGTGGTCGACAATGCGGGCGGCCACCTGATGCAGCACGGCATGGTCGACATGGTGATCGTCGGCACGGACAGAACGACGGCAAATGGCGACGTCTGCAACAAGATCGGAACCTATCTCAAGGCTCTGGCAGCTCACGACAATGGCGTGCCTTTCTATGTCGGGCTGCCCTCGCCCACCATCGACTGGACCGTGCATGACGGTGTCAAGGAGATCCCGATCGAGGAGCGTAGCGGCGACGAAGTGAGCTTCGTTCAGGGTCGTGCCCCGGATGGAAATATTGTCAGCGTGCGCATCTCGCCAGAGAGCACGAAGGCCGCCAATCCCGCCTTTGATGTGACGCCAGCGCGACTTGTTACCGGCCTGATTACCGAGCGCGGTGTCTGCGAAGCGTCGCCCGAAGGCCTGCTGAAACTGTTCCCGGAGCGCCGTCCGAACAGCTGAGCCGGTGGCGTCGCCTTAACTGCGTGGTTGGGATCAGCTTGATATTCGGATTGTCATCACCGAAGCCTCGTACGCCCACTTCAGACGCCATCGCTTTCGCCATCATGCCATCGCGGATAGCGAGGGAAGCAATCGCAGTGGACCTTTCGCGCGCGCCCACAGGACGAGCTCGGCTAGGTGGCCGCGCGGTCAGCGCGCTGCATCCATTCGAGCCAGCGCGCTTCCGGCGGCCGCTTGCATGAACGATGTGCTCGAGTCGATAGCGAAGTCTGTGCCGAAGGGCTTGCCTACCATCATTCGCGACTCGATTTCCGCAACTTCGACTGACCGGCCACGCGACATGACGACATCGTAGTCCCAGACCGATGGTGATCGAAGCCGAAGCACAGCTGAACTTGCCCGAGCGGGCAAAGGATGCGTTCGTCTGCACCGCGGAACGCACTCAGATCCAATGTCGTTCAACATGCCCATTCAGCGGAAATGTCGGCCGACCCGGTCGCCAGGCGGTTCCATCTCGCCGTGCTCGTTCAACGAAATAGGTCGGCAAGCCCGCGGGAACATTGGCGACAATGCGGAGTTAGCTTTCGGCAGTGAAGGAGTACGCCGCGTATGTTGGCAGAGGTGGTCAGCCGATCTCTACGCGTTATCTAACCGCGTCACGTCGCGAACCTCTTTCCATTGAGTGGTCGCGAGGCGAAGAGCCTGAAAGCCGATTTACCAGGAGGGCCGCATTTGAGCCCAATCGATTGTCTCGATAATCGAGCATGAGTGGTCGACGACAATAGGTGGCAGAGAGTTGTCCAGCCACCAGACTTGAGAGGATCCCAATATGACGGTCGTACTTGCCACCGTTTGCAGAGACGGAGTCGTTCTGGGCTCGGACTCACAGATCACGGACAAGGGGCGTGACATGACATATCCCGCCGAGAAAATTCACCCATTGGGTAAGTTGGCGGCATGGGGTGGCAGCGGCGCGCGATCTGTGCTGTTCGACGTTGAACGTTGTTTCAACGAGAACAGTGCTGCGATCCTGGAGGCACCCGATATTGGACGAGCATTGCAGGAACAGATCCTTCCGATCCTGGGCCATCACTACAACACCTTCATTCCCGACGTGCCGGGCGACGAAGGCGGCGGTACGCCGGCGGCTTACGTCATGGCCGCCGGATGGCGAGACGGTGAGCCCTGGATTATCGAGATAACGCCGTCTGGCATGATCGGCCACTACGCTGACATCGGGTTCCATGCAATCGGCAGCGGCGCGGCTATGGCTCAGCAGGCCGGTTCGCTCCTGTCCCACTTCCATCTGACCGAGCGATCCCTGCGTTTTGGTTGCGCGGCGGTGCTGCGGGTCCTGCAGGCGCTCGACTTGACGTCCTCGAGTGTCGGTGAGCCCTTCAGCCTGTGTCGTATCGACAAGGACGGGGCCCACCATCTCAGCGACAAAGAAATCGACGCTGTGACCAAAGACGTACGCCGTTGGGAGAATGCCGAACAGACTGCCATCGCTGACATCTTCGATTGAACACCTCTGGATTGCAGACCACGAGCGCCCAATCTGTCTGACGGCCGGCATCGCATCCGCCACCGGCTTTTGCCACCGCGCGTTGTGCCGAGAGATTCAGGCGCGCATCGTCAGAACGGCGCGGGCAGCAACGATCCCGCCCCGCTCACCTCAGTATTCGTTTGATAACGTCATCGACGACGTTATGAAGTCCGCTTGCCTGGAACGACAGCCGGTTTCCTGATCCAACATTGCTGGCCAAGGAGATGCTGAGACCACTTTCCGGATCGTGCTGCATGACGCAGACATAGCCCGGAATAGATCCCTGGTGTCCGAAGAACATGCGATCGCCATAGGCGCTTTTGAACAGCCCAGCCCCGGTTTCACACATGCGTGTGCCAGGGTAGTTAGCCGGCACTCGAAAACCGAACATTTCCTCGAAATGGTTCGCGTCGAGAACACGACCTCCGAACAACCCCCGTATGAATCTTGTAAGGTTTTCGGGGGTGGCCACCATGTCGCCGCAACCATAGGCGCCCGAGTAAGGAAATACGTCTGACGAATCCTGCAGATCGTCCGAGTAGGGCAATACTCCGTCCATCCGCCACATCTCGCCGCCGCTGGCCAGATCCTTTGGAGCATCCGGAGCCGGCGGCGGACGATGGAAGTAGCCGCGGACAAGCCTGCCCGAAGGAAAGTCCTCGGTCGCCGGTGAGAACGTGTCTCGAAGGCCGAGCGGATCGAGTAATGCCTGCCTACATAGGCCCCCAGGGAAATCCCGGTAAGTGACTCGATCAACATGCCGGCGAGGACATAGCCGGTGTTGTTGTAAACTGCGGCCCCTCCCGAAGGAGCCGGTGCGCTGACACTGAACGCAAGGTCGACTAATTCCTGCGGCGACCAGATGCGGCCCGGTGTCATGGGGATATCGTATTCGAATTCCGGCAGGCCCCCCCGATGGTTTACGAGTTGCCGGACGCTGACCTTTTCGGCACCAGGTAGCTGCGGAAACCAGTTCGAAATCGGTGCCGCTGTATCGACCCGGCCGTCCTGCGCCAACCGCATCAACGCTGCCGCCACGAAGGTCTTGGTGCAGCTGCCGATCTTGAACAGGTTGTCCGGCTCGACCGGTGCGCCCGAGGAACGATCTGCAAGGCCTGCCGTCACCTGCACAGGCTCATCACCGCCAAGGGCGTAGCTTAACGACGTGCCGACGGCGCCCTTTGCAATGTAGGCGTCGAGGATGTTCCGGATATCACTGACAAGTTCGTTCACTGAAAAGGTCCTTATTCGGCGATATCCACTGCGGAGAAATTCTGGCGACCGAAGGGATCGAGAACGTAGTTCAGGACCGTGTTGCGCACCGGGATCGCCACGATCGAATGCGCGATCGGCGCAAGCGGGACCTCCTTCTTCAGGATCGCCTGAGCATCACGGTAAATTGCGGCGCGTTTGTCCGGCTCGGTCGTGCTGCGTCCCTGCTGGAGGAGCTTCTCGAAATCCTGATTGCACCAGCGAGACCGGTTGGAGCCGCCTGCAACGCCATCACAACTCAACATGTAGCTCAGGAGGTTGTCCGGGTCGCCGTTGTCGCTGCTGCCGCCGAGCAGATAGACGTCATGCTCCCCGGATGCCGTCCGCGAAAGGTATTCGCCCCATTCGTAGCTGACGATCTCCGCGTTGACGCCGACCGCGTTCCAGTCGGCCTGAATCAGCTCGGCCATGCGTCTCGCGTTCGGGTTGTAGGGGCGCGAAACGGGCATGGCCCAAAGTTTGATCGACAGTCCCGACGCATGCCCCGCTTCTGCGAGCAGCTTTTTGGCGCCATAGGGATCGTAGTCGATGGCAGCGTCCTTGACTGCTCCCAACTGGGCCGGCGGCACTACACTTCCGGCCAGCGTCCCGGCGCCCTGATAGACGGCTTCGACGATGGCCTTGCGGTTGATCGCCATCGCAAGGGCAGTCCTGACCTTGACGTCGTCGAGCGGCTTGTGCTCGACGTTGAAGCCGACGACGCCGATATTCTGCCCCTGTAGCTCCAGCACATTGATGTTGGGGTCTGCCTTGACCCCCTCGACAGCCGATGGTGGCGGCGCTGCTGCCACCTGGCACTCGTTCGCCTTGAGCCGCTCGACGCGTATGAGCGGTTCAGGGGTAATTGCGAAGACGAGAGTGTCGATCTTGGGGGCGCCGCGCCAGTAGTCCGGGTTCGCAACGAACCGGACCTGGCTGTCCTGAACGAAAGCCTGTAACATGAACGGCCCCGTACCCGACGGCTCGCTGTCGATTAGGTCAGGTGTTCCGGCCTCGGTCATTTTCTGCGCATGCTCGAGCGACATGATCGACATGTAGTCGAGCGCCATCCCCGACAGGAAAGTCGCGTTGGGCGTCGATAGTTTGAAGCGGACCGTATGGTCATCGACCTTTTCGACATCCGACACGATGGTCCCGAGGCCCAGCGCGTTGAAATACTCGTAAGCCGCGTTGCCGAGGCCGTGATAGGGATTGTCCTTGTCGCGTTGGCGCTTGAACGTGTGGATCACGTCGTCCGCATTGAACTCACGTGTCGGCGTGAAATGCGGTGTGGTCTGATACTTCACGCCCTTACGTAGATGGAAGGTGTATTCGAGCCCATCGGCCGAGATATCCCAGCTTTCAGCCAGCGCCGGACCGACCTCGGTCGATCCGGGCTTGAATTCGACAAGCCGGTTGAACAGCGTCTTCGCGGCTGCATCCATCGTCGAGTCCGCGATCCCGACCATCGGCGAGAATGTCTCCGGACTCGCCTCGGAGCAATACACAAGCGTCTTAGCATAGACCGGGCTGGCGAGCGCGGCGCTGGAGGCCAGAAGTGCAATACGCAGACAGGTTGACAGTTTCATGGTGCGATCCCGCGATTGTGGAGAAGATGGACGTTGTCTTGTGAAAAGGCCGGTTGATTCTCAGGCGAGGCCACAGCAGATTGGATGAAGCGGTCCGGCGCGATGGCGGCGTGGTCTACTCCCAAAGGGTCGAGAAGATCGTCGGCCGAGGCACGGGCAATCATCGACGCTGCAATTCGGGCAGCGATCAGGGAAACCTGAAAGCCGTAGCCGCCCTGCCCCGCAAGCCAGAAGAATCCCGGCATGCGAGGATCGGGGCCAATCACGGGACTGCCGTCGGTCGCGAAGGTTCGCAGACCGGCCCAGGGAGTTTGCGGTCTCGAGACGCGCAATCTCGTCGCCTCTTCAATGCGGTAGACGGCAGTCGCGATGTCGATATCGTCAGGATAGGCGTCGCAGGGCACTGTATCTGTTGCGTCCGCCAGCGACCCGATCAATCTGCCCGCGTCCGGCTTAAAGTAGAATTGCTCGCCGATGTCGACCACGAGCGGCCAATTCCGTGTCTCGAATCCCGGGGCGTCAAACATGAATGCGGTTCGGCGCTTCGGTTGCAGTCCGAGCCCTGAAAGACCGGCGCGCCGAGCGATCTCGTCGGCCCACGCACCGCTTGCATTGATCACCGCATCGCAGCGATAGACCGATCTCGGCGTGTGGACGCGCATTTCCGCACCGATGCTCTCGATCTGCAAGACTTCCGCGCCGAGCACGATGGTTCCGCCACCTTTACGAAGACGGGCGGCGACGGTCTGCAGGATTTTATCGGTGTCGACATCCATAGCGCCAGGCTCGAAAACCCCTCCGCACGAATGCTCCGGTGCTATCGCTGGTACAATATCGGTAAGCTCATCGGCAGACAGGCGAATAATGTCAGGCTCCAGGACACGCAATCTCTTGAATAGGTCGTCGACCGCGGACCGATCTTCTTCGCCTGCGAACCCTACATGCACGGCACCTCGCGTGAAGGAGAGGAAACCACCCGCCTGGAGATCGACTCTGCTGCCCCTTGAAAGCGCGCGGACAATCTCGTTGCCATAGGTTTCAGAGAAAAGCGCTGCGGAGCGTCCCGAAGCGTGAAATCCGAGTAGTTCCTCCTTTTCGAGCAGGACAACATCGCAATCTTGCTCCAGAAGTTGGATAGCGGCGGTGAGTCCAGCAACGCCGCCCCCGATCACCACGATTCTTCGATTACGAGTTCCGCCCATGACCAAACGCTATCATCGATTTTCGTTTCGTCAATCTGATTTATCGCATACGAAAATTTTCTCGCTTGTTGAAAGTGCGGCTCAGCCGGCATAGACCTCAAGCAACTGAATGCGAGGCAGAAATGGAAGACCAACCTGCTCTGGGAGAGTGCCTGCGGCACATCCGCAGAAGGAACGGCTGGAAGCTAAAAGATGTCAGCGCTCTCACGGGCGTGTCCATGGCGACACTGTCAAAGGTGGAGAACGACCAGATGTCGCTGACCTATGACAAGATCCTGCAGATTTGTGACGGGCTGAACGTGCACATCACGGAACTGCTGAGCGGGAGTAGCAAGACGGCAGAAAAATCACGTCGTTCCGTTTCCGCGCCATCAAACACGCTGAGGCAATTCACGCGGAACTACGACTATTACTATTTGGCGACAGATCTTGTTCGGAAGCGAATGGTTCCGATACGGGGCGTAGCAAAGAGCAAGACAATGGAAGATTTCGGGCCAATGCTTCGACACAATGGCGAAGAGGTCTTGATCGTGCTGAGCGGCGAGCTCGAAGTCCATACCGAGCTCTACTCACCTGTGCGCCTTAAGCCCGGCGAGAGCGTGTACATCGATTCAACGATGGGCCATGCCTACCTGTCGGTGGGAAGCGAAAACGCTGAATTTCTGTGTGTATGCTCCGGCGACGAGCCGGAATTGGAAAAGGAGCTTATCGGTTTGCTCGACTTGAAGTGAGCTAGGTCAGTGAAACCGCTTCGTCGCACGTCTCACGATCCTTGTGCTGTTTCGGATCGCAATCGTGCTGTCGTTTCTTCTGGTCGGTCGGTGTGGTGACTAGACGCTGTGTTCTGGTTCCTCGGAAGAGGAACACGGCTTCCTGAAATGGCCGACCGTGACTGCGACCGCCCGTACGCTCTACGCAGCCAATTCGTCGGTGTAGTCCGAACAAGCTGCGGCATCCATGACTCGCAGCAGGTTGTCTACACCAACACCTCCATGGCGATCTGGCCATACTTCTGTCGGAACCCAACAGAGCCTTCACCGGCGGCAAGTTCCCTCCTTACCAATCTGAGCAACTCACATTCCGTCACCGGCTTGACCATCAAGCGCGGCAAAAATTCCGCAGGTTCAAAAGATCCAGTGTCAGACCGCCGGCGCGCAGTTTTTCGCGGACATCTTCCTCCTGTGCGAGTCGCCGACGTGTCGCTTCAAGGACGGTATCAACGTCAGCCTGGGACACGATACAAACGCCGTCATCGTCAGCGACCACGAGATCGCCCGCTGCAACCGGGACCCCGCCGATCCAGAGTGGAATGGCCAGGGAACCAGGCATCGTCTTTGTTGCCCCACGAATGGCAAGATCGCGAGCCCAAACGGGAAACTTCATGCGTCGAAGCTCAGCTATATCGCGGCAACTGCCGTCGATTACCACACCGGCAATTCCACGGCTCTGGGCTGCCTCAGCCAGAATGTCGCCCAGATATCCGACTTTCTCGTGATGCCCGCACACGACGAGCACATCATTCGCGCGAGCTTCAGCAATGGCGCGATGAATGGCCAGATTGTCCCCACGCTCACAAACCACCGTGAAAGCTGTGCCCGCGACCGAAAGCCCAGGCGTCATGGCCATTATCCGAGGATCGACATCACCGCGCCTGCCATAAGCCTCGTGCACGGTGGCAGCACCGGCGCGCCGGAACACTTCAAGCAGATCCTGGTCAATCACCAACTTCCTCCATCAATTCTATCCGACATCCAGGAAAGGTTTCGAAAAACGCAATGCGCCGATGACCGAAACCGCCCTTTATAATGGTTGGGCCCCAAGCAAGTTTGGCGACCCAGAGCGGATCCGAAAGAAACGCCTCTAAATCTCGGACCTGGAAACTGGCGTGGAGAAAGCCGGGGTTCACATCGCATGCGTCATCGTCATAAAGTGCCGTCTCGAAGAGATTGACGCGTACATCGCCGAGCGAGGCTTCCAGAAAAGGCTCACCGTCAATTGCGTGCATCGCATTCCGGGACCACCCTGTTGTCGCGTCGATCTCATCCCCGGCAACTCCCAAACTGGGAACGCGAAATGCCAAGTTAATCAGCTTCATGTCACGTGAATTCACTTCAACTATTCCAATGCACTACAGCGACTCTCCGGACTGATGTTTCATCTGACCTCCGCTGACGCCGGCAAAAACAATGTCGCGCCACAATGCACCGGCTCCTGTTCCACTTCATCGGCAAGACGGCGCGGTGGCCGGGAAAATACCGACAGATCAACTTGTGACTGATCGGGGTGATTCACCTCAATCAGGTTGCCGGCAGGGTCGCGAGCAAACATCTGCAGCTCGCCGGAAGGGAGGATCCAGACATCGGCATATCGCGTGCCTTCCTCGAACGCTCCACGATCGCGCAGAGCGCGATAAACCGAAGCGAAGTCATCCACGGTGACGGCGAAATGTTGATAGGTCAGGACGCCAGACTTCGGTCCTATCTGCTGCAGATGAAGCTGCAGATCTCCCAGCCTTAGCCAGCAAACGGGAAAGCCAAAATTCGGCGCGGCAATGCGCTCGCAGTCTAGGACGTCACGGTAGAACTTCTCCGATTGGCCGAAATCAGTCGCAGGCACGCTGACATGGTTGAAGCGAACGCTCTTGTTTTCAGAGATCATTTCCAGCCTTCTCGAAGCTTACACACTGATATTTGGCAGCACGCGCTTTCAAACCTACGTGCCAGTCTGGTTCGACTGCAAAGCGGGTGAGCGAGTTGCCCAGTCCAGTCCGCGCAAAAGAATGGTGCCGATGGAAGGGTGATCCAGCTCCTCGGGGAAGTGCCCGAGCGCACTGAAGAACACGCGGCCCAGTCCAAACCGCTTCTTCCACACGACGGGCATGCTTACGCCCTCGAGCCAGGGATGAGGATCGGCGGTAAAAGTGGTTCTTGCGAGCACTTCTACGGCAGGGTCCACGTGAAGATAGTATTGCTCGGAGTGATGGTCGAAATCCGCGACCCCTCGCATGATTGGATCATCGGGCAGCACCACCGCAACGTTGTAGTCGCGGATGCCGCCGGGTTCCGCCGCATAGGCACCCCCGACTATGAAGCGGAATCTCTCATTTCCTCGAAAGCCATCAACCATGCCGCCATGAAAGCCGCCAAGGCCAACTCCCGAAGCAACTGCATCCCAGAGCTTTTTGGAGGTCGCAACGCTCATCTCGCCAAGCGTCCAGTTCGGCACGATCAAGTCATATTGGGTAAGATCCGCCTCGTCATACACCGCTAGGCTATCAAACAGATCCACCGTGTGACCGACGGTCTCAAGCATGGCCTTCACCCTTTTCGCAGCCTCGTGCGGACGGTGAGGTTCGTATCCACCGGAAACGATCATTGTCTTCTTCATTGTGAACCCTGTTCTCGCGTATTCATCAGGAAGGCGCGGCCATCATTCAAAGCGGCTTCTTGGCGTGCGTCAGGCATCGCGCCTCACGCCGCCAAAGGCGCTGGAAACACTTCAATGCGTTCGCCGGAATTGCTGAGCACAGCGCAATTCCCGAGCTCGTAGATGAAATCCACGGCCTTTTCGCTATCGAGGAAGAAGTGCGTATCTGCCTCCAGAATACCTGCCTGCATCACGCCGATTCCGAGATCCGCATAGCTGCCGAGAACCTCTTCCATCTCGGAATCCGCGATCTTCTCCTTGACGTGATGAAAACCTTCCCCCCGACGATCGATGTATTCCTGGTAGATTGTAGGCCCTGACACAGGCTGAATGATCTCGAACTGCATGCCTCCGACGCTGGTGAAGGCCACCAGAAAGGAAAAAGGCTCAGTCACGACCTCTCCGCCCACCTTCAGTTCGGACACGTTGTCCTGATTGAATGAATAGACCTCCCAGGGCCCGATCCCCAGATTGTCCACCCATGAGCGCATCGCCCGATTCAAGTCGCTTGTAACGAACGCAAGCTGATGGATTCGCCGACGTTTGTTGCGCTCCAGCAATTGCTCATATGTGTGCATCCCCAACCCTCCGCCGACAAAGCTTCACAAGGAAGCAATAGCACGAAGTTCTATAATATCAATACTAGTTGTTTCATTTGGAACTTTTTTGTGCAGGCCCCGGGGGCATTCGGCCCTGCACCACATTGAGTCGAGCTCAAATATTCCCGTCACCCACGCGTGACAGAGGTTTGACACTCTAGGCGGGATCCAATATAATTTGTTCAAATATCAATCAGATAGTAAGAGATTCTCTATGAACGAGTCAGTCGAAGAACCGGCTCGCAAGGCTGCCGCTGGCAATATTAAAACGCTGGAGAAGGGGCTTGCGATATTGGATGAGATTATCGATTCGTCGACGCCTCTCAAGCTGTCGGATATCATTCGCCGCTTCGACATAGATCGAGCCTCCGCGTTCCGGTTTCTTCAGACTCTCGAAAGCAAGGGTTTTTTGCGCAAGGACGCCATCACCAAAGAATATGATGTAGGCGGCCGCCTCTATTACTGGGCCGCCCGACTGCGTGAAAAAACGAGACTGATCAATTCCTTTCACGAGAGGCTTCAGGAACTCGCAGATACGGTGCAACAGACCGCCCACCTTGGCCTGTTCATCAACGATCGAGTCCTGTTGGCTGACTTTGCACTGTCGACGTCGCTCGTCGCTATTCGTCACAAGATCGGTGCGTTCGAGCCCATGCACAGTTCCGCGGCGGGAAAAGCGATCCTGGCTTTCTTGCCCCAAGAGCAGCAAGATCAGATCATCGAGAGCCTGAATCTTGTCGCACTGACGCGCAATACGATAGTCAGCAAGGACGCTCTCCGGCTTGATCTGGCGATGACACGAGAGAGAGGGTATGCGATCGATGCGAATGAGACGCATGAAGGCCTCACCTGCGTGGCGCGTCCCATGCTCAACTCGAAGGGCAAAGCTGTCGCCTCGGTGGGCGTGACCTCGGTCACTGCGCTCGTCAGTGGTGAGCCCGGCCGATTTGAAAAGATCATAGCCGCTTTGAAGAATATCGATGAGCAAATTCTCGAGTAGAAGATTGTTGCCGCGGCGATGACAGTTCGCGCGGTGCCGGATGTCCGAGTTTCTCGATGCACATCTGGCTTCCAAAGCCATCAACTGTACTCATTGACAAATTTGGTCACGAGATATTCGCGGATGCCCTCGCTGCCACCTTCATGCCCATAGCCGCTGTCCCCAACTCCGCACATTGGCGTTTCGGGCAGCCCAAATCCGATATGATTGATGCCAACCATTCCGGATCTCAGGCGCTTGGTGAAATTCCGAGCACATCGCAAATTGGTTGTGAAAAGATAGGAAGCGAGACCGAGAGGCAGGCGGTTTGCTTCCACTAGCGCGTCTTCTGGATCGCGGAACGTAGACACGATCGCAACCGGACCGAAGGGCTCTTCACGCATCGCCGTCGCAGTGTCGGGAACATCCAAGATCACGGTCGGCTGGTAGAAAAAGCCCCTTCCCTCCACAACCGTACCGCCGGCGAGCACCTTACCGCCACGTCGTTTGGCATCGCCCACCATCGCATCAATTGCGTCACGTCTTTTTGCTGTCGAAAGCGGCCCCATCTGCACCCGCTCGTCCAAGCCATCGCCGAGTTTCAGGTGCTTCGCAGCTTCGACGAAACGATCGATGAACTCGCGCGACACTCCCTCTTGAACAAGCAGCCGCGTTGGCGAAACGCAGACTTGTCCTGCGTTGCGAAACTTGGTTCTCACCAAAGTTGCGACAGTATGATCAATGTCGCAGTCATCCAGCACCACGACCGGAGCATGGCCGCCAAGTTCCAGCGTGCATTTCTTCAAACTGGTGCCGGCAAGAGCGGCGACTTGACGACCGACGGCGACCGAGCCTGTAAGCGAAACCTTTCGAATGATGGGGCTCGACAACAATTTCCCCGATATCATCGAGGCATCGCCCAGAACCATATTGACCGTTCCCGCCGGCACTCCCGCCTCCAGACAGGCCATGATGAGTGCCATCGCGCTTGCCGGTGTCTGCTCGGCCGGCTTGAGGACACAGCTGCACCCAGCTGCTAGGGCAGTTGCGACTTTTCGTGTCGGCAATATCAGCGGGAAGTTCCATGGGGAGAATAAGGCGGAAGGCCCTACCGGCTCAAAGTCTGCGACCTGTTGCAAACCTTCTACCCGCGATGGAATGACACGCCCATAGGTACGCTTGCACTCTTCCGCCACCCACACAAAGACGTCGGCCGCAGCGTTTACCTCCGCCCTCGATTCAGCGAGCGGTTTCCCCTGTTCGAGCGTCATCCATCGAGCGATGGTCTCGATCCTTTGTCGCAGAATTGCCGCGACCCTTGTCAGGATCTCACCGCGCTCCCAAGCGGAAACGAGAGACCAGTCTCTAAATGCAAGATCTGACGCCTCCATCGCAGCTTCGAGCTGTGTGGTATCGACACCGGAGAACTCTGCGAGAGCGTCGCCAGTTGCAGGATTTACGACTGTAAATCGTTCCGGCGAGGAGCCATCGCGCCAGTTTCCTGCGACGAACGCTTGCGGGTGAGGATAGACCGATTTCCACATGGTACTCCCCCCTAAAGATCCTGAGCGAGGTAATCCCGCTGAACGGACTCGCACCAGTTCCCCACATTCCAACGGCCGAATGAGCCAACATTTCCAGTCCCATCCTGATCCCAGACAACAGGGACATGGACCACGGTGAGCCCAGGATAGGACAAGGCTTCGCGGAGAGCCGCGCGAATGCTCGCAGAGCTGTCGCCGCCAGCGACTGCATTGACCCCTGCCACGGCGCGCGCCATCGACAAGTAATCTACGTCCACGACCTCATCGGACGTCTTGTAGGTACGGCCATACTGAGCGATCTGAAGCGTACTGATCGCGCCCATTCGGCGGTTGTCGAGAATGACCAGGCAGCCCTTGGCACGATGTTCGACCGCGTTGATGAGGACCTGTGGATTCATCCAGAACGAACCATCTCCGGTAACCGCAATGCCATATTGCGGTTCGTCGGCAATCCCGCTGGCTATCAACGCGCTTGCCGCGAAACCCATGTAGGATGCCCCACCATCGGTGAACGTCATGCCAGTTTGTTCATCGGCACATAGCTGCATTGCATTGGATTGAACGTCTCCAGCGTCGAAGAATTTGACGAGACCATGCTCTCCAGCGAAATCGATGACGGCCTTTAGCGCCGCAGCCTGCGTGAGAACGGACTTCCCCCACCTCACATCGAGAACTGTAGGCGCAGTGACCAATCCCTCAAGATGAGCCTTCCAGGCGCGCTTCTTCAGCTTACACTCACCGATCCACGCCGTCCGACCCGGCTCAGACGCCAGTTCAAGAGGTTCCAGCAGTGCAGAGAGTTGATCCGCCACGAGGCCGATGTCACCAACGAGCGGCACCGTCTTGTTGTAATGCACCGCATCGTCAGGATTGGCATTGATGTTGATGACCGACTCGGCTCTCTCATACCCTAGTCCGGAACAGTCGGATTGGCACACGCCTCGCGATCCAGCCATGATGACGAGGTCAGCATTCGCCATCGCAAAATTGCCTGATATACTGCCCTTGCCGCCGCCCAGATGCATGTTCAACTCATGCTCTTCGGATATGAGGCCATGGCTCACAGGAGCAATGACCACCGCAGCGCCAATTGCCTCAGCCAGACGTCGGAGACTTTTGCCATAAGGCTTGGCGCCACCACCCGCCTTTATGACTATCCGTCTGTGGCGCGAGATGAGATCGATCGCGGGAGGAAGCGTTGAAGGATCCGCACCTCCGATCTTCGTGCAGACCTTTACCGGAAGCGCCCTCAGATTGAAGTTGTGGATTCGCTGCGGCTGAACATTCATCGGCAGATGCACATAGAAGGGTCCCGGGCGAGAAGGGTGGTTGACCCGGGCCGAGCCACGCTTCAGCATGTCGCGCATCGCTTCTGGCGTATGAAGGAGATACGACTCCCCCATCAGCGCGGTTATTCGGCTAAATACCGCCTGCTCGTTTTTCGGAATTTGTTGAAGGTTGTGACCCTCGCCAAAAGTCGTTTCATCGCCGTAAATGTGATAGAGACCGACATGATTTGTGATCGCGGTCAGAGACCCTGCCATTGCTTGCAAGGCTCCGGGTCCGATTGAAGTCACGAGCGCGGCGACCTCGCCATATTGCCATCGCAAGGCGCTCGCCGCATGGGCCATCGCCACCTCGTTGTGGAAAGCGAAAGTGCTGATGACGCCTGCCTTTTCGTAGATGCGCAGTGCCTCGCCCAAGGCCGTGGAACCGTGGCCGAAAACGGCGAGATATTTTTTCACGCCCTGGTTCAGCAGGCCAAGGATCAGGGCTTCGGAAGACGTTACCGAAATCACCGGGTCGAGAGCACCTTGATCAAGGGCCGCGGTCAACGATCGCGCTTTCGCTATCGCGCGAGCCCGGCTCTCCACCTCTGTCATCTCACCGCTGGTCAGCATGGGAATCACCTTATCTCCAAACATCGCAACGCAACCTCATAGACAGCTGCGACGCAGTTGCGTTCATATATAACAACGATTGTTGTTGTCAATAAACTATGTCAGGGGATCTCCGACGACGCCCTTTCTCCATAGAATTACCTCCTTACTCGCTCATATCAGAGCTCTCTGTGACCGACACTGAAGGATAAGTTTGGAGAAGTGGTGAATCAGCGCCGCCATCCCATTGCGTCAGAGAGCCAGACAGCACTTCCATTAATTGATAGTATCACAATCATTTTTGTTCTATTTGCGCGCCCCAAGACACGCGAACAGCAAACAACCGTCAGCTCCGACTGGCGTCACTGCAAAATTGGACGAGCACCGATCAAGCCGCGGCATCCGTCAAAATGAGGTCAGACGCCTTTTCGCCTATCATAACCGTGGCCGCATGGGTGTTGCCTCGGATCACACGCGGCATGACGGATGCATCGACAACGCGGAGCCCGTCCAACCCGTGGAGCTTGAGACACGGGTCAACCACTGCAGTCGCGTCAACGCCCATGCGGCAGGTACCAACTCCATGTATGTCTGAGCCACCCTTGGCGCGGATGAATTCAACGAGGCCCTCGTCGCTGTCGACGTGCTCCCCGGGCTGAATTTCACTCGCTATATAGGGCTTCAAGGATGGCTGCGCGGCGATCCGGCGCACAAGCTTGATCCCGTAGAGCATCGCGTTCACGTCATAGTCGGTCTGGAAAAAGTTAAAGTGGATCCGAGGTGGGGATGATGCGTTTGGCGAGCGGAGGGAAATCGAGCCCCGCGCATCCGGAGCAACATGCTCGGGACTCAGACTGAAACCTGAGAAAGGGTGCTGACGAGCTCCTTTGACGGTGCGCTCTGCCACGCTCCAGGCAGCCATGGCCATCTGCACGTCGGGGCGATCCATCGACGGATCGCTGCGCGCAAATCCACCAACATATATACCCGTTTCCGCCAAGAAGCCGGTCCGGAAGATACTGTATTGAAGCGCGCTCAGCGCCTTGCGTACGAAGCTGTTTGCCAGATCATTGATCGTGATTGGCTTGCTGCAGCGAAACATGAGCTGGACATTGGTGTGATCTTGCAGATTCTGTCCAACATTGGGATTGTCCAGAATGCAGGAAATGCCGTGGTCGGTCAGATGCTTTGCCGGGCCTATACCTGAAAGCATGAGCAATTGCGGCGAAGCTATCGCCCCTGCCGAGAGGATGGTCTCATGTCCCTCGACCACCAGTTGCCTATTGCCAACGCGAAAGCGTACGCCACGGACGGCGCGATCTTCCACGACCAGACTCTCCGCCACAGCCGAAGTAATCACGCGTAGGTTTGTGCGCTTGCGCGCAGGGGTAATGAAGCCGCGAGCGGCACTCCAGCGCCTGCCCTTGTGGATATTCATCTGATAATAGCCGAAACCATCCTGCGTCTCGCCGTTGAAGTCGGCATTGTCTTGAAGTCCGGCTTCGCGCGCCGCAGCGCAAACGGCGTTCGGCAATTCGTGATCGAATGATTGGTCTGAAACCTTCAGCGGACCACCGACGCCATGAAATTGGCAGGCGCCTCGCGACTGGTCTTCTGAGCGAATGAAATAGGGTAACACGTCACGATAGGACCATCCCGTGCAGCCAGCATTTGCCCAGTCATCGAAATCGAGACGATTTCCGCGCACATACATCATGCCATTGATCGAACTGGAGCCGCCTAGAACCTTGCCGCGCGGTTGATAGGTCGTGCGCCCGTACATGCCGACTTCCGGCTCGCTCTCATACATCCAGTTGTTGCGTCGATCTGTGTAGAGCTTAGAGTAGCCCAGAGGCAGATGAATCCAGGGGCTCGTATCCTCAGGCCCGGCTTCCAGCAGCAGGACGCGATGGCGACCACTCTCGCTTAGGCGAGCAGCCAGAACACTCCCCGCTGAACCCGCACCCACGATGATGAAGTCATACGGCCCCCCATCCAGACGCTCAATAACCTGGTGACTGCTCATGATCGTTCTGAAGTTCCTGAGAGGGAGCGCATTTAACTGGTTGGTCGGTTCGAACCAGATCGCAGCAGGGCCACGACGGCAAAGACCGCAACAAGAATCAACATGCTGGAGATGGCCGCAACAGTGGGGTCTATCTTGTCGCGCAGGGCGCTAAACATCACCTTGGGCAAGGTCGAATTCGACCCGGCGGAGATGAACATTGCCACCACGACCTCATCGAGCGAGGTGACGAACGCAAGCAAAGCTGACGCCAACAGCGGACCCTTGATCTGAGGAATGATGACGGCCCACCATATCACCAGCCTTCCTGCGCCGAAACTTTCGGCCGCGCGCTCCTGATTAGGATCGAAACTTGCGAAAGCCGCGCTCATAATTACGAAGACGACAGGTATGGCCAGCGCAGTGTGGCCAAGCACCAGCCCCGTCATGCTGCCGACAAGCCCAATTTGAGCCAATACGAAGAAGTACCCGATAGCCACCAGAATCGACGGCACGATGGCGGGCATCAAAAGGAAGGCTCCGACCGTAACCTTCATCCGCAGCGGCAGCGACCGTGTTGCATAAGCTGCAAGCGTGCCCACCGGCACAGAGAGCACTGCCGTTAGCGACGCTGCCACAAGCGAGGCGCGCGCCGCCTGCAGCCAGGCCAGGGAAGCAAAGAAGCTCTCGTACCATCGCAGGGAAAATGCACGTGGTGGGAACTCCAGATATTCTGAAGAGGAAAACGACATCGGAACGACGATCAACGATGGCGCGATCAGAAAAAACATCATCGCCAGCGCAAAGGCCCACCCGGAGAAAGTCAGCACGCGGCTGCGTGCAAAACCGTCAAGCATGCATTCCTCCCTGACGTGCCTGCACGATGCGCCGAACTATCAGACTCATTCCCATAAGAGCGAACGTGGAGAGCAGCAGGACGATGCCGATCGCGGCGGCGGCGCCAAAGTTTGAATAGGTGGCAAGACTACGGGCAATGCGCATCGAAACGACCTGGACGTTTCCACCACCAAGAATCGCCGGCGTCACATAAAAACCGAGGCTCATGACGAAAACCAGTGTGGCGCCCGCCAAAATTCCCGGAAGTGCCAGCGGAAGGAATATCTTCTGGTACGTGTACGCGCGCGACGCTCCCATACTGGCTGCCGCCCGAATAAGACTGCGATCGATGCCACGCATCGCCCCGATCACCGGCAGCAGGAAAATGGGCAGCATGATGTGGGTCATGCCCAGCACGGTTGCGAACGTATTGAAGGCGAGTGGCAACGGTTCCTCAATCAAACCGGTCGAAATCAGCCAGTTATTGATCAGACCATTCCGCTGAAGGATGACAAGCCAAGCATAGGCTCGGACCAGAAGTGAGGTCCAGAGTGGGAACAATATCCCGCCGACAAAGAGAGCTGCCGAGCGTCTCCCCAGTGACGAGATGAAGGTCGCGAGCGGGACGCCAAGGATCACGCAACACAGGACCGTCTCCAGGCTGACCACGAAAGTCATCGCGAAGATTCTACGATAACTCACCTGGTCAATCATTCGCTCATAGTTGATGGCACTGAGTTTGCCGCCATCGTCAAAAGCTGAAAGGTAGAGCAACCACAAACAAGGCAGAGCAACGCAAAGGAAAACAATTGCAATGCCGGGCAACAAGCCCAGATACGGGCGCAGAGATGGACCGAACAATCGCGAGAACCGCCCATGATCCTCACCCGCGAATATCTCGGCGGATGTCACGGACGCGCTCATGCATCCTCCCGTATGAAATGAACATCGGAGTGACGGATATAGAGTACGGCTTCATCGCCGGCTGAAAGGCTCGCGACGCGTTGGGCATCCGCACGCTGGATGCGTGCGTCAAATGGCAATCCTTCGGTGGTGGACAATTTCACCAGCCAGCTATCCCCTTGGAATACAACGGCCCGTGTGATGGCTGAAATCTCGCAATGCCGTTCGTCCAACGGTGGCTCCAACTGAAAGTCTTCGCCTCGAACCATCACAAGATCGCGGCCAGGCTGCACTGGTTGCGGGAGGTTTCGAAAGATCTGCTCTGCATCGATGCGAGCGAATACAACCGCCTCGCCCAGGAAGCGGGCAACGAATTCGTTGGAAGGCTCTCGATAGATGCGTTCGGGGGTGTCGATCTGCATGATCTCACCCTTGCTCATGACCGCGATTCTGTCGGCCATTGTGAGCGCTTCACGCTGATCGTGGGTCACATAGAGCGTCGTGATGTGAAGTTTCTCATGCAGTTCGCGGATTTCGATCTGCATCTCTTCACGCAAGGATTTATCGAGCGCCGAAAGAGGCTCATCCATCAAGAGCACTTGCGGCTCGTATATGATCGCACGCGCAAGGGCGACCCGCTGCCGCTGCCCGCCAGACAACGCGCTGATCTCACGAGCACCGAAATGACCGAGCTTGACAGTTTCAAGCACCTGCTCGACGCGCTCATTGATTTCCGCTTTGGGGCGTTTGCGCAACCGGAGCGGAAAGGCGACATTCTCGAACACCGACATGTGCGGAAACAGAGCGTAGTTCTGGAACACGACCCCAAATCCCCGCGCATTGGCGGGCTCGCCGAGCACAGGCTTTCCGCGCACTCGAATCGATCCGCTGTCGGGACGAATGAACCCGGCGAGAGCCATGAGAAGAGTGCTCTTGCCTGAGCCAGACGAGCCCAATACAGCCACGAATTCACCGGGCTTCATCGAAAGATCAACATTTCGAAGCGCCGCAAAATCCCCATACGTCTTGGTTAGGCTGGAGATTTCTATATCGGCACCGGTGCCGGAATTTCGGGCGGACGCGCCTGCAGAGCGCGCCGCGTCAAATCCAAAGGCCATAGCGAGCTTGTCCTTGCCTCAATTTTCGCTGGATATCACTCGGTCATCATGTCCTCGTAGAGGGCCTTGACCCTGTCATTGTTGTCCAACCACCAGCCGATGTTCTGAACGACCAGCTGATCCGCATATTCGGGATTCGTGGGCAACACCTTGGCCGCCTCAGGATCAATGACGCCGATGGAAAAGGCTTCAGGAATGACAGGACCGTAGTTGGTGAACTTGCTCATCTCCGCCTGCGAGCGCGCGTTTGACATCTCGGCAATCATTTTCATCGCCAGATCCTTGTTTGGGGCACCTTTTGGCACGGCCAGACAGTCTGTAGCGAGAATTCCCTGATTGAAAGTGTAGTCAACGGCTGCACCTTCACGACGGGCAAATTCGAAGCGACCGTTCCAACCAGTCGTCATGTCGATTTCGCCATCTTTCATGAATTGGCCGTGCTGCGCGCCCGAGGACCACCAGACGGCGATCTCGGGTTTCAGCTCGCGAATTTTGTTGAGCGCACGATCGAGTCCCTCCTCGGTGGATAGAACGTTGTACAGATCCGCATTGGCGACCCCGTCCCCCAGCAGGGCGGCCTCAACCTGGGTCTCGGCATTCGAGCGCATGGCGCGACGTCCCGGGAATTTCTTCACATCGAAGAAGTCCTTCCAGCTCTGCGGCTGCTCACCGGAAAAGGTTTTGGTATTCCAAGCCATCACGGTCGCGTAGCCATAGACGCCGACGCAATAGTCCGAAGTGGTCCCGGGCAGAAATTTGGACCGGTCGATTATTGAATAGTCGATTGGTTCCAGCATGCCATCTCGACCGCCCAGTTCGCCCTCATAGTCTGCCAGAAATACGATATCAGAGGTGACGTTTCCCGAGCCCACCTGCAAGCGCACGGCGGGCAATCCCTCGTCGGTCGTCTCTTCCTTGACCGCAATCCCCAGCGCCTTTCCGGCCGGCCCCCACAGAGCAGCCTGTCCGCCGGCAAGCACCGTCCCACCCGGTGACAGAATCGTGACAGTACCCTCTGCAAATGCTGGCGAAACAGCGATGCATGCGACAACCGAAACGGCCGAGAGCAATTTTTTCCTAAGAGACATGGCTTCCCCTTTCACTCCCTCAGCACGCTAAGGATTTGTTATATTCACAACGTTTGTGCCATTTTAGGTAGCCTCAAGCAATTGAGCTTGTCAAGACACCGTTTTGTGGTTGGAGCCCGTCTGCAGCCCCGCGAAGCGACGCTACACGCGAAGCGCGTGGAACCATACGGAACGAACATAGACCCCAAAAATTTTCATTTAAAACCAAAGATTTAACGAGGATGCGCCTACATTCTGGAATATCATCATGCCCGAAGGTGGTATATGTGGCGGGATCAATCCCCACATTGGACTTTCCGGACGGGGCGACTGCATTGCATTGATTTTTAACGGATTTTGCGAACGCACAAATGCGCCAAAGGGTCGTACCCCCGGGGAATGCTTGACCCCATGCGCTACCGGAAATACAACAAACTTTGTTTTATTTGATATTCCTGATTGGCGGTAAAGTCATCGGGCGTGTTGAACGGTGTTCGGATTTTGAAAGACTGATTATGGCACAGCCTATGACGCCTCATCCACATGCTCCGGGAAGGCGGCCGATCGGCCTCACATTGGATAACTGGGACTACCCCCCCTACAATCGCTGGTCTTTCCAGCACATGCGAGAGATCGTGCCGACTGCTCCGATTCCGAGTGGCGAAACGAGAAGTCCGCTCGCCAAGTCAACCCATGGCCTGGACGTTGAAAAGTTCTCTTTCTTGGACAAGAGTGGAGCACAACGGAACGCTGCGGAATTTCTGAGCCGCTCCAGTACGGATGGGCTTCTCGTTCTCCATTGCGGCAAGATCGTCGGCGAACACTATTTCAACGGCATGCATCGCTATTCGCTGCATATTCTCCACTCAGTGACGAAGTCCATAGTGGGTGCGCTTTGCGGTGTGCTGGTGAAAGCCCGCCATATCTCTTTGGATCGGACCGTTGCTGACCTAGTCCCGTTCTTTTCGAAATCGGCCTATGGGGACGTCACCCTGTCGCAGCTTCTTGACATGACCAGTGGCGTCGATTTTCCGGAAAACAGCACCGACCCAATAACCGGCTCCGGGCTTCTCGACATCGCCATCGGATGGAAGATTCAGCCGACCGGCCGTGGCCTCAACCTCACCTTGCCTGACCTTATTGCCGCGCAGTCAAGAACGAGACGCATCCACGGAGCAGAGTTCGAGTACCGCTCCATTGAGACGGAAGTGCTAGGATATTGCATCGAAGCTGCTCTTGGCAGCACATTGCAGGAACTTGTCTCAACATTCCTCTGGCAACCAATGGGACCCGAGCAAGATGCCAATTTCGGTCTCGATACCCAAGGCCATGCTGTCGCCGATGGAGGAATGTCCACATCGCTGCGAGACTTGGGACGCTTTGGCCTCCTCTATGCGCAGGATGGCGCAATCGACGGCAGACAGGTGATTCCAGCCGACTGGATTGAGAAAACAAGGCGCGGTGACCCGGCAAAGTTCGGGGCTGCTGCGCGCCAAACTCGGCCGAACGGTGCTTACCGGAATCAGTTCTGGATTGTTGAGGTGGGAAAGCCGGCAATCGCAGCCTCGGGTGTATTTGGCCAGATGCTCTATATCGATCACAGCCGTGATTTTGTTGCGGCCAAGTTCTCATCGTGGCCCCAATTGCTTGATCCCGAAACGAGAATTAATACCGAACGGCTTTTCTCTGCCATGGCAAGTTCATTGTCGGGCAAATAGCCTGGATGACGGCAAACCATTGATCGCCTCGTGCCACTTCCTAGGCCAATGCCATGAGACCTTGAACGCAAGTTATCGCTGCTTTTTCTGAGTTTTCTTCTCAGGGGTTTTGTCGCGCGGACGGATATGCAGGAACTCCCCAGTCGGCCCAGATTTTGGCCACAGCGGCATAATCCTCGCGTCCATAGCCTGCGGCTACCGCGATTTCATAAGCGCCATGCGACGCCTGGATAGCGAAAAGAGGAACGCCTTTCTCCTGCGCAAGAGCAAGGGCGAGAGTGGAATCCTTTCGCGCTGCATCGACAGGCATGCCACCAACATAATCACCCTTCGTTATCCGCTCGGCATAGCGGAAGGTAAGCGGACGATGCAGACCCATCTGCGCATCTGACAGCAAGCCGATGAACTTTCCGATCTCAACGCCGCAAGCAGTTGCCATCGCTCCAGCCTCGGCCACCACGACCATGACCGCATGTGCAACGGCATTGTTGATCACCTTGGCCGCCGCACCGGTACCCGACGGTCCAAAAGTAATGATGCGATCCGCCATTGCGCTCAAAACTGGTCGGACAGCTTCGACTGACGTTTCGTTGCCACCGACAAGCAGCATAGCAGTGCCTGCCTCCATCTGGCTGACTCCAGCCATCACGGAAGCGTCGATTAAATCGACATTGTAGGCAGCAAGCAGGTCGCGGGCGGCTAACACGTCCGACGGATTGACAGTGCTGGTCTCGATGACAATCGTTCCTCTACCAAGATGGGGCGCAATCAGTTTCAAGACGTTGATAGAGGCTTGCGGGCTGGGCAGAGACAGAACGACGATTCCAGTGTCGGTCAAATCACGCGCATCGTTGATTGCAACAGCCGAAAACTCGTGGACCGCCCGCCGTACCAGGTCGCTATTGAGGTCGGCGACCTGAAGCGAAAATGTGGAGGCTATGCGTCGCGCGATCGGAAAGCCCATGTTTCCCAGTCCATAAAGCGCGACCTTCTTCAATTGTGTCATGGAGCTACCTATTCGGAATGCTGAGGATTTGCGGGGGCCTTATTTGGCAATCGGCAGGGGGCTGTCGTGCAGCCCGAAAAACATGCTCTTGACCTGGCAATAAAGCCTCAAGCCTTCGATACCCTTTTCGCGACCGAGCCCGCTGTTTTTGAAACCGCCAAACGGTGTCGTGGTCACTGACTGCTTGTAAGTATTGACCCAGACCGAACCGGCATCGAGTGCCCTGCCGATCCGCCATGCCCTCTTGAAGCTCTCCGTCCAGATGCCACAGGCGAGACCGAATGCCGTGCCGTTAGCCTTCGCGATGAGATCGGCTTCACCTCGAAACGGGATAGCCACGAGCACGGGACCAAAAGCTTCCTCCTGGCAGGTTTGCGACTCGGGATGCAGCCCCTCGACAACTGTCGGCATATAGTACGCGCCCTTGTCATACGGGCCCCCTCGCGGCGCATGTCCACCACACAGGATGCGGCCGCCTTCCGCACGGGCGCGTTCCACAAAGGCTTGAACTCGGTCACGATGATGAAAGGAGGCCAGCGGGCCGACCTCGACGCCTACCTCATCGGGTGCAGCAACCACGATGCGTTTCGCACGCTCGACAACCTGGTTCAGCACCACGTCGTATACATGCTCTTCTATGAACAGGCGCGATCCCGCAACGCACGATTGGCCGGAAGAACCGAAGATTCCAGCGGCGACAGCGGCAACAGCATGTTCGCGGTCGGCATCGGCGAATACGATGTGTGGCGATTTGCCTCCAAGCTCAAGCGCAACGGGCACCAGGCGATCACCCGCGACACGGGCGATAGCGCGCCCTGTGTCGGTGCCTCCTGTAAACGAGATCATATCGACGCCAGCATGCGCGACCAACGCAGAACCAATCTCCGCACCCCGACCCTGTACCACCTGCAGCATGTTTTCCGGCAATCCCGCCGTACGCGCAATGCGGGCCAGCTCAGGCGAAAGCAGCGGTGAATCTTCCGACGGCTTCAGAATGACCGCATTTCCAGCAGCCAGCGCAGGCGCCACCTTGGTCGCGTCGTTCATGATAGGGGAGTTCCACGGTGTGATGGCCGCGACCACGCCAAAAGGCTCCAGAACCGTGAATGACACGTAGTCCCCACGCGGCGGCGTCACATCCGTCTGCAGCGTCTCGCAAACCGAAGCATAATAGTTGAATGCGCCAACTGCGTACTCGACCATTCCACGACACTCTGACAAAGGCTTGCCATTGTCACACATCTGGAGCGTCGCGAGGTGTTCCTTCTCTGCATCCAGCCCAGTGGCTATTGCGCGCAGCACAGCAGCCCGGCGGTGCGGCAACAAATCTTTCCAGCCCGAGTGCCGAAATGCATGAGTTGCGCGTTCTACAACGTCGTTCAGCTCATTGATGCTGGTGGTGGCGATGCGCCTGACTTCCTGTCCAGTCGCGGGATTGATGCTGACCAATTCTTCCGAAGTGCTTTGATTGACCATCGTGCTGACCTGACCGGTGTGTTGAAGCGTGTCACTGAATGCGGCCGTTCGGCGACTCTCAGTGCTTGCGTCCGGCACATTCTTTCGATGGCGCCGACGCGGCGGAAACTACGAAAAGCTCAAGGGCGGGCAAGTGTTTTAGGGGCGTTGATTGCGTCGGCATGGGCGTTGGCGTAACTACCACCGTGAATATCGATAATCTCATGGTGGTCAGGTGCGCCAGCACGGAACAAGCACTGAGCGAGCGGTAAATTCCGTAGTTTCCGAGCTCGAGAAGGACATCATCTTCGGCATTTTTCTGCCGCGTCAGCGGCTATACGAAGACGAATTCATTCTGCGCTTCGATACAAAGCGCCACATTGTAAGAGCAGCGCTCCAAGAACTGGAGCGCAGAGGAATTGTGGAGAGGCGCCCAAATCGTGGCGCGACCGTACGTTACTTTTCGCGGGACGCGGTAGCTGCACTGTATGATGTGAGGCATCTTCTCCACCGGGCGGCCGCACAACGCATCCGCCTGCCTGCCGAGCCGCAATGGCTTGAAGAATTGCGCGCTGCGCAACAGGCGCATGCGAGCGCGGCGGCCGAAAAGAATCTCGGAGAGATATTCCGGACAAACAGAAGGTTCCATCGAACGTTGTTTGAAGGGACCGGCAACCCCTATCTTGTAGAAGCCATCGAATTGTCGAATGCGAACACTCACGCCATCCGCTCACACGGACTTGGCGTGCCAGTCATGGTGGCGAAAGCTATCGAAGATCACCGTCAAATCGTCGAAGCCGTCGAGGCAGGTAGAATTGACGCGCTGGAAGAGCTTTGCATTGCGCACATGCAGCCCGCACGCGAGTTCTATGAAGCGAAGTATTGCCGCTAGTTCAACTTGACCGATTTGATTCAGCACCCGGTTCTTTTCCAATAGGCTCTGGCCGGCTGCTCAAAGCGCTCACGCCATCTCGACCTGGCGGGAAATCGCTTTGTCCATTGACGCGTAAAGTTCCAACCGAAGAAACGATCGCGCCCCAAAATCGGTTAAGGCTACGCCACAGCTGAGCCTATTCGCCGGTCAACTGTTTCAGCTGATCGGCGAGCTTGGCGACCTGCACCTCAAGCGCCGCGACGCGGGCTTCCAGATCCGGTGACGCTTCCGGCTGGGCAAAGCGCATTGGAGCGGATTGGGCGGCCGATACATCGACCGGTCCCGTGAGCAACTGGGCGAAGCGCTCCTCGCGCTGGCCGGGTGCGCGTTCGATCAGCTGCACCAGCGCGGGACGGCGACCGATCAGCAGATCGAGATCGCTGCGCAGATCGTCAATGGACTGGAAGCGCGCCATGCGCTCGGATCGCGCCATGAGTTCATGGGCCGTCTGCGGGCCGCGCAGCAGCATCAGCGCCACGAGCGCGGTCTGGTTCTGCGTCAACGAGAACTTGTGGGCGAACTGATGCTCGTAGCGCTCGACGCGAGATGCGAACGCTTGGCGCACGAGGCCTTTCTGCTCCAGCGAGCTCAGCGCCCGGCGAACCTCCACCATCTCCAGTGCCATGACCGGGTCGCGCGCCGTCTTCTGGTTGCAGGCGCCCAGCGCAGCATTCAGCGTCAGCGGATAGACATCCGGCGTCAGCTCCTTCTTTTCGGCCAGACAGCCGAGCACGCGCGCTTCGATCGGATTGAGGATGGGAAGATCTTCGGCCATCGTGTCTCCGCTAGAGCAAGGCAGCTTTCGTCGCGACGCGATTACACCCGCCGCTCGACCATCATCTTCTTGATCTCGGCAATTGCCTTGGCCGGGTTCAGGCCCTTGGGACAGGTCTGCGCGCAATTCATGATGGTGTGGCAGCGATACAGGCGGAACGGATCCTCGAGATTGTCGAGGCGTTCGCCCTTGGCTTCGTCGCGCGAATCGATCAGCCAGCGATAGGCCTGAAGCAGAACGGCAGGACCGAGATAGCGGTCGCCATTCCACCAGTAGCTCGGGCATGACGTCTGGCAGCAGAAACACAAGATACACTCATACAGCCCGTCGAGTTTCTGACGGTCCTCGTGGCTCTGCAGCCACTCCTTGGCCGGCTCCGGCGATACGGTCTTCAGATACGGGTCGATCGAGGTGAGCTGCGCGTAGGGCACCGTGAGGTCGGGAACGAGATCCTTCACCACGGGCATGTGCGGCAGCGGATAAACCTTCACCGCCCCCGAAATATCGTCCATGCCCTTGGTGCAGGCCAGGGTATTCGAACCGTCGATGTTCATGGCGCACGAACCGCAGATGCCTTCACGGCACGAGCGACGCAGCGTCAGGGTCGGGTCGATCTTGTTCTTGATGTAGAGCAGCGCGTCGAGAACCATCGGTCCGCAATCGTCGAGGTCGACGAAATAGGTATCGACGCTCGGATTCTCGCCATCGTCCGGCGACCAGCGATAGATGCGGTATTCGCGCAGATTGGTTGCGCCCTCCGGCTTCGGCCATGTCTTGCCGGGCCGTATCTGCGAGTTCTTGGGGAGTGCGAGTTCGACCATCTACCGCTCCTCAGTATACCCGCGCCTTGGGCGCGATCTTCTTCGGGTCGATACCACCCTCATCCAGTGGCAGCATCGTCTCGGTATGCACCGGCCGGTAGTCGAGCGTCACCTTGCCCGCATCGTCGACCCACGCCAGCGTGTGCTTGCGCCAGTTGGCGTCATCACGCGCCGAGAAATCCTCGCGGGCATGGGCGCCGCGGCTTTCCTTGCGTGCTTCCGCGCCGTGCACGGTGGTGATGGCGTTGGCCATCAGGTTCTCGAGCTCCAGCGTCTCGACGAGGTCCGAATTCCAGATCATCGACCGGTCGGAGACCTTGATATCCTTGAGCTCGTTCCAGATCGCGGAGATGCGCTCGCAGCCTTTTGCGAGACTGTCCTGGGTACGGAAGACGGCAGCGTCTTCCTGCATGGCGCGCTGCATCTTCTCGCGCAACTGTGCGGTCGGCGTGCTGCCGTTGGCGTGCCTCAGACGGTCGAAGCGCTCCATGATCTTGTCGACCGACGCCTGGTTGATCGCCGGCACCGCGGCGTCCTTGTCGATCACCTGCGCGGCCTTGATCGCGGCGGCGCGTCCGAACACGACAAGGTCGATCAGCGAGTTGGAACCCAGCCGGTTGGCGCCATGCACGGAGGCACAGCCCGCCTCGCCGACAGCCATCAGGCCCGGCAGGACACGATCGGGATTGTCGGCGGTCGGAGACAGGACCTCGCCCCAGTAATTGGTCGGGATGCCGCCCATATTGTAGTGGACTGTCGGCAGCACGGGGATCGGCTCACGCGTCACATCGACCCCTGCGAAGATCTTGGCCGATTCCGAAATACCGGGCAGACGCTCGTGCAGCACCGCCGGATCGAGATGATCGAGATGCAGGAAGATATGATCCTTGTTCTTGCCGACGCCGCGCCCCTCGCGGATTTCCAGCGTCATGCATCGCGAAACGACATCGCGCGATGCGAGATCCTTCGCTGACGGAGCATAGCGCTCCATGAACCGTTCGCCCTCGGAATTGACGAGATAGCCGCCTTCCCCGCGCGCGCCCTCCGTGATCAGGCAGCCGGCACCGTAAATGCCGGTCGGATGGAACTGCACGAACTCCATGTCCTGTAGCGGCAGTCCCGCTCGCGCAACCATGCCGCCGCCGTCGCCGGTGCAGGTATGCGCGGAAGTGGCGGAGAAATAGGCGCGCCCATATCCACCCGTTGCAAGCACGACCATCTTGGCCGAGAAGCGATGAATCGTGCCGTCATCGAGGTTCCAGGCGACGACGCCGGTGCAAGTGCCGTCCGGCTCCATGATCAGGTCGAGCGCGAAATATTCCACGAAGAACTGTGCGCTGTGCTTGAGCGACTGGCCATAGAGCGTGTGCAGGATGGCATGGCCGGTGCGGTCGGCAGCCGCACAGGTGCGCTGCACGGGCGGACCGTCGCCATAGTTCATCATGTGTCCGCCAAATGGCCGCTGGTAGATCTTGCCCTCTTCCGTACGGGAGAACGGAACACCGTAATGTTCGAGTTCATAGACGGCCGCTGGGGCCTGCCGGACCATGTATTCCATGGCGTCGACGTCGCCCAGCCAGTCCGATCCCTTGACGGTGTCGTACATGTGCCACTGCCAGCTGTCAGGCCCCATATTCTGAAGAGATGCCGCAATGCCACCCTGCGCCGCCACGGTGTGGGAGCGGGTCGGAAAAACCTTGGTGATGCAGGCCGTCTTCAGCCCCTGCTCGGCCATGCCGAGAGTTGCGCGCAGCCCTGCGCCGCCCGCGCCCACAACCACCACGTCAAACTTGTGGTCGACATATTTGTAGGCCGAGGCCGCCTTGTTGTTCGCGTCAGCCACGCTCAGCCTCCGAAAGTCAGTTTCAAAAGGGCGAAGATCGACAGAACCCCGACCGCAATGGTGAAGAACGTGTTGAGGATCAGCAGCACGAGCTTGTTGGCCTCGTTATGCGCATAGTCCTCGATGATGATCTGCATGCCGAGCCGCATGTGATCGAGCGCGGCGATCAGGAACAGCGCAAGCATCAGCGCCACGAATGGATGCGCTATCGATGCCCTGATCTCCTCGAGGCTTGAACCGCGCAGCGAAAGGACCCAGCCGATCACGAAAAGCGAAAGCGGCGCAAGCGCGATCGCGGTGAGCCGGATACGCCAGAAATGCTCGGTGCCCGACTTGGCCGAACCGAGGCCGCGGACCCTGCCCAGAGGTGTTCGCATATCGCCCATGACAGCCTCCTCAGATCGCGAAATAGATGAACCAGACGACGACGGTGAGCACCGCCGCGGCGATGATCGAAACCCAGCCAAGCCGGGAGGCCGTGTGCTTCTCAAGCCCGGCGCCGACGTCCCACACGAAATGCCGGATGCCGCCGACGAGATGCAGGAAGATCGTGAACGTATAGGCAAACAGGACCAGCAGCCCGAACCACGACGTCATCAGCGCATTGACGAACTCGAAGTAGCTCGGCGACGTCGCCGCAGCGATAAGCCACCAGGCAACCAGCAAGGTGCCGACATAAAGCGCACCACCGGTAACGCGGTGCAGGATCGATACCGCCATGGTAACCGGCCATCGATAGATGGTGAGATGCGGCGATAGTGGTCGCTGGCGGGTGGCTGTGGATTTGCTCATGGCTCCCCCGAAAATCGGTATCGTCGCTCGCTCATGAAAACGGCTCTGACGTCAACTGGGTGCGATCTCGGACTGACGCCTTCTAATGTGCTTTTTGCACTGCGTCAAAGTCAGAAAATCATTCAACTCCCATGATTTAGTCGATCATCATGGCGCCGCGGTACTTCAATCGATTTGAGCGCGGACTGAAGACAGGTTGTGTGACAGCATAGGTTTGCGTCGCTATTAACCATATTTTCCGAGCGTCTCCGCTCGCCTGCATGAAAGCTCTTAACTTTGGTTAATAGAGCGTTAAATTGCGAATCGATGCGGTTCGACGGCAAGGATGGAGAGTAGCAATGACTCTGAAGGGCAGGATCCTCGGCGCAGCGCTTGCAGCCTTCGCTGCCGTAGCCTCGACCGGAATGGCAGAGGCCGGCAGCCGTTCCCGCGATTACGCCTACGCCGATTCCTATGGCAATCTGATTATTTACAGCCGCGCGGGCTACAAGCGCATCGTGATCGGAAAAGGTCATCTGGCAGCCGAACTGAACGCCTACTCGGCAGCCGACGCGAAAGATGAGCCGCATGTCGTGCGTCTGGACGATCGCTTCAATCTGGTGATCGACTGCGATCGCGCGCCCGCGCTGCTCAAAGGCCGCAGCTACATGTTTGGCTTGAGAGATGGCGAATTGCCCGAACCTTCAGGCAGTTGCCGCGGCCGCTGATCTACCGAAACAATCTTGCCGGAGCCCCGGCGGCAACACGCAGCGAGACCCGCACTATGTCCCTTCCGTTGCGTTTGGCATCGTAGAGCGCGACGTCAGCGCGGCGCAGCATATCGGGGAGGCTCTCGTCAGCGGCCAGTTCGGCTACGCCGAAACTGGCGGTAAACCGGCGATCGTCGGGCAGTCCCTCCACCGGCATGGAGCGGAATGCGGCACGCGCATCCTCTGCAAACAGGCGGGCTGCAGCGAGATTGCTGCCTGGAAGCAAGATCGCAAATTCCTCGCCGCCTACACGCGCCGGAATGGCTTCCGGGCAGGCAGTTTGGGCCAGAAACCGAGCAAAGGCCACAAGCACGCGGTCGCCGGCGGCATGACCGAAAGTATCGTTGACCGTCTTGAAGCGGTCGATGTCGCAAACCACCACGGAAACCGGTAGTCCCAGTCGACGCGCCCTTTCGATGGCCGGACCTGCCTGCGTTTCAAACCCGCGCCTGTTGCGAAGTCCGGACAAAAGATCCGTCTCGGACTGCAGCGTCGCATCCAGCAATATGTCACGCGCCAGCACGATCATCGCGAGCAAGGCGATCGATAGAGCGAAAAGCGTGGCCATGGTCTGGGAGATCATGGCGTAATAGCTGTCGAGATAAGCGGCAGGATTTGCGCCCCACCCGCCCACGGCGTGAGCAATAAACGGCTTGGAAAGAAACTGCAGCGCGCTGGCGCCCAGCACACCGCTGAAAACAAAATCCAGCTTCCGGCGTGCCCCTGCGAACACGACAGCCGCCGCGAGCATCTGCATAACAAAGTAAGGCCCCTGGAACGCCAGCATCCGCGTGAACAACTGACGTGACAGATCTGTGACCCAATAGGCGACTGCAGCACCAACGAATATTGTGAGAACTGAGATGAAAAGAGGGGCTCGGACCTTATAACGGGACGCAAGGCCGAGATTGAACGCCGTCAATCCGGACAGCAGAACGGCTGCACTGAGCGCCATCATGAAAGCCGAGTCGGAGACAAGTCTGATGCTGAATTCGATAACATAGTAAAGCATGCCGAGCGCATAGGCGCCCGACAGCCATCGACCCGCGACTCGCACCGAGTCGTGGGTGGAGATTGCCAGAAATGAAGCTGCTACCAATCCGGCCACGACCAGATTGATCAGTGCAATGAAAGTGGCTCCGGTCATCTCATTTCGCCGTCCGACGCGCCAAAACAGCACGGCGACGCCAACAAGATGTTAACAGCGCCCTTCGGCAACCTCACATTTGATTGCGTGCATAGTGGCTCTCCGGCGATCAAGCCGCCGGAGAGCGCACCATCAGCTTATTTCCAGTCACGGATATCGACGAAATGACCCGCGATCGCAGCCGCTGCGGCCATTGCAGGCGAAACCAGATGCGTCCTGCCCTTGAAGCCCTGGCGACCCTCGAAATTGCGGTTGGAGGTTGACGCACAGCGCTCGTAGGGGCTGAGCCGATCATCATTCATGGCTAGGCACATCGAACAGCCGGGCTCACGCCAGTCAAATCCCGCCTCGATGAAAATCTTGTCGAGACCTTCCCGCTCTGCCTGCTCCTTGACCAGGCCGGAACCGGGGACGATCATCGCATTGACGGTGGGGGCAACTTTCTTGCCCTGGGCGACCGCCGCCGCGGCACGAAGATCCTCGATACGGCCATTGGTGCAGGAGCCGATGAAGACCCGATCAACGGAAATATCGGTCATCTTCGTACCGGGTTCCAGACCCATATACTCGAGCGCGCGCTTCTTCGAATTGCGCTTGTTCTCGTCCGCGATATCATCCGGATTCGGCACCTCGCCCAACACCGACACCACGTCCTCGGGAGACGAACCCCAGGTAACGATAGGTGGCAGCTTGGCCGCATCCAGAACGACGATCTTGTCGTAATGAGCGCCTTCGTCTGAGTTCAGCGTCTTCCAGTACTCCAAGGCCATGTCCCATGCCTCGCCCTTGGGTGCGCGCGGCTTGTCCTTGACATAGGCGAACGTCTTCTCGTCCGGCGCGATGAGGCCGGCGCGGGCACCGCCCTCGATCGACATGTTGCAGACAGTCATACGCCCTTCCATCGAAAGCGCTCGGATAGCCTCGCCGGCATATTCGATCACATAGCCCGTACCGCCGGCCGTGCCGATCTCACCGATAATCGCCAGAACAATGTCCTTTGCCGTGACGCCCGCCGGAAGCTGGCCGTCGACACGCACAAGCATGTTCTTTGCCTTCTTCTGGATCAGCGTCTGGGTGGCCAGCACATGCTCGACTTCCGATGTTCCGATGCCATGGGCCAGCGCACCGAAAGCACCATGCGTTGACGTGTGGCTGTCGCCACACACGATTGTCATGCCAGGGAGAGTGAACCCCTGCTCCGGCCCGATAATGTGGACGATTCCCTGCCGGACGTCGTTTTCCGAATAATATTCCACGCCGAAATCGGCTGCATTTTCAGCCAGCGCGGCAATCTGAATCCGGCTTTCTTCGTTCCTGTTGATGCCGCGCTTGCGGTCCGGCGATGTCGGCACATTGTGGTCGACCACCGCCAGTGTCTTCTCCGGCTGGCGGACCTTGCGGCCAGTCATGCGCAGGCCTTCGAAGGCTTGCGGGCTGGTGACCTCATGAACGAGGTGGCGGTCGATATAGAGCAGGCAGGTACCGTCATCCTGGCGGTCGACCACGTGATCATCGAAAATCTTGTCGTAGAGGGTGCGCGGTGCGCTCATGTGCGTAAATCCGTCGATCTGTATAAAAGGAAAGGGGTGACCTGAATCCGGAACGCTTTCCGGTCTTCCGGAATCAACGAAGTCGGCAGGTCAGCGCACCGGAAATCCGCGAAAAGAAGCGCGCGGGCAGGCGCTTCTTGTCCTGCAGCACGAACCCCTTATAGGCGGGATCTCCGAAGAGTTCTTCCATGGGCGCGCTCATACCAGTCTTTTCGGCAAGCGGCAATTGCGACGTCGCGGAACCACCCGCAGGGGAATCTTAACGTCGACAGTCTAGGAAGAAACCCGTTTTTCCGGTTCAGGATGATTGGGATGCCGACATCGACCGCCGCCGCGCTCAGAGGCGTTGCCGCCTCGCCGTTTAGATTCCTGGGCAAGTCCTTCATTCCCTATCTTGGCCTCGCAGCCTTGATCGCCATGTTCAGCGCGGCAACGCTGGCAACGTCAGCATTTCTTGAACGCCCGCTGGACTACGGCATGGCAGCAAGGCTGTCGCAGCTCTATTCAGTCATGGTTCCGGTGTTCCTTGGCCTGCTTCTGATTGGCGCGTTTGTGAGAATGGCGCTCGTCGAGAAGCCAAAGAGCCCGTCACGGCATCTTGCCCAGAAAATCCGCGCCTTCTTTGGCGACGCAGACAGGCTGGTAGGCATGGCCGTCATGTCGTTTCTGGTCGTGCTATTCATGGCCAATTTCGGCTTCATGAAGGATTCGATACCGCTTCTCCATCCGTTCAGCTGGGACAGCGCCTTTCACAAGCTCGACCGGCTCCTGTTTGCCGGAACGGACCCATGGCGGCTCACCTTCGCGATTTTCGGAACGCCGCTGGCGACCACCGCAATCAATGCCGTCTATCACGCCTGGGTTTTTGTCATCTATCTGTTCCTTTTGGCGGCCGTCTGCAGCGTGCTGGAGAAGCGCACAAAGATCGTCTTCCTCTATGCGTTCATGTTCACCTGGATGATCGGCGGCGTTCTGCTGGCCATCGTGTTGTCGTCCGCTGGGCCAGTCTACTTCGCCAGGCTGGGTCTCGGCAGCGACTTCGAGCCTCTGATGACCACCTTGCGGCAGTTCAACGATGTCTCGCCGGTCTGGTCTCTGACAGTTCAGGAAATGCTGTGGGATTCCTATTCGGGCAAAACCAGCATGTTGAGCGGCATCAGCGCGATGCCGAGCATGCATGTCGCTTCCACCACAATCGTTACCCTGCTCGCCTACAGGATCAATCGCAAGTTCGGCCACCTGATGCTGGTCTTCACCGCCTTGATCTTCATCGGCTCCGTCCACCTGGGCTGGCACTATGCCGCTGACGGCCTGCTCGGCATCCTTGTCGCCATCGCGTCATGGCATACTGCGAAATGGGTGGCGACGAGAGACGAGGCTTTTCAGCGTTGGGTTCTCGGCCGCGCAGAAGTTGACTGAGCAGCTTCGCGCTTCGAAGAGTTGCCGCCAGTCGGCTCGACATCCCCAGACGGAGGGTGGCCCTCGAAAATCCGCACAAGCCCCAGAACAACGAGCACGAGTGCCGTCCCCAGCACGGCCAATTGCCAGAAGCCGAATCCCGTCGCCAGCCCGATCGCTCCGGCGAGCCACATGCCAGCGCCGGTCGTAAGCCCGTGGACCTCGCCTTTCGCGAAGATGATCGAACCTGCCGCCAGGAACGCGATCCCTGCAGTGATCGCCTCGACCGCGCGGATCGGGTCTACACGCACAGCTTCCTTTATCGCGTCCGCCTGGAACATCGGCGCATGCGCGATCTCCACTGTCAGGATGCCAAAGGTCGCTGCCGCCACGCAGACCAGGATATGGGTTCGCAAGCCGGCCGACCGGCTACGCCATTCACGTTCAACGCCGATCAGCGTCCCAAACAGCGCCGCCAAAAACAGACGAGCCGCGATCACAGTGAACGGTGTGAAGGTCGGATGACCGAATTCCTTGACCAGAGCTTCCAAGCGCGTTCCCCCGTTTCGTATAGAAGGATTTCCAACGCTCGCGGACACGACACGGTTCCGAGCCTGGGTCACGCCGCACCACCAATCAGTGCGCGCCGCAAGGTTAGAGGAAGTGGCGATTGACTCGACCCCGATGATGCAGCGATATCGCGCCTATGTTCCTCCCTTTCTTTCTTGAACTCAAAGCCGCCCGCGTTCCTGTCTCTCTTCGCGAGTATCTGGCGCTGCTCGAAGGCATGCAGGCCGATCTCGTCACCTATGATGTCGAGGCCTTCTACTATCTGGCGCGCACGGCGCTGGTGAAGGACGAGCGCCATATCGACCGATTCGACCAGGTTTTTTCACATGTTTTCAAGGGCGTGGAAGCCGTATCGGGGGAGGCTGCAGTCGATGTTGCCAACCTGCCTGAGGAATGGCTTCGCCGGCTTGCCGAAAAACACCTGACCGAAGAAGAGAAAAAGCTGGTCGAGGCGCTTGGCGGCTTCGACAAGCTGATGGAGACGCTGAAGAAGCGGCTTGAGGAACAGAAAGGACGACATCAGGGCGGTTCGAAGTGGATCGGAACCGCCGGTACATCGCCCTTTGGTGCCTATGGCTACAATCCGGAAGGTATCCGGATCGGCCAGCAGGAGAGCCGCAACAGGCGTGCCGTGAAGGTGTGGGACAAGCGCGAGTTCCGGAATTTCGACGATTCCGTCGAGCTTGGCACCCGCAACATCAAGGTCGCTCTGAAGCGGTTGCGGCGCTGGGTGCGCGAGGGTGCCGCCGATGAATTGGACCTGCCGGGCACCATCCACGCGACAGCCGAACATGGCTATCTCGACGTCCAGACGCGCCCCGAGCGGCGCAATGCCGTCAAGCTGCTGATGTTTTTCGACGTTGGCGGATCGATGGACGATCACATCAAGGTCGTTGAGGAACTGTTTTCGGCAGCGCGCGCCGAATTCCGACAGTTGGAATATTTCTACTTCCACAACTGTCTTTACGAGGGCGTCTGGAAGGACAATCGTCGCCGCCATTCGGAGGTCATGCCCACACTCGACGTGCTGCACAAATACGGTCACGACTACAAGGTGATCTTCGTCGGCGACGCCGCGATGAGCCCATATGAAGTCATACAGCCCGGCGGCTCGGTCGAGCACTGGAATCCCGAAGCGGGGTCAACTTGGCTGACGCGTGCACGCCAGCAATGGCCCAGCGCGATCTGGCTCAATCCGACTCCGAAGAAGCACTGGGACTACACGCAGTCGACCAAGATCGTTCGCGATCTTTTCGAGGACCGCATGTATCCCCTCACTTTGACGGGTCTGGAAAGTGCAACGCGTGAGCTCTCCCGCCGGCATTGAGCCGCACTGGAGAAACGCCGCATTACGCCCTATATCTGGCGGATCGCCCCCCAACAAGTCCGGAGTTTTTTCATGGACAGCCACAGCTATCCCGTTACGCGCACGGACGCAGAATGGCGCGCACGCCTCACCCCGGAGCAATATTACATCATGCGTCAGCATGGGACGGAGCGGCCCGGCAGTTGCGCGCTCCTCCACGAAAAGCGCGCCGGCCGTTTCACATGCGCCGGCTGCGACCAGCCGCTCTTTGAATCAGGTCTGAAGTTCGAAAGCGGCACCGGCTGGCCGAGCTTCAACGACCCGGTGCCCGGTTCCGTGGAGACAACGATCGATCGCAGCCACGGAATGGTCCGCACGGAAGCGCATTGCGCGACCTGTGGGAGCCATCTCGGGCACGTCTTCGAGGACGGTCCGCCGCCGACGGGCCTGCGCTACTGCATCAATGGCGTTGCGTTGAACTTCGAGCCCGCTTGAGCCTGCGATGGCGCCCTCGCAGAGACGGGCGCCATGATATTCAGGATGTGAGGCGCTGAGGCGCCTTCACACCATGCCGAGCGCGGCCTTGTAGAGGTCGAGGATCGTCTCCTCCTCCTCGCGCTCGGCCTGGTCCTTCTTGCGCAGGCGGATGATCGTGCGGATCGCCTTCGTGTCGAAGCCGTTGCCTTTGGCTTCGGCGTAGATGTCCTTGATGTCGTCGGCGATTGTCTTCTTTTCTTCTTCCAGCCTTTCGATGCGCTCGATCAGCGAGCGGAGCTGGCCCGCAGCGACTGTCTGACTGGAGTCGGTGATTTCGTCAGCCATTTGGCTCTCCGGAATTGGTTTGATATGCGACTCGCACGCCGCTGGATGGGCGGTTTCGATGCCCGATGACGTCCGCAGGGTCAAGCGCTTCCGCTCTGTTTTGCTCTTGCTGGCGAAATTCCGGCACGCACGTCACAAAATAGGTCGAGATCGCAAAAGCTGAGTCTTTGCAAGACGATGGCGGTGACGCTAAGCTCAAGGAAACCAAGCTGGATCCGCCGGACTCATCCAAGGAGCTTCACGTGATTATTCGCGCCCTTTTCACGGCTATCGCCGCCTTGCTTGCCACATTCTCCGGCGCGTATGCGCAAGCGTTGCCGGATCTCGGAGGCCGCACCGTCGTTATCGTCACTGAAAACGCCTATTTCCCTCTGCAGTTCGTGGACTCCAAAACCGGCAAGCCCGCCGGCTGGGAGTACGATGCGATTGACGAACTTTCGAAGCGGCTGAACTTCAAGGCGGAGTATGAGAACACCTCTTGGGATGCGATGATACAGGCAGTGTCGGACAAGCAATACGACATGGGCATGACCGGGATCACCATCAATGACGAGCGCAAGCAGAAGGTGGACTTCTCGGACGCCTATATGACGTCGGAAATTTTCATGCTGGTGCGCGGTGATGAGGCCCGGTTTACGGATGGCAAGTCCTTCGCGGCGGACGAAAGCCTTCTCGTCGGTGCCCAGGCGGGTACGTCACCCTTTTATGTCGCGGTCTACAACGTGCTGGACGGCAACGAGCAGAACCCTCGCATCAAGCTCATGGACACGTTCGCCTCGACGGTGGCGGCGCTGCAGGCCGGCGACGTGGATCTCGTCCTCACCGACAGCGCGGCAGGAAAAGCCATAGTGGCCAATTCCGGCGGCAAGCTGAAGATGATCGGCGCGCCATTGCAGGCGGAGGATTTCGGTTTCATTTTCCCCAAGGGTTCCGACCTTGTGGCCCCGATCAATGCAGGCATATCTGCGCTGAAGGCCGACGGCACCTTCGAGCGTCTCACCCAGAAGTGGTTTGTCGACTACAAGCCATAACAAGTGGCGCTGATTGATCTGTCCGTTACGGCAAAGCGCGGCTCGAGAGGCGCGCGGGAAGATTTTCCATACTGGTTGGTTGCAGCGGGTGCGTTGGCCCTGGCCTCTGCGCTCGCGATCTGGTCGAGCGACCTCTATTCCCTGATCTTCGCCACGGTGGCGCAGGGCATCGGCATGACCATCTATGTCTCGATCGTCGGCTTTGTGCTGGCGTCGACCGTGGGTCTGGGGGTGGCGCTGATGTCGCTTTCCGGCTCCATCTGGCTTCGCCAGATTGCCCGGTTCTATGTCGAGATCTGCCGCGGAGTTCCTTTTCTCGTGTTGCTTTTCTGGATTGCCTTTGCAGGTGTTCCGGCCTTTGTCTCCTTCTGGAATTTCGTGACGGCACCCCTGCGCGATGCTGGAATTGTCGACGAACTTCTCGTGCGCGACGTGTCATTACTCTGGCGAGCGATCATCGCCATCACCATCGGATACTCCGCCTTCATCGCCGAGGTCTTTCGCGCGGGAATCCAGTCCGTAGACACCGGACAGGTCGAAGCTGCGATGGCGCTCGGCCTATCGCGCTGGCAGCGCTTCCGGCTGGTGGTCTTCCCGCAGGCGATCCGCACCATCCTGCCACCACTGGGCAATGACTTCGTCACCATGGTCAAGGATTCGTCCTTCGTCTCCGTTCTGGGCGTCGCGGACATTACCCAGATGGGCAAGATTTACTCCGCCGGATCGTTTCGCTTCTTCGAGACCTATTCGATCGTCGCCTATATTTATCTGCTGCTCACGATCAGCCTGTCGCTGGCGCTTCGGGCACTGGAAAGACGCATGCGCGGACGAAAGAGATAACTGCGCGCTTGCCATGTGGGCGAAACTCGCAGAGATTTCGGCGGGTTTGAAATGCCGGGACGCGGTGGAGGAGCTTGCGCGTCCCAATGTATCGCATCAGGGAGGGAATATGTCCGCCGACGACTATTACGAAGTGCTCGATCAGCGTTTTGCGCGCCTGTACAACGGTACCGCTCAAGTCGAGAAGCTTTACACGGGATGCCGCTGGGCCGAAGGCCCTGCCTATTTTGCCGCTGGTCGCTACCTCGTCTGGTCGGACATCCCCAATGACCGAATGATGCGCTACGACGAGACCGACGGGTCCGTCAGTGTATTCCGACAGCCTGCCGGCAACACCAATGGCCACACGACGGACCGCCAGGGCCGGCTCGTCAGCTGTGAGCATGGTGGTCGCCGCGTCAGCCGTACCGAGCATGACGGGACCATTGTCACAATTGCCGACAGCTGGAACGGCAAGCGCCTGAACTCGCCCAACGATGTCGTGGTGAAGTCGGACGGCACCATCTGGTTCACCGATCCGGCCTATGGCATCGACAGCGACTATGAGGGCAACAAGAGCGAGAGCGAGATCGGCGCGTGCTATGTCTATCGTGTCGATACCGACGGCAAGATTGAAGCCGTCATTACCGACATGGTGCGTCCGAACGGGCTCGCGTTCTCGCTGGATGAAACCCAGCTTTATGTCGTCGACACGGGGCGTACCCACGGGCCTGACAATCCTGCCCATATGCGCCTTTTCGACATATCGTCCGACAACAAGGTTTCGGGCGGCCGGGTGTTTGCAGATTGCACGGCCGGGTTGTTCGATGGGTTCCGGTTGGATTCAGACGGCAGAATCTGGACAAGCGCCGCAGATGGCGTTCATTGCTACGATCCCGACGGCACGCTGATCGGCAAGGTCAAAGTGCCGGAAATCGTCGCCAATGTCGTTTTCGGCGGACCGAAGCGCAACATCCTCTATATCTGCGGAACGACTTCGCTCTACGCCGTGCGCCTGATGGTCAACGGCGCAAAACTGTACTGATCCCACAATGAAAATCGGCGGCCTCATGCGGGCCGCCGATCTGCATATTCTCAAGAAGTGATGGGGTTGCTCAGGCAACCTTGGACTTTTCGAAGCGCTTGCGCTCGTTCGGATCGAGATAGAGCTTGCGAAGCCGGATCGACTTCGGCGTGACTTCCACCAGTTCATCGTCCTGAATCCAGGCGAGCGCGCGCTCCAGCGTCATGCGAATGGGCGGGGTCAGCTTGACCGCCTCGTCCTTGCCCGCGGCGCGGATGTTGGTCAGCTTCTTGCCCTTGAGCACATTGACCTCAAGGTCGTTGTCGCGGCTGTGAATGCCGATGATCATTCCCTGATAGACCTTCACGCCGGCATCGATCACCATCGGGCCGCGATCCTCGAGGTTCCACATGGCGTAGGCTACGGATTCGCCCTGCTCGTTGGAGATAAGAACGCCGTTCGTACGGCCTGGCAGTTCGCCCTTGTAGGGCTGGTATGAATGGAACAGGCGGTTCATCACCGCCGTGCCGCGCGTGTCCGTCAACAGCTCGGACTGGTAACCGATCAGGCCGCGCGTCGGAGCATGGAAGACAAGGCGCTGGCGATTGCCGCCGGACGGCCGGAGCTCGACCATCTCGGCCTTGCGCTCGCTCATCTTCTGCACGACGACGCCCGCATGCTCCTCGTCGACGTCGATAACGACTTCCTCGATCGGCTCGAGCAGATTGCCCTCGTCATCCTTCTGCATGACAACGCGGGGACGCGAAACGGCCAGTTCGAAACCCTCGCGGCGCATCGTCTCGATCAGGACCGCAAGCTGAAGCTCGCCGCGTCCGGACACGAAGAAAGAATCCTTGTCGGCGGATTCTTCGATCCTGAGAGCAACATTGCCCTCGGCTTCCTTCAACAATCTATCGCGGATGACACGGCTGGTGACCTTGTCGCCTTCGGTACCGGCAAGCGGGGAATCATTGACGATGAACGACATCGTGACGGTCGGCGGATCGATCGGCTGGGCGTGCAGCGGCTCGGTAACCGAAGGATCGCAGAACGTATCGGCGACAGTGCCCTTGGAAAGGCCGGCAATAGCGACGATGTCGCCCGCCTGCGCTTCGTCGATGGGCTGCCGCTCAAGGCCCCGGAAGGCCAGAATCTTGGAAATGCGCCCATTTTCGAGCAGCGAGCCATCATGATGCAGCACCTTCACTGCCTGATTCGGCTTCAGAGTGCCTGATTCGATACGACCGGTGATGATGCGACCCAAGAACGGATTGGCCTCCAGGATCGTGCCGATCATCCGGAACGGACCGGGATGAACCGTCGGTGAAGGAACATGCTTCAGAACGAGATCAAACAGCGGCGCGAGGCCCTGATCCTTTGGTCCTTCGGGATTCTCCGAGACCCATCCATCGCGCCCTGAACCATAGAGAATCGGAAAGTCGAGCTGCTCGTCAGTCGCGTCGAGTGCGGCAAACAGGTCGAAGACCTCGTTGATGACTTCCTGGTGGCGGGCATCGGGACGATCGATCTTGTTGATCACGACGATGGGCTTGAGCCCAACCTTGAGTGCCTTGCCCACCACGAACTTCGTCTGAGGCATCGGCCCTTCGGCCGCGTCCACCAGCACGATGGCGCTATCGACCATCGACAGGATACGCTCCACCTCTCCACCGAAGTCGGCATGGCCAGGCGTATCGACGATGTTGATCCGGGTGTCCTTCCAGTCGACCGAGGTCGCCTTGGCGAGAATGGTGATGCCGCGCTCCTTCTCGAGATCGTTGGAATCCATTGCGCGTTCGGCCACGCGCTGGTTCTCCCGGAACGAGCCGGACTGCTTGAGAAGGGCATCGACCAATGTTGTCTTGCCATGGTCGACGTGCGCGATGATCGCGATATTGCGGAGGTTCATGGTGTGCGTTCTCGGGATTTAGCAAGGCGCGCCGCAGGCAGCGCCACATTTCGTTGGCGCGCTCATACAGCGTTTTTCGCATCTGCGAAAGGGGGCGCGCCGAAAGGCGGTTACCGATTGTTCAGGAATTGCTGCGAAGGTGAGTGGAACCATATGCTTTCGGGGCTGTTATCGATAGCGATGAATTACGAGCGCCTTCATTGGACAAGGGTTGGAACAGTCGGTCTTGCGGTTGTGGCGATGGCCGCCACCGCGGCGTTTGCCTATGACCCCTCCGAGAAAGCCGCTCGCCATGTTGTGGTCGCTACCGTCGATGAACCCGATCTCGGTGTAGATTTCATCACGACTGGCCCAACCACGCCGGGCAAGCCGGAAGTGGTTATCCCAGCGATCAAAACCGCCTCGATAGAGAACGCGCCGGTTAGGCGCCGCATGCATCTCGACTGAAGCTCGGCGCTCAACACCCGCAGCTCTTCAAGCGATATTCGGGCTTGTCTGTGCTGACCGTTGATGCGGCTCGGCAACATTGTAAGACTGTGCGACCGAAGCCCGTTTCACAAGGGGGCCGATGACCCTTCTTGCCCAACGCCGAGGAATGATCGCGAGTCGCAGAAGCGGCGAACAATGGCTCCGCACAGCGCGCCTTTCGTCCGGCCTCGTGCTGATGATCTTCGTGGTCCTGCATTTTGCAAACCACATGCTCGCACTGATTTCGCTGGATGCCGCCGAAGCGGGACGTCAGTGGTTCATGATGCTGTGGCGCAATCCGGTGGGCACGGTGGTGTTCTATGGCGCTCTGCTTGTCCACGTTACTCTGGTGATGTTTGCCCTCTATCGTCGGCGCACACTCATCATGCCATGGCGGGAAGCCTTGCAGGTCGGGCTGGGACTGCTGATTCCGCTGTTGATTGCGCAGCATGTGATTGGCACCCGCATTTTCAGCGAACTTTCAGGTGTCGACGACACCTATGAATTCGTTGTCAATTCTCTTTGGGTCTGGTCGCCGAGCAAGGGTCTCCAGCAGGCGATTGCCGTGGTCGCAATCTGGGTCCACGGGTGTCTGGGACTGTACTTCTGGCTTCGCTACAGACCATGGTTCGCGGAAGCCGGCCCCGTACTGATCATCGTCGCGGCTCTTGTGCCCGTGCTGACGTTGCTTGGCTTCGTCAATGCCGGTCGCACAGTGCAATATGTACTCTTCACCGGAACATCCGGCATCGACCCCGCGCTTCTCAATTCTGCGGAGGCACTGAGGGATCTCACGATCGAATTCGCCTATGCGGTCTATGCCGCCATCATAGTGTTGGTCCTGTTCCTGCGAATGGTTCGCACCTACCGCGAGCGCCGCAGCGTCGTCGAGATCCGCTACGCGTCAGGTCAAAGGGTAAGGGTGCCGAGGGGCTATACGGTTCTGGAAGCCAGCCGTCTTGGCGGCATCCCGCACAACGCCGTTTGCGGCGGCCGGGGTCGATGCTCGACCTGTCGTGTACGGGTACTTGAAGGGCTGGATGCGCTGCCGCCCTTGGGGCCCATCGAGAAATCGACCCTCACCCGCATTCATGCGGAACCCGATGTCCGGCTTGCCTGCCAGCTTCACCCGGATGAGGACATCAAGGTCGCGCCTATGCTCGCTGTCGACCGCAATTTCGGTATCTTCGGTCCGGGCGTCGTGCCGACTCCCGGGCGTGAACAGGAGGTCGCCATTCTGTTCTGCGACCTTAGAAGCTTCACCGCGATCTCCGATCACAAGCTTCCATTCGACACCGTCTTCCTGCTCAACCGATATTTCGCTCTGGTCGGCAGGGCCGTGGAAGGTGCGGGTGGTCGCCTCGACAAATTCATTGGCGACGGCGCCATGGCCATCTTCGGGCTCAACTCTTCAAGAGAAGAGGCGTGCCGACAGGCGCTCGTCGCATCGTCCGCGATCATACGGGAACTGCAACGCGTCAGCGACGAACTGTCTGCCGAATTGGGGCAGCCACTGCGCATCGCGATCGGCATCCACTCCGGAGCCGCGATTGTCGGCACCATGGGCTACGGCAAGACGATGGGTGTGACGGCCATCGGAGACACGGTGAACATTGCGAGCCGGCTCGAAAGTGTCGCCAAGGAATTCAACGCCGCGATCGTCATCTCCGAAACAGCGGCGGATCTCTCGGGTCTCGATATGACCGGCTATGAGACACGGGACATCGACATCCGGGGTCGAGCCAAGCCTCTCAAGGTGCGGATCGTGCCAGCGGACGCGCCACCAGACGCGTCCACCGTGAAGCTGTCCAGGGCTCCGGCAGAGCCGGTGACCTGACGGGACTTAGCCCTTGGCCTCGAGCTTGTCCTGCGTCCGGGTTTCAAAATCGCTGGCGTCGTGACGCTCGCGTAACTGGCCTGCAGGTTCGCCGGTTGCACGGTTGACCATTCGCCCGCGCTTCACGGCCGGCCGTGCATAGATCGCCTCGGCCCAACGCAGCACATTCTTGTAGTCCTTGACGGACAGGAACTCGGCAGCACCATACTGCCAGCCCATGACCAGGCCGCCATACCAGGGGAATACCGCGATATCGGCAATCGTGTAGGCATCGCCTGCCAGATACTCTACTTCCGCGAGACGACGGTCCAGCACGTCGAGCTGGCGTTTCGTTTCCATGGCGAAGCGATTGATGGGATATTCCATCTTGGTGGGTGCATAGGCATAGAAATGGCCAAAGCCGCCGCCCAGATAGGGCGCGCTGCCCATCTGCCAGAACAGCCAGTTCATGCATTCGGCACGACCGGGCATATCCTTGGGCAGGAACTCGCCGAACTTCTCGGCAAGATGAAACAGGATGGAGCCGGATTCGAAGAGCCGGATTGGCTCAGGCCCCGAACGGTCCATCAATGCTGGAATCTTGGAGTTGGGATTGACCTCGACGAAGCCGCTGCCGAACTGCTCGCCCTCACCGATATTGATCAGCCACGCATCGTATTCGGCACCGCTGTGGCCAAGCGCCAGAAGCTCCTCGAACATGATTGTGACTTTCTGGCCGTTTGGCGTGGCCAGCGAGTAGAGTTGGAACGGGTGCTTGCCAACCGGCAGCTCTTTCTCATGCGTCGCTCCGGCGATAGGCCGGTTGATATTCGCGAATTGCCCACCGCTTGCCTGGTCCCACGTCCACACCTTCGGCGGAACATACTCAGTTGAATCACTCATTTCGGAGCTCCCGAATTTTCGCTGAACCTGGGGCGGCACGCTGCCGCCCGTTTCTGTGTGATTTCACCGCCTGGTCGGTCCACTAGAGCAGGCCGCGCTTGGCCATCATGGCCTCTGCCGCGGGCATCCTGCCGCGGAAGGAAAGGTAGAGTTCTTCAGGGTCTCTCGATCCACCCGCAGAATAAATGTTCTTCAGCAGTTTGTGTGACATCGCTGGATCGAAGGGATCTCCGGTTTCCTCGAAAGCCTGAAACGCGTCGGCATCCAGCACTTCCGACCACATGTAGGAATAATATCCGGCAGAGTAGCCATCACCCGAAAACACATGAAGGAAGTGTGGCGTGCGGTGACGCATCGCGATCGTCGACGGCATATCGAGCTTTGCAAGCGTCTCGGCCTCAAATGCGAGCGGATCGGAAGGCGCATCGGCACGCGAATGATATGCCATGTCGACCAGCGCGGACGAGGTGAATTCGACCGTGTTGAAACCTGCCGCGAAATTGCGGGCGGCCAGCATCTTGTCCAGCAGCGCCTTGGGCATCGGCTTGCCGGTCTCATAGTGGCGCGCATGTTTTTCGAGAATGTCCGGAACGGTCAGCCAGTGCTCGTAAAGCTGCGATGGCAGTTCGACAAAATCTCGGCTGACCGCAGTGCCGGCAACGGATGGCCAGGTCACATCGGTCAGCATTCCGTGGAGGGCGTGGCCGAATTCATGAAACAGCGTCTTGGCCTCGTCGACGGACAGCAAGGCGGGCTGCCCGGCCGACGGTTTCGCGAAGTTCATGATGTTGTAGATGATCGGCATCGAGCCGTTGCCAAGCTTGTAGCCTGACTGAAGCGAGCTCATCCAGGCACCCGATCGTTTGGACGAACGGGCAAAGTAGTCCGCGAGGAAAAGGCCACGCTCGCTGCCATCTGCGTTGCGCACGGCAAACACGCGCACATCCTCATGCCACGTGGCGATCCCGGGCTTTTCCACGAAGGTGAGGCCGAAAAGGCGCCCCGCCACATCGAAACAGGCTTCAATTACCCGATCGAGTTGCAGATAAGGCTTCAACTCCGCCTCGTCGAACGCATATTTTTCGACGCGCAGTTTCTCCTGATAGAAGCGCCAGTCCCAGGCTTCGATCGCCTCGTTTGCCCCTTCGTCAGCAGCGATTCGGCCAAGCTCGGTCAGGTCAGCGACGGCTTTCTCGCGTGCCTTGACCCACACCGGATTGAGGAGATCCATCACTGCCGACGGGGTCTTGGCCATCGTGTCGTCGAGCTTCAGATCGGCGTAGGTGTCATAGCCGACCAGTTTCGCCTTTTCCGCACGCAGCGCCAGCGTGTCGCGCACAATGGCGGAATTGTCCGTCTCACCGCCATTCTGCCCACGCATGGTAAAGGCCTTGAAAGCCTTCTCGCGCAGGTCACGGCGCTCCGACAAGGTCGTGAAGGGCTCATAGATCGACCGCGACAGGGTGACGGCAAAACGTCCCTTCTGCCCACGTGCTTCGGCTGCCTCCGCCATCGCACTCTTGAGGAAAGTTGGAATGCCGGCCAGGTCCGCCTCGTCCAGAAACAACACCCAGTCGCGTTCGTCGGCCAGCACGTTCTGACCGAAGCGGGCACCGAGCGAGGCGAGTTCCTCGTTGATCGCCGCCAGTCGCTGCTTGCCCTTTTCGTCGAGCTTTGCACCCGATTTGACGAACCCCTTCCAGGACTTCTCCAGCACGCGTAGCGTCTCAGGGTCGAGCTTCAGGCTTGCGCGCTGCTGATAGAGCGCGTCGATCCGCGCGAACAGCGGCGCGTTCATGGAGATGGCAGAATAGTGCCGCGCCATTTTCGGCGAGATTTCCCGCTCCAGCTTTTGTATCGCCTCATTGGTATGGGCTCCGGCACGGCACCAGAACACGGCGGACACCCGGTGAAGCGGATCTCCTGAAAGTTCGAGCGCCTTCAAGGTGTTCTCGATGGTCGGCGGCTCAGGGTTTTGAGCGATTGCGTCGATTTCCTTCTTGTGCGCGGCAAGCGCTGTGTCGAAGACAGGCGCAAAATCGCCGTCGCCAATGCGTGTGAAGTCAGGCAAGCTCAACGGCCCGGTCCATTGCGTGAGAGCATGCGTTGCAAGGTCAATGGCGGGAGAAGCGGACATGGCGGGCTCTGCGGTATCACGTGATTGGAAAACGCATGTAGGCAGCTATCGGGCATCCCGCAACCGGCTTGACGATGACAATCGCCATCGCTACGCATACCTTATTATAAGGCAAACTTACTAATTGGGTTTCTCTTGCCCGCCCATGTCGATCCACACAGCTTTGGCTTCCTTGTCACTGATCTCGCCAGGTTGGTGCGCGCCGACTTTGACAGCAGCGTTGCCGAAGCCGGCATAGGCGTAACCCCCGGAGAGGCCAGAACTCTCGCCCATGTGGCCCGCAGCGGGCCGCTGCGCCAGACCACGCTTGCCGAGTTCATGGGTGTGGAAGCTATGACGGTAACTGGCTTCATCGACAGACTGGAGGCCAAGCATCTGGTCCAGCGATTGCCCGACCCTGACGACCGTCGTGCCAAGCTCGTTCAGACAACGGAAGCGGCCACCGATGTGTTGCGTGCCATCAGGCAACTGTCGCAAGGGGCAAGCCGCGTCGCATCTGCGGGAATGAGCCGGGATGAATGGGCCGAATTTCTGCACACGCTGCGCGTAGCGCGGGACAATCTTATCGAATCGAGGGCCAACCGCAGCAAGCCGGACGCCGCCGCATGACGCTTCAGGCGACTCGGCCCGCGCCACCGCTGATGAGCGAGCGGCGCGTCGCTCTACTTGGAGCCGCTCTGGTCGCTATCGGTCCCATCTCGATGGCCCTCTTCACACCCGCCATGCCCGAAATCGTGCGCGCGTTCGGCTCGACCGAAGCGGCCGCGAAGATGACGCTCTCGCTCTATTTTGGCGGGTTCGCCCTTGCGCAACTGGTTTGCGGCGTTCTCTCTGACGGTTTTGGGCGCAAGCCCGTCACGCTTGTCTTCCTGGGTATTTACATCGCTGCGTCGATCGCGGCGCTCGTTGCACCGAGTATCGAAGTGCTCATCGTTGCCCGCTTCATTCAGGGATTTGGCGCGGCGGTTGGCGTGGCGATCGCCCGGGCACTCGTGCGCGATCTGTTCACGCATGACCGATCCGCCAGGATCATGAATCTCATTGGCATGATCCTCGCCGTCGGACCTGCATTCGCGCCGACCCTCGGCGGCATAACGATGCAGTTCGCCGGGTGGCATGCGATCTTTATGCTGATGGTGGTCGCCGGCATCGCACTGATGCTGCTGGTTCGCTTCTGCATGGTGGAGACCGTAGTGCGAGACCTGTCGCGCATTCGTCCCCGCGCCCTGATTTCGTCCTACCGAATGCTGCTGACGACACCCTATTTCGTTCTCTGCAGCGTCATTCTTGGAACCGCCGTCGGCACGCTCTACACCCAGGCGACCGTGCTGCCGTTCATTCTGATGGATCGGGTGGGACTTACACCAACCGAATTCGGGCTTGCCATGCTGGCCCAGACGGGAGGCTATTTTATCGGCTCGGTGGTGGTCAGGTGGTTGATCGGACTCATTGGCGCATTGCGACTTGTTCCGATCGGGCTCTTCTTCATAAGTGGCGGCAGTGTGCTCCTGTTCACGCTGCTGCGTGTCGAGCCGCCAAACTTCTTCGACGTGATGGGTCCGGTGTCGCTGTCAGCTTTCGGTATCGCATTCATGACACCCGCTCTGACCACCGCTGCGCTTGCGCCATTCCCGCGGCACGCGGGTGCCGCAGCCTCCATGAACGGTTTTATCCAGATGGGCGGCGGTCTTCTGGGCGGCTCGGTCTGCGCCATGATCGGCGAACCCGTATTCGCTCTGGCGACCGTTATTCCCGCGATGACCACCCTTGCTGTCATAGCGTGGCTTGTCTGGCGGAAACTGCCCGAGCCGGCCGTGGTGACGACGGCTGGACCAAATGGCTGAGCGACCACGGTAGTTGCTTTGCATACAGTCACAGCCTAAGCGTTGACTCGTGTTGCAGACCCGCCTTCGCGGATCTGACGGCAAGAGTGGAAAAGATTGACTTCTAAGCAGACCGGCGTCGCCGAAGCCATCGCGGGCGCCATCCTAACCATCGACCTCGCCGCTCTTCGCGAGAATTATCGCATTCTCAAGAACAGGCTGGGCGGGGTCGCTTGCGCTGGTGTCGTCAAGGCGGACGGCTATGGGCTCGGTGTCGACGCCGTGGCCAATGCGCTGGCAAACGAAGGCTGCGACAGCTTCTTCGTTGCGCAACTTTCCGAAGCGCTTGTGCTGCGGAATGCCCTGAAAGGGCACGCTGCAATCCACGTTCTGAACGGACTTGCGCCTGGCTCGGAAATCCATGCCGCCGAGGCTGAGATAACTCCAGTTCTCAATTGTCTCGAGCAGATAGCGGATTGGGCTCGCCTGGCACAAAGGCTTGGCCGAAGGCTGCCGGCAGTGCTTCAGGTCGATAGCGGCATGTCGCGCATGGGTCTCGCCCCATCTGAGGTGGATCAGCTGGCTGCCGAGCCGGCCCGTCTGGCGGCGCTCGATATCCGGCTTGTCATGAGCCATCTCGCCTGCGCCGACGAGCCCGGCAATGACGCAAATGACCTGCAGCGCGCGAGCTTCGATCACCTTCGGACGCTGTTGCCCAATGTGAAGGCGTCGCTTGCAAATTCCTCGGGCGTATTCCTCGGTTCCGAATTCCACTACGACCTCGCGAGGCCGGGCGCTGCATTGTACGGGATCAACCCGACGCCGGGCACCAGAAACCCGATGCGTCCCGTGGTTCGCCTCGAAGCAAAGGTCGTCCAGACCCGCGAGATAGGCGATGGAGTTGGCATAGGCTATGGTTACGCTTCCCGTGCCCGCGCAACGATGCGGCTTGCGACCATCTCGCTGGGCTACGCCGATGGGTGGCACCGTCGCGCCATGGGCAGTGCCTTCTTCAATGGAAACCGGCTGCCCTTTGCCGGTCGCGTTTCGATGGACAGCATTATCTTGGACATCACGTCGCTGGCGCCGGGTGCCTTGAAACCGGGCGACCTGGTCGAGCTTATAGGCCCGAACCAGACGATAGACGAAGTGGCAGCACATGCCGGCACGATTGGTTATGAGATTTTGACGGGGCTAGGCCCACGCTTCCACCGGCGTTACATCGGTGGCTGAATGAGGTTCTAAAGGAAAATGAAAGTTCTTGTCCTTGGCAGTGGCGTGATCGGCGTCACGTCCGCGCACTATCTGGCCGAGGCCGGGCATGAGGTGACGGTTATCGACCGCCAGCCCGGGCCGGCGCTCGAAACGAGCTTCGCCAATGCCGGCGAGGTCTCGCCCGGTTATTCGGCCCCCTGGGCGGGTCCGGGCGTTCCGGTCAAGGCGATCAAATGGCTTTTGATGCAGCACGGTCCGCTCGTCGTCAGGCCCGCGCTCGATCCTTATATGTGGTCGTGGCTGGTGAAGATGCTGCGCAACTGCACTGCCAACCGATATGCGGTCAACAAGGCGCGAATGGTGCCCATCGCCGAATACGCCCGCGACTGCCTGCGCGACTTGCGCGCTTCGACGGCCATCAGCTATGACGAGCGCAGCCAGGGCACACTGCAGCTCTTCCGAACTGAAAAACAGTTGAATGGCACCGACGGCGACGTTGAGGTGCTGAAGCAGTTCGGCGTTCCCTATGAAGTGCTCGACCCCGCCGGCTGCATTGCGGTCGAACCCGCCCTCGCCAAGGTCAAAGGCAAGTTTGTCGGCGGCCTCAGGCTGCCCGGCGACGAGACCGGCGATTGCCAGATGTTCACCGAGCGCCTCGCCTCCCATACCGCAGGACGCGGCGTAGCGTTCAAGTTCGACACCACGATCGAAAAGATCCTGATCGAAGGCGGCAAGGTCGCGGGCGTCAGGACCAGCGCGGGCCTCATGACGGCAGACGCCTATGTGATGGCGCTCGGAAGCTATGCTCCAATCATGCTGCGCACTATCGGCATCTCGATACCCGTCTATCCGGTGAAGGGCTACTCGATCACCGTGCCGATCACCGATGCCGCAGGCGCACCCGAGTCCACCGTCATGGACGAGACATACAAGGTCGCAATCACCCGGCTTGGGGACCGCATTCGCGCAGGCGGTACGGCCGAAATATCTGGCTACGATCTCAGGCTTCACGACGCGCGGCGCGCGACCCTGGAGCACTCCGTTGGCGACCTCTTTCCAAAAGGCGGGGACCTCTCACGCGCCAGTTTCTGGTGCGGCTTGCGGCCGATGACGCCGGATGGGCCGCCTGTCATCGGAGCCAGCAAATATTCCAACCTTTTCCTCAATGCCGGACACGGAACGCTTGGCTGGACGATGTCATGCGGTTCGGGGCGCGTTCTCGCCGATATCATCTCGGGCAAAACGCCCGAAATCGATACGCGGGACCTTTCGATCAGCCGCTATGCCTGATCGGCGGAGCCTGCCCCAAACAGCGTTTTCTCGTTTTCGACCGCTTTCGAGATGAAATCCGTGACGGCGGCGATGCGCGAAAGGCCCCGCATCGATTCGTGATAGACGAGCCAATAGGCGCGTCGGATCGGCGGAATGCTTGTGACGGGAACCAGATCCGGCATCGAGCGTGCAATGAAGGCGTGCAGGATGCCGATGCCGGCGCCCGCGCGCACGGCTGCCGTCTGGCCAAGCGCCGATGAGATCGCAAACCGGGCATTCCAGTCGGGTGCGAACTCGGCGGCGTAATCCAGCGACGGGTTGATGACGAGGTCCGGCACATAGCCGACAAGGCGATGGCGAGAGAGCTCCTGGCGGGACTGCGGCAAACCGTGCGCGTCGGCATAGGCGCGCGAGGCGTAGAGGCCGAGCGTATAGTCGACGAGTTTGGCAGCAACCAACCTGCCTTCCGTCGGACGCTCTGTCGTGATGGCCAGATCGGCTTCGCGGCGCGACAGCGAAAAGGAGCGCGGCACCGGCACGAGCTGCACGGTCAGGTCCGGGTGAAGCTCCGCAAGCCGCCCGAGGCGCGGCGCCAGAAAGGCCACGCCAAAGCCGTCAGGCGCACCGATACGAACGGTTCCGGAAACCGTCTCCCCCTCTCCCGCCACCTCCGATCGCGCGCCCAGCATCTCCGCTTCGATGCGCTCGGCAATGGCGAGGAACCGTTCGCCAGCCGGAGTGAGCTCACTGCCGGAAGTGGTGCGTCGAAACAATTTGGTGCCGAAAGCCTCCTCCAGTCCGGCAGCCCTGCGCGACACGGTAGCGTGATTGAGATCGAGCCGCCTTGCAGCGCCAAGGATCTGGCCGGCGCGGGCCACGGCGAGAAAGATCCGGACGTCATCCCAGTTCATGGGTTTCCATTCTCCCGCCACCTTTGCCTTTGCGCATTTTGAAGTTCACGGCGCAACCGTTGTTTATTCCACGCACATCGGTTTGTCATCGGGTCACGTTGCAAAGCGAAGCGCATGCGCCGAAAATGCGGCTACGTAAAAAGCGACCAGGGAGCGAAAGAGCATGGACGTTACAGGACATTTCATTGGCGGCAAGCATGTCGCCTCGACCAGCGGACGGGCGCAGGACATCATGCAGCCCATGGACGGCACGGTGCGCGGCAAGGTCGCGCTGGGATCCAAGGACGAGTTGCGCGCAGCCGTAGAGAGCGCCAAGGCGGCACAGCCGGCATGGGCGGCGACCAATCCACAGCGCCGCGTGCGCGTGCTCATGAAATTTCTTGAACTCGCCCAACGCGAATATGACTCGCTTGCCGAGTTGCTTGCCCGTGAACACGGCAAGACGATTGCCGATGCCAAAGGCGACATCCAGCGCGGTCTCGAGGTCGTTGAGGTCTGCATCGGTGCGCCGCATATGATGAAGGGCGAGTTTACCGATGGCGCCGGCCCGGGCATCGACGTCTATTCGATGCGCCAGCCGCTCGGTGTCGTGGCTGGCATCACGCCATTCAATTTCCCCGCGATGATCCCGCTGTGGAAGATCGCACCCGCCATCGCATGCGGCAACGCCTTCATCCTGAAGCCTTCCGAGCGCGATCCCGGCGTTCCGATGCGTATTGCCGAACTGTTCATCGAGGCCGGTCTGCCAGCCGGCATCCTGAATGTCGTCAATGGCGACAAGGAAGTCGTGGATGCCATTCTGGATGACCCGGACATCAAGGCCATCGGCTTTGTCGGCTCCACCCCCATCGCCCAATACATCTATTCGCGCGGCTGTGCTTCGGGAAAGCGCGTTCAGTGCTTCGGCGGCGCCAAGAACCACATGATCATCATGCCCGACGCCGATATGGAGCAGACGGTCGACGCCTTGATCGGCGCGGGCTACGGTTCGGCAGGAGAGCGCTGCATGGCGATTTCCGTCGCGGTTCCAGTCGGCGAGGACACGGCAAACCGTCTCATGGAACGGCTCATTCCGCGTGTCGAGAGCCTCAAGGTCGGACCGTCGACCGATTCTTCGGCTGACTACGGCCCGCTCGTCACCCGGCAGGCCCTCGATCGCGTGAAAGGTTACGTCGATCTTGGCGTGGAAGAAGGCGCCAAGCTCGTCGTCGACGGCCGTAACTTCAAGATGCAGGGTTACGAGAACGGCTATTATCTGGGCGGTTGTCTTTTCGACAATGTCACGCCCGACATGCGTATCTACAAGGAAGAGATCTTCGGGCCGGTGTTGTCGGTCGTGCGCGCACCGCGCTACGAGGACGCCATCAAGCTCGCCAACGATCACGAGATGGGCAATGGCGTGGCGATCTTCACCCGTGACGGTGATGCCGCACGCGACTTCGCAAGCCGGGTGCAGGTCGGCATGGTAGGGATCAACGTGCCGATCCCCGTACCGATCGCCTATTACACCTTCGGCGGTTGGAAGGCTTCGAGCTTCGGCGATCTGAACCAGCACGGTCCGGACGCTTTCCGCTTCTACACCAAGACCAAGACAGTCACGTCACGCTGGCCGAGCGGCATCAAGGACGGCGCGGAGTTTGTCATTCCGACGATGAACTGACCGGGCAGCACACAACAAAGAAAAGGCGGCTTCAGCCGCCTTTTTCATATGCCTATCACTGCGCGATGAAAGCTCTGATCAGCGATGCGCCACACGCGCTTGCAGCAGCAGAAGCGCCATCAGCCGTTCCGTCTCGGCCGCAGCCTCGGCTTCATTCCCGTCAAGCACGGCGCGGATCACATGGACATGATGCTCCGCCGCCTCGGCAAGGCTGGCCGACTGATAGCGATACCAGAACCGGCGGCTATGCGTCTGCAAAGGGGCGGCAAGCCGGGACGCGAAGGGATTGTCGGAAGCCAGCGACATGGCTTCATCAAGCTGCTTGTCGGCATCGAGAAATTTGAGCGGATCGTCGTCGACCACGGCCCGCTGCATGGCCAGCGCCGCGGCATGGAAATACTCGGCAACAGGACGCGTGACAAAGCGGGCGGCTGATCGCGCAAGAACGACTTCCACCCCCTTGCGCGCTTCGAGCACGCGCAGCCAGTCGCTGGCGTGCAAAGGCGCGATTGCAAGCCCGGCGCGGGGCCGAACGTCCACGAGACCTTCCCATGCCAAACGCTGGATCGCTTCGCGAACCGGAGTGCGGCCCAGACCCAGCCTCTGGATGAGCGTTCCCTCGGTCGTGATGGAGCCGGGAGCCAGCTCCAGCGTGACAATCATGCGTTCAAGCATCCGATAGGCCTTGATGGCTACGGGCTCAAATACGGTGGGTTCGGATTCGCGAATCGCTTCAGCCTGCATCATGCGCTCTCTTCTGGGAATATCATCGACAAATCGCAATTGACAACAGGGGATATCCTCGTGATATATGTCTGATATATTAGTTTTCAAGGAGCATCAGGACAATGTGGAGTGGAGTCTTCCCCGCCGTCACCACCAAGTTCACAGCGGACGACCGCCTCGATCATGCCGAGATGGAACGCTGCTTCGGCCTGCAGATCGATGCCGGCTGCGACGCGCTCATCGTCTGCGGTTCGTTGGGCGAAGGTCCGATGCTGAGCCATGACGAAAAGATCGAGGTAGTTGAAATCGCCCGTAAGGTCGCGGGCAAGCGCCCCGTGCTGCTTACCATCAATGAGGCAGCGACCCGCGATGGCGCCTCGCTGGCCAAGCGCGCGGCGAAATCCGGGGCGGACGGGCTGATGGTGGTGCCGAGCCCCATATACCATACCAACCCCGAAGAGACGGTCGCCACGCTGAAGGCGGTGGCGACGGCGGGCGGACTGCCGGTTATGATCTATTCCAACCGTGTCGCGTATCGTGTCGATGTGACCGTCGACGTGATGGAAGAGCTTGCATCCGACGACCTATTTGTCGCCATCAAGGAGTCGTCCGACGACATTCGCCGCTCGACGGAAATCTTCAACCGCTTCGGCGACCGCTTCGACGTGTTTACCGGCGTCGACAATCTGGCCTTCGAGGCACTCGCCGTGGGCGCGGTCGGTTGGGTGGCAGGTCTCGTCACCGCATTCCCGAAGGAAACGGTCGCCATCTATCAGTTGATGAAGTAGGGCCGCTATGACGAGGCGCTGAGCATTTACCGCTGGTTCCGTCCGATGCTCGATCTCGACGTTTCGACCTATCTCGTTCAGAACATCAAGCTCGCCGAGGTTCTCGAGATCGGGACCAACGACCGTGTACGAATGCCTCGCCAGCCCTTGACCGGCGAGCGGCGCGCCAATGTCGAGAAGATTGTGCGCGACGCGATCGCAACCCGGCCCGAACTTCCAAATCTCTCTGTCGCAAAGGCAGCCTGACCGCCAAAAATGCACGGCCGCGCTGACATGCCCGACACGCCAATCCCTCCGGCAACCGCAGATATCGCGATTGTCGGGGCAGGCATCATAGGCATCTGCACGGCGGCACTTCTGGCGAAAACCGGACGCAGCGTGACCGTTTTCGATCGGACGGGGATCTGCGAGGAGACGAGTTCCGGCAATGCCGCCGCCTTCGCCTTCTCCGACGTGCTGCCGCTTTCCCACAAGGGAATGCTGCGCAAACTCCCGAGCTGGCTGGCCGATCCGCTCGGCCCGCTGTCCATCCCCCCTTCCTATCTTCCAACGCTGGCGCCATGGCTGTGGCGCTTCTGGCGCGCCGGCTCACCTTCACGCTATGAGAGCGCGCTGTCGGCACAGGCAGCCTTGATGAAGCTCGCCGAAGCCGAGTGGGCGCGCCTGATGGATGCGTCGGGCACACGCCACATGCTGCGCGAGAATGGTTCGCTTGAACTATACGAAAGCGAAGCCGAGTTTCAGGCGTCACTGGCGGGATGGGCGGCTCGTGACCGGCACGGGATTGGCTACCGCCATGTCGCGGGTCGCGAACTTTCCGATCTTCAGCCGGGCCTCTCGGCGCAATTCGTCAAGGGGACCTTCGTTCCGCAATGGAAAACGGTGTCGGATCCGAAGGTTCTCGGCAAGGCGATATGGAACCACGCCAAAACGAACGGCGCGCGCTTCCATCGCGGCGCGATCGACCAGATTCGCCCCGTGGGAACGGATCGCGACGAAAAACGCATTGAACTTCGTTTCAACGATGGTGGCATTTGTATCGCGCGCGAAGTGATCGTTGCGGCCGGCGCATGGTCTCACCATCTGGCCGCCAGACTTGGCGATCAGATTCCACTGGAGACCGAACGAGGCTACAACACGACATTGCCGCCGACCGCCTTTTCAGTGGAAAGGCAGCTCATCTTCTCGGGCCACGGCTTCGTCGTCACACCGCTTGACACAGGTCTCAGGATCGGCGGCGCGGTAGAGCTTGCCGGCCTCGATCGGCCCGCGAACTATGCCCGTTCCAGGGCGATGCTCGAAAAGGCGCGCCGCTTCCTTCCAGGACTCGACGCGACGGGCGGGCGGGAATGGATGGGCTTTCGGCCGTCGCTGCCCGATTCACTGCCGGTAATCGGGCGGTCCTCCTCGCCCAACGTTCTGTACGCATTCGGTCACGGCCATCTCGGACTGACGCAGGCCGCCGCCACGGGCCGCTTGATAGCCGATCTGGTTCTGGGCAAGACTGCTTCGATCGACCTTTCGCCCTTCTCCCCGCAACGTTTCTGATCCCGAGACCGAAGAAATGGCCCGCAATACGTTCACCTGCATCGATGGCCATACCTGCGGCAATCCTGTCCGTCTGGTAGCTGGCGGCGGACCCCAGCTCAAAGGCGCGACGATGATGGAGCGGCGGGCCCATTTTCTCGCCGAGTATGACTGGATTCGCACCGGCCTGATGTTCGAGCCGCGCGGCCATGATGTCATGTCTGGCTCGATCCTCTATCCGCCGACACGCGAGGACTGCGATATCGCCATTCTTTTCATCGAAACGTCGGGCTGTCTGCCAATGTGCGGTCACGGCACGATCGGAACGGTCACGATGGCGATCGAGAATGGTCTGGTACGCCCGAAAACGCCGGGTACCCTTCGTCTCGACACGCCCGCCGGCCTCGTCATCGCCGAGTACCGGCAGGATGGCGAATATGTCGAAGAGGTGCGCATCACAAACGTCCCCTCCTTTCTTCATGCTCAGGGGCTGACCGTGGATTGCCCCGTGCTTGGCGAACTGACCGTCGATGTCGCCTATGGCGGAAATTTCTACGCCATTGTCGAGCCGCAGGAAAACTATCGCGACCTGGCCGACCATTCAGCCGGCGATCTGCTCGCCTGGAGTCCGATCCTGCGCCAGCGTCTGAACGAGAAGTACACTTTCGTGCATCCGGAAAATCCGGACATTAACAAGCTCTCCCACATGCTGTGGACAGGCGCGCCACGCCATTCTGAGGCTGATGCGCGCAACGCCGTCTTCTACGGCGACAAGGCGATCGACCGCTCGCCCTGTGGCACCGGCACCTCCGCCCGAATGGCGCAGCTTCATGCCAAAGGAAAATTGCGAACCGGCAACGAATTCACTCATGAGTCGATTATCGGTTCGTTGTTCAAGGGCCGGATAGAGCGGGATACAACCGTAGCAGGCAAGCCTGCGATCATCCCTTCCATCGGTGGTTGGGCGCGGCAAACGGGATTCAACACCATCTTCATCGACGACCGGGACCCATTCGCCCACGGCTTCGTCGTGACATGAGACGAAAGTAGAAGAGGAAAATGGCTTGCATCGAGACGGCAAAATTTGGCGCTATTAAGCCATGACATCGATTTGGACCAATGCTAGCTTCAGCGGTGGTCCATGAGCCGGCATAGGCACAGAAGGTGGGTGAGGCAGCGGGGAAGCCTCGGAGACAACAAGCTTTTTTAGTCTGCGCCTCGCGCCGGTGCGTAGCGATCTGGGAAACGAAACAAAAGGAATGCGACCTTAGGGCGACATTCCAGGGGAGCCGCACACAAATGGAGTACTTCGTCCAGCAGCTTATCAACGGGCTGACGCTGGGATCGATCTATGGCCTGATCGCGATCGGCTATACGATGGTCTACGGCATCATTGGCATGATCAACTTCGCCCATGGCGACATATTCATGATCGGCTCGTTCATCGCCCTGGCCACCTTCCTCGTCCTGACTACGGTGCTCGGCTTCGCATTCTTGCCGGTTGTTCTGCTGATCGTTCTAATTATCTCGATGCTCTTCACATCGGCATGGGGCTGGACGGTCGAACGCATCGCCTACCGGCCATTGCGCGGCTCTTTCCGGCTTGCACCGCTGATCACGGCGATCGGCATGTCGATCGTTCTCCAGAACTTCGTCCAGATTTCGCAGGGCGCCCGCGTCAAGCCGCTTCCTCCGCAGATTCCGGGCGGTATCGTCCTGATGACCGGCGACACCGAAACAGGCGCGATGGTGGTTCAGCTTTCCTACATGCAGATGATCATCATCGCGACGACGCTGGTCCTGCTCACCGGCTTTACGTTGATGATTTCCCGAACGTCTCTCGGACGCGCCCAGCGCGCCTGCGAACAGGATCGCAAGATGGCGTCGCTGCTTGGAGTGAACGTCGACCGCACGATTTCGCTGACCTTCGTGATGGGCGCCGCCCTTGCCTCTGTCGCCGGTTTGATGTTCCTTCTGCTCTACGGTGTCATCGATTTCTATATCGGTTTTCTTGCCGGCGTTAAGGCCTTTACGGCGGCTGTGCTTGGCGGCATCGGCTCGCTGCCCGGTGCCATGCTCGGCGGTCTTCTGATCGGGCTGATCGAAGTCTTCTGGTCGGGCTATTTCACGGTCGAATACAAGGACGTCGCCGCCTTCTCGATCCTGGCGATCGTGCTCATCTTCCTGCCCTCCGGGCTGCTTGGAAAACCGGAAGTGGAGAAGGTCTGATGGCCGCGCCAACCGTAACCGCTCCAAGCCGGCAAGACACAAACAGCTTTGCAGCATCGGTCAAGGATGCCGCCATCGCTGGCGCTCTGACCGGTGTGCTGGGGTTCTTCTTTCTCGCGCTGCGCACCGAAATCGCTCCGGGAGGACTGGAAGTCTCGACCCGATGGGGCGTCTGGATTGTTGCCATTCTTATCGTGTTTGCGGGCAGGTTGCTGCTCAACCTGTTCGTCTTCAAGACGGATAAGCCCGTCACCCGATACTTCTCGACGGGAAAGTCCTCAGCCTCTCCCCGCTTGCCCTGGCTTGGCCGCGCGTTGGGCATCTTCCTGTTCCTCGTCGCGACAGTTCTGCCCTTTCTCATCATAGCTCTGTTTCCGGCGCAGCAACGCCAGTTCATCGACCTCGCGATCCTGATCATGACCTATGTCATGCTCGGCTGGGGACTGAACATCGTCGTCGGCCTCGCGGGCTTGCTCGATTTGGGCTATGTGGCGTTCTATGCGGTCGGTGCCTATTCCTTTGCCCTCCTGTCCACGCATTTCGAGTTCATCGGCTTCTGGACAGCATTGCCGCTGGCGGGAATGCTGGCTGCCTTCTGGGGGCTGATCCTTGGTTTCCCGGTATTGCGGCTGCGGGGCGATTATCTTGCCATCGTGACGCTCGCCTTCGGCGAGATCATCCGCATCGTGCTCTTGAACTGGTATGATTTCACCGGCGGGCCGAACGGCATTTCCGGCATCCCAAAACCCACATTCCTCGGCATGGATTTCTCGCGCGGCGATGACGGCGTTGCCGCTTTCCTCGGGATCGAATATTCGACCATTCACCGATTCATCTACCTGTATTACATCATCTTCCTCCTCGCGATCATCACCAATCTGGTGACGATGCGGCTTCGCAAACTGCCGGTCGGGCGCGCATGGGAGGCCTTGCGCGAAGATGAGATCGCGTGTCGTTCGCTCGGCATAAATACGACCAACACGAAGCTGACGGCGTTTGCTATCGGTGCAATGTTTGGCGGCTTCGCCGGCTCTTTCTTCGCCACGCGGCAGGGCTTCATCTCGCCCGAGAGCTTCACCTTTCTCGAATCGGCAATCATCCTGGCAATCGTGGTCCTTGGCGGCCTCGGTTCTCAGATCGGCGTTGTCATCGCTTCAGTTGTGATGATCGGCGGCATCGAGCTGCTTCGAAACATTGGCTTTCTCAGCCAGATCTTTGGTCCGGATTTCGATCCCGTTCAGTATCGCATGCTGATCTTCGGGCTGGCCATGGTTGGCATCATGGTCTGGAAGCCGCGCGGTCTCGTGACCACACGTGAACCCACCGCGGTCCTCAAGGAGAAGAAACGCATCGGGGCCGATATGGTCGCACAGGGAGAGGGTCACTGATGTCGGCCGCAGCTAGCACAGCAACCTCGCCGCTCGCCAGTTGGGACCGGGATCCAGTCCTGACCGTCGAGCATCTCACCATGCGGTTCGGCGGTCTGGTGGCCGTCAGCGACCTGTCCTTCAATGTCGGACGAGGAGACATTACCGCGCTGATCGGTCCAAACGGCGCTGGAAAGACAACCGTCTTCAATTGCTGCACGGGCTTTTACAAGCCGACGGAGGGACGGATCGTGATGCGGCACGGTCCGGGACAGCAAAAGGAAGCTGTCGATGCCGTCACCGCCAGCGGACTGCGCTACCGCGCAGCCAATGATGGGTCGGTCTATCTGCTGGAGCGCATGCCGGATTTCGAGATTTCCGAGAAGGCGAAGGTCGCGCGCACATTCCAGAATATTCGGCTGTTCGGCGGCATGACCGTTCTGGAGAATTTGCTTGTTGCCCAGCACAATGTGCTGATGGTCGCGTCCGGTTACACGATCGGCGGCATTTTCGGGCTGCCGACCTATCGAAAGGCACAGGCGAAGGCCGTTGAGAAGGCGGTCTACTGGCTGGAGCATGTCAACCTCATCGACCGTGCCGACGATCCGGCCGGCGATCTTCCTTATGGCGACCAGCGCCGTCTTGAGATTGCAAGGGCGATGTGCACCGATCCGATGCTGCTGTGCCTCGATGAACCGGCAGCCGGCCTCAATCCGCGTGAATCCGCCCAGCTGAACGAGTTGCTGCAGTTCATCCGCAATAGCGGCACGTCGGTGCTGCTGATCGAGCATGACATGGGCGTGGTGATGGAAATTTCCGACCACATCGTCGTGCTCGACTATGGCGTGAAGATTTCGGACGGAGACGCGGATTTCGTGAAATCCGATCCGAAGGTCATCGCAGCCTATCTCGGAGTGGACGACGAGGCGGAAATCGACATTCCCGAGGTGCGGCAGGAAGTCGGCGCGGTCATCGAGAAGGCTGGAAAGAAGGGTGCCGGCACCAGTCTGCACCTTCCCGAAGCCGAGAAGGGAGGCAAGGGATGAGCGAACCTCTTCTTTCGATCTCGGGCGTCGAGACCTATTATGGCAAGATCGTCGCGCTGCGCGGCGTCGATGTCGAAGTGAATCCGGGTGAGATCGTGACTCTGATTGGCGCGAACGGCGCCGGCAAATCCACGCTGATGATGACCATATGCGGCTCGCCGCAAGCCAGAACCGGCCGCATCATCTATGATGGCATGGACATCACCACGATGCCGACCCACGAGATCATGCGGATGGGTATCGCGCAGTCCCCGGAAGGACGGCGCATCTTCCCGCGCATGACGGTCCTTGAGAATTTGCAGATGGGCGCACAGCTTGTCGACCCGAAGCATTTCGACGGCGATCTCGAGCGCATCTATGAGCTGTTTCCGCGGCTCAAGGAGCGCACCGCCCAGCGCGGCGGCACTTTGTCCGGCGGCGAGCAGCAGATGCTTGCGATCGCGCGGGCGCTAATGGGACGGCCAAAGCTGCTGCTTCTTGATGAGCCGTCGCTTGGTCTCGCGCCGTTGATCGTCAAGCAGATTTTCGAGATCATAAAGGAGCTTAACCGCAGCCAGGGGCTGACGGTGTTCCTTGTCGAGCAGAATGCGTTTCATGCGCTCAAGCTCGCCCATCGCGGCTATGTAATGGTCAATGGCAAGATCACCATGAGCGGCACGGGCGCGGAACTCTTGAAGCGGGAAGAGGTCCGGGCGGCCTATCTCGAGGGCGGAAGACATTAGCGCAAGTGCGGGCGCCGCGTGCAGCGGCTGTTTCGGAGACTTGCACAAAAACAGGGCACCGTCGTTTCACCAGGTCGTGTGAAGCGTTGGGCGATCCAGGAGCGCGATATGGAGAAGCAGTATTCCCTCCTTTGGGAAGTGACGTTGTGGGAATTCCTTTTCGTCACGGTCTTTCTGGCGGGTGGCGCCGCATTCCTGACGGGGCGGGCGATGGCCCGCGGCTGGCAGGCCAACTATCAGCTTGTCGTCTATATGGTGCTTCTGGCGGCGGCCACGCGCTTCATCCATTTTGCTCTTTTTTCGGGAACGCTGCTGTCAATCCATTATTACATCGTCGACTTCATCGTCATCACGGCTATCGCATTTGTCGGCATGCGCATGACGCGCGCCGAGCAGATGGCTCGGCAATACAGTTTCGCATATGATCGGAAAGGCGCGCTTTCCTGGCATCGGAAAGCTTGATCCGAAAACGAAATCTCGGCCAGAAGCCTTTATTTCCTAGTAAATTTGGGCTTTCATGCCGGGCAAGCGGGCTGATGCCCGCATCGCGGATACCGGGGACATCGACACCTATCCGGACCGCAATGGGAACAGCAGGTGTTTGAACAGGGAGTTATCATGAAAAAGGTTCTTTTGGCGGGCGCCGCGCTTGGTCTCCTGATGTCCAGCCAGGCAATGGCGGATATCAAGATCGCGACGGCTGGCCCGATGACTGGCCAGTACGCTTCCTTCGGCGCTCAGATGAAAGCAGGCGCAGAGCAGGCAGTCGAAGATATCAACGCCGCTGGCGGCGTGAACGGCGAGAAGCTTGTCCTGTCGGTCGGCGACGATGCGTGCGATCCGAAGCAGGCGGTTGCCGTTGCCAACCAGATGGCGGGCGAAGGCGTCGTGTTCATGGCCGGCCATTTCTGCTCGGGCTCATCCATCCCGGCTTCTCAGGTCTATGCTGAAGAAGGCATCATTCAGATCTCGCCAGCATCGACCAATCCTGACTTCACCGACAAGCGCCCTGGACCGGGCGTGTTCCGCACCTGCGGACGCGATGACCAGCAGGGCGAAGTTGCAGGCAAGTTCCTGCTTGAGAAGTTTGCCGACAAGAAGGTCGCGTTCGTTCACGACAAGACCGCCTACGGCAAAGGCCTCGCCGACGCTACCATGGCCGTGTATGAGGCTGGCGGCGGTAAGCCTGCCATGTACGAAGCCTATACGGCTGGCGAAAAGGACTACACCGCACTGGTTTCGAAGCTGAAGCAGGAAGGCATTGGCGTTCTCTATGTCGGTGGCTACCATACCGAAGCCGGCCTGATGGCGCGCCAGATGCGCGAGCAGGGCATGGATACCGTTCTGGTTTCCGGTGACGCGCTGGTGACAGACGAGTATTGGGCGATCACGGGCGCCGCTGGCGAAGGCACGCTGATGACCTTCTCGCCCGATCCGCGCAAGAACGAGATCGCAAAGCCGGTCGTCGACAAGCTGCTCGCAGCAGGCAAGACGGCCGAGGGCTACGCGCTCTACACCTATGCCGCGATTCAGGCATGGGCGCAGGCTGCGACCACCGCAGGCTCGACCGATTTCGATCCGGTCGTGAAAGCGCTCGACGAGGGCAAGTTCGATACGGTTCTGGGTTCGCTGGAGTTCGACGACAAGGGCGACGTGACACTGCCGGGTTATGTCTTCTACGAGTGGAAGGACGGCAAGTACGACTATCTGGACGAAGCTGCGAACTGAGGTTACTCGGTCCAGAATCGTCTATCAGTCTTTCTGGCACCCGGCGGGAAACCGTCGGGTGCTTTTCATTTTACGAGCCTTCGTCGATTCAAAATGGCCTTGTCGGCGCTTCCCTCACGAAGCCTGTTTGCAGTGCAGCATTTTCCGGCTAATGAGTAAGGAATGCTGACGCAAGGCCAGCCGAGAGGAGCCCACGTGCCAATAAGCAAGCTACTCGTCGCGAACCGATCAGAGATCGCAATCCGCGTTTTTCGCGCCGCCAACGAATTGGGACTGAAGACAGTCGCCATCTGGGCGGAAGAGGACAAATACTCACTCCATCGCTTCAAGGCCGACGAAAGCTATCAGGTCGGGCGGGGACCCCATCTCACCAAGGATATGGGTCCGATCGAAAGCTACCTGTCAATCGACGAGATCATGCGGGTCGCCAAGCTCTCCGGCGCGGATGCCATCCATCCAGGTTACGGACTGCTTTCGGAAAGCCCCGAATTTGCCGAGGCGTGTGCCGAGAACGGGCTTACCTTCATAGGACCAAAGCCCGATACGATGCGCCGGCTGGGCAACAAGGTCGCCGCTCGCAATCTGGCGGTCGAGGTTGGCGTCCCCGTTGTCCCCGCGACCGATCCTCTGCCCGATGACCCGGAAACGATAAAGAAGCTCGCTGCCGAAATCGGCTATCCCGTGATGCTCAAGGCATCGTGGGGCGGCGGCGGCCGCGGCATGCGCGCGATCCGCGACGAAGCGGACCTGTTGCGTGAAGTCACCGAAGGCAAGCGCGAAGCCAAGGCAGCTTTTGGCAAGGACGAGGTCTACCTCGAAAAGCTGGTCGAGCGGGCCCGCCATGTCGAGGTCCAGGTCCTTGGCGACACGCATGGCAATGCCGTGCACCTCTTCGAGCGCGATTGCTCGATCCAGCGCCGCAACCAGAAAGTCGTGGAGCGGGCGCCAGCACCCTATCTGAGCGACGAACTGCGCAATGAGCTTTGCGGCTATGCCCTGAAGATCGCCGAGGAAACCAGATATATCGGCGCGGGTACGGTCGAGTTCCTGCAGGATGCCGATACCGGCAAGTTTTACTTCATCGAGGTCAATCCGCGAATTCAGGTCGAGCACACCGTGACCGAAGAGGTCACCGGCATCGATATCGTCAAAGCGCAGATCCACATTCTGGATGGCTTTGAAATCGGAACGCCAGAGTCGGGCGTGCCATCTCAGGAGGAGATCCGCCTCAACGGGCACGCGATGCAGTGCCGCATCACGACGGAAGATCCCGAGCAGAATTTCATTCCCGACTACGGTCGCATCACCGCCTATCGCGGGGCGACCGGATTCGGCATCCGGCTGGATGGCGGCACGGCCTATTCGGGCGCGGTCATTACCCGCTTCTACGATCCATTGCTGGAAAAGGTGACCGCATGGGCGCCGACGCCAAAGGAGGCCATTGCCCGGATGCACCGGGCGCTGCGCGAGTTCCGTATTCGCGGTGTTGCAACAAACCTGACTTTTCTCGAAGCGATCATCACGCATCCGAAGTTCCAGGACAATTCCTACACCACGCGGTTCATCGACACGACGCCGGAACTGTTCACCCAGGTCAAGCGCCAGGACCGCGCGACGAAGCTGCTCAATTATCTTGCTGACGTGTCAGTCAATGGCCATCCAGAGACTCGTGGCCGCGCTGCGCCGAACCCGGATGCAGCAGCACCGATCGTTCCCTGGTCGACCGGGCCAATTCCTGACGGCAGCAAGCAGAAGCTGGATGCGCTCGGCCCCAAGAAATTCGCCGAATGGATGCGCGCGGAAAGCCGCGTTCTGGTAACCGACACCACGATGCGCGACGGCCATCAGTCACTGCTTGCCACGCGAATGCGCACCCATGACATCGTGAACATCGCGGGCACCTATGCGCGCGAACTGCCACAGCTTCTGTCGCTGGAATGCTGGGGCGGCGCGACCTTCGATGTCGCGATGCGCTTCCTCACCGAGGATCCTTGGGAGCGACTCGCACTCATTCGCGAGAAGGCGCCGAACATTCTGCTGCAGATGCTGCTGCGCGGCGCAAATGGCGTCGGCTACACCAACTATCCCGACAATGTCGTGCGCCACTTCGTCAAGCAGGCGGCGAGCGGCGGTATCGATCTGTTCCGCGTCTTCGACTGCCTGAACTGGGTAGAGAACATGCGTGTGTCGATGGATGCCATCGTTGAGGAAGGCAAGCTGTGCGAAGCGGCAATCTGCTACACCGGCGACATTCTCGATCCGGCCCGCGCCAAATACGACCTGAACTACTATGTTGGTCTGGCGGCCGAACTTGAAAAGGCAGGCGCGCATATCATCGCTGTGAAGGATATGGCAGGTCTCCTGAAGCCCGCGGCGGCCCGTGTGCTGTTCAAGGCGCTGCGCGAAGCCACCGACCTGCCGATCCATTTCCATACGCATGACACATCGGGCCTGTCCGCCGCGACTGTGCTGGCCGCAGTCGACAGCGGGGTCGACGCGATCGACGCGGCGATGGACGCCTTTTCCGGCAACACCTCGCAGCCTTGCCTTGGTTCGATTGTCGAGGCGATCAAGGCCACAGACAGGGACCCCGGCCTGGATACAAGCTGGATCCGCAAGATTTCCTTCTATTGGGAAGCCGTGCGCAATCAGTATGCGGCTTTCGAAAGCGACCTGAAGGGCCCAGCCTCGGAAGTCTATCTGCACGAAATGCCGGGCGGCCAGTTCACCAACCTCAAGGAACAGGCGCGATCGCTGGGGCTTGAGACGCGTTGGCATGAGGTGGCGCAGGCCTATCATGACGTCAATCTGATGTTTGGCGACATCGTCAAAGTCACGCCTTCTTCAAAGGTGGTGGGTGATATGGCGCTGATGATGGTGAGTCAGGACCTGACTGTTGCCGATGTCGAGAATCCAGCCAAGGATATCGCCTTCCCGGATTCGGTCGTATCGATGCTGCATGGGGATCTTGGCCAGTCTCCGGGCGGATGGCCGGAAGCCCTGCAGAAGAAGGCGCTCAAAGGTGAGGCGCCCATAAAAGTGCGTCCCGGTTCCCTGCTCAAGGACGCGGATCTTGCGGCGGGCCGCGCGGAGGTCGAAGAAAAACTCGGCCGCGAGCTCAGCGAGTACGAGTTCGCTTCGTGGCTGATGTATCCGAAGGTCTTTTCAGACTACGCGGCCACTCAGGACGTCTACGGCCCGGTGAGCGTCCTGCCTACGCCAACCTATTTCTACGGCATGCAGGCTGAGGACGAGGTATTCGTCAACATCGAGAAGGGCAAGACGCTGGTGATCCGCTGTCTTGCCATTGGCGACGTCGACGAGAAGGGCATGGTCACCGTGTTCTTCGAGCTCAATGGTCAGCCGCGACGCATCAAGGTTCCCGACCGGGCGCATGGCGCGTCAAACGGCAAGGCTCGTCGCAAAGCGGAACTCGGAAATGATGGGCATGTCGGCGCGCCGATGCCGGGGGTGGTCTCCACACTCGCGGTCGCCGCAGGCCAGGCCGTCAAGGCGGGTGACGTGCTGCTCTCCATCGAGGCGATGAAAATGGAAACCGCACTGCACGCCGAGCGCGATGGAACCATCGCCGAGGTCTTGGTCAGTGCTGGCGACCAGATCGATGCTAAGGATCTGCTGATCGTTTTTGCCTGAGACCCGCAGCCAAGGATCGTCGGATACCCGGCGATCCATCGCTGCTGCATCGCAGACATCTCAGCTCGTATGTGAGCACGAAAGGCTATTTGGGCAGGAATCTGGGAGGCCGAGGCGTCCGGGCTCTGGCTAGCGCGTCACGAAGCTCTTGTAGACGTAACCCTTCTGACCGTCATAGGTGACGCTACACCAATGCTCGCAGCCTTGGGCCACCTGAACGCTCGCACCACTTGGAATAGTCGTCAGCACCTTCGCGCGGCTCCCAGGCTTCGCTCTCAGGAAAACCGATTTGCGAATCTTGGCGCTGAGAAGATTGGTCTCTGCCACCTCTTTGTCTGCATTGGCGGCGACAGCAGCAAGCACCGCCTTGCTGTCTCGCGGCGCGGATTGTGGGCGTGGCGCCTCAACTGGCGCGAAGGCCAGAGCCTCCTCTTCGCCCTCAGGAGACTGAGACAGAGTCTTGGGCTCCTTACCCGCAGCAGTTTTCCATCTCGCATCACTCCGCGGCAAAGGAGAAAGCGACACCTCATCGTACGCTGCGGCAGTCGTCAAGATAGGCTTGGTGCCGGCTGTCGAAGCATTGCCGATCGCGGGTTGAACCGCTTGTGGTTTAGTGCTGGTTTGCGGCTTGGTGGTTACCGCCGCATTTGCGGAAACAGATGCCTTGATAGGCGCCGAAGGATTGGAAATCTCGGGCTTGGCAACCTCGACAGTGCGCACGGGTTCGACAAGAGGAGCAGCCTCTGCCGCCTCGACCAGGGCATCGCCACCCTCTACGTTCCATTGAAACTGGACGATGGACGCCACGGCAACAAAGGAAGCCAGCGCCAATCCACCGGCGAGCAGAAGCGCGCGTTGTGGAGACACAACTTCAAGAAAATTGCTCCGCGACGAATGAACCGATCCGTCATCGTGCCATTGTATTCGTGCGCGCCGTTTGGGTGCAGCGGGGATGCTCATCGTGCCCCTCCAGACCGTGCAGCCCACTGGGGGGCGGTCGCAATGGCGCCGCAGCGGTAGTACGCTCTCGCTCTCATCGGGATAGTGTTCTCACGCAGAATCTGACGACATTGTGACCAGCATGGGTCTTTCGTGCGGCGAGGTCGCTGCGCGGCTCGAAACGCCTGAAAACAATCGCTTCCAAACGTTGAAACGGCGAAAGGCGCGCCAACATGACGCGCCTTAGGCTGCAATGCAATTAAGTGAAACGACTAGTCTTGGTCCGAGAACGTCGGAAAGGCTGACTTTTGCACGACCAGATGTCGGATCAAATGATCAAGTTAAATTCGACCCATCAACAGTAGGATCAGCACCACGACCAAAATGACACCTACGATACCGGACGGACCATAGCCCCAACCGCGTGAATACGGCCATGAAGGGATCGCGCCAATTAGAAGCAGGATCAGAATGATGATCAGGATGGTACTAATTGCCATGGCACGCCCTCGCGTTTCTGTTGTTGATGTCGAGGAATGCGCGAACCCGCCCGGAAGTTCCAAGCGGGCCAACAGATTTGCTAAGACGCGACGTCGCTACTCTGCGGCCTTGGGATAGGAACTCTGGGCGACCGGCGGCAATGGCTCGGCCTCCGGGCTGTCAACGATCGCCTTTCTGCGACGGAACATCCGGTCCGACACGCGCCCGAGAAGACTGCGATGACCCGCTGGGCGTTTGTCACGCGTGAATACCATCAACATGGATGGGGTCACGACGAGAGTGAGCACCGTGGCGAAGGACAGACCGAAAACGATTGCCGACGACAGTGCAATCCACCATTGCGTGGAGGGCGCATTGATCGTCGTTTCCTGGTGGAAGATCTCCAGACCAAGGCCGAAAGCGATCGGCAATACACCCAGGATCGCCGACAATGCCGTCAGAACGACCGGTCGGGCACGTTCACGGCAGGTTTGCAGGACGGCATCCAGCTTGGTCCAACCCTCGTCTCTCAAGCGGTCATACGTGTCGATCAGCACGATATTGTTGTTCACCACGACACCGGCCAGCGCGATGATGCCGATGCCCGACATGACGATGACGAAGGCCTGTCCGGTCAACATCATGCCAAGCAAGGCGCCCATCGTCGCCATCACCACGCAGGAAAGCACGAGGATGACGCTGGTGAATTTGTTGAACTGCGCGAGCAGCACAATGAAGATGAGGAAGATGGCTGCGCCAAAGGCATTGCCCAGGAATGCACTCGCCTCCTCACTGTCCTCGTTGGAACCGCCAAGCTTCCAGTCGACCCCCGGAAGGTTCATTTCGCCGACGGCTTTCGCCACTTCCGCCTGAACCGCCGCCACCTGATAGCCGGACGCGACGTTGCCCTGCACGGTGATCGTCCGCTTGCCGTCGATGCGGTTGAGAATGCCGACGGTGCGCTCCGGTTTGCGCGACACGAAATTGGAGATTGGAACCGAGCCTTGTGCTGTTTCCACCCGCAATTGATCAAGCGAGTCCAGCGTCCTGCGGTCCTCCGGTAGCCTGAGCCTGATGTCGACGGCATCGTCTGCCCCGGCCGGACGATAATCCGTCAGCTTCAGGCCCGTTGTGACAAGCTGGACCGCCGTGCCCACGGCCATCGGGCTGATGCCATATTGGGCGGCCTTTGCGCGATCCACCTCCAGCGCCCAGTCCACTCCCGGCGGAGGAAGGCCATCCGACAGATCGATGACGCCCGGCACCTTCGCGACGGTCGCCGCAACCTCGGCTGCCCTCTCATTGAGACCCTCGGGGTTCACGGCGGACAGCTGAACTTGAATGGCCTTTCCGGTCGGCGGACCGGCGTCGGGCACGCGAACTTCGACATCCACGCCCGGAATGCCAGCCATTGCGACGCGTAATTCGTCGAGAATGTCGTGCGCCGGCTTGCGTTGGCGCCAGTCGACAAACTCGTACTGGATCACGCCCACCACGTCCTCGGGAATCTCCGCGCCACCCCCGCGCGTCTTGCCGACGCGCGTGTAGATCGACGTGATACCAGGCCAGCCGAGAATACGCCGCTCCGCCTCCCGCGTGGACGCATCCATTTCGTCGAGCGACAGGTTTCCCCGGGCGTGCACGTAGAGAAGTCCATAGTCAGGCTCGACCGATGGGAAGAACTCCACCCCCGCGCCATATTTGGAATAGGCGAACGGAACGGCCACCAGCAGCGCCAGAGTGAGAAGCAGAACTGTCTTGGGGAAACGCACGGCCTGCTTGACGACGGCCATGTACCAGCCGTCCTTGTGCTGTTCTTCCGGATGCTCCGGTGCCTTTGCGACAAGCGCACCGATGGTAGGCGCAAAGATGAGGGCGTAAGCCATGGAAGCGGCAAGCGTCACGATCAGCGTGATCGGCAGGTACTTCATGAAATCGCCGATGATGCCCGGCCAGAACAGCAAGGGCGAAAACGCCGCGATGCGCGTCATGGTCGCCGCGATCACCGGTCCGGCCATGCGCTTGGCGGCTTGCTCGAAAGCTTGCTCCTTGGGCATGCCCTCCGACATTCGCCGTTCTGCATATTCCGTGACAATGATCGCGTCGTCGACAAGCATGCCCACCGCGAGGATGAGGCTGAACAGAACGATCATGTTGATCGTGTAGCCCATCAGCCCGAGCGCCAGTATGCCCATCAGGAACGATGAGGGAATGGCCAACCCGATCAGCAGCGAAGCGCGCCCCGACAGCGCATAGAGAATGACGATGAAAACCAGGATAACCGCGATCAGCACGTGGTTCTGGAGATCGGTCAGAAGCTGGTTCACGAAGACGGATTTGTCCTGTGTGTAGGTGACCTCCATGCCCTCGGGCATCGACTTCATGAATTCCTGCGCGACCAGCTTGGCGCCATCGATCGTCTGCACGATGTTGGCGCCAATACGCTTCTTCACTTCGATGGCGATGGCGGGCTTGCCATCAAGTCGCGTGATCGTTTCCGCGTCCTTGAAGGTGGATCGCACCGTCGCAAGATCACGCACGCGCACCACCGCATTGGGGCCCGCGACAACCGGAAGATTGGCGACATCCTTCGGCGTCTCGATGAGTGAGGGAACCTTGATGGCGTATTTTCCCTCCGACCCCTCCAGCGCGCCGGCCGCGACGAGATTGTTGGACGCGCCGATCCCCTGGATGAGCTGGTCGAGGCGCAGGCCATAGGAAGCCAGGCGCATCGGATCGATGATCGCCTCGACAAGCTCCTCGCGTGAGCCTTGTATCGTGCCCTCCAGAACGCCAGGCACCTCCTCGATCTTGTCCCGCAAGGCTTTCGCCGCTTCCGTCAGCACCCGCTCGGGTATGTTGCCCGAGAGGGTGACGACGAGCACCGGAAATTCCGAAACATTGACCTCGCTGACGGTCGGCTCCTCGACGCCGTCGGGAAGATCGCGCTTCGCGTCCTGAACCTTGTTGCGCGTATCGATGAGGGCGTCGCCGAGATCGGTCGACGGATCAAACTCCACCAACACATAGCCGCCACCTTCATAGGCGGCAGACTTCATCTCCTTGAGCCCCTTGAGGCTCTTGAGTTTGGTCTCGACCGGACGCAGCAGCAGTCGCTCGGAATCTTCCGGCGAGATGCCCCGATAGACTAGGCTGACATACATGACCGGAATGGCGACATCCGGTTCTGCTTCCTTGGGAACGGACTGATAGGCCAATGCGCCCGCGATCACCAGGAACAGCAGAACGGAAAGGGTCAGCCGCGCATTGCGGATCGCAAGCTTGACGATATCCATGGAACGAACGCCAATTTCCTAGTTTGTGCCGACGGAAACGTTTGCCAGCCTTTTCAGCATCGCCTCGTCGGCCGCGACGGCGGTCACGAGATCACCATCGCTGACCAAATCCTGCCCAGCGACAACGACTTGAGCGTCAGCGGGAATACCGCCCAGAACGAACCCGTTCGGCATATCGTCAAGAAGGTCGATCGGATAAAAGACAATCCGCGACTCCTTGTCGACAGCGCGAATTCCCAGGTCGCCATTGTTGCTGAGCGTCACGACCGAGCGCGGCAGAACGACGGCCTCCTCGGGAGCCGCATGCACCGTGATTTCCGCGGTCATGCCCGACGGCAGCTTCTTGTCCTCGTTCGGGATGGCGACCTCGATACGGAAAGTGCGGGTCGCACTTGTCGCATCCCTGCTGATGTAGCGCAGGGTACCCTTGACCTTGGTGCCGTCTACCAATTCGATATCGGCCTCACTGCCAAGCTTGAGAAACTGAAGATCGCGTTCGCTCACTTCACCTATCGCAAGCAGTGGATCGAGATTGATCAATGTCGCCACTTCTGTACCTGCCAATATCCCGCTGCCGCGCTCGACATGCACACGGTCGATCAGGCCGTTGAATGGCGCGAAGATCTGGCTGCGGGCAAATTCGGTCTTGGCGCTTTCCTCCTGCGACTTGGCCGCCGCAAGAGCCGCGCGCGCCTGATCGGCCTGCAGCTTCGGCGCATTGCCGCCCTTGACCAGGCGTTCGGCCGCATCAGCCTCGGCTTGACGTTGCGTGACCATGCTTTCAGCCATCTTGATCGCGGCCACCTTGTCCTCGGCGTCCAGAGACAGAATGAGATCGCCACGTTTCACGTGATCGCCTTCTTTCACCGCCAGTCGCTCGATGACACCCATCACCCGCGTGGCAAGCACCGCGCGCTTCTCCGCCTCGGTGCGCCCGGAAATCCGAATGGCGCGCGAGTGTTGGATGCGCGGCGGAACGATGACGGCGACCGTTCGAAGCGCTGTCTTTTCCTCTGCCGGCTTCGCGGTCTCGGTCGGCGCGGCACCATTCTCGGGCGCGGCGCTTCCAACGGACGAGAACTTGCCTGTGCCCATCCACGCGGCAAAGCCAATCAGCACGGCGACCGCCGCCACTTTATGCAACTTGAATTTCGCCATTATCGCTTCCGATGCGTCTGTTCCCGCAGCACGCCCTTGATTACTTGCGCACCGACGCGCCGCTACAGGGGAACTCACGGTATATTGTACAGTCCGCAGTTAAGATCACCTCAACGGGCAGTTTTCCCCTACGCGAATTCTGCGATACAGAATACTCACATTTTTTCATCAATCGATCACTCCACCGGACATGGTGCGCCGGCATCAGCCCAGCGCTCCAGTGCCAAATAGGTTTCTTCCGCTGAGCCGGGGGCAGGCTCGCGCCCTGCGCCTGGCTCCCATCCCCAGCCGACAAGCTTGTCGTCTCGAACATGTCTTGCGATTTCCTCAAGGCTTCGGCCTCCATTGCGGGTCGGATCCTTGATCTGGGCGCAGATCTGTGCGGAAGATTTCTGCCACCAGACCATTTCGGCCGGAGCGAGGTGCCAGTTCTCGGCGCCGGGCGGTCCATGCAAATCCTTGGAATTGCTCTCGAAATGACAAGTGGTGCATCTCAGGCCGGGATTGCCTAAGCCCGATCCATCCGTTCCGCGCTGAACATTGAAACCGTGGACACGCGTTGCGCCATAATGCGGACCCGACCACCGGGGCCGGTCATCCTCGACATGGCAATTGGCACAGCGCGGATGCGACAGGACGGCATAGATCCCTGCCCATTCTGCAAGCGCCTCACCGGGCTGCAGCGCAGGTTCCTGCGCCGATGCATATCCCAGCGCGAAAATAGAGATGGCGGCAGCCGTCAGTAGAGTTGTGGCACTGCTCATGCGAACTCCACCTCGCGATCCAGCGGCAGGAAACGGATACGCTTTCCCGTCAGCGCGAAGATGGCATTCGCGAGGGCCGGCGCGGCAGGTGGCGTCCCGATCTCCCCGACCCCGCCCATGCGATGGTAGTTCTCAAGGATCGCCACCTCGAAGGTCGGGCATTGGAACATGCGCATCGCGTCGAAATCATGGAAGTTCGACTGTTCGACCGCTCCTCCACTGAATGTGACGGCCTGTCCCATAGCGGCCGACAAGCCATAGATCGCCCCTGATGTCAGCTGCGCCTCGATGATGCCGGGATCCAGCGCCGTTCCGACATCGGCGGCGATCCACATCTTCTCCAGCCGGATACCGGACGGCGTCTCAGCGATCTCGATCACCTGTCCCACCCAGCTCCCGAAGGAGAGCGTAAAGGCAAACCCCTTGGCCCTGCCGGGAGGCGATGGTTCGGCCCATCGCGACATCTCTGCCACCTTGTTCACGACAGCCAGCGCGGCGGGATAGTCAGCCATCAACTGGCGACGCATCTCGATCGGGTCGACCTTCCCGGATGCCGCAATCTCGTCCATGAACGCCTCATGGAAGAAGCCGTTATACGAACAGCCGACAGACCGCAGGAAACCGACGGGGATGGTGAGCGGAGCCGCTATCGCGGATACCCGATAGTTCGGGATCGTATAGGGCTGATTGTGCGATCCATCAGTAATCGTCTTGTCCGGCCCCAGCGCCGACATCGAAGGAAACCAGCGCCGTAAAATGCTCTCCATGATGGATTGCGAGGCGATGCGCATATCCACAGCAACCGGCAATCCATCCTCACCGAGTCTCGCCTTGAAACGTCCAACCGCGGCCGGGCGATAGGCATCGTGGCGCGTGTCTTCCTCGCGTGTCCACGTCACCTTGACGGGACGGCCGTCAGCCTCCTTGGCCATCAACGTGGCGTAGAGCGCGTAGTCCAGTTCGCCGCGCCGCCCAAATGCACCGCCCATCGAGGTCGTATGAACATGCGTGTTTTCCTGCGGCACGCCCGCAAGATCCGCGCAGAACCAGCGGATCAGCGTCGGCATCTGGTTCGGAGCCCAGATGTCGAGCACGCCGTCCTTCAGCCGCGCCGTCGCGTTCATCGGCTCCATCGGCGTGTGCGAGAGATAGGGAACCCGATACTCCGCTTCGAGAACGCGTTCCTGAGGGGCGTCGGCAAAGGCGATGTCGACATCGCCATCGTCTCGCAACGCCGAACCTTCGCCCCGCGCCGCGGCGTCGGCAATGACCTCTACGAGACCCTCCGTATCGGACGGATTCTCCGGCTGGCCCCACTCGACCTCGATCGCTTCAGCAGCCCGAAACGCCGCCCATGTATTTTCAGCGATCACGCCAAATCCGTGGCCATAGGTGGTCGATAGAGGGACGATTTTCACGACACCCGGCATCTTTTCCGCCCGTGAAAGATCCTGGCTGACCGGTTTTGCCCCGAATACCGGGCTCATCAACACGGTGCCGAAGAGCATTTCGGGCAGGCTGACATCCACGCCGAAAATCGGTGCGCCCGTCACCTTGTCCAGCATGTCGACGCGCTTCTGGCTTTTACCGAGCAGCTTCCACTGATCCCTGGGCTTCAGTTCGACCGAAGCTGGCGGAGAACCCTTCGCGGCGTCGAGTGCCAGCTCGCCATAGGTAAGGCTGCGATTCGACGCTTCATGCACGACAGCGCCATTCTCGACGATCAATTCGCTTGCCGGCACGTTCAGCCGTGCGGCGGCCGCATCGACAAGCATCATGCGCGCTGCCGCGCCTGCCTGCCGCATTCGGTCGAAGCCATCGCGCGTCGATGCCGATCCGCCCGTTGCCTGCAGGCCGAGAACCTTGCCCACAGTGCCCAATGCCGACCGTACCGTGTCGGCGACAAAACCTTCGTCAAAGAAGTTGAAAGGACCACCCTCTTCGAGCATCGCTGAATTGTAGTAGGCATGTGACGCAGGCCCGTGCTCGACCCGCACCATGTCGAGCGTCATATCCAGCTCCTCGGCGACGAGTGCGGCAAGGGTGGTTGAGATGCCCTGCCCCATCTCGGCCCGAGGCGCGATGATCGTGATCGTGTTGTCGACCCCCACCTTGACGTAGGGATTGAAGGTCGTCTCTCCCTCGGACAACTGGGCGTCCAGGGGATTGTCGTAGGGCCGGTTCACATACCAGTAGCCGACGGCGACGCCGCCCGCGACGGCTGCCGATCCGAGGAGAAACACGCGTCGGGTGATCTTTCCGAGGCGGGACATCTCAAAGGCCCGCCAGTTTCAACGCGGCAGCCTTGTGAATGGCCGCGCGAATTTTCGGATATGTCCCGCAGCGGCACAAATTTCCGCCCATGGCATTGTCGATATCCTGGTCTGTCGGCTCAGGGATTTCATCGAGCAACGCAACGGCAGTCATGATCTGGCCCGCCTGGCAGTAGCCGCATTGAGCCACCTGTTCCTCCAGCCAGGCCTGCTGCACGGGATGCAGGCGATCTTCGGAAGCAATGCCCTCGATCGTGGTCACAGCGCCATTCACCTGTCCCAGCGGCAGCGCGCAGGAGCGCACCGGAGTTCCGTCGACATGCACCGTGCAAGCGCCACAAGCGGCAATCCCGCAGCCGAATTTCGGCCCGAGGATGCCCGCTATGTCGCGAAGCGCCCACAACAGGGGCATTTCCGGGTCGGCCTCGATTTCGACGGGCCGTCCGTTTACAGTCAGGCGCATGAGGATACCATTGCTTTCGTCCACAGGCCGATTGCCACGATTTCTGACAGATTGACATTTTTCGTATTTTTGTCAAGAATTGGAACACAATGTTTTGCAAGCCGTCGATAGTCCCGTCGAAAACTCCCGAAATGAGCGGCGGGCCTGAAGCAGTAGATGCGTTGGACCCAAAGCGGATCCGCGTCTTGAATGCTGCGCTCCAGGCAGCGCTCGCCTATGGTTATCACCGGACAACCATGGACGATGTTGCGCGCGCCGCTCAAATGTCGCGCCCTGCGCTCTACTTGCTGTTCAAGAATAAGACCGACATTTTCCGTGCAGTGGCCAGCCGGATGTTCGAACAGATACTCCAGCGGATGGAAGAGGCGCTCGAAGGTCCCGGCACGCTCGGAGAGCGATTGTTCACCGGTATCGATACGGCGATGATCGGCGCCATGTGTGCCATCACGGAATCACCGCACGGTGCAGAGATCATGGATCTCAAGAGTGAACTGGCGGGAGATCTCGTCGAAAGTTGGCATACCCGCCTGTCAGAGTTGTTTCGAGACGCCATCGCAGCCGAAACAGGGAGGTCTGGTGTGGATTTAAGTCAGCGCGGTTTGTCTACCGACACCCTTGCAGAACTCTTGGTCGACGGGCTCGAAGGAATGAAAATGCGAACTGACGATGCCGAAGCGCAAAGGATTGGAGCCCGCCAGCTGGTGCGCGTCATCGAGCTCGCAATCGAACACTGATTTGATCACCAGTTTTCAGGTGGCGGACATTGGGACGCGGCCGATTTCTCCAGCAGAAATGTCTTGTCGTCCTTGCCCGGCAGGAGTTCGATGCCCTCTTCATCGTCCTCTTCGCACGCGTCGGACAGACGAATGCGTCCCGTCGCCGCCAGATCGACAAGCAGCTTGCCGCCATTTCGTTGGCGCACCACCACACCGCCGCCGTCGCATTCGACACCGCACCACATGCTCTTTCCATCATTTGAGGGAGTGCATTCGCCCGCTGCGCTCAAGGGCCGGCGGTCCGACCGGCCACGAAATCGCACCAGAAGCTGGAAGTCGTAGACCGGACCCTGCCGCGCGTCCGACAGTTCCTCGGAATATGCGAGGCGCAGATCCATATGTGTCACAGTCTGGTCGGGGTGGGTCTGCAAGTGCCGGGCATCATAGCTGCGCGAAAAGCAGGCTCGTTCCCCGCGTTGCGGCGCGATCAGATTTTTGGGTTGGCCATTTGCGCTTCGCGTTTGCGGCTCCGCCCGGGAAGCGGAAGGGGCGAGTAGTGCGGCAAACAGCGCTGCCGAACAGAGGAGCAATTGAGTGCGCATGGCCTGCCTCCCGAACATATGCGAATGTCTATGACATTCCCCGGTCACGCGAAAGCGGCGACCCGAGCCATGCCTCCCGAGCCAAGGCACAGTGTCGCGCCCATTGACAAGCAGCTTCCTCTCGGCCACCTCAATGACACATTTTCCGTCGAACGGGAGACGGGTATGACCGGCTATTTCTCCACTCCATTTCCACGCAGGCGTTCGGTGCCTGTCGACGTTGGCGGCGTTCTCGTCGGTGGCGATGCGCCTGTTGTCGTCCAGTCGATGACCAATACGGACACCGCTGACATTGACGGAACCGTCGCACAGGTCGCCGCCCTTCACCGGGCCGGCTCGGAGATCGTGCGCATCACGGTCGACCGCGATGAAAGCGCGGCCGCCGTGCCGGCAATTCGCGAGCGACTCGACCGCCTTGGCGTGAACGTGCCGCTGGTCGGCGATTTTCACTATATTGGGCACCGCCTGCTTGGCGACCATCCGGCCTGTGCCGAAGCGCTCGCAAAATATCGGATCAACCCCGGCAATGTCGGCTTCAAGGAGAAGAAGGATCGTCAGTTTGGGGCCATCGTCGAAATGGCGATCAAGCATGACAAGCCGGTTCGTATCGGCGTCAACTGGGGCTCGCTCGACCAGGCATTGCTGACGAGGCTGATGGATGAGAACAAGGCTGCGGGTTCACCGCTCACTGCCGAACAGGTGATGCGCGAAGCCATAGTACAATCGGCACTGCTGTCTGCGGAAATGGCCGAACAGATCGGTTTGCCGCGCAATCGCATCATATTGTCGGCCAAGGTCAGTCAGGTGCAGGATCTTATTTCGGTCTATTCGATGCTGGCCGAGCGTTCAGACCACGCGCTGCATCTTGGGCTGACCGAAGCCGGCATGGGCTCAAAGGGCATCGTCGCGTCCTCGGCCGCTATGGGTATTCTGCTGCAGCAAGGGATAGGCGACACCATCCGCGTGTCGCTGACACCAGAGCCGCGCGGCGACCGCACGCGCGAGGTGCAGGTTGCGCAGGAGCTGCTTCAGACGATGGGCTTTCGCCAATTCGTTCCGATCGTGGCCGCCTGCCCCGGCTGTGGCCGCACCACCTCGACGGTGTTTCAGGAACTGGCGCAGAAGATCCAGGACGATATCCGGGTCAACATGCCGGTCTGGCGCAGCCGCTATCCGGGGGTTGAGGAACTCAAGGTCGCGGTGATGGGGTGTATCGTCAACGGCCCGGGCGAGTCCAAACATGCCGACATCGGCATATCGCTCCCGGGCACCGGCGAAATTCCCACTGCGCCCGTTTTCATCGACGGCCAGAAAGCTGCCACGCTGCGCGGGCCAGCCATCGCCGAGGACTTCCAGAAAATGGTCGCCGACTATATCGAGCAACGCTTCGGCCGCGACAGAGAGGCCGCGGAATAGGCGCGATGCGATCTCTGATCGCGGCAGCGCTGGTGTGTGCTGCCGCCCTTCCGGCATATGCGGACCCTCCGCACAGCATCGTCCGCCCCGTTACCATCGCTCGTATCTGCCATCTCATCCAAGTCCACGCCGACAGCAACGATCTGCCGCGTGACTTTCTCGCGAGGCTGATCTGGAAGGAGAGCCGGTTCGACCCAGAGGCGGTCAGTCCGGCCGGCGCGGAGGGCATTGCCCAATTCATGCCGGGCACCGCGAAAATGCGCGGTCTGGCAGATGCGTTCAATGTGGAACAGGCCATCCCGGCATCGGCTGCCTATCTGGGCGAACTGAAGCGCGGCTTCGGCAATCTCGGTCTGGCGGCGGCGGCCTACAACGCCGGTGAAACACGGGTCGGGCGCTGGCTCCGGAACGGGGGCTTCCTCCCGCTTGAGACGGAGGAGTATGTGCTCGACATCATGGGGGAGCCGACAGACAATTTCGCGGTCGCGTCCTATGAAGGCAAGGTTCGGCCGCTCGACAGCGATCTTTCATTTGGCGCTGCCTGTCGCAAGCTGCCGGCAATCATGGCGTCGACCATTCCGATGGCGCGTATGAATATGAAACCATGGGGCATTCAGGTGGCCGGGAACTTCAGGCGCGCCGCCGCCATCCGGCAATGGAGCCGCGCACGCGCACGTTTTCCGGCTCTGTTGGCCAATCACCATCCCGTCGTAAGCCGTGTCCGCTCGGCGATGGGACGGCGCGGCATCTATGCCGTAAGAATCGGGGCGCAAACACGGTCGGAAGCTGATCTGATCTGCAGCAAGCTACGCAGCGCAGGCGGCGCGTGCATCGTGCTCAAGAACCGCTGAAAACGATCAGCGCTGACGCGCGGCGACGAACCTTCCGGCCGCCTTGAGCGTGCGGGCGCGATCACCGAACGGCTCAAGGAGAGCCTCTGCCTGTTCCACCAGCCCGTCGAGCTGGCGCCGTGCCCATTCGACACCGTGCAGCGCGACCAGCGTCGCCTTGCCCGCCTCATCGTCCTTGCCTGTCGCCTTGCCCATCATCTCAGACGTCGCCGTGAGGTCCAGCAAGTCGTCCGCGAGCTGGAATGCGAGGCCGATCGCCGAGCCATAGGCAGCAAGCGTTTCCCGGTCGGAAGGCGACGCACCGGCAATGATGGCGCCCGCCTCGCAGGCAAAGCGGATCAGCGCGCCGGTCTTCATGGCCTGCAATCGAATGATCCCGGCCTCATCCGGCTGGACCTTTTCGGCTTCCAGATCCAGTGCCTGACCGCCTGCCATGCCGCCCAGTCCTGCGGCACGCGATAGCGCGAGCACGAGCGCGAGTTTTCGCTCGGCGGACAGAAGCGTTTCATCGTCGGCAATCAGTTCGAAGGCGTAGGTGAGAAGACTGTCACCCGCCAGAATTGCGGTGGCTTCGTCAAATGCCTTGTGGACGGTCGGCTGACCGCGCCGCAGATCATCGTCATCCATCGCCGGCAGATCGTCGTGAATGAGCGAATAGCAATGAATGCATTCCAGCGCGCCGGCGACCCTGAGCGCAGCCGCCTTGTCGCCGCGGAACACCGCCGTGCTCTCCATTACCAGCAGCGGTCGCAGCCGCTTGCCGCCATTCAGGACGCCGTGGCGCATGGCCGACACAAGCCGAACGGGTCGATCGATCTCGTCTGAACGAGGTCGCTCGTCGAGCGCGCGGCTGAGAAACCGCTCGACCGCTTCCGCATGCGCCGCCAGCGCCTTTTCGAAGCCGTTTTCTGCCACTTCAGTCATCGTGGAGGAGCGGTAGCGGACAGTCAGGCGTTGCGCAAGCTGACGCCTGCCTTTATGCCGTTGAGCCGGATAGCGGGAACGAACGGTTGACCGAGCCGACAATCGAGGTGGAACGCACGGAGCCGCAAGGCATGGGACCACTCAAGGGCGGGCGACGCAAGGGAGTGCGCTTCTGGTTCTGGCGTCTTTTCAGGATTGCTATCGTCCTGGCGCTGATCCCGGTTGTGCTGACCCTTCTCTATCTCCCTGCGGTCGTTCACCCGATTTCGACCCTCATGGTCGCTGATCTGGCGACCTTCAACGGCTATGAGCGAGAGTGGGTGCCGCTGGACGACGTCGCACCGGTCATGGTCCACTCGGTCATCATGTCGGAGGACGGACAGTTCTGCTCGCATCACGGCATTGATTGGGGGGAAATGAAAGCTGAGGTCAACGATCTGTTTGCCGGGAAACCGGTACGCGGCGCTTCGACCATCACCATGCAGACCACAAAGAATCTCTTCTTGTGGCATCGGCCGCTGGGCGCGCTGCGCAAGCTCATCGAACTGCCGCTCGCCGTCTATGTCGATCTGGTCATGCCCAAACGCCGGATCATCGAAATCTACCTCAACATTGCGGAATGGGGACCGGGAATCTACGGTATCGAGGCTGCGGCGCGTCATCATTTCAAGAAATCCGCTGCCAGGCTCTCCCGCCGCGAAGCCGCACTTCTGGCGGTGACTCTGCCAAACCCTTACATACGCGACCCGGCCAAGCCCTCAGGCGACATGCGACGGCTCGCCACCCGGGTCGAGCGGCTGGCCTCCCGCTCGGGCGCCTATGTGCAATGCGTGAAATAGGCGATTCGCAAAATTTTCCTGTGCGATGCTGGTCAAGTGGGCTTGCAACGTGTATAGGCACGCCACTTTCTGAAGAACTCGGCCCGGAAACTGGCCCTTCGCGGGGCACCAAGGGCTTTTGACCGACTGGAACGAACATGGCTGTACCTAAAAGAAAGACCTCGCCTTCAAAGCGCGGCATGCGCCGTTCGGCCGACGCGCTGAAGGCACCGACCTACGTCGAGGACAAGAATTCCGGCGAAATGCGCCGGCCGCACCACATCGACCTGAAGACGGGCATGTATCGCGGCCGTCAGGTGCTGGACGCAAAAGAGGGCTGATCAGCTCTCGCAGTGCATTATGAAGGACCGGCCTTGCGCCGGTCTTTTTGTTTGTGCACCCATAGGAACGTCCTCGACGGAGACAGATGATGATGAGTGCAATTCCACTGCTGATCGTCCCCTTTATCCTTTACAATCTTGGGCTGATGCTGCCTCCCGGCGGCACCGCCATCTGGAGCGATGAACTCTTCTCGTTGCAGATGATGTCGGGCGGCATATGGACCATGACCATGGGCGATGCGCTCATCGTGCTGACGCTGGTCTTCCTGTTCGTCGAGATCGTGAAATCCACCCGAACGTCCAACGCCTCGATCGTTGATCATCTGCTGTCGACATTCGTGTTCATCGCCTATCTGATCGAGTTTCTGCTGGTCCAGGGCGCGGCACACCAGATCTTCTTCATTCTGATGACGATCACCTTCATCGATGTACTCGCCGGCTTCTCCGTATCGCTTCGCTCGGCCGGACGTGACGTGAATTTCCACTGAACGTGCCCGGCGATCAAAAGAAAGAGCTGCGCAGGCAGGCGCTCGCGCGACGCGATTCACTCGATCCCGTGTGGCAGATCGAGGCGGCGATGAACATCGCCGACATTGCGGGCAGGCTCGTCGAATTCGATCCGGGCACCATTGTCTCGGGGTTCTGGCCGATCCGTTCGGAAGTCGATGTTCGGCCTTTGATGTCCGCGCTCGCATCCAGGGGTGCACGCCTCTGTCTGCCGGCGATCATCGACAGACACACCATCGCGTTTCGCGAACTGATACGCGGCGCGCCAATGGTCGATATGGGCTTTGGAACCGTCGGTCCCGGACCCGAAGCGCAAGTGCTTGATCCGGAGATCATGCTGGTCCCGCTTGCTGCGTTCGATGCGCGCGGCCATCGCATCGGCTATGGTGCGGGGTTTTATGATCGCGCGATTGCAAGAATGGTTGCCCACGGACGCACCCCGAGGCTCATAGGGATTGCCTTCGATTGCCAGGAAGTGCCGCTCGTCCCGAACGAATGGCATGACGTGGCCCTCACCGACATAATCACCGAGACCGGCTTGCGTCATTTCTGACGATGGCGCGCTTGCACTCAAAGAGTTCCTCCCGCTAGAAGCCTGACATGCGATTTCTGTTTCTTGGCGACATGGTGGGCAAGACCGGCCGGACTGCGGTCTGGGAACGACTGCCGGGCCTGATCTCGGATTTTCGGCTCGATTTCGTGGTCGTCAATGGCGAGAACGCAGCGGGCGGATTTGGCATCACCGAAGATATCTATCGCCAGACGCTCGACGCCGGAGCGGATGTGGTGACCACGGGAAACCATGTCTGGGACCAGCGCGAGGCTCTCGGATTTGCTCCCCGTGAAAGCACCTTTCTCAGACCCGCCAACTTTCCGAAGGGAACCCCCGGAAAAGGCTCTGGCGTGTTCATGGCACGGAATGGCGCGCGAGTGCTCGTGGCCAACATCATGGGCCGCGTTTTCATGCACCCGGATCTCGACGACCCGTTCCATGCGGGCGAGCGAATTCTCGGAGAATGTCCGCTTGGCGAGCAGGTTGATGCCGCCATCATAGATTTTCACGCCGAGGCGACATCCGAGAAAATGTGCTTCGGGCATTTCGTGGATGGTCGCGCCAGTCTGGTAGTCGGTACGCATACCCACCAACCGACCGCGGATCATCAGATTCTCAATGGCGGCACCGGATACATAACGGATGCCGGCATGTGTGGTGACTATGATTCGTCACTTGGAATGGACAAGGAAGAGCCCTTGAACCGGTTTCTTTCAAAGGTTCCAAAGGGCCGGTTCGAGGTTGCATCGGGGCCTGCCACGATCTGCGGGGTTGGGCTGGAAATCTCGGATCGGACCGGACTTGCCGAACGCATTGCGCCGCTTCGCCTGGGCCCGCGCCTGGAAGAGACGGTCCCATCGTTCTGGTAGTTGTTTGTTAGAATTCTGTCTCTCGCTTATTGAAGATGGCCGTTCAGCTTCCTAATTGACGCCGACACCCAGTCGTTCACAAGCGAGTTTCCCCAGAATGCCGATCGTCGACTTCCTGGCCCCTTACTTTGCGTTCGTGAACGATCCGACAGCCTGGGTGGCCTTGTTGACGCTCGTGGTGCTTGAGATCGTGCTGGGCATCGACAACCTCATCTTCATCTCCATCCTGACCAACAAGCTCCCCAAGGAGCAGCAGATACCGGCCCGAAGACTGGGTATCGGCGCGGCACTCGTGATGCGTCTCGTTCTGCTTGCGACGATCTCCTTCATCGTGCAGCTGACGACACCGGTCTTCACGCTGTTCGGACATGGCTTTTCATGGCGCGATCTCATTCTGATCGCGGGCGGCCTGTTTCTCGTATGGAAGGCGACCAAGGAAATCCATCACACCGTGGATCCAAGCGACCACAAGGATTCCATGGTTGGCGGGACAATTCAGCTTTCACTCGCAGGCGCCATCTTCCAGATTCTGCTGCTCGATCTCGTATTCTCGGTTGATTCGATCATCACTGCAGTCGGCATGACCGATGAAATCGCGATCATGTATATCGCCGTCATCGTTGCCGTTGCCGTCATGCTGATGGCCGCGACGCCGCTTGCCAACTTCATCGCGAAGAATCCGACGATCGTCATGCTCGCGCTGGGCTTCCTTCTGATGATCGGCATGACGCTGATCGCGGATGGCATGGGCTACCATGTGCCCAAGGGCTACATTTATGCAGCTATGGGTTTTTCAGCCTTGGTGGAGGGACTCAACATGCTGGCGCGGCATCGCCGGGCGCGAATCGAAGGTCGCGAAGACAGGCATTAGGCGCGTCGTCAAATCGCTGGACAGCCTGCCCGTTCGAATCTGGTCTTACCAATGACTTGACGTGGCGGCTGCATCGGATCAGATTTTATCCCGAGAAGCGCGCATAGACGTGCCGGGAGGAAAATTTGAGTTCGATTCGGCTCTTTCGAGGCGAGTTCGGCCACGTCTCCGTTCTGAACGTGGCGAGCAATCTCGTCACTCATGCACATGCGGAGGCACATTTCATCATCTGGCTGGGTGGCTCACCCGGCGAAATGACGGTCGGCGCGGAGCGCGTGCCTCTTGGCCCGAGGGCGGCAGTCGGAGTCAACTCCCTGCAGCCGCACAGCCATGCCCTGCCATGCGATGGCACGTCGGGGAGCTTTCTCGCTTTCTACATCGATCCCGAATGGGCGAGACGGCGGCGTGGCTTGTCTCCCGACAGGCAACTCTTCGTGCAACCCTCGATTCCGCTCGATCACTGGCTTCATCGCGCCGCCATCGCGCTGTTTGAACGGCTCGAGGAGAACCCTTTCGATGAACTGGCCGATGACGAGATCGAACGCTTCATCGACAGCCTGTTCGATGCCGCAGATGCATCCGAGCCAGCCCTTGATCGGCGCGGAAGACATCGCGCGACGCTCGACTACCGGGTTCGAAAGGCGATTGCGCTCATGCGCGACAATGTGTGCGAACGCATCAGTTTGGACGAAGTGGCGCGCAGTGTCGGTCTCTCACGTCCCCATTTCTTCGCTCTGTTCAAGGAACAGACGAGGCTCACGCCGAATGTCTACTGGAACACGTTGCGCATGGAAGAGGCGCTGCGGCAGTTGCGCTCGACTGAAGAACCCTTGATATCTGTCGCCTGCAGTCTCGGTTTCAATTCACCTGGAAATTTCACGCGCTTCTTTCGCGACCACGCCGGTGTTCCCCCGATGCTTTACCGCGAAGCGTCTCGCACAGTCGTGTGAGCGTTTTTCAGACCGAGCGATAAGCCATCAAGACGCATTGATAAGCGCCGCCAGTTCGAGGCCCTAAGCTTGAGGCATCGGACCATGAGGCAGATATTCAATGGCGACAATCACGATTTCCAGTGTCATCGACGCTCCGATTGACGAGGTCTGGGCCCGCATCCGCGATTTCAACGGACTACCCGGCTGGCACCCGCGCATGGTGGAAAGCGAGATCGAGGACGGCAAGCCCGCCACCGAAATCGGCTGCGTTCGAAATTTCAAACTGGCGAGCGGTGCGACGATCAGAGAGCGTCTGAATGCGTTCTCGGACGACGACTATATTGTCGGCTACTCAATCATCGAAACTCCACAACCGATCACCAACCACAGCGCAACGCTTCAGCTTCGACCGGTGACGGACGGCGATCGCACCTATGCGGAATGGACCGCGACATTCGATGCGCCCGCCGATCAGGCCGAGGCGACGGCTAAAGGCATGGGTGAAAACGTGTTTCAGGGCGGGTTCAACGCGCTGAAATCGCATTTCTCCGGCCAGAGCTGACGCGGAGGGCGGCCATGACCCTTGCCCTGCAGAACTTCCCGTCGATTGAGGCTGCCACAGCCGCCCTTGCATCGCCAGGAGCGCGGTATCTCGGCGGGGGAACGCTTGTCGTCCGCGCGGCAAATGAGGGCGACGTGGAATTGCGCACATTCGTGCGGGCTACCGATCCGCGCCTGAACGACATAACCGTATCGGACGGGGCGGTGCGGCTCGGCGCTTCCGTGACGATGGCATCAATCGCCCGTCATCCTCAACTTTCCGCCATCGCGCCCGCGGCGCGCGCGGTTGGTGGGCCGGCGATCCGTAATATGGCGACCGTCGGCGGCAACCTGTTTGCGCCTGCACCCTATGGCGACTTCGCTGTGGCGCTGCTGGCGCTCGACGCGAAGGCGGAAATAGACGGGTCGCTCATTCCGCTCGAAGACCTCTTGGCTGGGCGCGCCACACGTTACGCGTCGAGCATTGTGGCGGGCGTGAGCTTTGGCCTCCCGGCGCAGGGCAGCTTTCGCTTCGCCAAGGTTTCGCGGGTGAAGCCGAAGGGTATTTCGGTGCTCAGTATCGCTGCAACAATCGAGATGGCTCCAGACGGAACGGTCAAATCAGCGCGCATTGCGCTTGGGTGCATGGCCGACCATCCGGTGCGCGCCAGGGCAGCGGAAGCGGCATTGGCGGGATGCAGGCTCGACAAGGAGGAGGTCGCGCCTGCTTTGGCGCTCGCGGCGGAGGGTACGTCCCCTATCACAGATCCGATCGCGAGCGCCTGGTATCGCAAGGAGGTCCTGCCGGTCCATCTCGGACGCCTGTTGCTGTCCTGAAGGTGGTTTCGGCAAGGCGCGCAGACATGCGCAAGGAGGAGGAACCATGCCCAAAGTACCGATCCAGCTTGTGTTGAATGGCGAAGAGCGCGCTGAATTCGTCGACAGCGGCGCGACCCTTTTGAAAGTGATCCGCGACAAGCTTGGCGACACGTCGCCGAAGGGCGGGTGCCATCAGGGCACATGCGGCGCCTGCTCCGTGGAGATAGACGGCGAGCTGAAACTCTCCTGTCTGGTGTTGGCCGAAACATGCGGTGGCGCAGATGTCAGCACCGTTTCCAGCCTGTCCAGCGACGGCGTCCTGCATCCGCTCCAGCGCGCCTTCATGGAGAATTTCGCCGCTCAGTGCGGCTTTTGCACCCCCGGCATGATCATGGCCGCGAAGTCGCTTCTCGACCGGATACCGGATCCGACCCGAGACGACGTCATTGAGGCGATCTCCGGCAATATCTGCCGATGCACGGGCTATGAGCCGATCATCCAGGCCATATTGACGGCGGCCCGCGCCAACTCGCTCACCGCGGCTTGAGGAACGGCTCCCATGAAGCTTGAGAAGAATTACTTTGCCGACGTAAGAAATGACGATCTCACCGAGATCGGCCAAGCCCGGCCGCGCTCCGACGTGCCCGGCCATGTCAGTGGAAAGACGGTCTATTTCGCGGACCGCCACATTCCCGGAACGCTTCATCTCAAGATGGTGCGCAGTCCCCACCACCATGCCCGCATCAGGTCCATCGATCTGTCGGATGCGGAACGGCACCCCGGCGTCGCCCGCATCCTGACCGCCAAGGATGTTCCCCAGAACCTCTACACGATCCTCATCCTCATCCAGGTCGGCCCGGAAGACGAATATGTCCTGGCGCAGGACAAGGTTCGCTGGAAGGGCGAGGCGGTCGTCGCCGTGCTCGCCGATAGCGAGCGCGCGGCAGCGGAAGCTGCGGCAAAGGTCAAGGTCGACTATGAGGTGCTGCCGGCCGTCCTCGATATGGAGGAGGCACTGAAACCCGGTGCGCCCACCGTCAACGAGCTTCACCCGGGAAACTACTATCTCTACGACAGCGGCGACCACCGGAAGGTTCGCTTTGGCGATGCCGAGAAGGGATTGGTCGAAGCGGACTTCGTTCTGGAGCAGACCTATCGGTCGTCGCCGATCGAGCACGCCCCTACCGAGACCACCGGTTGTCTTGTGGTGCCCGAGGGCAACGACCGTTTCACCTGCTACACGAACACGCAGGCGATGTTCTTCACCCTCGACAATGCATCGATCATTCTCCAGATGCCCGGTCACAAGCTGCACATGGTTGGCGGCACGGTCGGCGGAGGCTTCGGGGGCAAGGTCGACGTGACCGTGGAGCCGGTCGCGATACTCGCGGCGAAGCTGACGGGCCGGCCCGTATCGTTCATCTACAGCCGCGAGGAGGAGATGCAAATCTCCTCGCCTCGGGCCGCCGAAACGATCACGCTCAAGGACGGCGTCATGAAAGACGGGCGCATCGTTGCCCGCAAGGTTACCGGCTACACGGACGCTGGCGCATATTCGCGCCACTCGCCCTATGGCGCGCAGAAGGGTGCTGCCCATTATCCCGGCCCCTACACGATCCCCAATGTCTGGATCGACACCTATTGCGTCTACACCAACCGCACACCCTCCTCGGCCATGCGCGGCTTCGGCGTGACGATTGCCGATTTCGCCCTCGAAGTGCAGATGGACAAGCTGGCCAGATTGATCGGTATGGACCCGCTGGAGTTCCGCTTCATCAACGCCTATCGCGACGGCGATATGAAGGCCCACCGCCAGCCGACGGAAGGCGCGGCACTCATCGAGTGCATGCAGGAAGCGTCGCGTCTTGCCGACTGGCCGGTCGCCGAGCGATTCATGAAGATGTCATCCTACAAACAGGAGGCCTGAGCGATGGCGATCCGGCACGGACGTGGCGTAGCGGCCATCAACTATCCCACGGGAATGAATCTCGGCGGCGATCCCAGTCAGGCGCTTGTCCATTCCACCCCGACAGGCAACTTCATGGTAACGCTGTCTTCAGTTGATCTCGGGCAGGGCCTGAAGCAGATCATGGCGCAAATATGCGCGGAAACAATTGGTGTTTCGACCGAGCAGGTAATCGTCGACACTGCCGACACCGACACCGGGCCACATTGCATGGGAACATTCGCATCACGTGGCACCCACCGCATCGGCAATGCGGTCATACAAGCGGCCAACGAAGCGCGACAGGTCATGCTGGAAGTTGCCGCTGAGGCGCTGGAGGTAGACGCATCCGATCTCGATACAGACGGCAAAGGCAATATTCAGGTGAAGGGCGCGCCGCAGAAATCCGTCTCGATCTTCGACACGGCGCTCATGGCCCATTTCAAATATGGCCGCTCGATCTCGGGGCGAGGCATGTTCCTTGTGCCGCGTTCATTTCCCGAAACCGAAACGGGCGCGATGAAGCCATCGACCTGCTATGCGCATGCCTGCACGGTGGCGGATGTGGAAGTCGATGACGAAACCGGTGAGGTCACGGTCACCTCGGTCAAGAACGTGTTCGAGATCGGACGGGCACTTAATCCCAAAATGGTCGAACAGCAGCTTGTCGGCGGCTCGTGGATGGGCATCAGTCACACGCTCTACGAAACCACCGAACCCTATTATCCAGCACGCGAGCACGGTGCGACGGATTTCAACCAGTATCTCATGCCGGGTCCCGGCGATCTGGCGGACACGGAGATCGTGGTTCTGGAACGTCCCGCTGCAGATGGTCCGTACGGCGCCAAGGGTCCGGGCGAGATGTGTGCGAACCCTCAAATCCCCGCCGTGGCCAATGCGATCTTCGATGCGATCGGTGTCCGTATCGACACACTGCCGATCACGCCAGAGCGTATTCTGCGCGCCCTCAAGGCGCAGGCTGGCGAGGCGCCTCGCTGAGGATCCAATATGGACCGCCCAAACCTAGTAGCAAGTCCGGAATCTCTCGCCGAAGCGCTAGCACAACAGGACTATTTAGCCGACGAAGAATTAGCAACTGCCGTCTTCCTTGCGGTGCAGCTCGGAAAGCCGCTTCTCCTTGAAGGCGCGCCTGGCGTCGGCAAGACAGAGGCCGCGAAGGCGATAGCGTCTGCACTCGGGCGATCGCTTGTGCGCCTCCAATGTTATGAGGGCATCGATGCCGGACACGCGCTCTATGAATGGAACTATCAGCGCCAACTGCTCGCGATCCGGCAAGCCGGCGAGCAGGAAGTCGACCTTTATGAAGATAGTTTCCTGATCGACAGACCCTTGATGCAGGTTCTCAGGGCGCCCGACCAGCGGGTGTTGCTGGTGGATGAAATTGACCGGTCCGATCACGAGTTCGAGGCGCTTCTGCTGGAGTTTCTCTCCGATTTCCAAGTCAGCATTCCTGAGCGCGGCACCATCCGTGCTGCTCATCGTCCCATCGTCATTCTGACCTCCAACCGCACCCGCGAACTGGCCGAGGCGCTGCGCCGGCGTTGCCTCTACCATTGGATCGGCTATCCCGACGCGGAGAGGGAAGCGGCGATTATTATGCTGCGCACGCCGGAAGTGGCGGAGGCGACCGCGCGCGCGGTGGCACAGGCGGTACGAAACATTCGGGCACGGCCCATCGCCAAGCCGCCCGGCATCGCGGAAGCGGTCGAGTGGGCGAATGCTGCGACCATCCTGGAAAGGGGCGGCAGCCCGTGGCCGGAAGCGTTTCGACGCGCGATTGGGGTATTGATCAAGGATGAGGAGGATCTCGCCTTCATCCGCCCCGAGCTTGATGCGGTGATAGGGGAGGCCTTGAGGTGAAGCGCGGCGGACCTCGAACAACCCGACCGGCGCTGCCCATCGAAGTGCGCCCGTTCCAGGATTTCGCTCGTCTGCTGCGCGCATCCGGGTTTCGGGTTGCGCCTGAGCAACTGACCGGGTTCCTGCGCGCAATCGAGCTGCTCGGGCCGCGATCGATGAACGACATTCGGTTGGCGGCGGTCGCCACGCTTGCGCCGGGCCCAGACAGACGGCCTGAGTTTGAAGCGCTTTTCGATGCGTTCTTCTATGGCGTGGGGCAGGTCGTGACGACATCCGATGGCGAGGAAGAGGTTCAGGTCAAGGATGACGCTTCAATCGCCCAACATGAAGCGCTTCCAATCGAAAGGCGTGAGGGCGGCGCGCTGTCCGCTTCGGCTGAACAGCTTTCAAAGCGCATGTTTGAGAGCGATGCCGGACGCCTCGACAGGTTTCGGCGCGAGATCCGAAGCCGCCTTCCCAGCCGCCGATCTTTCCGCACCGTACAATCACGAACGAATGGCATATTGGATTTGAGACGGTCCTTGCGCCAGATCGTGCGCGGCGATGGCGATCTGCCAGCACCAAGCATGCGCCACCGGCTGATCGTTCCGCGGCGCCTGTTGCTTCTCATCGATATTTCCGGGTCCATGAAGGACTACACGCAGGATTGCCTTCGGGTCGCGCATCAAGTGGTACAGGGAACCCAGTCTGCTGAGATATTCACGATCGGCACGAGGCTGACGCGCGTTACGGGCGCTCTCAAGGTGCGCAATCAAGAAGACGCCCTGGCGCGCGTGGCGGCCTTGGTGGATGACTGGGATGGGGGAACACGGATCGGCCCGACCCTTATGGCATTTCTGGCGATTCCCCGCTTCTCGGCACTGGCTCGTGGCGCTGCTGTGGTCATTATCTCTGACGGACTTGAGCGCGGCGATCATACGGAGATGGAAACAGCGCTACGGCGTCTAGGTCAGCGCGCGTTCAGGCTGTCGTTCTGTACCCCCCTTGCGGGAGATACCCGCTTCCAGCCACAGACGGCCGCGCTCAAGGCAATCTTGCCTGTGCTTGACGATCTCGTCGACGGATCGTCGGTCGCAGCCCTTACCGATTTCTTGCTCTCGCTTGGCCGCCCGTCACCTTCTGCGGCCGCTATCTGGCGAAAGGTATCCTGATGCACAAGATCATCGATTCCCACTTTCATATCTGGAGGCAGGCAGATCTTCCTTGGCTGGTCGGTCCCATGGTGCCGCGCATATTCGGGCCCTACGAGCCAATCCGCCGCGACTATCCGATCGAGGAGTTTCTGGAGGATCAGAAGGGGCAGGGCATTGAGAAAGCCGTTTATGTCCAGACGAACTGGGCGAAGGACGATTTCGAGAAGGAAGTCGCCTGGGTCCAGCAGACCGCCAATGAGACCGGATGGCCACACGCGATTGTCGGCTATGCCGATATGAGCGTCGATGATGTGCGTCCCCAACTTGACAGGCTGAAGGCGTATCCGTTGTTGCGCGGGGTAAGGATGCAGCTTCATTGGCACCAGATTGCTGACTACCGGTTCGCTCCCACGCCGGATCAGGTGATCGATCCCAAGGTCCGAAAGAACGTCGCACGGCTTCGAGACTACGGCCTCTCCTTCGACCTGCAGCTGTTTCCGGGGCAGATGCGGGACGGCGCCGAACTCGTGGGCGAGAATCCCGAAATCGAGTTTATTCTCACACATACCGGCATGCTCACATCCATGGATTCGGGCACGGTGGAGGAATGGGAGGCCGGACTTTCAAGGCTCGCACCTTTCCCCAATCTATCGGCAAAGCTCTCGGGGCTCGGCACATTCGTTCAGCGCAACGATCCCGATCTGATCGAATTCGTGGTCAAACGTGCAGTCGGCATTCTGGGTAGCGAACGGCTGATGTTCGGATCGAACTTTCCAATAGAAAAGCTCTGGACGGATCACGCAGCGCTCGTTTCCGCACATCTGAAAGCGCTGGCAGGTCAGCCACCGAGCGTCGCTGACGACATCCTCTGGAACACAGCCCAACGCGTCTATCGACCTGCATAGTGATATCGGATCACCAACGGCAAAGCGCAAAAGCTGGCGGCCTCACCATACAGTCGCCGCGCGATCTGGCGCACCCGTTCGCGGCGCGCTAAATGGGCACATGGCTCAGAAAAAAGCACATGAAGTCGATGCCTGGCTCGCGCGCCCGCCGGCAGATCTGAAGATCGTACTGGTCTACGGTCCAGATCGCGGCCTCGTCTCCGAACGCGCCGAGCGCTTTGCCAAGGCAACGGGCCTGCCGTTGGATGATCCATTCGTCGTGACGCGTCTCGATGCCTCGGTTCTGGAACGCGATCCCGGTCGGCTCCTGGATGAAGCCCACGCCGTTGCGATGTTTGCCGCCCAGCGACTGATATGGGTTCGTGGAGCAGGGGGCGACAAGCGACTGTCAGATGACGTTAAGGCGCTCGTCGGGCGTCCTGCACAGGATACGATCCTGTTGATCGAGGCAGGGGAGTTGCGAAAGGGCGTGGCGCTGAGGACGCTTGTGGAGGCCGCGCCGAACGCGATGGCACTGCCATGTTACGCCGATGAGGGCCGGGATCTTGATCGCCTGATCGACGAGGAGATCGGCAATTCCGGTCTTTCCATCACCATGGATGCCAGGCGACTACTCCGCGACAGCCTTGGCGGCGACCGACTTGCCAGCAGGGGGGAATTGCAGAAGCTGGTGCTCTATATGAAGGGGATGGAACGCATCGATACCGATGACGTCATCCAGGCAGTAAGCGATGTCGGCGAGTCGAGCACCGATGACGTTGTGGACAGTGCCCTTGCCGGAGATATGGAAAAGACGGACGGAGCGTTAACGCGGGCACTAGCCTCGTCGGGGGCCGTATTTCAGATCGTTTCAAGCGCCATCAGGCAGTTCCAGGCGCTCCACGTGATGCGAGCGGCGGTGGATGCTGGTTCGTCCACAGCCACAGCACTAAGCGCCGCCCGCCCGCCCGTGCTTTTCAAGCGTCGCGCCGCGTTGGAGCGCGCGCTGTCCCTTTGGTCTGTCGAGCGCATTGAGCGGGCTCTGAGCCGCCTTCAAGCCCTGACACTCAACACGCGCCGGAGGCCGGATCTTGCCAACGCGGCAATTCGTCAGGCTATGCTGGGTCTCGCAGCCGAGGCAGCCGCGTCAGGTCGAGCCCGTCGCTGACTAAAGCGGCCGCTTGAGCCTACCGTCGTTTATTGAATAGAATCAACCCTTTAGGAGCCTGCACAACTCGTCAAGCTGCTCCAGGGTACGATATCGTATCCGGACCTCACCGCCTTGACCTTTATGCGCGAGCGAGACTGCAAGCCCGGTCGTGTCGCTGAGGAGTTTCTCCAGAGCCAGCGTGTCGGCATCCTTCGCGTCAGCCTCCCGATTGCTTGGCATCTTCGGCGCATCCGGCTTCTGCGCTAAGGCCTCCGCCTGCCGAACGGACAGGCCTCCATCGATGATCTTCTTGGCCAAACTCGTCGGATCTGCAGCCGTCACCAAGGTTCGCGCGTGTCCCGCAGAGAGTTGTCCATCCACAAGCATGTCGCGGATGACGTTCGGAAGCTTGAGCAAACGCAACGTATTGGCGACATGGCTACGGCTCTTGCCGATCACCTGGCCGAGATCCGCTTGGGTATAACTGTGCTCGTCGATGAGCTGCTGATAGCCCTGCGCCTCTTCGAGAGGATTGAGGTCGGCCCGCTGCACGTTCTCGATAATCGCCAGCTCGAGCGCGGTTCGATCGTTGACCTCACGTACGAGGACAGGAATCTCGGTCAATCCCGCCCGCTGCGCGGCACGCCACCGACGTTCGCCGGCGATGATCTCAAACTTGCCGGGAACGGGCGCCGAGCGAACGAGGATCGGTTGGACAACGCCGTGCTCACGAATCGATTGCGCGAGATCGGCGAGTTCATCCTCGGCAAAGTTGCGCCTCGGATTGCGGGGGTTCGGCGCTACAAATTCAATCGGCACCTGGCCGTCGGCCCGCGTGACCGCCTGGTCCGGTTCAGCAGGGCGATCAATTTCACCGATCAGGGCGGCAAGGCCGCGTCCAAGCCGCTTTCTTGAGGGATCTTCGTTCATTCCTGTCCGCTCCTACGCCGCTTTTGACTGTCGTTCCCGGCGGATCACCTCCGAGGCGAGTTGTAGGTATGCCTGGCTGCCAGAACACTTCAAATCATACAAAATGGCCGGTTTTCCATAAGATGGCGCTTCGGAGACGCGAACATTCCTTGGAATGATCGTGTTGTAGACCTTATCGCCCATATTGGCGCGAACGTCCTCGACGACCTGGTTCGCAAGATTGTTACGCCCGTCGAACATGGTCAGCACGATGCCCTGAATAGTCAGATGCGGATTCACGGAATGGCGCACCTGCTCCACCGTCTCAAGCAACTGGCTCAAGCCCTCGAGCGCAAAGAACTCGCACTGCAATGGCACCAGGATGGAATCGGCAGCCGCCATCGAGTTAAGCGTAAGAAGATTCAGAGAGGGGGGGCAATCGATCAGAACATAGCTGAAAGAACTTTCGCCTGATTCATAGGCTCTCAAAGCATTGCGCAGGCGGAGCGCTCGGTCTGGAGCATTTGAAATCTCCATCTCGACCCCAAGAAGATCGAGGGTGGAAGGAATGATGCTCAGGCCAGGCACGGCAGTCTCGACCGAAGCCTCTCCGATACCCGCCGCATTTGTCAGGACTTCATAAGAGGACACGCGGCGGTCACGCCGGTCGATCCCGAGGCCCGTACTGGCATTTCCTTGAGGGTCGAGATCGACGATCAGAACCTTTTCGCCGATTGCCGCCAACGCAGTCGCCAGATTTATGGCCGTTGTCGTCTTTCCGACCCCGCCTTTCTGGTTTGCCACAGTGATAATTCGCAGCTTTTGCCTCATGCCGAATGTCGCCGCACGTTTGATATATCCAGAATCACGCTATCCGCTTCGACAACGCTCGGGTGTTCTAGCAGATCAAACGCCCAATCATCAGCGCTTTCTTCTAGCTCGCGACGGTAATCCCGACCTTTGTGGAAGAGACCTCGCGTATGTTCATCGAAAAACGGAAAGGCGAGATCCAGAAGTTCCGCGAGAGGCGCTAGCGCCCGCGCCGTTACGATCTCAGGAGTGGAAATGGTCGTTGCCGCCTGTTCGACCCGGATCGCGTGTACCTTTACCGGCAGTTCGAGCTGTGCGGCGGCGACCCTCAGGAAGGACACTTTCTTCTGGTTGCTCTCCACCAACTCTATAGATGCACCGCTGCGGGCACGTAGCAGCACGCCGAGAACAAGGCCTGGAAATCCACCGCCCGAGCCGATATCGAGCCAGCGAAGCTCCGTAGGTGCGTACTTCACAAGCTGAGCGCTATCTATAATATGGCGATGCCAGAGATCGGGAAGTGTCGAAGGCGCTACGAGATTGATTCGCCCGGCCCATTTTCGAAAGAGCACCTCAAGCGCCACAAGGCGTTCAAATGTTTCACGTGAAACTGGCCCAATAGCATCCTCAAGAAGCGCCTTATTTGGCATAGTCACGCAGCGTTTCTCCGCGCCATTTCAGCTTGGCGGGCATGCGTCAGGATGATGCCAAGCGCAGCCGGCGTCATGCCCTCGATCCTCATCGCTTCACCGATCGAACGCGGATTGCGCGCAGCAAGCTTTTGCTTCAGTTCATTCGAAAGCCCGGGCATAACCGCGAAATCCAAAGTCGAGGGGAGGGCGCGGTGCTCTTCATCTTGTATACGACGCGCTTCATCGCCCTGCCGGTCGAGATAGACAGCATATTTCGCCTCAGTCTCAAGCCTCTCCAGGGTTCTTCGTCCAAAACGATTGAGATCAGGCCAAACCTTCGCTAGCACACCGATGGTGACGTTCGGGTATGACAACACCTGAAATGCAGTTCGCCGCACGCCATCCCTGTTGATCTCGATGCCGTGCTCAGCAGCCCTATTTGGCGTCAACGTCAAGGATTCGACAAGCTCGCGCGCCTCGTTCAATTCGGAGCGGACATCATCGAACCGCTGTTGTCTCGCGGTCCCCAGAATTCCAAGCTGTTGTGCAATAGGCGTGAGACGATCGTCAGCGTTATCCGCACGCAAGGACAATCGGTACTCAGCCCGCGAAGTAAACATCCTGTAGGGCTCGCTCACCCCACGCGTCGTGAGATCGTCGATCATGACACCGATATAGGAGGTGGTTCGATCAAACAGATAGCCGTCCGCGCCCCCGGCGAATCGGGAGGCATTCAGCCCCGCTACGACCCCTTGTGCACCCGCCTCTTCATAGCCGGTAGTGCCGTTGATTTGGCCCGCGAGGAACAGACCTGGGACGCGCCTGGTTTCAAGCGTCGCTTTCAGTTCCCGCGGATCGACATGATCATACTCAATGGCATAGCCGGGCTGGAGCATCACGGCTTGCTCAAGGCCCGGTATCGTCGTGAGGATCTGTGACTGAGTATCCTCAGGTAGCGAGGTCGAAATGCCGTTCGGATAGATCGTATCGTCATCGAGTCCTTCCGGCTCGAGAAAGATCTGATGCCCTTCCCGGTCGCCGAATTTGACGATCTTGTCTTCGATCGACGGGCAGTAGCGCGGACCAACCCCTTCAATTGAACCCGAATACATAGCCGAGCGATGCAAATTATGGCGGATGACAGTATGAGTAGCCGCCGTCGTCCGGGTTATGCCGCACGCTATCTGAGGCACCGTAATAGTGTCGGTCAGCAACGAAAATGGTTCCGGGTCCGAATCGGCCTCCTGCGTTGCCAGTCCCGACCAATCAATCGTGCGCCCGTCGAGACGAGGCGGCGTGCCCGTCTTCAGCCTCCCAAGGGTAAAACCGATTCTCCGCATGGATTCTGCAAGGCGCAACGAGGCAGGTTCACCGACCCGACCAGCAACGATACGGCGGTCCCCGATATGGATCAGACCGCCCAGAAATGTGCCGGTCGTCAAAACGAGCGATCCACAATCAAGCTGCCTGCCATCGCCCAAAACGATATATGACACTCGACCTTGGGAGAGGCCGATGTCTGCGACCTCACCTTCGACAATCGTAAGATTCGGCTGCACTTCAAGCGCGTGCTGGATGGCGTTGCGATAGAGCTTGCGATCCGCCTGCGTTCGCGGACCGCGCACCGCGGGACCTTTGCGGCGATTGAGTAATCTAAACTGGATACCAGCTGAATCCGCCGCACGTCCCATCAGGCCATCCAGCGCGTCAATTTCGCGGACGAGCTGGCCCTTACCGAGCCCTCCGATCGCAGGGTTACATGACATCGCACCAATGGTGGCTGCGCTCAGTGTCACCAATGCAGTGCTGGCACCCGATCGTGCGGAAGCAGCGGCGGCTTCGCAACCGGCGTGTCCACCTCCAACAACGATCACGTCATATTTCATCGTCATATTGTTTCGTCCATGCACCATCGGCACTCACGCAGACCACTTAGCACAATGATGTTTCACGTGAGTCATTTCCCGATGCAAAAGTTTGCAAACACTGCTCCGAGCAAATCCTCGACATCAATGTCGCCCGTGATCCGTCCGATGGAATCACTTGCCAGTCTCAACTCTTCCGCCGCGACTTCAATCGGCAAATCACCCGTTATCGCGTTCTTCATATGAGCCGCTGCGACCCTCAGCAGCGTGACATGGCGCTCTTGAGAGGGCGCGACGCCGATCGCACCTACGAGATTCATGGCACGTGCTTCAAGAAGCGCCAAAAGCTCACTTATACCCTCACCTGATACCGTCGAGATCATGACGTGGAAGCACCCCGAGCCATGCCCGCCCAGATCGGATTTCGTACCGACGCGGACAACTTCGCCACAGCTAGATATTGGCACTGCTGACTGCTGGCTGTTGCAGTCCGCCAGATGAAGAACCACATCCGCCGTTTCCAGCCGCTTCCGCGCTCGAGTGATGCCCTCCATCTCAAGCGGGTCTGAGCCATCTCTCAAGCCTGCGGTATCCGTAACCCGGATCTTGTACCCAGCAACATCAAGCGAAACCTCGATGAGGTCGCGAGTAGTCCCCTCCAACGGGGATACGATCGCGACGTCCCTCCTCGCGAGCGCATTGAGAAGGCTGGATTTGCCTGCATTGGGCGCCCCAGCGATCACGACATCCAGACCTTCGCGGATGATTTCAGATTTGTGGAACTCCGTACAGTGCCGCTCGACCTCCAGGCATAGCGCCTGCACGTCAGCCCAAACCGCTTGGCTGACGGTGTCGGGTACGTCCCCTTCATCAGAAAAGTCCAGCTCTGCCTCGATCCAGGCGCGCGCCCTGATCATTCTCTCCCGCCAGGCACGATAGAGAACTCCTTGACGTCCATCGGCATTTTGAAGCGCAAACCGACGTTGTGCGTCGGTCTCGGCGGCGATGAGATCCCCAAGAGCCTCGGCCTGCGCCAGATCAAACTTGCCATGGAGATAGGCTCTACGACTGAATTCACCCGGTTCAGCCACCCTAAGCCCTGGAAATGAACCGAGTTCGCGCATGACAGCTTGGACCACCGCCGGTCCGCCGTGAACATGGAACTCCGCACAATCCTCGCCAGTAAAACTCGCGGGAGCGGGGAACCAGAACGCAAGGGTCTGGTCCAGAAGGCCCCCATCCTTGGCGCGAAGCTTGACCAGGGAAGCATGTCGCGGCGCGGTGAGACGGCCGACCATTGCCTTGAATATGGCGATTGTATCTGGTCCGGACAGGCGAATGACGGCCACGCCTGAAGGCAGCCGCCCACTTGAAAGAGCAAAAATGGTGTTGCGCATCACTCACGCGCCTTCCAGGCGACAGTCTCCGTGTGTTTCACGTGAGTCAGGTTAACAGCGTGCACTCGAATGTTTCGGGCCCGAATCGAAGTCCGGTTTGGCTCCTAAGTATTCATCGAATCAAAGAAGTCGCCATTCGTCTTGGTCTGCTTGAGCTTGTCGATGAGGAACTCGATAGCATCCGTGGTGCCCATCGGGGCAAGAATGCGACGCAATACAAAGATCTTCTGCAGGTCGGCGCGCGCGATGAGCAAATCTTCCTTGCGGGTTCCGGACTTGAGAATATCCATCGACGGGAAGATGCGTTTGTCGGCAACCTTCCGGTCCAGAACAATCTCCGAATTGCCCGTTCCCTTGAATTCCTCAAAGATGACTTCATCCATTCGGCTGCCCGTGTCGATCAGGGCAGTTGCGATGATCGTCAGCGAGCCGCCTTCTTCAATGTTGCGCGCCGCGCCGAAAAAGCGTTTCGGCCGCTGCAGGGCGTTCGCGTCCACACCACCCGTCAGCACCTTGCCGGATGATGGCACCACCGTGTTGTAGGCGCGACCGAGACGCGTGATGGAATCCAACAGGATAACAACGTCGCGTCCATGCTCGACCAGACGTTTGGCCTTCTCGATGACCATCTCCGCCACCTGAACGTGCCGGACAGCGGGTTCGTCGAACGTTGAGGAAACCACCTCGCCCTTCACCGAGCGCTGCATGTCCGTCACTTCCTCCGGCCGCTCGTCGATCAGAAGCACGATCAGATAGCATTCCGGATGATTGGCCGTGATCGAATGCGCGATGTTCTGCATCAGCACCGTCTTGCCGGTGCGCGGCGGCGCCACGATCAACGCCCGTTGGCCCTTGCCCAGTGGTGCCACGATGTCGATGATCCGCGCCGAACGATCCTTGATCGTCGGGTCTTCGATTTCCATCTTCAACCGCTCGTCAGGATAGAGCGGCGTCAGGTTGTCGAAATGCACCTTGTGGCGTGCCCGTTCCGGATCGTCGAAATTGATCCGCGTCACCTTGGTCAGCGCGAAATACTTCTCGTTCTCGCCGGGCGCTACGATCACACCTTCGATCGTGTCGCCTGTGCGCAGGCTGAATTGGCGGATCATCTCGGGCGAGACATAGATGTCATCGGGACCCGGCAGATAGTTCGCCTCGGTCGAACGCAGAAAGCCGAACCCGTCCTGCAACACTTCAAGCACGCCGTCGCCGCCGATCTCCCAACCTTCCTCCGCGCGCTCTTTCAGGATCGAGAACATCATCTCGCCCTTGCGCATCGAGGGCGCGTTCTCGATCTCCAGCTCCTCGGCCATGGACAATAGCGCGGCAGGCGTCTGCGCTTTCAGATCGGACAGGTTCAAGCGGTTCTCGGCCATGATTAGCCCCCTTCGGCGCACCATGGCACCGGTTTTCTCAGCAATGACGATCGGAAGATGCTAACGCCGGACGGCGCCGCTTTGACGCCCCATAGGCCAGTTGAACGCCCAAGTCAATCTGACGCGAATCCGGCGCA
>JAMLJA010000005.1 GCA_023953905.1 Rhizobiaceae bacterium | reverse complement strand
GCCAAGACCCTTTACATGTCAGGCGGCCAGATGGGGGCGCCGATCGTGTTTCGCGGGCCAAATGGTGCGGCGGCACGCGTCGCCGCCCAGCACAGTCAGGACTATGGCGCATGGTATGGCCACATTCCGGGCCTGAAAGTGATCCAGCCTTACTCTGCTGCGGACGCGAAAGGTCTTTTGAAGGCTGCCATCCGCGATCCAAATCCAGTGATCTTCCTCGAAAACGAGATACTTTACGGTCAGCATTTCGATGTGCCGAAGCTGGACGATTTCGTGCTTCCGATCGGCAAGGCTCGTATTCACAAGTCCGGCAAGGATGTGACCATGGTTTCGTGGGGCATCGGCATGACCTATGTCGTCAAAGCCGAAGCCGAGCTCGCGGAAATGGGCATCGATGCCGAGATCATTGATCTACGTACAATCAGGCCAATGGACCTCGATACCGTTATCGCGTCGGTCAGGAAGACCAATCGGCTGGTCGTGGTTGAGGAGGGTTTCCCTCAGTCCTCGGTCGGAGATTTCATTGCCAACCAGGTGTCGCAACGCGCATTCGACTATCTGGACGCGCCAGTGATTACCATCGCGGGCAAGGATGTGCCGATGCCTTACGCGGCGAATCTAGAAAAGCTCGCGCTGCCGAATGTCGGTGAAGTGGTTGAAGCAGTGAAAGCCGTGACGTACCGCTGAGGAGGCGGGAATGTTCGGAGGTCGGGTCTCAGCTCTGGCGCAAGGCTGCCGTTTCTTTCAAAACGGAAAGCCTTGGGCGGTGATCGCCGGGGCCGGACATCAATCCCTTCCTGATAATTATGCGCTGCGCCGTTTTGTGGGAGACAAATAGCAATGCCGATCAACATCACCATGCCGGCGCTTTCGCCCACTATGGAAGAGGGCAATCTCGCCAAGTGGCTCGTGAAGGAGGGCGATACGGTTTCGCCCGGAGACGTGATCGCGGAAATCGAGACCGACAAGGCGACGATGGAAGTGGAGGCGGTTGACGAGGGTACCGTCGCAAAGATCGTCGTGCCTGCGGGAACCGAGGGGGTGAAGGTCAATGCACTGATCGCCATCCTTGCTGCCGAGGGCGAAGATGCCAAGGAAGCTGCAAAGGGCGGTGATGGCGCGCAGCCTTCGTCAAAATCTTCCAAGAGCGAGCCCGCACCCGCCAAGTCGGAGGAGGCGCCGAGCAAGCCGCAGCCGCATGCCGCTGAACAGGCTTCAGCTTCGTCAACGACTGAATCCGCTCCCGCAAAGCCTTCAGAGCCCGCCGAAAAAGATGGCAAGCGTGTCTTCGCGTCTCCTTTGGCGCGCCGCATAGCCAAGGAAACAGGCGTCGACGTTGCGGCCCTCAAAGGCTCGGGCCCGCATGGTCGCGTGGTCAGGGCCGATGTCGAGGCCGCAGCAGCTGGCGGTGGCGCCAAGGCATCCGCGGCACCTGCCGTAGCTTCCGCATCGGCACCCGCCTCGCCAAAGGCAATGTCGGACGACGCTGTCCTGAAGCTCTTCGAGGAAGGTTCATACGAACTCATCCCGCATGATGGTATGCGCAAGACGATTGCCCGCCGTCTGGTCGAGGCAAAGAGCACCATTCCGCATTTCTATCTGACGCTTGATTGCGATATCGATCCGCTGCTGAAGCTCCGCAACGAACTGAACGACGCGGCGCCGATGAAGAAGACCGACAAGGGCGAGGAACCGATCTACAAGCTTTCGGTCAATGATCTTGTCATAAAAGCAATGGCATTGGCACTCAGGGATGTGCCTTCCGCCAATGTTTCCTGGACTGACGCCAATATGGTTCAGCACAAGCATGCAGATGTTGGCGTGGCTGTGTCCATCCCAGGCGGCCTCATCACACCTATTGTGCGCAAGGCTGATGAGAAGACGCTCTCGGTTATCTCGAATGAGATGAAGGATCTGGCGGTGCGCGCCCGCAATCGCAAGTTGAAGCCGGAGGAATATCAGGGCGGCACAACGGCTGTTTCCAATCTCGGCATGTTCGGGATCAAGGATTTCGCGGCCGTCATCAATCCTCCTCACGCCACCATCCTGGCGGTCGGTGCCGGCGAGCAGCGCGCGGTTGTCAAGAACGGTGAAATCAAGGTTGCCACAATCATGTCGGTCACCTTGTCAACGGATCACCGTGCGGTCGATGGCGCTCTCGGTGCCGAACTGCTTTCCGCCTTTAAGCGGCATGTCGAGAACCCGTTGGGAATGCTTGTCTGAGCTTTAACGGTTCAAGGAGGGGTTGTGATGGCTACTGGTACGCAGATTGAACGGCTGAAAGCATCTTGGATCTGGCTCGCCATCCTTGGCGCGATTTCGCTGATCGGCGGTATTCTGGCACTGATCAATCCTTTCGCCGCGACTCTCGCAGCCGTTTTCCTGGCTGGGTGGACCTTTCTTCTGTTCGGATTGATCCAGATCATTCATGCGTTCCGGGTTAGGGACTGGCCGGGATTTCTCTGGTCATTGCTTCTGGGTGTTCTGACTGTTGCCGTGGGCGTATCCCTCCTGTTCAACCCGGTGTCAGGGGCTCTGTCGTTGACCCTGCTCGTCGCCATTCTGTTTCTGGTGCTGGGTGCCGTTAAGATCATGTACGGACTTTCGTTGCGTCCTGTCGCGGGATGGGGCTTTGCTGCTCTTTCCGGCGTCATCTCTGTGTTGCTCGGTGTGATGATCCTTGCAGATTACCCTTGGTCTGCAACGGCGATACTAGGAGTTTTGCTGGCGATCGAGCTTCTGTCGAACGGCATATTCCTGCTGATGATCGCGCTTGGCCTGCGCAAGGCGTGACTGCATGGGCTCTGGCCGGAGCGAACGCACTGACAGGCCGGTAGAGTTGAGGTCCTGATGCATCTTCGACGGAGCGGTGCATGTGGCCGAGTGTTGGGAGGTGGATTACGTGAAAAATATACTGTGTTACGGCGACTCCCTGACCTGGGGTTACAATGCGGAAGCGCTGTCGCGCCATCCGTTTGAAGTTCGCTGGCCGAACGTGCTTCAGGCGGAAATCGGGAACGCGGTCCATGTCATTGAGGATGGTCTGAACGGGCGCACAACTGCGTTCGATGATCAGTTGGTCGCTGAGGATCGCAACGGCGCGCGCACCTTGCCGACAAGTCTTGCAACGCATTCTCCGCTGGATCTCGTGATCATCATGCTCGGCGCAAACGACATGAAACCCTGGATTCATGGGCGCGCCTATGTTGCGGCGAACGGAATGGCGCGGCTGATCAATATTGTTCGCGGCCACGCCTATTTCTTCAATGCTCCGGTCCCGAAAATAATCATCGTATCGCCACCCGCGGTGTCGCGAACCGACAATGTCGAATTCTCAGAGTATTTCGAGGGCGCGAATGTGTCGTCGACCAATCTCGCCAAGGCATATGCCCAGTATGCCCAGCAACTTGGTGTCGGATTCTTCGACGCGGGCACCGTCGCCACAACAACGCCGGTGGATGGTGTTCATCTGGATGCGGAGAATACGCGCGCGATCGGCAAGGCACTTGTCCCGCTGGTCAAGCAGACCCTTGGAATCTGATCTGAAAGGAGCCTTTTGTGGCTGAATCCTATGACGTGATCATCATCGGTTCCGGACCTGGCGGGTACATCGCTGCGATCCGTGCATCGCAGTTGGGTCTGAAGGTGGCAGTGGTCGAGCGCGAACATCTTGCAGGCATCTGCTCGAACTGGGGCTGTATCCCGACCAAGGCGCTGCTTCGTTCCGCAGAGATTTTTCACTATGCGAAGCATCCGGGCGATTATGGTGTGAAGATCGAAGGCGCAGTCTCCCCCGATCTGAAGGCGATTGTCGCGCGCTCTCGCGGCATTGCCCAGCGCATGAACAACGGGGTCGGCTTTCTGTTCAAGAAGAACAAGGTCGACATCATCTGGGGCGAGGCAAAGATCACCAAGCCCGGCGAAGTCGTCGTGTCGAAGACCAGCAAGAAGCCCGTCGAGCCGGTCGGCCCCATACCCAAGAACACGTTGGGCGAGGGCACGTACAAGGCAAAGCACATCATCGTCGCGACAGGCGCGCGACCGCGTGCGCTGCCGGGCATGGAGCCCGATGGCAAGCTGATCTGGACTTATTTCGAGGCGATGAAGCCCGAGGAAATGCCGAAGTCCCTGCTCGTGGTCGGCTCGGGCGCCATCGGAATAGAATTTGCCAGCTTCTACCGCACCATGGGCGTGGACGTGACCGTGGTCGAGGTCATGAAGCAGGTGATGCCGGTGGAAGACGCGGAGATTGCAAAACTCGCGCACAAGCAGTTTGAGAAGCAGGGCATGAAGATTATGCTCGAAGCGAAGGTGACCAAGGTCGAAAAGAGCGCCAATTCCGTCACGGCGCATGTCGAGACGAAGGATGGCAAGGTCGAGAAGATCAGTGCGGATCGCATGATCTCGGCCGTTGGCGTTCAGGCGAATATCGAGAACATCGGCCTTGAGGCTGTCGGCGTGAAGACGGATCGCGGCTTCATTGCCATCGACGGCTATGGCAAGACGAACGTGCCGGGCATTTATGCGATTGGCGATGTCGCCGGCGCTCCCATGCTGGCCCATAAGGCCGAGCATGAGGGCGTCATCTGTATCGAAAAGATTGCGGGTCTGCCCAATGTGCATCCAATGGACAGGCAGAAGATCCCCGGCTGCACCTATTGTCACCCGCAGGTGACTTCGGTCGGGCTGACAGAAGCCAAGGCGAAGGAAGCCGGGCGCGATGTGCGTGTCGGTCGTTTTCCCTTTGTCGGCAACGGCAAGGCAATAGCCTTGGGCGAGGATCAGGGCATGGTCAAGACGGTGTTCGACAAGAAGACCGGAGAGCTTCTCGGAGCCCACATGGTTGGGGCCGAGGTGACCGAGCTTATCCAGGGGTTCGTTGTCGCGATGAACCTGGAAACGACGGAGGAAGAGCTGATGCATACGATCTTCCCGCATCCCACTATTTCGGAAACGATGAAAGAGAGTGTACTGGACGCCTATGGACGCGTTCTCAACGCGTGAGGCGATGGAACCAGAAGCCCGGCATCCGCGTTTCTTTGCCGTGAATTCAACACGGATGAGGGACTCGCATTATGGATGTGAACGGAGTGGGCTGGATCGCGGCCATTATTATCGGTGGTTTGGCCGGTTGGTTGGCAGAAATGTTCATGAAGAGCAATATCGGGCTCTTGATGAACATCATTCTTGGAATTGTCGGCGCTATAGTGCTGAACGCAATCTTGGCAGCGCTTGGCATTTCCTTGGGCGGTGGATGGTTTGCCTATCTGATTGCCGGGTTTGTGGGTGCTTGCCTTCTCATATTCGTTGCAAGACTTGTTCGCAGGTAAAGACGCGCAAGGCTGTCATGCTTGAAAGGCCGTCCAGTATTGCCGGGGCGGCCTTTCGCTTGTCGATCAAAAATACTACATCACAGGCGTTCCAGGCCGCGCTCAGTCTCAGCGGCCATGAAGTGAATTGATCGATTTGAAAGGCGAATAGCCTCAATGGTTACTGTTCTCGACACCGTTGTCCGCCACCGGCATCCCGAGAAGGCGCATCGTCCAGATCAGGAAGTGCTGCGAAAGCCAGACTGGATACGCGTTCGTGCTCCCGTTTCGAAGGGATATGCGGAGACGCGTGAGATTGTGAAATCACACAATCTCGTCACGGTTTGCGAGGAGGCGGGTTGCCCGAACATCGGCGAGTGCTGGGACAAGAAGCACGCCACGTTCATGATCATGGGGGAGATCTGCACCCGCGCCTGTGCGTTCTGCAATGTCTCGACGGGAATTCCCACAGCGCTCGATCCCAACGAGCCCGAAAGCGTCGGCGAGGCTGTAGCCAAAATGGGTCTCAACCATGTCGTCATTACATCCGTGGATCGGGATGATCTGGATGATGGCGGCGCTCAACATTTTGCAGACGTGATCCATGCGATTCGCCGTCTGGCGCCCGGAACCACAATCGAGATTCTAACGCCGGATTTCCTGCGAAAGGAAGGAGCGCTGGAGGTGGTCGTGGCGGCGAAGCCCGATGTGTTCAACCACAATCTGGAAACTGTCCCTTCGAAATATCTGAAGGTTCGGCCTGGAGCCCGTTATTTCCATTCGATTCGCCTGTTGCAGCGCGTCAAGGAACTGGATCCGACAATCTTCACCAAGTCGGGAATCATGGTCGGACTTGGCGAGGAGCGGAACGAAGTGTTGCAGCTTATGGACGATCTCCGCACCGCCAATGTCGACTTCATCACCATCGGCCAGTACCTCGCGCCCTCCCGCAAGCATCATGCGGTCATCAAGTTCGTGACGCCCGACGAGTTCAAGTCGTTTGAGACGGTTGCCTACACCAAGGGATTTCTGATGGTGGCGTCCAGTCCGCTGACGCGCTCGTCACATCACGCGGGCGACGATTTCGCACGGCTACGTGCTGCGCGCGAAAAGCAGCTCAACAAGCTGGCCTGAAAAGCCTGTTAAATGCCTCACTTTGAAACCACGCAGCGCGTTCCGCATAGTGCGGACCAGATGTTCGAACTCGTTGCAGACGTTGAGAAGTATCCGCAGTTTCTGCCGCTATGCGAGGCTCTTTCCGTTCGGTCGCGCAAGGAACGCGATGGCAAGGAGATTCTCGTCGCGGACATGACCGTTGGCTACAGGGCGATCCGCGAAACCTTCGCAAGTCAGGTGCTTCTGAAGCCAGACGAGCGTACAATCGAAGTCAAGTATCTGGATGGACCGTTCCGGTATCTCAATAATGTGTGGCGCTTTGAGCCGACAGATGACGGCGGATGCGACGTCCATTTCTTCATCGACTATGAGTTCAAGAGCCGCATTCTCGGCGCTGTCATGGGCGCAATGTTCGATCGTGCGTTCCGCATGTTCACCGATGCCTTCCGCAAGCGAGCAGATGCTATCTATGGTGATGCGGAGGTCTGACGCTTAGCTTGCGGTGAGCGACGCAAGCCCCATTTGGAGTGCCGTGCGGACGGTCTCGGTGCGAATGAAGGCGCGCCCCTGGTCTTCGAATATGTGCTTTTCGACCCTGGTAGCCTGTCCGCGCATCGCTACAGCAAACCACACCAGTCCCACCGGCTTGCCGGGCGATCCGCCGCCGGGGCCTGCTATGCCTGTCACTGCAAGCGTGATCCCTGCACGCGAATTTCTCAATGCGCCTTCCGCCATCTCCCCTGCGGTTTCGCCGGATACGGCACCATGCGCGTCCAGTGTCGCTTCTGACACACCAAGCATGTCCATCTTGGCGTTGTTGGAATAGGTCACGAAACCACGATCCACCACGTCAGACGAGCCGGCGATTTCGGTGAGATGCGCGATTATCAACCCGCCGGTGCAACTCTCGGCGGTCGCTGCCATGATCTGCGACGCTCGGCACGCATTCAGTAACTGTTCGGATAGTTCCGTAAGCCCTCTCATTCCGGCAGTTCTCCCGGATAGATCACCGTCGCAGTGGCGATGGCGGCGATGCCTTCCTCACGACCGATGAAACCAAGGCGTTCATTGGTCGTCGCCTTGACCGACACGCGGTGCTGCTCGATGCCCAGCATGTGTGCGACTGCCGCCGTCATGGCTTCCCTGTGCGGACCGATCTTGGGCGCCTCGCAGATGAGCGTAATGTCTGCGTTCGAAATACGTCCACCATTGTCTCTGACGACTCGTGCTGCGTGCTCGACGAAGATCCGCGATGCTGCGCCCCTCCATTGCGGGTCGGAGGGAGGGAAATGCGTTCCGATATCACCCTCGCTGCAGGTCGCAAGCAAGGCGTCGGTCAGCGCGTGAAGCGCCACGTCAGCATCGGAGTGACCGGAGAGCTTCTTGTTGTGGGGAATTTCGACGCCACCCAGCCAAACATGGTCGCCGGCCTCGAAAGAGTGCACATCATAGCCATTGCCGGTCCGTACGTCAGGAAACTGGATGGAGGGTGAGAGGCGTCTGTCAGCCAATTCGATATCCTTTTCCCAGGTCAGTTTTATGTTCTCGGGGGAACCTTGCACCAGCTTGACGGGAATATTCGCCCACTCGGCGATAGCAGCGTCGTCGGTGAAATCCATGCGGCCGGCGCGCTGCGCCTTCAGATGCGCGGCGTGTATGGGCCAGAACGGAAAGCCCTGCGGTGTCTGCGCGGCGAAAAGATTCTCGCGGGCCACAGTTTCAACGATTAGCCCGGTTTCTGATCCTTTTTTCAGCGTATCCGAAACGGGTACGGAAGGAAGTGCGGCCTGTCGTTCGCCAATGGCGGAGATCGTTCGCAACACGAGGTCGGGATCTACGAACGGCCGAGCGGCATCGTGGATCAGAACCTTGCCCGGCGGCGCTTGGCGGAGCGCCTGAAGTCCTGCCAGAACCGATCCTTGACGAGACGCTGCGCCGTCGACTGCTGAGACGCGATCCGCAATACCTTCCATCGCGTCGTCGAACAGATGTCGATCGTCAGGATGAATGACAATGACAATTGTCCCCACCTGCTCGATAGACAAAAATGCGTCCACAGTTCGCCGGAGTATGGGTTTTCCGCCAACCTTCCTATATTGCTTCGGCAATGGACCTGAGCCCGCGCGTTCGCCGCGTCCCGCTGCAACGATCACGACGCCAACAGGCTCGATATCAATGTTTGGAGTGTCACTCGCCATTCGTTCGCCTTAGTACGGGAGTGCGGCTTTCGCCAGCATGTTCAGGAGAGCGCGCGCATTAATGTGCCTTTGCTGATTGCACCTTCCAAGGAAACTGGTTAGAGAATGGGCAGTGGTGCATGGTGCTTGGTTTTTGTGCATGCCGGAATTTTCTAAACTCGCCGAGCCTCTCATTGTCGGAAACGTGACGATCCGCAATCGAGTGTTTCAGGCGCCGATGTCCGGCATCACGGATGCGCCGATGCGCCAGCGGGCCTATGCCCATGGTGCCGGTCTGGTCGTCTCGGAAATGGTGGCAAGCGGCGAACTCGCAAAGGGGCGCGGCGACACCCACCGGCGGATTCGACATTCTGGGTTGCCCGTTCACATGGTGCAGCTTGCTGGTCGGGAAGCGGTACATATGGCTGAGGCGGCAATCATTGCCGAAGCAGAGGGAGCAGATATCATCGATATCAATATGGGCTGTCCCGCCAAGAAGGTGACGGGCGGCTATTGCGGTTCCGCGCTCATGCGCGATCCAGATCATGCGCTCCGCTTGATCGATGCAGTGATCAAAGCAGTTGCAGTGCCCGTTACCGTGAAGATGCGGCTTGGCTGGGATGACACGGTGAGGAATGCACCGCTGATTGCAAGCCGCGCTGAAGATTCCGGAATCGCGATGGTGACGGTTCATGGCAGGACGCGATGCCAGTTCTACAAAGGTGCTGCAGACTGGCGCGCCATCGCAAATGTTAAAGCAGCCGTTTCGATCCCCGTGGTAGCAAATGGTGACATTGGCGATGCGGCTCAGGCCACGATGGCGCTTGATCAATCAGGGGCCGATGCCGTGATGGTTGGGCGCGCGCATTACGGAGCACCTTGGGCTGCAGGAAGCATCGCCAATTCTGCCGCCTTTTTGGAGCAGAGCGGCATTCCAACGTCCGATCGCGCCATCGCCGACTATGTCGTGGAGCACTACGAGGACATGCTGTCCCTCTATGGAATTGAGAGCGGCTTGCGACAGGCGCGAAAGCACCTTGGCTGGTATCTCGATCGACATGCGGCGGGGGCGGACGAAAACCTGCGGCGTGAAGTGATGGTCTCATATGAACCGAAGCGCGTGATCGAGGCGCTTCGTCTTATCTTCGCGCGCCCTCGCAACACGACAATGCAGGAGGCCGCATGAATGTGACGCCGAACGCCAATATGGCAGACGCCGCACAGATCGTGCTGAACACGATCCGCCGGCCTGTCATCATGGTTGGAGCCGATGGCTTCATCACCTACGCAAACGCCGACGCCGAAGATTTCTTCCGCTCGAGCGCCAATGTGCTGTCGCGCAACGCCCTGTCGAAGCTTGTTCCTTTCGGGAGCCCGCTGCTGCAACTGGTCGAGCAGGTTCAGGAGAGACGTTCGCCGGTGAATGAATATCGGGTCGATGTGTCGTCGCCCCGCCTTGGAGTTGAGAAAGTGGTCGATCTCTATGCGGCGCCTGTGCCTGAGTTTCCGGGCTCGGTCGTCGTGATGTTTCAGGAGAGATCCATGGCGGACAAGATCGACCGCCAGATGACCCACAGAGGTGCCGCGCGGTCCGTGACGGGGCTCGCTTCGATGCTTGCTCATGAGATCAAAAATCCCCTTTCGGGCATTCGCGGCGCTGCGCAGTTGCTGGAACTGTCCGCCTCCGACGATGATCGCGCGCTGACGCGGCTGATCCAGGAAGAGACGGACCGAATCGTGGCGCTCGTCGATCGCATGGAAGTGTTTTCCGACGAACGCCCCATAGACCGGTATCCGGTCAACATTCACGTCGTCCTCGATCACGTAAAGGCCATCGCCAGAACGGGCTTTGCCAAGGGCATCAAGATCGTCGAGGACTATGATCCGTCGCTTCCGCCCGTCTACGCCAATCGTGACCAACTGATTCAGGTGTTCCTCAACCTAGTGAAGAATGCCGCTGAGGCGATCAATTCCGATCCGGAAGGCGAGATAACGCTTTCAACCGCGTTTCGGCCGGGCATCCGCGTTTCAGTCCCGGGGACATCGGACAGGGTTTCGCTTCCGCTTGAGTTTTGCGTGCGTGACAACGGACCAGGCGTGGCCGACGATTTGCTGCCGATTCTGTTTGATCCCTTCATAACTACCAAACCAAACGGATCGGGCCTTGGACTTGCACTGGTAGCAAAGATCGTCGGCGAACATGGCGGGATCATAGAGTGCGACTCTTCATCCCGTGGCACGACGTTCCGTATTCTCATGCCCGCCTGGAAAGAGAATATGCCGCTAAGCGATGATGCTGACGGAGAAGGCAGATGACTGTGCCCGGACAGATTCTCGTTGCAGATGATGATGCGGCTATCCGTACCGTTCTCAATCAGGCGCTCATGCGCGCCGGCCATGAAGTGCGCGTGACATCGAATTCGGCAACGCTCTGGCGATGGGTCGCAGCCGGTGAGGGCGATCTGGTCATTACCGATGTCGTCATGCCGGATGGCAACGCGTTTGACCTGTTGCCGCGGATCAAGAAGGCGCGCCCTGAACTGCCTGTGATCGTGATGAGTGCGCAAAACACATTTATGACGGCGATCCGGGCCTCGGAGACCGGCGCTTACGAATATCTTCCCAAGCCGTTCGATCTGACTGAACTACTCAACATCGTGACGCGCGCGCTGGCAGAGCCGAGGCGCCCGCAACCCGATCAGCGCACGGATGACCAGCCAGATACTATGCCGCTTGTGGGACGCTCTGCCGCGATGCAGGACATCTACCGCATGCTGGCGCGCATGATGCAGACCGATCTGACGGTCATGATCAGCGGCGAATCTGGAACCGGTAAGGAACTCGTGGCTCGTGCGCTGCACGAATATGGACGCAGGCGGAACGGTCCGTTCGTCGCGATCAACATGGCCGCCATTCCCCGCGACCTCATCGAATCGGAACTTTTCGGTCATGAGAAGGGTGCTTTCACTGGCGCCCAGAATCGCTCGACCGGCAGATTCGAGCAGGCAGAAGGCGGCACTCTGTTTCTCGACGAGATCGGCGACATGCCGATGGAGGCGCAAACGCGTCTGCTACGTGTGTTGCAGCAAGGCGAATACACCACTGTTGGCGGACGTACGCCGATCAAGACCGATGTGCGAATCGTTGCGGCGACCAATAAGGATCTCCGCACACTGATCAATCAGGGTCTGTTCCGCGAAGATCTCTTCTACCGTCTGAACGTGGTCCCGCTTCGGTTGCCCTCGCTGCGCGAACGCTCGGAAGACATTCCCGATCTCGTGCGACATTTCTTCAAGCAGGCCGAAGCGCAGGGACTCCAGACCAAGCGCATTGCGCCGGCCGGCATCGAGTTGATGAAGCGCTATTCGTGGCCGGGCAACGTGCGTGAACTCGAAAATCTGATACGCCGGCTCGCCGCGCTTTACCCGCAGGACGAGATCTCCGGCGAGATCATTGAATCGGAACTCAAGACCGGTGTTGCGGCCTCTGCCCAAGGTCCGCAGCTCATGCCTGAAAACCTGACTATCGGTCAGGCGGTTGAGCAGCACCTGCAGCGCTATTTCGGATTGTTCGACGGCGATCTACCGCCCCCCGGTTTGTACGAACGCGTGTTGACCGAAGTTGAGTATCCACTGATTCTCGCGTGCATGACGGCTACACGGGGCAATCAGATCAAGGCTGCAGAACTGCTTGGTCTGAACCGCAATACGTTGCGCAAGAAGATTCGGGAACTGGGCGTGAACGTCTATCGCGGCACGCGCCCTGTGTAATTGGGAGCGCGCACCGCGGCTAACGTAGATGTTACGGGAATTAGTGGTGAGGAGAGCGGTGGCTTGCCCGCCTTTGTTGCAGAATCGCCACAATGTGTTGCATAGAATCAACTCAAATCGCGCTTTGGGTTGATGGCAGTTCACGCAGATACAAACACGATCCCGTTCTTCGCCCGCCCGCCTGAACTTGACAGGCGGCGTCTGCTTGCGTTGCCCGGTATCGTAACAATTTTTGCGGCGCTGATCACCGCGGCCATCTCATTCGCGATTCTCATCGGCGTCACTCCCGTCACGCCGAGTGAGACGACGACCCTTCTGCTGATCGTGATCAACGGTGCCTTCGTTCTCCTGCTGTCAGCTTTGATCGGACGGGAGATCCATCGCATCTACATGTCGCGGCGTCGCGGAAAGGCCGCGTCGCGCCTGCATGTTCGTATCGTCGCGATGTTTGCGCTGGTCGCTGCCATCCCCGCGATTCTGGTCGCAGTGGTTGCATCGATCTCGCTCAATGTGGGGCTTGATCGGTGGTTTGAGATCCGAACAAAGACGATCATCAACTCGTCGCTTTCGATCGCCGAGGCCTATGTTGTCGAGAACGCCCGAAACCTTCAGGGCACGACGCTCTCCATGGCCAATTTTCTCAATCAGGCGCGAGCCGTCTACAGCCTTGATCGAAACGGATTTCGCGATCTCATGACGCAGGAGACGGTGGGGCGCGCCTTGGCGCATGCCGCACTGATCAAGGATGACGGCTCCTTCGTCATGCTGGCCGAAACCCGCTCAAACTTCGATATGCCGCCGCCGCCCATCGAGGCGGTTCATCAGGCTTCTGACGGCAAGCCGGTGCTTATAGAGCCTCGTACCCGCAATATCGTCGGCGCCATTCTGAAGCTCAGGGAAATACCCGACACCTATCTCTACACGATCCGTCTGGTTGACCCGGAAGTGATCAAGGCGCGGCAGATCGTTCGCGCCAATGTCGATGACTATCGCGACCTTGAGGGCAGCCGTATCTCGACTCAGATCGCGTTCGCGCTGCTTTATCTCGGGCTTGTGCTGATCATCGTTTTATCGGCGATCTGGACTGCCATTGCCGTTGCCGATCGGCTGGTCGGTCCTATACGCCAGTTGATTGGCGCTGCGGATGAAGTGGCCACCGGCAATCTGGACGTGTCTGTTCCCGTGCGTGCCGCCGATGGCGACATGGCTTCGCTGGGCAACACGTTCAACAAGATGCTGCTGGAACTGAAATCGCAGCGCAACGAGCTTCTTTCGGCCAAAGACGTGATCGACGAGCGGCGTCGCTTCTCCGAAGCCGTCTTGTCGGGCGTCACGGCGGGCGTGATCGGTGTGGATGCTGAAGGTACCATCACCATCGTCAACCGCTCCGCGGAAACGATGCTTGCCATCTCGGGTGACGTCGCTGTCGGTGAGAAACTCTCTGTCGTGTTGCCGCACATTGGCACAGTGTTCGAGATGGGGCGCAACACCCAGCGGCGTGTCTATCGCGAACAGGTCACCTTCTTCCGAAACCGGCTGGAACGGACCTTTAATGTTCAGGTGACTGTTGAGCAGGAAGACGTCAGTTTCGGTGGAAATTCATACGTTGTGACCGTCGACGATATCACCGATCTGGTTCAGGCCCAGCGCTCGACCGCGTGGGCCGACGTCGCCCGGCGCATCGCGCACGAGATCAAGAATCCGCTGACACCAATCCAGCTTTCTGCAGAGCGCATTCGCCGGCGCTACGGCAAGGTCATCACCGAGGATCGCGAGGTCTTTGATCAATGTACTGACACGATCATTCGTCAGGTCGAGGACATTGGGCGCATGGTGGATGAGTTTTCCGCTTTTGCGCGCATGCCCAAACCGGACATGCAGACGATCGACCTGCGCACGCCGCTGCGTGAGGCGTCTTTCCTGGTCGAAGTAAGCCGTGCGGATATTGCCTTCGAGCGTGATTTTGGTGACGAGCCACTAGAAGGAACGTTCGACACACGCCTTCTCACCCAGGCGTTCGGCAATGTCATCAAGAATGCTGCCGAAGCCATCGAGGGTGCAGAACGCATTCCCGGACAGCATGGTGTGATCCGAGTACGGGCGCGCCGCGACGGCGCCATGATCCGAGTCGATGTGATGGATAATGGCAAGGGACTGCCCCGTGACAATCGACAACGATTGCTCGAGCCCTACATGACAACGCGCGAGAAGGGGACCGGCCTTGGGCTCGCGATCGTGAAGAAGATCGTGGAAGACCATGGAGGCACGCTGGAACTCCATGATGCGCCAGATGATTTTCACGAAGGCCGTGGTGCGATGATAAGCATCTTCGTTCCATCCTCTGGCAATGCGGGCGTTGCTGAATCCAAACAAGAAGAACAGGTTGCAAATGGCGTCTGACATTCTCATCGTTGACGACGAAAACGACATTCGCGAACTGGTTGCAGGCATTCTCAGCGACGAGGGGCACGAAACACGAACGGCGCATGACGCCGACAGCGCGCTGGCGGCGATCACTGATCGCGTGCCGCGTCTGGTTTTCCTCGACATCTGGATGCAGGGCTCTCGTCTCGACGGACTGGCGCTGCTCGATCAGATCAAGACGATGCACCCTGATCTGCCGGTCGTGATGATTTCCGGTCATGGCAACATAGAGACGGCGGTATCAGCCATCCGTCGCGGCGCTTATGATTTCATCGAAAAGCCATTCAAGGCCGATCGCCTGATCCTGATCGCAGAGCGGGCGCTGGAGACGTCGAAGCTCAGGCGCGAGGTATCTGACCTGCGCTTGAGAAGCACCGACAGTTTCGACCTGATCGGCAAATCTCCCGCGATGAACCATCTGCGCCAGACGATCGAACGCGCCGCGCCCTCGAACAGCCGGATCATGGTGATCGGGCCTTCCGGTTCCGGCAAGGAAATGGTCGCCCGCGCCATTCACAGTCTCTCGACGCGAAAGAACGGTCCTTTTGTATCGCTGAATGCCGCAACAATCACGCCAGAGCGAATGGAGATCGAGCTTTTCGGGACTGAATCCAACGGCGGCGAGCGCAAGGTCGGCGCGCTAGAAGAGGCTCATCGCGGCATCCTTTATCTCGATGAAGTGGCCGACATGCCGCGCGAAACGCAAAGCAAGATTTTGCGGGTTCTCGTTGATCAGCAATTCGAGCGGGTTGGCGGCACCAAGCGAGTCAAGGTTGACGTCCGCATCATCTCGTCGACTGCCCACAATCTCGAGGGCATGATCGCTGAGGGACGTTTTCGCGAGGACCTCTATCATCGTCTCGCCGTCGTGCCGATCATGGTGCCGGGTCTGTCAGAGCGACGTGAGGATATTCCCTATCTCGTGGATCATTTCATGCGTCAGTTTGCACGCCAGGCAGGTATCAAGCCGCGCCGGGTCGGAGACGACGCCCTGGCTGTGCTTCAGGCCCACAACTGGCCCGGAAACGTGCGTCAGCTTCGTAACAATATCGAACGGCTGATCATTCTCGTGCGCGGCGATGATGTCGAAGCGCCGATCACGGCAGATCTTCTGCCGCAGGAAATCGGCGATGTCATGCCTCGCGCGCCAAGCCAGTCAGACCAGCACATCATGGCGCTGCCGCTGCGCGAGGCTCGCGAGATGTTCGAGAAAGAGTACCTCATAGCGCAGATCAATCGCTTTGGCGGCAATATCTCTCGCACGGCGGAATTCATCGGCATGGAGCGGTCAGCGCTTCACCGAAAGCTGAAGTCGCTCGGAGTCTGACGCCCAATGCGCGTGATTATCTGCGGAGCCGGGCAGGTTGGCTACGGCATTGCCGAGCGGCTCTCATCCGAGCTGAACGATGTTTCGGTCATCGACACGTCGACAGAACTGATCCAGGCCGTACGTGACTCGCTCGATGTGCGCGGTTTTGTCGGTCACGGCTCTCATCCTGAAGTGCTTGAAGCTGCGGGCGCTCAACAAGCGGACATGATCATCGCCGTCACGCTTTACGATGAGGTCAATATTGTCGCCTGCGAGATCGCGCATGCGCTGTTCAACGTGCCGACAAAGATCGCCAGAATTCGATCGCAGGCCTATCTCCAGCCGCAATACCTAGATCTGTTTTCTCGTGAGCATATGCCGATCGACGTCATCATTTCGCCCGAGCAGGAGGTGGGGGAGATGGTCTTGCGGCGGATCGAACTGCCGGGCGCCATGGATGTCGTACGATTTGCCGAGGGCCGCATCGTTGCCCTGGCCATCGAGTGTCTCGAGGATTGCCCTGTCCTTAACACGCCTCTCAAACAGCTTACCGACCTGTTTCCCAACCTGCATTCGACGGTGGTAGGGATCGTCAGGCGCGGCAAGCTGTTCATTCCGCACTCCGGCGATCAAATGATGGTCGGGGACATCGCGTATGTCCTGACCCAGAAAGATCAGGTGCGCCGCGTGCTCAGCCTATTTGGACATGAAGAGCCAGAGGCTAAGCGAATCGTCATCGCTGGAGGCGGGAACATTGGACTGCACGTTGCACGGACGATCGAGCGCCGGCAAAGTCGCACACGCATCAAGATTATCGAACATGATCGCGAACGGGCCGTGCGGATCGCGGACCAGCTTCGACGCACCGTTGTTCTCAACGGCAGTGCGCTCGACAACAAGTTGCTGCATGAAGCCGATATTCACGATGCCGATCTGATGGTCGCCCTGACCAACAACGATCAGGTCAATATCCTCTCCGGGGCGATGGCCAAGGGCTTGGGCTGCAAAGCAAATCTGGTTTTGCTCAACAATCCGGCCTATCACGATCTGTCAAAGACCCTCGGCATCGACGCCTATGTCAATCCGAGGTCGGTTACCATTTCACGCGTTCTGCAGCATGTGCGCCGGGGGCGTATTCGCGCAGTGCACAGCGTGGAGCAGGGGGCAGCCGAGATCATCGAGGCGGAGGCGCTTGAGACATCGCCTCTTGTAGGCCCCGCGCTCAGGGAGCTCGAGCTGCCGAGCGGCATGCGGATCGGGGCCATCCTGCGCGACAATGAAGTCTTGACGCCAAGTGGATCGGTGCGCATCAAGCCCAAGGACCGGGTTGTGATCTTTGTCACGCGTGAAGCCGTGAAACAGGTCGAGCAGCTGTTCCGCGTCAGCTTGGAATTCTTCTAGGCCATCGTCGGAATTGGCTGTTGCAGCCGCGTTGGAATCTCGCATATCCCTGCATTCAGTGCCGGTTGGGAGCCCTGTCATGCCTCGTATCGCCTATGTAAACGGTCGTTATGTGAAACATCGCGACGCGGCCGTGCATGTGGAAGATCGCGGATACCAGTTCGCGGATGGCGTCTATGAAGTGTGCGAGGTCGCACGCGGCTTCATCGTCGACATGACCCGGCATCTGGACAGGCTCGACAGGTCGCTTCGCGAACTGCGTATCGGGTGGCCGATGTCGAGGGCAGCCCTGCAGATCGCGATGACCGAGGTCATTCGGCGCAACCTCGTCCGCGACGGACTTGTCTATCTTCAGGTTACCCGAGGTGTGGCGCCGCGCGACCACGTGTTCCCTGCGGCTCACGTCAAGCCGTCGATTGTGATCACCGCCAAGCGAGCCGATCCGCGCGCCCTTGCCGCCAAGGCGGAGAAAGGCATCTCGATCATCACTGTTCGGGAAAACCGATGGGAGCGGGTGGACATCAAGACGGTCGGGCTCTTGCCGAATGTTCTTGCGCGCCAGCAGGCGAAGGAAGCCGGTGCGCATGATGCATGGTTCATCGATGCAGATGGCTCCGTGAAGGAAGGGGCGGCCAGCAATGTCTGGATCGTCACCAAGGATAATGTGCTCGTCACACGGCAGGCGGACACAGGCATTCTGCGCGGAATCACACGAACAACTGTGATTGATGTGGCGCGCAAGCTCGGGCTGTCGGTGGAAGAACGCGATTTTTCTCTCGCCGAGGCGAAGGACGCGAAGGAGGTTTTCATGACCTCTGCGACCACAATTGCGATGCCCGTGGTGTCGATTGACGGTCATAGCGTGGCAAATGGACATCCGGGCGCGACCACGGATGCCATTCGTGCAGTGTTCTTTGATGTTGCGGAAAAGACACGGACGCATTAGCCCGTGATTAGTGCCGGGTCGAGGGCGAGTCGGCGGTCAATGATATCGCGACAGCCTTAGCGTGTGCTTGACATAAAGCGACAAACTCGCTCATTGGCAGGTCGGTGCAGGCGACGAAAGACAAAAACAATGGCAGAACGTTCGCAAAATCTTCAGGATCTCTTTCTCAATTCGGTTCGCAAGAGCAAGAACCCACTCACGATCTTCCTCATCAACGGCGTCAAGTTGACAGGAGTCGTGACCTCGTTCGACAATTTCTGCGTACTGCTTCGCAGAGACGGCCACTCGCAGCTTGTCTACAAGCATGCGATCTCGACCATCATGCCGAGTCAGCCGGTGCAGATGTTCGATGCCGAGGACACCAGCCGGGACAGCTGATTGAACGCTTCACACACCCACGGCCCGGACAACTCGTTGACGGACCGCCCATCTGAAAATGGCCATGGCGCACGAGCCGTGGTTATTGTGCCTGTTCTTGGACGCTCGCAGGGGCGGGAAGACGATTCTCTCCAGGTGCGACCTCGATTGCAGCGGTCTTCCGAGGCGCGTTTGGAAGAAGCGATTGGCCTGGCCCAGGCAATCGAGCTCGAGATCGTGCATGCCGCCGCCGTGTCGGTGAACGATCCGCGTCCTGCGACCTTGCTCGGTTCGGGCAAGGTGGAAGAGATCGCCGAAATCATCGAAGAGACGAAGGCGGAACTGGCGATTGTCGATCACCCGCTGACGCCCGTTCAGCAACGCAATCTTGAAAAGGCGTTCAACGCCAAGGTGCTCGACAGGACGGGTCTGATCCTCGAGATCTTCGGCGAGCGCGCGCGAACAAAAGAAGGCACGCTGCAGGTCGAACTCGCGCATCTCAATTACCAGAAAGGCCGCCTTGTTCGAAGCTGGACCCACCTTGAGCGGCAGCGCGGCGGTGCCGGTTTCCTTGGCGGGCCGGGTGAAACGCAAATCGAAGCCGACAGGCGCATGCTGCAGGAAAAGATCATTCGCCTGAAGCGCGAGCTCGAGCAGGTCCGGCGCACCCGCGATCTTCATCGCGCAAAGCGCAAGAAGATACCGTTTCCCGTGGTGGCGATCGTTGGCTACACCAATGCGGGGAAATCGACGCTCTTCAACCGGCTCACCGGCGCGAGCGTTCTTGCCGAAGACATGCTCTTCGCCACCCTTGATCCGACGCTGCGTCGGGTGAGACTGCCGCATGGAACGACGGTGATCTTGTCCGATACCGTTGGCTTCATTTCCGATCTGCCAACCCACCTCGTTGCGGCCTTCAGAGCGACGCTGGAAGAGGTGGTCGAGGCTGATATCGTCATTCATCTGCGCGACATATCCGATCCCGACACCGCAGCGCAGGCTGAAGATGTCGAGCGCATTCTTGGCGATCTCGGTGTCGACGCCAAAAACCACGACCGCGTCGTCGAGGTCTGGAACAAGATCGATCTGCTTGAGGCGACTGATCGCAACCGGCTCTTGCAGACCGAGGGGCGTGCACCGATCGCGATTTCGGCCATTTCGGGTGAGGGCATCGAGGCTCTGATCGGCTTGATCGAAGAGCGGGTGGCGGGGGAGCTTGAGACGCTGGAGGTGACTGTCGGGCCGGACCAGCTATCATCTGTGGACTGGCTCTATCGCAATGGTGATGTCATCGCGCGATCCGACAATGACGATGGCAGTGTCACACTATCCGTGCGTGCGACTTCCGCAACGCGCAGCGTCATCGAGGATCGCCTGACGAAAAGGTAGTGGGGGACACCGCGGCAGTCGACGCTTGTTCAGGTACTGTCGCCGGACCTTGCACCTTTGGCTTTCTGCCAAAGTGTTTCCATTTCGTCCAACGATGCTTCTTCAAGGCTTCTGCCCTGGTCGCGCAATACGCTTTCCACGAAGTGGAATCGGGATCGGAATTTGTCGTTGGTGCCGGTTAGCGCGGATTCGGCATCGAGATTGAGATGTCTGGCGAAGTTGACCATCGCAAACAGAACGTCACCGAACTCGTCCTTGATCGATGCCTGTTCGCCTGCCTTCATCGCCGCGCGCAGCTCGCCGATTTCTTCCTCGATCTTATCGAGAATGGGAACCGCTTCTTTCCAGTCGAACCCCACCTTCGCTGCTCTTTCCTGAAGTTTCAGGGCGCGAGTGAGGGCCGGCATGGCAACCGGCACGCTGTCTAGGTAGCCCTCTTGAAGCTGACTGCGGTCGCCACCTAGCGCAGTACGCTTTTCTTGTCGCTCGGCCTTCTCCTCTGCTTTGATTTTGTCCCACACTCCCTTGGCCATGCCCGCGCTACGCGCCTGTTCATCACCAAAGACATGCGGATGGCGCCTGATCATCTTGGTCGTGATGGCCTCCACGACGTCGCCGAACTCGAAGATATGTTCTTCTTCCGCCATACGAGAGTGATAGACGACCTGCAGCAGAAGATCGCCGAGTTCTTCGCGAAGGTCTGCCAGATCGTCGCGCGCAATTGCGTCCGCGACCTCATACGCTTCCTCGATCGTATAGGGAGCGATTGTCTTGAAACTCTGCTCCACATCCCAGGGGCAGCCCGTCGCGGGATCGCGCAGGGCTGCCATGATTTCGATCAGTCTGGAAATGTCTTTGGATGGTTTCATGCCTGCACCGTATGCCATCTCACCGCTTGCTGCAGGCATATTTCGGAGGCGTTGTCCTTTTCCACAGACGCGGGGAGCCGCTAGCCGGGATTGCGGGCCAGCCACGCTTTCATCTGGGCAATCTCGGCCTCCTGAGCTTTGATGACGCTCTGCGCCAGTGCGCGGACTTCCGCGTCCTTGCCATGCTTGAGCACGATGTTCGCCATTGCGACTGCACCCTCGTGATGCGGGATCATCGCGCGCATGAAATCGCGATCGGCATCTCCTGAGTATTCGATATTCATGGCCGCATGCATGTCGCTGTTAGTCTGCTCGAATTCAGCAATTGCGGGGCTCGCTGAAGCGGACTGTTTGTGCATAGACGAATGGTCCTGGGCAAAAGCTGCTCCTGCGAAAGCGAGGCTCGCGGCGACAGTCGCGAAGATAAGGCGTTTCATTCCATAGCTCCCTTGAATTGGCCGTTTGATTGTCGAAACGGCAATCGGCTTAGTCCTTCCGGTAGCTGGAAGGTCAACGGCACAAAATCGTGAGGCTGATTTGCGTTTCGCTCAACGGTCCGAGCGATCGACGAAGGCTCTAAACGCCTCCAGCGTCTCGACGCTCACATGATGCTCGATGCCTTCGGCGTCGATACGCGCTGTCTCCGGGCTGATGCCGAGGGCGCATAGGAAAGATTCGACAATGCGATGCCTTTCGCGGCTCATTTCTGCGAGCTGTCGTCCCTCTTCGGTCAGAAAGACCCCTCGATAGGGACGCTGTTGGACAAGGCCGTCAGCAACCAGCCTTTTCAGCATTTTGGCAACCGTGGGTTGAGCAACGCCCAGATGCTGCGCAATATCGACCTGCCTGGCCTCGCCGCCACGGTCGATGAGTTCCGCGACCAGTTCGACGTAATCCTCGACAAGCTCGGTGCGGCGATTGTTGCGGGTCTGGCGAAAACTCTCCACGCGCACGTCGGCGTCGACACTCTCAGGCGGCTCTTCAGGTTCGGAATTTGTGTCGTGCGTCAATTTGGGGTCCGAAAATTGAAATCATGTCACCTTGCTTAGTATCATAGCATCAGGCATCGAATCTTGCACGGAAGGTATAATCACCCGGCGCACTCGTGACCGCGTCATTTGGAACCGCTTAAGCGGACCTGCCTGCATCTGCCGAGGTTCTTAGCCCCACAATTCGGCTCGCGGTGGCAGCACCAGCGATCCCTCATAGACCAGTGCCTCCTCGCGATCACGTGCAAGCAGCAGGGGCCCGTCGAGATCGACGAAATCCGCGTCTTGAGCCAGCAAAACGGCAGGGGCCATCGCGAGCGATGTGCCGACCATGCAACCCACCATGATGTTGAAGCCCAATTCGCGCGCACGCGTCTGGAGAATGAGTGCGGCCGTCAAGCCGCCTGTCTTGTCCAGCTTGATGTTAATTGCATCATAGAGGCCGACAAGCGCCTTCAAGTCGCGTTCTGTGTGCACGCTTTCATCTGCGCAGATTGGAACTTTATGGTCGATGCGGCCAAGAACTTCGTCCTCGCCCGCCTTGAGTGGTTGTTCCACCAGCGCAACGTTCAGCTCCGCGGCAAGCGCCAGATTTGCTTCCAGATTCTGCGGCGTCCAGCCCTCGTTGGCATCCAGAATTATGCGACTGTCCGGTGCGCCTGCGGCCACCGCCCTCATTCGGGCGGCGTCGTCGGAGGTTCCAACCTTGACCTTCAACAAAGGGCGCCAGGCATTCTGCTTCGCCTGCTCAAACATCTTGTCTGGATCGGAAAGCGATAGCGTGTATGCCGTCACAAGTCCTTGAGGCTCGTTTCTGCCTAGCAAGACACGCTTGCCGCTGATCTTCGCTTCAAGGTCCCAAAGAGCGCAGTCGATGGCATTGCGCGCCGCTCCTGCTGGCATCAGGTCGAGCAGTTCGCGACGGCCAGCGCCGCCCTTGATTGCAGGACCGGCCATCGCGATTTGGTCCCGCACACTTTCCAACGTCTCACCATAGCGCAGATAAGGGACGCATTCTCCGCGACCCGTATGGTCGCCCTCGGTTATCTCGACTGTCAGCACTGCCGCCTCGGTCTTGGAACCGCGGGCGATCACAAACGAACCGGCGATCGGAAACATCTCGCCCTTGACGCTGAGATCGCGCATGAAAGTAACACTCCCGAACAATTCGACCGGAGCGACCTGTCACCAAAGTGACACGACGCAGCGCAGCGTTTAAGACATGGCGCATGTTGAGCAAAGCCGTGCGCGATACAAGTTCGGAAGTGCCGCAGGTCTCGCTAAGCGACGCGGCCGACGCTGTGCTCGTGACACTGTCAGGTGACTGGACAACCAGATCGATCGGAATGGTCGATCAGGAAATGCGGGGAATCGAGTCGTCCAACGGTCGCGCCATGACGATCGACCTGTCGGCTGTGGAGCGTATGGATACGGCAGGTGCCTGGGTTGTCGAGCGGCTTGTTGCAGCCAACCGCCGGCGTGGTGTTGAAACCCGACTCGAGGGAGCGAGTGCGTCGGCGACCACGCTTCTCGAAGCGGTCGCGGAAACGGCAGCAGAGGACCCGGCCGACACTACGTCCGTTCGGCGTTTCAACGTGTTGCGGTTCTTCGAAGCAGTCGGGCGCGCGGTCGTCAGCGGCTTCGACGATCTTGTCGCAGCGATGTTCATTCTGGGCTCGACCATTCGCGGCGCGCAGATGAAGCTCGGGCGCTCGAGCGCAATAAATCCAGCCGCCATTTTCAATCAGATCGACCGGATGGGCGTTGGCGCCATTCCGGTGGTCGTTCTGATGTCAGGCATCGTCGGGGCGATCGTTGCCCAGCAGGGCGCCTACCAGTTGCGCTATTTCGGTGCAGAGATCTTTGTGGTCGATCTCGTCGGAATTCTCATCCTGCGTGAACTCGGCGTACTCATGACGGCGATCATGATTGCCGGCAGGTCGGGCAGCGCAATTACCGCTGAGATCGGGTCGATGAAGATGCGTGAGGAGGTCGACGCCCTCACTGTGATCGGTCTCAATCCTGTGGGCGTGCTCGTGTTTCCCCGCCTGGTTGCCCTGGTGGTGGCCCTGCCGTGCCTGACGGTGATCGCAAACTTTGCCGCACTTGGCGGCGCAATGCTGGTTGCCTGGGTCTATTCCGATATTCCACCGCAGGCGTTTGTTGATCGTCTGCGCGCAAGTATCGACCTCGGAACGATCTTTGCAGGACTCATCAAGGCGCCATTCATGGCCTTGATCATCGGAACCATTGCGTCTGTGGAAGGGTTGAAAGTGGGTGGCAGCGCGGAGTCGCTAGGGGCGCAGGTCACGTCCTCGGTTGTGAAGGCTATTTTTGTCGTTGTCATTCTCGATGGCCTGTTCGCTATGTTTTACGCGGCGATCGACTTTTGAGCATGAGCGTGACGACGATAGAGACCGCGGCTACGCCCGTACCGACTGATGAGCGCGAAGTCGTGCTGTCGGCGCACGGCGTGACAGTCGCATTCGGCAAGAATATCGTACTCAATGCGCTGGATCTCGACATCTATCGTGGCGAAATTCTCGGCTTTGTGGGTCCATCGGGGGCAGGAAAGTCAGTACTGTTGCGTACTATTCTCGGGCTTACGCGAAAGCAGTCCGGCACGATTGAACTGTTTGGGGTTGATGTCGATCATGCGACTGAGCAGCAGCGCCTAACGGTAGACATGCGGTTGGGGGTGCTTTTTCAGCACGGCGCACTATTTTCCGCCCTTACGGTCCTGGAAAATGTTCAGGTGCCGATGCGGGAGTATCTCGATCTGCCCAAGGATCTCATGAATGAACTCGCCCTGCTCAAAATCGAGTTGGCCGGGTTGCCGCGTGATGCGGCATCGAAGTTTCCTTCGGAGCTTTCTGGGGGAATGATCAAGCGCGCAGCTCTCGCGCGCGCCCTGGCGCTGGATCCCGATATTGTCTTTCTCGACGAACCGACGTCGGGTCTTGACCCGATAGGTGCCGCCGAATTCGATGAACTTGTTGCAAAGCTGCGCGATACAATGGGCCTGACGGTCTATATGGTGACACACGACCTCGACAGCCTGTTTTCGGTATGCGATCGCATCGCCGTTCTGGGCAACAAGAAAGTGCTGGTCGAGGGATCGATTGATGAGATGCTCAAAAGCGATGAGCCCTGGGTAGAATCATACTTCCGTGGGAAACGTGCACGGCAGCTTGATCTGGCAGCAAGGAAATAATGGAAACCAAGGCGAACTACGTTGTTGTGGGTGTATTCACGGTTATCGCCGTGCTGGCCGCATTTGCCTTCGTTTACTGGACTGCGGCCGTTGGGGATCGTGGCGAGAGCGCGGCGCTTAGGGTTCGCATACCTGGCTCAGCCTCCGGTCTCGGCCGAGGCAGCGCGGTCCTATTCAACGGCATCAAGGTAGGCGACGTCCAGCGCGTCTACATCGATCCGACCAATCCGAATGCGGCCATCGCTGATACGACGGTCGACAGGCTCACGCCAATCACGCGCTCGACGAAAGCCGATATCGGCCTTGCCGGACTGACGGGGCAGGCGAACATTGAGCTGAAGGGTGGCAATGCGGATGAGACGCGACTGCTGGTCGAGGCGGATTCCTCGGGGAAAATTGCCGAGATCACGGCCAATCCCTCGGCCGTGACAAACCTGCTCCAGACCGCTCAGGACATTTTCAAACGCGCAGACAGCGTCATCAGCAATCTGGAAGGTTTCGTGAAAGACGCGCGCGGACCGCTATCGCAAACAGTTGCGAACGCGGAAACGTTCTCAAAAGCACTCGCTGACAATGCCGATGGCATCGACAAGTTTCTGGAGAGTGTCAGTTCGCTATCTACTCAGCTTCAATCAGTTTCAGGTCAGTTGAATTCGACCCTGGATTCGGCCAAGGGGCTGCTTGATTCCGTGGATCGCGATCAGATCGCCCAGATTGTCGAGAATACGGGAACCTTCACCAAAAATCTGAGCGAGACCAGCGGACGGCTGGAAGGAATAGCCACCGAAGTAGACGGTGCCGTCAAGTCCATCACCGATCTCGCAGGCCAGGCGCGGGGCACGCTGGAGCGCGTCGACGGCATTGTCGCGGCTGTCGATGCGAATAGCATCAGGACGGTGATGAGCGACGTGAAGAGCGCGACTAGCCAGGCGGGTGAAGCGATCGCAAATTTTCGTAATGCGAGCGAGTCTGCAAATAAGGCGGCTTCCGACGTCGCGGCCTTCACCGGGAGAATTTCAGAAAAGTCTGATGATGTTGATCAAATCCTTACGGATGCGCGGCAACTGGCCGAGCGCCTGAACAAGGCGTCCGTTCGCGTAGACGGCATTTTGGCGAAGGTGGATAGCCTGTTGGGCAGTGACGATACCCAAGGCGTGATGGTCGACCTGCGCGAGACGCTGGACGCCTACAAGAAGGTTGCTGACACGCTGAACAAGCGCATGGGTACCATCACCGATGGCCTGGCACGGTTCTCGGGGCAGGGACTTCGGAATGTTGAGGCGCTGGTCGGCGAGAGTCGACGCGCGATCAGTCGTATCGAATCGGCCATCACGGACCTGGAACGCAACCCGCAGCGCATCATCAGCGGTGGGGATGGGACAGTTCGTGAGTATGACGGAAGGGCCCGGCGTTGACTTTGCGGGAACATGATTCCAGAATTTTGAAGCGAGTGCGGTGTTTCCGCGCGGTGAGTAATGCGGGGCGCGGGTGACAAGAGTTGCATTCACCGTTGCAATGACGACGGCGGCCTTGCTGATGCAGGGCTGTGCTGTTCTGAAGTCGCCGCCGGCGCTCGACACCTTCGAGCTGTCGGCACCGTCGATTTCGGGGCCGGGTGGCCGTAGCCGCTCCCAGATCCTCATTGCGGACCCATCCGCCCTGAAGGCACTTGATGGACAGAACATCGTCATCAAGACAGGTCCGGGTGTCATCCAGTATCTGAAGGGCGCTCAATGGGCCGACCGCCTGCCAAAGATTGTGCAGGCGCGACTGGCCGATACCTATCAGAAGAGTGGCAGGTTCGGCGGCGTGGGAAAGCCAGGTGAGGGGCTCGCGATCGACTATCAGGTCATCGTGGAAATCCGCGCCTTTGACATCAAGGTTGACGGTACGGGGCGTGCACAGGTCGAACTGTTCGTGAAGTTGCTCAATGACCGAAATGGCGTGGTGCGTACCTCGCGCCTCTTCGATGCAACAGCGCCTGTCACCGGAAGTTCCAATGAAGCCTATGTTGCTGCCCTCGACTCGGCATTTGGCAAAGCCGCGGAAGAGATTGTTTCGTGGACTGAATCGTCCATTTGACCTGCACCAGGTATAGCTGAATCAAAAGGGCGGCCCATTGGCCGCCCTTTTTGTTATGCCTACAATGGGCCGTCTCAGGAGAGACGACCGGAAGCGTGGGCCAGCATCGTATAAACCTTGCCGGTATCTGACGTCAGGTAGGTCTGCGTCATGATGTTCTCGCGATCGCTGCGGGCAACATCCTTCAGCAGCTTCTCGAAGTCGTCGCAGTAGCGGTCAACCGCAGCGTGGAACTCGCTGTCCGACTGATATTTGCGACGAATCTCGTCAAAGGTCTGCTGTCCCTTGAGGGTGTAAAGACGGCGTGTGAAGACGTCACGCTCACCGCGTCTATAGCGGTTCCACAGTTCCACAGAGATGTCATGGTCGATCGCACGCGCAATATCGACCGACAGCGAGTTGAGCGATTCAACAACATGTAGCGCCGAGCGGGGAGGCTGCGTAGACTTTGCCGCAGGCGTCGCAAGCTTTGTGGGCGCGTCTTCGTCACGCGAGGCTTCACGCAGTAGATCCTGCACCCAGCCGCCGCTCTCAGCGCCGTGTTGCCCATTATCCCGTGCAGTTGCTGCTCCTTCCTGTGACGCTTCCACATCAAGGGCCAGAGTGCCGCGAAGCTTCGGAGCCGGAGCCTGAGATTTCAAAGTCGGCCGCGGTGCCTGTGAGGGCGCTGGCGCGCGTGGGGCCTGCATCGTCTCACGCGACTCCGTACGAGCGGGTCTCGCCTCGGCTACTCCCACACCGGATTGCGCGGACAGCGGCTGCTGATTGCGCGGGTGCTGCAGACGGTTCGCCAGAGGCCTCGGCGCCTGTGGTGCAGGGCGCTGGGGCGACTGCGGCGCTGACCGTTGCTGGGGCTGCGGAGCAGGGCGCTGAATCTGCGGATCGTCAGGAATATCGACCGTGCGCCCGGTCTTTGCGACGATGTCGGAAAGCTCCTTCAGCGCATTGATCTGCTCGGCCACGGCTCTGCGGATTGCACTTGTCGACTCTTTGGCCTCGGCAGGCATGTCGAGCACACCCTTCCTGAGCTCGGCGCGCGTCTCCTCGAGATCTGTACGTATCGATCCGGCGGTACGACGAATCTCGTCAGTCGCGTCGGAGAAACGCTGGGTGGCCGCTTCAATCACTTCGCTGATCGCCGCACGGATCTGTGTGGTCGAGTGCTTGGTACGATCTTCGGCCTTTTCGAGTGCCGCGCCGACCAGATTGTCGAAGGACTTCATGGTCCGCTCGATGTCCTCGGACTTCTTGACGAGACCGACGGCCAGTTCTTCCAGGGCGGATTGCCGGTCGTCCAATGTGCTGACCAGATGTGACTGAGCCGATCCAAGCAGATCGGATGCACCCGAAAGAAGCTTCGTATGCTCCTCGAAGCGGCTGGCAATGCCTGCAACTTCTTTGAGCGTACGCGACGAAACGTCCGTCAGGCGGCCCGCATTGGAGTCGATCAGACGTGCCGAGCTTGCAAAGGTCTGAGCGGCCTTCTCAGTGGTCGCTGCGAAATTCTGTGTCGTGGATGACAGCTTCTGGTCGACATTTGACAGGCTTCTGCCTGCGAGGTCGATCAGTTCGGACAGCTGACTGTTGGAGTTGGTGAGACGGCCAAGAAGGTCGGAAACTTCACCAGCAAGGCTGCTGCGCACCTGTTGCACAGCGGCGATTGTCTCTTCGGCACGCGTCGACAATGCCTCGACCAGTGCGGCATTCTCGGCGCGCATGCGTTCGGCAGTCCGCTCGGTGACCAGCTCGATGCTTCTCTGCAGATCCGCGCCACCTTCGGAGAACCGGTCCACAAGGGGCTTGGCCGTCTCGTCGAGAATTTTCGTAATCTCGCTTGAACGGCTCGCGAGCATTTCGTTGAGCTGCCGTGTATTGTCGCCGATTGTTCTGGCTGCCTCGTTCGTGGTCTGTGTGATGTGATTTCCGACCGCGGAGAAAGTCTCGGCCACGACATCTACGCGCGAGTTTAGCTGCTGTTCGCTCTTTGCGATCTCGTCCAGAACGGCCCTCGACGTGGCGTTGGCGGATTCCGTCAGCTTGTTGTGTGCGGATGCGATGTCGTCGCTGACCTTAGACGCGATATTGCGGGCGCTGTTTGCGAGCATCTCGTTGACATGCACCAGCTTGTCAGCAAGCACGTCGACACGTGTATCGAAGTTCGACGTCGTTTGTGCTGCGCGATCCTCCAGACGCTTGTCCGCATCGACGAAGATCTGTTCGATTGCCGATGCACGTGCGCCGATTTCCTGCTGAGCGCCTTCTGTCCGCATGATGATGAGACGGTTGGCATCGTCGATTGCACCAGCAAAATTGCTGACCTGCTCTCCGAGCTTCGATGCAGACTGTTCGGTTTGCAGCACGATCCGCCGCTGGGCTTCGTCGACGGTCTGTGCAATGAAGTTGGCACGTTCCGCCAGTTCGGCTGCAGTCTGCTCGGTTCTTTCGGCGACACGTTGCTCGGCACTGCCGAAAATATCAGCGATTTCGTTGGCACGAACCGCCATCGTGTCGGCACTGACCTCGACGCGCTGCGCGATGGCGCGATCAGCCTCGGCAAAGACGTTCCCGAGGTCGGCTGCACGCCTGGCGAGTGTCTCGGCGGTCTCGTTAATGCGCTCGGACATTGCGTCGGCACTGACCTCAACACGCTGCGCGATGGCGCGATCAGCCTCGGCAAACACGTTGCCGAGTTCGGCTGCACGCCGGGTGAGGGCTTCCGCTGTTGCGTTCAAACGCTCCGACATTGATTCGTCAGCATTAGAGAATGACTTGACGATATCGCTAGCCCGCCGCGCGAGCGCCGTTGCCGTTTCCATCGCGCGATTGACCAATCGTTCGTCAGCGTCATTGAACACCTTGACGATGTTGGCGGCGCGCGCATCGACTGCAACAGCCGTTTCATCGAGGCGCGAGACCAGCTTCTGGTCCGCTTCTTCGAATGTACGGGAGATGTCGCCCAGGCGTTCGGTCAGTCGGCCGACAACCTGATCGGCATTATTCATCATGTCGCTCGTCGTCGAGGATACACGGTCGGACAGGCGCCGTTCTGCATCATCGAAGGAAACCGCGATCTCGGTGGCGCGATTTGCCATCATTGATGCCATCTCATCGGCACGCAGCGACAAGGCGTTCGCCGCCTCGTCAGCGCGTCCGATAAGCGATTGAGCGGTCAGTTCCGTGCGTTCGGCGAGGCGCTGGTCGGCGGTCTCGAACGTGCGCTGGAGATCCAGCATGCGTCCCGTGATTGACTCGGCGACTTCCTGATTACGCGTCGTAAGCAGCGTGGCCACGTTCTCCGCACGTCCAGTGAGGCGGGTCTCGAAATCTTCGAAATTGCGGGCGATCTCGCTTGTCCGCTCCAGAAGCGCGTTCGCCGTGGCTTCCGCGCGTTCGGCCAATCTGCGATCGGCATCGCTGAACGCATCTCCGGCCTCGCGGGTAAGGGCGGCCGTGACCTCCATCACCTTGTCGTGCAAGGCGCCGGCCGCGCCGATCGCACTGCTTTCAAGCACCGTGCGAACACGCTCCACGCCCGTCATCAGAGCGTGCTCGACCGTTGAGGTCCGCTCATCGATAACACCGGCCTGCTTGTGGAAGGCAGCTTCCAGCACGGACACGTCGGACTCGAGTGCGGCAGTCAGATCTTGACGGCTATGCGCAAGTTTCTCGATATGCGAGGCAACCGCACCGTCCATCTCATCGCGAGACGCCGCCAGCTTTGCAATGTCCTGTTCCAAAGCTTCGCTCAGGATGCTCCGGCCTTTGGCGAAATGCTCAACCTGTTGCTCAACGGCGCGGTCAATAGACGCGCGGCTTTCGTTGACCTTGGCAAGATCGGCTTCAAGGGCACGGCGAAGGATATCGCGTCCTTCCGCGAGGCGCTCGACCTGACCTGAGACAATGCCATCAAGGCTGGCACGGCTCTCATTGAGTTTTGCAAGATCGTCCTCGAGCGCTTCACGCAGCTTTGCACGACCTTCGGCAAGGTGCTGGACCTGTCTCTTGGCGAGTTCGTCGATTTCGGAACGGGCTTCGCCCAGTTGCTCCAGGTCGTCCTTGAGCGAGAGTGTCAAGGCGTCACGACCTTCAACCAGGCGACGAACCTGCTCGGCTGCGAGCGCACCGATCTGATCGCGCGTTTCGTTGAGCTTCGAGATGTCGTCTTCAAGTGCTTCACGGAGCTTCGCGCGCGCCTCTTCGAGGTGGCCCACCTGCGCCACACTCAGGCCAGCAAGGTCGATCCGACTCTCGTTGAGCTTCGCGAGATCCTCTTCAAGGGCCCGCTTGAGCAGATCGCGCGCCTCTCCAAGATGTGCGACATGCGAGGCAGCAAGCCCCTGGATTTCCGCACGACTTTCGTTCAGCTTCTCGATGTCTTCCTTAAGCGCCGTCTGAAGCATGGCGCGGGCTTCGGCCAAATGGCTGACCTGATTGGCTGCGATTCCGTCGATTTCCGAGCGGCTTGCGCTGAGCTTCTGAAGATCAGCTTCCAGTGCGCGCTTGAGAATGTCGCGACCCTCGGCCAGTCGTTCAACCTGACCGGCAACGATATTGTCGATGCTGCTTCGGCTTTCGGCCAGCTTCTCCAGATCTTCTTCCAGAACCTTGCCAAGCAGGGCGCGTCCCTGGCTCAGGGATGTCTCGAAGTGCTCGACCTGTCCTCTGATCGTCTCGTCGAGCTCGCCACGCTTGTCTGCGAGCTTTTCGAGGTCCTGATCCAGAGATTTGCTGAGCAGCGCGCGACTGTCGGACAGCATCTTCTCGAACTGGCCAAACTGGTTTGCGACGCTCTGGCTGACTTCATGCCGCGTGGATGCAAGCTTTTGGACGTCGTCGGCCAATGCCTGGCTGAGCAGAACACGGCCGCCCGACAGCGCATTGTTGAACTCGTCGACCTTGCCAGAGACGAATTCATCCAACTCCTGTCGCGTTGTCGACAGTTGCTGCATGTCTTCGTCCAGCGCCTTGGAAAGGAGCGCCCGCCCGCCGGACAGAACTTTTTCGAACTGGTTTACCTGCTCGCCGACCATCTGATTGATGTTGTCGCGTGTGGAGGCGATCTTCTGGAGATCGTTCTCGATCACGCGATCAAGTGCTACTCGTCCGTCATCGAGCGTCTTTTCCAGCTTGCCGACATGGGCCGTTACAGCCTGGTCGATCTGACCACGCATTGCATTGACGCGATTGAGGTCGGATTCGAGTGCGCGGGTGAGGACATCACGCCCTTGAGCCAGCTTCTCCACCTGACCGGCCACGAGGCCGTCGATGCTCTTGCGGCTCTCGGCCAGCTTCTTCAGATCATCATCAAGTGTCTTGCTGAGTGCATCGCGTCCGTCGGTCAGCGTCTTGGCGAATGCGTCGCGTCCCTTGGCCAGCTTTTCGACCTGGCTGGAGACCACATTGTCTATCTCGGCGCGCGTTTCACCAAGCTTCTTCAGATCCGATTGAAGTGCACGCTTGAGAATGTCGCGGCCTTGAGCGAGCTTCTCGACCTGACCCGCAATGATTGTATCGATATCAGTCCGGCTGCGATCCAGTTTCTGCAAGTCCGTAGCGAGCGCTTCAGAAAGCTGGCCTCGTCCATCGGCAATGCGCTGGAGCTGATTGTTGAGAGAGCTGTCGATCGAGCCACGCACTTCGTCCAGTTTGCGCAGGTCGTCGTCCAGGGCCTTGGCGATAAGGGTGCGGCCCTCGGCCAGTTTCATCGCATGCAGGCCAATCGACTCATCGAAGCTCATGCGGCCTTCGGCCAGCTTCTGGAGGTCGTCATGCAGCATCGCCGTCATGCGCTTGCGGCTCTCGTCAAAGCGCTGCGCGTGGTATTCGATCGACGAATCGACCTCGGCCCGTGCCTCGTCGATCTTCTTCAGATCCTGATCAAGGGTGCGGGAAAGCGCTTCTCGTCCGCCCGCCAGTCGACCGGCAAACTCTGACGCACGCGCTTCAAACATCGATGATGCAGAGGTAATGATCTCGCCCATCTGCGTGCCGATACGGTCGCGACCTTCCTCGATGAGCTCTGCGAGGGCGTCCTTGCCCTCTGTGAATGCACTCGAAATTCCCTTGGCGCGATCAACCAGCGTGTCATTGATTTGACGCGCACGCGCTTCAAGCGCCGCGTTCAGTTTCTCGGTGCCACTGTCAAGCGCCTCGGCACGAGTCTCGAATTCGCGGATAAGCGACTGACCGCGTTCCGCCAAAGTCGATTCGATAGTGGCGAGGCGTTCGTCGAATTCGGTACCCAATGAACGCGTTGCGCCGCTGAGCAGCGAAACCATGCCCGTGGTTCGTTCGTCGAGCAGCTTGGTCGCCTCATCGGTCCGCTGAGAAAGCGATGCAATGCGCGTATCGAGAAGGCTGGCAAACGCTTCGCCCGATGTCTGAAGCCGGTCGGATATGCTTTCGAGCCGCTCATCGATCGCGCCATGTATCGAACCGCCGGATTCGTTGATGCGATCGATCAGCGTGTCGCCTGACGAGTTGATCGTCATCGACAATTTGCTGGAAACGCCAAGTATGCCCTCGCGAATTCTCTCGCTTGCCTGGCCCAGTTCATCCTTGAGCGCTTCGTGCGCTCCCGTGATGGAAGCGCGCACACGCTCTGCGTGGCTTACGACAGCCTCGCGCTCGCTGCCGAGGCCATCAACCAAAGCTCTGATGCGCGTTTCGCTGTCGCTGTAGGAGCGCTCGAGATGGTTGACCTCGTTATGCACCATGGTTTCGAGTTCAACTGCGCGCGCCAAAGTGCGTTCGATGCCTTCGCCGAGTGCAGCCACCTCACGACGGACGGCTTGACCAACCATCATCACGCGGTCTTGCGCCATGCCTTCCGGTTCGGTGAGACGCAGCGCAGCTTCCGTCATGGTTTGTGCGGCAAAGCGCAGTTCCTGTGCTCTGCGGATCATCGACGAGAACGCCCACAACAGGATCAGAGGTAGAAGCGTTCCCACTATAAAGAGAATGATGTCCGGGCGAGCGGCAAACTGCTCGAGCGACCGTATGCGCCAGATCGACGGCGCAAAAAGGGCGTGCGCCAGAAGCCCGCTGGCGGCCAGCCATCCGATGGAAGAAACGGCTACCAGCCAGGGGAAGCGGCTTGAAGGCGCTTTGATGCTCGCGGCTTTGCGCGTCGAGCGCCGAAGATCGTCGTTAGCCGGACTGAACGGTGCCGCCTGAGGGGAGGCGACGGGGTCAATTGCGCGCAAGGTCTGTTCGGGACGGGCCGTCGATGCGGAATTTTCGTTTCGAGCCGCCTTTGCTCGTTCCGAAGCATTAGCGTTCTGGGATGCGTCGTGCGCCGATTCGACCGGATCACTGGTCGGTCGAGAGGCCTCTGCAACAGGGTCGGAGACCTTTGAGGAATCCTCCGAACGGCTCTGATCCGCAAGCTCCTTTGCAGCCTGAGAGATCTGCATTTCGAGATCGTCGGCAGTAAGGTCCAGGTCGAGATCCGCTTCGCTTGATAGGTCAAGCGCGAGCGCGGACTCGAGTTCCTTGACAACCTCTTTCTCGAGGTTCTTCGTCCGTTTAGCCATATCGCCGTTACCCTGTACTTTGTGCGCGACAGTGCCGTTTACCGGGAGCTCGTTGGTCGCACGCGAGGCTCATTATGGTCAGTCCGTATCGTAGTGGCACAGCCGGGTAAATAAAACATGCATTTCTCGAGATGCGTAAAACTTTAAACATAAGGTTAACGCATCCGCCAAAAAGGCCACGTTTTCAGCGCTTTCGCATCCCGACTCGTTAACGCCTTGACGATGATGGTGTCCTAAATTGGTGTGGAATTGTGTCGTGAACACGAAGGGGCATGGAATGATGGCGCAAAATGAACCGCCACCCGCATTCGAAAGGCCTGGCGGAGAGGGGGGAATTGCATCTCCTGGCCACCCGATCGACTTCACTCATCTCTCACGCCAGACGATGGGGGATCGAAATCTGGAGCAGGAGATTCTGGCGCTGTTCATCCATCAGGCGAATGCTGTCAGCGACAAATTGGCTGACGCAGATACTGAGGAGCGCATTCGTCTCGCTCATATGCTGAAGGGATCGTCGCGCAGTGTGGGAGCATTTCCCATAGGGGACTGCGCTGCCTTGATCGAGGCTCAGCCGCAAGACGCTTCCGGCATCAAGAAGTTGAGGCGGCTCATCGCACAGGCTGCCGAGCTTGTCGCATCGGTGAGCAGATAGAGATCAAAGGTAATTTGGCTCGCCTGGGCGACTTGGTCCAATGTTAACATCGGTTGACTTGACCGCCGGAGTCATTATCTCCGGTCAAGAGTTTTGTCGGGACGCTTTTATGACCAAACTGACCTTTATTGCTTTCGATGAAACGCATTTCGATGTGGACGCCGAGAACGGGTCCACCGTCATGGAAAACGCCATTCGTAACAGCGTGCCCGGGATTGAGGCCGAGTGCGGTGGAGCATGTGCTTGCGCGACGTGTCATGTTTATGTCGACGAGGCCTGGACCGATATCGTCGGAGAGCCCGAAGCGATGGAAGAGGACATGCTCGACTTTGCCTATGACGTTCGACCGAACTCGCGTCTGTCATGTCAGATCAAGGTACGTGACGAACTTGATGGTCTGGTTGTCCGCGTTCCTGAACGGCAAGGATAATATCCTTCAGGCCGCGCAAAATCTTCGAAATGGCTCGGGTGCATATATGAGTGACGTGACCAAGACTGACGTTCTGATTGTCGGGGCAGGACCGGTTGGCCTGTTTGCCGTGTTTGAACTCGGTCTTCTGGACCTCAAATGCCATTTAATCGATATCCTTGACCGGCCCGGTGGCCAATGCGCGGAGCTCTATCCCGAAAAGCCGATTTACGACATTCCTGCATGGCCTTCCATTTCGGCCCAGGACCTTGTCGACAAGCTGATGGAGCAGATCGCACCATTCAAGCCCGAGTTCACCTTCAACCGCATGGTGTCGGCGCTTGAGAAGCTCGAAGACGGGTCATTCCGCGTCACGACCGATGAGAATGAAGTCTTTGAGGCAAAGGTTGTGGTCATCGCCGCGGGCGGCGGGTCGTTTCAACCGAAGCGGCCTCCGATCTCCGGCATCGAAGCGTTCGAAGGAGAGAGCGTCTTTTATTCTGTTAGGCGCATGGAGGAGTTTCGCGGTCATGATCTCGTGATCGTGGGCGGTGGCGACTCCGCGTTGGACTGGACGATCAATCTCCAGCCGATCGCCAACAGCGTCACGCTTGTTCACCGTCGTCCGGAATTCCGCGCGGCACCTGACAGCGTCAACAAGATGTATGCGCTGCAGGAAATGAAAAAGCTCGACTTTCAGGTGGGGCAGGTGATCTCGGTTGCAGGCGAGGGCGGGCAGTTGCGATCCGCGACCATCAAGGGGCCAGATGGGGAGGTGGAAGTCGCGTGCTCACGCATGCTCCCCTTCTTCGGTTTGACCATGAAATTGGGGCCGATCGCGGAGTGGGGTCTTAATCTGCATGAAAACCTCATCCCCGTTGATACCGAGAAGTTCGAGACATCCGTACCGGGCATCTTCGCAATCGGCGACATAAACTGGTATCCGGGCAAGCTCAAACTGATACTTTCCGGCTTCCACGAGGCCGCGCTGATGGCGCAAGCCGCCAAACACCGGGTCGCGCCTGGTGAGCGGATCGTGTTCCAGTACACGACCTCATCGACAAAGCTCCAAAAGAAGCTCGGTGTGAACGGTTAGAAAAAAGCCTCCGCCCGCAGGTAGCGTCGGAGGCTTCATTCTAGCGAAGGTGCAGTTTGCACCTCATGTCGGCGTGTCGGAATGCCGCTGACGAGTCGTATTCAGTGACCTTGAGATTTCTCGTCTTCGATGGCGGCGGAGTGATACCAGCCGCTCCCAAATTCCACCTTTGGCAGATTTTGGCCGGCGATGTCCGCAAGCATCTGCGCGTTCATGCGACGGCGAACGACATCCGCCGTCATGGGGAACGTGTAGACCTTGGCCGTTTCGCGAGAGTGGATGTTGCTCATTTGCCTAGTCCAGTTCTGGTCGTTTGACCTCTCATTCCCTAAATCTAATGTCTGCCGCCAAAATAATCAATATGCCAAATAAATACGCAATAATTGCACAATATTTGATCTCGCAGAGGGATTGCTATTTTGCACGTCAAAAACGCGTTCGTATGACTAATTTGTAGGCAGTCCATTTGATGCCTGATCCAAATGCACTTATGGTCGAGTGTCTCGATGGGGGTGCGGCAATTTGTATAACTGATTGATCTGGCTTCGGAATTTTTCCCGAACTGGTCGCTTTTTCAGATCTTTTGAAACGTTCGGCTCAAGCTGGCATGTTCGTTGCTCCCATCGGGGCAGGGAAATGCGGACCTACGCGGACCGCGCAGCATGAATGTGTTCCCGCATTGATTTTGGCTCTGAGAGGTCTGAATGACTAAGTACAAGCTCGAATATATCTGGCTCGACGGATACACGCCGGTTCCGAATCTGCGTGGCAAGACGCAGATCAAGGAGTTCGACACCTTTCCTGCGCTGGCCGAGCTTCCGCTCTGGGGTTTTGACGGTAGCTCGACCATGCAGGCTGAGGGGCATAGCTCTGACTGCGTGCTCAAGCCCGTGGCGATCTACCCAGATCCCGCCCGCACCAATGGTGCGCTTGTGATGTGCGAAGTGATGATGCCGGACGGCGTCACGCCGCATTCCTCGAACAAGCGCGCCACGATTCTTGATGATCCGGATAGCTGGTTCGGATTTGAACAGGAGTATTTCTTCTACAAGGACGGTCGTCCGCTCGGCTTTCCGAGCGATGGCTTTCCGGGACCGCAGGGCCCTTACTACACCGGCGTAGGCTACAAGAACGTCGGCGACATTGCCCGCACCCTGGTCGAGGAGCATCTCGATCTTTGCCTGGAGGCTGGAATCAACCACGAAGGCATTAATGCCGAGGTGGCAAAGGGCCAGTGGGAGTTCCAGATTTTCGGCAAGGGTTCAAGAACTGCTGCCGATCAGATCTGGATGGCGCGTTACCTCCTGCTTCGCCTCTGCGAGCAGTACGGAATCGACATCGAGTTCCACTGCAAGCCGTTGGGCGACACCGATTGGAACGGCTCGGGCATGCACTGCAACTTCTCGACGAAGTACATGCGTGAAGTTGGCGGCAAGGACTATTTCGAGGCCCTCATGGCGGCATTCGACAAGAACCTGATGGACCATATCGCCGTTTATGGCCCCGACAACGACAAGCGTCTCACCGGAAAGCACGAGACGGCGCCGTGGAACAAGTTCAGCTACGGTGTTGCCGATCGCGGCGCATCGATTCGCGTCCCGCACTCGTTCGTTGCCAACGGCTACAAGGGTTATCTTGAGGATCGCCGCCCGAATTCGCAGGGCGACCCATATCAAATTGCCTCTCAGGTCCTGAAGACGATCGCTGAAGTGCCGACCGCAGACTCTGCCAAGGCAGCCGCCTAAAACAAGAAGCCCCCGGGGAACACTGAAAAGCCCGACGGGAAACCGTCGGGCTTTTTGGTTTGCTTACGAATTGCGTGAAGGCTTGAGAGATGGCTAGGAGCGCCGCAGAGCCCCGGACAAGGCATGGCGGGATTGCGCACCCAAAATATCTGTCAAGGGTGCGGGGACGCGGCAGAAATCGGATGCCCATGGAGACAAAAGCCAACGCGGCCCCGGAAGAACTCCGGAGCCGCGTTGATGATTAGCTGTATCTAGCGCTGGGGCGATATCGCTCAGTAGAGCTCGTACCGCAGACCGACCCGAACGGTATGAATGTCAAATCCATTGTCGCGAGCCTGAGTTCCGGTGGCGCCCGGTCCGTCGCCATAGATTGTGTGGGTTGCGCGATCCAAGGCATCATAGCCATAGGCTTTGCCACCTTTCACGTGAAGATAGCGGTAGCCCAGATCCAGCTTCAGCTGATCATTGATGTCGTAGCTCGCGCCTGCCATTGCGGACATCGCGAAGCGCCAGCTATCCAGCCCGTTCTTGTTGCTCTGGTATTCACACCCGACACAAACTTCCCGCGTATTCCAGTCGTCATAGCTCACATATGCGGCGCCAACGCCGAAGCCCATATAGGGGGTGATCATGCCCAGCTTGGGCAGGTCGATATAGGCGTTGGCCATGGTCGTCCAGATATCTGCCGAAGACGAGTCTTCGTAATTGCAGTTATCCTCGACCGGGTTGAAGCCCTTGCCAGCCTTCACGTAGCTTGGACAACTTGTCTTGCCGTGTATGCCCGCGCGCATGAAGTCGAGAGTGGCATCGGTACGGAACGTTTCGTTGAACCGATAGCCAAAACCCGCTCCAAAAGTGGCGCCGTCGTTGAGCGAGAAGCGATCATAGCGGAAAGTATCATCAATACCGCGATAAGGTGCGGCGTAGATGTTCCAGAAATTCCAGTCTCCATCAGTATGCGACCCGAACGCATAGCCGATATCTCCGCGAAGATACCAGTTTGAGTGGTTTGGCTGCTGTACCTGCGGAAGCGGCTCATCGATGATGAGATCTGCCGCCTGTGCAGACAGTGCGCCTGCCAGAAGGCCACACGCAGCAAGTAATGTGGCGGATGCGTAGTTCATAGGCTTATCCAATCCTCGATGATGTCGAGCCCCATTGCTGAGAAGTCATGGTAAACAAGCATGACTAATGACTGGTTAAGACGCGTAACAGACTAAGGGGAAAATGCGCGGAATTCTGCCTGATCGGGATCGGTGATCGCTTTCACAGACTAGGGGGCGTCATCGGTCGATATTGCATCGGTTGTTCGTCCCGGCGCCTCTGGCGAGCCATCGGCATGTTCAATCTCGATGTTTATCGGACCAGCCTCCATCGGCCCAAACGGCGACGCAAATGCGATTTCTGCCGCGTCACGTCCCACGCCAATTCGTACGAGACCGTCCAGATTGGCCTGGCGCGTCGCATCGAATAGCCACCAGCGGCCGTCGAGATAGGCTTCGAAGACTGCATGAAAATCGCTCGGCTGCAGCCCGAACGCATAGCAACTGACGAAGCGGGCAGGGATGTTGAGGGCGCGGCAAAATGCAATCCCGAGATGCGCGAAATCCCTGCATACCCCAGCGCGCATGATCAGCGTCTCATCCGCGGTCGTGAATACGGTCGAAGACCCCCGCTCATACTCGATGCGGTCATGTATCCAGTTGCAGATCGCAGTGACCCGCGAGTGGCCTTTCGGCAGGCTGCCGAACTCCTTTTCGGCAAACGCGGTCAGCCGATCGGAAGAGACGTATCGCGAGGGCAGAAGAAACGGCATGAGCTCTAGTGGCAGCTGCTCCAGCGCCACTTCGCCTATGGAATGAGGGTCGGCGCGATGCTCGCGAAGCGTCACCTCTGCGCTGTATTTGACCTGAAGTGGGCCAGCTTGAGCATTTAATGCAAAGTAGCGATTCTTCGAAGCGGGGTCTGAGAGGGTTGTCAGCTTGTGCTCGGAAGAAATGGTGAGCGATTCGACCAGATTCTCGTGGCGCGCCAGCTGAGCGACCTGCAGGTTGAAAATGAAAAAGGTTGGCCCTTTCACATCATATGACAAGTCACATCCAAGACGATATCGAACTGTCAAAAGCCACCTGTCGGTATTCGAAGATTGCGCAAAAATAATGCGAAAGCGGCCGTTCCGACAGATATTCGTGAACAGCCGCTTTCTATTCAGACTGAACTGCCTACCAAGGGCGTGTCCAGCCAGGAATTACCGTCTGCTTGTCGCGGTGATTGCCACCCATGACTGCTCCATAATAGGCACCGACCGCGCCCAACAGGAGCGAAGCAGCAGTTATGAAGGCGGCCACAACTGCGATACGACGAGCGCGTTCAGCGGCGTCGGCGGCACTTGCCTTGAGCTCCTCGACCTGCGTCCAGGCCTGATCTACTCGCTGCTGCACCTCTTCTGGTGAAAGTCCGGTACGAGCTGCAATGGCGCTGGTCACATATTGACGGTCAGCGTCCGTAAGTTCACCTGAGGCGATTGACGATGCGAAGACACGGGTGATCTCTTCACGCTCGGCAGAAGTGTCTGCATTGCCGGCCGGGGTAGCTGTAGGGGTTGCACTTGGCTCTACGCGGAACAACCGATCAACAAGCAGGCTGTCATCAAGATTGCTAACCGCGTCCGAGGCAGCGCTCACCGAACCGCTGACAACCGAAGATACCGCGCTGGTGGCTGTCGATACGGCAGTAGTCACACCCGAAAATGCGACGGTGGCGCCAATCAGTACGCCAATCGCCCACACCGTCAGTCCATGCGATCCGTCCCTGATATCGGATTCGGTTTCAGTCGCATCAAAATGACGGCGGCGAAGCCGACCCGTCAGATATCCGCCTGCCATAAACCCTGACACCTGTACCCAGACAAGCCACAAGGCGGCAGCGATGGCAAATCCGACCATCGAAATACCGGTGTTGGAATGCACAGATGTTAGAGAGAGCCCGATAGCCGAACCAAAAGCAAGTAGAACAAAAGAAACTGCCGACGCAAGCGCTGCCCCGGCAAGAATTGCTGACCAGTCTACATAGGAGACTGGATTTTCGGTGGCGACATCGACCTTCATCGCCGGTGTAGTATCGGTAATTGACATAAGGAAATCCGATCTTTGGCTTGTGAGGCGATGTTCAGCGCAGGCCGAACAGCGATAGAACAGCCATAATTACGACAACCAATCCGACCAGATAAATAATGCCGTGCATTCTGAAGCCCTCCGTTTGAAGCAATGTAATGATCACTTTAGAACGGCAAGCGCGGTGAAAGGTTCCGGTTCGAGGCGGCCGGGATGTGTTTTGCGCTTGATTCGATGAGGCACTTGTATGAGTGCGAATCGCACGGTTGCGCTCACACGCCTACATCTCAATGAAATGCGTTAGGTGTCCGAGTGCGTTCAATAGGTCACGACAGACAATGCGCGCCTGAGAGGCTGCGGCGAGGTCTCGCCGCGAAAGAGCAGGCTCTTAGTGGCGCGCTATGGCCTTACGCGCATATCCGCCATCGGACGTTCGTTCGAACAGATCCTTAAGCTGAGGATGGCGCACGGGTTCGCCTGAACTGTCGTCCAGAAGGTTTTGCTCGGAGACATAGGCCACGTACTCGGTGTCCTCGTTTTCCGCAAGCAGATGGTAGAACGGCTGGTCCTTGCTCGGTCGCATCTCGGCTGGAATGGCTTCGTACCATTCGTCGGTGTTTGCAAACTGAGGGTCGACATCGAAGATCACGCCACGAAACGGAAAAATCCGGTGGCGAACGACCTGGCCAATCTGGAATTTTGCAGTCTTTACGTTTGCCATCTCACCGTCCTGACCGCTATGTGGACCGCGGGCGTCATCATTTCAATCCCCATATGCAATGGGGAGTGACGTTGGCCCCGAAGTGTTACGTTTCGACAATACGGATCGAGAATGTCCGACGTTATTGGCCTGGTCATCCCATTCTTCGGGCTGATTTTCGTGGGATATCTGGTCGCCCGCATTACGCGGCAACCGCTCGAGGCGTTGGGTTGGATGCACACCTTTGTCGTGTATCTCGCTTTGCCCGCCCTGTTTTTTCAGCTCGTCGCCAAGACTCCTGTCGAACAGCTGACGGAGTGGACATTTATTCTGGGCTCGGTCTTTTCGACTTATATCGTCTTCGCACTCATGTTCGTCCCGTCGGTCCTCATTTCGGGTGGGAACATCCCGGAATCGACCATCAAGGGTCTGGCAAGCGCCTACGGCAATATCGGCTACATGGGGCCGGGGCTTGCGCTTCTTGCCTTTGGCGAAGCAGCGGCTGTGCCGGCGGCACTGATCATCTGTTTCGAGAACATGATGCACTTCGCTGTCGCCCCGATGATGATGGCGGTGGCGGGTGGCGACAAGGATTCGCCGGGCAAGCTCGCACTGAACGTTGTGCGGCGTATCGTGCTGCATCCTTTCATCCTGGCGACAACGGCTGGTGTCTTGGTGGCGACACTGCATTACGCGCCACCGGTGCCGGTTGACCGATTTCTCGAGTATCTGTCGCGGGCTGCAGCTCCGTGCGCTCTGTTCGCCATGGGCGTTACACTCGCACTCAGGCCGCTTAAACGCGTTCCGGTAGAGCTTGGACCAATCGCGCTCCTGAAACTCGTTGTCCATCCACTCATCTGCTACGTGCTGCTGAGCTGGATCGGAAACTTCTCTGAGACCTGGATGTTCACAGCCGTGCTGCTTGCAGCGCTGCCCACTGCAACGAACGTTTTCGTCATTGCTCAACAATATGGGTTCTGGGTGCAACGCGCTTCGGCAAGCATTCTTGTCACGACGCTGCTTTCGGTGGGGACTGTGACAACTTTCCTCTATTTGATGAAATCAGGCGCGCTGCCGCCTGACCTGTTTCCCTAGGTCGGAAACCGCGCCCGCCCATCCGGAGCCTGGGGAAAGCCCCTCGCGCATGAAAAATGAGCGCAGTGGCGATATCGAGCCCAGAAGCGACAGGCCGAGCCCCCGGGCCATTTGTGCCGGCAGCAGGTCCGAAAGCAGCGATCGGTTGAGCAGATTGACGCCCGCAGACCTTGCAACGATGTCTGGTCGCCTGAGGCGATCGTAGCGTGCGAGGGCAGCGTCGCTGCCTGGATCTTCAGCGTACTCATTCAACATGCGGACCAGATCCTGAACGTCGCGAATTCCGAGATTGAGGCCCTGCGCTCCGATCGGGGGGAAGATATGAGCAGCTTCCCCAACCAGCGCAACCCGGTTCTGCGCAAACCGGGCAGGCAATGCCGCCGACAGCGGATAGATCTGACGGCCCGGCGCGATTGTGACGCGACCGAGCATGGATTGCATCCGTTCTTCGACGCGTCGCGACAAGGATATGTCATCAAGATCAGCCAGCATGCGCGCTGTCTCGGGTGTCACCACCCAAACAAGACTTGAGTTGCGGCCGGGCAGGGGCACCTGCGTGAATGGACCGGTTTCGGTGTGGAACTCAGTGGAAATATCTCCGTGGTCTCTGCTGTGTGCGAAGTTGAGAACCAATGCTGCCTGACTGTATGACCGGCTCGAAACGCGGATGCCGGCGGCAGCGCGTGCGGGGGAGTTTCGGCCGTCGGCCGCGATCGCCAGACGAGCCGTCACATAAGTGCCGTCCGCTAATCTAGCTTGGATGCACTCGGGCTCGGGCGTCCACTGTTCAACAGTTGACTGAAGCCAGGTAATGGCTCCCGATGACGTCACGGCATCGCGCAGAGTTGCGAGAAGCGCGGTATTGGGAATGTTCAGCCCAAAATGGGTTTGCCCAATCTCGGATGCCCTGAAAGTGACGGTCGGGCTGCGGAGAAGGCGTGAGGTGGCGTCGATAATTCGCATCGTGCGAAGCGGTGCCGCCACAGTCTCAAGCGCGCGAAGCAGGCCGAGTTCCTCCAGAACTCCGAGTGCCGGTGTCATCAGCGCTGTGGTCCGGCCATCATGCCCCGGTTCCGGCCCGATAAGTGTTACCGATTGCCCTGCCTTTGCCAGAGCCAGCGCAGCAATCATGCCAGCTGGACCTGTGCCAACGACGATAAGGGAGGTGTTGGGTTGGCTTTTCACGATTCACCAAGAATGCACATCGACGTTATCTGGCGTATGTAAGTGCCGGTGGCGTGGTTGATCAACGTGGCGATTCAGCTCATTCGGTTTACATGAATTCTGTCGATCAGGGATTTCAGAATCTGGATCGTGCCGGACGTGCAACGGCGCGGATAGGTTCAGCGTCGCGAACGATCGTCTACTCTGTGCTGGGCATCGCGATCGCTTTCTCGTGGTTCCTAATGATTGCCTATGCATCGCGCAGCGTCCGCGCGCCCGGGGACCTGACGCCCGGCGCAACATTTCTCAAGATGCTTCCCGACATCCCACTGCCGCTGGAGCTGGAACGTCTACTCGACGTCTGCCTCTCTCCGGTGGAAGCCAGCGCCGGCGCGCCTGAGACCTTCTTCGCGCTCACCGCCATGTGGGTTATGATGTCTATCGCAATGATGTTGCCTTCGGCGGCCCCCATGATCCGTACCTATTGTGAGCTTGCCGACACCGCGGGAAGGCAAAAGCAGCCGGTTGCGCATCCGTTGGTCTTTCTCTCAGGCTATCTGTCGGTCTGGTTCGCCGCGTCGATCGCTTTCGCCGCCTTGACAACGCTCGTTCAGGCCATGCAGGGCGAACTCTCCCGATCGGCCAATCTTCTCGCAGCCTCAGCGGCGATTGGATTTGCTGGTCTCTATCAATTCAGCAGCCTCAAGGAGACGTGCCTCAAGAAATGTCGCAATCCGTTCTCCATCCTGTTCTCTCGCTGGACAACGCGGCCGTCCGGCATCTTTCGGCTGGGCGCGGAACAGGGTGTGTGGTGCATGGGATGCTGCTGGGCCCTGATGCTTGTGATGTTTGCGGTCGGCTTGATGAACGTGTTCTGGATGGCGCTGCTCGGCATTCTGACTTTGGTGGAAAAGCAGGTGGACAGTTCGGTGACGAGCCGCATTGCCGGTGCGATACTCCTTGTCTGGAGCGCCGCGCTGCTATTACTGTCGATCTGACGGGACAAGGGAAGAGAATGGCCGATCCGAGCTGGGCACTGAAGGGGGAGCTTGTTCTTTCGTGCAATTGCACGGTTTTTTGCCCCTGCGTTCTGTCGTTGGGTAATCATCCGCCTACCGAGGGATATTGTCAGACCTGGGCGGGCTTCAGGGTCGATTCCGGACATTTCGGAGAGGTCGATTTGTCGGGTTTGAACCTTGGCCTTATCATGGAAATTCCAGGCTATATGAGCCGAGGAAACTGGACGGCAGGCCTTTTCGTGGATGAGCGGGCATCTATCTACGCGACGAAGGCGATCACCAAGATATTTACAGGCAAGGCGGGCGGCACAACATCGCTGCTCTCGATTCTCGTTGGCAATTTCCTCGGCGTTCAGCATGCCCCGATCAGCTATGAGGTGAAGAACCGCACACGCGTGTTCCAGATACCCAAGATCATCGATGGCGCGGTAACGCCGATCGCAGGCAAGGACCGCGAGCATGACACCAGGATCACCAATTCCGAATACTGGATTGCTCCGGAGATCACCGTCGCGAGATCGGACAAGAGCAAGATGAGGGCATTCGGGCGCAACTGGAATTTCGCAGGTCGCTCTGCGGAGATCTGCAAACTTGACTGGCGCGGACCGTGAGCGCGCGCGCTGCCGGCAAGAAGATTGCCGACCGAATTCCACGTCCAAAAAAGAAAGTAACATGGCCGCAGGCACGCGCTTTCCTCGTGCACGTTTTGACGGCGTCTGGGTCGTTTCTGGCATTTCTGTCGCTGGTGGCGGCAAGCGAGCAGCGCTGGACGGCAATGTTCTGGTGGCTCGGGCTCGCATTGCTGGTCGATGGCATCGATGGCCCGATCGCGCGCAAACTTGACGTCAAGGAGGTGTTGCCGACCTGGTCTGGCGAGATGCTCGACAATGTGATCGACTACACGACCTACGTCATCATTCCAGCGTTTGCGCTGTACCAGCGCGGCTTCATGGGCGAGGGGCTCTCATTCCTCTCGGCCGCAATTATCGTCGTATCCAGCGCAATCTACTACGCCGATACGGGCATGAAGACGAAGGAGAACTTCTTCAAGGGGTTTCCGGTGGTCTGGAACATGGTTGTTTTCACGCTGTTCGTCATAGAACCGGGTGAATGGGCGGCGTTTGCCGTGGTGGTTCTTGCCGGCATACTCACCTTTGTGCCTGTCAACTTCATCCATCCAGTACGCGTAGCCCGATTGAGACGGCTCAACCTTGGTGTGACGCTTCTGTGGTGCGGTTTCGGAATTCTGGCGTTGGCTCAGGCGGCGTTGGCGGCCTTCTACAACCGCATCGGTGTGCTTGGCGAGCATGTCGACATCGTTACGAAGAGCGGCATTGCAATCACCGGCATCTATCTCTTCTGCATCGGTGGAATAATGCAGATTTTCCCTAAGCTTGGTGCCAAAAAGGAACAATGATGGCCAATGCAGTGCGCATTCACGCCCATGGCGGCCCGGAAGCGCTGAGCTATGATGCGATCACGCTCGGCCATCCGGGACCGGGCGAGGTCAAGATCAAACACACGGCCATCGGCCTCAATTTTCTCGATACCTATTATCGTAGCGGGCTTTATCCCGCTCCCGAGATGCCGCTTACGCCGGGAGGCGAAGCTGCGGGCATAGTGGTCGAAACAGGCGATGGGGTTCGAGACTTCAAGGAAGGGGATCGCGTAGCCTATACGACGCCATTGGGAGCTTACGCGACAGAGCGGCTGATTGCAGCCGACAAGCTGGTCAGGATTCCTGTGGGTGTCACCGACGAACAGGCAGCCGCGGTGATGCTCAAGGGGTTGACCGCCGAATACCTCCTCAGGCGTACGTTTCCCATCAAGCCCGGAGAGACTTTACTCTATCATGCCGCGGCAGGCGGTGTCGGACTGCTTCTGGGGCAGTGGGCAAAACACCTCGGTGCGCGGACGTTGGGGACAGCCGGTTCCCAAGAGAAAGTCGAACTGGCAGCAAAGCACGGATTTGATCATGTCATAAACTATCGCAACGAGGACTTTGTGGCCGAGGTCCAGCGTCTCACCGGCGGCGCAAAATGCGATGTTGTCTACGATTCCGTTGGCAGGGACACATTCCCAGGTTCGCTCGATTGCCTGAAACCGAGAGGCATGTTCGTCAGCTTCGGGCAGTCATCTGGTCCGATTCCTCCCTTCAATATGGCGATCCTATCACAGAAGGGATCGCTCTACGCGACGCGGCCGACACTCTTCACCTACATCGCCGCCCGACGCGACCTCGAGGCTGCGGCAGAAGCGTTGTTCGATGTTCTGGCAACAGGGGTCGTTCAGGTGAGAATCAACCAGCGCTATCCGCTGTCAGAGGCGGCCCGGGCGCATGCCGATCTCGAGGGACGCAGGACTTCGGGAACGACAATTCTGATTCCCTGACGAGACCGGATCGCCGTCCATTGAGTAACGCTCGAATACTCTTGATAATTTGAAGCTGTTTCAAATTGCCGAACGCGTTGACTCATAATCCCGGCAACCTACGATGGTGCTCAAGGGAACAAAGAAAAAGATAATGGGGACATACGTGCAGCCAGGCTCCGTCGGAGCAGGCCCGTATTTGCTTGAGACGCGAGGCCTGACCAAGGTCTTCGGATCGCTCACGGCCTGCGATCACGTGGATCTCAAGATCCGCAAAGGTGAGATCCACGCGCTTCTCGGAGAGAATGGCGCTGGCAAGTCCACACTCGTCAAAATGCTCTTTGGCTCTTTGGAGCCGAACGAGGGTGAGATTCTGTGGGATGGCAGCCCTGTGCGCATACCCAGTCCGAGTGCCGCAAGAAAGCTTGGCATCGGCATGGTTTTTCAGCATTTTTCGCTGTTTGACGCGCTCACGGCTGCCGAGAATATAGCGCTTTCACTGGACCAGGATACGCCGATATCGACAATCGCGGCAAAGGCGCGTGACCTATCCAAGAGCTACGGATTGCCATTGGATCCGGGTTCTCTGGTAGGCGACCTTTCGGTTGGCGAGCGGCAGCGCATCGAGATCATCCGGTGCCTGTTGCAGACGCCCGAACTGATCATTCTCGACGAGCCGACTTCAGTCTTGACCCCGCAGGAGGCCGACCGACTGTTTGAGACGTTGGAACGATTGCGCGATGAGGGTAAGTCGATCCTCTACATCTCGCACCGGCTGGAAGAGGTGAAGCGCATGTGCAACAGCGCCACCGTCATGCGGCACGGAAAGGTTGTCGATCATTGCGACCCGCGCCAGGAAACTGCCGCTTCACTCGCGCGGATGATGGTCGGGACTGAGGTCAAGAGCGCGGAGCGCACCCCTGCGATGACCGGCAAATCCATTGAACTCCTTGGCATTTGCGGATTGAGCCGCAAACCGGCGGGGCCATTCTCAATGCCGCTCAAGAACATCTGGCTGAGTGTCAAAAGTGGCGAGGTTCTTGGAATAGCCGGTGTGGCGGGCAACGGGCAGGGAGAGTTCTTCGAGGCTATCTCGGGGGAGGTGCTGCAGGATGATCCTGATACCGTGAGAGTGTGCGGCAAACCGGCAGGGCGGCTTGGTATTTCGGGCAGGCGCCTTCTGGGCGCGGCTTTTGTGCCGGAAGAGCGGCTGGGCCATGGCGCCGCACCTCGAATGAGGCTTTCCGAAAATCTTCTGCTCTCGCGGCACGAAACAGACCGTAAGGCCTTTCTTGGCTCGCTGGGCATGGTAGCCGGAGCTGCCATCTCATCCGCGACCCAGCGTATCATCGAAGCGATGGATGTTCGCAAGAGCGCCCCTGATCCGGAAGCCGCATCGCTCTCGGGTGGCAATCTGCAGAAGTTCATCATAGGTCGAGAATTGGACAGGCAGCCCAGCGTCATGGTGGTCAACCAGCCGACATGGGGCGTGGACGCTGGCGCCGCGGCGAGAATCCGGCAGGCGTTGATCGAACTCGCACGAGCAGGCTCAGCCGTCCTTGTGATCAGTCAGGATCTCGACGAACTGTTTGAAATTTCGGATGCGATTTCGGTCATGCACAATGGCGAATTGTCCGAACCGATTGCGATCGCCGACGCAACCTTTGAGAAGATCGGGCTTCTCATGGGGGGCGCTGAACCGGGTCATGTCGACCATCATGAGGAAGTCGCCTGATGCGGATCGAATTGGTCAGACGTCCGCAGCACTCGGTCCTTTTCAGCGCACTTTCACCCTTTATTGCCTTGGCGCTGACGCTGGTGGCCGGTGCGATCATGTTCTCGCTTCTCGGCAAAAATCCGCTAGAGGCGCTGTATTACTATTTCATCGATCCGCTGCGTGAAATGTGGTCGCTGCATGAGCTGGCAATCAAGGCTGCGCCACTCATCCTGATCGCAGTGGGTCTTTCCGTCTGCTACCTCTCCAACAACTGGAACATCGGCGCCGAAGGGCAGTTCATAGCGGGCGCGGTCGTGGGCTCCATCTTGCCGGTGATGTTCCCGCAATTCCAATCCTGGATTGTCCTGCCGCTCATGTTGCTGATGGGCATGGCGGGTGGTGCTGCCTATGCCGCCATCCCGGCCTTCCTGAAAGTTCGCTTCAATACCAACGAAATCCTGACGAGCCTGATGCTTGTCTATGTTGCCCAGCTTTTCAACGACTGGCTCGTCAGAGGCGTCTGGCGGAATCCGCAGGGAATGAGTTTTCCGGGCACGGCGCCGTTCCACGAATATGCGATCTTGCCCGAGATATGGCCTGCCGCCGGTCGCGCCAATTGGGGCTTCGTTTTTGCGCTCGCAGCGGGCGTTGTCGTGTGGTTCATGTTGTCGAAGACGCTCAAGGGGTTTGAAGTCAGGGTGCAAGGGCAAAGCCCACGCGCTGGGCGCTTTTCGGGATTCTCGTCCTCTCGCATGGTGTTCTTCGCCTTCCTTCTGTCCGGTGCCCTGGCGGGCCTGGCGGGTATTTCTGAAGTGTCGGGCGCCGTCGGCAGCCTGAACGAAAAGCTGTCCATCGGTTACGGTTTCACTGCCATCATCGTGGCCTTTCTCGGACGGCTCAATCCGCTCGGAATTATTGCGGCAGGTCTCATTCTGGCGCTGACCTATCTTGGGGGTGAAGCCGCATCCATATCAGTCGGGCTGTCCGACAAGGTTGTGCGCGCCTTTCAAGGCATGCTGCTCTTCTTCGTTCTCGGATGCGATACGCTGATCCACTACCGCATACGGCTGGTCCCATCCGCCGCAAAGTCGGCGGAGGCCTGACCATGGGCATCATCGAAGCAATCCTTCTCACCATTGCGACGGCGGCAACACCACTTCTAATCGCCGCGGTCGGCGAACTGGTTGTGGAGCGGTCGGGTGTCTTGAACCTCGGTGTCGAAGGCATGATGATCATGGGGGCCGTTACCGGCTTCGGGGTGGCGTTGCTCACCGGGTCACCTTGGCTCGGCTTTCTGGCGGCGATCATTATCGGTGCTCTCTTCTCGCTGCTGTTTGCCGTCCTGACGCTTTCGCTGGTGACCAATCAGGTGGCGACCGGTCTTGCGCTCACCCTGCTTGGACTCGGATTGTCCGGCATGATTGGCGAGAGTTTTGTCGGCATGCCGGGAGTGAGGCTTGCCAACCTCTACATTCCCGTGCTGTCGGACCTGCCAGTCGTCGGGCGGCTCGTGTTCGGGCAGGACCCGATCTTCTATTTATCGATCGCGCTGACGGCGGGCGTCACGTGGTTTCTGTTCAAAACCCGCGCCGGCCTCACGCTGCGTTCGGTCGGCGACAACCATGGTTCGGCGCATGCGCTGGGCATAAACGTGATTGCGATCCGCTACCTTGCGGTGATGTTCGGAGGCGCCTGTGCGGGGCTGGCGGGAGGCTACCTGTCAATTGTCTACACCCCACAATGGGTGGAGAACATGACAGCCGGCCGCGGCTGGATTGCGCTGGCGCTGGTCGTCTTCGCCTCTTGGCGTCCATGGCGAGTGCTGGCCGGCGCGTATTTGTTCGGTGCGGTCACGATCGGCCAGCTTCACGCGCAAGCGCTGGGGATAGGCATACCCTCTCAACTGCTTTCGTCGCTGCCATATCTGGCAACAATCGTCGTTCTCGTTCTAATCTCACGCAACAGGCGTCTGACCATGATCAACACACCGGCGTCGTTGGGGCGGCCGTTCGTTCCTGATCGCTGATGCCGAGCTGGGAAATACCTTTTGCCTCAAACATCTAAAGGACTTCATGGAATGAAAAAAACTCTTCTCACACTGGCAGCTGCAGCCGCCGTCACGGCTTTCGGAGCGATATCCGCCGAAGCGAAGGTGAAAGCCTGCTACATCTATGTCGGCCCTATTGGTGATTTCGGTTGGTCCTACCAGCATCATCAAGGGGCGCTTGAAGCCCAGAAGGAACTTGGCGGCGAAGAAGACGTCGAACTCGCCTATCTGGAAAGCGTTCCGGAGGGCGCGGATGCGGAGCGCGCAATCGAGCGTTTCGCCCGCTCTGGCTGCAATATCATCTTCACGACATCCTTTGGCTACATGGATGCGACCAACAAGGTGGCCGCGAAGTTCCCGGATGTGAAGTTCGAGCATGCGACCGGCTACAAGCGCGAGCATCCCAACGTCTCGACCTACAATTCGAAGTTTCATGAGGGCCGTTATGTGCAGGGCGTGATTGCCGCAAAGATGTCCAAGGCGGGCGTTGCAGGCTACATCGCTTCGTTCCCGATTCCGGAAGTCGTGCTCGGCATCAATGCCTTCATGCTTGGGGCGCAGTCGGTCAATCCTGACTTCAAGGTCAAGGTCGTTTGGGCCAACACCTGGTTCGACCCGGGCAAGGAAGCGGACGCTGCCAAGGCTCTGATCGATCAGGGCGCAGACATCATCACCCAGCATACGGATTCGACCGCACCGATGCAGGTTGCTGCCGAGCGCGGCATAAAGGCATTCGGTCAGGCCTCGGACATGATCAATTTCGGCAAGGATACCCAGCTTACCTCCATCGTGGACAACTGGGGCCCTTACTATGTCGAGCGGATCAAGGCTGTCATGGATGGCACCTGGGAGCAGGTTGATGTGTGGGGCGGCATGAAGGAAGGCCACGTCGTGATGGCGCCTTACACCAACATGCCCGATGACGTGAAAGCGGCCGCCGAAGCTGCGCAGGCCAAGATAACGTCGGGTGAGTTCAATCCCTACACGGGGCCGATCACAAAGCAGGACGGCACCGAGTGGCTCAAGGATGGCGAAGTCGCCGACAACGGCGTCCTGCTCGGGCTCAATTTCTATGTGAAGGGCGTCGACGACAAACTTCCGCAGTAATATCTCTTACATTTGCAGGCATTGAAGGGCGCCCGGCAACGGGCGCCCTTCTTCGTTTGGCGCGTGATGAACACAAACATTTAAATCGATGCAGAAAATGCCACTCCGGTAGGTGACGGCACGCGATTTCTCTGCTTAGACTGACTGGTCCGACCAGTGGTAACGACTGGCAGACGGGAGGAGAGTGCTGAATGTCGCTGCTAGAGATCCGCAGCGTGGGCAAGAGCTTTGGTGCGATACGCGCTCTGTCCGATGTGAGCTTCACGGTGGGACCCGGAGAAGTGATCGGACTGATGGGCGACAACGGCGCCGGCAAGTCCACCATGGTCAAGCTGATCGCCGGGAATTTCCCGCCGAGCGAGGGACAGATCCTGGTCAATGGCAAGGTCTGTCACTTCCACAAGCCGATCGAGGCGCGCGGCGTCGGCATTGAGGTCGTCTATCAGGACCTCGCCCTGGCGGACAATCTAACTGCCGCGCAGAATGTCTTTCTCGGGCGAGAGGTAAAGAAGGGCATCTGGCCCTTCCGCATTCTCAACAAGCAGGCAATGATCGACCGATCCGGCGAGTTGTTTGACGAGCTCAAGTCGGAGACCCGACCGCGGGATCTGGTCAAGAAGATGTCGGGTGGCCAGCGTCAGGCCGTTGCGATCGCGCGCACGCGGTTATCGAACGCCAAGCTGGTTCTGATGGATGAGCCGACAGCGGCCATCTCGGTTCGGCAGGTCGCGGAAGTGCTGGACCTGATCAAACGGCTGAAGGCGCAAGGCGTTTCCGTTGTTCTGATCAGCCACCGCATGCCTGATGTCTTCGCGGTCTGTGATCGAATTGTCGTCCTTCGACGCGGTTCCAAGGTAGCCGACAAGAAGAAAGAACATACCTCGCCGGAAGAAATCACCGGCCTGATCACGGGAGCGATCCGTGCAGCCTAGCCAATCCGAAGCCTTGGACGAAGGCCACGCCTCTATCTCCGACGTGGTCGGGATACGCGAACAGACATTGTTCCAGAAGATGATCACCAGCCAGGCATTTTGGGTGGCAATCGCACTGCTTCTGCTGGTCGTCTTCATGACATTTCTTGAACCAAGCTTCGGAACAACCGACAACATCACAAACATCACGCGCAATTTTGCGCCGATCGCCATTATGGGGCTCGGCATGACGGTGGTCCTGATCACGGGAGGTATCGATCTTTCCGTGGGCTCGGTCATGGGCCTTGTAGCGATTGTTGCCGGGCTTCTGCTCACGTGGGAGCAACCCTGGTACGTCGCCTTTGCGGCCGGGCTTCTGGCAGGCATTGCCTGCGGAGCCTTCAATGGCTTCTTCGTTGCGTATGTGGGAATGCCTTCTTTCGTCGTGACGCTTGGAATGCTGTCGATCGCGCGCTCGTTGGCGGTCGTGTTGTCCGGCAACCAGATGCTTTACAAGTTCGGTCCGGATGCCCCTATTGTGAAGGCGATCGGACAGGCAAAGTGGCCGGTTCATTCAGCCGACAGTTGGCTGCCGACGTGGATTCCGTCGCTATCATCGCATTTCTGGGTGATGGTCGTCATGGCATTGGCCCTAGGCTTTGTCTTCATATTCACTGCATGGGCTCGGCATCTGTTCGCCATCGGTGGCAACGAACACGCGGCGCGCATGACTGGTGTGCCGGTCGATTGGATAAAGTTCCAGGCCTATGTGTTCTCTGCATTTTGTGCTGCGGTCGCGTCGCTTCTGCTGCTTGGCTACAGCGGGTCTGCGATCAACGCGATGGGTACGGGTTATGAGCTTCGGGTCATTGCAGGGACGGTGATTGGCGGCGCCAATCTGATGGGAGGCTATGGGACGGCATTCGGCGCCGTGATCGGATCGGCTTTCCTTGAGGTGATCCGCAACGCGCTTCTGATGGCGGGCATCGACTCGAACTGGCAAGGCGCCTTTGTTGGCGGTTTCATCATTCTCGCTGTGCTTCTCGGCATGCAGACCAGCGGCAAGTCTCTGCTTGCGACCCTGGAGGGACTGTTTGCCTTCAAACGCAGTTAGAAATCCGGCAGCAGGAGGAGGCTGCCGGCACTACTTGAAAGAAGACCAACTAGAAACAGGTGGAGGAAGCAGTGAAAAAGTACGTTCTGACAGCTGCCTTGGCGCTTTCCGCGCTGATGGCAGGGCAGGCATATGCCCAACAGAAATACGTGTTTGCGCTCGTTCCGAAGAACATGAACAACCCGTTCTTCGATCAGGCGCGAGACGGTTGCAAGAAGGCCGAAGCCGAGGCGAACGGCGCCTTTGAGTGCATGTATATCGGACCGGGCGAGCACGGTGGTGGCGAGGAGCAGGTCCAGATCGTGCAGGATCTCGTGGCCAAGAAGGTTGACGGTATCGCTGTATCGCCATCCAACGCCGCAGCTATGGCTGTCGCGCTAGAAGCCGCGAAAGAGGCCGGGATTCCGGTTTTGACCTGGGACTCCGATCTTCTTCCCGAGAACAAGGATTTGCGTCTGGCCTATGTCGGGACGCATAATTACGAGATCGGCGTCAATCTGGCTAAGATTGTCCAGCAGGTGAAGCCAAACGGCGGAACAATCTGCATCCAGTCCGGCGGTGCGGCCGCGGCCAACCACAATGAGCGCATGCAGGGCATCCGTGACACGCTGGCTGGCAAGAAGTCCGACCAGTCTCCCGGCGACAGACTTGAAGGTACCAATGGCTGGACCGAGGCCGAGGGTTGCCCACTCTACACGAATGATGACTTCCCGCTTGCCGTTCAGCAATTCCAGGACTTCATGGCAAAGATGCCGAATCTGGATGCGTTCACGCCAACCGGCGGTTTCCCGCAGTTCGTTCCGGATGCGAACCGCGCCGCGGTAGAGCCGTACAAGGACAAGATCGCGAGCAAGGAACTCGCACTCGTGGTTGCCGACACTCTGCCTATCCAAATGGACCAGATGAAGGAAGGCCTGTCTCTCGGCCAGGTCGGTCAGCGTCCGTTTGAAATGGGCTACAAGACCATGTTCTTCCTAAAGGACGTCAAGGATGGCAAGGCAGCGCCTGCCGATCCGACCTATACCGGACTCGACGTTTGCACGCCGGAAACGGCCGATACCTGTATCGCGAAGTAATAGAGAGAGCAGAATGGCGGGGAGGGTGCCTCCTCGCCATTCGCACAACGGCCGCCCGTAGCTGAGACGGCGGCTCGTGGTAAAATCAGCGTAGGCGGGAGGAAACACGTGAAAAGAACGCTAGTAGGTGCGGCGGTAGCATTTTCGGCATTGTTGGCCGGACAGGCTTATGCGCAGGACAAATTCGTATTTGCGCTCGTACCCAAGAACATGAACAACCCCTTCTATGATCAGGCCCGTGACGGCTGCAAGAAGGCGGAAGCCGATTCAAATGGTGCCTTTGAATGCATGTATATCGGGCCCGGCGAACATGGCGGGGGCGAAGAACAGGTTCAGATCGTTCAGGACCTGGTGGCGAAGAAGGTTGACGCTATCGGCGTATCACCATCGAACGCGGCCGCGATCACAGTCGCACTTGAGGCGGCCAAAGAAGCCGGCATTCCGGTCATAACCTGGGATTCCGACGTGTTGCCTGAGAACAAGGGCCTTCGCGTCGCCTATATCGGCACCCACAATTACGAGATCGGCACGAACCTCGCGAAGATCCTATCATCGGTAAAGCCGGAGGGAGGCACGATATGCATTCAGTCCGGGGGTGCGGCTGCGGCAAACCACAATGAGCGCATGAAGGGCGTGCGCGACGGACTTTCAGGGAAAGAATCCGCAGAATCGCCCGGCGAGCGTCTGACCGGCCAGAATGGATGGACGGAGATCGACGGATGTCCTCTGTACACAAATGACGATTTTCCGCTTTCCGTTCAGCAGTTCCAGGACCTCATGGGCAAAGTCCCTGATCTTGATGCATTTACCGCCACGGGTGGGTTTCCGCAGTTCGTTCCTGATGCGAACCGGGCAGCCGTGACGCCTTACAAGGACAAGATTGCCAGCAAGGAGCTTGCCCTCGTCATTGCCGACACGCTGCCGGTCCAGATCGACCAGATGAAGGAAGGTCTTTCCCTTGGACAGGTCGGACAGCGCCCGTTCGAAATGGGCTACAAGGTCATGATGGCATTCAAGGACATGAAAGACGGAAAGCCGGCTCCAGCCGATCCGACCTATACCGGGCTTGATGTTTGTACCCCGGAGAATGTCGACACCTGCATCGCCAAGTAGATCGCAGACGATATCAAGCGGCGGACCTTGAGTGGGGCGGGCGAGGGCAACTTCGTCCGCTTCGTTGTTTGAACCAGTTCCGTTGCGAGGTTGCAGCCGCAGCTATCGTTGCGCGACTGTTTCCCATTGCCTGCTTTTGGCTGAGGAAAGCACCGCGTCGATGACGGTCTCAGTTTCCAAAGCGGTTTTGAAGTCCGGCACAGTGACTGTCCCGTCGCCGAGCCCGTTCAGGAAATCGGCCACCTGATGAATGAAAGTGTGCTCATAGCCGATCTGAAGCCCGGGCACCCACCACGCGTCCATATAGGGATGGTCGCCATCAGTTATGTGAATGGATCTCCAGCCACGCATAGATCCGTCGTCGCGATAGTCAAACAACTGCAACCGATGCAGGTCGTGAAGATCCCAGGCTATGGACCCGCTTTCTCCGTTGATCTCCAGGGTGAAGAGCGCCTTGTGGCCGCGTGCGTAACGGGTGGATTCGAATGTCGCGAGCGAACCGTTTGCGAAACGCGCGAGGAAAGCACTTGCGTCATCGACATTCACCGGCTCGCGTCTGCCGCTTTCGGCGTGATGCCGCTCCTTTATAAAGGTCTCCGTGGTCCCGGTGACTTCAGAAATCGATCCATTTAGCCAAAGTGCTGCGTCGATACAGTGCGCAAGCAGGTCGCCTGTGACGCCACTTCCTGCGACCGAAGCATCCAGTCTCCACGTCCCGGCGCCGCCTTGGGGGAGATCCGCAGACATTGTCCAGTCCTGCAGGAACTTGGACCGATAGTGGAAGACTCGGCCAAAGAAACCCTGATCGACCAGTTTTTTGACGAGCGTCAGGGCGGGCACGCGACGATAATTGTACCATACCATGTTGGCGACGCCGGCCGCGGAGACCGCATCGACCATGGCGCGCGATTCGGCGAGATTGCGTCCGAGCGGTTTTTCGCAGGCAACCACTTTGCCCGCCCGGGCCGCTGCAATAGCTATCTCGGCATGCGTGTCATTTGGACTGGCGATATCGATCAGATCGATGTCATTGCGTTTGACAAGTCGGTTCCAATCCGTTTCGAACCCTTCAAAACCCCAGTGTTGCGCGAAACGTTCGGCATTGGCCGCGTTTCGCGAGCAAACGGCTTTGAGCTCGATCTCGAAAGGCGTGTCAAAGAACTGTCCGACCTGCCGGTATGCGTTTGTGTGGGTTCGCCCCATGAAGCCGGTGCCAATCAACCCCACGCGGATCGTCTTCTTCATATCGGCTCCTCCCCAATCGATACATCACCTTGGGCGATAGGAGCTGCCAAGTCGAGTATGGAATCGCCACGCGGATTCCCGGCCACACGCAGGCCGGTCTATCGCCAATCATCAATCTAGGGAGTGAAAGACAGACCTTCTCGAGCGCCTGTCAGGAAACGGATTCGCCATACAAATCGTAGGCATCCGACCTGTCGATCTTGACGGTGACAATGTCGCCGACGCGCAAGGGACGTCGTGACGTCAGGTGGACCGAACCATCGATTTCCGGGGCGTCATACTTGGTCCGGCCTTTGCCGCTTGTGCCGTTGGCTTCATCGATGATGACGGGAATGCGTTTGCCAACGCGCTTCTTTAGCTGCAGCGCCGAGACCTTCTGCTGTCGCTGCATGAACCGGTGCCAGCGCTGCTCTTTCACCTCCTGGGGCACTTCAGGAAGGCCAAGGTCGTTCGACCGCGCCCCTTTGACGGGCTCGTATTTGAAACATCCGGCACGATCGATCTTTGCCTCGTCGAGCCAATCCAGAAGCATCTCGAAATCTTCGTCCGTCTCCCCGGGGAAACCGACGATGAAGGTCGAGCGCACCGCAAGGTCGGGGCAGATTTCACGCCAGCGGCGAATGCGTTCTGCCGCTTTCTCTGCATGAGCCGGACGCCGCATGTTCTTCAGCACACCGGGAGACGCATGCTGGAACGGGATGTCGAGATAGGGAAGGATTTTGCCGTCGGCCATCAACGGGATGACATCGTCGACATGAGGATAGGGATATACATAGTGCATTCGCACCCAGACGCCGAGCTCACCGAGCTCCCTGGAAAGGTCGAGAAATTTCGCGCGAACTTCGCGCTCCCGCCACATGCTCGTTTGATACTTGATGTCGACGCCATAAGCGCTTGTATCCTGTGAGATGACAAGCACCTCCTTCACGCCGGATTCGACGAGTTTTTCGGCCTCGCGCAGCACATCTCCCACCGGTCGGGATACCAGATCGCCGCGCAACGCAGGAATGATGCAGAAGGTGCAGCGATTGTTGCAGCCTTCCGAGATCTTCAGATAAGCATAGTGGCGTGGCGTCAGCTTGATGCCTTGCGGCGGCATCAGGTCGATGAACGGATCTGCTGCCGGAGGGGCCGCTTTATGAACCGCGGCCATGACGCTCTCATAAGCCTGCGGGCCGGTGATGGCGAGGACGTTTGGATGCTTCTGGCGGATGACCTCAGGCTCGGCACCCAGGCAACCAGTCACAATCACGCGGCCGTTTTCCGAAAGTGCTGATCCTATCGCATTGAGAGATTCATCGCGCGCCGAATCCAGAAATCCGCACGTGTTGACCACGACGAGATCTGCACCGTCATGTTTCCGGCTGATCTCATATCCCTCGGCACGGAGACGAGTGAGAATACGCTCCGAATCCACAAGCGCCTTTGGGCAACCGAGGCTCACGAAACTTATGCGTGGAGAGGCCATTGTACGGATCTCATTGAAAGGAGGTGCCACCTATCACAGGCTGGGCGGAAATGTCATCTTTCCGCGCCTTAAAGCAAGCCATTGGCGGTCCGGTGCGGACGATCAGTGGCCGGCTGCCCCGTGTCCAAACCATCCACTCAGGAAGCCGAGTTGCTCGGGGAACTGGTCCACGGCCCCGTTCAACATCATGTTGATGGCGACCCACAGGATAATGACGAGCCCGACATAGGCGATCCAGCGGTATTTGTGGAGAAGCCTTGCCACGAAGGATGCGGCGAAGCCCATGAGCGCAATGGAGAGGGCGAGCCCCACAATCAGCACCGTTGGATGGTTCATGGCCGCACCGGCAACCGCAAGCACATTGTCCAGTGACATGGACACGTCGGCTATGACGATTTGCCATGCTGCCTGCGCGAAGCTCTTGCGGGGGCGCTTGCCTGCGACGCTGCCGTCATTGTCGAGATCGGCTCCGGCGAGCGCTTCATTCGCTTCGTGATCGTCGGCGTGGCCGCCGTGCAGTTCGCGCCACATTTTCCAGCAGACCCAAAGCAGCAGAAGCCCGCCTCCGATCAGAAGCATGGGCCCGATTGCCAGCAGCCATTGGGTAATAAGGGCAAAACCGATCCGCATCACAGTGGCTGCGGCGATGCCCACAAGGATTGCTTTCTTGCGAAGCTCGGCAGGCAAACCCGCTGCCGCGAGGCCGATCACAATCGCGTTGTCCCCGGCCAGTACCAAGTCGATTGCGATCACTTTCAGCAGCGCCAGAAAGCCGGCAGCCGTAAATATTTCCATCGAAAGCGTATCCTCGCATCTATTCCTACGGTTCGGGTAGTCTTGCGTCGGTTTGACGTCAAGACCGATCCGCCCTCTCGCAAATACGCTCCAACAAAGAAAAAACCGACCATGACGGTCGGTTGGAGTTTGTGACTGATTGTTTGGGGGGGCAGGGCAGTTGCAATCAGTCTAGGCCCAAACGCGGGCCGAAATGAAAAGTTCCATAGGGTTGGAAATTTCTTTTCGTGTTGTTAGTGCCACTGTGAAAAGGTTACGGTAACCACCGACCGCTAGGCTTTCCATCAAAGTCGATCTTTGAACAAGATTGGCATTCTAGGGTAGGGTGGTCAGAACGCTAATACGCCACAAAGGAGGGTTTGGGGCGACCGCGTCGGGGAGTTGATGTTGATAGCACCGCCTGTTCGGCGATGGTCGGTATACGTGTCGTTGATTGCGCTCGGCGTTGCTATGGTTTCGCCTGTGTCGCACGCGAATGCGTTCGAACTGTTCGGCATCACCATTTTTGGGGGCAAGGACGAACCGGCCGATGATGTCATCGGCGAGCCCTACCGCTACTCAATCGACTTTTCCACTGCTTCGACGGGGGACGAAGACGATCTCGATGCGCTGATGAAAGGGGCGTCAACGCTTTGGCAGGACCGCGATGAAGCCTCCTCCGGAGCTGGCGGGCTTCTGGCGAAAGCACGCGGTGATTATCGCCGCCTCCTTGCATCGCTCTACTCGGAAGGCCGCTACGGCGGCACTATCAGCATCAAGGTGGACGGGCGGGAAGCCGCGGATCTGCCACCTGATGCACAGATTTCCAATCCGGCAACGATAAGCGTCACGGTTGTTCCCGGCCCACTCTTCCGTTTCCGCAAAGCCGAGATCGTAAATCGCGCGCCGCCAACAGACGATCCAAAAGACCGCGTCATGTCGCCCGAAAAGGCAGGCTTCATGGCGGGAGAAATCGCTCGATCGGGAGTGATCGTCCAGGCCGGAAAACTGTCCGTGGAAGCTTGGCGTCAACAGGGTTTTCCGAAGGCCAGTCTGGAGAGACGCGACATTGAGGCGGTCCACGATCAGGATGTCGTGGACGCATCGCTGATCGTGGAGCCTGGACGGCGCGCCACTTTCGGTCCGGTCAGCGTGCAAGGCACTGCGCGCATGGATCCTGAATTCGTGGCGTATATGACCGGAATTCCGAGGGGTTCTGAATACGATCCGGACGAAATCAAGAAGGCAAACGACCGGCTTGCAAGGCTCGATGTGTTTCGTGCGGCCCGGATCGAGGAAGCCCAGACGATTGGCGAAGACGGCAGTCTTCCCGTGGCAGTGATCGTGCAGGAAAGACTGCCTAGACGCTTTGGCTTCGGCGGCAGTTATTCGACCATCGATGGGCTGGGGCTTGAAGCCTATTGGATGCACCGGAATCTGTTCGGGAGAGCCGAAAGAATACGGTTCGACGCGAAGGTGGCGGGTATTGGGGACACGTTTGCGGTCGATCAGCTGACCTACCGCCTGGCGGCCGCCTTCACAAAGCCGGGCGTCTACACGCCGGATACCAATTTCGTGGCTTCGCTGGTCGGTGAACGGGAAGTTCTGGACGCCTACACGCGCAACGCGATCGTTTCACAAACCGGGTTCACCCACGTTTTCACAGATGAGCTTTCGGGCCGGATTTATGCGGGTGCCGGCTACGCGAAATATGATGACGATGTCTTCGGCAAACGCGAGTTCTACACCGCAGGTTTCCTCGGCGGGATCAATTACGACAGCCGCAACAACAAGGCGGACGCATCGCGCGGCTATTATGCGGATTTGGAAGTCGAACCCTTCTATGAGTTCAACTATGGCAACCCGGCTGTTCGCATGGTGGCTGAGGGTCGGGCATATTTTGGCTTCGGCGCAGACGCCCGCATTGTCGCAGCCGGTCGCCTGAAAGTCGGATCGATTGTCGGGCCAAGCATCGCGGAGATTGCGCCGGACCAGTTGTTCTTCGCAGGCGGCGGCGGCTCGGTGCGCGGTTACGAGTATCGCAATATTGGCGTCGAGACGCCTGACGGGATCGTCGGTGGACGCTCCTTGGTGGAGGCCTCGGCTGAACTGCGCGCCAAGGTGACGGATTCAATTGGCGTCGTCGCTTTTGCGGACGCAGGCTATGTTGGCGCGGATTCGATCCCGGATTTTTCCGAGAAGCTAAAGGTCGGTGCCGGTGTCGGATTGCGCTATCTGACCGGTCTCGGGCCAATTCGACTCGACGTTGCGGTTCCGCTCACGCCTGGCCCCGGTGATCCGGATTTCGCGTTTTATGTTGGCATAGGACAGGCATTCTGATGCGCTTCCTCGTAGCCTTGTTACTCTTTCTGTTTGCCGCTCCAGCCTTCGCGCAAGAGACGCCAGAAGAGGAACGCTCCTATTTCATCCGTTATGTCGAGGAGCAGCTCTCTACGCCGAACCGTCAGATTCGCCTGAACAACATTCAGGGTGTCCTGTCGTCGAATGCGACCATTGGTGAAATCTCAATTGCAGACCGGGAAGGGGTCTGGTTGCGCATTACCAACGCGCAGATCGTGTGGACCAGATCGTCGCTTCTGCTTGGCAATCTCAACATCGACAAGCTTGCCGCTGACCGCATTGATGTCATTCGCAAGCCCTTGCCGGACGAAGGGCTTCCCTCACCGGAGGCCGGATCAGGCTTTTCTGTACCGGAGTTGCCGCTCTCGGTGGAACTGAAAGAACTACAGGTTCCGCTGGTCAGTTTTGGCGAAGAGCTGTTCGGATTGGCCGCAGAAATCTCGGTGAATGGGCGCCTCAGTCTGTCTGGCGGTACGTTGGATACCGCCTTGGATATTCAGAGGCTCGACGGTCCGGGCGGCACACTCAATTTCACGGCAAACTACGCCAATGAAACGCAGGTGCTGGCGCTCGATCTCAAGCTGAGCGAGCCACAGGACGGCATGATTGCCAACCTGCTGAGCATCGAGGGGAAGCCGCCAATTGCCTTGACGCTCGAAGGCAACGGGCCGGTTTCCACCCTGGATCTCAAACTGGCTCTGGATGCAGATTCGCAGCGTGTTCTCGATGGCACCACGAGCTTGCGGCAGTCTTCTGACGGAATGCGCTTTGATGCGGACCTTGGAGGGCCAATCGCCACGCTCATTCCGACGCGGTTTCGCAGCTTCTTCGGGTCAGACACACGTCTCAAGACGAGCGGAACGGTGCGAGCAGGCGGCGGTCTCACACTTGAGAGTCTGACTGTCGACAGTGCGGCGCTGGCGTTGAAAGCCGCACTGGAGACCACCCCTGACAATTTTCTGAGCCGCTTGAATCTGAATGTGATCGTCGACCATCCAAACGAGGAAAAGACGCTCCTTCCTATAGGCGGTGCGGACGCGACGGTGAGCCGGGCAAGCGTCGATCTGTCTTTTGGCGAAACGACTTCCGACGAATGGAGCGGTGACATTCGAATCGACGATTTGTCGACGGTCTCTTTTGGGTCGAAACTGGTAGACATCAAGCTGGGCGGTGTGGCCAGCAACCTCAATGATGCGGCCAATCGCTCGGTGACGTTTTCGGCGACCGGCGGCGCCTCCGGAATTGTCGCAACCGATGCAGCGATCGCCGAGGCGTTGGGCGAAATCATCACCCTCAAGGTTGATGGAAGCTGGAAGGCTGGACAACCGATCGACCTCCCGCGTGCTCAGATTTCCGCGAATGGGTTCAGTTTTGGATTGGCGGGGCAGATTGCAGAGTCGATTTTCAACGGAACCCTTTCCGTAGACGCCACCGACATGGCCCCGCTTTCGGGGCTGGCCGGCCAGGACCTTACCGGTGGCCTTTCGCTTGAAGCCAAGGGTTCAATCTCTCCCCTGACAGGCGGGTTCGATCTGGCGCTGGATGGCACAGGTCGTGATCTTGGCGTTGGGATTCCCGCTGCGGACAAGCTCCTTTCGGGTGAGACACGACTCACCGGAGGTATAGCGCGCGGTGAGCAGGGTCTCGTTGCCCGTCAGTTCAAGATATCGAGCGATCAGTTGGCCGTCACGGCCGACGGCGTTTTTGCCACGGGGGCGGCCAATTTCGGATTCGACCTGGCATTGGAAGATCTGTCCCAACTCTCCGATCGCGTGACGGGGCGACTTAGCGCTACGGGCAAGGCCGTCGGGAGCGATGGCCTGATCAATCTCACTTTCGGAGCCGATATTGCGAACGGGTCGGTGGTCGGCAAGAATCTCACAGACACCAACCTTGGCTTCGAAGGGACCTTGAGGGAGGGAAATCTCAACGGCCAGGTCACCGCAAATGCCTTTCTTGATGGTGTGCGCGCACAGCTTTCCAGCGCCATTTCGGTCGAGAACGGCCAGCGCAAGCTGTCCGATATCAGCTTTACCGCTGGAGGGGCACGCATCGAGGGCGACGTCGCGCTGGATGCCGACGGTCTTATCACCGGCAAGCTGGCAGTCGATGCGGCGGATGTTTCAACTCTCGCCGCATTGGCTGTGATGGAGGCGAAGGGCGCTATCGAGGCGCAGATCGAGCTTGTTCCGTCTGACGGCGTCCAGAATGCCTCGGTATCGGCGCAGGTGAGCAAGCTAGTCGCGGAGGGCGTGTCTATCGAACGCGCGGATGTACAAGCCGCAATCGCCGATCTGTTTGGCGTTCCTGTTGTGGATGGCACCTTGTCGGCTGCCGGAGTGAAGGCCGGCGGCGTCGATGTGACCAAATTGGACGCCAAGGCCACGCGGCGGGGTGAAACAACGGATTTCACGGCTGCTGCGTCTCTGCGCAACGGAACCGAAGCGAGCGTTGGCGGAGCGCTCGCCCCGATAAATGGTGGTTTCCAGCTTTCATTGAAGGATTTGAGCCTTACTCAGGGTTCGCTTGCCGCGCGCCTTTCGGAGCCTGCTTCACTGGTCATACGGGGACAGGATATCCGTATCGACAGTCTCGCACTCGACATTGGCGGCGGCAGAGTGACGGCATCGGGCGAGGTTGCGGATACGCTGAATCTCCAGGTAAACGTTGCGAGTTTGCCGCTTGCCGTCGCAAATGCAATTCGTCCCGATCTCCAGCTTGCCGGCACTGTGGATGCAAAGGCGACTGTTGGAGGGACGCGGTCCAAGCCTGATGTGAACTTTACGCTAAAGGCGAATTCGATCGCGGCCGCCGCTCTGAAATCGGCTGGCTTGAGTGCGCTCAACGTCGACGCCTCGGGTCAATCCTCCACATCGCGCCTGAACCTGCGTGGCACAATTTCAAGTCCGGAGGGCCTGCGCGCTTCAGTCAATGGCGGGGTGCCGCTCGACAATGGCAATCTCGATCTGAACGTCAGCCTTGAAGCCTTTCCCTTGGCCGTCCTCAACGCCGTTGCCACGGGGCAGGGGCTGGGCGGAAATCTCTCCGGGACGGCGAAGCTGGGCGGAAAGCTATCGGACCCGACCGCACGTTTTGATGTGAGAGGGACTGGCGTTCGCGCATCCGTGCTGGATGAAATCGGTCTTTCTCCTTTGGAGGCCACTGCAAGCGGTTCTTATGCTGGCAATTCAGTGGACCTTTCTCAAGCAGCGGTCACCGGTCCGCAGGGCTTAAGGGTGACCGCGAATGGCCGCATTCCACTTTCAGGTAGCGGTCTTGCCATTTCGGTGCGTGGCGAAGCGCCGCTTTCGCTCGCCAATCGCTTTCTCGCCGATCGTGGAACTCAAGTGTCCGGCACGGTTTCGGTGAGCGCAACCGTGTCGGGAGCGTTGGCCAATCCGGATATTCGGGGCATGTTCTCGACAATGGGCGCACGTGTCGTGGATCCGGAAGCCAATGTGCAACTCAATGACATTGCCGTCATGGGTGCCATTGAAGGCGAGCGGGTGACACTGCGTAGTGCGTCTGCGGCGCTTTCAACAGGTGGTCGCATCAGCGCCAGCGGCACCATCTCCACAAATGCTGCGGCGGGCTTTCCGGCAGACATTCGTATCGCGCTCGATCAGGCGCGCTATGCCGACGGCAGCATGGTGACCGCCACCGTCAGCGGTAACCTCGCGATGACCGGGCCGCTTACCCGTGATCCTCTCTTGTCGGGAAATGTGAATGTCGCGCGCGCAGAGATCTTGGTGCCGGAAAACCTCTCTGCGGGTGCGGCTCAGATAGACGTCAAGCATATCAACGCGCCGAAAGGTGTGCGCGAGACCCTGAAGCGCGCCAAGGCGAATGACGGCACACCTGTGCCCGGCTCAAGACCGAGTGTGGTACGGCTAGACGTAAATGTGAGTGCGCCGAACCAGATATTCATCCGGGGAAGGGGTCTGGATGCCGAGATCGGCGGTAGCGTTCGCCTGACTGGTCCAGTGACCGACATCCAGCCTGTCGGAGCCTTCAAGCTGATCCGTGGGCGACTTTCGATCCTCGGGCAACGCATCACCTTCGACGAAGGTGAGGTCACACTTATCGGCGATCTCGATCCGTTCATCAATTTCGTTGCGCGCTCGAGTAGTGACGACATCACTGTCTTCATCACGGTGCGGGGCCGCGTTTCGGACCTCGACATCAGCTTCTCGTCTCAGCCGGGATTGCCCGAAGACGAGGTTCTTGCGCGGCTTATATTCAAACGCAGTCTCGGCGAACTTTCGCCGCTACAGATTGCTCAGCTTGCGGCCGCAGCGGCCGAACTCGCCGGCGGTCAAAATACGTCTCTGCTCGGATCACTCCGTCAGGCGACCGGCCTTGACGACCTCGACGTAGTGACCGACAGCGACGGGAATGCAGCGGTTCGCGCAGGTCGCTACATCCGGGATAACATCTATCTCGGCGTCGAAGCCGGCGCTCAGGGGACGACCCGAGGCACCATCAACCTCGACATTACGGAGGATTTGAAGGCCAAGGGAGCGGTCGGATCGGATGGAGATTCCAGCGTCGGCATATTCTTCGAGAAAGACTACTAGCAATTTACGCCGGATCACCGGTTGAGCTGAATAATTCCCATCGTCGCGCACAAGAGCGCGGTGCCAGAGGCAACAGTCCGCACCTGGTTCCAGAACTGCCAACGCGCGGAATAGTCATTCCAGATCTGTCGCGCAGCTTCGATGTCATCGGGAATATTCGTCATTGCCAGGGCCTCGTTCATTGGCACATTGACTGCTGCGGTGAGTAAGAGGCCAAGCGCCAGATACACCGCGCAGGCTGTTGCAAACCAGATGGCCGATCGTGCACGACGCTGTATGCCAAGGACCAGCGCAGATACCGCTAATGCGACCGGCGTCAGGAAGAATGCAGGAAAGAAGACAGCGTTTCGAACTGACGCATTCATGGCCTGCATCGCTGCAATTGCCACTCTTGGGTCGGCCTGATCCAGCCCCCACATGGTGGAACACACCCACGCGTAGAAGAACCCGAAGATCGCTCCCGATAGGAGGATCGAAATGCCAAGCAGTGCGCCGGTGATCATGTGATGTCTCCAAAATCGTATTCATATGTACGCCTTTCGCAAATCCGTATAGATGTGTACGATTAGTGTCAAGCTGACGGAGAGGCTCATGCGGGAAGACACACGTGCGGAGCGCGAGGCGCAGATATTCGAAGCGGGGTATCGGCTCCTTGTTCAGAAGGGCTATGTCGCGACGTCCATGCTTGCCATCGCCAAGGCAGCGAATGCATCGAATGAGACGCTCTATAGATGGTACGGCGACAAGAAGGGGCTCTTCCGCCGTATGGTCGAGAGAAACGCTGAGGGGATCCGCCATCGTCTGGCGGCGGTTCTTGCGAACGAAACGGATCCAGTTGTCAGCCTGGAAGAGCTCGCGCCGGTTCTGTTGGGCATTCTGGTAGGCGAAGCCGCCATTTCACTCAACCGTGCCGCCGCATCCGACGAGACCGGAGAGTTGGGCGCAGCAATCTCAGCTGCGGGACGAGAGACGATCTTTCCGATGATCGAGAGCGTCGTTCAGCGTGGAATGGATGCTTCGCAAATTCACGCGCCGACAGCAACAGTCGCAACCGAATGGTATCTCGCATTGTTGGTGGGAGATTTGCAGGTGAGACGCGTGAACAGGACGCTTGCGCCTCTCACTGATGGAGAGGTCCAACTCCGCGCGGAGACAGCAGGGAAGGCGTTCAGGAAGCTGATCGCGTAAACCGCTTGCTGCGATTGGACCCTTAGACGCAAAGCAGAATCCGATATCCATAAGTCGCATAAGATAGATTATGGAACTTATGCGATTCGTTTTGTGGTGCGGTTTCTTGATGCTGAATGCCAATATACGGGCATTTTGCGACGATCAGATGGCTCTTGCATATGTTGATGACTGGCGATGCCAATCGTCGTGATACGGCAACTCGAGCACCAGTCCATCATGCGCCGGGCTGACGTTTGCGGGCGTTATGCGATCGACCGCGTCATAGTCCAGCGGCACATGCATATGGGTTAGAAACGCCTGCTTTGGCTGAAGCGTCGCGATACGCTCGACCGCTTCGTCCACCGAGAGATGGCTTGGGTGTGGCTTATATTGCAGCGCGTCGATGACCAACACGTCCAGGTTGTTCAGCCTATCGAGGGTCTTTTCGGGAAAGGCGCTGACGTCAGGACAGTATGCGAGATCGCCCATGCGAAAGCCGAGTGACATGATCTCCCCATGAATTTGCGGGAGCGGTAAAAGGGTGAGGGGACCGCCCTTCCCTTCAACAATTACTGGCTGGTTATGGTCGATCGCGTGGCGATTGAGAATTGGCGGATAAGAACTGCCTGCCGGTGTCTCGAAGCAATATCCAAAGCCTTCCGTCAAGCGCCGATAGGTAAAATCGTCTGCGAATATCTCCATCCGGCGACGCTGGTCGATGGCATAGGTTCTCAAGTCGTCAATGCCATGGATGTGGTCGGCATGAGGATGGGTGTAGACAACCGCGTCAATGTGAGAGACGCCAGCCATTAGCATCTGGGCACGGAAGTCCGGGCCGGTGTCTATGACCACGCGAGTGATGCCAGATTCGGATATTCGCTCGGCCATTGCGGCGCAGCGCATGCGTCTGTTTCTTGGGTTTTGCGGATCGCAGTCTCCCCAGTCGCCATTGATGCGCGGCACGCCGGGAGACGAGCCACTTCCAAGAATAGTGAAGCGCAGACGGTCACCCACGACGTCAGGCCTTCACTTCCGCAGGAGCCGGCATCTTTCTGAAAAGTCGAAAGAAATTGTCTGTCGTGACGTCTGCGATCTGGTTGGCAGTGACGCCCATTGTGTCTGCCAGAACCGACGCGGTATTTGCAACGAAAGCCGGCTCATTGCGTTTGCCGCGATATGGCACGGGCGCCAGATACGGTGCGTCTGTTTCAACAAGAAGCCGGTCCATTGGCATCACGGTAGCGATATCGCGAATGTCCTGCGAGTTCTTGAATGTCAGAATGCCGGAGAAGGAGATATAGCCTCCAAGCGCGACACCGACTTTTGCAAGCTCGAGACCGGAAGAAAAGCAATGCAGAATGAAGGGGAAAGCCCCCTTCCCGCTTTCGTCTTCGAGAATCGCGATCATGTCGTCATCGGCGCTGCGAGCGTGGATGACCAGCGGTAGACTGGTTTCACGCGCCGCGCTGATATGGGTTCGCAATCCTTGGGCCTGTGCTGGACGCGGTGCCTTGTCGTAGTGGTAGTCCAAGCCAGCTTCACCGATCGCGACAACCTTTGGGTGTTGAGCGAGCCGGATCAACTCCTCCACTGTCACGTCGAGTTCCTCGTCAGCGTTGTGAGGATGCGTGCCGACGGAACAATAGACCTCATCATACGCTTCGGCGATCGCGACGATCTGGCCAAACCGCTTCACGCGCGTCGAGATGGTCACCATGCGGGCCACTCCTGCCTGGCGTGCCCGCGAGATCACATCGGATAGTTCGTCGGCGAAGTCTGGAAAATCCAGATGGCAGTGGCTGTCTACAAGCATGGCTTAGTTCTCGGCCTCAGTCTTGTCGACGTAGCGCGGAAACACTGGCGTTGGCGCTGGAAGAGCATCGCCCGAGACCAGAGCGTGATCGTCTGCCAAATGCGCAAAATTCCGGCTCTCCGAGGGCACGCCAAGCAGATCGAGCAGCTTTGCTGAGGAATCGGGTATGAAGGGCTGACACAAGATGGCGACGCGCCTGATCGTTTCGGCCGTCGTCCAGAGTACCGTCTCCATTCGAACCGGATCAGTCTTCTTCAGAGCCCAGGGTTCCTGTCCGGCAAAATAGCGGTTTGCATCAGCAACCACCGCAAAGATCGCCGCCAGTGCGATGTGGATTTGCTGGTCCGCCATTGCTTTTCGTGCAGCCGCCAGCGCGTCCTCGGCCTGCGTGAGCATGGCGCGATCCGCGTCGGCAAGCTCACCCTTGGACGGGACCTTGCCGTCGACATTCTTTGCGATCATCGACAGCGAACGCTGCGCGAGATTGCCGAGGTCATTGGCAAGGTCTGCATTGGTCCGATTGACGATTGCCTCGTGGCTGTAGCTGCCATCCTGTCCGAACGGCACCTCGCGCAGAAGAAAGTAGCGGACCTGATCGAGGCCGTAGTGCTCCACCAGAGAAAACGGATCGATCACGTTGCCGACCGACTTCGACATCTTCTCTCCGCGATTGAACACGAAGCCATGCCCGAAGACGCGCTTTGGTAACGGAATTCCTGCCGACATGAGGAAGGCCGGCCAGTAGACGGCGTGAAAGCGCACGATATCCTTGCCGATGATATGAAGATCGGCGGGCCAGAAGCGCCAAAGTGCCGCGTTCTCATCGGGATAGCCGACGCCAGTAATGTAGTTTGTGAGGGCGTCGATCCACACATACATGACATGTTTCTCGTCACCCGGGACTGGAATGCCCCAGTCAAATGTGGTGCGGGAGATCGACAGGTCCTTCAGGCCCGACTTCACAAAGCTCGTGACTTCGTTGCGGCGTTCCTGTGGGCCGATGAAGCCGGGTTCGTTTTCGTACAGCGCGAGCAGTTTGTCCTGGTAGGCGGAGAGGCGGAAGAAGTAACTCTCCTCCTCCACCCACTCGACAGGACTTCCCTGCGGTCCGTAGCGGACGTTGTCAGGTCGAACTTCTGTCTCTTCCTCGGCGTAGTAGGCTTCGTCACGCACCGAGTACCAACCAGCATAACCGCCCTTGTAGACATCCCCATTGGCTGCCATCGCGTTCCAGATCGCCTGGCTCGAAATCCGATGTCGGTCCTCGGTCGTGCGGATGAAGTCGTCGTTGGAGGCGTTGAGCGCTGCCGCCATGCGCTGGAACTCGGCGGCGTTCCGGTCTGCCAGCTCACGTGGCGAAATCCCCTCTTTTCGCGCCGTTTGCAGCATCTTGATGCCGTGCTCATCAGTGCCGGTGAGAAAGTAGACGTCCTTGCCGTCATGCCGCTGAAAGCGCGCCAACGCATCCGTGGCAATGAGCTCATAGGCGTGACCGATATGAGGTTTGCCGTTTGGATAGGAGATCGCAGTAGTGATGTAGAATTTTTCGCGGGACATTGGGCGCCGTTCGAATGCTGGAGATTTCGGGCGGGCATAGCGCATCGAGAGGGCGGTTGCCATCCCGAAGCAAGCAGCCGGTGTCACATTCGGAACGTATCGTTGAGTCGAAAAATCATATTCAGAGCGTGCTGCTTGCGATCCAGATTGTATGTTTGTGTCTGATTAATCGCAACGCGCATGTCTTGCCATAGACCTGACATGCGGTTTGCCCGAGTCAGATCGCCTGCCTGGCCCGCAGCTTTTGCAGCGTCACTTACGACATCAAGCAGATGCTCGTTGAACATCTCGAACTGGACCGTGCTGTCGCGCTTCGATACCGCGTCGGCCAGCTTGTGCGCATCGGGAGGCCCGATCTTGCCCCTGCTGATCAGGCTGTCGACGCTGTCTGCAATATCGAGCCCGCCATATTGAGTGAGTAGGAGAGCCTGACGAACGCTGCCTCCTGCCCGCTGTGCGAGCAATTGCATGCGATCGGGATCGTTGGGCGGCTCGAAGCCTGTCGCACGCAAAGCCTCGGCCAGTTCGCTCTCATCGAGCGGTGACAGACGGAGCACCTGACAGCGCGACCTGATGGTGGGCAGCAAGCTGCCGGGGGAATTCACGATAAGCACAAACAGAGTTCTGGCGGGCGGCTCTTCCAGATTCTTGAGCAAAGCGTTGGCCGCATTGGCGTTCATGTCGTCGGCCGGATCGACGATCACCACGCGGTAGCTCCCATCATGGGAGGTCATCGAGAGAAATCGGCTGATGCGCCTGATTTCATCGACCGTGAGCGCGGATTTGAACGCCTTGGTTCGCTCGTTGAGTGGCCGCGTCAGATGGAGCACGCCGGGATGGGCGCCGCTTGCCACCTGTCGAAAAAGTGAGGACGCGCGGTCCGGCAACGACATGACCGCGGGAGCGCTCATAAAGTCGGGATGTTTCAAAAGATGAAGCGCGGCGTGAAAGGCAAGCGTTGCCTTACCAATACCGCGACTGCCGACCAACATAAGCCCGTGCGGAAGCTTGCCGGCGCGATAGGAGCCTGCGATAGCCTCCCTGGCGGCGTGGTGGCCGACAAGCAAAGGATTCTCTGACGGTTCGGGTACTTCGTCGAGAGTGTCGTGCTGTTCTGGTGCGAGTCTTTCCATCATTGTCAGGATCGCCAGGCCATCAGTGATCTCGTGGTGCGCTCTGCAAGCGCGGTGTAGACCACATCGGCGACGTCATCCGCGACCGTGTCGGGATCCATTTCTGCATCGATGATGACACATCGTTCGGGTTCCCTTGCCGCAATGTCGAGAAAGGCATCGCGTCTGGCCTGGTGAACTGCGAGCTCTTCCTTCTCGAAGCGATCGGGCGTTTCGACCCCTCGCCTCACCTTTGCGCGTTGCATGCCGATCTTAGGGTCGATGTCGAAGACAAGGGTGAGATCGGGCATGGTATCGCCGACGGTTGCCCTTTCCAACTCGCGCATGAAACCTGCTTCGAGATTTCCTGTGACGCCTTGATACACCCTCGAAGAATCAATGAATCTGTCGCACAGAACAAGTTGTCCACGTGCAATCGCGGGTCTAATGACCTGTTCCACATGGTCCGCACGGGCTGCAGCGAAGAGGATAGCCTCCATTCGCGGCCCGAAAGCCTCGGCTGCGCCAGACAGCAGGACGGCCCGCACGGCTTCTGCGCCCGGAGAGCCTCCCGGCTCTCTCGTCACAAGCACTTCGTATCCGCGCGCGCGCAGGCGCTTTTCGAGCCGCGCAATCTGGGTCGACTTGCCTGCGCCCTCGCCACCCTCGAATGTGATGAAAAATCCCGGATCGGCCATTTCCGCTTCCTGACGCGACCTGTTTAGTGAACCCTTGTGAAAAGGTCCATCCGCTTGGTGGTCACGTGTCAGAGATTACGGAGCCAGCCAACTGTCAGTTCCTCCAACGCGTGAAACGCGCGTTGTTCGAGAGACCCGATCGGGACGTCTTCGGCTGCCACCAGAGGCGTTTCGTGGATCGTCTGGTCACCGGATCTAAAGCGCAGAATGCCAACCGCGTCGCCTGACGAAACGGGCGCGGCAAGCGGCCCTGCATATACAATTTCTGCGGTGGGACCGCTCTCGTCATCGACATTCAACAAAAGCCGGACGGGCACGTCTGATCGAAGAGCGACATCGGGACGGGCGCCTGCGAACACCGGAACGCGGCCCACCAGTTCGCCTGCCTTGAAGACTTGCCTGTTTTGAAAGGAGGTCGAGATCCATTCGAAGAGTTTGCGCGATTCCTGCGCGCGTTCCTTGTCGTCCTTCATGCCGCCAAGGGCTGCAAACACGCGCTTCCCGTCTTTGCGCATCGAGCCGACAATGGAATAGCCCGATCTTTCCGTGTACCCGGTCAGTACACCGTCCACACCAATGTCCATGCGCAAAAGCGGATTCCTGTTGCGCTGAAGTATCTTGTTCCAAGTGAATTCGGGCAAGGCGTAGTAGGCAAACAGCGACGAATGCTCTGTTGCGAGATAGCGCGCAAGTCGCACCAAGTCGCGCATCGTGACAGCCTGCCCGTCTGCGGGAAGCCCGGTTGAATTGGCGAACTTTGACGAGTTCAGGCCGAGTTCAAGGGCGCGGGCATTCATCAGCTCCACGAACTTCTCTTCGCTTCCGACCATGCCCTCGGCCAATACGATGCACCCGTCATTTGCCCCTTGAACCATGACCCCCTTCAAGAGGTCATCTACGCGGATGGAGGATTTTATCGCAGCAAACATCGTCGAGGTTCGCGATGGTGCGCCTCCCGTTCGCCACGCATGCTCGCTTACGGTGAATTCGTCATCGAGTGACAGACGACCCGCCTTTATGGCATCGAAGACCACTGCGATGGTCATCATCTTCGCCATTGAGGCAGGTGGGACGGGTTTGTCGGCGTTCTTTTCCAGAAGCACCGTTCCCGTTTCCGCTTCCACGACATATGCCTCGGAAGCGCTCGTTTCGAAGGCGGCCGCGTTCAAAAAAGAGCAGAGGCTGAGCATCACGGCGAAAGTGATGCTCACAAGCAGTGGTACGCGGCCAGATTTCAGTTTCGAAACTGATTCACTCCAGAAGTCCGCCTGACAGTCATGCATGCAATCAGTCGCGGACAGCGAAAGCGTCCGACGCGCCAATCTGCCAGGCAAGCTGAACCACATCATCTACGCTGGAACTGTCGCTCGGAAATACGCTCATTGAGTACCACGTTTCGCCGTCGTGAGACCCACGCTCGATCTGGACGCGCCCAAATCGATCGAGATGAGAAGCAAGGTTCGCGACGGTTTCAGCGCTGGTGAAAGAACCAACTGCAACATATTGACTATCTTCAATTTCTGCCGCTCCGATATTTTGGACCGGGGGCATCTCGCCAGCGCCGAATGTGTTCAGTGCGTCCACTGCCCGAGAGACTGGCTTGCCCGCGTAGGACAATTCAGCGGAGGCGACAAGCACCTGATTGGGCGCGCCGTCAAAAGTCGGCCGCTCGGGCGCGAGTGGACCGAATGCCGGCAAGGCCAATTGATCCGCGCCGCCCATTGCCACGAGAGAGGTCTCTGTTGGAGCGACATCGACGAGTTGGCCGGGGAATGGAGCCGCCGCTTGCGGCCCGACCGACGCGCTCGGCGTGGCGCCGTTCATGGCAATCATCACGCCCGATGGCAGGCCGAACGAAGGGTCTGGCGCGCGATTTCCGGGATTGTATGAGGCGACCAGATACGCATCGTCTTGACCGTGAAGTGGAGCACGGCCCACATATTCGACCTTCACATTGGCGAGGCCGGAGTGGGTATAGTCGAGCATCTCGGCGGCACGCCGTGACAGATCGATGATGCGACCATTTGAGTATGGCCCGCGATCGTTGACACGGACAATGACAGAACTGCCATTCTCGGTGTTCGTCACACGCGCATAGCTGGGGAGCGGCATGGTCGGGTGAGCTGCGGTCAGGTGGGTCATGTCATAGACCTCGCCATTCGCGGTCAGCCGCCCGTGAAACGCATCACCATACCAAGAAGCAGTTCCAACCTTCTTGTAGGTCTTCACTTCCTTTGGATAGTACCATTTACCCCGAACCTTGTAGGGCTTACCGATCTGTTCTCGCCCACCGCCGCGCGGCAAGTTCGACTTGCGCATGGAGACGCGCGGGCTGGCTTTCACGCCATACTCGGATTCGGCGAAATATTCCTTCGAGGCGGGCTTCTTTGCCACCATCGATCTGGGGGTCGGCGATGTTGAACACGATGCCAGGAACGCCGCGGAGACGGCGACAAGTGCAATCGCTCCACTACGGGAAAGACGACCTCGCGTCACAACCGTTCTATTCACGTCGCCCCCGTATGCTGCAATTCTGCTGAAACCATCCTAAGCGCAGTTGTGATCTGACAGCCCAGCCGAACCCTTTTATCCGATCAGTGCTTATTGGCAAATTAATCGAATATGTTCCGAAATGGGCTGCAATGTGGCGAAATCTCGCCACGCTCTAGCCTACGCAGCGATGTCGCCGCTATGGCGGACATTCTCCCGGTCTTGAGCGTCGTCTTCTCGGCAGGCGGAAAGTTCGATCAGATTGCCGAAGAAAATCGAGGCATTGCGTCGCTCGTGCGAAAGTCTGTTCGCGAAAAACAGGTTTGGCCGGTCAATGCATCGGCGATCTTCGGTCTATGATTTCATCCCGGCCAATCGAGCGTTCGACACCCTCGGACCACGTTCCGACGCCATGACGTCCTATGCTCGACTATCCCGACATCAAATTGAAAAGACCATGGATACTGTCATGCTGAATTTCGCGCATTCCGATAATGAACTCAATGCGTGGGATCGGGACCACTTCTTCCATCCGTCCACGGATATGGGGCAACACGCGCGGGGGGAAACGCCAAACCGCATCATTGAAGGGGCCGAGGGAGTCTATATCACGGACCGGGACGGCAAGCGCAGCCTCGACGGGTTCGCCGGCCTCTATTGTGTGAACGTCGGATATGGCCGCAAGGAGATTACTGACGCGATCGCTGCGCAGGCGGCTGCCCTGCCCTATTACCATGCATATGCGGGGCACGGCTCCGAGCCGTCGATTCGTCTGGCCAAGATGGTGATCGATCGTGCCCCGGAGGGCATGAGCCGAGTCTTCTTCGGCCTGTCCGGGTCCGATGCGAATGAAACCAACATCAAGCTCGTCTGGTACATCAACAATGTGCTTGGCAGGCCCGAGAAGAAGAAGATCATTTCGCGGTGGCGCGGCTATCATGGGTCCGGCGTCATGACGGGTAGCTTGACCGGACTGGCGGCGTTTCACAATCTTTTCGATCTGCCGAAGGCGCCGGTTCTCCACACGGAAGCGCCCTATTTCTACCGGCGTGCCGACGGCTCCATGAGCGAGCAGGAGTTCAGCAAGTTCTGTGCCGAAAAGCTCGAGGAGATGATCCTCGCGGAAGGGCCTGAAACCATTGCGGCTTTCATCGGAGAGCCGGTGCTGGGAACGGGCGGGATCGTTCCCCCTCCCGCAGGATACTGGGACGCGATTCAGGCTGTCCTCACGAAGTACGATATCATGCTGATCGCCGATGAGGTTATCACCGGCTTCGGGCGTCTCGGTTCCATGTTCGGATCCGCGCATTACGGCATCAAGCCTGACCTCATCACGATTGCGAAAGGACTGACCTCCGCCTATGCGCCCCTGTCAGGCGTCATAGTATCCGAGAAGGTCTGGCGCCTGCTTGAAGCTGGATCAGATTCTCACGGCTCGATCGGACATGGTTGGACGTATTCTTCGCATCCCTTGTGCACGGCGGCTGGTATCGCCAATCTGGACTATCTCGACACGCACGATCTCGTAGCGAATGCCGCCGATGTCGGCGGCTACCTTCTTGCCAATCTGATGGACGCATTGGGCGACAACCCGATCGTCGGCGACATCCGTGGCGAAGGTCTGCTCGCCGCGGTCGAATTCGTGAAGGACCGGGATGATCGCGTCTTCTTCGATCCGTCCCAGAAGATCGGAATCCGCATAGCCGCAGCCTTGCTGAAGCGGGGAGTTATTGCGCGCGCCATGCCGCAGGGCGACATACTCGGGTTCGCCCCGCCGCTCTGTTTGACCAAGGAAGAAGCAGACACGATCGTTTCCGCTGCTTCCGCAGCAGTCGAGGAAGTTGCCGCAAGCCTCTGAATTGTATATCAATCTGAATCCACGAGGCATTCGCACTGCGAACATACTAGGCGGCATTCATCGCTCAGGATTGCCATTGCTGGAAAATCGCATCGGCTCGTCATATCAACAGACTGTCGGCACGTGCACCGTGTGCCTTACGCGGAAGCATCCACATGGCCGTCAGGATATTCAGGAGTAGCAGTCACCATGAAAATCGGCGCCTTGTTTCCACAATTCGAGATTGGAACCGATCCAAGGACGATCCGGGAGTTTGCCGTCATCGCTGATGAACTCGGCTATGCGCACTTGACAGCCTTCGACCAGATTATCGGATTAAACAAGGCGAGCCGGCCAAACTGGACTTACGTTCATGATGCGGACGACATGTTCCACGAGCTCTTTGTACTGTTCGGATATCTTTCGGCGTTGACGACCAGAATTGAGTTTGTCACCGGCGTGCTCGTCCTTCCGATGCGTGGCACGGCTCTGGTCGCCAAGCAGGCCGCTCAGGTCGACTTGCTGAGCGGCGGCAGACTGCGTTTGGGGGTCGGGGTTGGCGTCAAGCCGGAGGAATTCGAGGCGTGTGGCGAGGAATTTCGAAATCGCGGCAAGCGCATGGACGAACAGATCGACCTTCTTCGCAAGCTGTGGTGCTCGGACCTGATTACCTATGAAGGCAAGTATCATCGGGTCGAGGATGGTGGCATCAACCCGCTTCCGATCCAGCGTCCAATTCCGATCTGGATCGGCGGTGTGTCGGAAGCCGCGATCAGGCGCGTGGGTACGATCGGGGATGGCTGGCTTCCCAACTTCCAAGCAGATGATACCGGCCGACGTGGAATTCAGGCCATGCGCGAAGTTGCCATTGCGCACGGGCGTGATCCCGACAAGATCGGCATCGAGGCAACCATGACGATCATCGACCGCAGCGACGCGGAGCTGCGCGAAGAAATGGAAGAGTGGCGCGCGATCGGCGCGACGCACATCACCATCAATACAATGCCGGAACGGTGGGTCGAAGAAGAGAAGCGCTGGAACAAGGCTGATATTGGCGGCCTGTCGGACCCCGCCGCTCATGTCGATGCGATCAGGCGTTTCCGTGACGTCATGCCCGGCTACTTCTGATCTGATGAGCGTCTTTGACCGCCAAGAGTTTCACGCCCGTCTGGCGCGCGTGAAGGCGCGCATGGCGCAGGCAGGGATCGACGTGTTGATCGCCGCCGACCCCGCCAATATCAACTATCTGACCGGATATGACGGCTGGTCATTCTACGTGCATCAATACGCTGTCGTGCGGCTGGATGCTGACGAGCCGCTATGGGTTGGCCGCGCGATGGACGCACCGGGCGCACGAATGACTGCGTATCTGAAACCTGCCAACATTATCGCCTATCCGGAAACCTACGTGGATTCCGACGTGCTGCATCCAGCGCAGTTTCTCGTGCGCACCCTACGGGAAAGCGGGTGCGGGTCGGCGCGGATTGGTACTGATTTTGACACCTTCTATTTCACCGCGAAGGACTATCTGGAAATCGTTCGCGAACTTCCCAATGCACGCGTCGTTGATGCGAAGGGTCTGGTAAACTGGGTGCGGCTGATCAAGTCACCGGCCGAAGTTGCCTTGATGCGCGGTGCGGCTGCGATCGTCGGCAAGGCAATGGAGGCTGGTATGGCCGCCATCGAGCCGGGTGTGCGCGAGTGTGACGCCGTGGCGAAAATCACCTCGGCACAGTTTCATGGAACCGCCGATTTCTGGGGCGACTATCCCGCCGCTCTTGCCCAGGTGCCCAGCGGTAAGAAGAGTGCCGCACCGCATATGACGTGGTCTGGTGATTCTTATGCAAAGGATACTGTCGCCTATCTGGAGCTTGGCGGCTGCCATCACCGCTATCACGCCGCTCTCGCCCGAACACTCTACATGGGAATACCGCCAAGGGAACTGATCGATATGGCGCGGGTCGTGGCGGAGGGGTTGGATACGGCACTTGATGCGGCCCGGCCGGGTGCGACTTGTCACGATGTCGAGGCGGCCTGGCGCAAGGTGATACGTCGTGCTGGCCACGACAAGCCGTCTCGCATCGGCTATTCGATAGGCTTGAACTATCCGCCCGACTGGGGCGAACGAACGGCAAGCTTGCGTGAGGGCGATCAAACCGTGCTGGAGCCGAATATGTGCTTCCACCTGATCCTCGGCATGTGGATGGACGATTGGGGATACGAACTGTCAGAGACTTTCTGTGTCCGCGCTCAGGGTGCTCCGGAAATCCTGACGTCTTTCCCCCGCGATCTTGTCATCAAGACGTGAGCGTACCGGCCAGCATGGCGTTCATTGCGGGCCCGCATTTTGGGGCGTCTTCTGTCGGAGAGGGATATTGAGCGTGAGCGACCACGAGCAGAGAGGCGATCGAACGGATGCCAGAGTGCTGGCACTGTGCGGCGGTGTCGGCGGAGCCAAACTTGCACTGGGCCTCTACAGGACGCTTTCTTCCGGCAGGCTCACGGTAGCGATCAATACGGGCGATGACTTCGAGCATCTGGGCCTCCATATTTCGCCAGATATTGATACTGTGACTTATACGCTGGCTGGCTTGAACGACACGGAGCGCGGCTGGGGTCTGGCGGAGGAGAGCTGGCAATTTATGTCGGCGCTGCGCGGACTTGGAGGCGAGGCCTGGTTCCAGCTAGGTGACCGCGATCTGGCGACCCACGTGCTGCGAACCATGCGCATGAAGGCCGGCGAAACCCTGTCTCAGGTCACGTCAGGCTTCGCGTCAAGACTGGGGATAGATGCGACTCTCATTCCAATGAGCGACGGCGCCGTGCGGACCACGGTTCGTACGAATGAGGGCGCCCTCCCCTTTCAGCGCTATTTCGTCGAACACCAGTGCAAGCCACAGGTGCGTGCAATCGAGTTTGAAGGAGTTTTGGAGGCGCGTCCTCACCCAAAACTGTTGGATGCGCTGGGCAATCCGGAACTCACCGCCATCGTGATTTGCCCGTCAAATCCGTATCTGAGCGTCGATCCGATGCTCGCTCTTCCGGGGATGCGCGAAGCCCTGCGTAGAGCAAAGGCGCCCGTCATCGCCGTGTCTCCGATTGTCGGAGGTGAGGCGATCAAGGGGCCCACCGCCAAGATCATGCGGGAACTGGATCTGCCGGTCACCATCCGGTCCGTCGCCGACCATTATAAGGGGCTGATCGATGGTCTGATTGTGGACAATGTGGACGCGGCCGAAGCCTCGTCGCTTGATGTTCGTGTCGGCGTAACCGGCGCCGTGATGACGAGCCTTGAGGATCGCGACAGGCTTGCTCGCACCGTGGTCGACTTTGCACGGTCATTCAAAGCCGGAAATGGCGGCTGAGGGGATCGCGATTACGGCCGTTTGTCCTGTGGTAGGCATCAGGCTGGATGTTCCGGCTGCAACGGTGCCTCCCATGTTTGGATGTCGACATGCGGCAATCCCTGGTGCAATGCTGGGGCCAGTGATGCCAATCATATCGTTTGAAATATCCGTCAGGCTGTACGTCGAGGACACGCGTTTGCCGGACAGGGGAAAAGACTTTGATGACGTACGACATTCCGACCTTTGCGAAATTGGGAAAGCGGCTTGACCGCGAACAGGCAATCTCTCTGGCGACAGTGGAATTCGGGCCGGAGCTGACCGCAGCAGCCGCCGAATTGCGCGATAGCGGCTTCGGATCTGCGATATCTTATTCGCGCAAGGTATTCATTCCGCTTACACATCTGTGTCGGGACGTCTGCCACTACTGCACTTTCGCCGAGCCACCCAAGCGCGGCGAGGCAGCGTATATGTCGATCGAGCAAGTGCTCGACACGGCGCGTCGCGGTGCGGCAGCACGATGCACGGAGGCCTTGTTCACGCTGGGCGACAAGCCGGAACTCCGATATCGCGTGGCGCGGGATGCGCTCCGTGATCTTGGACGGTCCTCAACGCTGGACTATCTGTTCGAGGCGGCGGAGCGCACATTCGCCGAGACCGGCCTCATGCCTCATCTCAATCCAGGCCTGATGGATCTCGCGGATCTGCGGCGGCTGAAGACCGTGTCTGCTTCAATGGGCATCATGCTCGAAACGACCAGCGAGCGCCTGAGCGCGCGCGGAGGACCGCATTTTGGCTCTCCGGACAAGCTTCCCGCAGCGCGACTTGAAACGATTCGCCTAGCCGGGGAAGCCGGCGTGCCCTTCACGTCTGGCCTATTGATCGGAATCGGCGAAACGCGTCTAGAACGGATCGATGCTATGATCGCGTTGCGCGATCTCAACGACGAATACGGTCACATACAGGAAATTATCATCCAGAACTTCAGTGCCAAGGAAGGCACTCGCATGAAGGCCGCTCCCGAGCCTGACCTGGAGGACCATCTATGGACCATAGCGGTCGCGAGATTGGTGTTCGGTGCGCAGATGAGCATCCAGGCGCCCCCAAACCTTGCAAAGGGCACGCTCGGCCAGTTCATCGCGGCAGGTATCAATGACTGGGGCGGTGTCTCGCCTGTCACGCCTGACTACGTAAATCCGGAGGCTCCGTGGCCCCATATCGAAATCCTGGCGCGTGCAACGGAAGCGGCGGGCAAGCACCTCGTGCAGAGACTGCCGATCTACCCGTCGCATATCCGAAATGTCGGCAAATGGCTTGCGCCGGCGTTTCGCACCCCCGTCCTCGATGCCGTCGATACGCATGGTTTCGTGCGGGCTGAGCACTGGTCGCCCGGTCGGGTAGAAACTCTTCCAGGCTGGACCCGAAACATTGCCGACAGGGCCACTTCGCCCGCCGTGCATGGACCAATGTCGCGGCTCCTGGCCAGAGCGCAGGCGGGCCATTCGCTGAATGAAGCAGAGACATTGACGCTCTTTGATGCGCGCGAGGGAGACCTTGTGGCCGTGTGCCGCGCCGCGGACGAACTCCGTTCTGCGGTCAATGGCGACGTCGTCAGTTACGTGGTGACGCGCAACATCAACTACACCAATGTGTGTTCCTACAAGTGCAAGTTCTGCGCTTTTTCGAAAGGCAAGCTGTCGGAGAATCTGCGCGGCACGCCTTACGATCTCAGCCTGAATGAGATCGAGCGACGCACGATCGAGGCCTGGGAACGCGGCGCGACTGAAGTCTGCATGCAGGGTGGCATCCACCCTGACTATACGGGCGAAACCTACCTGGACATCTGCCGCGCGGTGAAATCGGCAGTGCGCAATATGCACGTGCATGCCTTTTCGCCTCTTGAGGTCTGGCATGGAGCCGAAACGCTGGGTGTCTCGCTTCCTGAGTTTCTGAGTGCTTTGCGTGACGCGGGTCTCAGCAGTCTGCCTGGAACTGCGGCAGAGATTCTCGACGATGAGGTTCGGGACGTCCTTTGCGCGGACAAGATCAAGACGGCCGAATGGCTGGACGTGATGCGTGCGGCGCATGGTGTCGGCTTGCGAAGCACCGCGACCATCATGTTCGGCCATATCGAGCAGCCCGTGCATTGGGCAAGGCACATCCTGCGCATCCGCAATCTGCAACAGGAGACCGGCGGCTTCACCGAGTTCGTGCCCCTGCCCTTCGTTCACATGGAAGCGCCCATCTATCTCAAGGGACAATCGCGTCGTGGTCCGACTTTCCGGGAGTCGATGCTGATGCACGCCGTGCCGCGTCTGGTTCTCCACCCGCACATCACCAACATACAGGCGTCATGGGTGAAGCTTGGAGCGGAAGGCGTTTCCGTCGCGTTGCGCGCCGGCGTGAATGATCTTGGCGGTACGCTGATGAACGAAACGATATCGCGCGCTGCGGGCGCCTCTCACGGGCAGGAAATGTCGCCTGACCTGATGGAACAACTGATCCGTGAAAATGACCGGGTGCCGCTCCAGCGTACGACCCTTTACCAGTCCGCTTCGGATGAGCGTCGACACGCGGCGTTCTCCGCCCCGGAGATTACGGAAGTCATCAATACGCCGCTGCTGCGAAAAAATGAGACGGTCAGAGAACGCTACGCGACACGGCGCGAAAGACACGGCTGAAATGCCGTGTCCGATTGTCCAAATGACACGCGTTCAGGGCAGTCGGGAGATCCGTTCAAGCATGAGCTGATAGAATGGCGGATTGTCCAGATCTCGCAACACCATGCAGTTGGGCTCTTGCTTGGTGACGTTCCACCAGTCGACGACGGTCATGCCGATCGTGGTCGGTGATGCGATTTCGATGGTCACGTAGCAGCTGCGTCCTTTGAAAAGTTCCGGCCGGAGGAGATAGCCGATCACGCAGGGATCGTGCAGCGGATATTCGTCGGTTCCGAACTTCGTGTTTCCCCATCTTTGATAGAATTCGGCCATGCCTGCCGCCTCAACCGCCGTCTTTTTTCCGACATTGCGCAGGTCTTTCAGCCATCCCGGCGTCATCACCGCTTTGTAGGTGCAGTCGATCGGCACCATCGTCAGTGGAACGCCCGACGTGAACACGACATGCGCCGCGTGCGGATCGACATATATGTTGAACTCCGCCGCAGGTGTCGTGTTGCCGCCTTCGAAGAAGCCGCCACCCATGAAGACGATCTCTCGTATGCGCGCAACGATTGCAGGCTCCTTGACCATTGCCATGGCAATGTTGGTCATTGGGCCGAGCGGACAGATGGTAATTTCGCCCGGCTCGTGCGCCATTATCGTTTCAATGATGAAGTCCACTCCGTGCGTCTGACCGAGAGGCTGAACCGGTTCCGGCAGGTCGCCTCCGTCTAACCCGCTATCGCCGTGCACATATTCGGCGGTGAACAATGGGCGCACCATCGGTCTCTGACATCCTGGGTAGACAGTGATGTCGCCCCTGCCCGCCAGCTCCAGAATCATCTGCGCATTGCGGGCGGTTCGGGAAAGCGGCACATTTCCGGCAACGGCCGTGACGCCAACAATCTCCAGTTCTTCAGGCGAACCGAGCGCGAGAAGTATGGCGAAAGCATCGTCCTGACCGGGATCGGTGTCGATGAGGATTTTACGGGGAGACATGCTTCTGGTCCGCTATTCGAGATCGGTGATTCTTGCTGCATCGCATGCGCGGTAACTAGCGTGCAACTTACCGAAATAGTTTCGGAACTCGGAAAGCGCCAATGAGCTGGATGGTCAATTTTTCGGGCGGATCGACGTGTCGAAGGCCGATTGCGCGAACCCTTGCAGATCGCAGTTCCGATCAAATTCGAAACATGGCTTGAACGCCGAAACTTATTCGGTCAGGCGAGCGGCAGTTCGATTGTTTTTCCGTAGTGCGCAAACTAGGGTTTTGGTGTGTCCGGTTGTATCGCACCTCCCCTATGGCGGTATCGGGACTCCAAAATCAAAAAAGAAACCCGAACGTTTCAACCTTCAGAGAGAAGAACGAAAATGAGAAGTTGGCTTTCCATCACACTGGCAGGTGCGCTTGCAACTGCCGGTATGCTCAGCGTTGCGCAAGCCGCAGACCCAATTCCGGTTGGCGTCATCGCCAACCTCACAGGACAAGACGTCAAGACCAGCCTGCAGATGACGCGCGGCGTCGAACTCGCGGCCGATGACATCAACGCGGCAGGCGGAATCAACGGCCAGCCAATCAAGCTCATCGTCGAAGACTCCGAATACCGGGCGCAGGAAGCGCTTAACGCGGCGACCAAGCTCTACACGGTGGACAAGGTTGAAGCGGCCATCATGTTCGGCGGCAGCAGCCTGATGATCCCCGTGGCGCAGCTCGCCAAGGAACAGGGGAAAGTGTTGATCAACACCTCGTCTTCCTCTCCGAAGCTCGGAGAATATCCCGGCACGCTCTTCAGCATTCTGCCGCTGGACGACATTCTGGCGAAGGACCTGGGCAATCTCGTCGCCGAGAGCGGCGCCAAGACGGCTGCCGTGATCGTGCCCAACAATGCGTTCGGTCTGGGCGTCGCCGAAGCTGCAGCTGCCGCGTTCAAGGCGAAAGGTGGCACGATTGTGGAAACTGTCGCCTACACCGAGGGTCAGCCCAACTACCGTGCCGACATTCAGGTGCTCGCGAGCAAGAAGCCCGACGCGATCATCACCTGCGGATATGGCGACGACTCGCGCACGATCCTTCGCACCGTGCGCGAACTGGGCATCGATGCACCTTGGTATGCCGCCTATCCTTCAATCCTCGAGGTTGAGAATCCGGAGTGGATGAACGGCAAGCTCTCGGGCGTCGACAATGGTGGGTATGCACAGGGCGTCGGCAAGGCTGTGCTCGACAAATACAAGGCCAAGTACAAGGAAGACGACATTCTCGCGCATGTTTATTATGGCTATGATGCCATGATGGTGCTGGCCGAAGCGATGAAGAAGGGCGGCACTGACGCTGCTTCCATCGCGAAGACCATGCCGGAAGTTGTGAAATCCTACGAAGGTGCAAGCGGCAAGATTGTCTGGGATGATCGTGGTCAGCGCATCGATCCCCCGCTCGACATCATCACTTACAAGGATGGCAAGTTCGAGACGACTGGCACCAAGAACTGATTGAGACCAAACAGATCGACCGCCATGATTTTGCATGGCGGTCGATTTTGTTTTCAGCTTCCAGTGTCCGGAATATTTCGTGCTTCAAGTCACAATAAATTCGATCATCTACGCAAGCGAGATCGCGGTCATCGCTGTCGGCGTGTCGCTTTGCTATTCGATCCTGCGTTTCGCCAATTTTGCGCACATTCAGCTTGCGATCGTAGGTGGCTATCTTGCGTACAGTTTCGCGACGATACCGGGCCTGACGCTTCCGCTACCGCTAGCGGTGTTCCTTGCCGCGATCGCCACGGGACTGATCGCGGTGTTGATCGACATCATCGTGTTCAGTCGCATCCGCCATATCTCGGCGGAAGGCAAGATGATCGTCTCGTGGGGCGTCGCGCTTTTCATCAGATCGATGCTTGCGGCAATTTACGGCGGTTCCGCAAAGGTTTTCGACGTCCCGACCGAGGTGATTGTGTGTCAGGGTGGGATATTCACCACGCTCGACATCACCGTCGTTGGTGTAACTCTCCTGTTGATGGTGCTGTTGCACGTTTTTCTTTTCCGCACGCGCACCGGTTCGGCCCTGCGCGCTCTTGCAAGCAATTATGAACTGGCGGTGACGCGCGGTATTCCCGGTGATCGCCTGATCCGCCTGATGTGGTTTCTTTCCGGCGCGCTTGCTGCAATCGGCGGTTCACTCTTTGCAATGCAGACACGCCTGCAGCCGAGCCTTGACCTGGTCATACTCCTGCCCGTTTTCGCGGCCGTCACCATCGGCGGAATGTCGAATGTATTCGGTGCCGTGATCGGCGCGATCGTTTTGTCCTTTGCCCAGAACTTCCTGATCTGGATCGATTTCGGCAGCCTCTTCTTCGGCGAGCCATGGCACATACCAACGCAATTACGAGACTATATTGCAGTATTGGCGCTGCTTCTGGTGCTGCTCCTGAAATCCAGCCGTGCCGGCGGGGAGAAGAAGTAGCACCATGATCGACTTCGCAATCTATTCTGTGACGGTAATCGCCATCTGGTCGGTTCTGGCTCTTAGCCTGAACCTTCAGTTCGGCATGACCGGCCTTGTGAATTTCGGCCAGATCCTTCCCTTTGCCATAGGCAGCTATGCCGCGGGGATCGGTGCATCCTTAGGCTATCCATGGTGGGTTGGCGCGACCGCGGCCCTCATTTTTGCGCCGCTGTTTTCGCTCGCGGTCATCTTGCCCGCACAGCGCCTCTCCCAGGACTACTGGGCGTTGATCACGCTCGGTGCGGCGGAGATATTTCGGCTGACCATGCTGAATACACCGTCTTTCGCAGGTGGTGCGGACGGTCTGAACGTGCCGCGGTTCGGCGATTCTCTTACGGCACTTTACGTGTCTCTCGGACTGTTGGCGGTATCGTTCTTCTTCGCCGAGCGTGTCAGTCGCTCTCCCTTCGGCCGGATGCTGAGGGTCCTGAGAGAGGATGAAGTGCTCGCCTCGACGCTCGGGCGAAATCCTATCCGGTATCAGGCGTCTATATCGGCTGCTGCGTGGATCATGGCGGCGGCGGCGGGTGTCGCCTACGGTCATTTCAGCGGCTATGTCGCGCCCACGAGTTTCACGGTGACCGAGACATTCATCATCTGGACGGCCGTCATCCTCGGCGGACCAGGCCGCAACATAGGTGTCGTGTGCGGCGCCATTATCATCCAGTTGCTGGGCGTCTCCTCGCGATTTGTCGCGCAATGGGTCGACCTGCCATCAGACCTTATCGCCAACCTGCGTCTGGCGTCTTTCGGACTGATACTTGTCGTCATGTTCATCTATCGTCCACAGGGTCTGATCCCGGAAGCTCGGGAGGTCCACGATGCTGAACGTGACTGATGTCAGCCTTTCCTTCGGTGGCCTGAAGGCGCTAGACACTGTCAGCGTCGCTGCAGCGCCCGGTGCCGTCACGGGTCTCATAGGCCCCAACGGATCAGGGAAATCCACGTTGCTGAATGTGATCGGCGGGGTCTATCTGCCGGACTTGGGCAAGGTGACCCTGAATGGGCAGGCGCTTCCTCTTGGGCGGCCCGACCGCGTGGCCAAACGTGGTGTCGGGCGCACCTTCCAGGTGCCGAAGCTCGCCCATCGTCTGACTGTCTTCCAGAATATGCTCGCCGGCGAGCGGGATCATTGCGGAGAGAGCCTGCCAAACCTCTTCTTCAGGCCTGGCCGTGTTGCGCGCCAGGAGAAAGAGGCGTCTGGGAGAGCATCGACCATCCTCAATCGGCTCGGGATGTACCACAAGGCAAACGATCTTGCCGGCAGCCTTTCGGGCGGACAGCAGAAACTGCTTACGATGGGCATGCTGCTGATGGCGGACCCGGCGGTCCTGCTGCTCGATGAGCCGGCTGCGGGCGTCAATCCGGTTCTGATCGAACAACAGGTCGCGTTCCTGAAGACGCTCCGCGACGAGGGCCGCATCGTGATCCTGATCGAACACAACATGGATATGATCGCCAATGTCTGCGACCGGGTCTACGTGCTTGACGCGGGATCGGTGATCGCTTCGGGTACCCCGCATGAGATAAGGGCGAACGAAACGGTCATTCGCTCCTATCTCGGCCAGCCCGCCAACACGCAGGAAGTGTGATGACGGAGATCCTGTCGCTCAACAACGTTACTGCAGGCTATGGCCTGATCACGGTGCTCAACGATCTGTCGATCTCGCTGCGATCAGGCGAAATTCTCGCCGTTCTGGGCGCTAACGGGTGTGGCAAGTCGACAGTCCTGAAGACTGCTATGGGACTTACCCGTGTCACCGAAGGCGCGCTGACGCTCGAGGGCCAGCAGATTACTCAAATGCCAGCCCATGAGCGGGCGGCACGCGGGCTCGGCTATGTCCCTCAAAACCGCAATGTCTTTTCAGACATGACGGTCATGGACAATCTGCGGATGGGCGCGTTTCTCCGACCAAAGCAATTCGCGCGGGAGCTGGAGGAGGTCTTCAACCTGTTTCCGCGCATCAAGGAAAGGCGCAACGAGAAGGCGGGCAATCTCAGCGGTGGCGAACGGCGCATGCTGTCCATCGGTCTTACACTTCTGCTCAAGCCGAAAATCCTGTTGCTCGACGAGCCCAGCAGCGATCTGTCGCCTGCTATGGTGGACAGGGTGTTTCAGTCGATCTGCGAGATCCACGAGACACTTTCCATCCCCATCCTGCTGGTCGAGCAGAATGTGAACAAGGCGCTCGAGATTTCCAAACGCGTCTGTGTGCTTGTTCGTGGTCGCCAGGCGCTTGACGCGGCAGCCAGTGATATTGATACCAAACATCTGCACGCACTGTTCATGGATGGCGGTGTGCGGACCAGTTGAGGACCTTTGATATGATCACAAACCCGCCACCCTGGCCAAACGGCGCGCGGTGTGCGGTTGCATTCAGCTTTGACGTGGATGCAGACAGCGTCGTCCACGCCGCGCATGGTTCAGCGGCGATCGCCATGCCGCATGCTCTCGCCCATATGCGATACGATCCGTTCGTCGCGACGCCACGGCTTTGCACCCTCTTTGCTAGACATGCCGTACCGCTCACATGTTTCGTTCCCGGATGGGTCGCCGAGACTTACCCGGCAGCCGTCGAGACCATTCTGAAGTATGGTGGCGAACTTGGCCATCACGGACACTTTCACGAATGGCCAAGCGGGCAGAGCGCCCAGCAGGAACGCGAAAGTCTGCTACGGGGGAGCGAGGTTCTTGAGAGGTTCTCCGGCGTGCGCCCGCGCGGCTATCGCGCCCCTTATTATGGACTTTCCGCATCGACCTACGATCTGCTTATCGAGATGGGGTTCGACTACGATTCCTCGCTCTTTGCCGATGATGTGCCCATTCTCCTAGACAACGGAAAAGGGCAACTGGTCGAACTCTCTGTCCCCGCATCGGTCGACGACTACAACCAGTACGTTTCCAGCCGTGCCTTCGACTATCTGATGAAGATTTCCTCGCCGCGACAGGCTCTTGAAGTCTATCAGGCAGAGTTCGATGCGTTATGGGAGTTCGGTGGGCTTTGGGTTTCCGTATGGCACCCGGCAGTAAGCGGCCGGCCAGCGCAGGCTCTTGCGATTGAAAGGCTGATCCTGCACATGCAGTCGAAAGGAGATGTCTGGTTCGCAACGCTTGGGGAGATTTCCAATCACATCAAGCGTCTGGTTGCCGACGGAGATTGGCAGCCGCGAACAGAACGCATTCCCTTCTATTCTGAGCCGGTCGTCGACCTCAAAAGATGACGGCTGAAGCTTGGCTCTTTGAGTTGCTCCCAACGATCGAAAGTCCGCAAAGCACATGACAATTCCAAACACCCATCTCCAAACGCCTTCCGGCCTGCCGCGCGCCCGGGCCTTCGGTATCGAGTTTGATGGTGTGGCAGGGCCAAACAATTCCATCACCGACGTGCCCGGAGTGGCCGTCGGCTATTCCACGCTGGTTTCCGGTGATGGTCCTCTTGTGGTTGGTCAGGGGCCGATCCGCACAGGTGTAACCGCCATCCTGCCGCGTGCCAGGGACAAGCTCGCAATGCCTGTCTTCGCCGGTCTCTTCAGCGCCAACGGCAATGGCGAGATGACGGGCTCGCATATCATCGAGGAAATCGGCGCCTTCAATCTCCCTATCACCATCACCAACACGCATTCGTGCGGTGTGACGCGCGACGCGACCGTCCGCTGGATGGGCGAGCGCGCACTGGAAGCACTTGAAGACAGTTGGGGCCTGCCTGTCGCAGCTGAGACGTATGATGGCTTTCTCAACGATATCAACGGGCATCACGTGACGGTATCTGATGTCAAGGCGGCAATTGAGTCCGCTACAGAAGGCCCGATCGACGAAGGCAGCGTTGGTGGCGGCACCGGCATGATCGCATTCGAGTTCAAAGCCGGCTCTGGAACAGCTTCGCGCGTCATTTCGTGGCGCGACAGTACCTACACTCTTGGAAGTTTCGTGCAGGCCAACTACGGTCCTCGACGCAATCTGACGATCCGTGGACAACGCGTCGGTCCCGAGCTCCTCTCACCGCGAATGGTGGAGAACACGCCTCGCAAGGAAAAAGGTTCTATCATCGCCATTGTCGCGACCGACGCGCCTCTGCTTCCGCACCAGCTCAAGCGTCTGGCGCGCCGCATTCCGCTTGGCGTGGCGTGGACGGGCGGTATTGGCTATCATAGTTCAGGCGACATTTTCCTCGCGTTCTCAACGGCAAATGAGGAAGCTGCCGCAGCGACCGGAGGCCGTTTGGCACAGGCCAGCTACATACCCGACTGCGACATCGATGCGTTCTTCGATGCGGTGGTGCAGTGCGTGGAGGAGGCGATTCTCAATTCTCTTGTCGCCAATTCCGACATGACTGGGCGCGACGGAAACTTTGTCCCTGCCCTGCCCCATGACTGGCTGCAATCAACTTTCGGCCGAGTGGTGACGCAGGGAGATGCAGATGCTGGGCCCCAAGCTTGACGCCACGGACGTACGCATCCTGTCACTTCTCCAAAAGAATGGCAGGACAAAGAAGGTCGAACTTGCCTCTGCAATAGGCCTTTCACTCTCGTCCTGCTGGGATCGCCTGCAAAAGCTCGAGCGCTCGGGATTTGTTCGCGGCTACTATGCCGAAATCGACCTTGCGCGCCTCGTCAAATCGGAATCCATCTTCACGACGCTGACCTTGCAGTACCATACGCAGGCGCATTTCACCCGTTTCGAGCAAGCGGTGAAGAACATACCCGAAATCGTGGTGTGTCATGCCGTTGGCGGCGGAATAGACTACATCCTCCAGATTGTCGCGCTAAGCATCAGCCACTATCAGGACATCATGGATGATCTGCTTTCACGCGAGATTGGCATCTCAGTCTACTTCACCTATGTCGTCACGAAGGTCGTGAAGCGCTACGAGGGTTATCCACTCGCCGAACTCCTCGACTATGAGGAGAAGAAGTAGACCTTACTTCAAGTCAGCCCTTGGCGGCGTGTTCCCGCGCTCGCATATCAGCGCGGGCGCTAGCCAGCCAGTTCATTTGCCAGCCAAGTCAGTGACTTGAGAACGCCGGGATCACATCCCGCCCATAGCCGGCAATGATCTCTTCTTCCTGGCCGCTGTCCAGATAGATGTTGAACTGCGTAACGCCCGCCTCTTCCAGTTTCCTGATCTTGGCGATGTGGTCTGCGGGTTCGCCGAGCACGCAGAAGCTCTCGACGACATCAGGCGTAATGAAGTCGAGATACGGATTATCGCTCTGGCCGTGCTTCGAATAATCGTACCCCCGCCGCCTTTCGATGTAGTCGGTGAGCGCGTCCGGTACGAGGCCCGAATCCTTGCCGTATTTCTCGACGATATCAGCGACATGGTTGCCGACCATCGCGGGAAACCACTTCGTCGCTTCGACGGCCTGTGCCTTGTCGCCGAAATAGGCGGGTGCGGCGGCCATTGAACGGAAGCCCGACATGTCCTTGCCCTCAGCCTTGCCGGCCGCGATACATTGGTCCGTGAACCACTTGCACAGACCGGGCTCGGCGATCTGCAGGACGACACCATCGGAGTGCTTTCCCGCCGTCTTCAGGGCTAGCGGGCCGTAAGCGGCGATCCAGGCAGGCATGTCGTGGCCGACCGCCCAAGGGAACTTTACGGGCTCGGGGGATTCTCCGTAAACCACCTCTTCTCCACGCACCATCGCCTTTGTCTTGTCGATGAATTCGGCCACGCGCGCCAGCGTCGCCGGCTTTAGCCCCATGACACGGCGCGATGAATCTCCGCGCCCAACCGCAAGGTCGAAGCGTCCACCGCTTTGCTTCGACAACGATCCGAAGATCGAAGCAGCGACCGACCAGTCACGCACGTCCGGATTGGTAACAAGCGGACCGAACCGCATCTCCTTGGTGTGTTCCATGCACATGGCGATCGCGGCATAGCAGTCGCGCCAAAGGATGTGAGAATCGTAGAACCAGCAGTATTTGAAGCCTGCGAACTCTGCCATGCGCACCAGGTATCTCGCCCGCTCGGCATCGACGAAACCCTTGAACGTGATTGCGAATTCCAATGTCGTCACTCCGTATGATTGGCGCTCAGCCGAACGTTTTCTTCAGTTTGGGTACCACCTGCTCCGAAAACAGCTTCAGGAAGCGTGTCTGGTCGGATCCGGGAGCATGGAACACAAGATGACGGAAGCCAAGATCGACATAAGGTCTTATGCGCTCGACCATCTCGTCGGGGTCGTTGCTGACGATCCAGCGCTTCGCGGCGCGTTCGATCGGCAATTCGTCGGCGAGCTTTTGCATTTCGAGAGGATCTTCGACCGACATCTTTTCCTCGGGTGACAGGGAAAGCGCTGCCCAGAAGCGTGTGTCCTGCAGCGCCTTGTCGCGATCAGTATCGAAGGACACCTTCATTTCTATCATCCGATCAATCGAATCCGGCGCCCTTTCAGCGACTTCAAGGCCGGCGTCGACATTCGGCAACAGCGTTTCGCTATAGAGTTCCGGTGCCTTGCCGCTGGTGCAGATGAAGCCGTCGGCAACGCGGCCGGCATATTTTGCGATCATCGGCCCGGCGCCTGCAACGTAGATCGGCACGGGGTTTTCGGGTCGATCGTAAATCGTTGCGTTTTCCGTCCGGTAGAATGTTCCGTCATATGTGACCCGCTCCTCACTGAAGAGCCGACGCATCAGATCAACCGCCTCCCGAAGCCGCGCGAAGCGTTCCTTGAGTTCGGGCCAGTCCGTGCGAGTGGCGGGGACTTCATTGAGAGATTCGCCTGTTCCGATCCCCATGATGATGCGACCCGGGAACAGTGAACCGAGAGTTCCGAATGCCTGCGCGACGATCGACGGGTGATAACGGAATGTAGGCGTCAGCACGCTCGTGCCGATCTGAATCCGCGATGTGCTGGCGCCGAGTGCGCCCATCCACGACATGGCGAAGGGCGCGTGACCACCAGTGTGGCGCCATGGCTGGAAATGATCGCTGATGAAGGCAGAGTCGAACCCGGCGGCCTCAGCCTGAACCGCGAACTCCAGCAAATCGCGCGGACTGAACTGTTCGGCGGAAGCCTTATAGCCAATTTTCAGTGTCACCAAAATCTCCCTGCCGTCTCTAGGCCGCACAAGTGGAACGGGGTTGCCGCTAATCGCTCATGACAAGTTGCCCGGGCGATCGCATCAGGATTAATTCGGATACATGAATGATGCAAATGGGGTCGCTCCGGTTGGAATTCTCGCGGTTCAAGATACACGTTTTGTCAACTCGAACTCAGACTTCGAATGCATCGCTCAAGTCGTGAGTTGTCGGAGGCGGTCGAGAGCTTATGTCCTTCAATGGCGCCGGGACCACTCTCTGGTGACGTGCCATATTGCCTCGCGGCGCCGGGTCTCGTGAGGATTGTTGGCCGACGTCTGCGGGAGTCCCCTTTCCCCATGTCGAAATAAAGCCGAAGCATGCATCAGCAAGAAGATCGTCCGTCCTCTCCACCATCTCCAGTCAAGCGCGATCCCATGCCCCTTTTCTGGGCGGGAATGGGAATCACTGCCTGGTTTAGATTGCTTGCAAAAAACCGCTTTCGGATCGGATGGCGTCGTTGGCATGTCTTGCTCTGGGTGACGGCGGCCAGCCTGTTTCACTCGATGACGCGCATCGAGCAGTGGCTGATGGTGGGATGGCAAGTAAAGCCTGAACTCGATAACCCGCCACTGTTCGTGCTGGGTCATTGGCGGACCGGCACAACTCTTCTACACGAGTTGTTGGTTCAGGATCCCCGCCATACCGCGCCGACCACCTACGAGTGCTTCGCGCCTGGCCATTTTATCATCTCGCGCATCTCCGCCGTTTGGCTTCTGCGTTTTCTGCTGCCCGCCCGGCGGCCCATGGACAACATGCCCGTGGGGTGGCTGCGACCGCAGGAGGATGAGTTCGCGCTCTGCAATCTCGGACTGCCATCGCCCTATCTCACGATGGCATTTCCAAACGAGCCGCCTCAGGATCAGGAATTTTTGACGCTGGAACATGTCTCGCCAGAAGCGCTCCGGAAATGGAAGCGGACCTTCAAGCGGTTTCTCTGCGAAATAGGCTTTCGCTCCAAGCGCGGCCGCCGGATCGTGCTGAAGTCTCCACCGCACACCGCCCGCGTGAAAGTGTTGCTCGAGATGTTTCCTGACGCCAAGTTTGTGCACATTGTGCGCGATCCTTGCACAGTGTTTTCCTCGACCCTTCACTTGTGGACGACTTTGTATGCGACGCAGGGCCTGCAGGTTCCGAACTATGCCGGGCTGGAAGCGCATGTGCTTCAGACGCTGGTTGATATGTATCGGCGGTTTGAGATGGATCGGGAGCTTATCCCGGCCGGCAATATTTGCGAGATCCGCTACGAGGAGCTTGTCGCCGATCCACTCGCGGAGATGGAGCGCGTGTATGCAGAACTCGGCCTCGGCGGATTCGAAAACGCGCGGCCCGCTCTGGAAGAATTCACCGCAGGCATCAAAGGGTACAAAACGAATCAATTTCGCGAACTTTCTCCTGAGTTCGTTAGTCGCATTGCCGAAAAATGGCAGTTCTACGCAGACACCTATGGCTACTCAATTCTCAAGAATGCAGGCGCAGGGCCACCTCGGGACGTGAAAGCAAAAGACACGCCCGTCCAGTTTTCGGGGCCTTGACCCTCGGGCCGCGATCCCGCCGTTGGTGAGTTCGATCGCGAAGATGCAACAGCGCGTGCCGATGTCGTTGACATCGTCGCTTCAATTACAATACAGGACCCAACGCGCCCTGATCGAGCATGGGACGAGTGGGCGTGACATCTGCAGGTGATTGGAACAATCACCGTGGAGGGATGGCCGAGCGGTTTAAGGCACCGGTCTTGAAAACCGGCGTGGGCGCGAGTTCACCGTGGGTTCGAATCCCACTCCCTCCGCCACTCTCAAATGCTGAATCCATCCAAGAGCCCCGATTGGGGCCTTTTTTCTTTTTGTTTCAAAGGGCGTTGGCCGGGCCATCCGACCTTCGGAGATTGGGCGCTTGACGCGAGCGCCCTCGACGGCCACGGGACGGAGATCGACGGCTCCGGGGCGGATCCCCAAATGAGAGCAAGGACCGAGCGCGGTCTCTGCCGGCCGGGGAGGAAGTGGACGTTGAAGACATCGAGGCAAGGCGGATGCTTCAGCATCCAACCGGCCAAGGCGAACGGTCACAATAACCGTTGCAAATGACCGGGTAGCGGACAAAACTGCCGTCCGGATTTACTCAATACGCATGGATAGATTGGAAGCAACATACGCAAGATCTCGCGAAGTTCAGTCCTTGATACCTGCTTTCCTGTATCCTTCCAAAAACATGTCCAGAGCGGCTGGGTCCTTTAGTGGAAGACGTTCGACATGTTTGATGAACGAATATTCCGGATTGATTTCATTTAGTTGGCGACGAACGTCTTCGGCCTCATCCACACGTCCAAGATGGCCAAGTGCTGATATCATGAGGCCGCGGCTCAAATCGGTTCCCGGCGAGGCTTCTATACGCTCTTTGAAACGGATTACGGCTGTCTCGAAGTCTCTTGCCAGCAGGTGCGCCATTCCCATGAAGTGAACATAAAGATGTCCTACGCGGGGCTCCAACTGCAGAGCGCGTTCAAGATCGGGAATCCCGTCGAGCAGCGCGCCCGAGTTGACTGCATTGATCCCCCGCATCCCTATGGCCATCGCATAGTTAGGGTTCAAAGTCAGAGCCCGCTCTATGGCGGCGTTTGAGGCTTCCGGCTCGCCGCGCCAGAACTTGTTGATGGCGTCCAGATAATGCGCGTAGGGCATGTCTGGGTCCTTTTGCAGCGCCATTTCCAAGAAGCGTTGTGAATGTTCGAGGCTGTTCGGAATACCCAGCCACTTGTTCTGAAACTCTCGAGTATACGCATGCGCAAGACCGGCATAAGGTTCGGCATAATCCGGATCGAGCTCGATAGCGCGGTTGAAGCACCTTAAGGACAACTCGAACATCTCTTTCGTATTGGCGCTGCTCAGCACCGCCTCGCGGCCTTTCAGAAACAGGTCGTGCGCTTCTGGGTTGTTCGTTGGCACCGCACCGATACGCTTGTGTTCCGCCGCCGTCAGCTTGACACGGAGCGCGGCCACGATGCAGCGCGTCAGTTCATCCTGAACGGCAAAGATATCCGAAATCTCGCGATCATAGCGCTCGGCCCATAGGTGTGTGCCGCTTTGAGCATCTATCAACTGGGCGTTTACGCGAATCTGGTCCTTGACGCGGCGGATCGATCCTTCGAGGACGTGGCTTACGCCAAGCTCGCGCCCGACCTGCCGGATATCCGGGGTCTTTCCTTTGTAAACAAAGCTCGAGTTTCGGGAAATGACCAGCAGGCTGCCGACTTTGGACAAGTCGGTGATGATGTCTTCGGTGATCCCGTCAGAAAATTAATCTTGCTAGGGGTCGCGCGATAGGTTGTCAAATGCCAGAACCGCGATGCCTGGTCTGCGCTCCTGGGCAGGCGCTTCAGTATCGTTCGCCGGTCTGGCCGCGGTCGTGTGCGGCCAGCTCCAAACACCTATTGGACGCGCGATGTTCTTCAGCTTTCGAGCCGCACCGCCGTGGAACTGTGCCGCCGCTTTCTGGTCCAGACTGTTCATCGCGGTGTCGGAAATCAGAACCTGCCCGGGTTCAGCCAGAGCCTCGAGTCGCGCGGCGACATTGATACCTTCGCCAAACGCATCGTCGGCGTCGAAAATCACTTCGCCGGTGTGAATGCCGATACGCAGTCGAATAGTTTCATGGCCGATCAACCCGGTTTGGATGGCGATTGCACATGACACGGCATCTGAAATCGACGGAAATCCAACAAGCCAGCCATCGCCCAAGTTCTTGATGATGTTGCCCCTGTGTAGATCCACAACAGGGTTGAAAAGCGCGCCCCGCAGTCGCCTCAGCGTCGTCATCGTCCGGCTTTGATCCGCGCCCATGAGGTGTGAATAGCCAACAATGTCAGCCATTAGGATAGCCATAAGCCTTTGTGCTGAGGTCGTGGTCTCGTTGGAGTCGTTCATGGTTCCCATTTTAACGGCAACAAACTTTCCAAAGATAGCGCGTACCCTCGATTCTGACAGCCTGGAAATCGATAAGCTGATCCAGTCCAGCGGTCCGCTCCGGGATGTGATCTGTCCGCTGCAACCTGAACGAATGTCCACTTTTAGGCGCGTCTAGACCTCGCGCGGGATGCAAACCGGGCCTTGGATGGCGTGCCACGCTCATACCAGCCTTTGGACCGGTTTACGATCCAGACGACCGACAGCATCACCGGCACTTCAATCAGGACGCCCACGACAGTGGCGAGCGCGGCACCGGAATGGAATCCGAACAGGCTGATGGCGGCAGCAACCGCCAGTTCGAAGAAGTTTGATGCGCCGATCAGGGCTGAGGGGCCGGCCACGCAATGCTGCTCGCCAGCCATCCGGTTGAGCAGATAGGCAAGGCCGGAATTGAGATAGACCTGGATCAGGATCGGCACGGCAAGCAGGCCGATGATCATCGGCTGCGCGATGATTTGCTCCCCCTGAAAGCCAAACAGCAGAACCAGCGTCGCCAGCAGTGCCACAAGCGAAGCGGGGCCGAGTTTTGCGAGCAACCTGTCGAGCGCAGCCTGCCCGCCGCCAGTCAGTATTCGGCGACGGATGATCTGCGCGATGATGACAGGGATGACGATATAGAGCACGACGGAGAGAACCAGCGTGCCCCATGGTACGGTGATCGCTGACAGGCCCAGCAGAAGTCCGACAATCGGCGCGAAGGCCACGACCATGATGGCATCGTTGAGGGCAACCTGGCTCAATGTAAAATGCGGCTCGCCTCTGGTCAGGTTCGACCAGACGAAAACCATGGCCGTGCACGGCGCGGCGGCGAGGATGATTAGGCCGGCTATGTAGCTGTCGATCTGATCTGCCGGCAGATACGGCCGGAACAGCCAGCCGATAAACAGCCACCCCAACAGCGCCATCGAGAACGGTTTTACCGCCCAGTTTATGAAAAGAGTTACGGCGATGCCGCGCCAGTGTCGTCCGACCTCGCCCAATGCCGCGAAGTCGATCTTCAGAAGCATGGGGATGACCATCAGCCAGATCAGCACCGCCACCGGCAGGTTGACGCTGGCGATCTCGGCAGAGCCGATCGTCTGGAACACGCCCGGTAGAATATGGCCGAGCGCGATACCGACGAAAATGCACAATGCGACCCAGATGGTGAGATAGCGTTCAAACGTGGACATGGATTTCCCTCAGGCCGTTGCGACGCGCCGGCCGTGTTCGTCGATCACGCGCTCTCCGTCTTCCTTAACAAACTCGCCGCGCTGCTCCGGCAAAAGGTCGATTACTTCCTCCGACGGTCGGCAGAGCCGCACACCCTTCGGGCTCACAACGATCGGACGGTTGATCAGGATTGGATGGGACATCACGGCATCAAGCAATTGCCCGTCACTCAGAGCCGGGTCATCGAGGCCCAGCTCCGCATAAGGTGTGCCTTTCTCACGCAGCAGTTCTCGCACCGTTATGCCCATGCGCGCGATGAGCTGTGTCAACATCTCCCGAGACGGAGGGTTCTTCAGATAGTTGATGACATGCGGCTCGATGCCCGCATTGCGGATCATCGCCAACGTGTTGCGAGAGGTGCCGCAGTCGGGATTGTGATAGATGATGATGTCCATCGCCCGCCTCACGCTGCGCTGATACGCGGAGATGACGCGCCATCGGATCGGCCGATCTCGGTTAGCTTTGTGCGCAGCGAAGCCGTGTCGAGACTGGCGACTGGCAGCGACGTAAAGGCTGAGATGCGGTTCTTCATATAGCGGAATGCCGCCACGAAGGCGGCTTCCTTCTGGATATCCGGTCCATCGACGGCCGCCGGGTCTTCGATGCCCCAGTGAGCGGTCATAGGCTGGCCGGGCCAAACCGGGCATGCCTCGCCGGCGGCATTGTCGCAGACGGTGAAAACGAAATCCATGACAGGCGCGTCGGAGCCGGCAAACTCCTCCCAACTCTTTGAGCGGAGACCGTCAGAGGGGTAGTCGAAACTCCTCAACACCTTCAACGCAATGGGATTAACTGTTCCCTTTGGATGCGAACCCGCGGAGAAGGCGCGAAATCGACCCGCGCCATCCTTGTTCAGGATACTCTCCGCAAGAATAGAGCGCGCCGAATTGCCGGTGCAAAGGAACAGGACGTTGAAGACGCGATGTTCTTGTCCGTCAGACATGGGAAATTCCTTTCGAGGTATCGCAACAGGAGGAGAGAGCCGCCACTGCTGGACTGCAGACCTCCGGATGCCCCTGGCAGCAATCGCGCATCAGAAATTCCACGAGACCAGACAGTGTGGTCAGGGCGGCGCTGTAAATAATCGACCGCCCCTCACGGCGGGACTCGACCAGCCCGGCCTGTTCGAGATGGCTCAAATGAAACGACATGCGTGACGACGACGCGCCATCCATCGCGTCGCCAATCACCCCGGCCGACATGCCGTGGGGGCCAGCAGTCACCAACAGCCGGACGATACGGAGTCTCGTCTCCTGCGACAGCGCCGAAAACGCACTGAGAGCTTGCTTCTCGTTCATCATCTCAATATTTCAAGAGTTATTGAGATGCCCAATACCCCATAGACATGCCAGGCGCCAGCGGAATTTTTCGACGACTTGGCTAAGCGCCCGCAGTGGCAAATCCGGTTGCGAACCACTGCCGCGTGATCTGCCCGTTCTTCGATCGAGGGTCGGACTTTGTTTCAGATGCAAGAAATTCACCGAAACCTAATCGAAGACGCGACCAGGAACCGTAAGTGCTCAAACAATCATAGCCTCCGCCCTTGAGAGCCGATGACGGACTTGCCAGCATTCGCGCGCCCCTGAGTGTGGCATCCCGCATGGATTGACTTCTCAGAAACATCGGAGTTTTGTATGAGCACAAACAATCTTTGGATGGAGAGTGACCAGGTGACTGACGACGTGTTTTCAGCTCATCGCCAGGTGGAGACGATACATCTGGACGCCCGCCGAACGGCCGTGATCGTGATCGATATGGTCAACGATTTCTGCAAACCCGGTGGCGCCATGGTTCTGCCTGGCTACGAAACTCTGATCGAACCCCAAAGGGCTCTTGTCGAGGCCGCCCGGGCCAGTGGCGCGCCGGTGATCTGGGTGCATGACGAACATCGTCGCAACGTTCGGCAAGACCGTGAGTGGCTGAAGCGCTCACCGCATTGTGTCGAAGGCACCTGGGGACGAGACATCATCGACGATCTTGGTGCGAGGGACGACGAGATTCATGTCATCAAGCGCCGCTACTCCGCGTTTTTCGGAACAGACCTCGATCTGACACTGAAAGACTCGAAGGTCGATCAGTTGGTGATCTTCGGCGTCGTTACGAACATATGCGTGCGATCGACCGTGCATGACGGTTTCTTCCAAGGCTACGAAATCGTGGTTCCCAGGGATGCCTGCGCGGCGACTGGTCCGCGCGAGCAAGAAAGCTCGCTATATGACATCGCCACGCATTTCGGCGTAGTCAGCGATGCAGCAACGGTTGCCCGTTCGTTGCGCGAGGGTGTTAAAATTGTCAATCTTGACCTCGCTGCCTGACGACTCTGAAGGATTTCAGCATCTCGTGACTGCTTCCCCGACTCACATTGCTGCACTCGAGCTGGAAAGTCCGGCTGAGGTCGATCAAGAATCTTCCGCGGTCGGAAGCGGGGAAGCGGTTCCTCTCCAGACATCTCACGAAGCTGCCTTCCTTGAAAGTGGATATGATCTCGCGGGGCATCCCGCACATCTCGTCCGGAGGGTCCACCAGAGGGCGACGTTGTGCTTTCAACAGATCATGGCGGGTGAAGCGTTGTCACCGACCCAGTTTGCGGCCTTGGCGACCATTTTGAAGGTCGGCAAGATATCGCAGAACCACCTCGGTCGACTGACTGCCATGGACCCTTCAACCATCAGTCTGGTGGTTAGAAAGCTCCTGAAGCAGAAACTGGTAACGCGCAGCAGTTCCGACGCCGACCAGAGACTGACCATTCTGAGTCTCACCGACGACGGCGCCCGGTACACTCTCGACAGGCTGGCGCGTAGCGCCGAGGTGGGCGAACGGCTTCTCGCGCCACTGAACAAGGCGGAGCAGGCAATGTTGCTGGATCTTCTTGGCCGTATTGCAGACAGCGATCCTGTCTCGACCTAGCGACCGCGCGATATTCAAAACGACTTCAGCTTGCGAGACGCCGTTCTTCGCATGACGCGGTGTCAGTCAGAACTTTCCTGGCGAGAAGGCGTGCCGCGCATTTAGCGAAGCCGCGACACGCCACCCGAGAACCACCTTCCGCTGCTGATCGGGCAGTGAGGCTATCTGCTCGCTCCCGCCCCCCTTTAGTTCAAGCCATCTTCGCCCTTCACCTGATCTACGGAGAGCCCGCCGACGCGGGCATGCGGCCGACCCCCGTTGGTGACCGCGATTGCAACGACGATCTCGTCCTCGCGAGGCGCGTCGGGAATAATCACCTCCATCCCGTCGAAATGGCTTCGAACCTTGGCCGCATCCTTGTGGCCGAGAGGGATGTCGAAGGGAACGCCGGGTCCTCCGCGCTTCTTGGAGGATGGGATCAGGGCTGCTCCCTTGCCAAGAACAGCGCGGAACGGCGCGCCCAGTTTCGGGTGGAGAATAGCGGCGGCATGCTCAAGCTCGCCTTCTGCGCCCACTGCCGCTGCCTTTCCGAAGCTGTGGACCGCGTCGCCTGCGATGCCGAGCGCTTCGACCGCCCGACCCGGCAGCAATGCACCAAGTTCCTCCCCTACTCCGACGAGATCAGACAGATCCTCGACATAGGAACCGGCATGGGGATTGTGAATTACGGCTACCGCCGCGACTTTGCGCAACGGAGGCTGGACCGACTTGCCTCCTTCGATGAGCGTTTCTTCGACGATGGTGACGATCCGGCGAATTTTCGCGTTCATCGCAAACCGTCCTTACCGACTACGTCGGCTACATCCAGCCCGCCCGCACGGTTGTGGACGCGTGCTCCCGTGGTCATGGCCAGGATGACTACCATTTCGTTTGCGCGCGGTGCATCATTTATGCCGACCTCTATCGCGTCGAAGTGACTGCGCACGTAGGAGGCGTTGATGTGGGTAATCGGCACATCAATGCGCGTACCTGGGCCCCCTACCTTCTTTGTGGACGGCACGATGGCCTTTGCGTCGCCAAGCACTTCACGCATCGCGTAGCCGCCGGGATTGTGCCAGAGAGCCCCGTGCTCGAGTTCGCCAGCAGTACCGACGATGGCAGCCTTTCCATACCCTTCGATGACGCCGACATCCCCGCCCAGGGCCTTGATGAGCCGCTGCGCCATATCGAGTCCAAGCGGACGCAGGTCATCCATGAATGGCTGTATGTCTTCGACGTATCGGCCAGCAAATGGGTTGTCGATCACTGCGAACACCGCGCCACGCTTCTGAGGCTTTGCAGGAGGTGGACCGAATTCGTGAAGAACCTCATCAACAACGGTCACGAACTTCCGTATTGCGATTTCTGCCATAATGCCTGAGCCTCCTGGAAAGTGGGTACAAAATTGTTTGAGCACAAACAAACGCGCGGCATGGCGTCTGTCAAGCTCTCCACAATTACACCCTGCAACCGCGAGCGCCTAGAGCTCTCCACAGCAAAGATACCGGCGCGTTCAGTGGATAATTCGCTCGTGGGTCAGGCGAATGCTCGCATTGACAATTTGTTTGACTGCGGAATAGATTTGTTTGACCATCAATGTGTTGGACACCGGTCTCGGGAGCAGGAAGAGGTCGGTGGAACCACTACTGAACCAGCGGGCTGGCGCAAGAACGGCACCCTTGGAACGGTTGGAACGAGCAAGACCATCACGGCTTTTATCCCACGTGGGTACAGGGGTGAGCCGAGCGCACAAAGGGGAACGCACATGGATAAGAGAATTCGTACAGGAGAGAGATTTTCGCGTCGCCGACTGTTGAAAGTCGGAGCCGGCGCGGCAGCCGCGGGAATCCTGGCACCATATATCGCACGCGCCGCCGAACCTATCCGAGTTGGCGTGTTGCAGCCGTTCTCCGGCGGTCTGGAAGTGCTGGGCATGCAAGGGGCCCAAGGGGCGGAACTCGCGATGCTGGAAGCCAACGAAGCCGGCGGCGTACTTGACGGACGCATGTTTGAGTTTATCCGTGCCGACGATAAGACCGACCCAAAGACCGCCGTCGAGCGCACCACAGAATTGCTTCGCCGAGACAATGTCACGGCCATTATTGGTCCGGTGACGAGCGCCAACCGGGACGCAATGATGCCGACCATCCAGCGCAGCAAGTCACTTCTTCTCTATGCGACAGACTATGAGGGTGGTGTCTGCGTGCCCAACGTCGCATGCTACAGCGCGTTGCCGGAGCAGTGGATTAATCCTTTGGTCCCGTACGCTTTGGAGAACCTCGGCAAGAGTTTCTATCTGATCGGCAGCGACTATGTCTGGCCGCAAAAGATGAATGCGGCATTCCGCACTCAGGCGGAGTCTGCCGGTGGCAAGATTGTCGGAGAAGAATATTCTCCCTGGGGTGCCAAAGATTACGCCGCAACCTTGAGAAAGATCGAGTCCGCAGGAACGGAGGTGGTTGTCACAACGCTCGTGGGCGCGGATGCCATCACGTTCGTCAAGCAGTTCGCTGCTGCCGGCCTCAACAAGAAGCTCAAGATCGTCTTTTTGGGTTTCAGTGAAAACTATCTCGGCGGACTGTCTTCTGAGGAGTCGGAAGGCATCGTGACGGTCTCCAATTTCATCGAGACCCTCGACAAGCCTGAGGCCAAGGAATTTGTCGCCAAGGTCAAGGCGCGCTACGGTGATACGGCCATCGCCTCGAATACGGTGGATGCGCACTATACGCTGACCCGCCTGTTCATTGACGGCATCAAGCGCGCCAACTCGGTCGACCCGACCGCGATCATGGAGAACATGGTCGGGCAGCCAATCATGTCCGGTAATGGTGAGGTAGTGTTGCGTCCGGAAGACCGGCACGCGGTGCTGAACGTTCTCATCGCACAGGTTCAGGATGGAAAGCTTGCAGTCAAGAAGGACCTCGGACGCATCGAGGGACCCAACCAGTGCGGTTGATGCCGGCAACACGGTAGAGCAAGCGATCCGCATGTATGCGATGACTGCCCAAAGGGCTGAGAATAATGAGAGCCGGCAGCCGCCGGCCCTTGAGGTCGTGGGTGTCTCCAAGAGCTTCGGCGGGCTGGTCGTGCTCGACGGGTTGACCTTCGAGCTCGAGCGGGGAGCCATGACATGCATCCTCGGCCCGAATGGTTGCGGGAAGACCACCTTGTTCAACCTGATCACGGGAGCCCTGCCGCCGGATGATGGCGAGATTCGCATTAGAGGGGTTTCCGTTGGCGGTCTCCCGCCCCACTTGATCTCGCGCAAAGGTGTCGTGCGAAAATTCCAGGTGCCGGGAATTTATCCCGAACTCACGGTTGCCGAAAATCTGGAAGTCCCGCTCGTGGCAGGAGGGCCCGGCAACGGTCCCATTCGGCTGCTTTTTGGTGGAGCTGGTGCAAAGGCAAACGCGGAGCGCAGAAACGAACTGCTCGAACTCTGCGGTTTGAGCCGCAAGTTCGACACGCCTGTCGCCAATCTTGCCCATGGCGAGCGCCAGCGTCTGGAGATCGCGATGCTTCTCGCCCGTGATTCGGACCTTCTGCTTCTTGACGAGCCTACGGCTGGCATGTCGGCTGCAGAAACCCGTGCTGTCGCAGAACTTGTTGTGCGGCTGCGCGATGAGCATGGAAAGGCAGTTCTCGTCATCGAACACGATATGGCATTTGTACGCGAACTCGGCTGCCCGATCATCGTGATGGTAAGGGGCCGCGTGATCGCCAGCGGAAGTTATCAGACCGTCAGCCGCGACCCAGCTGTGATCGCCTCCTATCTTGGAAAAGCCCGCTGATGCTGGAGGTCAAGAATCTCGTGGCCGGTTATCGGTCCGGCGGTCGCGTTCTCGACGGCGTTTCCTTCAGTCTGGCTGCCGGCGAGATCGTGGCGCTGCTCGGGCGGAACGGGATGGGAAAAACCACGCTTATGCGGACCTTGACGGGTCAGTTGCAGCTTCAAGAGGGTTCGATCAACTTCGAGGGTACAGATCTCACAAATCGCCCCTCGTTTCGCTTCGCAAAAGCAGGGATTGGCTACGTCCCTCAGGGGCGAGAGGTCTTCACCGACTTCAGCGTCGAGCAGAATCTCATGATGGGGGTACTCGGCAAGGACGGTATTTTCGCCCGCCTCCCCGACAACGCATTTGACGTGTTTCCGATTCTGGGTGAACGACGCCAACAGCGGGCTGGAACCCTGTCAGGAGGCCAGCAGCAACAACTTGCAATCATGCGTGCGCTCGTTGGTCGCCCGAAACTTCTGCTCCTCGATGAGCCGTCTGAAGGCATTCAGCCGTCCATTGTCGACGAAATCGCGGTCACGCTAGCGCGCATTGCACGTGAGACAGGCCTTACCATTCTGGTTGTGGAGCAAAATCTTGAATTCGTTCAGGCGCTGGCAAGCCGCGTGATGTTCATGGAGAACGGACGCATCGCGGGCGCCACCGACACAGTCGCTGATCTGCACACGCAGACGGACCTCATTCACCGCTATCTGTCCATTTGAGGTTGCAGCATGGCTGATGTGATCGCCCTTTTTCTCGATACGCTGAGCTTCACGCTGACCCTGCTCCTGGTGACGCTCGGGCTCGTCGTGATCTTCGGCATGATGAACGTCATCAACATGGCGCATGGCGAGTTCTTCCTTTTGGGCGCCTATGTCGTGGTGGTGGTCACCGGCGCCGGCGGCTCATTCTGGCTCGCTCTTGTGCTGGCGCCGCTTGTGCTTGCTTTCATCGGTTTCGCGTTGGAGTGGCTGGTCATACGGCACATCTACCACCGCTTCATTGACACCATTCTGGCGACCTGGGGTATCTCGATAGCGCTCAAACAGGCCATCACCATCATGTTCGGCCCCGGATTGCAGAGCGTTCCTAACCCCCTGCCCGGGACGATCGACCTCGCCGGCATCGAATATCCCCTCTACAGGCTGTTCATCATGGCGATGGGGCTTCTCCTCGCCGCAGGGACCTATCTTGTGTTCTTTCGCACGCCGATAGGCCTCACCGCGCGCGGCGTGATCGCCAATCGCGCAATGTCGGCCTCGCTGGGCATCAACACACGTCGACTGGACTGGGCGACCTTCGCTTTCGGAGCGGCTTTGGCGGGTTTCGCGGGCGCCGTAATGGCCCCGATCATGAGTGTCGATCCCCAAATGGGTGTTGGATTCTTGGTTCCTTCGTTCCTCGCTGTCCTGGTCGGCGGCGTCAATTCGCTGGTCGGCGCGCTGTTGGGCTCAGCGTTGATCGGTGGAACAAGTACTGGGCTGTCGGCCTACCTTTCCCAGGCAGACACCCAGATTCTGGTATTTCTGTTGGCGATGATGGTGATCCGTTTCTTCCCCAATGGCCTGACCGGCGGGAAGCGCTGACATGTGGTTTGCACATGGACGTCTGCTGACCGTTCTCGCATGGGTCGCACTTTTCATCCTGCCGCTCGTGCTGAGCGACTGGAACGCAGCCTTGTTTGCGCAGTATGTCACCTATGGCATATTTGCACTCAGCCTCGCGCTTATCTGGGGCGGCGCGGGCATTCTATCCTTTGGTCAGGCGATTTTCTTTGGCCTGGGTGCCTGTTCGATGGCTTTGGTGACGCTTGGAAAGCTGCCATTGCTTGGTGACAGCGCCTGGGTAGGGCTGCTGCTTGCTCTCATCATCCCAACCTTGGCGGCCGCGGTGCTTGGCTGGATCTTGTTCCAGGGGCGCGCGCTGGCAGGGGCTCAACTCGGGATTGTCACGCTCTGTGCGGCGTTTGTTGCGGAGATCGCGGCGCGGCGCTGGGATTTTGTTGGTGGCTTCAATGGCCTCTTCGGCATCCCGCCAATGACCGGACTCGATGGTGACATCCTGTCAGGCTTCGCGACCAGCTACGTGGTACTGGGTGCCGCGCTTCTCTCTTACCTGATCGCACTGGCGGTTCTGCGCTCGCCGCTAGGGACGGTGCTGGCCGCGATCCGGAACAATGAATCCCGAACCGCGCATTTTGGGTACGACGTGCGCCTTTACAAAATCTTTGTCTTCGCCCTCTCGGGGGCGCTGGCAGGATTAGCCGGTGCATTGTTTGCCCTCCAGTTCGGCTTCGTTTCACCGACTCTTATCGGCTTCGGACTGTCTACGGAGGCGCTGATCTGGGTCGCGGTCGGCGGTCGCGGCGTGTTGATGGCCGCCTTCTTGGGTGCGTTGATCGTTCGCTCTTCCGAAAGCGTGCTTTCATCCGCGCTTGATCAGTATTGGCTTCTGGCGCTCGGGATCGTCTTTGTTGCTACGGTTGTGTTCGCGCCGCAGGGCCTTCTCGGAAACGTGCTGCGACTGCCTTCCCCTCGACGGTTTGCAACCCCGAAAAAGCTTGAGGAAAAGTCGAGGTCAGTGGGTCAAGTCGAGCCGGACGCCAAGTGATCCATCGCCTCGCTTTGACCGGCGGCCATATTCAGCGCGGGCGGCGGTAATGCATGACAACCGCGCCGTTGCGAAGGGGCGTGGCCGAAACTAGGTCCAGTCGTCGCGTCTGAGGCAGTCCACTTTGATAGAGGGTCGGCCCATGACCCGCAATCATCGGATGGACGAGGAACTTGTACTCGTCAATCAGATCGAGCCGGTCGAGCTCGGCCGCCAGCTTGCCGCTGCCGAGGAGCACGCCAGCCGGTGTAGCGTCCTTGAGCTTTTGGATTTCTGTGCTGAGGTCGCCAGCAATGTGATGACTGTTGGTCCATGGAAAAGACTTTCGCTGCGAAGACACGACGTATTTCGGCTTCGCCTCCAGCTTGACCGCCCATTCGCGTATCGCCGGCGGCGCCTCCACGTGGCCGCGGGCAACTTCCGGCCAGTAGCTCTCCATCATCTCGTAGGTGACGCGTCCCCATAGCATCGCCCCAGCCTCGTCCATAAGGTGGGTGAAGAAGGCGTGGGTTTCTTCGTCGGCTATACCCTCGCGGTGGTCGATACAGCCGTCCAGGGTAACGTTGATGCAGAAGGTCAGTTTTCCCATGCGCGAAGTCTAAGCCCTAAACCTTAGAACACACAGTAAAATTCTTACCTATAGATTAAACTTCAGTGATGGGCTCCGCTGACGTCAGCCGGACCGTGATCCAATAGAAACTCGAGCTGATAAAGCCCGCGATCCGTGGGTGGGGAGGCACCATTTGCGAGTAGCGCAACATCGGATGCAATCTCGTTGACGGCAGCGTCAAGCGCCTCAGGTGCCGGGCCCTCCACCAGAAGGATCGATGGCGATGTCGCGTCCTTGCCGGTTCTCATCGCCGCCTCCGCGGTCCGCTGAACAGATAGCCGGGTACGCTCAAGGAGATGTACAGCCGCTATGGCCGGCGAAGCTAAAAGCATCGGCACCATGGGTTTGAGTGTGTCTGAGGCGCAAGTGAAGCGCATTGTGAAGATGAAACCGCCCACCCCGCGCCCGCCACTCGCGACGACTTCGCACAGTGTGCGCGACATGGCGGTGAAATGGGGGACGACGCGCTGCGTCCATTCGGACGGATCGTTCAACCGAGACACATAGGCGTGTGACTCCAGGACATTCGGACGCAACACCTCGTAGAAGTTGAAGTAGTCGGGAAAGCCTCGCACCGCCCTGTATCTGCGCGCCCTGAGAAATCCGGGCACAGCCATGCGCTCGGGAATGTGCTCGGCGACGTGCCATTGGAGAAATTCTTCTTCGTGTCCTGCTTCGATCCCGTTCCAGATCGCAAGGACGCCCTGTCCGGGAATCATAGCCGAGCGAACAATTCTAGGGGTAGTCCGCTCATGCAGCACCCTGTTCAGGCAAGTCGCTGTCCAGATGACGTCGAATAGGCCACAGGTCGGACAGACGCCGCGCCGCTGCCATCACTCGGGGAGCGATCTCTTCAATGCGTATGGGAGGCATACGAACGCTCGGCCCGACAACGATGATCGAGCCAACAGCGACACCAGATCCGCTGCCTTCGAAGATGGCTGCGGCGACGGCATTTATGCCGACAGAGGCTTCCTCAAGGGCGGTCGCGTAGCCACGCTGCCGGGTTTGCTGCAATTCGTTCTGCAAGGCCTGCATGGTTCGGACGGCATTCGGACCGGTTTTGCCTGGATCCGGAAACCCTTGAGCCAGCACCAGACGCGCAGCATCCTCGTCACTCATTGTCGCAAGCCAGGCTTTCCCGGCCGCGGTGGCGTGGAGCACGGCCTGCCTTCCCAGATTGCCATCATAGCGCAATCCGTCACGCGCACCCTGCGCCTCCGCAACCCATGCCAGCTTGTCATTCCCGACCATTACCGCAAGACGCGCAAGCTCCCCAGTCTCCTTGGCCAGAAGACGCATCTCTGGATGACAGACATCACGAATGCCGGTGGCGTTGAGATGTGTAAAGCCCAAAACCGCTAGCTTCAAGGTTGCGCTATATCGCTGAACCACTTGTTCCTGCTCGATATATCCGCGCTCTACCCAGACCTGGAGAAGTCGGTGAGCGGCCGATTTCGGCAGGTCGAGGTGGCGTGCGATTTCGGCCAGACCGACAGGTTCCTGCGCCGACTCGATCAGTTCAAGAATATCGATTGCGCGGTGCAACTGTACCGACATGGTTTCTCTCTAGTCTGCCTCTCGCGAAACGCCCGGGATGCGAGCCTCTGAGCGTCTGCTGGTGCCCATGAATATCGCTGCAAGGCAAATGGCAATGAGCACAAGGGCAATCGGCCGCGTGAAGATCTGCGTTGGATCCCGGTCAATCAGTTGCAACATGCGCCTCAGATTCTGGTCCACCATGCCGCCGAGAATGATCCCGAGGATCAAGGGCGCCATTGGATAGCGCATCAATCTCATGGCAAACCCGAGCAGGCCGAACGCCAGAACGACATAAACGTCAAACAGGCGTTGGGATAGCGCGTAGGGGCCGATGAGGCAAAGGCAGAACACCACGGGCGTCAGGTACTCTCGAGGAATGCGCAGCACGTAGAGCAGCGGCCGCGTGAGCAAAAGCCCCATAACCGCCATTGCGATGGTCCCGAAGATGACCATCCAGCAAACGGCTGCGACGAAATCCGGGTTCTCGATCATGATCATCGGGCCTGGCCGGACATTGTGTATGAACATCGCAGCCAGAAGCACCGCGGCCGGAGCCGAACCTGGTACCGCCAGTGTCAGTGCAGGAATAATCGCGGCTGGCAGCGCGGCGCTGTTTGCCGTTTCGGCGGCGATCAGGCCGTCATCCGAGCCCTTTGTGAATTCATCCGGGGTCCGCGAAGCGCGCCTCGCAGCCCCATAGGATATCCACGATGCGATATCCTCGCCGACGCCTGGAATAACGCCGATGACGATGCCGATCAGGCTCGATCTGATGACGGTGACCTTTCGCCGGATCATGTCCCGAATATTCGAGCCTAGCCCGGATACGTCCGTACTGGCCTCGATCATTTGCGCTTTGCCCGCCCCGAGCGAAAACAGAAGCTCTGAGATACCGAAAGCTCCGACCATGGCGGGGATAAGCGAAATGCCTCCCGCGAGATCGAGACTGCCAAATGCGAAGCGGGGATAGGCGTGCATGGCTTCCTGGCCGACCGTCGCGATCGCCAGACCCACGAAGCCGGCGATCCAGCCTTTGAGCGGATCATCGGCGGAGGTCATCTTTCCCGCGACGATGATTCCAACCATTCCGAGCAGAAAATATTCTATTGATCCGAAACCCAGCGCAAGTTCTGCAAGAAGCGGCGCGATCAGCGCCAATGCGATCCCCCCAATCAACCCGCCGACCAGCGAGGCGACCGTGGCCAGTCCGAGCGCGCGCTGCCCCTCGCCTCGCCTTGCCATGGGATGGCCTTCGAGCGCCGTCGCCGCATTTGCCGGCGTGCCTGGAATGTTGAGCAGAATGGCGCTTCGGCTGCCGCCATAGATCGAACCGACATAGAGGCAGATCAGCACGAGTATCGCCTGGCGACCGTCCATTGTGTAGGTCAGGGACGTCATCAACGCGAGACCCATCGTTGCCGTCAGGCCCGGCAACGCGCCGATCACAATCCCGGCCAGCGTGGACCACAGCACGTTGTAGAGCGTCGTCGCAGTGGCGAGGGCAAGAAAGCTCTCAATCATGGAAGTCGGACCAGAAAGATGTGTTCGAAGGCGCCCGGCAACAGGACTGTTACGATAACAAGCAGAATTGCGGTGGCAAAAGCGCGCCGGCCAATCTCGCTGCGGGTGCCTCGCCATTCAACGAAGTAGGCGGCGAATGCGACGGAGAAGCCCCCCGTGACAAGTCTGAAATCCAGCTGCCCGAGCAGAGCGATGGCGGCGACCATCAAGCCGAGGCCCGTCAAGACGGGGCGCCAGTTCAGAGCGTCGCCAGCCTCCGGCCAGCTTGTGCGCCTTACGGTTCGTATCGCCAGCCTGATGCCGAGGACGAGCATGATCCCGGCAATGAAACCCGGAAAGATTCCGGGAGCCGTCAGAGCCGATCCTCGCTCGGCATAGGTGGGCATGGCGAGGGATGCCACAAGCATCCCTCCCCCAATGGCCGCGAGTACGAGGCCCGTGGCAAGATCGGCGGCACGCAGCCGCCGGCCGCTTAGTTCGGTCACATCGACACCTTGATTCAGGGACGCTTGATGCCCAGATCGTCAGGCGACATCTTGGCGTCTCCACGATCGTAGAGACCCCACGCAGCCGCCGCGATTGCGGGATTTGCGGCAGCTTTTGCCTCGGCTCCGGACACTGGCTTCACGCCGCATCCCCTGGACGTGCACAGTTGGTTGAGGCCCTGCGAATCCGAGAGTGTTTTTGTCCATACCGATTCCAGCTTGTCGATGACCTCCTGGGGAACGCCGGCCGGCAGATAGATGCCGACAAAGTTTTCTGCAGGCGGCAGGTTCGGCAATTGAGCTGTAATCGGCTGGATGGCCAGATCGCCAAGCTTGATCTCGGTGGTGCCGATCGCTGCGAGAGGCTTGAGGCGGCCCGCACGGATCATTTCTGCCTGTTCCAGAGCAAGCTGTGTCGTTGCCTGGGCTTCGCCGGAGACGGTTGCCAGAATGGCCGGATTTCCACCGTCATAGACGATCTGGTTGGGCTTGATCCCTGCAGCAACGGCAATGGCTGCAAGTCCCTGCCCGCCGGATGAATTTGGTCCGGCCGTGGCGATCAGAAACTTGTCACCCTCCGCCTTCACGCGTTCGATAAACTCTTCAACGGTTGTGATGCCGACGTCAGGGTTTACCGAGAGCAAGGACGACATCGAAGCGATGATGAACGGATTCCAATCGGCGAAGGTGGTGTCCAACATGCCCATCACCTTGTAGGTGCCAATGTCGCGCACTCCGCCCGAAAGCCAAGTGTAACCATCCTTTGGCGCGTCCATGACGGCCTGCGTGCCCACTGACCCGTTAGCGCCCGGCTGATTGACCACCACAAGCTTCTGTTCCAGCGCCGGTTCCAGATCCGCAGCGACCGCGCGCACCGCCAGGTCCGTAACACCCCCGGGTGGATATGGTACGATGATGGTGATGGGTTTCTCAGGTTTCCAGTCGGCGAATGCCGCCGTGGCGGACGTCGCCAGGGCGAGCGCCACTGCCAGAATGAACTTGCTCTTCATCAATTCCTCCCGTTGTTGAATTGTCCTAGACGGCTGCCTTGATCTTGGTGCCTTGTGCCATGGCCCGGCGCTCCTCCAGCAAGCGGATCCAAGGCCCAATGAAGTGACCATGATCATGGAATGTGCGACCGGAGATCAGATTGCCGTCAATCACACACGGTGCGTTCACATAGACACCGCCACAGACCTCGAGGTCGAAACGGCATTTGGCGACGGTTGTCATGCGTCTCCCGCGAACCCGATCTGCGCGTGCAGGAATTTCCACGCCGTGACAGACGCTCCCAATCGGCTTGCCGGCATCGAAAAAGTGCTGTGTTGCGCGAATGAGGTTTTCGTCGTCCCGTATGTATTCCGGGGCCCGTCCGCCGGAGAAGAAAACGCCGATAAACTCTTCGGGGTCCACATCAGCAAAGGCCAGGTCGGCGGTAAGCTGGTAGCCTTCCCACTCGCGTGTGATCGTCCAGCCCGGACGCACCTCGTGGAGTACCATCTGATAGGTGCGCCGCTCAGGCCCCGCGACAACGGGCACAAACCCGGCCTCTTGCAAACGGTAATAGGGATAGAGCGTGTCGACGGTCTCGGACGCATCGCCAATCGGGATCAGAACCTTGTTGACTGCTTTCTTCATCTTGACCGTCGTTCCAATTTTGACCGATGTTTCAGTATCAAGCATTTTTGTGGAATTCAAGAGCGGGAGCGTCTTTCGCAGGAGCTCGATCCCTGAAGCGCATTCAGACACGGCAGGCCCGTTCGCCAATTCAAGAGTGACGTTTCCATCCGAGGCGCTATGGTGCCAGCTTTGGCGGCGTGAATTGCGTCGTGCCCAGGCTTTGCTATGCGGGGTCACCGACGCGACGCATGAAGGGTATAAGGATAGTGAGGCGGCCTGCGTCCATCAGGACGTGGCACGCTAGCGGACTTCGGATCGAAAAAAGAAATGAATGACGAGTCGAAAAAGATAACACGCTCGGACCTCGACGAGGCCGCATTGTTTTTCCATCGCTATCCCACGCCCGGAAAGCTGGAGATCCAGGCCACCAAACCACTTGGAAACCAGCGCGACCTCGCTCTCGCCTATTCTCCAGGGGTTGCTGCGCCGTGTCTTGAGATTCACGCGGACCCGGCGACCGCCGCAGACTATACGGCGCGCGCGAATCTGGTCGGTGTGATTTCCAACGGATCAGCTGTTCTGGGACTGGGTAATATCGGTCCGCTAGCGTCGAAGCCGGTGATGGAAGGCAAGGCCGTTCTGTTCAAGAAGTTCGCCGGCATCGATGTCTTCGACATCGAGATCGACGCGCATGCCATCGAGACGATGGTGTCGACCGTCGCTGCGCTGGAGCCGACTTTCGGTGGCATCAATCTGGAAGACATCAAGGCCCCGGAGTGCTTTGAAGTTGAGGAGCAACTGAAGGCGCGGATGCAGATTCCGGTTTTCCATGACGATCAGCATGGGACTGCGATCATTGTCGCAGCCGCTGTACTCAACGGTCTGGAACTGGCCAACAAGAAGATCGATGAGGTGAAGATTGTCACTTCCGGCGCAGGCGCGGCGGCTCTTGCCTGTCTCAATCTGCTGGTTCTGCTGGGAGCCAAGGTTGAGAATATCTGGGTCACGGATCGCTTTGGCGTTGCCCACAAGGGGCGCGTTGAAGAGATGGACCGATGGAAGGACCCTTACGTGAAGGATACCGACGCGCGCACGCTCGCGGATGTGATCGGCGGCGCGGACGTCTTTCTCGGGCTCTCGGCCGCCGGTGTCCTCAAGCCGGAACTGCTTGCGGGCATGGCGCCCAGTCCGCTCATTCTGGCCCTCGCAAATCCGAACCCGGAGATCATGCCGGATGCGGCGCGTGCGGCGCGACCGGACGCGATGATCTGCACAGGGCGATCGGATTTTCCCAATCAGGTCAACAACGTATTGTGTTTTCCTTACATCTTCCGGGGAGCTTTGGACTGCGGCGCGAGCGCGATTAACGAAGAGATGAAGATGGCGGCAGTTCGCGCAATTGCCGCTCTGGCGCGCGAGGAACCATCAGACGTCGCTGCCCGGGCCTATTCGGGTGAAACGCCGACCTTCGGTCCGGATTTTCTCATCCCGTCGCCATTCGACCCGCGCCTGATCCTGCGCATTGCGCCTGCGGTTGCAAAGGCTGCATGCGAATCCGGCGTGGCGACGCGACCAATCGTCGACTGGACCGCCTATGTCGATCGTCTCAACCGGTTCGTGTTCAAGTCCGGGCTGGTGATGAAGCCGATCTTTTCGTCCGCAAAGTCGTCTTCCGCCAAGCGCGTCATCTATGCAGATGGCGAAGACGAACGCGTATTGCGGGCCGCGCAGGTGTGTATCGAGGAAGGTATCGCAAAGCCCATTCTCGTCGGTCGTCCGGCTGTCATCGATGTCCGGCTCAGGCGCCACGGGCTGAAGATCAGGCCCGGAACCGACTTCGAACTGATAAATCCGGAAGACGATCCCCGCTACCGTGACTATGTCGACCTTCTGATCGAACTCGCCGGACGGCGCGGCGTGCCCCAAGAAGCGGCGCGCACGATGGTTCGCACCGATTCCACTGTCATCGCTGCGATAGCGGTCAAGCGCGGCGATGCCGACGCCATGATTTGCGGGCTGGAAGGCCGTTTCGAGCGCCATCTGCGCAACGTCAGTCTGATCATCGGGCCGAGACCCGGCATCACCGAAAGAGATCTGTCGACGCTGTCCATGCTGATTTCCCAGCGGGGTGTGATCTTCTTCACCGACACCTATGTCTCGCTAGATCCCACTGCCGCCGAAATCGCCGAAATGACGCTTCTGGCCGCCGAGGAGATTCGACGCTTCGGAATAGAGCCGAAGGCGGCGTTGCTGTCGCACTCGAATTTTGGCTCCCGGGACACCGCGAACGCAAAGAAGATGCGGGAGGCTGTGGAGATCATCCACAGGACCGCCCCCGCCCTTGAATGTGACGGCGAAATGCATGCCGATGCCGCACTGTCCGAAGTGCTGCGTAATCGTGTGTTCCCCCATTCGAAACTCAAGGGTGAGGCAAACCTTCTCGTGTTTCCCAATCTCGATGCGGCCAACATTACGCTGAACACGGTCAAGCAGATGATGGACGCCTTGCATGTCGGCCCGATCCTGCTGGGCACGGACAAGCCCGCGCATATTCTCGGCCCTTCGGTCACATCCAGAGGTGTCGTGAACATGACGGCGCTGGCAGTCGTCGAAGCCAATCAGAAGCTGCAGGATGCGGATACAGGCGCCAAAGCGGCCCATAGGTAAATCTCGGGTTAAGATCTTTCGCGATAGCGTCGGGATCGGCGGCTGACTGAGTCGCACTGGACTGCGGGAAATGGGTATCGTCAGGATCTTTCCGGCCGCGGGTTTGAGCCTGCTGGCATCGTTTGCACTTTCATCGGCGGTGCATGCGGACAGTCGCGACTGTCGTCGACTGGAGACACGGCTCGCATCACTCTCCCAGGTGCGAGAAGCGCCTGAGCTTCTCGACCGCTACAGGCGAGCGGTCGACGAGCAAAATATCGAACTGTCGATCGCCAAAAGCCGAGCCCGCGAAATCAGTTGCGGGTTTGTGCTGGGGTTGGGCAGTGCTGAGTGCCAATCCTTAAAAACCCGCATCGACCGCATGGCATCCAACCTCGCCGATCTGCAACGCAAGAGCGAACTGCTTGCTGAGGAAGCCTCGGGCGAGGCACGTCGAGAGCGCGCCATGCTGCGGGCGCAACTCGATGCTGCGAATTGCTACGACAACGCATATTCCGCGCGACTGCCCATGCTTGACCAGGGTGCGGATAATGAATCGAACCGGGAGGGCAATCTCTTCGATCGATTGGCGCGAAGCAGCATCGAATACAGCATCGACAGCGGTGAGGACCGCAACATCATCACGATCCCGTCGCCGCAGGACGAAAGTGCCATCAAGGCGTATCGGACGATCTGTGTGCGCACCTGCGACGGCTACTATTTTCCGATGTCGCCCAAGTCCTCTCGCGATGATTTCTCGCGAGATCAGCAGAATTGCCAATCCATCTGTCCGGGCACGGATGTGCGCATCTACTATCAGCGCTCGGGATTGGCGGATGTCGGCACCATGATGTCTGCGGCGACCGACGAAGCATATGGCGATCTTTCCACTGCCTATCTCTATCGGAGAGCCGATGTGGAGCGTCCCCAGAGCTGCGGCTGCGGCAAGACGGCATCGGCGCAAAACTACGCGATCATCGCGGGTGAAGGATCATCTGCATCTGATCCCGAGTCCGGAGTGGAGATTGTGTCACGCCCATGGTCGCGACCAGACGCCGAGGCAGATCCGGAAACGCTTGCAAATGCAGACGGCAATCTGACTTCAGCCGTCGTGAAAGAATTGCTCAAGCCGAAAGCGACGACGCTGCCGTCTCCCGAACATCGTCGGATCAGGGTCGTCGGGCCATCATTCCTGCCCGCCCCACAAGAGGCAGGAGCTCTGCAAGCTCCGGTCCGGACTCACGGCCAGTGATCGCCAGCCTCAAGGGCATAAAGAGCGTCTTACCCTTTCGGCCAGTCTCGCTTTTGACCCGATCAGTCCAGGACTTCCACGTCGAGCGGTCCCAAGGGTCATGCGGCAAGAGATCAAACGCCTGTTGCACGAAACTCTTGTCGTCTTCGCTCAACTCGACTGGCGACTCGGAACCTCTACGCACGATTGCCCACCAGGATACCGCATCGTGGATCGTGTCGAGATTGCCGCGAACGGCGTTCCAGAAGGGTTCAGCCAGTTCTCCTGAAATGGTGAGCGCGGCAAGCCGCTCCCGCACATTTTCAAACGGCATGCTCTGAAGCAGCGTACGGTTGAGCGTTATAAGTTCGGCGGGATCAAACTTTGCTGCGGATTTTGACGTCGCAGCAATATCGAAACGCTCGGACAGTTCGTCGAGATCGCGGGCCGCAACAATGTTCTCCGAGGTGCCGACCAGCGTAGCAAGAGAGGCAACGGCCATCGCCTCTATGCCTTCCTGCCGCAGGCTTCCGATGGACAACGAGCCGCTGCGCTTGGAGAGCCCCTCGCCGCTAATGGTCGTCAGCAAGTTGTGATGACCAAACTGCGGCGGCTTTGCATCCAGCGCCTGGAACAGAGCCATCTGGACGCCGGTATTGGTGACGTGGTCATCGCCCCGGACAATGTGCGTGACGGCACAATCGATATCGTCCACCACGGATGGCAGGGTGTAGAGATAAGTGCCATCCCCACGCACCAGCACCGGATCCGAGAGAGATGCCAGATCGACAGTTTCTTCGCCTCGCGCGAGATCCGTCCAGCTGATTTCCGTGCGACGTGTCTGGTGCGGATCGGTCGCGAAATTGGGAAGCAGAAACCGCCAGTGAGGTTTCCTGCCCTTGCTTTCCAGATCCGCGATTTCCTTCTTCGACAATCGCAGGGCCTCCCTGCCATAGACGGGTGGAAGCTTTCGGGAGAGTTGAATCTTGCGCTTCAGTTCGAGCTCATCCTGCGTCTCGTAACAGGGATAGAGCAGGCCGGCGGTCTTCAGCTTCTCGACAGCGGCGTCATAGAGGGGAAACCGCCGAGACTGGTAGATCGTCGTATCCGGGAAGATGCCCAGCCAATGCAGATCGTACACGATCGCATCGGCGTATTCCTGTTTGGAGCGTTCAACGTCGGTGTCGTCGAAGCGCTGAATGAAACGCCCCTTGTTGCGATGCGCAAAAAGCCAGTTGAAAAGGGCCGTTCGCGCATTTCCAATGTGAATATTCCCGGTGGGGGACGGGGCAAAACGAACCGTTACACTCATGGCGTGGCCGTAGACGATGTCATGTTGCTTGGCAAGTTTGCGCTCATCCAGCCGCCGCCTGAACTCGCCGTGCAAGCACGCGCGAGACGTGCAGCATCAGCAACGAGATGGCGACGCAGTAGACGCCCATCGCGACAATCTGTCCGGGATAGCTCACATTCTGGTCGATCAGGTAGCCGGTCAGTCCTGGCCCCAATGCGGAACCGAGCACTGAAAACGAGACGATGAGGGCGCGGATCGAGCCAAGGTTCTTCAGGCCGTAGACCTCCGGCCAGACGGCTCCAAACAGCGTCGTGGAAAGACCGTTCGAAACACCAATCATGGCCATGAAAGCGAACGCGCCCCATTGGCCTTCAACCATTCCAAGCAGGACGCAGGCTGCGCCAAGCGGCAGGAGCACGATAGGAAGCAGTGAAACGCCGGAGAACCGGTCGATCAATTGACCTGACAGAAGAGTGAAACCGCTATTCACAAAGGCACTGACGGCAAAAGAAGCGGCGAAGGCTTCCATGGACCAGCCTCGCAACTGAACGAGGTAGACCTGATTGAAGAAGATGACCGTCACGATGAAGGACGGCGCCATCACCGCCAGCAGCAGAAAATAGAAATAGGGGTCGCGGATCACCTCAGCGCGCGTCCAGTCGCGCGCGTCAATGTGGCGTGGGGTGGGATCAGATTTGCGTGGCGTGCGGTTGACGGCGGCGAGCCAAGTCGTGAGTGGCAAGGCCATGCACAGGAGGGTAGCCGTCGCAAGCAGCCAGCCATTTCGCCAGCCAACCAGTCCGGCGAGCGTGACAAAGACAATGGGCATGACCGCGTCACCGGCGTTATGCCCCAGAATGACGACCGACAAAGCACGACCGCGCTGGGCGGAAAACCATCGCGCCGCACCCGTATAGGCGGTGTGGACCATCATGCCTTGCCCGAAAAGGCGCAACAGATACAGCGCGATCAGCAAGACGACTACGTGATGGGACACGGCCATGACAACGGTGGCAATCGCCAGCATGGGGATCACGAGCATCGCAACCTTGGCGACAGAGTAGCGATCGACGATCTGTCCAAGTCGAGGCAGCGTCAAGGCGCTGGCGAGAGTCGCCGCCATGTAGAGCGAACCAAATTCGCCGTGAGAAAGACCGTACTCACTGCGGATGTCGCCCGCTGAAAGGGAGATGAACGTCGTTTGACCGTAGATCGAGAAGAACGTCATCAACAGGCCGGCAGAGAGCCAGCGCGCATTTTCACGCAAGAACTGAAAATAGGACATGATGAAGACATCCGAGACGCGCGCAGCCTTGGACGAATCGACTGCTGCCGTCAAACCTTGCGACGACAATGAGCCTGAGCGCTCATGCTGAAGCCACAAGGGGACACGGATGCCCTCAGGAGATTGACCTGATCAAACCCATCTCGACGGCGCCATTGGCCGGGACGAAACCAAACTGCCGGTAAAGTCCATGCGCGTCGTCGGTCGCCAGCGACCAACTGGCCACACTCTTGAGTTCGGGATGATCGAGCAACGCTCGCACCAACGCCTTACCGAAGCCCCTGCCCCTATACTCGGGCCACACAATAACGTCTGACATGCGCGCGAAAGTTGTGCGATCGCCCGAGGCTCGCGCGAACCCCATCTGTTTGCCGTCAATCAGTGCGATGACGCAGACGGAGTTCTCAAAAGCGCGCCGGTTGATCGCGTCCGTTCTTCCAGCGCCCCAATAGCTCGCTTTCAGGAGTTGCGATGTCCGCTCGAAGTCTAGCCGCGCAAGATCGTAGCTGATCTCGACATCCGTCGCCACGATCTGTTCAGCCTCTATCGCGAAACCTGTTGGTGATGGGATAACGGCGATCTCTGCCAAAATTCTTGCGGGTAATCTTGACGCCCGGCGCGGCCTGGCGACGCTTGTACTCCGCTATGTAGAGAAGATGCTCGATGCGGGTTACAGTTGCACGCTCGTGCCCTCGGGCGACAATATCCTCCACACTCATCTCGTTCTCGACGAGGCACTCCAGAATGTCGTCCAGCACCGGATAGGGCGGCAGTGAATCCTGATCGGTCTGGTTGGGACGCAACTCCGCCGAAGGCGCCTTGTCGATGATGTTCTTTGGGATCACCTCGCCTGACGGGCCCAAGGCTCCGGGCGGCACTTGGTCGTTTCTCCAACGCGACAAGGCATAGACCTGCATCTTGTACAGATCCTTGATCGGATTGAAGCCGCCATTCATGTCGCCGTAGAGCGTCGCGTAGCCGACCGACATTTCAGACTTGTTGCCCGTCGTGACGACCATGGACCCAAACTTGTTGGATAGCGCCATGAGAATGGTGCCGCGCGTGCGGCTTTGAAGGTTTTCTTCGGTCACGCCCTCGGCGGTGCCCTCGAAAAGCTCGGCTAGAGCATGGGAGAACCCCTCAACAGGCTCGTGGATCGGCACGATGTCGTAGCGGCAGCCGAGCGCGCGCGCGCAGTCCTTGGCGTCTTTCAGTGAGTCGTCCGACGTGTACCGGTAGGGCATCATCACGGTTCGCACGCGCTCTTCGCCGAGCGCGTCGACCGCAAGTGCCGTGCAAATCGCAGAATCAATGCCGCCGGACAGCCCCAGAACCACATTCTTGAAGCCGTTCTTGTTCACATAATCGCGCAAGCCGAGCATACAGGCGCGATAATCTGCCTCCTCGCTTTCGGGTATCTTCGACATCGGACCTTCGGTGCAGGTCCAGCCGCTCTCGCCGCGTCTCCAGGTCGTGACGCTGACTGAGTCCTCGAACTGGCTCATCTGGAAGGAGAGTGTCTTGTCGGCGTTGATCGCAAACGACGCGCCATCGAAGATCAGCTCATCCTGACCACCGAGCTGGTTGGCATAGATCATGGGCAGCCCGGTCTCGATGACCTGTCTGATGACAACCTGCTGGCGGACATCGACCTTGCGGCGATAATAGGGGGAGCCATTCGGCACGAGGAGAATCTCGGCTCCGCTCTCGGCCAGCGTCTCGCAAACGCCTAACTCACCCCAAATGTCCTCACAGATCGGAATTCCGATGCGCACGCCTCGAAAATTGACAGGCCCCGGCATGTCTGGTCCGGCCTGAAAGACGCGCTTCTCGTCGAACTCTCCATAGTTCGGCAGATCTATCTTGAAGCGCTCGGCGATGATCTTGCCGTTGTCGGCCACAATTACAGCATTATGGACGCCGCTTTTGCGCTTGAGCGGCGTGCCGATGATGATGCCCGGACCGCCATCGGCTGTGTCAGCTGCGATGTCGCCTGCTGCCTTCTCGCACGCGGACAGGAACGAAGGCTTCAGCACGAGATCTTCAGGCGGATAACCTGCCAGAAAGAGTTCGGTGAACAATACCAGGTCGGCGCCTTGCGCGGCCGCATCAGCGCGCGCTTCACGAGCCTTTACGAGATTGCCGGCTATGTCGCCAACGATCGGATTGAGTTGCGCGATCGCGATGCGAAGCGTGTCGGGAGCGGATCTCGTGTTCATGAAAGCGATTTAAACCGCGCGTCCCCGCGCTGCAATGGCGTTCGTCCTGCTATTCGTCGCCTGCATAATGGCGCAATTCCTCAGTGGTGCGATTGGTCCCGATGGACATGGCGAGAATACGCGATATGTGCATTCTCGGCAGTCCGGTCTCGCCTGCCCATATGTTGATCTGCTGCTGGATTTTGCCGAGATCTTTCTTCGACGTCGGGTTTTCCGCAATGTCCAGCCCCGCGTCTCTCATTGCCGCAGCCACATCCGGTGAAACGACAAAGGCGTCCCAGCCAACCCATCGGAGGAAATACTGACCGGTATTGCCGCCGAGCCTGCTTCCCTCCTTGGCGAGCAAGCCCATCAATCCGATCTGATCGTCCGCGGGCCATTCCGCAAGGAAACGCCCGAAGCCGTTTTTGGCTGTCGAGACGCGATCGACGAAAGCGGCATTGTCGCGCACTGAACGAATCTTTTGTGGATTGCGCACGATCTTCTTGTTTGATGCCAGTTCGTGCCAGAAGTCGTCTGGCTGAAACAGTAGCGCCTTGGGTTCGAAGCCGAGAAAAGCCTCCTCGAAACCCGGCCATTTCTGCTCGATCACGGTCCACACAAACCCAGCTGAAAAGACGCGTTGAGCCATGATCGACAGAATCCTGTCGTCGCTCATTTCAGCAATCACCGAGTTGTTGGGGCTACGGCCCAAAAGCGCGGTCAACACCGCCTCGCCCCCCTTGCGCTCTGCTGCGCGTGCACGGATTTTTGAGAAAGCTAGCAAGGTGGACCTCACGCGGGACGAGTTTCCAGCATAGCATGCAAACCAGCGGCAGCCACGGCCGCAACAGCCTTGGAGGCTTCAATGCCAAAGACACTCTCGGAACTGGCCCAGCGTCTATTTCGTGCAAAACCCGACGAACTCAATGACGCGCAAAGTCGTGTTCTGAAGAGCACGTTGCATCGTCGCCCCATCGCGCAGGACCAGAACGAGGCATTCGATGAGCGGACATCGACGGGCGACAGAATCGCGGACTCACTTGCCCGCGTTGGAGGATCCTGGAGTTTCATAATCGGGTTCCTTTTATTCCTCATCATCTGGAGCACCATGAATGTGTGGCTGCTCGGACGAGATGCCTTCGACCCCTACCCCTTCATCTTTCTCAATCTGCTTCTGTCGATGATTGCGGCGATTCAGGCTCCCATCATCATGATGTCCCAGAACAGACAGGCCGTGCGGGATCGTCTTGAGGCGGCGCATGATTACGAAATCAACCTGAAGGCTGAAATCGAGATCATGGCTTTGCATGAAAAGCTGGACGAACTGCGTCACACCGACGTCCTGAATATCCGGGACAGGGTTGACGCATTGAGCGCTCAGTTGGAGCGCATTGAGCGCATTTTGACGAACGATCGGCCTTTGCCGTTAGAGTGATGAGGATGCGAAGCGCGACAGAGCATCCGCAAGCGCAAATAGCCAAATACCCGCCACCAGAATGATGGAAATCAACACGGCCAGCGATCCGCAATCCTTGGCCAATTGGATGTCTATGTTGAACTCGCGACTTACAGCATCGCAGGCTGCTTCAATACCAGTGTTGAGGACTTCAATAATGATCAGAAAGAGTATGGACGCAATCAGAAAGGCATAGGCACGCCAGGTGGACGCAAGCGGCCACGCGAGCGGAAAGGCGAGGACAAGAAGGATGAGTTCCTGCTGGAACGCAGCTTCGCTTGAGGCGAGCTTCCGGAACGCCCGTACGGAATTCTCGAATGCCTTGATGAGCCGACCCATGAAGCTCCCCGATTTGTTGGCTCGTCATCGTCCAATTTTCAAGGACTGACAAGGGGCCGGTTCTGCATCCGTCGCGAATGTGATCCCTTGAACTCCGTTGCGGTTCGCTCGTGGGACCAAGCGACCTACAACCGTCCTTCCCAAGGGTAAGTTGCGTGGCTTCGTGCTGATTTTAATAAAGAATTAGCGGTCGATGGCTTACTAGTTCTCGCGAAAGTTGTTTCCATTCCCGCTGGCGATCGGCAGGGCGCAGAGCCTTCAGGCATTTGACGTTCTGTGCTCGCTCTCCGGTCGGAGCTGCGACATGGTGGATGAGGCGATGCAGACGGCCAATGGTCAGACGGGGCGCGCGGCCGACATTGGCATGACCATTCTGACCACCATGCGGCAAATGGGTGTCTCTGCGATCCCTCGGAACTACGAGATATTCTACGAGGTGCTCACCGGATCGAACCAGGCTCTGGCGGTGGATCTGGTTTCCCTGAGCAAGAAGCCCTCCCAGTCAGAACTGGATGATCTGAGCTGCAAGCATCTGAGCCAGAACAACGGCCAGCGGGTCGTGGAGCAAGTCCGTGATGTTGTCGCCCACGAGTTGGAAGACATAGCGCGGCTGTTGCGCTCTGAGCGTACGAATATCGAGCGATATGGCGAGCTGCTGAGCGAGACACGCGATGGTCTTGCTGATCCTCGTCTGGTGACGCGCGATATCGTTTCGCGCATTGCATCCGTGATGGCAGTCGCGACACAGACGACGCTTCGGCAGGGCCGCGCCCTTGCCGACACGCTCGGTGAGAAGACGCTTGAGCTCGAGAACGTGAAATCCAAACTCGAGGAATACAAGAAGCTCGCCGATACCGACTCGTTGACCCAACTTTGGAACCGGCGCGCCTTCGACAAGCGACAGGCCCAGATCTACGACGACCAGCGCACTGTCATGTTCGGGGCGCTCATGCTCGCTGACATTGATGCCTTCAAGGGGATCAATGATCGGTTCGGACATCCCGTTGGTGACAAGATCATCCAGACCATCGCCAGCCTTTTGCGCTCGAACCTGCCGGGCAACGCGTTCGTGGCCCGCACCGGCGGCGAGGAATTTGCGGTGATCGTGGACGGTGTCAGCGAAGATGCCGTGCTTGAGATCGCGGAGCGGCTTCGAAATGCCGTGGCGCAAGCGTCATTCGCTCGGCTGCACCCGAGCATGAGTGCCGGCACGGTGACGATTTCCATCGGCACCTGTATGGCCTCAGAAGCAGATGGCGCCGAGGACCTCTATATGAAGGCCGATCGCGCGCTCTATCGTTCAAAAATATCCGGTCGAAACTCGGTCACCAGCCATTCGTCGCTGGCCGCGATGAATCGAGCTGGCGGCAAGAGTTGGATGCTCTATCGCTCCAACTAGTCGTTGGCTAAAAGCTTCTGGAATTCTAGGCGCTTACCGCCTGTTTTTCAGGTGGCGAAACCGTCGATTTGTTCAACAGATCCGACACGAGGAATGCGAGCTCGATCGCCTGATCCGCATTGAGACGTGGATCGCAATGCGTATGGTAGCGATCATGCAGTTCCTCAGCCGTAATGGCGCGCGCGCCGCCCGTGCATTCCGTGACGTTCTTGCCCGTCATCTCGACATGAATGCCACCTGGATGCGTGCCCTCGGCGCGATGAACCTCGAAGAACGATTGGACCTCGCGCAGAATGCGTTCAAACGGCCGCGTCTTGTAGCCCGCTGCCGTGATCGTGTTGCCATGCATCGGATCGCAGGACCAGACCACCTTCCGGCCTTCTTTCTTCACTGCGCGCACCAGTTGTGGAAGATGATCTTCAACCTTGTCATATCCGAAGCGTGCGATAAGCGTCAGGCGTCCCGCCTCATTCTCCGGGTTGAGCTTGTCGATCAGTTCAAGCAGTCCGTCTGCAGTCAATGATGGCCCGCATTTGAGGCCGAGCGGATTCTTGATGCCCCGGCAATATTCGACATGGGCGTGATCCGGCTGGCGGGTCCGATCGCCGATCCAAATCATGTGACCCGACGTCGCGTACCAGTCGCCCGACGTGGAATCCACTCGGGTGAGCGCTTCCTCATAGCCCAGAAGAAGAGCTTCGTGGCTGGTGTAGAAGTCCGTCTCGCGCAGGGAGTAGTTGCTTTCGGACGTGATGCCGATCGCGCTCATGAAGTTGATCGTCTCGGTGATACGATTGGCCAGCGCCTCGTATCGTGCGCCTTGCGGGCTGGACGAAACGAATCCGAGCATCCACTTGTGAACGTTCTCGAGGCTGGCGTAGCCGCCCTGCGCGAAAGCGCGCAACAGATTGAGAGTTGCCGCTGACTGGCGATAAGCCATTTCCTGCCGGGCAGGATCCGGGATGCGCGACTTCTCGTCAAAATCGATACCGTTGATGATGTCACCGCGATAGCTGGGAAGGGAGACGCCGTCTTTTGCTTCGATGTCAGACGAGCGTGGCTTCGCGAATTGGCCCGCAATACGGCCGACTTTCACAACGGGCTGCGATCCGGCAAAGGTCAGGACGACGGACATTTGCAGGAAGACCCGGAAGAAGTCCCGGATGTTGTCAGCGCCATGTTCGGCAAAGCTCTCGGCGCAATCTCCGCCCTGCAACAGAAACGCTTCGCCATTGGCAACTGCGGCAAGCTGCTTCTTCAGCTTTCGGGCCTCGCCCGCAAAGACCAGCGGCGGATAGGTCGCGAGTTGTTTTTCGACCGCATCGAGCGCCGCACCGTCCGGATAGGACGGCACCTGCTGAATTGGTTTGCTTCTCCAGGAGTTTGGCGACCACTGCGTCATGTCAGCACCTACATCTTATTGCGGTGGCACACGCGGCCACCCTGGTCTCCGGACAGGAGACGCGGCTCTATACAGGAAGAGCCGGTGCGATTCTACCCGCATAAGCCTCACGGCAGAGCTTCAGCGGAGACAGAATCCTCATTACAAGGCCGGGTCTCCCCGGATTCGATAGCTATACTTGCCAGCAACTTGGCGACAGCCGCGCCGTCATGGACGCCACGCGTCCACGCATCCTCAAGATCGTCCGATATGTGCCTGATCGCAAGTTGCTCGCACAGTCGGTCAAGCGGCCCCTCCCTGAGATAGGGAAATCGGCCTACGGTTTTTTCGAAGGGGAACAATTCGGTGTTGCTGATCACATGGGTAAGCAATTGCCCGGCAACCGGATCCATTGCGGCGACAAACGTTCGCACATGATCGGCCGCTGTCATCCCCCGTGTTTCAGTGCATTCGAGGATGTTGGCGAGGAATATTCTGGGTGCTCGCGTGTTCCCCGAAATTGCTTCCTGTACGCCATTCAGCATGAGATGGGGCAGAATACTTGTGTAGAAGCTGCCCGGACCGAAAATGATTGCATCCGCGGCGCCTATCTCCTCCAGCGTCCGTTCATTCGCCGTGATCTCCCCGGCTTGCGACGAAAGCCCGATGGTTTCGATCCCTATCGCCGAATCGGCTTCGTTCATGGTGGTGACCAGATGTTGGCGCTCAAGCCGCCGATGGTCGCGAAGGATCGCGTAGAGCTGTAAATCAGAGAGTGGCGATGCCGGCCACACGTTGCCTTCTATGGCGCAGAGTTCGCGGAACCTGGAGATGGCGAGATTGATATCTTCACCATGTGCGAAATACGCGCCGGTCAGGATGAAATTGCCAATGCTGCCGTTTCGGAAGTCAAAGCCAGTCGGAAGGCGCTCCTGAAATATAGCGAGGTAGGCCAGAATCACTTCACGCATGCTTGGCGCCATACGCAGAAGCAGAGGGTGTTTTCCGCTTGCAATGAACCGGAACTCGGCTTCGGCGTCGTCATTGCCGAGCGCGTCCGACAGTCGCGCATTGCAAATCCTCACAACGCTGCTGGCGCGCCCTTCACCATGCGCCATTGTCATCAGCGCCTGGCGCACGTCGCCAACCGGGGGCACGCCGAATGCCTCGCGCAGTTTCTTCGAACTGCCGCCGCTGTCCCACGCCGGTACGATTCGCGTGACGCGCGCCGACATTCGGGAAAGCGCGATATTGATGGCGCGGCAGGCACTGCCACCTGAAAACAACACGAAATGCGGTGCGGTGTCGCGGCTCGCGAAGCCGTGTGGCCTGTCGGCCTCCTCGGTCACGACACCCTCTGACCGTCGCGGACCAGATAAGTTGGTGCGTACATCGTCACCAGCTCCTCCGCAGCGGTCGGGTGAACCGCCATGGTGCGATCGAAATCGTCCTTGGTGAGACGAGCCTTGACGGCGATCCCCAGGAGCTGTGCCATCTCGCCGGCATCTGGTCCGAGAATATGCGCGCCAAGCACTCTGCGCGTGCTTCCGTCCACCACCAGTTTCATCAAGGATCGCTCATTGCGGCCAGCGAGCGTGTTGCGCATGGGCCGGAACTCGGCGCGGTAGATCTCCAGATGTGTAAACCGTTTGGCGGCCTCATCCTCTGAAAGACCGACTGTACCGATCTCGGGTTGAGAGAAAACCGCCGTTGCAACCTCATCTAGGTCCGGCTTGGTCGGGTTGTTCTTGAAGACGGTTTCGATGAAACACATCGCCTCATGGATTGCGACGGGTGTGAGCTGCACACGGTTCGTCACGTCCCCAATCGCCCAGATATTGTCAATGCTCGTTCTTGAGAATTCATCGACGGCGATGTCGCCCAGTTTGCCCTTCTCAACGCCTACTGCCTCCAGACCGAGATTCTCTGTGTTGGGTGTGCGACCGATGGCCAACAGAACCTGATCCACGACAAGCGGCTGACCCTCCTTCATGTGAGCGCGCAGCCTGCCGTCGTCGGTCTTTTCGATCTGCTCGAAAATGTTCTCGCAGTGAATGTTGACGCCTTTGGCGACCATAGTTTCGTGGAGATGACGGCGCAGGTCCATGTCGAAACGCCCAAGTATCTCCTTGCCCCGATAGACAAGATGCGTCTCGACGCCGAGCCCATGGAAAACATTGGCGAACTCGACCGCGATATAGCCTCCCCCGGCAATCGCGATCGATTTCGGAAGTTCAGGAAGGTCGAATACACCGTCCGAATAGATACAGAACTCGTGGCCAGGAAGTGCGGGATGCGTATGCGGCCGACCGCCTGTCGCGATCAGAATCTGGTCTGCCGTGACGATGCGCCCGTCCGTTTCGATCCGCACCGAATGGGCATCGACGAGTGTTGCCCGGCTCTTGAAGGTAACGCCTCCATTCTTTTCAACGCCCGCCTGATACAGACCCTCGAGCCGCGCTATTTCGCGATCCTTGTTTGCGATGAGCGTGGACCAGTTGAAGCTGGCTTCAGGAACGGTCCAGCCATAGCCTGCCGCATCCTCGAAATGCTCTGGAAACTGGGAGGCATACACAAACAGCTTTTTCGGAACGCAACCGCGTATCACGCAGGTCCCGCCGAAACGATATTCTTCTGCAATCGCGACGCGCTTGCCGAGACTGGCGGCCACTCGCGCGGCGCGAACGCCACCGGAGCCCCCGCCGATAACGAAGAGATCGTAGTCGAATTTTGCCATGCCGCCGCGCTCCGTCTGCTGATGCTGGACAGTTACTGCCGCATGTCCAAAAATGAAAGCCCGGCTCGCGCCGGGCTCGTTTACAAGGTCCGTGAAGGCCTATGGATTCGCCAAGATCAGTTGCTGGTGCCTTCGGCCGGTGCTGGAGCCGGCGCAGGCGTGCCTGGGGTGATCGTTGAGGAGAGGCCCGGTCCGACGGCCGGCGAACCAATCTTGGTCTGCATCTCGTTTGCCACCGCTTCGGCCAGATCGCGCGCCACGCCATTCTGCCAGATTTGCGCGGCCTTATCGACCTCGCGCGTGACGATGGGGCCTTCTTTCAAAAGGTTGATGCCTGCTGGCGAGTTATAGAAATTGGCAATCGCCGTGAGATCTTCCTCCGACAACAGCTTGGCATAGGCCATTGCCGCTTCACGCTCGAGGTCAGAACGCCTGCCTGCCATTTCAAGCGCCTTGGAATCGACGATTGACGTAATGTCGGAGGTAAGGTCGGGGTTTTTCTGAATGAGCTCGCGCTTCAATGCGGCCGCGGCATTCGGAAGGATGTCGTCGTAGAAGTCCGTGGCGTTGATCGCGTCCACTGCAGCGCGCGCCGCCTTCAAATGGGATTCCGAGATTTCCTGGGCGGACACAGGCGAAGCGATTGCAACGAACACGGCTGCGGCAACTGCTACCGAAAACTGGCCAACGCGATGTGCGAATATCATGATTTCCTCAAACTCCCTGATGTGGGGTTGCATGCAACGTTCTTATGCCGCCGTCACCGGCAATGATTGCGGTGTGCGCCATGCCAATGAAGAGCCCATGTTCGACAACACCGGGAATGGCATGCAGGGCATCTGAAAGCGCTCTTGGATCGGGAATACGGCCAAATGATGCATCGAGAATGTAATGCTCGCCGTCCGTAACAAACGGCGCGTCGCGTGTCATCCTTAACGTCAGTTCGCCGGTCAGGCCCAGCCGCGAGGCGGCATCGCCGATCGACATCTCGGTGCTGCGTCGTCCGAACGGGTTGATCTCGATCGGCAACGCGAAACGCCCAAGGGTGTCGACGAGCTTAGTCTCATCGGCGATGACGATCATTCGCTTGGAGGCAGACGCCACGATCTTCTCGCGCAACAGCGCCCCACCACCGCCCTTGATCAGGGAAAGCTCGGCATCGACCTCGTCGGCGCCGTCAATGGTCAAATCCAGTCGTGGCACTTCATCGAGGGTCGCCAACGGAACGCCGAGCTGGAGACAGAGCGAAGCCGTTCGCTCAGAGGTGGGCACGCCCACAATCGTCAAACCTGCCGCGACCCGTTCAGCCAGAAGTTTGACGAACTCATTTGCGGTGGAGCCTGTCCCGATTCCGAGACGCATGCCGTCTTCAACATAACTCAGCGCTATTCGCGCAGCTTCAATCTTGAGCGCTGTGGCGTCCATCGTGACCAGGCCGGATCCCATTTCTCGGCGCCGCTCCTAACATCTTTAGGGCCATTGGCAAAGCGCGAGGCACATTCGCGTTTACGTGATGGGGAATTGTCGTGGCGCACGCGCTGCGCTAGTCCGCTGTTTGACACGAGGATCACCATGCAAAAACCTGTCGTCGTATTTGATCTGGACGGAACGCTGATCGACACCGCGCCTGATCTTCTTGACAGTCTCAATCACAGTCTCGGGGTGGGCGGGATACCGCCTGTCGCGTCCGAGGGCTTCAACGCGTTCGTCAGCCTTGGCGGCATGGTGATGATCGAAAAGGCTTTTGCGGCTCAGAACAAGGCGCTGACCGATGACATCAAGCGCGAGTTCTTCAAGAATTTTCTGGCGCATTATTCCGCGGGAATTCCCGGGAAATCCCAGCCTTATCCAGGTGTGATCGCGGCTTTGGATCGCTTTGCGGCAGCTGGCTTCACGCTGGCGATCTGCACCAACAAACACTTCTCGACGGCCACCAGTCTCATTTCAGCGCTCGGCCTTACGTCCCGCTTCGCGGCCCTGACGGGCCAGGACACCTTTTCGTTCCGCAAGCCGGATCCGCGCCATCTGCTGGAGACAATCTCGCTCGCCAATGGCGATCCGGCTCGCGCGTTGATGATCGGCGATTCACGCACCGACATCGACACCGCAAAAGCCGCTGGCATTCCGGTTGTGGCGGTGGATTTCGGCTACACCGACAGGCATGTACGCGAATTCGAGCCTTCTGCAGTGATCTCTCACTATGATTCGCTCACGGTGGAAATGGTCGAGACGCTGATGGCCGCTGCCAACGGCCGCTAAGTCGGTGACCTTCCGTTGCCTTCAATGCCTTCCGGCTGACGCTTGACTTCGCTCGCCACGCTACCTTATATCGCCGCGCGTCTGGCCATTTGGCTCAAGACGGGCGATTAGCTCAGCGGGAGAGCACACCCTTCACACGGGTGGGGTCGCAGGTTCAATCCCTGCATCGCCCACCATCCCTTCGGACGCTCCAATCGGCCTGAAATTTTCCAGAAGAAACTTATCGCGGCACGCCCCTCATCGAGGCGCACCGGTTGCGTTGTGTCGGATGCACTTTTCGCCAGTTCAGACGTGTACGGACCGCTAACTGCTCGGCTGGCGTGCGGCAGTGGTTAGCTCAAGTGCCGTCTCAAGGTGGGAGTCGCGGTCGTATACATCGTTGAAGTATTCGACCTTTCCCTCAGGCGTTGGCCAAGCCGTGAAATACGCAATGTAGACCGGGATCTTGCGGGTCACCTTCTCGGAGGAATGACCCGCCGCGATCTTCTTGTCGACATATTCCCGCGACGTCCCAAGAACGGCCGCCGCCATGCCACGCGGGTCCTGCAGCCTTATGCAGCCATGGCTGAGCGCCCGGTTGTCACGCTCGAAATACTGCTTTTGCGGCGTATCGTGCATGTAGATGGCATGCTTGTTTGGAAACAGGATTTTCAGGGCGCCCAGAGCGTTGGCCTCGCTGGGGGTCTGGCGAACATTGTAGGGCACCTTGCTGCCGTATGATCCCCACGCAACCGATGATGAGCTGACGCGTCGGCCTTTCGCGTCCGTAACTTCATAACCCGCGCGATCGAGATAGCCCGGGTCCCTCTGGAGACGCGGCAGCATCTCGTTGACGATAATGGACTGCGGCACACCCCAGTAAGGATTGAAGTCCACCTGCTCGATCTCATCCATGAAGAAGCTGGTCTGATTGCGCGGTCCGCCGATAACGGTACGAGTCGTCAGCTTCTTCTGGTTGTCCTCGAAGAAGCTTGCCTCGAAAGAGGGCTGGTTGATGAAAACCCGTGTCGCGCCAAGTTCGGAGGGCAGCCAGCGAATCTCTTCCAGCGCATAGCGCACCTTGGCGATGCGATCGGCCTTGGACTGGTCTGCGAATTTCTCCACCGTGCGAGGGCCAATCACCCCATCCGCCTTAAGCCCGACGTGCTTCTGGGCGGCCTTCACCAACGGCACGAGCTCATCGACATAGGTCTCGCCAGACCCATAGGTTGAGATGACTTCTGCGAAATCCGTCCGGAATGCGTCATCACCCTTTTCGGCAAAAAGTTTCACCATTTTCGGCAGTTCGCCGCTGGTCTGACCTGGCTTGAGAAGCAGCTTGGAATCGACGACGATCTCGTTCTCCTCACTCGCCATGAGGCTTTCCAACTCGATGCGCAATGCTTGGTATTCCGCCAGTTTGGGCTGGAAGGAATCCATGTACGCAGCGGTGTTGTAATTGTCGGCCAAAGTCTTGAGCGCTTCGACCATGTCCAGCTTTTCTGGCGCGAAATCATAGTATTCCGAAATGAGATTGGGGTTCACCCGCCCACTTTGAGAATCCTTGATGTATCTGAGGACGCGCCCGGAAAGCTCCATCTCGAAGCGAATAAGCTCCTTCAGTCGCTGTCCCGTATCGTCCATCGAAAACGCGTTGGATGGAACCTGGACAGCATAGTCGGCCGGATCGAGGCCGTGAGTTCCAGCTTCTCCCAATACGCGCAGAGCAGCCTGTGCCCGACCATTGGCGCTGAAGCCGGTGACCCAGATGAAATCCGGATTGGCCGAATAATATTCGACCAGCGCCGCGCCGATTTCCTTCTCAGCACGAAGATCGAAATCAGACAGTCCCGACGTTGCCTCGCGGAAGCTCGACAGGGTGAGCGCGCCTTCTGTCGATGCGGCGCGTGAAAGCGCTGCGAGCGGCTTGAAGTCGACCTTGGAGAGCACTTCCGCCTTGTAGTTGTAGTAGATAGGCGAACTGATTTTCGTGATCTTCGCCGGTGGTCTGACGGTCTTTTTCGGTGGGGGCGGCGGAAAGTCCCCGCGTTCCTTCTTCTGCTTGATCGGGCCGCCAAACAGCATCTGAAAGAGGTTTTCGGCCCGAGCCGCGTCTGGAGCGATCAAAGCTGACGTCGACAAAGCCACAATCGCAGCCAGAATTATCCTGTTTCGCTTCCGGCCGGTCATACAGTCCCTCTTGAATTTCACGCCGCCTCTATACAACACGATCTTCGCGACAGGAATCCGTCGACGGGCCTCTCGCACGAAAACGTGACCATGTGGCTCATACTCAACAGGTAGGGTTTGAAGATCGCGTTTAAACGCCTTGTGATCCGGTCAGCCCGGAGTGCCTCTGGCAACGGTTGCACGTGACGCACGATTTCGTGCCGGTGCGGTGGATTTGGTGAGCGACCTTATGAACGCGAGCGCGGCGACGGCAATTCCGGCCGCGAACACCCACCATGCCGGGCGAATCGTATAACTGAAGTGGAGATTGGCCGTCAGCACGCGCATCGGCGGCACGTTTGTCGCCAGGGCATACCATGCGAACTCGATCGCCGCCGTTCCAAGCCCCGCCAGCACCGCGATGACGATGAGAACAAGCGGCGAGGTCAGGGCAAAGCCTCGCTTGTGGGCGAAACGATACGAAAAGAGCGCGAGCAGAAAGCCGGCGAGCAGCGTCGCCTGATAGACGTCGATCTTGCTCTGTATGAAGAAGTGCAGCACGCCGAGAATGGCAATCGGATAGACGATCATGTGGAGGCGGTTCCAATTCCCGCCCAGCCGTTTGATCATTCCATCTGTCGAAGTCGCCGCGAGCGCGGAAAGCCCAAGCAGCGCAATGAAGCCTATCGTCAGATAGAATCTCAACGCGATCTCGCTCACGATGAAGCCAATGCGGAACTTCTGATCGATCGCGTAGAGAACGAAATGTGCAAGCGCGTATGAAAACGCGGCAAGTCCGAGCATGCGCCGCACATTTATGAGCTTGGGCCATTGCGCGATTCTGCGCAGTGGCGAGACGCATAGCGAAATAATCAGAAATCTGATCGCCCAGTCGCCTGTTCGATGAATGAGCTCGGTGATGGGGCGCGCGCCGAGCGGTGAAACCGGGGCATTCGAAACGAGTGAACCGTCCAAGAGACCCCATGAGAGGTAGAACGCCGGCAGCAAGATTCCGACAAGAACTGCCGCCTTGAACGGCGAGAAGTTTCCGGCACGGTCGTTCCAGGGCATCATTGGCTGCATTTCCTTGTCATCGCTATAGATACGAGACAACCGGTCCAAAAGTTACATGTAACCGAAACATCACTCCCGTTCGAAGCGCCGCCAGCCAAGGACGTTGCAAGACCGACCCGACGACTTGCCCTAGTCGCGAGACAGCCCCTTTTCCGACAACTCTGCAAGATAGTCGGCCCATCGTGTGTCTCGCTCGTGCCCAAGCGTGTGCAGGTAGGTCCACGTGAAAATGCCGGTCTCGTGCGCGTCGTCAAACACGATACGCACGGCATAGTTTCCGGTAGGTTCGATGCGCGAGATGGCCACGTTTCGCTTTCCCGGAACGGTGACGCGTTGCTCGGGTGAGTGGCCCTGCACCTCAGCCGAAGGCGACAGGACGCGCAACAGTTCGGCCGGGAGTTCAAATGGAGCGTGCCCGTCAAACGTGACGGTCAACAACCTGCGATCCTTCGACACCCTCAGTTCTTTTGGAGCGTTCATGCAAATTCCCGCATCGGAACGACGATTCTTAGCGCGTGTTGATCGGATGATCTGCCAGAAATTCCAGCGCGCGCTTCTTGAACGTCCTGTCGCCAACTGAAAGCATGTGGTCCCGACCCTCGATATCGAAGCTCTCGGCGTGGGGCATCAGCGCTGCAAGCTCGGATGCGGATCCCCCGACATCGTCGCGCGTTCCCACCGCAACCAGCGCCGGCTGATCGATGCGATGCATATCGCTGCGGGAGAGCAATTCTCGCGATGTGGTGATGCAGGCCGCAAGCGCGCTCCTGTCGCTTTTTGTCTGGTCCGCGAAAGTCCGGAACATCTTGCCACGCGGATGCGTGACACTTGCTGGGTCAGGGGCGCGAAGTGCATCTGCAATCGGATCCCAGTCCCCCACCCCATCGACCATGCCAATGCCCAATCCGCCAAAGATCAAGCTGTGCACGCGCTGGGGATATTCGAGCGCCATGAACGCGCCAACGCGCGCGCCCATCGAATACCCCATGACATGCGCGGCCGGTATCTCCAAATGGTCCAGCAGAGCTGCGGCATCACTCGCCATCGCCGACGGCGTATAATCGGCGGGCTCGTAGCTTTTTGATGACTGCCCGTGCCCGCGGTGATCAAAGGCAACAACCCTGTAACCGGCTTCGGTCAGGGTTTTGACCCATCCGGGCGAGATCCAGTTCACGCGAACATTGGAGGCAAACCCATGAATAAGGAGAACGGGTTCCGCGTCCGTCGGACCCTCGTCCAGATACGCAATTTCGAAATGATCGTGACTGAAGAATTGCATGGCCTGTAGGCGCACCTTCGGTGTTGGGCTTTCAATTGGCAGTTCGGCCAGGCCGCGCGCCCTCAACCGAAGCCGGCTAGTTCGGTGATTGACGACTGATCGCGTCAATCACCGGATGATGAATTCTTGCACCAGAGACAATGCCGCGCTTGGCCGCGGTTCCAGCATTCAGTTCGAGAACGAAGCGTACGGGCGCATCCGGAGCAATCGGTGCTTCGGACATGGGTTCTCCGCGCTTGATTGCCTTCACCGTTCCATTCTCGGAGATGAAGATCAGATCGAGCGGCAATTTCGTGTTCTTCATCCAGAATCCGACCTGTCGCGTCTGCTCGAATATGAAGAGCATTCCCTGGTCGGGCGGAAGGTAGTCGCGGAACATCAGGCCCATGCTACGCTCTGATGCGTCATCGGCGATCTCGATCTTGAAAGGCAGATCGCCCTTGTCGGTTTCCACAATCAGCGGCGCTGGATCGACCGGCAAGATCATCGCCTTGCTGTCGGCTAGCGACTGGGTCGCAACTGACATGACCAGCGCGAGCGAAAACGCACTCGCGCGCAGTGTCGACACGATTCCGAATTGGCGCATTCAACCCCCGACGTCTGATCGCAACATTAATGCGATATAGGCAACGTCCCGATATCAGGGTGAATTTCGGCAGCCATAAGGCCTTTGTCGCCGCGACCGAAACGGCAGAGCACAACCTGGCCCGGCCGCAGCTCGGTGATGCCATACCGGCGAAGCGTCTCCATGTGAACGAAGATGTCTTCCGTCCCCTCGCCGCGCGTCAGAAAGCCAAAGCCTTTCGTGCGGTTGAACCATTTGACGAGTGCGCGCTCAAGACCACTGTCAGCCGTGACGGACACATGCGTTCTGGGTGCTGGCTGTTCGGCTGGATGCACCGCAGTCGAGGTGTCGATTGAGAGCACCTTGAACGCCTGCATGCCCCTGTCGCCCTCTTTGGCAAGGCAGACGATGCGGGCACCCTCCAATGCGGTTTGAAAACCGTCTCGGCGCAAACATGTTACGTGAAGCAGTATGTCCCCGATGCCGGGCTCGTCAGGCAGAACGAAGCCATATCCCTTGGCAACGTCAAACCATTTGATAGCCCCGGAAACCTCTTGCAGACCAACGGAATCGGTATCCTGATCCAGCAAATCGCCCTGCCCCGGATCGCGATCCATCCAGGAGGCATTGTCCCCCATACCTCGAACCCCTTCGCAATCAAAGTTGCACTGATTCTTACTTGCAGATTAACACTCGCGCTTTGGGGTAGCGCAAGGCCCGAAAGGCAATTTTTGGCCGATTGATTTAAGTTGATCCCGTCTCTTGCGAGCGCGCAATTGCCTCGAACTGTTGCCCTGCACCTGGGTGACGCCCTATGTACAGTTTTACAATCTGAAGAGGAAACGACATGCGCTATCTCCATACCATGGTTCGCGTCACAGACCTGGAAAAGTCGCTCGACTTCTATTGTAACAAGTTTGGATTGAAGGAAGTGCGGCGGCATGAGAGCGAACAGGGTCGCTTCACCCTCGTCTTCCTGGCCGCGTCCGACGATGAGGAGAGCGGCGTGAGCGCTAAGGCTCCATTGCTCGAACTGACCTATAACTGGGATCCTGAGGAATATTCAGGCGGTCGCAATTTCGGCCACCTCGCATACGAGGTCGACGATATTTATGCGACGTGCCAGCGTCTCATGGATCAGGGCGTGACGATCAACCGTCCTCCGCGCGACGGCTATATGGCTTTCGTGCGTTCGCCCGACAACATTTCCATCGAGATACTGCAAAAAGGCGGGGCAAAGGAAAAAGCCGAACCTTGGGCATCGATGGCAAATACGGGCTCCTGGTAGGGGTCCAGGTTCTCGTTCGACCGCCCGGCTCTTGCGAACGCGGCATCAAGGCGAAGAGTGATCCGTTCGAAAGCGCCTTGACTGGAACACATGCGGTGTGCACCGGCATTGAAAGACCGTTGGCGTCTGATCAGCTGAAGTGAAAGTCGGGATTGCGTCGCTTGTCCACCACCACGAGCAAGATACCACGAATTGACATTCTTGACGTGGCGCGGGGTATCGCGCTGCTCGCCATGGCGAGCTATCATTTCACCTGGGATCTCGAGTTCTTCGGCTACGTCGAGCAAGGCACGACAGCCCACGGCATGTGGAAGCTATATGCGCGTGCCATTGCGTCGAGCTTTCTTCTTCTTGCTGGCGCCAGCCTTGTGCTGGCGCACAGCAGGGGCATACGCTGGCGTGGCTTCTGGACGCGTTTTGCGATGGTCGCCGCGGCAGCTCTTGCCATCTCGCTCGCCACCTATTTTGCTACTCCCGACGCCTTCATCTTCTTTGGAATTCTGCACCAGATTGCGCTGGGAAGTCTGCTCGGTCTGGCCTTCCTGCGCCTACCACCGCTCATCACACTTGCTGTCGCCGTTTTCCTGATTATCTCGCAGAGTTTTCTGAGATCTCCCGTTTTCGATCATCCATTTCTGTGGTGGATCGGTCTTGCACCGGTCAATCCTCGTTCAAACGACTATGTCCCGCTATTTCCATGGTTCGGCATGGTGCTGGTGGGAATTGCGATGATGACTTCGCTGCAGTCGGCGGGACTGTCTGCTCGGATGGCGCTTATACGCGTCGGCGCCTGGGCGAAACCCTTCCGACTTGCCGGTCGCCACAGCCTAGCCGTCTATCTGCTGCACCAACCGCTTCTCATCGGATTGGTATGGATTTTCGCGCAGATCTGGCCGGCTGCCGCGCCGAGCCAAAGCGAACAATTCATCAGTGCCTGTGAGATACGCTGTGCCGAGACCCAGACGGAAAGCTTCTGCCGACCATATTGCGGGTGCATGCTGGAGAGCATCGACCGGGCAGACATGCTTCAGTCCATGTTCGCCGGGCCAACGAACGACCAGCTCAATAGTCGTCTGGAGCAATTTGCGCTATCGTGCAGTCAGACTGACGATCTGGAGGCTCCGAAGCCATGACGGATAAAATTGCGCGTCCAAGCAGTTTCCCTTGGCCGCCTTTGATTTATGTCGCGGCGATCGCAGCCAGTATCTTGCTTCATTTCCTGCTCGAACTCCCGTGGGTCCCCTCGCCCTTGTCGGACCTGCTGTTCGCCTTGGGCTGGCTCTGTGTCGCAGCGGGTGTGGCGTTGCTGTTCAGCTCGTTGCGGACGCTGCGGCGCGCGAAGACGACCGCTGCACCCACTCGAGCGGCGACGCATCTTGTAACGGATGGTCCGTTTGGCATCAGTCGAAACCCCATCTACCTCGGCAATACGATTGTCATGATCGGTATCGGCCTGATCTCAGGGATGCTCTGGTTCATCATTCTTGCGCCAGTGGCGGCCTTCGCGACCCAGAAGGCAGCGGTGGAGCCCGAGGAGCGGCATCTGGAGCAGAAATTCGGAAAGAGATATCGCGACTACGTCAAGAAGGTTCGTCGCTGGATCTGACGAAGAACCTGAGGATGTCCAATTATAGCATTGGATTTGTCAGGTCTTTACCCCGAGCTCCGCAAGGCGCTCGACGCAGGAGTCGTCCGCGCGGTCGAGTTCGAGCAAGGTCTCTTCCAGATCACGTCGCTTCTGCCGCAGGTCATCGCGTTTTTCCTCGATGCGCTTGAGCATCAGCTTGAGCTGCCCCACCTCGCCGGGCGGCTCCTTGTACATCTGGATGATTTCTCGAATCTCATTGATGGAGAAGCCGAGGCGCTTTCCGCGCAGTATCTGCTTTATGAGATGACGGTCAGATGGCCTGAAAAGTCGTGTACGGCCTCGCCGCAAGGGCTCGATGAGACCCTCGTCCTCGTAGAAACGAAGTGTCCTTGTGGACACATCGAATTCCCGGGTCAGTTCGGTGATGGTGTAGAATTCCCGCATCTCCGCTTTCATTCCAGCGCTGAACCGACATTGGATTCACAGATCGAATTGGAGTACATTTACGTAAAAGTCAATTGCACAACCGAGCTTCTCTGTGCGGCTGAGAATTGTCGCATATCGTCACTCGGGGATTGGCCCCCACAGAACCGACTTTGCGGTCAGACTCCAAACCACCAGGTCGCGAGCCCAAGAAAAGCGAAGAAGCCCACGACGTCCGTCACCGCGGTGACGAACACTGCAGAGGCGACTGCCGGGTCTATCTTGAAACGGTCCAGGATGAGCGGAATAATGATTCCCGCGACCGCAGCGACGAACATGTTTATCACCATGGCGCAGGCGATGATGCCGCCAAGGTTCGGATCCTCGAACCATACGCCCGCCACCAGCCCGATCAACGTTGCAAAGATAATGCCGTTGAGGAAGCCAACCCCCATCTCGCGTCTGATGATGCGTCCGGCGTTATAAATATCCAGATCTTTCGTCGCGAGCGCCCTCACAGTCACCGTCATGGTCTGTGAGCCGGCATTGCCGCCCATGCCCGCCACAATCGGCATGAGCACCGCGAGCGCGACTATCCTTTCGATGGTGTGATCGAACAGCCCGATCACCGAGGCCGCCAGGAAGGCCGTCACCAGATTGACGAGCAGCCACGGCACACGGGAGCGCGAGGTTGTGAGGACCCTGTCCGACAGCTCTTCGTCGCCGACGCCACCCATGCGCAGGAGATCCTCCTCCGCTTCCTGCTGGATCACGTCGACGACGTCATCGATCGTCAAAATGCCGACCAGTCGCTCGTTCTCGTCCACAACTGCGGCCGACAGAAGATCGTACTGCTCGAACTCGCGCGCCGCCTCTTCCTGATCCATTGTCGCGGGAATCGCATGACGGGTCTCATGCATGATGTCGCCGATCTTGACACCGCGCTTTGCCCTCAGGATCTGATCCAGATCGACGGCGCCGAGGAGTTTGAAGGTCGGATCGATCACGAAGATCTGTGAAAAGCGCTCCGGAAGATCCTTGTCTTCGCGCATGTAGTCGATGGTCTGTCCGACCGTCCAGAAGGGCGGGACAGCGACGAACTCCGTCTGCATGCGCCGGCCGGCGCTCTCTTCCGGGTAGTCCAATGCGCGGCGGAGGCGAATTCGTTCCGTGAAAGGCAGGTTAGCGAGGATTTCATCCTGATCCTCCTGATCAAGATCCTCGAGAATGTAGACCGCGTCGTCGGAGTCGAGCTCCTGCACGGCCTGCGCGATCTGCTCGTTTGGCAGCGAGTCGACAATGCCGAGACGGATCGCTTCATCGACTTCGGTGAGGGACGAAAAGTCGAAGTCCGATCCCAGCAGATCGACAAGCGCAAGTCGCTGCTCCAACATCAGCGCTTCGAGCAGATCGCCAAGTTCTGACTGGTGGAGTTCGCTGACCTCATGTTTCAGCGCCAGCGTGTCGCGATCCGCGATGGCTGCTCCGACCTTGGCTAGAAATGGAGCGGAGATGCTCCCATCCTCGCCATAGATCTCGGGATTCGTCGACTCAGGCTTCGGGCCGGTATGTGTCGCGTCGTCCGTGCCTTCCATCGGCGCCTCCTTCATACTCTGGGGCGTGTCACTCCACGTCTAGCGTGCATGACCCTGAATGACAAAGCGAATAGCGCCTTGTCGGCGTGCCAGCCACCCGGGGCTTCCGATCGCCTGACGCATCGTGGCGACGAAGCCACACATAGGGTCAGGACTCTGCAACTTGGCATTGACAGCGACACGGCTTTGCATCCCAAATTCAAACTTGTCGCAATCCTTTTCGGAATATTCGATTGCGCGGCTTGTTTCACCGAAAGTGATTTGCTACATGCCGCGAGCCGGTTCGAGCCGGCCCTTCTGTGACGTGCGGTCGTGGCGGAATTGGTAGACGCGCAGCGTTGAGGTCGCTGTGGGGCAACCCGTGGAAGTTCGAGTCTTCTCGACCGCACCATCACCTTTGAAGGCGATCACGCCGGCGCTCGCCGGCAACCGTTCAAGCACTTTTTCAGACCAGTTTTTGCCCTCACCTGTTCGCAAGTGAGCTCGCTCTGGATTTGAAGGTGTGTTGCGACCTATATCAGCAACACCATGACGCTGCGCGACGATATCCCCACCAGATTCCTGCCTTTGGATCCCTCCATCCAGGTGGAATGGCGAATCGAGCCCGGGCTAACAGGATATAGCGAGGCCGTCGCATTCATGGAGCAGCGCGCCGCCGATATTCGCGATGGCACAGCGCGCGAACTGATCTGGCTCGTAGAACATCCGCCGCTCTACACAGCAGGTACCAGCGCAAAGCCTGACGATCTCGTGGATCCGGACCGATTTCCGGTTTTTCCGTCGAGCCGCGGTGGCGAATATACATATCATGGGCCGGGACAACGCGTGGCCTATGTAATGCTCGACCTCAAACGACGGCGAGAAGATGTCCGAGCTTTTGTCGCCGCACTTGAGGCATGGATAATCTCCACGCTGGCAAGCTTCAATGTACGCGGCGAACGCCGCGAGGATCGCGTGGGAGTATGGGTTGTGCGGCCCGATCGCCTTCCTCTGCCCGACGGACGACCGGCAGAGGACAAGATTGCCGCCATAGGAATACGTCTGCGCAGATGGGTTTCATTCCACGGGGTATCGATAAATGTCGAACCCGACCTCGGTCATTTTGCTGGCATCATCCCCTGCGGAATCAGCCAGCATGGCGTGACCAGTCTTGTCGATCTGGGGTTGCCGGTGACGATGGCCGATGTCGACATTGCCTTGAAAAATGCTTTCAAACCCATATTCGGTTCCGGCGTCGTCAGTATCTAGCGGCTCCGGCCTTGACCAACATCAAAGGCTGCCGATCCAGATAGCCACGGAAACGAGGAAGGTGCTCATGCACACCATAGAGACGACGTCCTGAAGGAAATCCTGCATAGGTACTCTCCATGTTTTCAACATGTTTTTATTATGTTCCTCATTTGTTCCGTTCGTCAATAGGTTTTCTTCTGTTTCGCCGAAAGGCGGTTCTCGCGCGTTCGTCTTGAGTTAATGCGGGGTTAGCGCGAAATTTAACGACTGGCTGAATGTGCCCTGAGAGAAGGGCTTGTTCGCGGCCTTGCAGGGACACTATCCTGACGGTGCTGCGCCAAAGCGGCGTGCCGACAGTCATCCAATATGAAAGACCCATTGCATGGTAGCGGAAGCATCGAGCAGCGAACTGGTGTCTGTGGTTGCTCTGCTGGGCGCGGGCGTTGTCGCGGTGCCGATCTTCAAGCGACTCGGGCTCGGTTCCATCCTTGGCTATCTGGCCGCGGGCTTGGCCATTGGTCCATTTGGGTTAGGCATTTTTTCTGAGCCCGGCGCGATCCTTCATGTCGCCGAGCTTGGCGTTGTGATGTTCCTCTTCATCATCGGTCTGGAGATGAGACCGAGCCGGTTATGGAGCCTGCGGCGCGATATATTCGGCTTGGGCGTGCTTCAGGTGGGTGTGTGCGCGCTGCTGCTCACGGCGATCGGTTTTGCCGCGGGCTTCCCGATTGCAGGTTCTTTCGTCTCCGGCGCCGGCTTCGTTCTGACGTCGACCGCTATTGTGATGCAGGTTCTTGAAGAACGAAGCGAGATCGCGACCCCAAAGGGCCAACGAATCGTGTCCATCCTGCTTCTGGAGGATCTCGCAATCGTTCCGCTGCTCGCGCTCGTGGCTTTCCTGGCACCGGGCGGCGGCGATGTAACTCTGGTCGAACGCTTGACGGATGTCGGCATAGGTATGGCGGCGATTGTCGCCCTCGTGGTCGCAGGGCTCTATCTCCTCAATCCGTTCTTTCGCATACTGGCGGATGCCCATGCGCGCGAAGTGATGACGGCGGCAGCTTTGCTTGTCGTCCTCGGTGCGGCGCTTCTGATGCAGTCAAGCGGGCTGTCTATGGCAATGGGAGCGTTCCTCGCGGGCGTTTTGCTGTCGGAATCGACGTTCCGGCACCAACTCGAAGCCGACATAGAACCCTTCCGAGGGGTTTTGCTCGGCCTCTTCTTCCTCGCCGTTGGCATGTCGCTGGACCTGACCGTCGTTGCGGCGAACTGGGTCATCATCGCCGTTTTCGTGGTTCTTTATATGGTCGTGAAGGCGGCGGGAATTTACGGCGTGGCGAGACTGCTGAGGAGCAGTCATTCGGAGGCGATAGAACGCGCTGTGGTGATGGCGCAGGGAGGCGAATTTGCATTCGTTCTCTATTCCTCGGCAATGGCGGTCAACATCATCAGCGGCGAGGAGAATGCCATCCTCACAGCGATCATCATCATCTCGATGGTGCTTACTCCGCTGGCAATGATCGTCATGCGACGTTTCCTGGGTGAACAGGAGGTGTCGATGGATGGTATTGAGGAAGCGGATGGGCTGAATGGCAGCGTGCTTGTCATCGGATTTGGCCGGTTCGGACAGATCGCGGCTCAACCGCTTCTCCTTCGGGGTGTTGATGTCTCTATCATCGACAATGACGTCGAGATGATACAGGCGGCGGCCAGCTTCGGCTTCAAGGTGTATTACGGCGACGGGACGCGGCCCGACATTCTGCATGCTGCGGGCGCAGGACATGCCCAGGCGGTCCTCATCTGTGTGGACAAGGGCGAGACGGCTGTCAGGATCGCAGAAATTCTCAAATCCGAATTTCCTCTTTCCAAAGTCATGGCCCGGGCATACGACCGTGGTGTCGCGCTCGACCTCATTCAGACAGGTGTTGACTATCAGGTCCGCGAGACTTTCGAATCCGCGTTGCTTTTCGGCCAAAGGGTTCTGGAAACTGTTGGCATAGACGAAGAAGAGGCTGCCGAGATTATCGGCGATGTACGCAAGCGCGACAATGCCCGCCTTGAGGCTCAAATGGCGGGCGGGCTTCAGGCAGGGCGCGGATATTTTAAGGGCAACATGCCTGTGCCGACGCCTTTGACGCCTCCAAAGCGAACCGGACGGGCCATGAACGAGGAGGCCATTGACGCGTTGGGGTCACCGAAAACCGACATGTCTGTTGATGCAAGGGAAGGAAACGCATGAATAAACTCGTAGATTCAAGGGCGGTCTCTTGCACCCAATTCTGGCTCGACGCGGGCTATGAGGCCTGGTTTACCAAGGATGAGCGCTTCGATGCTGAGTTGCGCTCACGTTTTATGGACCTGCACTTTGCGGCGGCGCGTCGGGAACATGACGATTGGCTGGGCCATTCCGATGGCGCATTCGCCCTTATGATCCTGCTCGACCAGTTTCCGCGCAACAGCTTTCGCGGAACCGGACACATGTACGCAACCGATCCCCTCGCCCGCCACTTCGCCCGCAAGGCAATCGCAGCGGCCCATGACCGCGCGTTTGAGGGGATGGCGCGCATATTCTTCTACCTGCCCTTCTCCCATTCTGAGTCTCTGGACGACCAGACATTCGCGGTAGAGTGCAATAGCGAAGTGGGCGGTGAAGGGCTAAAACACGCGATCGGGCATCGCGATATCATCACGCGGTTTGGTCGCTTCCCCCATCGAAACCGCATTCTGGGACGGGAAACGACACCTGAGGAGCAAGCCTTTTTGGATGAAGGAGGCTTCGCCGGCTAGGCAGAGGGTCTGATTACAGGCTCATGCTCGCCACCAGTCCTTGGTGGTTTCAAGCATTGCGATTCCCGCAGTGTCGAGCGCGGACGCCCTCTCTCTCACCGCTATACCCGAGACGATGATCTGCGGTGCGATCTCAGCCAACGGCACCATCACAAAGGCGCGGTCCGTCATCCGGGGATGTGGAATTATGAGACCGGATTCGTTGATGTCGACATTCCCGTAGATCAGCACGTCGAGGTCAACGATGCGTGGCCCCCATCGCTCGCGGCGAACCCGCTTCAGCGATCTTTCCGTCTCGAGACAGAGGTCCAGCAGGTCGCGGGGCGAACGTTGCGTCGAAATCTCGGCCGCGCAGTTGAGAAAATCCGGCTGATCCGTCTTGCCCCAGGGCGGCGTGCGGTAGATGGACGAAACGACAACGACATTGGTCCGAGCATCGGCATCGATCGCCTGAAGCGCCGTTGCCATTGACTGTCGTGGGTCATCCAGATTGCCGCCGAGGCCAAGATAGGCGCGGATTCTATTCTGGCCAGGCAACAGCCACCTCAACATAGTCGAGCACACCAGCAACAGGCGCATTGGGTTTACGCACAGTGATCTCCGCACGCAGGATCTGCGGATAGCGTTCAATCAGCGCCTTTGCGACCGTAAGGGCGAGCGCTTCGATCAGGAAGCGACGCTCTCCAGTGATAATCTTCTCGATCACTCCGAAGGCAACCCCGTAGTCGACAGTGCCTTCAATGCTGTCGTTCTCCAACGCTTCGCCGGGGTCAACGGTGAGAACCGCGTCGACATAGAAACGCTGTCCCAGCATCTCTTCCTCGTCGTGCACGCCATGCCGGGCAAAGAAGGCGCAGTTTTTGAGACGGATAAGATAGGTCACGCCGTTGCGATCCCTGAGTTTGTCGAAGTCGCCATTATAGCATCGACCATCTTCAGTGCATCGCGGTTGAAAGCGACATTGTGCACCCGAAAAACGGATGCCCCCTTCAATCTTAGAAGCACGCTCGTGGCTGCGGTTCCGACATCACGTTCGTTTGGCTCGCGACCCGTGATAGTTCCAATGAATCGCTTGCGCGAGGTCCCCACAAGAAGCGGAAACCCCAAAGTGTGAAGCTCCTCCAGGCGCGCCATGAGATCGAGATTCATCTCGGTTGTCTCCTTGGCGAAGCCAAATCCGGGATCCAGCACGATTGAATCACTTGCTACGCCAGCCTCACGCGCAATCCTCAGTGATTTCTGCAGAAACCCAATCTGGTCTGCGATGGCATCTTGCTCCAGCGTGCGCCCGCGACCATTGTGCATGATGACAAGGCCTGCCCTCGTTTCTGCGGCAATCGTCGCAATGTCCGGCTCCTTCTGCAGACCCCAGATATCATTGACGATGTGGGCGCCGGCGCTCACCGCAAGGCGAGCGGTATCAGCGCGATAGGTATCTATCGAGATCAGCCCATCGGTGTTGCCCGCAAGGGCTTCGATAACCGGCAGAACGCGCATCTGCTCTTCTGACGCGCTGATGGCATGTGAACCGGGTTTCGTTGTCTCGCCGCCGACATCGATAATGTCTGCGCCTTCCTCGATCATGCGCTGTGCTTGTTCCACTGCGCGATCGAGCGATCCAAAGCGGCCGCCGTCAGAAAAACTGTCCGGCGTCACGTTGAGTACGCCCATGATCCTGGCGGTGGCACCCAGCTCAAGTTGGCGGCCATGCGCCAAATGCCATTGTTTTGAAACCATTGCGGCGGATAGATTGTTAGAAGATTGCCTTGCGTCGCGGTGTCAATGCGCCGAACGGAAATGCAAAGCAAGGATTTGCAGGAGCCGATTCCATGAAGGCAGTCTTATTCATGCCGCTTATTCTCCTCAGTGCGGCCTGTGCTGCACAAGGCGCGCAATTGTCGAAATCCTACAGCTATTTTACGATTGGCGGCAGCAATCTGGATGAGATCGAGCAGGAGCTTGACCGGAACGGGCCCAATGTCGGCAGCACGGGCCAGCGGCATCCGGGTGCAACGCGGATGGAATTCAATACGAAACTGACCTGGAAGGAAAAGGGCGACACGTGCCGCATGTCGGCCGCCCACGTCACTCTGAAGGTGAAGGTGATTCTGCCACGATGGAAACCGGGGTCAAAGACCGACAGTGAAACGCGCTTTGTCTGGAACACGCTCGCCGCTGACATCAAGCGCCACGAGGAATCGCATGTAATCATTGCGAAAAACCACGCTCGCGAGCTTGAAGACGCGCTCAGGAAGATCGGGCCCTACAAAAGCTGTGCGCAGGTCAAGCAGCGTGCCGCACTGCTGACAAAGCGCATCCTGGACAAGCATGAGCGTGCGCAACAGCGCTTTGATCGCATTGAGAGCGCGGGCTTTGAGAAGCGACTTCAGAAGCTGCTGGAGTATCGCTGGCGAAAGGCCAATGACAGCTGACGGCCAGCATGAAGAGCTCAATCTTCGGCAAGCGCTTGCAGCAGATCGACCGCCGACTGCAACTCGATTCTGCGCAGGCGTCGACGCTCTGAAGCCTCGAAATCCTCTCCCCATTGCTCGATGTTCCAGTCTTCATCGACGTGGGCCGCGCGCCAGCCTGTATCTGGATCGATCTCACCAAATTCAATTGCGAGTGCAATGAGGGCGGATCCGGTCAGGCTGGTCATGAGATGCAGCGCGGCGAGTTTGAGCGGGTCTTCCCGCTGCCTCAGATGACGACCGACAGACGCGATCGACTCGCGCGGCTGTTCCACATGCATCACACCTTCGGCTAGGATGAACCGTGCGCCCAGCACTTCGCGCGCCCAATCGAGCACCGGGTCCCAGGTCACCGCCTGCCTTTCGACCAACGTGCTCGGGGCGTCCGCACGATAGAACACCATATCACAGGAGGCGAACCGCTGGATGTCCTCCAGAACGGCCTGCGTATCGGTTGCGACCCCATCGAGTGCGGTGTTGACCAGACGCATTACCGGCATGGTCTCTGGCAACACATGATCGCCCTGCGCGGCAAACTCGTCGGCCACCAATTGCGCGGCCTTGCGTGTTGGCAAGAGCATCACCGACTTTGCGGGTGTCCTGACTGGCTTTCCGTCCAGATGAATGACGAAACCTTCAGGCGTGTCGATCACGTCGACGGAGGCATAGAAGCGCTTGATCAACGGAGCTTTCATCTGGATCTGAGCGCGGCGAACCGGGTCCGGGTCAGAAAGCAGATTGTCCTGCTCCAGGTCGCTGAGAATGTCGCGCATGGGTAACTCCTGAATCGATCACCAGCCGTTTAGTGAGGCTGCTGTTAGGCCGGCACCATGAATCTAGGCGATACGGCTTCTTGTTCAAATCCTACAGGTCTTCCCCGGCGCTCGCTTCGTCGAAACCAAGCAGGTTCCAGCTCTGGCGCATATGCGGGGGCAAGGGGGCCATGACGTTGACCACACCGCCGTCGGGATGTGGGACGACGATGCGACGCGCATGCAGATGCAGCCGGTTCTGTACGCCGCCGGGAAAATCCCAGTTTATGTCTGCCTCGAAGTACTTTGGGTCACCGATGATGGGATGGCCAATGTGCGCGGCATGAACGCGGAGTTGATGCGTGCGGCCGGTGTAGGGCTCCATCTCGAGCCACGAGAGGTTCTGGCCGGCCTGTTCAATCACACGATAGAAGGAGATCGCGTGATCGGCCCCCTCCTCCCCATGCTTCGCCACGCGCATCCGATCGCCGTCGAAGGTTTGTTCCTTGACCAGCCAGGTCGAAATCTTGTCTTCCCGTTTGCGGGGAACGCCTTTGACGAGAGCCCAGTATGTCTTCTTCGTCTCGCGCGTGCGAAACGCCTCGGCGAGCTTCATCGCGGCAAGACGCGTTCGTGCAATCACCAGAACGCCCGACGTATCGCGGTCCAGCCGGTGGACCAGGCGGGGCTTCTCACCCTTCTTGTTGCGCCATGCTTCAAGCATGTCGTCGACATTTCGGGTGACGCCCGAGCCCCCCTGCACCGCGAGGCCCGACGGTTTGTTGAAGACGAATATCTTCGGGTCTTCATGCAGCAGCATCTTGGAAAGCAGATCACCGTCGCCGGTGCCGCGGATCGTGTTGAGCGTGAGATGAGCGCCAGCGCTTTTCCGATCGACGTCAAGCGGCGGAACACGCACCAGCTGGCCGGGTTCGATGCGCGTGTCGGATTTCGCGCGGCTGCCATCGACGCGGATCTGACCGGATCGCAGCAATTTCTGTAGATGACCGAAGCCGAGACCCGGAAAATGCACCTTGAACCAGCGGTCCAGGCGCATGCCTGCCTCGCCCTCCTCAACCTTGATCTGTTCTACGCCGGCCATTGTCTTGTTTCCTTAAGAAGCGGCGCAATACCATCACGCGAAGCTGCGTGCGAGCCACAATCCCAGGAAGATGGCTACCATGGAGCCTGCGACGCTCGCAAAAGCATATCCGAACGCCGGAAAAATGGCCCCGCGCTCGAACAGGACGGCAAAATCCAGCGAGAATGCGGAGAAGGTCGTGAAGCCACCGAGCATTCCCGTCGCCACGAAAAGACGCAATTCGTTCGATGCATTGAAGCGCCTTGCCAGAACTTCAATGAACACGCCCATGATGAAGGAGCCCAAGATGTTCACGGTCATCGTTCCCCAGGGAAACGACGGTCCGGCAAGCCTCATCATCAGGCCGTTGGCAAGATGACGGGCAGAGGCCCCTATCGCGCCGCCCAAAGCGACGAACGCTATGTTCCACATTTAACCAGTTCCATGACACTCGGCGGTCGGCTTAGTGGTTCGAAGGCCCAGCGTGCCATTCGACCATGTTTCGGGTGAAGGCCACTACTCTATCAGCCGCCTGTCCGTTCGCGACGTAATTTCGACCAGTAGTCCAAACGCTTCCTGATCTCGCGCTCGAACCCTCTATCTGGCGGATCGTAAAAATTTTGCCGACCCATCTTCTCGGGAAAATAGTCTTGTCCGGAGAATGCGTCCGGTTCGTCATGGTCGTAGCGGTATCCGGCGCCATACTCCTCCGACTTCATCAGTTTTGTCGGCGCATTCAAAATGTGCTTGGGTGGCAGCAGCGAACCGTTCTGTTTTGCCGCAGCCGTTGCCGCCTTGAAAGCGGTGTAAACAGCGTTCGACTTCGGCGCGGTGGCGAGGTAGACGCAGGCTTGTGCGAAAGCGAGTTCTCCCTCTGGAGATCCGAGGTAATCATACGCATCCTTGGCCGCGTTGGCGATCACCAGCGCCTGAGGATCGGCGAGGCCGATGTCTTCAACGGCCATTCGAACCAGACGTCGACCCAGATAGAGCGGGTCTTCGCCAGCATCAAACATGCGGGCGAGATAATAAAGGGCCGCATCGGGATCTGAACCGCGCACGGATTTGTGAAGCGCGGAGATCAGATTGTAGTGACCATCCTGCCCTTTGTCATATACGGGCGCGCGGCGCTGAACGACATGCTGAAGGGCTTTAGCGTCAAAGACCTCACCCGGGCGGGCAGCGCGCCAGACTTCCTCGGCGAGTGTGAGACAGGCGCGACCATCGCCATCGGCCATGCGCAGAAGCACTGCCCTTGCCTCTTCATCGAGGGGTAGAGGTTTACCTTCGACTTCTTCCGCACGTGACAGAAGATTTAGGATGCTGGTCTCGTCGAGTGCGTGAAAGACGAGGACGCGCGCACGCGAAAGAACTGCTGCATTGAGCTCGAATGACGGGTTCTCGGTCGTCGCCCCGATCAGAACAACCGTTCCGTCTTCCATCACCGGCAGAAATGAGTCCTGCTGGGCTCTGTTGAATCGATGAATCTCGTCCACGAAAAGCAGCGTCTGCCTGCCGTTGGAGCGCCGCAGTTTTGCTGTTTCGAAAACCTTCTTGAGATCGGCCACACCGGAAAAGATCGCTGAAATCTGCTCGAAGGCGAGTTCCGTTTCGCCAGCCAGCAGTCTTGCGACAGTCGTCTTGCCCGTCCCCGGCGGCCCCCAGAAGATCATGGATCCGAGGGACCCCGACCGGATCATGCGTGTCAGTGCGCCGTCGTCTCCCGTCAGATGCTCCTGTCCGACGACCTCGGACAGTGCTTTGGGGCGCAAACGGTCAGCGAGCGGTCGCCCCGATGGCGGCGCCTTATCGTTTTCATCCACGCTGAACAGATCGGCCATGTCCGCCTATATCGGACCGCTTCGTCAGTAACGCAACATCTGGCGGAGCAGGCGTCCATTGCGCTCCAGAGTGAAACGCCACCACCGCGTGTCGCCTGACACGACCTGCTGGAGCTTCTCGGGCGTATCGATCGCCTCGCCATTGATCTCGCGGATGATGTCGCGGGGCCTGAAGCCGAATCGGGCAGCCGGTGAATTCCTGTCGATATCCAGTATCGCGACACCCGAATTGTCGGAGCGCACGCGCAGCTTTTGTGCCAACCGTGGAGATAATGCAGCCACCTTTGCGCCGGCAAATGGGCTGTCACCATCAATTGTGAGCTCGCCGGTCGAACGGTCGGCTGGAGGCCGCGCGAGAACAACGTCGATCTCCTCGCGCTTGCCGCCACTCAGGACCAAGAGCTTGGCGGTTGAACCGATCGGTTGAGTTGCCAACCGATAGCCGAGCGCGTCCACGTGTTCGATTGTTGTGCCGTTCATCGACAAGACCACGTCTCCAGGCTTCAGGCCACCAGTCTCGGCCGGTCCGCCCTCGTCGATCATGGTAACCAGGGCGCCGCTTGGACTGACCATGCCGAGCGCTTCGGCAATCTGTGCCGTGACCGGTTCGAAGCTTGCGCCGATATAGGGACGTTCGAAGAAATCATTGCCGTTCTTCGCCGATTCCAGGACCGCACGGACCATGTTGGAGGGAATAGCAAAGCCAATTCCGATCGATCCGCCGCCGCGGCTGAAGATCGCCGTATTGATGCCAATCAGCTGACCGCCCATGTTGATGAGGGCGCCGCCAGAATTGCCGGGATTGATTGCGGCATCCGTCTGGATGAAGAAGCCGAAATCGGAGACCCCGACATGCGAGCGGGCAAGCGCAGAGACGATGCCGCTCGTGGTGGTCTGGCCCACTCCAAACGGATTGCCGATGGCGAGCACAAGATCTCCCACATCGAGCGCGTCTGAATCGCCAATCGGCACAACCGGGAAAGGCTCGCTCGCATCTATTTTCAATACGGCGAGATCGAGCGACTCGTCCTTCAACAACACCTTGCTCTGAAACTCGCGTCCGTCTGATAGAGCGACCTTCATTTCGTCGGCATCTGCGATGACGTGATAGTTCGTCACGACAAGGCCGCTGGCGTCCACGATCACGCCGGATCCCAGAGACGACTGTGCTCTCGGTGGCATCTGGCGCCCGAAAAACTGTTCGAAAAAGGGATCACCGGCGAAGGGCGATACAGCCTCTTTCGGCTTCTGCGTTGCATAGACGTTGACGACGGCCGGCGTGGTGCTTTTCACCAGCGGTGCAAACGAGAGTTGCATGTCGCCACGTCCAAATGGCACGCGCTTCTGCGGCTCCGCGGGTATTGAGGGCGTCGTCGCGGCGGGTGTGTCCTGCGAACGGCCCAGCAACTCCTTCATGATGTTGCCGATAACGTTGCCACCATCCTCGGCCCATGCCGCGCCAACCGAACCCAGTCCCGCCACTACGGCAAGGCTAAGAACTGCGTTCCTGAACAGGTTCAATCCCATCGCGAATCCCTCAATGCTGGTGCTTTGCCTTGATGGGGGAGGAATCCGGAAATTGAAAGGCAAGGCCCTTTCAAATCGGAGCCAGATCGCCGCGCGTCCAGCCTTCCGCGATTGCAGCCGTCCTGTCGGCAAAGGCATTTGCCTCGATAGCGTCTCGCAAATCCTGCATAAGCCGCTGATAGTAGGCCAGATTATTCCACGTCAGCAGCATCGCGCCGAGGGCCTCCTGCGACTTGACGAGGTGGTGCAGATAGGCGCGCGAATAGTCGCGTGCCGCCGGGCAGTCACTTTCCTCATCGAGCGGGCGCGGATCGTCGGCATGGCGCGCATTTCGAAGATTGATCTTGCCGCGCCGCGTATAGGCCAAACCATGCCGTCCAGCTCTCGTGGGCATGACACAGTCAAACATGTCGATTCCGCGTGACACGGATTTCACGATGTCATCAGGCGTGCCCACACCCATCAGATAGCGTGGTTTACTGGCAGGCAGTTCAGGACAGGTAACGTCGAGCATATCCAGCATGACGTCCTGGGGCTCGCCGACTGCCAGGCCGCCAACGGCGTAGCCCTTGAGATCCATGGCCGAGAGCGCCCTTGCCGAATTGACCCGCAGGTCCGCTATGTCGCCGCCTTGCACGATCGCGAACATGGCCTTTCCCGGCTGTTCGCCGAATGCCGTCTTGCAACGGTCCGCCCAACGCAGCGAAAGCTCCATGGCCCGTTCGATCTCGTTGCGCTTGGCAGGCAGAGCCGTGCACTCGTCCAGCTGCATCTGGATGTCGGAATCAAGCAAGCCCTGAATCTCGATGGAGCGTTCGGGCGTCATTTCGTGCGCCGAGCCATCAATGTGCGATCGAAAAGTCACCCCATTCTCTGTCAGTTTGCGCAGTTTGGACAGGGACATGACCTGAAAGCCGCCGGAATCCGTCAGGATTGGGTAAGGCCATCGCGCAAAATCATGCAGACCGCCAAGACGAGCGACCCGTTCGGCGCCGGGACGCAACATGAGATGGTAGGTGTTGCCAAGGATGACGTCTGAGCCAAGGTCCCGGACCTGGTCGAGATACATGGCCTTCACGGTGCCGCCTGTGCCAACAGGCATGAAGGCAGGTGTGCGGATTGTTCCGCGAGGCATGGTGATCTCGCCACGTCTCGCCTTCCCGTCGGTGGCGATCAGGCGAAAAGAGAAATCTCTGCTCATCATGCGTCCTGTTGCGCGCGAAACAAAAGGCTGCCATCGCCGTAGGAATAGAAGCGATACCCGCTCTCGATTGCGTGAGCATATGCCTGTTTCATCTGCTCCATCCCCGCGAATGCGGAAACCAGCATGAACAGGGTCGAACGCGGCAAGTGAAAATTCGTCATGAGCGCATCGACAAGTTTGAACTGATAGCCCGGCGTAATGAAGATGTCAGTCGCGCCTGACCACGGTTCCAGCCTGCCATCTGCGCTTGCCGCACTCTCAAGAAGACGCAGCGAAGTGGTGCCTACCGCGACGATCCGGTTTCCGCGGTCCTTCGCGGCGTTTACCGCATCGCAGACCTCACGCGAGACGACTCCCGTTTCGGCATGCATCCTGTGTTCGCTTGTGTCGTCAGCCTTGACCGGCAGGAAGGTGCCCGCCCCGACGTGAAGCGTAACGAAGTGGCGTTCGATACCGCGCTTCTCGAGCGCCTCGAACAGCTCAGGCGTGAAGTGCAGTCCCGCAGTCGGTGCCGCCACTGCGCCTTCCTCGCGGGCATAGATGGTCTGGTAGTCGGAGCGATCGCGTTCGTCCTCGACGCGCTTGGATGCGATATAGGGCGGCAATGGAATATGACCGACCGCGTGGAGCGCTTCATCCAGGGCCGCGCCCGAAAACTCGAAGCCGAGGAGCACTTCGCCCGCGTCTCGTTTTTCCAGAACGGTCGCATCCATCTTGCCCAGGAAACACACGTCGCCGTCATGCCCGAACCGGATGCGGTCGCCTACCTGCAGCCGCTTTGCTGGCCGCATAAAGGCCAGCCATTGATCAGCCGCGACGCGCATATGCAGGGTGGCGTCGACGGAGGCGGATGACTCGCCCCGAAAGCGTGTTCCTTTCAGTTGCGCCGGTATCACCTTGGTATCATTGAATATAAGAAGATCGCCGGGATCCAGAAATGTCGGCAGATCTTTGACGATCGCGTCATCCAACGCCTTGCCGGGCGCGACCACCAAAAGCCGCGCCGCATCCCGTGGCTCCGAGGGGCGCAGAGCGATATTCTCGTCTGGCAGATCAAAGTCGAAGAGATCGACCTTCATCAGAACATCCGAACGAGCAATGCGCCAACCAGAAGAAGCACGGCGCCAGCCATTCGCCCAATGGAGATTTCACGCACCGCCATGCCGAGAAATCCGACGCGGTCCAGCATCATTCCGGCGATAAGCTGACCAGCAACCAGAAAAGCCATCAGGGCCGCGGCACCGATGCGTGGAATAAGCAAAGTGGAGATCGTCACGTAGGATGCACCGAGCACGCCACCTGCGACAAAGGTCCATGGTGGCGGTGCGCGCCAGTCGAGCGTCACGCCCTGTGATCGTGCAATGACAAGCGTCACTATGGCCAGCACGACTGCGCCGGCCAGAAACGAGAATGCGGCGGCGGCCACGGGAAGTCCGAGGCCGCGCGCCAATTGCGAATTGATAGGCGCCTGAATGGCGATGAATGCGCCCGACAAGATGCCGAGTAGTGACCAGAAAAGTCCCATCATCGCCCAACTGCCTGTTAGATCACGCAGCCTTGACGTCGGCAGCGACCTTCATCGAAACGATCTTGTCAGGATCCTGAACGGGCTCGCCGCGCTTGATCTGGTCGACATTCTCCATGCCTTCGATCACCTGACCCCAGACAGTATACTGACGGTTCAGAAAGCTGGCATCGTCAAAGCAGATGAAGAACTGCGAATTCGCGGAATTCGGGTTCTGTGCGCGCGCCATCGAACACGTGCCGCGACCGTGATTCATGTTGGAAAATTCGGCTTTCAGGTCCGGCTTGCTTGATCCGCCCATGCCTGCGCGTGACGGATTGAAATCCTTGCCGCCGCTCTTGCCAAACTTCACATCGCCCGTCTGGGCCATGAAACCGTCGATCACGCGATGGAAGACCACTCCGTCATATTCGCCTGCACGAGCAAGCTCCTTGATCCGCGCGACATGTCCAGGTGCCAGATCGGGGAGAAGTTCGATGACGACCTTACCCTTGGTCGTCTCGAGAATGAGGGCATTTTCCGGATCCTTGATCTCGGCCATTATAAATTCCTTTCCTATTCAGAGGCTACTTGCCGTCGGCTTCTATCCGAACCTTGATCATACGATCCGGGTTCGTGACCACGCCATTCTGGCTCTGATCACCGAGCTTGATCTTGTCGACAGCTTCCATGCCGCTCTCGACATTGCCGACCACTGTGTACTGACCGTTGAGACCGGGGTTTGGAGCGAACATGATGAAAAATTGCGAATTTGCGGAATCCGGGTCCTGCGCGCGCGCCATCCCGACTGTGCCACGCACAAATGGTTCCTGAGAGAACTCGGCTGGAAGATCCGGCCGGTCAGATCCGCCTGTGCCCGCGCGCTCGGGTGTGTAACCGTCTTCCAGATCGCCGAACTGCACGTCTCCGGTCTGGGCCATGAAGCCTTCGATGACGCGGTGGAACGCAACATTGTCATAGGCGCCCGCACGCACAAGCGCCTTGATCTGTTCCACATGCTTCGGCGCAAGGTCCGGCCGCAACGCGATTGTGACATCGCCGTCCTTCAAGCTGATGACCATGGTGTTTTCCGGCTCGGCGGCCATGGCTGGCGCGCTGAAACAAGCAGCGGCAAGTACGAACGCCATGGCGAACTGTCTGATACGCATTGAAATCTCCCTAGGGGTTTGCTGGGAACTTGTCACGCAGTGCAGGTGCAACGGCTGCCGGAACAAACGGCACGATATCGCCACCCATGCCGGCGATCTGCCTGACCAATGTGGCGGTAATCGTTCTTACCGACGGACTGGCTGGAAGAAACACCGTCTGCAGTTCCGGCGCCATTGTCTCGTTCATGCCCGCCATCTGCATTTCATAGTCGAGATCCGTGCCATCGCGCAGTCCCCGTATCATGATCGAGGCGCCATGCGCCCGTGCAGCATCGATGACCAAGCCATTGAACGAGACGACCTTCACGCGCTTCGCGTCCGCGCCAAGCTCTGCCTTGCAGGAGGTTTCGATGAGAGAAACGCGTTCGTCAAAGCTGAACAGCGGCTTCTTTCCCGGATGAATACCAATAGCCGCATATATCAGGTCGGCGACCGCCAATGATGCCTTGAGCACGTCAAGATGCCCGTTGGTCAGCGGGTCAAAGGAGCCAGCATATATGGCAATGCGATTTGTCATGGCGCTGCTTCTAGCGAGCCATGGACCTAAACGCAATTCGCGCGATCGGGCGACATGAACCCAAGATGAACGATGCGATCAGAATATCTTCACATCTGAAAGCACAAGGTTGTGACACCCCTCAATGCAACCAATTTCTGGGGCGACCGTTGTCAGTGCAGGAGATCACGCCAATGCTTATCTACATGCTTGCCATGGCCATGACAGTCTTGATGCTGATTGCGACCGCGCTCGGAATGCATCGCGAAGCCCAACGCGTTCGCATCGACGACACAAAGAGACGATTTGACGGTTTTGGCGCGTCGCGGCGCAACTAACGCGCCGGAATTTGTCGGTTGACCCGTCCTTAATTATGCCAAAGCCGCTCTAGGATTCCTTCGGCGGCTCTGGCGAGGTTTGGGCCGGGCTTTCAATGTCAGAACTCGCGCCTGTCGACGGTTCACCATCGATGATTTCGTCTTCGGTCTGTGGTTCCGTTATACGCTCGACCGAAACGACCTTTTCCCCCTCAGCCGTGGAGAAGATGGTGACGCCCTTGGTCGCGCGGCTCGCAGTGCGAATATTCCCTACAGGAACACGAATAACCGTTCCGCCATCGGACACCAGCATGATCTGGTCATCCTGAGCGACTGGGAAGGTTGCAACCAGCTTGCCGATTTCAGCGACTTTCGAGACATCGGTGGCGCGAATTCCCTTGCCGCCTCGGCCTGTCAGCCGGAAATCGTAGGATGAGGAGCGTTTGCCGTAGCCAAACTCAGTTACCGTCAGAACGAACTGCTCGTGTTTCCTGAGGAAGTCGTAGCGCTCGTCAGAAAGCTGGGCTTCCTCGGTCACTTCTTCATTGGTCAGAACGATCTCTTCATCCTCGCCATTGAGCGCCTTTCGCTCGAGTACAGAGCGCTTGAGATAGGCTGCGCGCTCTGCCGGATCCGCATTTACATGCTCGAGAATAGTCATGGAAATGGCGCGATCACCAGCTCCCATGGAAATGCCTCTGACGCCCTGCGATCCCCTGCTCTGGAACACGCGAACGTCCGTTACCGGGAAGCGGATGCACTGGCCGCTGTCAGCCGTCAGAAGGACATCGTCGTTTTCCGTACAGGTTTCGACCGCAAGAATGGCGTCGCCCTCTTCGTCGAATTTCATCGCGATCTTGCCGTTGCGTTTTACGTCAACAAAATCGGACAGCTTGTTTCGACGAACCGTGCCACGCGTCGTGGCGAACATGACATCGAGGTTGCCCCAGCTTTCTTCGTCCTCCGGCAATGGCATGATCGCAGTTATGCGATCGCCATTTTCAATGGACAGCATATTGATGAGTGCCTTGCCGCGTGACTGGGGCGTGCCGATGGGCAAGCGCCAGACCTTTTCCTTGTAGACTATGCCGCGCGAGGAAAAGAACAGAACCGGCGTATGGGTGTTTGCGACAAACAATCTCGTGACGAAATCGGTGTCTTTGGTCGACATGCCTGACCGACCCTTGCCGCCCCGATGCTGCGCCCGATAGATCGAAAGCGGCACGCGCTTGATGTAGCCCTCATGGGTGACCGTGACGACCATATCCTCTCGCTGGATAAGGTCTTCGTCATCCATGTCGGCGCCGCCGTCGACGATCTCGCTCCGCCGCGGTGTGCCGAACTCATCGCGCACAGCGATGAGCTCGTCCTTGACGATTTGCTGAATACGCGCCCGTGACGACAAAATGTCGAGGAACTCGGTGATCTCCGCACCGATCTTGTTCAGTTCGTCGGAAATCTCGTCGCGGCCGAGTGCCGTAAGGCGTGCAAGCCGCAATTCAAGAATCGCGCGAGCCTGTTCCTCAGAAAGATTGTAGGTGCCGTCTTCGTTGATCCGATGGCGTGGATCGTCGATCAGGAGGATCAATGATTCCACGTCGGCCGCTGGCCAACGGCGTTCCATCAACTCTTCACGCGCCGTGGACGGATCGGGAGCGCGACGAATCAGACGAATAACCTCGTCGATATTGGCAACGGCGATCGCGAGACCGACAAGGACGTGAGCCCTTTCACGTGCCTTCTTGAGAAGATACTTCGTGCGCCGGCTGATGACCTCTTCGCGGAACGCTACGAATGCGCGCAGCATGTCGAGCAGGTTCATCACCTCAGGCTTGCCGCCGTTCAGTGCCACCATATTGGCACCGAAGGAGGTCTGGAGAGGCGTAAACCGGTAGAGCTGGTTCAGAATGACGTCGGCTACAGCATCGCGCTTCAACTCGATAACGACGCGATAACCCTGACGATCACTTTCGTCGCGAATGTCGGAAATGCCTTCGATGCGCTTCTCGCGAACCAGATCCGCCATCTTTTCGATCATCGTCGCCTTGTTCACCTGAAAGGGAACTTCAGTCACGACGATGGCTTCACGGTCATTGCGCATCGGCTCGATGTTGACCTTGCCGCGCATGATGATCGAGCCGCGACCGGTCGAATAGGCCGAATAGATGCCAGCGCGCCCGAGGATCACGCCTCCGGTCGGAAAATCCGGACCGGGAATGATTTCCATCAATTCGGGCAGTTCGATCGCGGGATTTTCGATGAGTGCGACGCAGCCATCCACAACTTCCACGAGATTGTGAGGCGGGATGTTGGTCGCCATGCCGACCGCGATGCCGCCCGAACCATTCACCAACAAATTGGGAAAACGAGCCGGCAGAACCTTTGGTTCGCTATCCGTGCCGTCGTAATTCTCCTGGAAATCAACGGTCTCCTTGTCGATATCCTCAAGAATCTCGTGCGCGACTTTGGTGAGACGCGCCTCGGTGTAGCGCATTGCAGCGGGTGGATCGTTGTCGATCGATCCAAAGTTCCCCTGCCCATCGATCAACGGGGCACGCATCGACCAATCCTGGGCCATGCGCACCAACGCGTCATAAATCGATGCGTCGCCGTGAGGATGATATTTACCCATCACGTCCGAGACAGGACGGGCGGACTTCACATGCTTGCGATTCCAGTGATACCCGCTCTCATGCGATGCATAGAGAATACGCCGGTGAACGGGCTTCAACCCGTCGCGGACATCCGGCAGAGCACGGCTCACGATAACGCTCATTGCGTAATCGAGATAAGACCGCTGCATTTCCTCGACGATGGAAATGGGCTCGATATCGGAAGGACCGCCGTCAGGTCCGTGCGGAGGTTTCTGATCTGTCAAAATAAATCAAGTCCCGAGGGAATCACTGCCCCCTTATATAGGAACGGAGCTTGCCGATCCAATAGCGCAGCGCTTTATCCAACGCCAAATTCTTGCGTTATTTCAAATGGATATGAGATTGCTTCACGACGACGCAGCAGGTGTGTCGGGGTGGCTCGATAATCCACCCAATTCAAAGACTTCGATTTCCTCGTGGCGTCCCTTTGCGTGGGCACTCCCTAGAGGTCGAAAAGAAAAGCCCGGCTCGGCCCGATCGACAATTGCTCGACTGACGAGAATCGTCGTTCCGTATGACTTGTTCAGCCCTTCCAGCCGCGACGCGACGTTCACCGTGTCACCCATCGCCGTGTACTGGAGCCGCTTTCGCGCGCCGACATTGCCGACCACCGCTACGCCCGTGTGGAGCCCGAACCGCGTCACAAGTTCGGGCCGTCCGGCAGCACGGTTCGCGCGATTAAGTTCGTCGACACCTTGCTTCAACGCAAGCGCACACCGGCACGCATCTGACACGTGCCGCGGATTGGTCGTGGGCGCGTTCCACATCGCGTAGATCGAGTCACCCAGATATTGCACGATGACCCCATTCTGGCGCTCGACTATACGGTTCATCATCTCGAAGTAGTCGGAGAGCAGCGCGACGACGTGCTCTGGAGGGTTGGCCTCGGAGATCGTCGTGAAATCGCGGATGTCGGAAAACAGAACCGTCACTTCGAGGCGAGACGCGTCTTCCGATGCCTGTCCGGACGCAACGACTCGGCGCACAAGCTCCCTTGGTACATAAAGCGCGAAAGTCTGAAGCGCGTGACGCGCGGTCTCCAATGTGGATGCGAGGGTTGCGATCTCCGTGATGTGGGAGGCCATCGCCATCGATCGGTCCGTCTCGAGGTCGCCAATGTCGCGCGCCGCGCCTGTCAGCGTTTGCAGCGATCGGGTGATCAGCCGGGAAACGACCAGCGCGGCGATCACGCCGAGAAGCAGGAGCGCGGCAGAGATCGCGAGCGCTCGGACCACCAGTTGTCTGCTCTCTGCGGTGAAGTCGGAAAGAGGCGCCGCCATCACCACTGTGGTCCCATCGACGAGATCCGTGGAATCGATAGCCGAAATCTCGAAAAGATAGCGCCTCCCCTCAACCTCCGTGTTTTCGGTACTGTTGGTTGGATCGTGATGTTCGAGCAGTTCCTGGACCTTCGCCAGAACGGGATCGTTGATGCTTGGCGAAGCAACGTGTCTGCTTGACTCCAGTCCCTGCATGATTTGTTTCATCATGGCGGCATTGGAATGCGCGATCAGGCGATGGCGTTCATCGAAGACAAATCCGACGGTATGTTCGGACGCGGCATTTTCAGCGAGAAGGCGGCTCATTGTTTCCAGGAGAAGATCCGCGCCCAGAACAACGTCGTTCGCATAGTGATTGCGCTGAGCTATTGTGAGTGTGAGAGCCCCGGTCGTGGCCGTGGTATAAGGGCCAACCGCAATGGCCTCGTTCTCTGGCGCTGCATGCGCGGCATTGTACCATTCACGACGAGTGGGGTCGAAGGTGGACTTGTCGTCTACGCGTTCCGACATGACATGATCACTGTCATCCAAAAACGTCCACTTAGCGATGCTTCGCCCCGCTTCCCGCTCAATCGTGCGCAAGGCGAAGGCTGCCCCATCCGGTGCAGCAAGAACTTCGCCCCAGCGCGGGTTGGTCTCAAGGCTCACGGCTTGAACAAAACTTCCGTCCGGATATCCGGCATAGATGCTGTCCAGATAGCGTGAGACGGAAAGCACCCTAACTAGAAAATCACGTTTGTTGCCAAGCTCGGCAGGTGGCGGCAGCTCGAACGTATCGAGCGCGGCGGCCATGCTGACGGCAACGTATCCGTGGCCGTAAACGTTTCGATAGTGATCGATCGCGTGCCGACTGAGCAATTGCATCTTGGTCGTAGCGGACTCGATCGCAAGGCGCCTGCCCTGCTGATAGCTCAACCAGATCAAGGGCAGTGACGTGGCGAGCAAAAGCAACACAATGACGACACTGAGATGGACCCGGAGAGGCCCCATCCACACGGTCCGACCTTGGGGGGGGTCTGTCGCCATGTCAGGTTAACTAGGCTGACATGGCAGGCAACGGCAATCTCCTCCCGATCCCGCCATGGTGCCGCCCTCCCGCACGTTTGTCCTGATCCTGTGTAGTGCGAGAACTACGAGATAGCCATACTGTGGTCTGAAACGGCCCGTCATCTGGCACTATCTTCATCATTTGGCATGCGGAAACGGCCTGCTGAGATGTGCTGAGCCCGCATATCCAAAACGCCAGGGCTGCTCCACCGCTTTAGAGATGCCGATACGTCGGCCGGATACAAGATCGGGCTTTGTCTTTGGCAAGTTCAAAGAAAATGGCGCTCTGTCGAGGTTCAGTCCGTTCGCACTCAAATCGATGCCGAGCGCCTGAGCCAGTCGTCCAGGCCCCGAACACAGAAGGCGAAAAACAGGGTTGCCTCGCCGCTTCTGCATGACGTCGATGCCATGCCGTGGTTCGATGGCCCTGAGCAGAACGGCACTTCCGGGAAGACATACGAAGTTCACGCACCAGTGAATTCCATAGGAGCGATAAACATAGAGCCGACCCGGCGGGCCGAACATTGCGCTATTGCGCGCCGTAGGCCCGCGAAAGCTATGCGAGGCGGGGTCATCGGGCTCATAGGCTTCTGCTTCAACAATCATGCCACCGACATCATTGAAGCAGAACTCGGCCCCGATGAGGTCCGGCGCAACATCCACCGCGCGCCGCTCAAAGAACTCCAGAATCGACTTGGGGGCTTGCCGTTTTGCTGCTCCCTCAACCAGCACTGGAGACCGACGTATCGAGATTGAGCTTTGCCTTTATCGGCAAATGATCTGACGCCACGCGCGCCAAAGGAGAATTGTGGATCTCAATGCTGGAAATCATGTTTGCCGGACGCGCGAGTATTCGATCCAGCGCAAGGAGCGGGTAGCGGGAAGGAAAGCTCGGCAGTATGGCATGCACCGGCCCAAAATGCGGCAGAAACTCCAGAAGCGATGAGCGGTTGCCGACGCGCCATTCATTGAGATCCCCAAGCAATATGGTCGGGTGAATGACGGAGCGCGCCGCTTCCACGAGTGTCGATGCCTGCAAGGAGCGAGAGCGCCGCAAAAGTCCGAAGTGGGCTGCTATGATGCGCACCGTCACGCCCTTCAACTCCAGATCCACAATCACCGCGCCGCGCGGTTCTAGTCCGGGAAGCCGGACCTGTGCCCGGTTCTTGACGATACCTTCTCGGGCCAGAATGAGGTTTCCGCGCCAGCCATGGCTGAGTTGGTTGTCTGGCTTGTGAAGAGGAACCAGACCGGTGTGCTTGTGCAACGCGTCCAGATCGAGAAGTCCCTGACGGTTGCCGAGTCTTTCGTCGGCCTCCTGCAACGCGACGATATCCGCGTTCAATTCACCAACCACATGGGCGATCCGGTCAGGCATGAAGCGGCCATCCGTCCCGACGCATTTGTGAATATTGTAAGAGGCAATCGATGTGCAGTGATCGCTGTCGAACTGGATATAGCTGGGCGCTCCCTTACGAAGCGTGCTCACCAGTGTCTTCGGCAGTGTTGGAGCGGAAGTGGCCATAGAACCTGACGGGGGAGATCATCTCAGAGATGGCTTAAAGACAGCGCGAAAGCCGCGCGGAAAAATCCACTGAGCGTTATCGCTTGTGAACCAAACTGCTTGTGCTTGACATTCGAACGAGTCCCGCATCGCCACAACATGAGCCTTCAATTGTGTCATCACAAGCCGATCAATGGTCCAATAAGCGAATTACAAAAGGAGCCCCTTCGAATGCGTCGCATCCGCGCCCTATCGATCGGATGGCGTCGATCATGCGTCCATTTCGCCGAAGCAAAACGTCTGCGAGAGCAATCAATCGTAGGTTTGGAGTGGCGCTTGGAGAAAGGTCTCGAAGCTCGCGGGCCAATTCCATCTCGTCGCGGTTCGGAGACAGTGCGGCGGCCACGATATAGGCAGCCGCTGTCGAACGGCTAATCCCGGCATAGCAATTGATCGCGAGCGGTGTGCGACGATCCCAGCGGCGCGCGAAATCCAGCAACTCAGACACATGACCTTGCGATGGTGCAACAAAGCCCGGAATCTCTTCGACAATGTCATGCATATGCAGCATCAGATGGTCGGCGGACTTTGGTGAGGCGGGACGAGAGAAATTGTCTCCCTCCTTCATCAGGGTAACCAAATGGCGCGCGCCTGATCGCGCAAGGGTTTCGTCCAGCTTTGAAAGTGGCGTGACATGGATCATTCCGCCGCAACTCCGGAATCGCGCCTTGTGGCGATCTTCTGCAGCGCCAGGTCGAGGCGCCGAAGATCGCCCATGCTTGCCGGCAGACCAAATCGCAACGCGCTTGGAAGGTCCTGAAAGCCGCGCACCAAAATTCCGGCACGGCCTAGGGCATCGAAGATTGCTTTCGCGAACTGGGTCTCCACGAATCGAAACAAGCTGGTGCCGCCGATCGGAGATAGCCCGGCCCTCCCAAGGATGCGATCGAGTTGCCCCACTTCCTCCGAAAGCCGGCGGCGCATTTTGTTCTGCCAGACTTCGTCGGAAAGGGCCGCGATGCCAATCTCCATAGCCGGACCTGATACTGCCCAGGGTCCGAGCTCGTCATCGAGACGCTGAGCCAGATCTTGGGGAGCCAACGCAAACCCGAGTCGAATACCTGCCAGTCCGAAGAACTTTCCGAACGACCTCAGGACGATGGCTCGACACGCCTCGACTTCGCTGGCGAGGCTCGCCTCCTGAGGCCCGACATCCATGAACGCTTCGTCGACGACAAGCAGTCCGCCCTTCGACTGCATGTGATATGCGAGTTCCCGCAGTTTCGCGCGCTCGACAATGCGTCCATCCGGGTTATTCGGATTGACGACAACCGCAAGGTCGGCGTCGAACAGCGCCTCGAACGTGCCGACATAATTTGAACGGTGTCCGGCTATCGCAGCCGCGCGAATGTGTTCCGCGTAGGTCGGGGCAAGCACAAGCGCCCTGCCCGGCTTCACGAGCGACATCACACGCGGCAGCAGGATCTGAGTCCCCGGGGCGGCGACCACATTCGCAGGCGACGGAGCGTGGTAGTTGCGCGCCGCGACACGACACAATTCGGTCGAACGGAGAGGTTCGGGGAGCCGGGTGAAAATATCTCTCGGCAGATCGAGTTGCGGATATGCGTGCGGGTTGATACCGGTCGACAAATCCACCCACGGCTCAGGTGCATCGGGAAAGCGCATGCGCGCCCGGTCCAGACTGCCGCCATGGTCAATTATCTGCGCAACCTCCGTTCGAAGCGTCATGTCAGCTCCACTCGCCTTCCTGTCGCTTTTGATCGAACTCACGTTCGGATACCCCGATCGGATCGTGCGTGCGATCGGCCATCCAGTGATCTGGATAGGAAAGCTGATCTCGGTTCTTGATGTCCGTCTCAACCGCAGCGCCTATTCGCACTCGGCGCGCAAGGCGCTCGGCGTCCTGGCTCTTTTCCTGCTCGCCCTCGTATCGGGCGGCGTTGCGGGTATCGTTCAGTCGCTGCTTCTCCCCATCACCGGCGGCATCTTCCTTGTTGCTGTGCTTGCCAGCACATTGATCGCGCAACGCAGCCTCGCGAGCCATGTGGCCGCGGTTGCGCGAGCAGTTGAATCGGGCGGTGTTTCGGATGGACGCATTGCCGTCTCGATGATCGTCGGGCGTGATCCTGATCGCCTCGACGAAGCTGGTGTGTGCCGTGCAGCAATCGAAAGCCTTGCCGAAAACTTCTCCGACGGAATAGTCGCGCCGACATTCTGGCTGACGCTTGGTGGTTTGCCCGGGGCTGCAATCTACAAGACCGTGAACACCGCAGATTCCATGATAGGCCACAAGACGGACCGTCATGGCGCATTTGGATGGGCGTCGGCTCGGTTCGACGATCTCATCAATCTTCCGGCGTCCCGCCTCACTGCCTTGCTCGTAATCGTGGCGGCGGCCATCGTTCCCGGCGCAAATCCGGTCGAGGCGTGGCGTTCGGTCTGGCGCGACGCGAAGTCCCACCGCTCGCCGAATGCGGGATGGCCGGAGGCAGCGTTTGCAGGCGCGCTTGGGCTTTCGCTCGCAGGGCCGCGTCACTATGGGGGGCAACTGACGACAGATGCGCCGATGGGAAGAGGAAAGCGCGACGCAACGTCCGACGACATCCGACGGGCGCTCAAACTCTACTGGATGGCCGACGCGTTGCTCATCCTTCTCGTGGGGCTCATCGGGTTTCTCATCTGGCATGGCTGAGCAGACCGTCGAGATCCAGATGTGCCTCCATATGGACGGCCAGATCGTCAAGCGTGGTGTCGACGCCGTCATCATAGTTCACGCCTGACGGCGCGCCGCCGAGTCGCTTCAGCCAGGCGCCACGCTGATCATCGTCGGCGAAGAAGCCGTGAACATAGGTCCCCGCTATCCTGCCGTTGCGTGAGAGGGCACCCTCCGAGCTGCCATCGCCCATGATAGCAAAAGGCTGAGCGCGGGCGGGACCCTCAGTCTCGCCCATATGCATCTCGTAGCCACGAAATGTGGTTCCGTCGACTGTATGGCCCGATGCCGGCATCAATCGCTTGGTCGACGTCAGTATCGTTTCGACATCGAGCAGCCCTAGCCCTTCGACCGATCCGGATGGCCCCTCCGTCCCATAGGGATCACTGATCGATTGGCCCAGCATCTGATATCCACCGCACAGCCCAAGGACATGGCCGCCACGTCGAACATGTGCCGCGATATCGATATCGAATCCAGCCTGCCGCAACACATGGAGGTCCGCGATTGTCGCCTTGGAACCGAGCAATAAGATAAGTTTCGCGTCTCCGGGCAACGCTTCGCCGGGCCAGACGCGCTCCACCTCGACATCCGGTTCCGCATCCAGCGGGTCGAGATCGTCGAAGTTCGAGATATGCGGCAAGATCGGCACTGCAATCTTGATCCGCGCGCCCGCACCTGAATGCTGGCTTCCGTGCGACAGACCGAGCGCATCTTCCGCCGGCAGCTTGCGCGCGCCCGCAAAGAAAGGCAGCAGACCGAAAGAACGCCAACCTGTCCGATACGAAATATCGGCCATGCCGCTGGCAAACAGCGTCGGATCGCCACGAAAGCGATTCACGATGAAGCCGGCAATCATCGCTGCGTCATCTCGCTCGATGACCGACTTTGTGCCCACAAGGCTGGCGATCACGCCACCTCGGTCGATATCGCCAATCAATACAACCGGCACGTCTGCGGCGCGGGCAAATCCCATATTTGCAATATCGTTGGCCCTAAGATTTATCTCGGATGCGCTACCCGCCCCTTCGACCAGAACAAGGTCAGCGTCCGATTTGAGGAGCGAGAAGCTCTCGAGAACCTGTGGCAACAGTCTCGGCTTCACGTCCTGGTACTGCGCAGCCTTCGCGGTGCCGAATACTCTTCCCTGCACGATAATCTGAGCACCCGTCGCGCCTTGCGGCTTGAGGAGGACCGGGTTCATGTGGACTGTCGGCGCTACGCGCGCCGCTCGCGCCTGCAGCGCCTGCGCACGGCCAATTTCGCCACCGTCCTCAGTGACCGCCGCGTTGTTGGACATGTTTTGCGGTTTGAAAGGGCGGACCTTGAGGCCACGGTTGGCATAGGCGCGCGCCAGTCCTGCAACCACGAGCGATTTGCCGACGTCCGATCCCGTTCCCTGGAACATCAGCGCGCGCGCAGACATTGGCTAATACTCGATCCCCTGTTGCGCCTTCACCCCGGCGGCGAAGTGGTGTTTCACCAGCGTCATTTCAGTCACGAGATCGGCGGCATCCATGAGCGCCGGCTTGGCATTTCGCCCGGTCACCACGACATGAAGATCAGGGCGGCGTGCCCTCAGCGTTTCCACGACCGTGTCCAGATCAAGATAGTCGTAGCGAAGCGCAATGCTGAGTTCGTCAAGGATGACAAGGCTCACATCTGGGTCAGCCATCAGTTCCTCGGCCTTGGACCACGCACGCTGAGCGGCAGCGATGTCGCGGTCCTTGTCCTGGGTCTCCCATGTGAAACCTTCGCCCATCGTGTGCCATTCCACGCGATCGCCAAAGAGTTCGAGCGCGTCCTTTTCGCCGGAATGCCATGCGCCCTTGATGAACTGGACGATGCCAACCTTGCGGCCGTAGCCCAACATTCGCAGCGCCAGGCCGAAGGCTGCCGTCGACTTGCCCTTGCCGGGGCCAGTGTTGATGATCAGAAGTCCCTTCTCAATGGTCTTGGATGCCACTTCGGCATCCTGAACCGCCTTTCGTTTCACCATTTTCGCCTTGTGGCGGTCGGCTTCGTTCTGATGCTCAGTCACGTTATTTCACCTTCATCGGCAGACCTGCGACCATGAAAATCACACTGTCTGCAATGGCAGCGACCCGCTGGTTGAGCCGCCCTTGTGCATCGCGGAAGCGACGAGCCAGCGCGTTGTCAGGCACGATGCCAAGACCCACTTCGTTCGAGACGACGAAACACTGGCTACGCCGGTTGTTCAAAACCTCAAGCAGACTCTTCGTCTCGGCTTCAACATCCTGCTCGGCCAGCATCTGGTTCGACAGCCAAAGCGTCAGGCAATCGACAAGCACAGTAGCGCCGACCGGCATCGAAGACAGCGCGTCGCTCAGGGCGAGCGGCGCATCGAAAGTAATCCACCGATCATCACGTCGCGCTCGATGCTCGTCGATACGCTCACGCATCTCGTCATCATAGGCTTGAGCGGTCGCGATATAATGCCAGGGGGCCGGAAGTTGTGAAACCAAAGCCTCGGCGTGGCGGCTCTTTCCAGAGCGCGCCCCGCCGAGGATCAGAGTTAGCCCGCTCTCAGGCAAAGCTCTTGCGCGTCGCCTCGATCGGACGTGCGAAGCGCGCCCGCGCCAACGCGACCGCCGTCCCCAGCACTACCCAAAAAACGAGATTGGTGAGCGTCGATGCGACGACAAACGAATGGTGCAGATTTTCCGGCACCGGCGTCGCATGGTCATCCGGCTGCGGCGCGCCGATAATGTGGGGCACCACGAGAACGATAAGTCCAAGTACCGCAAGCGCCGGCGTTTTCTTGATGAAGATCAGATAAAGTGCGACGGCGGTCGCTGCTGCGGTTCCTATCCACCATGTCTGCCGCGCGAGTAGCTCAGCTGCAGGCATCGCCGGCAATTCTGGACTTAGGCCAATTCCGGGCGCCAGAGTAAAGATCGCAAACCCCGCGAACCCCCAGAAAATGCCCTGACGCCAGTCGGTAACGCCGCCGGTAAACTCGGAGGCTACGACAAGCAAGAGGCCAAATCCGATCGCGCCGACCAGATTCACAAGAACATTGTAGGCCGTGCGCTCGATGCCGTCGGCGGGCGCCCAAGCATCTGCGCCATGCTCGTGCGCTGCTGCGTGATCTTCCCCTCCTGCATTTGTGGAGGCGTGTTCATGATCTGCAGGCGCAACATTTTCGAATGTTTCTGCCTGAATGATCAGAGGATCAGTGGTGAATGCCTGCATAAGGGTCATTGCGACGCCGGCAACAAGCCCAGCGATCGCCGCGATAAACACGACGTTACGAAAATAGGTCATATTGATATTCCCTTAGTGGCAGGGAAAATTCATCGAGTGACGATAATCGTGTCCAGCATTGTGCACGACCTCCATGTGGGAGAAGCCCACAAAGCCGACCACAAACAGGCCGAGCAATCCAGCCATGGCGAGCTGCAATGTGCGCGATTGCGTTGATACCGAACCGAGGGTTGTTGTCGCGTTCATCAGTTTGTCCTTTCACCCTCCACCCGAGGGCCTGAAGTTGCACCGTGTCGCCGGCAGGTCTCCTGGCTTGCAGCTTCAGCGCCGCGATTCGCCTTCCCGGTTTCCCAGTGGCTTTCGAATCCGGCTCGCCGCTTACAGTTGCGGGGGCAGCAGCGGCATTGGGACAACAGACCCGCACCGCATTCCCTCTGGTCCTCGTGGAACCAACGACGAGGCAGTCATAACGTATCGCTGGCGTCGGGCAAAGTGCAATCCTCGCCAACCGGCAAATTCTGCCAAAAATCACGGTGGCTGAGGGGTATACCATTCTTGGGGGTCAGCAGCGCGTTGACAGCCCTCGACAACGCGGCCTAAATGCCGCTCGACGGTCTTCAGCGCGATGTCGTGCTGAAGCTAAGAGGGAATGCGGTACGAGCAATCAAATCCGCAGCTGTCCCCGCAACTGTAGGCGTCAAGCTTCAGCCGATAGCCACTGGGAAACCGGGAAGGCGGCGGAAAGCGACGAGGCGCAAGCCAGGAGACCTGCCGTCAAACTGTATTTGCGAATGCCTGGCGGGTGACCCGGGCAAGGAGCGCCTGTGAGAGTCGACTGGGACAAGAACGATCAAGACAAGGCTGCGCCCGATTCGGGCGCTGGCGATTCTGATTGTGTGGCAATTGTGGTGTGCACGTCCTGCCGCGACGCAAACGGTTCTGACTCTCGGCCGAGACCCGGTGAGCATCTTGCAGATGATGCACGACGCGCAGCGGCAGTCGCCGGCATCCGGGTCGAGACGGTCGAGTGTCTCGGCAACTGCAAGAGGCGCCTGTCTGCGGCCATCGTAAAGCAAGGCGGCTGGAGCTACGTCTTTGGAGATCTGGACGCGACAAGCGGCGACGACCTCGTGGCGGGTGCAGAGCTGTTTGCCACCTCCGAAAACGGTGTGTTGCCGTGGCGGGATCGCCCCCAATCATTGAAGCGAGGCCTTGTTGCCCGCATCCCTCCGATCTTCACTCATAAGGATTCTTTGAAATGACCGCCGTCGATCGTATCCCCTGCACAGTCATCACCGGCTTTCTCGGTGCGGGCAAGACGACGCTCATTCGCAACGTGCTCGAGAACTCCAAGGGCAAGCGACTGGCGCTCATCGTGAACGAATTCGGCGATGTCGGCGTGGACGGAGACATCCTCAAGGGCTGTGGCGTCGACTCGTGCCCGGAAGAAAATATCGTGGAGTTGGCGAACGGCTGCATATGCTGCACCGTCGCTGATGACTTCGCACCCGCTATTGACCAGATCCTCGCGCTTGAACCGAAGGTCGATCATATACTCATCGAAACCTCGGGACTTGCGCTGCCGAAGCCGCTCGTTCAGGCGTTTCAGTGGCCCGCAATCAAAGGTCGGGTGACGGTCGACGGCGTGGTCGCCGTCGTCGATGGCCCTGCACTTGCCGAGGGACGGGTCGCTTCTGACATGGACGCTCTCGCGGCTCAGCGCCAGGCGGATGACTCTATCGACCACGAAGACCCCGTCGAGGAGGTGTTTGAGGACCAGGTTGCGTGTGCCGACCTCATCATTCTGTCAAAAAGCGATCTGATGGATACCGACGGCGCAGCACGAGCACGCGGCATCGTCGAAGAGCACCTCAGACGCGCGGTGAAGATCGTGCCTTCGTCCCACGGCAATATTGATCCTTCGGTTCTGCTCGGGCTTGGGCTGGCGGTCGAGGACGACATTGATAACCGCAAGACCCATCACGATGACGAACTCGATCACGAGCACGACGACTTCGACACTTTCGTGTTGGAAATGCCTGCCATCTCCGACCCGGATGCGCTCGCCCAACGCGTCGCCGAGGCGGCGGAGAAAGCCAATGTTCTGCGGCTCAAGGGTTTCGTGCATGTCGAAGGCAAGCCGATGCGGCTTCTGGTCCAAGGCGTCGGGCCACGTGTGTCGCACTACTATGACAGGGAGTGGAACCAGGGCGAAGACAAGCGAACCCGTCTTGTGGTGATCGGTCTCAAGGGACTGGACCGCGAGGCAGTCGAACGCATCCTGACCTCATGAAAACGCGATAGATCGCCATGCACATACTGGCCACGACAACAGCTTCGCTCGACGATCTCGTCGAGCCTGTTGATCTGCGCCAGGAGCCGGCGGATATGCATGTGCTGTCCTTCTCCGACAGCGATCTTTCGGCGCTCTCACGCGCCTGGGCGGCGCGGTCGTCCGACCTTCCGTCTCTCCGACTGACCGCCCTGCGCGAACTGCGGCATCCCATGTCGGTCGATCTCTGGGTCGAGCGCGTTGCCCTGCATGCCAAGGTCATCGTGGTTCGCCTGCTTGGTGGCTCGGACTGGTGGCGTTACGGGGTCGATCAGATTTCAGCAATGGCCAGACAGAGAGGCATAAAGCTGGCCCTGCTTCCCGGCGAATGTCGCGAGGCAGATGAACGGCTGTCCGCCCTGTCGACACTGCCTCGCGAAGAGATTGACCTCATCCTCTCCTATTTCCGCGAAGGCGGGCCGGATAACATGGCCGGGCTTCTCTCTCGGCTGGCGACCTATGCCGGGGCAGACGTTCGCGTCGACCCGCCTAAAGCGTTGCCAAAGGCAGGCTATTATCTTCCTGAGTCGGGTGCGGTTTCGGAAGAGCACGTTCGTGATTTCCTCGACGGTTCACGTCCTGTCGCGCCCATCCTCTTCTATCGGTCCATGCTGCTTGCGTCCGACATTGCTCCGATTGACGCGTTGTGCGCCGCTCTTGATCATCGCGGTATTGCCGCGCTGCCGATCTTCGTGTCCAGCCTCAAAGACCCTGAGTGCAGCGCCTTTGTGGAAAAGGCGGCCGCAACTTTCGCGCCCGCTGTTCTGATTTCGACGACTGCGTTCTCCGCTGGTGCGGATGATGAAGGCGACACGCTGTTCGATCGCATCGGCATTCCAGTATTCCAGGCCGTGATGGCGACAACACGACGCGAGGCATGGCAGGGCGGTCAGCGCGGCCTGGCGCCCTCCGACCTCGCCATGCATGTCGTGCTGCCAGAGCTTGACGGCCGAATCCTCGCCGGTGCGATCTCCTTCAAGGCGCAAGCTGAATCTTCCGATGCACTTGGCTCTTCGGGTCAGGTGAATCGTTCCGAACCTGACCGCGTCGCACAGGTGGCAGATCGCATTGCCGCATTTCTCAAGCTTCGCAACACACCACCAGCGGAGCGTCGGCTTGCTATTCTCATCCCCGACTATCCCAGTGCGCCCGGCCGCAGCGGCTACGCAGTCGGTCTGGATGTCCCGCAGAGTGTTATCGAGCTGCTTAATGACTTGAAATCGAATGCGTATACCGTTGAAAATATACCGCATTCCGCCAAGGATTTGATGGTTCTTCTCGAGCGCGAAAGAGCCAAGCTCCCTGGTGACCACTATCACAACGCATTCAGCTCTTTCTCGGAAGGCGCAAAGGCACACATCACGGATGCATGGGGCGTTCCGCCCATTCCGGCGGGGGAGAGCTTTTCCTTTCGCGCAGCCAGATTTGGAAATGTGACGGTGGCGCTCGCGCCTGATCGGGGGCGCTCCGAAGATCGCCGAGCCGACTATCATGATCCCGCGCTTCCACCACGTCATGAGCTTATGGCATTCGGCGTCTGGTTGCGTGAGGCTTTGGACTGCCATGCTCTCATTCATATCGGAGCGCATGGAACGCTCGAATGGCTGCCAGGCAAGACGGTCGCGTTGAGCGAGAATTGTTTTCCCGAGATCGTCACGGGTGCCCTGCCCGTGATTTATCCCTTCATCGTCAGCAATCCCGGCGAGGCGGCCCAGGCCAAGCGCAGAATAGCTGCCGTAACACTCGGCCATTTACCGCCTCCACTGACAGCTGCGGGGCTCACCGACGATCAACATGCGCTCGAACAACTGGTCGATGAATATGCTCAGGCTGATGGCTTGGACCGCCGCCGTCGGGACCGTTTGGCGAAACTCATCGTGGAAATGGCGCAAAAAACAGGATTGGCGAAGGAAGCAGGTGTCGACGCAAGCGATGATGCCGACGCGGCTCTCATCCGCATAGATGCGTGGCTCTGCGATCTCAAGGACTTTGCCATCAAGGACGGCCTGCATGTCTTCGGCAGAATTCTTGATAATGAGGCTGATGACCTTCGACGGATCAGTGCGCGCGCCGAAACAGAAGCATTGCTTGCGGCTCTAGATGGCCGGCATGTCGCTGCGGGACCGTCGGGTAGCCCGTCCCGCGGGCGTACTGATGTCCTGCCCACCGGGCGCAACATGTTCACCTCCGATCCCCGCACGATGCCGACGCCTACGGCGTTCGAGCTCGGCAAGATGGCCGCGGACGAGGTTTTGCGCCGTTACCTGCAGGATCATGGCGAATGGCCACGTTCTCTGGTGCTCGACCTCTGGGGTTCCGCGTCGCTGCGCACGGGCGGTGAGGAAATCGCTCAGGGACTGGCGCTGATGGGGTGTCGGCCGCAATGGGATTTTGCGACCGGCCGCGTCAGCGGTATTGAAGTGCTGCCGCCTGCTTCTGTCGGGCGGCCACGCGTCGACGTGACGTGGCGTATTTCAGGCCTCTTCCGGGACATGTTCCCTACCCAGATCGCCTTGATGGATGCAGCGGTGGCAGCCGTTGCTGCACGGGATGAACCGAGTGATATCAATCCGTTGGCGGCCGATGCGAAACAGATGGACACGCAGAAAAAGCCGTCTCGCATTTTCGGTTCATCACCGGGCACATATGGCTCAGGGGTTGAGAGCATTCTTGGCAGTGGCAACTGGCAGGACCGCGAGGAACTCGGCCACGCTTATCTGGAGACGACCTCGTACAGCTTCGGCGGCGCTGATGGCGAAGGTGTGCTGGAACCCGGCGCCTTCGCGTCAAAAGTCGCGACCGCAGACATGCTGGTGCATTCCGGTGACGATCCCGGTCGCGACATTTTGGAGGGCTCTGCGGACGTTGCCTTCATCGGCGGCTTTTCGGCGGCAGTTGCCGCTCTTGGAGGCAAGGCGGATCTGGTGGCGCTGGACACAACCGATCCCCAGCGGCCAAAAGCGCGTTCCGTCGCAGAAGCGGTTACCCGCACTGTTCGCGGCCGCGCAATCAATCGGCGCTTTATTGAGGGGCAGATGCGCCACGGTCCCCGCGGCGCCTCCGAGTTCGCAGAAACCGTCGATCGGCTCGTCGGCTTCGCGGAGACCACCAATGCAATACATGGCGAACTGATCGAGGCCGTCTTTCAGGCATATGTGGGGGATCCGAAGGTGCGCGCCTTCATGCTGGATCAGAACCCGGACGCGGCGAAATTCATTGCGGAACGCTTTGTATCGGCCCGGCAGCGCGGCCTCTGGCACCCGTTGCGCAACTCGATCGAGAATGATCTGGAGTTGCTGATCGAGGAGGCCAACGCAGCCAAACGGGAAGCCGCAGCATGAGCGAGATCATGCGCCGAAATGCGTGTCCATCGCTCGCGGTGCCCATGCAAACCGGGGACGGACTGCTTGCGCGCATCAATACTTGGCGGGGAACGCTGTCTCCCGCACACCTGGCCTCTGTTGCAACCTCTGCGAGCCGCCACGGCAGCGGCATTATTGAGATCACGCGTCGCGGCAGTCTGCAGGTGCGCGGGCTCACATGCGACGGCGCCGAGCCCTTCATGGCGGAGGTGCTGGAAAGCGGACTAGACATCCGATCGGGCGTGCCTGTCGATGTCGGACCTCTGATTGGCCGGGATAGCTCGGAGAACGCTGCCACCGAAGAGCTCTACTACGGGGTAGTTGAAGCGATAGGCCAGACCGATATTGGAACAAGGTTGGGCCCAAAGGTCTCGGTCGTAATTGATGGCGGCGGCATTCTTGGGATGGCCGACGTCATTGGCGACGTACGGCTCACATCGCTTCAACCCGATCGCGACGTCTGGCAGGTCGCCGTTGGCGGTACGGCATCCTCGGCGCGTTTGGCTGCGACGGTAGAGTGGCGTGAGGCGATCCGGCTGGTGATCGAGCTTTTGGGTTCCATCGCGGCACTCGGACGGTCAGGCAGGGGCAAGATGCTTGATGAGAACCAGATTTCGGCGGCTTGCGGGCATCTGCCTCCCCATCGCCAACATGCCTCGGAAAAAGGCCATTCCTCTTTCTCCAATCAAGCGACGTCACCGATAGGACGTATTGCGTTGAAGGAAGGAAGCGTGGCGGTTGGTCTGGGATTACCCTTCGGCCAGGCAACCACAAATCAGATCATCAGGCTCGTGCAAATCGCTGAAATGTCGATGGTTTCAGAGTTTCGGATGGCTCCTGGCTGTGCCCTTCTTAGCATATGTGACTCTCCGGATCGGGCGGAGGATCTCCATACGGCAGCATCCCACCTCGGCTTCGTTGTTGATCCTGACGACCCCAGACTAAGAGTCGTCGCTTGTGCCGGTGCTCCATTATGTGGGTCGGGGACATTCAACACGAAGGCTGTGGCAGCCGAACTTGTCGCGCAAGGATTGCCAGCTGATGTGGACACCATCCATGTATCGGGCTGTGCCAAGCGTTGTGCTGAACCACCTTCGCCGACGGTTTCCCTCATTGGGGATGCGGAGGGCGTGAACATTATCGAGGCTCGTTCAGGGGGCATCCGCGATCATGTCGCCGAAAGAGAAGTTGCCGCCGCTTTTCAACGCGTTATGAGCGGACACAAAATGGGACGCGGCGGTGCGCCCGCCACGCGTCAGCGGCACGGAACACAGGCATGACCACACAAGATTACATCCGGGACGGAAACGCGATCTACGAGCGGTCCTTTGCCATCATCCGGGCAGAAGCCGACCTCTCGCGATTCTCGCCTGCCGAAGCCGATATTGCAGTGCGCATGATCCATGCTTGCGGCGTTGTGGAAGCTGCCCGGCATTTTGTCTTTTCGCCCGATTTCGCAGAGGCCGGCAGACAGGCGCTGGCAGAGGGTGCTCCAATTCTATGCGACGCGGAGATGGTTGCGCAGGGTGTGACACGTGCCAGGCTCCCCTCCTCCAACAAGGTCATCTGCACGCTCCGCGACCCCCGCACGGCATCTCTCGCCAGCAAGATCGGCAACACCCGCTCTGCTGCGGCACTCGAATTGTGGTCCGAACATCTGGAAGGCGCTGTGGTGGCCATAGGAAACGCGCCGACAGCTCTCTTTCATCTGCTCGACATGATCGATTCGGGTGCGCCCAAGCCGGCGGCTATCCTGGGCATGCCTGTCGGCTTTGTGGGCGCCGCGGAATCGAAGGACGCACTTGCGCAGAATTCGCGTGGCATTCCGTTCGCGATTGTTCGGGGTCGCATGGGCGGAAGCGCAATGACCGCCGCTGCCATCAACGCTCTTGCCAAGGCGGGCATCTGATGTCGAGGGAGATGACTGGACGGTTGATTGGAGTTGGCACTGGTCCAGGCGATCCGGAACTGCTGACGTTGAAAGCCGTGCGTGCTCTGCAGGAAGCGGACGTGCTCGCTCACTTCGCCAAGCGCGGCAACCAGGGCAATGCCCGCACCATTGTGCAGGGTCATATCCGGTCAGGCGTGGAAGAACTGCCGCTGGAATATCCGGTGACCACCGAGATCGACAAGCACCACACGGACTACAAGTCCCAGATCCTCGAGTTCTACGAACGCTCAGCTGAAGCGGTGGCTGATCATCTCTCAAAGGGCCGCACAGTGGCAGTCCTGTCGGAAGGGGACCCGTTCTTTTATGGCTCGTACATGCACCTCCATGTGCGGCTTGCGCATCGTTTTCCAACCGAGGTGATCCCCGGCGTGACTGCCATGTCCGGCTGCTGGTCGGGCATTGGACAACCGATCGTGCAGGGCGACGATGTTTTGTCCGTTCTGCCGGGGACAATGGACGAGATTGAACTGACGCGTCGACTTTCGGACACGGATGCGGCAGTGATCATGAAAGTCGGCCGCAATCTCCCCAAAATCAGGCGCGCTTTGACCGCTTCGGGCAAACTTGCCGGCGCGGTCTATGTGGAGCGCGGAACGATGGCGAATGGTACATCGACCGCGCTCGTCGACAAGTCCGATGACCGTGCGCCCTACTTCAGCATCGTGTTGGTGGCAGGTTGGGCGACGCGGCCAGTGGCGGCGGTTGCTGAAGGAGCAGTCTCGTGAGCGGTCGCCTCAGCGTGATCGGCCTTGGCCCGGGTGATGCGGCACATGTGACGCCAGAAGCGTCTGCTTCCATAGCCGAAGCCACCGATCTCTTTGGGTACGGTCCCTATCTCGACCGTTTGACTTTGCGAGCGGATCAGCACCGGCACGTGTCGGACAATCGGGAAGAACTCGATCGTTCGCGCGCAGCACTTGTTGCTGCGGCTGGGGGCAAGACCGTTGCCGTGGTTTCCGGTGGCGACCCCGGCGTCTTTGCGATGGCGGCGGCTGTCTGCGAAGCCATTGAGCATGGACCTCCAGAATGGCGTGATATCGAACTTCAGGTCGTTCCGGGCGTCACCGCGATGCTGGCGGTTGCCGCGCGCTCGGGCGCGCCGCTCGGGCATGATTTCTGCGCGATCTCGCTATCGGACAATCTCAAGCCATGGGATGTCGTCGAAACTCGGCTCAAGGCGGCTGCGGGAGCGGGATTTGTGATTGCGGTCTATAATCCGATCAGTCGCGCCCGCCCCTGGCAACTGGGCAAGGCCTTCGAGGCACTGCGCGAAACACTGCCATCGACAACGCCGGTGATCTTCGGACGCGCCGCGTTCCGGCACGATGAGAAGATCGTGATAAAAACTCTTGGCGAGGCTGATCCGGCACAGGCCGACATGGCAACTTGTATCATTGTCGGGTCGGCCGAGACCCGCGTGATTGAACGCAGCGGACGCGCGCCTTTGGTCTATTCCCCACGTCAGTCGGCGGGTGGCAGCAGATGATCGAGCGCCGCAAGCGCAGCATCCACTGTTTTCACCGCGTCCTCCGAACCCGGCGGTCGCCGCACCATGACCACCGGGATGCTCAGCGCGCGGGCGGCTGCAATTTTGGCGTAAGCGCTGGATCCCCCGCTGTTCTTCGACAGGACAATATCGACTCCCAAGCTGCGGAGAAGCTCACGCTCACGTCTTTCTTCGTAGGGACCCCGATCGAGGATGTAAACCGCGTCAGGGAATGCGGGACGCGGTTCGACCGGGTCCACACTGCGTATCACGTAGGAATGTTGGGGAGCAGCCTCCAGTGGTCCGAGTTCCTGCCGCCCGAGCGTCACGAACACGGTTCTCGGCGCCACGCCCAATGCCGAAACCCCTTCCTGGATGGTGTCGACCAGAGTCCATCTGTCTCCCGGCACTGGTGCCCATTCTGGTCGTCTCAGCACAAGGAGCCGAACGCCCGTCTGGATGGCAGCAAGCCTTGCATTGGCCGAAATACGGGCCGCGAATGGATGAGTGGCATCGATCAGAACGGTGATCTGCTGCTCGCGCAGATATTGAGCCAGCCCGTCAGCGCCGCCGAAACCTCCGATGCGCACAGGTACTGGCTGAACGACCGGACTGCGCGTGCGCCCCGCCAGCGAGAGTGTAACCGACAGGTCGCGGCGCCCTGCAACGCGCCCGGCGAGCTCCCGCGATTCGGTGGTGCCGCCAAGGATCAGAATCTGGTGAGCCATCATGCTTTCTAGGTCTGCGACCAGTGCGACTTCAACGGCAAAGTGGTTGTCGGTTGTCGGCATCGGCGAGGACGGTGTTGCAGGCCTGGGCGACAGAGCGCGCCGGCTGATTGCCGAAGCGGAGATTGTTTTTGGAGGCAAGCGCCATCTGGCGCTGGCAGAATCGCTGATTGAAGGCGAGGCCCGCGCCTGGCCGACACCCTTCGATGCTTCGATGCAAGCGGTGTGTGAGCTGTCAGGTCGAAAGGTCTGCGTCCTCGCGTCCGGCGACCCTTACTTTTTCGGTGTCGGCGCGACACTCTCACGCGTCGTGCCTGCTGAAGAGATGGTTGTGGTGCCCTCGCCTTCATCCTTCAGTCTTGCTGCCTCACGCCTCGGCTGGCCGCTGCAGGACATCGACACGGTTTCGCTGCATGGACGATCCATCGACCTCGTGCGGCCTCTGCTGCATCCGGGACGACGCATCATCGCGCTGACGTCGGATGACGCCGGGCCCGGCGAGATAGCCAGCCTGCTCGCGGCCTCGGGTTTCGGGCAATCGAGGCTGACAGTGATGGAGGCTCTGGGTGGCCCAGACGAGAATATCCGCGTTTCGATGGCCGATACGTTTAATCTCACCGACATTCAGCCGCTTAACGTCGTCGGTATCGTGGTCGCGGCATCGAGAGATCCGAGAGTTTTGCCTCTCACACCGGGCCTCGACGACGATCTCTTTGAGCATGACGGGCAGATCACCAAGCGCGAAATAAGAGCGCTGACACTCTCATCCCTCGCACCGCGTCGCGGCGAGTTGTTGTGGGACATCGGTGCGGGCTCCGGCTCGATCGGGATCGAGTGGATGCTGGCCGACCCGTCGACGCGCGCGATCGCCATAGAGACGCATCCGGATCGCGTCGCCCGAATTCGCAGAAACGCAGCCGCGTGTGGGGTGCCCGATCTGAAGATCATAGCGGGCTCTGCGCCACAAGCGTTGGACGAACTCCCGGAGCCGAATGCGATTTTCGTTGGCGGAGGCGGCAGCGCTCCGGGGGTCATGGACGCAGCGATTTCGAGGCTGCCCGGAAGCGGTCGACTGGTGGCCAATGCGGTCACGCTCGAAATGGAGGCCGTATTGCTTGCGCTTCACGCGAGGCTGGGCGGCAATCTTATCCGTATCGCGGTGTCACGCGCTGAGCCCGTTGGAACGATGAGCGGGTGGCGCTCGGCCATGCCTGTTACGCAATGGGTCTGGACGAAGCCATGATTGTCGCCGGTATCGGATGCAAGAGCGGCGTTTCGCCGGGAGCAATCCTCGCGGCAATCGATGCCGCGCTGACAGAATACCGCTCTGAGCGTGCTACGCTTGCAGGCGTTGCGACTGGTTCCACCAAACGCGACGAGCCGGCGATCGTGGTTGCCGCCGCCACGCTTGGGGTTCCGTTGCACTATGTCGGAGAGGACGCGCTTGCGGACGTGGCGCCGCGCGTGAAGACAATCTCCGAAAAATCACAGCGCACGACCGGGTCGCCATCACTGTCGGAGGCTGCGGCCCTTGCTGCTGCGGGAGAAGATGGCAGGCTGCTCGGCCCACGCATCATTGCAGGCGCGGTTACCTGTGCGTTGGCAAGCATGGGGACGACGACATGACCGTACACTTCATTGGTGCCGGTCCCGGTGCCGCCGATCTCATCACGGTGCGCGGCCGCGATCTGATCGCCAGTTCCCCTGTGTGCCTTTATGCAGGCTCGATCGTCCACAAGGACCTTCTGGCCTATTGCCCAGCCGGTGCCCGGATCGTCGATACCGCTCCGATGTCCCTGGACGAAATCGAGGCGGAATATGTGGCGGCTGAGGCAGCGGGACACGATGTGGCGCGCTTGCATTCCGGCGATCTTGCTGTCTGGAGTGCGGTCGCGGAACAGGTCCGCCGTCTGCAACGACTTGGCATTTCGTACACGATGACGCCGGGAGTGCCTTCCTTCTCGGCTGCCGCCGCGGCGCTTGGGCGTGAGCTGACAATTCCCGAGGTGGCGCAAAGCCTCGTCCTGACCCGCATATCCGGCCGTGCCTCCGCGATGCCTGAGAAGGAAAGCCTCGCGCAGTTCGGTGCAACGGGCGCAACTCTCGCGATCCATTTGGCAATCCATGCGCTGGATCAGGTCGTCGCCGAGTTGACCCCTCTCTATGGCGCCGACTGCCCTGTGGTCATCGTCGCGCGCGCTTCGTGGCCGGAAGAACGCATCCTGCGCGGGACACTCGGTTCGATCGAGGCACTACACGCCCAGGAACCCATCGAGCGAATGGCGATCATCTTTGTAGGTCGTTCGCTTTCGGCAAAGGATTTCCGCGAAAGCTCGCTTTACGATGCCTACTATCAGCGGCGGTTCAGGGGGCGCGGGGCCCCATGACGACGAAAAGGCGCTCGCCCAGCCAGTTCACCCAAACGGTCGAACACGAGAATCTCGAGCTCAATGTCTGCATCGCGCAATACGCTGGCAGCCGTGAGCCAGGCTTTCTCTGCGACCACCTCGCCGAGAGCAATGTTGCTGCTTCGCGCAATCTCAAAGGCTTCGGCGACATTGTTGGCGGTTCCAATGCGTTCGGCCACGTCCCCATCTGCGCCAATGCCAAGCGCCATCTCCGCAAGCGCAGTCAGATCCGCCGCGCCGCGTGCGGAATGTACATCGAGCATCCCCTGGGCAAGCTTGGTCATCTTGGCGACACCTCCAGCGACGGTGACGCGTGGGACGGGATGAACCCGCAGATATTTCAACATTCCTCCCACGAAATCGCCCATGTCGATCAAGGCGAGTTCGGGAAGTCCGTGATACTTCTGGGCAGCCGCCTCGGAAACCGCGCCAGTTGCGCCGGACACATGGTCCAGTCCGGCAGCGCGCGCGACGTCTATGCCGCGGTGAATCGAGTGAATCCACGCCGAACACGAATAGGGAACCACTATTCCGGTCGTCCCAAGAACAGATATGCCGCCAACGACGCCAAGCCGTCCATTGAGCGTCCTGAGCGCCATCTTCTCTCCGTCGGGCACCGAAATCTCGACCTCGAAGTCGGACTCGTCCCCCGCGATCTCGGCGATGGCCTGCGCGATCATTCTGCGCGGCACCGGATTGATGGAGGGTTCACCCGGCGGCATTGGAAGGCCGGGACGCGTTACCGTGCCCACACCGGGCCCGGCGAGAAACGTGATGCCGGAGCCTGTTGCTCCCCTGCGAACCGTCGCGGTCATGACGGCACCATGCGTCACGTCCGGATCGTCACCAGCATCCTTGATGACAGCGGCAACAGCCTCGTTGTCGCGCAATTCGGTTCGTGCCAGCGCAAAGGATGGCCGCTGGCCGCCCGGCAGCGTAACCTCGACCGGGTCGGGGAAATCACCGGTGATCAGTGCCGCACACGCCGCCTTTGCGGCCGCAGCCGAACAGGTGCCTGTGGTCCAGCCACGTCGCAGGGGCCGCTCGTCATCGCTCATGAAATATCCTATACGGCGCGCCCTGCATCGCGTCACGACGAAAAGGGCTCTGAATGAAACTGGAACAGGCGATTGCGCGCCTTGCGCCGGTGCTGGATGAGTTTCAGCCGGGCCATGTCTGGCTTGCCGGTGCAGGTCCGGGAAATGCAGGCGCCTTGACGCTGGATGTGCTGTCAGCACTCGCGCAGGCTGACGCCGTAGTCTACGACGCCCTTGTCGATGGCTCGGTGCTGAATGTGGCACCAAATGCCGAATTGCACTTCATGGGCAAACGCGGCGGGCGAGAATCCGTACGCCAGGATGAGATTACCGCACAGCTCATCGCCCTTGCCGGTCTAGGAAAAAGAGTGCTGCGGTTGAAGGGCGGTGACCCTTACATATTTGGGCGTGGTGGCGAAGAAGCGCTGGCACTGGCACGCGCCGGAATTCCTTATCGCATTCTGCCCGGTGTCACGTCTGCCTTTGGCGCGATGGCCAGTGTCGGCATTCCAGCGACCATGCGCGGAATCAACAAGGCGATCATTCTCGCGACCGGGCATGCCGCGGGTTCTCCCGAGGATCTCGACTGGGCGGCGCTGGCAAAGACCGGACAACCAATCGTGGTCTATATGGGGCTCAAGAATCTGAGCCGGATCGTGGCATCTCTCCTTGAAGGTGGTTTGAACTCATCCACTCCAGTGGCCGTGGTCATGGCGGCCACGACACCGGACGAGCGAATCGTCATCTCCAACCTTGGCGGCATCGAGCAGGCCGCTCTCGCAGCCGGAATCGCTTCGCCAGCACTGATCGTTGTTGGCGAAATCGTTTCGATGCGCGCCGAACTGACCGATCTCGCGGCACGGATGCGGAGTGCATGACCGCGCGAGGCCTCATCATCGGCGCGCCGCGCTCTGGTTCCGGCAAGACCAGCGTCACGATAGGATTATTACGGGCGTTGGCTCGGCGGGGAATCAAGGCTGGCGGAGCGAAGTCAGGACCGGACTATATAGATCCCGAATTTCACGCGGCAGCGACCGGAAACGCTGGGGTCAATCTGGATAGCTGGGCAATGGCGCCGGATCTTCTGGGTTTCCTGGCGGCTGAAGCGGCACGAAACTGCGATATACTGATAGCGGAAAGCGCCATGGGCCTGTTCGACGGCATCGAAGCCGGTCGCGGGCGCTCCGGCGCAGCCTCCGATCTCGCCGCGCGGTTTAGTCTCCCAACGGTGCTTGTGCTCGACATTTCAGGGCAGTCGCGATCGGCCGCAGCCGTCGCAAAGGGTTTTGCCGTCTACGATCCCGAGGTTCGGGTAGCCGGCGTGGTACTGAACAAGGTGGCCAGCGAGCGGCATCTCAGGCAATGCGCCGATGCGATCGAGGCAGCAGGATTACCCGTCTTGGGCGCGATCATGCGCAATCCCGACATGGCGCTGCCGGAACGACATCTGGGTCTCGTGCAGGCGCGTGAACATACCGCGCTCGACGCTTTCATTGACAGGCTGGCCGATATCATGGAGCAGTCCCTGGATATCGACCGCATACTCGCTGCCAGCGTTCCTCTTTGCGGACTGCCGACTATCGAAAACCCCAGCGAAGCGATCGATCCGCCTGGACAGCGTATCGCGTTGGCACATGACGAGGCGTTCGGGTTCCTCTATCCGCATCTTCAGTCGATATGGCGCAAGCGCGGGGCTGAAATCCATTTCTTCTCACCGCTCGCGGACGAGGCCCCTGCCCCGGATTGTGACGTCTGCTGGCTACCCGGCGGCTATCCGGAATTGCATGGCGCAAGGCTGGCGGATGCACGCAACTTCAGGCGTGGGACGACACGGTTCGCGCAAACCAAACCTGTGCATGGCGAGTGCGGTGGCTATATGGCGCTGGGGGCATCGATCGAGGATGCGGAAGGCCATAGTCACGAGATGCTCGGACTTCTCGGTCACTCAACCAGTTTCGCCAAACGCAAAATGAACCTTGGCTATCGGCAGGCAAAGCTACTCGCGAACGGAATTCTGGGCGGCGCTGGAGATACGATCAGGGGTCATGAGTTCCACTACGCAAGTGTTACAGAGGCGGGCCAAGATACGCCTTTCTTCGAGATGTCGGACGGCCTCGGCAGGCCGCTTGGACCAGGCGGCGGCATTCGCGGCAATGTCACCGGCGGCTTCTTCCACGCCATTGCAAGGTCGTGACAATGGCGCGCGATCCGCTGCGGCTCGTTGCGGGTGATGTTCTGCTGTGCATCGGCTTTTTCACGCGCATCCCTGCGCGTGGCCCCGTCGGCCGCAGGCTGGCAGATGCAATATGGGCAGCTCCGATTGTCGGTATTGTCGTTGGCCTGACGGGCGCCCTTGCCTTCCGTCTTGCCGATTGGCTGTCATTGCCGCCCACGATCGCGGCAGCGTGTGCCCTTGCTGTCACAATGCTCATCACAGGTGGGCTGCATGAGGACGGCCTTGCCGATGTAGCAGATGGATTCGGCGGGGGAGTATCGCGCCAACGCAAGCTCGAAATCATGAAGGACAGCCGCATCGGCACCTTTGGGGTGTTGGCGTTGCTTATCAGCGTATTGTTGCGGTGGTCCGCGCTGGTCGCTCTCGCAGATTCGACGTCAGTTTTCCTTCTGCTCGCCGCCACGCACATAGCGTCGCGCGCTACAATGCCTGTGATGATGGCTGTCTTGCCGCCAGCGCGGTTGGATGGACTTTCAGCAAATGCGGGCGCCGTCCCGGTTAAAACCGGCGCGCTAGCGGCGATGCTCGGTTTCCTTGGTCTGACGCTGCTTGGGCCAAGTGCTGCGATTGTCGCCGCCATTGCCCTCCTTGCAGCGTTTCTTGGCCTCATGAAGCTAGCCCAGCACCAGATCGGCGGCCAGACCGGAGACGTTCTCGGCGCTCTGCAACAGGTCGGTGAAATCGTCGTGCTGCTGGTGGCAGTCTCAATTTTTCTTCCCGTTTAAGCTCTGGAGATTCCAATGTCTCAGTTCGCAACCATGGATGCCCTGCGCGAAGTCTGCGCGAATCTCCCGAGCGGAGATGACGATGCCGCCGAAAGGGCGCGCGCGCGCCAGAACGTGTTGACCAAGCCGCAGGGAAGCCTTGGGCGGCTAGAGGATCTGGCGGTGTGGCTGGCGCGCTGGCAAGGGCGCGCGATCCCGTCGCTGGAGGCGATTGAGGTCATTGTATTCGCGAGTTCGCACGGCATAGTGCGGCGCGGCGTCTCTGCCTTTCCACCGGAGGTGACGGCCCAGATGGTCGCAAACTTCGCCTCGGGCGGAGCTGCGATCAATCAACTCGCGCAGGCCGCGGGGGCATCGCTCAAGGTCGTTCCATTGGAGGTGGACCGCCCTACAGCGGACTTCACGGAAGAACCGGCGATGACAGAAGCAGAGTTTCTCGACGCCGTATCGGCAGGCTACGCTTCACTGTCACCATCCGCGCAGCTTGTTTGCGTTGGCGAAATGGGAATCGGCAACACCACGACGGCCGCAGCCGTTGCCGCCGCATTGTTTGGCGGTACGGGAGCCGATTGGGTTGGACGCGGTACCGGTGTCGATGATGCAGGCCTGGCGCGCAAGGCAGAAGTCGTTGACGCGGCAATCGCGCTCCACGGTGAAGCACTGAAGGATCCGCTTGAAGTGTTGCGACGAGTAGGCGGGCGCGAACTGGCCGCAATCTTCGGAGCCGTTCTTGCTGCGCGGCATAATGCGACCGCAGTGCTTCTCGACGGTTTTGTCTCGACAGCGGCGGCGGCACCGATGGCAAAACTGTGCAAGGGAGGTCTTGCGCACGCGCAAGCCTCGCATCTGTCAGCTGAAGCGGGCCATGCTCGCTTGCTTGAAAACCTCTCCTTGGAGCCCTTGTTGCAGCTTCAGATGAGGCTCGGCGAAGCCTCGGGTGCGTGTCTTGCGGTCAACATCCTGCGTGCAGCAAGTGCCTGTCATGAAGGCATGGCGAGTTTTGCAGATGCAGGCGTGTCACAAAACTAGGCATCTAATGGTTTGGTTTTGGAACCAAACGCACTATGTTTCATTGTTGAAGGGATTATCCAAATTTCTCGAGGAGACCCGAGTTGAAAAAGTTTCTTTCAAGCATGATGGCAGTTGCCGTTTCGGCAACATTTGCCGTTTCTTCAATCGCTCCCGTGATGGCTGCTGCTCCAATGGTTTCCGTCGCGGCACCCGCTGCGACACAGGACATTCAGAAGGTTTCTGAGAAGCGCTGGATCCGCAATGGCAATCGTGAATGGCGCAGAGGCGACCGCGGACGTCACGATCGCCGTTGGGGTGATCGCGGTGGCAGCAGGCACTACTGGAACGGCCATCGCGGTTCGAACCATTGGCGCAAGGGCTATCGCCGTCACAACAATGGTTGGTGGTATCCGCTCGCAGCTTTTGGCGCTGGCGCGATCATCGGCAATACGTTGAGCAACCAGCCGCGTGTCATTCAGCGCAGCTATGGCAACTCACACGTTCAGTGGTGTTATAACCGCTATAGAAGCTATCGTGCTTCGGACAACACGTTCCAGCCATACAATGGCCCGCGTCGTCAGTGCTACTCTCCGTATAGCTGATCGCGTTCTGACACGAAATTCAAGAAGGCCCGCTCTGCGGGCCTTTTTGTTTGAGCGAAGCCAAAGTTAGTCCGGGCTTTGCGTGAGTGTCCGCCTTACCGCGTCGCGCCAGCCAGCAATTTTTCTTGAACGCGTTTGTTCATTCATCAGAGGCTCAAAGCGTCGATCCAATCTCCATTGGTTCGAAAACTCTTTGGCATCTGGCCAGATTCCCGCATGCGAACCAGCGAGCCATGCAGCGCCCAAAACGGTCGTTTCCAGTATTGTGGGTCGATCGACCGGAGCATCCAATATGTCAGCCAGACACTGCATGGTCCAGTCGGATGCGACCATACCCCCATCGACGCGCAATACCGTGGACTCCTCGCTTCCCTTCCAATCCTTCTGCATCGCGTCAAGCAGATCCCGTGTCTGGAAGGCGACAGATTCGAGTGCTGCACGCGCGAATTCGCGAGGTCCGGTATTTCGGGTCAATCCGAACATCGCCCCTCGCGCCGACGAGTCCCAATGAGGTGCGCCAAGACCGACAAAGGCAGGAACAAGATACACATCCTGCTCCTCATCTGCTTTCGCAGCCATCGCACCCGTCTGGTCTGCCCTCTCGATCAATTGCAGGCCATCACGCAACCACTGCACGGCGGCTCCAGCCACAAAGATCGAGCCCTCCAAGGCGTATGTTGTCTGGCCGCCGAGCCTGTAAGCGATTGTTGTGAGCAGCCGGTTGTTGGACTGCACAATGTCCGTGCCAGTGTTGAGCAGTGCGAAACATCCTGTGCCATAGGTTGATTTCATCATGCCGGGCTTGAAACAGGCCTGTCCGATCGTCGCGGCATGCTGGTCGCCAGCGACACCAAGGATCGGAATCCGATGCCCAAACAGCGATTGTGCGGTTTGGCCGAAATCATCGGCGCAATCCCGAACCTCCGGCAAGAGAGATTGCGGAATGTCCAGGATCGACAGAAGTTCTTCGTCCCAATGGTTGGACTTGATGTTGTAAACGAGTGTGCGGGAGGCGTTTGTCGCGTCGGTCGCGTGAACCTCACCGCGTGTCAGGCGCCATATCAGGAACGTGTCGATCGTACCGATGAGCAGATCACCTACCTCTGCCTGTCTGCGCGCGCCCTCCACATTATCAAGCAGCCACGCAATCTTCGTGCCTGAGAAATAAGGATCGAGAAGCAGCCCCGTGCGCTCTTGAAATTTCTCTTCCAGACCCTCGCTTTTCAATCGCTCACAGAGCGGCGCGGTTCGGCGATCTTGCCAGACGATGGCGTTGTGAACCGGCTTTCCCGTCGCCTTGTCCCACATCACAACCGTTTCGCGCTGGTTCGTGATGCCTATGGCTGCAACATCGCTCGGTTCAATACCAGCTTTCGTCAGTGCGCCCCGGCAGGTTTCAAGCACCGCTGACCAGATTTCCTCCGGATCGTGCTCGACCCAACCTGACGACGGAAAATACTGTTTGAATTCTTTCTGGGAAACTCCGGCGACTCGCATGCTTTCGTCGAACACGACTGCGCGCGTCGAGGTCGTGCCCTGATCAATCGCGAGAATATATTGTCCTGGCATTAAGTTTCCTCCCGAGAATGACCACGTCAAAATGCCTTAGAAATTGCGCCGAAGCACGACCGTCGCGGATGCCAACGACATCGCCGATCTGATCGTTGGTCAAAAGCGTCTCCCCGCTTTCGCCATACAACGACATTCGCTCAACCGAAAACAGAACTATTTTGAACCAGGAGCGAATGTCAAACGCAATCCCATTCGTGTATGATCAGGCTGGCGAGCGAGACGTCTCAATCAGTTCGACCTCGGATTCCGCGCATATCCCTCGGATTCCAGAGAGGTCGCAAACGTCGGTGATGAACGTATCGACCTGCGACAGGTGACCGATCCGGACAGGTGCGGTTCGCTCGAATTTCGTCTTGTCCGAGACGAGAATGACATGGCGGGCATTGGCAATGATGGCCTGGGCGACCTTTACCTCCCGATAGTCGAAATCCAGAAGCGCTCCATCGTGATCGATCGCGGAGGCGCCAATTATCGCATAGTCGACTTTGAACTGGCGGATGAAATCGACCGCCGCTTCACCAACTATGCCTCCGTCGGAGCCTCGCACGACACCGCCCGCAATGACCACCTCGATTGAAGGGTAAACGCGCATCCTGTTGGCAACATTTATGTTATTGGTGATGACCATCAAGCCGGAGTGATCAAGAAGCGCCTTGCTTACAGCCTCCGTCGTCGTCCCGATATTTATGAACAAGGAGGCGTTGTCCGGGATCAGCCGCGCCGCCGCGGCGCCGATCAGATCCTTTTCCTCGGCGGCGATCTTACGGCGCGCTTCATACTCCATGTTCTCAATACCGGAGGGAAATAATGCGCCGCCGTGAATGCGCGTCAGTAGCCTCTGATCGCACAGATCATTGAGATCCTTGCGGATCGTCTGGGGGGTTACATTGAAATGTGCGGACAGATCATCGACGAGCACCCGTCCCTGGTCCTTCGCAATCTGGATGATCTCAGCGTGACGCGGCGGCAGGAACATACGAAGCCCTCACTTTCGTTTTTGCAGCTTGTAGCAAGAAACGAAAGTCGTGACCACTGCCTCAATTCTCGATACACCGCTCTTTGCCAGCAGATATTGCGCTGGCACGTCGCGTATCAAGTGCCCGTGGCATTCACCGGAAAATCAGGCAGTTCGTTGAACGCGCTGCGCAGCGCATTGGACCATCCGTCGGAGATGGTTCGATAGTAAGCGTCGTCCTGCGTAATGCGACGTTTGAAGCTGGTTCGAAACGTATCGCGCTCGTAGAACATCAGATCCAGAGGCAGACCCACGGACAGATTGGATTTCAATGTCGAGTCGAAAGAGATCATCAGCAGCTTCGCGACTTCGGCAAAATCCATCTTTCGGTCATAGGCGCGCACGATGATGGGCTTGCCGTATTTCGTCTCGCCAATTTGAAAGAACGGTGTGTCTTCGCTGGCTTCGATGAAATTGCCTTCAGGGTAGATCATAAACAGTCGAGGTTCCCCTCCCTTGATCTGACCACCGAGAATGAAGGATGCGTTGAAATAGGATTCGGCTTTCTGGCCTGCCGGCGCGGAACTGGAGATGACTTCCTTGACCGTGGCACCGACGAGACGCGCCGTTTGATACATCGACTGCGTTTCGAGCAAGGTCTGGGAACGTTCCGGGACGGCTTTCGAACGCTCGTCGAGGAGGCTTACAACCGATTGCGTCGTGGCAAGATTGCCAGACGACATCAGCACGATCACCCTCTCGCCAGGTTCTTCCCAGATACGCATCTTCCGAAAGGTCGACACGTTGTCGATACCTGCGTTCGTCCGCGTATCGGACATGAACGCAAGGCCTTTGTCGGTCTGCAACCCAACACAATAAGTCATGAATGAGAAATATCGGCTGGAACCGACTCCCGTTTTAGCCCAGCGATTACTGCTCTACAGTAATGCGGACTTCAAGCCGTTCGTCGCCCTGTCCCAGTCGAATCCCCGAAACAGGCATCGCATCGCGATAATCTCGGCCTGTTGCGATCCTAACATAGCGATCATCGGGGCAAATTCCGTTCGCTGCGTCGAAGCCGACCCACCCGAGACCCGCCAGATGAACCTCTGCCCACGCATGAGTCGCGACCTGCGACTCGGTGTCGTCCATCATCAGATAACCGCTGACATAGCGCGCTGGCATTTCCAGTAGACGCGCGGCGGCAAGAAAGACATGGCTGTGGTCTTGACAGACGCCGGAGCCTGCCACGACGGCGTCCTCGGCCGTGGTCAACGTCGTGGTTGTGCCGGTCTTGTATTCCACGCGCTCCGCAATCAGCGCCATCAAAGCATGCAGACGATCCAGGTCGCGGCCTTCTGGTAACTCCGCAAGCAGAGACTTCACGCCTTCTCCGGCGGTCGTCAGCGACGTTTGAGGTTGAAAAAGCCACAGTGGTGCGAAGCCGCGATGCGTCCCAAGCATGCCGGAGCGATCCGTCGTCTCGATCTCCCCGCTCGCCTCGACCGCAATTGTGCTCGCTCCACCCGCCACGCTGAGCAGTCTCGTGTCGTTACCGAAGTGATCGACATATCGAAGTTCTTCTGCCGCGCCCTCGATCTCCAGATGCCAGTTGAGAACCACTTGAAGATCATTCGTCAAAGGCACCAGGCGAATGCGTTGAAGAGCATAGGGAACCGGCACGTCATATTGGTATTCGGTTCGATGGGTGATCTTTAGCCGCATCGAATCTCCTCAATGAAACCGGTAGTCGAGCGCGACTTGATCGCCAAGCTGGTTGTTCTCCCGAATGAAATCCGAGAGAAACTCATGCAGCCCGGAATCGATGATCTCCTTTATGGAACCGACGCGGAGCTTCGCAAAAATGCGGTCCAGCGAATCGTGGCTGGGATGCCGCATACCGTAATTCGCGGCGAGAAACCCGAGATGCTCTGCGATCATGCGGTAGCAAAATGCCAGTGAACGCGGCATCCGGCCGTTCAGGATCAGAAAGTCAGCGATATTTGTTGGCTTGTATTCCGCTTCATAGATCCAGCGGTAGGAACGGTGGGCCGACACAGAGCGCAAAATCGATTCCCACTGATAGTTGTCGAGTGTGGACCCGACCCACGAGATCGATGGCAACAGCACATAATATTTAACGTCGAGAATCCGCGCCGTGTTGTCTGCACGTTCGACGTAGGTCCCAATCTGGTAGAAATCGAAAATCTCGTTGCGCAGCATCGTGCTGTAGAGGGCGCCTCTGATGAGTGCGCACTCGCGCTTGATGGCATCGAGAACGGCAGGCAGGTCGCGGTCGTCTATAGGTGACGCCAGCAATCGCGTAAGGGACATCCACGCTTCGTTGATGGCCTCCCAGGTCTCACGCGTCAGCGCCGTGCGCACCATGCGCGCATTGTTGCGTGCAGTCTCCATTGCCGATCTGGCGCTGGAGGAGTAGCTGCGATCGCGTAGAAGGAAGTCCGAGACCGTCGCCTCGCTATAATCCTTGCCGTGCTTTGCCTGGAATGCGATCTCGGCCCCAGCACTTGCGACCACCGAAAACCACTCTTCGGCTGTATTCTCTGTGCGCGTAAGCGCCATGCGAAGACCGGCGTCGACGAGACGTGCCATGTTCTCGGAACGCTCGATATAGCGGCTCATCCAATAGAGCCCATTGGCTGTTCTACCCAGCATCATCTGGCTCCCGTCGCATTGGAAAGACGGGCCCGGCTCAAAGCCTGAGAGACTGAGGGGTGGGTCATACTGTTTGCCTCAGTCATCCATCAGCACCCAGGTATCCTTGGTCCCGCCACCCTGGCTCGAATTCACGACGAGCGATCCCTCCTTCAAGGCAACCCGCGTGAGGCCCCCCGGCACGATCTGAATACGATCGGACACCAGAACGAAGGGACGAAGATCGACATGGCGAGGCGCCAGGCCAGATTCTGTAAGGATCGGACAGGTAGATAGAGAAAGCGTGGGCTGAGCGATGTAATTGTGAGGCTTTGCCGCAAGCTTCTTGCTGAAGTCTTCACACTCCTTTTTCGAAGCGGCCGGGCCGACCAGCATGCCATATCCCCCCGACCCGTGAACCTCCTTGACCACCAGTTCGGTCAGATGTTCCTGAACATACTTCAGGCTGTCGGGTTCGGAACACCGCCATGTCGGTATGTTTCCGAGAATTGCCTTGCGGCCGGTATAAAACTCGATGATTTCCGGCATATAGGAGTAGATCGCCTTGTCGTCGGCAATCCCGGTTCCCGGTGCATTGGCAATGGTTATGTTGCCTGCGCGATAGACGTCCATGATGCCCGGTACACCAAGCGCAGAGTCGGGCCGGAACGTCAGCGGGTCCAGAAAATCATCATCGACGCGACGGTAGATCACATCGATCTGCTTGTAGCCCTCGGTCGTGCGCATGGCGACATGTCCATCGACTACCCGCAAATCCTGCCCTTCGACCAATTCCACGCCCATCTGATCGGCAAGGAACGCGTGTTCGAAATAAGCGGAATTGTAGCTGCCCGGCGTTAACACTGCCACGGTCGGGGAAGATTTCAGACCCCCGGGCGCGACTGCCGCGAGAGACTGGCGCAAAAGCTGCGGATAGTTTTCAACGGGACGAACTCGTATCCGCTGAAACAGCTCGGGAAAGAGCTGCATCATCGTTTCCCGATTCTCCAGCATATAGGAGACGCCGGACGGCGTGCGGGCATTGTCTTCCAGAACGAAGAACTCGTTCTCGCTGGTGCGCACGATGTCCACCCCAATGATATGCGTGTAGACGCCGCCGGGGGGTCGCACGCCGATCATTTCGGGCAGGAAAGCCTCATTGTTGGCAATCAGGGCCTTGGGAATCCGCCCTGCCTTCAGGATTTCCTGCCTGTGATAGATGTCGTCAAGAAACGCGTTGAGCGCCTGTACGCGCTGTTCGATTCCTTGTGTTAGCCGCCGCCATTCCGAACCGGCAAGGATGCGCGGCACGATGTCGAAAGGAATGAGCCGCTCGGCTGCTTCCTCCTCGCCATAGACGTTGAATGTAATCCCCGTTTTGCGAAACACGCGTTCGGCATCACGCATTTTGTCAGCAAGTCGATGGGGGTCCTGCTTGCTGAGCCAGCTATCATAAGCGGCATAGGGCTTGCGAAGTTCGGCACCGTCTGGGTGCATTTCGTTGAACGCGACCAATCAAAGTCTCCCCTGTGCCGTCTATTCAACGGCCTCCTGAGAGAAATGCAAGAGCATTTAGATGGTTGAGGCTTCAAGAGCCAGAATCGAGGCGTTTTTGCCTAGAAAGTCGACAGTTTGGCGGATTAATGAGCTCAGTGAGCCCAAAGAGTGCACTCAAAACGCACGATAGGTGACGATCGTATATGTGTCCTTGATGTGCGGAATGACCTGCACGCGTTCATTGACGAAATGACCAATGTCGACCTGATCGTCATCAACATAGAACTTGGCCAGAAGATCGAAGCTCCCCGCAGTGGAATAGATTTCCGAAGCGATTTCAGCGTCGGCGAGAGCGCTTGCCACCTCGTAGCTCTTGCCGAGTTCGCATTTGATCTGAACGAAAAAGACTTTCATGAACGCACCATCGCTTTGCCCTGCAGGTTTCTCGCAGATGGGGCAGCCGGTTTCAAGGCGATCGGATCGGGTCGCCACATACGCAAATCAGGATTCGGGGCCGAATTTGTCCATGTCCTGATGGCGCGCCTTAATCTCTCGAACCGTGCGGGTTGATGAGCGCAACACAATCGTATGAGTTCGGATCGAATCCTTTCCGAACTTGACGCCCGCAAGCATATTTCCGTCCGTGACGCCGGTCGCGGCAAAGAGCACGTCACCCTTGGCCATGTCTTCGGCCTGATACACACGAGAAGGATCTTCAATTCCCATACGGGCGGCGCGGGCGACTTTTTCAGGCGTGTCGAGGATCAGCCGGCCCTGCATCTGACCGCCGATACAGCGTAGTGCGGCGGCAGCCAGAACGCCTTCGGGTGCGCCACCCGAGCCGATGTAGATATCGATGCCGGTTTCAGCCGGATCGGTCGTGTGGATGACGCCTGCTACATCGCCATCGCCGATCAGCCGGATTGCTGCGCCTGTCGCGCGAACGGCTTCGATCAGCTTCTCGTGACGCGGACGATCAAGGATACACGCTGTGATCTCATCGACCAAAACACCCTTGGCCTTGGCCAGCCTCTCAATATTCTCAGCAGGCGAAAGATCCAGATCCACAGTACCCGCGGGATAACCCGGCCCGATGGCGATCTTGTCCATATACACATCGGGAGCATTCAGCAGACTGCCCTTTTCCGCAATTGCGACAACCGCCAAAGCGTTCGGAAGGTTCTTTGCGCAGATCGTAGTGCCCTCGAGCGGGTCGAGCGCGATATCGACGGCTGGCCCCTCGCCCGTCCCAACTTCTTCACCGATATAAAGCATGGGCGCCTCGTCGCGCTCGCCTTCGCCGATCACAACTGTCCCGCGAATCGGCAGGCGGTTCAATTCAGAGCGCATGGCGTCGACAGCGGCCTGATCAGCAGCCATTTCATCTCCGCGTCCCCGCAGGCGAGCCGCAGCCACGGCCGCGCGCTCCGTGACGCGAACGAGTTCGATCGTCAGGATGCGGTCAAGACCACCGCTTATTGGCATGTCGGCAAATCTGTTCGGAGCGTCCATAGTCAATTCCTGTCTGATAACCGCAGCCTGCTTCTGTCAAAGCATCGTGACAACTGCAAGTCAGCCGCCTCAACTAGATCGGTTGAAGTCGGCAAGCTTGCAATCATAGTTGAACGCAGCCTGAAATCAGCCTGCCCGCTCGATCCTTATGACCTGAGCCTTGTCGGTCAAATGCCCATCTTTCGTCACCCCGTCCACGGCCTTGCGGACAGCGGCTTCGGTCGTCTCTGCCGTGACGAGCACCACAGTCTTCTGATCCTTGGCAAGCGCGCCATCAGCGTGCTGAACGATGGATTCTAGCGAAATGTCGTTATCGGCCATGCGCTTGGCAATGGCAGCAAAGACGCCAATCCTGTCATGCACCGTCAATCGGATGAAATAGCCACCTGCATGGCTGCGCATCTGCGCTTTCCTGTATGGCGAGAGTTCCTTTGCCGGCCTACCGAACACCGGACCATGCTGGAAGCCCGGCCGGCTCTTTGCGATATCGGCGATGTCGCCAATCACGGCTGAGGCGGTCGCATTGCCGCCAGCTCCGGGGCCGGACAAAAGCAACTCACCGAGAATGTCGGTTTCTATCGCGACAGCATTGGTGACGCCGTGCACCTGAGCGATCACCGAGGCGGTCGGAACCATGGTCGGATGGACGCGCTGTTCAATTCCACTTTCAGTTCTCTGAGCCACGCCCAACAGCTTTATGCGATAGCCAAGCGCAGAAGCTGCACGAATATCGGCCTGCGTGATGTTTGAAATGCCCTCGAGATAGATGTCAGCGGCAGAAATCTTGCATCCGAACGCCAGGCTGGTGAGAATCGAGAGCTTGTGAGCGGTATCGTTGCCTTCGATGTCGAAGGTCGGGTCGGCCTCTGCATAGCCAAGGCGCTGGGCGTCAGCCAGGCAGGCTTCGAACGAAATTCCTTCACTCTCCATCCGGGTCAGGATGTAGTTGCAGGTGCCATTCATGATTCCGAAAACACGGTTGACCGTGTTGCCTGCCAATGCCTCGCGCATTGTCTTGATCACGGGAATACCGCCCGCGACGGCGGCTTCATAATTGAGCAGCACGCCCTTCTTTTCAGCGACTTCCGCGAGTGAGACGCCATGCTTTGAGAGCAGCGCCTTATTGGCAGTCACCACGTGTTTGCCCGCTTCCAGCGCCGTCTTCACAGCCTCGCGCGGAGCGCCTTCATCGCCACCGATGAGCTCGACGAACACGTCGATCTCGCCCTTGCGGGCCATCTCGACGGGATTCTCGAACCAAGCGGCACCGGACAGATCGACTCCACGATCGCGCGTGCGGTCACGCGCGGAAACTGCGGTCACGACGAGAGATCGCCCGCATTGGCGCGTCAGTTCGGCCGACTTCTCGCCCAGCAGCCGAGCCACCGAGCTTCCAACCGTGCCGAGACCGGCTATTCCCACCCGCAAAGCATCCGCCATCGCGTCCGCGCCCCTCTTCTATTCGATATTCGTATTGGGTCTTTTAGGCGCCGCGTCGCGTGGCAAGAGGAACGACGTTGTTCGGCTGCTTGTCCGACATTGCGATAAACTTCTTGATGCTGCGTGCTGCCTGTCGGATGCGGTGCTCATTCTCGACGAGCGCCACGCGAACATAGTCATCGCCATATTCACCGAAGCCGATACCGGGGGCCACAGCGACATCGGCGTGTTCGATCAGCAGCTTCGAAAATTCAAGCGAACCCAGATGCTTGAACTGCTCGGGAATCGGCGCCCACGCGAACATCGATGCAGCCGGCGCGGGAATATTCCAGCCTGCACGGCCGAAGGACTCCACCATGACATCGCGACGCCTGTGGTAGATCGAGCGCACCTCTTCGATATCCGAGCCATCGCCATTCAAAGCTGCGGACGCTGCCACCTGAATCGGCGTGAATGCGCCATAATCGAGATATGATTTGACGCGCGACAGAGCAGAGATGAGCCGCTCGTTGCCGACCGCGAATCCCATGCGCCATCCCGGCATCGAAAACGTCTTCGACATTGAGGTGAACTCGACCGCCACATCCATGGCGCCTGGCACCTGCAGAACCGAAGGAGGCGGATTTCCATCGAAGTAGATCTCCGAATAGGCAAGATCCGACAGGATAATGATGTCGTTCTTACGGGCGTAAGCCACGACGTCCTTGTAGAAATCGAGGCTTGCAACGAGAGCCGTCGGGTTCGAAGGATAGTTGAGGATAAGTGCCAGCGGTTTCGGAATCGAATGACGGATTCCGCGCTCCAGAGCCGGGATAAAATTGTCGTCAGGTTCCACCTGCATCGAGCGAATGACGCCGCCCGACATGATGAAGCCGAACGCATGAATTGGATAGGTCGGATTCGGACACAGAACCACGTCACCCGGCGCCGTAATGGCCTGCGCCATGTTCGCAAAGCCCTCTTTCGAGCCTAGCGTTGCAACGATCTGGGTTTCGGGGTCGAGTTTTACGCCAAAACGGCGCCCGTAATAGTTCGCTTGGGCGCGTCTCAATCCGGGAATGCCACGAGAGGACGAGTATCGGTGCGTGCGTGGATCGCGAACGACCTCGCACAGTTTGTCGACGATCGTCTTTGGCGTTGGCAGATCCGGATTACCCATTCCCAGATCGATGATGTCGGCGCCACGAGCTCGGGCGGATGCCTTCAGTCGATTGACCTGCTCAAAAACATAAGGCGGCAGGCGGCGGACCTTGTGAAATTCTTCCATCATCGAAACCGGGCGCGGGAGTGTCGGGAATGCGGGCGCCTATACACCCATTCGCAAGCCGGGTCGATAGGATCACTGCTGTCCTTCGATTTCGGCAAGCACAGAAGCACCTTTGTCGTCGGCAAGTTTTTTCAGACGTGCCTGCTCCTGCGCCGACATGGCGGGCGTACTCGCGCCACGCTGTGCCGACTGGGTCGCCGCATTGAGGCGGGCACCGGCGGATGCGCGTTGCTCGGCAGTTATCTGATTTGCCGCGACCTGCGGGCGGATATTCAGATTGGGATAGGTCCCCGTGTTCTGGGGCGCAGAGCCGCTGAGTGAGGGCACCGTGGTCGGTGGGCCGACGCCCTCATTAATATTGGAAGTGCAGGCGGCCAGCATAAAAACAATGCCCAGCCCACATAGTTCGGCCGCTCGTGACCATGCCGATTTGGTGGTTATGTCAGCGCGAGGTTTCATAATTTTGCTTCATGTGGCGGTCCAATGCGTTAGACCTTGTCGAAGCTCGCATGTTATCATGTCAAGAAAAATGTCCAGGGAGGATCAGCGCGACGATGCCGGACACTACCGCATCGAACGAAACGGACACCAAGAACGAGTCGGCCATTGAGCAATACCTCGTCAAGGATCCGGAGAAGTTCGCGATAAATCTGGCGCGAATGGTGGAAGAGGCTGGCCGCGCGGCGTCCGCTTGGGTCGGCCCGAGGGAAAATGGCGAGGTTCGCGACAGCGTCGCTGAGCCCATGACCGACATGGTCAAGACGTTTTCCAAGCTCACAGAATACTGGCTTTCCGATCCGTCGCGGGCACTGGAGGCGCAGACGCGACTTTTTGCCGGGTACATGGGTGTTTGGAATTCAGCGATTCAGCGTGCGCAGAACGGCGACCATCCCGATCAGAATGCCATCGCGCCAGAGCGCGGCGACAAAAGGTTTAATGACCCCGAATGGGGCAAGAACGCGTTCTTCGACTTTCTGAAGCAGGCCTATCTCGTGACCTCGCAGTGGGCCGGTGATCTTGTGACCCACGCGCAGCTCGATGACCGCACCAAGCAGAAGGCGAGCTTCTATGTGAAGCAACTGTCCGATGCCATTTCGCCGTCGAACTTCATTCTCACCAATCCCGAGCTGTTTCGCGAGACGATCTCCTCCAATGGAGAGAATCTGGTGCGCGGAATGCGCATGCTGGCCGAGGATATTCAGGCTGGAAAAGGCGATCTCAAGCTTCGCCAGTCTGATTATTCGCGATTCGAGGTCGGCAAGAATATTGCCACCACGCCGGGCAAGGTCGTGGCGCGCAGCGCGCTTGCTGAAATCATCCAGTACGCGCCCTCAACGCCGGATGTCCTGAAACGCCCGCTGCTGATCTGTCCGCCCTGGATCAACAAGTTCTACATTCTCGACCTCAACCCTGAAAAATCCTTCATACGCTGGGCCGTTGAGCAAGGGCACACGGTCTTTGTCATCTCATGGGTCAACCCGGATGAGCGGCACGGGCGCAAAGGCTGGGAAGCCTACATTCGCGAAGGTCTCCAGTTTGCGCTCGACGTCGTGGAGAAAACGACGGGAGAACGCGAGATAAATGCCATTGGCTATTGTGTGGGCGGAACGCTACTGGCCGCAGCGCTGGCGTTGTTCGCCAAGGAGCGTGAGGACCGCATCAAGTCGGTTACGTTCTTCACCACGCAGGTGGATTTCACGTTTGCGGGCGACCTCAAGATCTTCGTGGATGAAGATCAGGTTACAGCGCTTGAGCAATCGATGGGCGCCAAGGGCTATCTGGACGGCACCAAAATGGCGACCGCCTTCAACATGCTCCGGTCAGGTGACCTTATCTGGCCCTATGTCGTGAACAACTATATGCGCGGAAAGGCTCCCCTTCCGTTCGATCTGCTCTACTGGAACGCCGATTCGACAAGGATGGCAGCTGCCAATCATTCCTTCTATCTGCGGAATTGCTACCTTCAGAACAATCTTTCCCAGGGCCGCATGGAACTGGCGGGCCAGAACATCTCGCTCAGCGAGATCACGATTCCGGTCTACAATCTCGCTGCGCGGGAAGACCATATCGCTCCAGCGCGCTCCGTTTTCCTGGGCTGCAAATATTTTGGCGGCAAGGTCGATTATGTGATGGCCGGATCGGGCCACATAGCCGGCGTGGTCAATCCCGTCGCATCCAAAAAGTACCAGTATTGGACAGACGGCAAGCCCGAAGGCGAGTTCGACGACTGGGTGGCACGCGCCGTCGAGACACCCGGCTCATGGTGGGTTCATTGGCACCAATGGATCGAGGAAAAGGACAATTCGCGGGTACCAGCACGCAAATTGCCACCAGCGTCGAAATCGCTCGGAGATGCACCGGGTACATACGTCAAGGTTCGCGTCTGACTTGGAGATTCGCAGACTGGTTGGCGATGATATCGCCACAGGTACGCGACATGCGATTTTCCCGTTGCCGTTGACGCGGTGACCCGATCCGGGCGAAAAGGTGTCACGAAAACTTGTTCTGGCCGCATTTGAGCCATAGCCCGCATCCTGGGGCTTGTTTTCTTTGTTTCAAGGATTCTGTCCGGACGCATCGCGCCGGGTTTGAATGCCAGAGCTGACGGTCGTCGTTTGACTGTGGCGCAGTAAAGGGGAAGCGATTTTGGATCTGGTGCGATCGCGCTCCACGAAGACCCTCGTACGCGCATTGAGCGCAGCCGGATGCCTTTTTGTGGCGTCCTGTTCGACTTCGCCTGACAGCCAGGCAAGTTTCGGTCTGACAAATCTCAACGTGGCGGATGACACGGGCGCAGTGTCGGTCAAGTCCGCCGAGCCTGCCTTGTTCAGTGACGCGCGAGACAGCGACTCGTCCCTGCCCGATCAGGTGGCCTATCTGCCGAGCAACAATCCGGTTGAACCGGCTGAAGAAGCGGCTGCTGCTGCCCAAGCAGAAGCGACAGCCAAGCCTTTGCCCGAGGCAAAGTCCGCCGAAGCCGAAAAAGTTGGAGAAGACACAACCAAAAGGGTCAAGGCTGAGCAGATTCTCACTGCTTCGCCCTCCCCGGTCGTCGAGCAGGTCATGACGGCACGCGATCCTGCGCTTGACGCTCCGTCGGAAAAGAAGCGGGGGTTCCTTGCCTCTCTCTTCTCGACCAATCAGGCTTCAGCTGCCACCTCGCCCGCATTGACGAAGACGGAAAAGCTCGCAGCCACACCACCCGTCAAGGCACAAGAGAAGAAGGCGACCGAGAAGCCCGTCAAGCTTGCAGCCGCGGATGCAAAGGAGCAGGCGGAAATCTCCCGCGCTGTCATCAGCGGGTCCTACGGCAGCGATGCGTTGCCCGGCGTCCGCAAGGGCGCCCTGTTTGAAATCAAGCGGAAATCGGGCCTCGACGACAACAGCGACGTCGATCTCAATGAAGATGACATGTATCCCGTCGTTCGCGTTGCCTCCGCTGCCGGCATGGCGCGTCTCGCGCCGAACGGACTGTTGAAGCAAACCGAAAAGGTAGATGTCGCCTGCCTCAAGCCGGGTCTGGTCAAGATGTTGCGCCAGATCGAGAATCACTTCGGACGCAAGGTTGTGGTGACGTCGGGCTATCGCAGCCCAAGCTATAATCGCCGTGTACGAGGAGCGAGCCGCTCCCAGCACATGTATTGCGCGGCCGCGGATATCCAGGTCGCTGGCGTGACCAAGTGGGAGTTGGCAAACTTCGCGAGAGCCCTGCCTGGTCGGGGTGGCGTCGGTACTTATTGCCATACGGAATCGGTTCACGTGGACATTGGACCCGAGCGCGATTGGAATTGGCGCTGCCGTCGTCGAAAGGCCTGAAAAAAGTAGAAGAATTATCTTCGCAATGGGTTGCCGGGTGAACACAAGCTGACTATAAGCCCGGCTGTCTGAGCGCCCATCGTCTAGCGGTCTAGGACGCCGCCCTTTCACGGCGGAAACACGGGTTCGAGTCCCGTTGGGCGTACCAGACAAATCAAAGACTTACTGACCGTTTTGCAATCCATCGCCTATTCATCGGATAGGCGGCCGCAGGCGCGTTTGATCGATCACACGGACAATCATCCTGCTCCGGGTCTACGCAGAGCAGACTCGCGCCATGTCGTGCCGTCAGCGATGTGCTGGAGGGTTGCTGATGCTGTCGCGCGATGTTGGTGCCATAGAGGATCAGCACACGTCAGCAATGCCCTTGACGCCGAGACAGCGACCTGAACGCAGGCAGATGTGATGCTGGGCCGAATCGGCCTGGTGGCGCTCGTGGAGCGGCGCGTTGGGCTTTCGGAAAAGTTCAGCGAGGCCCGGTTGAGTCGTTCAGGGGCAACCTGAAAACAGAACAGCCCCGAGACCTGATGGCGTCGGGGCTGGCTGAAGAATGAAATCTAACGTGATCCGGCCAAATTAGAATGGTGAACCGGATCGCACAGAACAGGCTCAGGCGAAGTCGGTCAGTTGCCGGCCGCCTTGGCCTTTTCCTGTTCTTCCTTGAGCTTTTTGGCGAAGTCCTCGTCGTTCTTCTTCACGAACTCCTGAAGCTTCTTCTGGCGATCCTCGATATCCGCCTGCTGCAACGGCGCACCATCATAGGCGCTGGTAAAGCCGTTGAGCGACACCTTTACCGGGTTCTGCTGGTTCTGGAAGTTCACGGATGTCAGCGTAAGTTCGCCGCCTTTCTTGAAGGAGGCAACGAGCTGATCGCCCAACGGCACCTCGGCCACACAGCGGTCCGGGAAGCAAATGACGTAATCGAGCTTCTGCGCCTTGCCGCCATCGATCTGCAATCCGATGCCGGGAGGCACCAGACGACCGGTTGGCACGGTAACCTGAAACACCTTGCGATTCACCTTGCCCTTAAGCTCGATCAGACTGACGCCCGTCACAAGCTGTCCACTATCGGCAACGATAATGTTCTGGACGTTGCAGATATCGACTTCTTCCTGCTTGGTGCATGCCTTGAACCAGCCATTTGGCACTTGTTGCTGCTGTGCAGCGGCCGGCGCAGTTCCAATAGCAACGAGTGATGCCACTCCGGCAATGAACGCCGAGAGAGGAGCCGCCGCGCGGTGCAATCCGTTCATCGTCATGAATACCTCTTACGATCCCGTCGGCCGCCCACCCGGCCGGTGTCATTGGCTAACTGTTGCGCAAATGAGGCAACAGGATGACTGGTGGGGCCTGTTACACCGGGCAGGCATTGGAATCCAGCCAAAACGACAGCGACGATCTCACCCGAGTCCTGACCGACATGGCAAGCCGACCCGAGTGGTTCATGTTAGTGTCGGATGAGAATCACCTTATGTTGCATTGGAGGCCACAATGGACCGAAAATCTGTTGTCGCGATTGTGAGTGCATTTGTGCTGCTTGCCAGCGCTGCTTCTGCGCTCGCGCAAAAATCTTTCGCAATCGCCATGCATGGGGAGCCTGCGCTCAGCGCCGACTTTGCGCAATTCTCATACGTCAATCCCGACGCACCGAAAGGTGGCAGGGTCAACTATGCCTGGCCCGGAACATTCGACAGCATCAATCCCTTCATCGTTCAGGGCAGCGGTGCGCGGGGAAGCGTCGATCTGCTCTTTGGCAACAACGTTTTCGACACCCTCATGATGAGGTCGGCAGACGAACCCTTTACGCTCTATCCGCTTCTGGCAGAATCGATCGAAACCGACGATGCGCGAAGCTACGCAGAGTTCACGCTCGACGCCCGCGCGAAGTTCTCGGACGGCGAGCCCGTGACGGCCGACGACGTGATCTTCACCGTCAACCTGCTGCGCGACAAGGGTCTGCCGCGCTATGCGGTGACCGCAGACAAAATCGCTAAGGTGGAGAAAGTCGGGGAACGCGGTGTTCGGTTTGAGTTCAAGCAACCGGACAGGGAACTGCCGCTCATCCTTGGCCTTTTGCCCATTCTCCCCGAACACGCGATTGATGCGGACACGTTCGACAAGTCGACGCTGACACCGATGATCGGAAGCGGTCCCTATCGGTTGGTCGAGGTCAAGCCAGGCGATTCCGTCACGTTTCGTCGCAACCCTGATTACTGGGCAAAGGACATTCCCTCCAAACGAGGCTTCGACAATTACGACGAAATCCGCCTCACCTATTACCGCGACGAGAACGTCCTCTTTGAAGCCTTCAAGAAGGGCCTGATCGACGTTTTCATGGACGAGAACAGCGGGCGGTGGGCCAATCAGTATGATTTTCCGGCGGTTGCGGCTGGTGATATCATCAAGGAGGAAATCACGACGCAGATGCCGTCAGGCATGTTCGGCATCGTCATGAACACGCGCCGAAATACCTTGTCGGATATCAAACTTCGACAAGCGCTGACCTCGCTCTTCGACTTCGAATGGGTCAATCGCAGCCTGTTTTCCGGTGTCTACACCCGCACACGCAGTTTCTTCGACAACTCGGAACTGGCGAGCGCCGGACGCCCTGCAAGCGCAGGCGAGTTAGCGCTGCTCGCGCCGTTCCCCGACGTGGTGACACCAGACATTCTCGCGAATGGTTGGCAGCCGCCCACGTCTGATGGAAGCGGTCGTGACAGGGCTTTTCTGCGCGAAGGGTTCGCCAAGCTGAAGGAGGCCGGATATCTTCTCGTGGACGGAAAGATGGTCGACGGGACGGGAAAACCTCTCTCGTTGGAAGTGATGCTCAAGGGCGGCGAGAACCAGCAGATCGCCATGGCCTTTCAACAGACGTTGAGGAAGCTCGGCATCGACCTCGTGATCCGGTCGGTGGACGCCGCCCAGTTCCTCCAGAGGCAGATCGAATACGATTTCGACCTCATGTTCTTCCGCTACACATCTTCGCTTTCACCTGGCATCGAGCAGACGAGCCGTTGGGGATCGGAGGTGCATGACAAACCCGGCACCTACAACTACGCGGGCGTTGCAAATCCGGCCATCGATGCCATGCTCGACGAAATCCTGAATGCGCGTGAACGGCCCCAGTTTATCGACGCGGTTCGTGTGCTGGATCGCATGCTGTTAAGCGGCGCCTACATAATTCCGCTCTATTACAGACCAAACCAGTGGGTCGCACACTGGGCGCAAATCGAACGCCCGGATGTCACGCCCATTCAGGGCGCACAGTTTCCAACCTGGTGGCATCGCGAGGCAAAGCCATGACTGAAAGGCAGAAACTCAATGTCGACGTCGTTTCCGACGTGGTCTGTCCATGGTGCTATGTTGGCATGAAACGGCTCGAAAAGGCGATTGCCGCAGTTCCGGAAATTGCAGTTGAGGTGCGGTGGCGGCCTTATCAGTTGGACCCGACCATCCCGCCAGAGGGCAAGGACCGTCGGCAGTATATGATCGACAAGTTCGGCAGCGAGGAACGTATAGCCGAAATCCACAAACGCCTCGAGGCCATCGGCAAGGAGGAGGGTATCGACTTTGCATTCGATGCGATCAAGGTGGCTCCGAATACGTTGGATGCCCATCGGGTCATCAGGTGGTCCGCGTCAGCAGGCAGTTCAGTTCACAATGATCTGGTGCGTCGGCTGTTCAGCCTGAATTTTGAACACGGCCAGAACATCGGTGATCCCCAGGTGCTCATCGATGCGGCGCGGGATGCGGGCATGGAGGACGCGCTCACAATGACGCTCCTGCCGACGGATGCTGATAGAAGCGAAGTGCAGACCGAGATCGCCACGGCTTCACGCATGGGGATCTCGGGCGTGCCATGCTTCCTTTTGGAAGGTAAGTATGCCGTCATGGGGGCTCAGGACAGCGAGGCACTCGCTGACGCCTTTCGGCAAGTGGCGGCGCAAAGGGCACGCGGCGAACTGTAACGTCTGTCATTTTCTCGGAAGAGGAGCCATCCAAACCTCGTCGCCGATGCCCCAGATTTGCCATAATCCAGCAAGGATGAAATAAACCCAAACGTATTTCTCTATTGGAGGGAATGTTTTCCGGATTGGCCTCCGGACCCGCATACGGAAGGACTTGCCATGACTCCACTTACCGAGACCGACTATGAAGTCGGTCAGGATAACGTCAACGTACTCGGCCTCGACATCCACAATCCCGTCTTCTTCATATCAGGTGGGATCATTGTGCTCTTTGTGTTCTTTGCGGCCATCTTTCATGCGCCCGCCGCGGACTTTTTCGGCTGGCTCAGGCCCGCTGTAACCGCATCGTTCGACTGGCTGCTTGCAATCTCGGCCAACATCTTTGTGCTTTTCTGCATCGTCCTGATCTTCACCCCGTTCGGGAAAATCAGACTGGGTGGCAAAGATGCCAAGCCAGACTTCTCCTATACCGGCTGGTTTGCAATGCTCTTTGCCGCCGGGATGGGTATCGGACTGATGTTTTATGGAGTGTCGGAACCCGTCTCACATTTCAGTTCCTCCTTTGCGGAGGGCGCCGGCGCTCCGGATAGCTGGGCGCCGCTTGCAGGTGCGGCCCAGGATGCCGATGGGGCACGCCAGCTCGGCATGGCGGCGACGATTTTCCATTGGGGTCTGCATCCCTGGGCAATCTATGCGGTCGTCGGGCTTGCGCTGGCTTTCTTCGCCTACAATCGCGGACTGCCACTCACCATACGTTCGGCATTCTACCCCTTGCTGGGCGACCGAGTTTGGGGATGGCCTGGACACATCATCGATGTTCTGGCGGTCTTTGCGACACTCTTTGGTCTCGCTACCTCACTCGGCATCGGCGCCGAACAGGCAAATGCAGGACTCAATCACCTGTTCGGACTACCAGTTTCTGAAATGTCCAAGGTTTTGCTGATAATCGGCATAACGGGCATTGCCCTGTTCTCCGTTGTGGCGGGTCTCGACGCGGGGGTGAAGCGCCTCAGCGAGATCAATATGGCACTTGCGGCAATCCTGTTGCTTTTCGTGATCGTGGTCGGACCAACGGTCGCAATCTTCACCGGATTCTTCGAGTATCTCGGAGCCTATGTGGTCAACCTACCGGCACTGGCCAACCCGTTCGGTCGAACCGATACCAACTTCTTTGATGGCTGGACTGCATTTTACTGGGCGTGGTGGATCTCGTGGTCGCCATTTGTCGGCATGTTCATCGCCAGAGTCTCGCGTGGCCGGAGCGTGCGCGAGTTCCTGATCTGCGTGCTGCTCATACCTTCTGCCGTATGCGTGTTGTGGATGACGGCATTCGGGGGAACTGCCCTTGATGAACTCGTCAACCAAAATGTTCAGGCCATTGCAGATGCTTCGTTGGAACTTCAGCTGTTCGTGATGCTGGAGAGCCTGCCATTGGCTTCCATCACATCGTTTATCGCGATCGTACTGGTGATTGTGTTCTTCGTGACGTCATCCGATTCCGGATCTCTCGTCATCGACACAATTACAGCGGGCGGCAAAGTAGATGCGCCTGTGCCGCAGCGCGTCTTCTGGGCTGTGTTCGAAGGGCTGGTTGCAATCGTGCTGCTACTGGCAGGCGGACTCGGTGCCCTCCAGGCTGCGGCAATCACCACCGGCGTCCCCTTCGCGCTGGTGCTTCTGGCAATGTGCGTGGCGGTTTGGAAAGGACTTGCCACCGAGCACGCCCTGACAAAATGACAGCGCTGGCACGTCTCAATCAAGAATAGGTTGAGGCGGCCAAACTGCACGGCCGCCGCGCATCTATTGCGCGGCAGTCTTGTCGACCAATCTGGCGAGCTGCGTCATCACGACAGCGGATCCGGCGAGCCGCTTGTCGGGCGTCGGCCAGTCGCGAGCGAGAACGATGCTGTGGTCGGGCCTGATCTTGGCCAGAGAACCCTGCTCGCCGATGAACTGGACAAGTCCTGCCGGATTGGGGAATTCCCTTTTGCGGAAATTGATGACCACACCCTTCGGCCCCGCGTCGAGCTTCTCGACATTGGCCTTTCTGCACAACCCCTTGATGAACATGATCTTCAACAGGTGGCCGACCTCGTCCGGAAGCGGTCCAAACCGGTCGATCATCTCGGCGCCGAAGCTGTCGATTTCCTCGGGCGTGTCGAGCTCGCCGAGGCGGCGGTAGAGGCCCAGACGCAATTGCAGATCCGGAACATAGCTCTCCGGGATCATCACGGCCGTGCCCACGGAGATCTGCGGTGACCAGTCGCTATCGGATACCTCGCCCGAACCCTTGATTTCGGCCACTGCCTCCTCAAGCATCTGCTGGTAGAGTTCGAAACCGACTTCCTTGATATGCCCCGACTGTTCCTCGCCGAGCAGATTTCCCGCCCCTCTTATGTCCAGGTCGTGACTCGCAAGTTGGAAGCCCGCACCTAGAGTATCCAGAGACTGCAGCACCTTGAGTCGTCGGTCCGCCTGGTTGGTGAGTTTCTTGTGGGCTGGCAACGTAAACAATGCATAGGCGCGGACTTTGGAGCGCCCTACCCTGCCACGCAGCTGGTAAAGCTGAGCCAATCCGAACATGTCTGCGCGATGCACGATCAGAGTGTTTGCCGTTGGAATGTCGAGACCGGATTCCACAATGGTGGTGGACAGCAGCACATCATACTGGCCGTCATAAAACGCATTCATGATGTCATCGAGCTCACCGGGCGCCATCTGCCCGTTGGCAACGCCAACCTTCAGTTCGGGAACCTGATCGGCAAGGAATTCCTTAACCTCAATGAGGTCTGAAATGCGCGGAACGACATAAAAACTCTGTCCGCCGCGATAACGCTCACGCAACAGTGTTTCCCGGATCACAAGCGGATCGAATGGCGAAATGAACGTGCGAACGGCCATGCGGTCGACTGGCGGCGTGGCAATAAGCGACAGCTCTCGCACACCCGTCAAAGCGAGTTGAAGCGTGCGGGGGATCGGCGTTGCGGAAAGCGTCAGCACGTGCACGTCGGACTTCAGCTCTTTCAGGCGCTCCTTGTGCTTCACGCCGAAATGCTGCTCCTCGTCGATGATCAGCAAGCCGAGGTTTTTGAACGAAACCGAGCTTCCCAAAAGCGCGTGTGTCCCCACGACGATGTCCACAGTGCCGTCTGTGAGCCCCTTTTTGGTTTCAGCAAGCTCCTTGGCCGCCACCAACCGCGATGCCTGCCGGACAGTCACCGGAAGCCCCTGGAAACGCTGAGAAAACGTCTTGAAGTGCTGCCGCGCCAACAAGGTTGTCGGGACAACTACGGCGATCTGAACGCCTTCCATCGCAGCCACGAAGGCAGCGCGCAACGCGACTTCGGTTTTTCCGAATCCGACATCGCCGCAAATTAGGCGATCCATGGGTTTGCCAAGCGACAGATCGTCCAGAACGGCGTCGATGGCGTTTTGCTGGTCGTCCGTCTCCTCATAGGGAAAACGCGCGGCGAATTCGCCATAGAGACCATAAGGAACATGAAATTCGGGCGCCGCGCGCATCTGGCGCTGTGCGGCAAGCTGGATCAACTGACCGGCCATGTCGAGCAGCCGGCGCTTCAGTTTCGCCTTGCGCGACTGCCATGCGCCACCGCCGAGCCTGTCCAGCACGGCCTCGGCGGAATCGGAGCCGTAGCGGGATAGCAGCTCGATATTCTCGACCGGCAGGAAGAGCCGCCCGTCCGCCGCATAATGGATTTCAAGGCAATCGTGCGGCGCGCCGGCCGCCTGAATGGTCCTCAGTCCAATGAAGCGTCCGATACCATGATCGGCGTGCACGACGATATCGCCGGCTGAAAGTGACGCGATCTCCGCAATGAAATCCGACGCGCGCTTGCGCTTCTTCCGGCGAACGAGCCGGTCGCCCAGAACATCCTGCTCGGCGACAACCACGAGGTCATCCGTCTCGAAGCCGGCCTCAAGCGGGAGAACGGCCAGCGCGGCGACGCCGTCTTTAAGCTTCGCGACATCCGCAAGGCCGCCGACCCGTTGAAGGTTGCCGAGATGGTGTTCGGCAAGGATCTGTCCGAGACGGTCGAGCGAACCCTCGGTCCATCCGGCCACGACAACCTTGCGGTTTGCCGCGCGCTCGGTCCCAATGTGTTTCACGACAGCATCAAACACGTTGGCGTTGGGGTCGGCGCGTTCCAACTCGAAGCTGCGACCCGCTTTCGAACCTGCATGCAGCAGCCTGCGATCGCCCGCATCCGGGGCATCGAATGGCGTCAGGTCGAGTGCAAGTCGATCAATGGTGCCCGCCGACACCTCATCAAGGGAAAGGTACAACCGTTCCGGGGGGATGGGCTTGTAAGGTGCGGCATCCTTGAGAGCGCTGTTCACCTGGTTCTTGCGCGACTCAAAATGGTCGAGGATCAATGTGTGCCGTTCAGACAGCGCTTCGTGCGCAAGATGGTCGAACACGAATGGCGCATCCGGCAGATAGTCGAATACCGTGTCCATGCGCTCGTAGAAAAGCGGCAGCCAATGCTCCATTCCGGCAAAGCGCCGACCTTCCGAAACGGCGGCATAGAGCGCGTCGTCAGGCGACGGCGCCCCGAATGCGTCGATATAGCCGCGACGGAAACGGCTGATCGTTTCCGGCGTCAGCGCGACCTCGCTCATGGCCTGAAGCTTCAGGGCGTTGCGCTGCCCCGTCGTACGTTGCGTCGCCGCATCGAATGCGCGGATTGATTCCAGCGTGTCGCCGAAGAAGTCGAGGCGCAGCGCCTCCGGTGTTCCTGGCGCAAACAGATCCAATATACCGCCGCGCACGGCAAACTCGCCGACATCGCGCACAGTCGAAACACGATCGAAGCCGGAACTTTCCAGCCGCGAGATCAGCGTGTTCATGTCGACCTGATTGCCCGGCTTTGCCTGGAACGTCTGCGCCTCGATCATTTCGGCCGGGGGAATGCGCTGCAGCAGCGCATTGGCGGTGGTAAGGATGAGCGACTTGTGAGGTTTTTTGGCCAACGCGATCATGGCGCTCAGAGCATCCAGCCGCCTCGCCGCCGCATAGGCTCCCGGAGATACACGGTCATAGGGCAGGCAGTCCCATGCCGGGAAATCCAGTATAGGCAGATCCGGCGCGACGAACGACAAGGCCTCGACCAGAATCGGCAATTTCTGGCCGTCGCGCGCGACGAAGACCACAGGCCGATCTGCGCCCGATTCCTGAACGATTTCAGCCAGCGCGAACGCCTCGAAGCCGTCGGAGACGCCATCGACAATGAATTTACCGGACTTGCCTTTGGGCAAGCCGATGGTTGGAAGGAGCTTCATGGGATCGGGATCACATTCAGAATGTCATCTCTCTCCGAAACGTCACAATGCGTTCGAAGAGCGGGCTGTAATACTCAGCGGGCATGGGGCGGTCGCCCATGATCCAGCTGAGAAGATCGGTATCTGGAATTTCCAGAAGCCGTTCATATTGTTCGACTTCTTCTTCGGTCAGGTCGCCAACGACTGCATCGGCAAACGTGCCAAGAACAAGGTCGAGCTCTCGAAGACCGCGATGCCACGAACGAAAGAGCAACTTTCGCTGTCTGATCTCCAATCCTGTGCTCGAACGCGTCGTGCCTGTCATCTCGCCCTCTTTGTGCGGCGCATATAGCGTGGAAAGCGGGCCCTGTCATGTTTGCGCTGGCCGTCGGTGAGCCTAAGTTGAACAGATGCTGATATGTCTTTGCGAATGACCATGCGCCCCGCACTGCTTGACCCACTCTTTGCCCCGATTACGACGCTGGAAGGCATCGGGCCCAAGGTCGCGCGGATGATCGAGAATGTCGTTCCGGCTGATCTTGGCGGGCGCGAGGCGCGCGTGGGCGATCTGATCTTCACGCTTCCGCATTCGGTGATCGATCGGCGCAACCGCCCGGGCATCGCACTTGCCTCTGATGGGGCAATCGTCACGCTCGACGTGCGTGTCGACCGGCATCAACCGCCTCCCCGCGGCAACCGTTCAGTTCCCTACCGTGTCTATGTCCATGACGACACCGGCGAAATGGCGCTGACCTTCTTTCACGCCCATGCCGCCTATCTGGAGAAGCTGCTGCCGGAAGGCGAAATGGTCATCGTTAGCGGACGCATGGAGTGGTTCAACGGGCGGCCTTCAATGGTGCATCCCGACCACATCGCACGCGCTGACGAAGCCGGCAGCCTGCCGCTCGTGGAACCCGTGTATCCCCTGACGGCGGGCCTCTCTATCAAGGTGCTGCGCCGAGCAATTGCGCAGTCCGTCGCCCGCGTACCCGATCTGCTCGAATGGCTCGATCCGGAAATCGTTCGCCGACAGACATTCCCCACCTTCACCGAGGCGCTTCAGCGCCTGCACAGCCCCGCTGATCCAACAGATCTTTCGCCAGAAAGCGCGGGTTGGCGACGGCTCGCCTATGACGAGTTTCTCGCTGGACAAGTGTCCTTGGCCTTGGTTCGGGCGCGCACACGACGGTTGGCTGGCCGGCCGCTCACCGGCGATGGGTCGTTGGAGAGCTCAATACGAGACGCATTGCCCTATTCGCTGACAAGGTCGCAGGAACATGCGCTGGACGAGATAAACGCCGACCTCGCCAAACCGGAAAGGATGCTGCGTCTGCTTCAGGGCGACGTTGGCTCGGGAAAAACGGTCGTCGCGCTGCTCGCCTGCGCACGCGCCGTAGAGGCGGGTGGCCAGGCGGCCATTATGGCGCCGACAGAGATCCTTGCCCGTCAACATCTCGCGACGATTGCTCCCCTCGCAGAAAAGGCTGGTTTGCGGGTGGCAATCCTGACGGGACGGGAAAAAGGTCGCGAACGCGCCGAGGTGCTTGAGGGCTTGGCGAGCGGTGCCGTAAATATCGTGGTTGGCACGCACGCCCTGTTTCAGGAGCCCGTGGTTTACAAGGATCTCGTTCTCGCGATCGTCGACGAGCAACATCGCTTCGGGGTCCACCAGCGCCTTGCGATCACGGCCAAGGGCAACGCGCCGGACATGCTCGTCATGACCGCCACGCCAATACCCCGCACACTCGTGCTTACTGCGTTTGGCGACATGGACGTTTCACGCCTCAACGAAAAGCCGGCTGGTCGTCAGCCGATCAAGACGATCACCTTGCCGCTCGAACGCATCGACGAACTCGTCGGGCGCATGCGGTCTGCCGCCGCAGAAGGTCAGAAGATCTATTGGATATGTCCACTCGTGGAGGAATCCGAAGAGATCCAGCTGATGTCGGCAAGTGACCGGTTCAATTCCCTCCTACCAGTCTTCGGCACATCGATGGGATTGGTTCACGGGCGCATGAAGGGCGCCGAGAAGGACGAAGCCATGCGCGCCTTCAAGTCCGGCGAGACGCGAGTCCTGATTGCAACCACCGTGATCGAAGTCGGTGTGGACGTTCCCGATGCCACCATTATCGTGATTGAGCACGCTGAACGTTTCGGTCTGGCGCAGCTGCACCAATTGAGGGGACGTGTAGGCCGCGGCGACCGGCCGTCCACTTGCGTGCTGCTCTACAAGGACCCGCTCGGTGAAACAGCCAAACGCCGCCTTTCGGTGATGAGGGACACCGAAGATGGTTTCGTGATCGCCGAAGAGGACCTGAAACTGCGCGGCGAAGGCGAGATCCTTGGGACGCGCCAGTCCGGGACGCCTGGGTTTCAGGTCGCACGCATCGAGTATCATTCGGATTTGCTGGAAACAGCCCGCGATGACGCCCGGCTACTGCTGACTCGAGACCCCGATCTGGAATCGGAGCGGGGCAAAGCAGTGAGGATGCTTCTCTACCTGTTCGGGAGGGACGAGGCTGTGCGGCTCCTGCGATCAGGATAAGCAACATACAAGGCCAGTGGCCTGGATAGGTGGGATGGTGAGACGACCCCCCTCTCGGTCTAATTGCTTATTGTTCTTGGGGGCAGATCGGCCGCATTGGTTGGTATCGGTTCCGCTTCGATGTCAGCAATGAGCTTTTCCATTTCTCCGATTTCCCGGACTTGGGCCTCAATGATTCCGTCAGCCAGCTCTTTAACACGCGGATCTCGAATATGGGCACGTTCGCTCGTCATGATCGCGATCGAGTGATGAGGAATCATCGCCTTCATGTAGGAGATATCGTCAACAGTCTCCTGGCTGCGAACAAGCCAGAGCGAAACCGCGAACACGACAACGCTTCCGATGAAGATCGAAAGATTGACGCGCTTGCTGTCATACATTTTCAGCATGAATGCCAGCATGATGCACGCCATCACCGCGCCCATCAACAACGCCATCCAAGCCCGCGTTTGACTGAACCACACATGGTCGACGGCATATGTGTTCAGGTACATCAACCCGAACATGACGACCGTTGAGGTGGCAATCATCGCAGCGAATCGTGCGTAGCTCATTGTGGACACTCTCAGACATTGACTGTCATCGAACGTCTCGCCGCAGAAATGGTTCATTCACGCTGGCGCTAGGGTTTGGACTTCTCACTGATTTCGGCTGCCGTACGGGCCAGCGCGTCCGTGTCCGCCTCTAAGTCCGGCCCGACAAGACCCGCCGAGATCAGCATCTTGGCGGCGTCTTCCACGCTCATGTCGAGCGGGATAAGGTCACTCTCGTCGACGAAAAGCAGGTAGCCGGTTGTAACGTTCGGGGTAATCGGTCGAAACACCGCGATCGTTCGGCTGTGCTGTTGCGAAAGCGCCTGGTTGATTTCCGTCTCTTGCTGCTTCGCGATAAACACGATCGACCAGCTTCCCTTGCGCGGATACTCGAACAGCGCGACCTTGTTGAAAAGTTCCGACCGGTTGGCCAAAACGGTCTCGAATATCTGCTTCAGACCTCGGTACACATTGCGTATGAGCGGCATGCGGTTGAGCAGGCGCTCGCCGAATCCAACCACTGCACGACCGACAAAATTTGCAGTCACAAAACCGATCAAGGTGATCATCAGAAGCGCAAAGATGAGGCCGACACCGGGTATCGTGAAATTCAGATACGTGTCCGGGTTGTAGCGGGATGGAATATAGGGCTTGACCCAGGCGTCGACCCATCCGATCACGGACCACGCAAGATAGGCAGTAATCGCCAACGGTGCGGTCACGATGATGCCTGTCAGGAAGTAGTTCCTGAGCCTCGTCATGTACGACTGTCCTGAAAACCGGGCATTAACGTCCTTCTTTGTGCTGCCCCGAATTAGAGCAGCGCCGTAAGGTTTGGACAATCAAATATGATTTAGGGACCCAAATCGACGATTCGCGATGGCCCACGAGGCGCTAACGGCTCTACTCGACAGTTACCGATTTTGCGAGATTGCGCGGCTGGTCGACATCCGTGCCCATGAAAACCGCCGTGTGATAAGCAAGCATCTGAACCGGCAGTGCATAAAGGATCGGTGCGATGATCTCTGGCATGTCCGGAAGCACGATCGTATCCAGCGTTTCCAGCGTCGAATTCGCCGCGCCGCGCTCATCCGTGATGAGGATGATCTTGCCGCCGCGCGCAGCAACCTCCTGCATATTCGAAACCGTCTTCTCGAAAATCCGGTCATGCGGCGCGATCACGACAACAGGCATGTTCTCGTCGATCAGCGCGATCGGTCCATGCTTCAACTCTCCAGCCGCATAACCCTCTGCGTGGATATAGGAGAGTTCCTTGAGCTTGAGAGCGCCTTCCAGAGCGAGCGGATAGTTCGTATCGCGCCCAAGATAGAGCACATCTCTTGAGTGCGCGAGGTCGCGGGCCACCTTCTCGATCTGGTCTTCCAGCTTGATGACCTGCGTTGCAAGCCTCGCCGCCTCGGCCAATTGTCGGACCAGAACCTGTTCTTCACCCTTGGCAATGTGGCCACGAGCCACGCCGGCTCGGATCGCCAGGGACGCCATCACCGAAAGCTGGCACGTGAATGCCTTGGTCGAGGCAACGCCGATCTCCGGGCCGGCGAGTGTCGGCAAGATCACATCGGCTTCGCGCGCCATGGTCGATTCGCGAACATTCACGATCGCTCCGATCGGCACGCCCTCGCCCCGGCAATAGCGCAAGGAGGCAAGCGTGTCGGCGGTTTCGCCCGATTGCGAAACGAAGAGCGCTGCACTGTTCTTCGAGATCGGCATCTCGCGATATCGGAATTCCGAGGCCACGTCGATATCCACGGGAAGCCGCGCCAGTCTCTCGAACCAGTATTTCCCTACAAGGCCCGCCAGATAGGCTGTTCCGCATGCCGAGATCGCCAGTCTGTCGACCTTGGCGAAGTCCCAGGGAAGGTCGAGCGCCTTGGCGGTGCCGTTGGTAAAGTCGACATAGTGGCCGAGCGTGTGCGAGATGACCTCAGGCTGCTCGTGGATCTCCTTGTGCATGAAGTGGCGGTGATTGCCCTTGTCGACCAGAAAGCTTGTTCCGATCGATTGGCGGCGCAGCCGCTCGACTGGCTCACCACTCATGTCAAAAATCTGAATGTTGTTGCGGCGGATCACCGCCCAATCGCCGTCCTCGAGATAGGTGATCGAATCGGTGAACGGCGCAAGCGCGATGGCGTCAGAACCCAGAAACATCTCGCCTTCGCCATGACCGACTGCAAGCGGCGGCCCGTTTCGCGCGCCCACGATCAGGTCGTCGTCACCCTTGAACATGATCGCCAGCGCGAACGCGCCTCTCAACTGCTTCAAAGCGCGAAAAGCCGCATCGACAGGACGTGCGCCACGTCGCAGTTCCCGCGAGACCAGATGAGCGACCACTTCGGTGTCTGTTTGGGAGCTGAAAACGTACCCGTCCTTTTCAAGTTCGGATCGAAGCTCGGCGAAATTCTCGATTATGCCATTGTGGACGATGGCGACGTCGTCGGAGAAGTGCGGATGAGCATTCGTCTCATTCGGCACGCCATGGGTCGCCCAACGCGTATGTCCGATCCCAATCGTGCCATCCAGCGGATCGGCGGTGAGACGGCGCTCCAGATTGATGAGCTTGCCCTCCGCGCGGCGGCGCGCCAGCGCCCCATGCTCAATGGTCGCAACGCCCGCCGAGTCATAACCTCGATATTCGAGTCGTTTCAACGCATCCACGATGAGAGGCGCCACCGGTGAATGACCGACGATTCCGACAATGCCGCACATAAGGACCTCTATTCCCGCCGCTGCTCTTGGAGGCTTCTAAGCGCCACCAGCAATGGGCCGAAATCACATTCGATTTCGCTTCATGTCAGCGCACGCGGTTCCATGATGCCATTGCGGCATTGAAAACAGGTTACCTGCTATTTCGCCTTCTTGGCCGCCGAAAGCCTTTCACGCAATTGTCGGCCACGATCAGGCAGCGTCGTCTGGCGTGCCCGGCCAAACGCCAGACCCCCGTCAGGAACGTCTTCTGTGACGGTGCTGCCGGATGCGACATAGGCCCCGGAGCCGATGCTGATGGGCGCGACCAATGACGAGTTTGATCCGATGAACGCGCCGGGGCCGACATCCGTGAAGAACTTGCTGAACCCGTCATAATTGCAGGTGATCGTGCCGGCGCCGATATTCGCCTCAGCGCCAATCCGCGCGTCGCCGATATAGGTGAGGTGATTCACCTTGGCGCCTCGCTCAATTGTGGCCTTCTTGATCTCGCAGAAATTCCCGACCTTGGCTTTTTCGTGAAGATCGGCACCCGGGCGCAGTCGCGCATATGGACCGATTTGCGCGCCCGACGCGATCCTGGCGCCTTCGAGGTGCGAGAACCCGTGGATCACAACTGATTCGGCGACTGTCACCGATGGACCGAAAAACACGTGTGGCTCAATGACCGTATCCTGCCCAATCTCGGTGTCGTGGGAGAAATAGACCGTTTCGGGCGCCGTGAGAGTGACCCCCGCCAGCATCATCTCGCGGCGCTTGCGTTGCTGCCAGATGGCTTCTGCCGCAGACAACTCCACGCGGTTGTTGATGCCCAGAACATTCTCGAATGCGACTTCTTCGGCAACGACGCGGAGATTTCGATCACGTGCGATCTCGATGATGTCCGTGAGATAAAATTCGCCCTTGGCGTTCCTGTTGTCCACCGCATCGAGCAGCGCCAGCGCGTGTTCCCCGGATATGGCCATCAGGCCGCCGTTGCAGAACTTTATGCGCCGTTCCTCCTCCGAGCAGTCGCGCTCCTCGCGGATGGCGACCAGTTCCCCGTTGTCCTCAATAAGGCGTCCATATCCCGTTGGATTGTCGGTCCGGAATCCCATGACGACGACCGCAACGCCGCGCTTTAACGGCTCACGCGCGGCTTCCAACGCGGCCACCTCGATAAGAGGTGTATCGCCGAACATCACGAGAATATCGTCGTGGCCCTGCTCTATCGCTCGGCGGGCGGCCAGGACCGCATGGGCCGTCCCTTTTCTCTCCGCCTGTATGAAGGTGTTCGCTTCCGGCGCGAAATCCTTCACCGCTGCCCCCACTTTCTCCGCGCCATGTCCCGTGACGACGGCAATCTCGCCACCGTTGGCACGCGCCGCATTGATCACATGGCAAACTATCGGAAGTCCGGCCACCGGATGAAGCACTTTGGGAAGCGCGCTCTTCATTCGTGTGCCCTCGCCGGCGGCGAGTATGATGGACAGGCAGCTACGTTCGGTCATGGCTGATTCCGGCTGTCAGATTGGCACAATGCACTACCATCCGTCGCACCGAGAGCCAATCTTGATCAGATCGAAGCTTCACCCGATCTGCTGGAAGATCGGAAACGTCTCCAGAAGCCAATAGGATGCGGTGCGAATCCCACCTGTGATGAAGAGCACGCCAGCGACCACCAGAAGGGCGCCTATGACTTTCTCAATGCGCCCTAGATGCGCCCGAAATCCGGACATCCAGCGCATGAACGCACCCGAAAAAAGGGCCGCGAGCACGAATGGAACGCCCAGACCAAGAGAGTAGACAAACAGAAGCAGCGCGCCATCTGCCACCGTCGAGCTACCGCCGGCAAGCGTCAGAATCGGACCAAGGACGGGGCCGATGCAGGGGGTCCAGCCGAATGCGAATGCCAGACCCATGACATAGGCGGCCATCGCGCTCGCGGGTTTCCCCCGGGACTGAAAGCGTGCCTCGCGCGACAGGAGCGGAATTCGAATCACGCCGAGGAAATTCAATCCCATGACGATGATTACAAGACCTGCGACGATTGCCAGTGGCTCCTGCCACGCGCGCAAGAATCGGCCAAGCGTGGAGGCGCCGGCTCCCAGCGCGACAAAGACGGTGGTGAAGCCAAGGACGAAAGCGAGCGAAGCCAGGAGAAGCGCGGCCCGCTTGGCATGCGTGCCAGTAGTGCTTTGGCTTTCGCGGAAATCGTCCACGCTGACCCCCGCCATATAGCAAAGGTAAGGCGGAACGAGCGGCAAGACGCATGGGGAAAGGAACGAAAGAGCGCCAGCTCCAGCTGCAGTTAGATATCCGACGTCGACTGCCATGAACCCTCGCCCGCCGCGTCGCGGCGGATTTGTCAAAACCAGCGCGGATATAGCCAACGCATCGACGTCGCGCCAATCACCCTTACGTGGCTGCAGCCATATCCCGCAAGCGTGAGTGAACGTCGACCGGAGATGTCTAGATGACGGCTAGCAGTCCACCATCGACATAGATGATCTGGCCGTTGACATAATTTGACGCTGGCGACGCCAGGAAGATCGCGGTGCCCACGAGATCCTGCGGAACACCCCAGCGACCGGAAGGGGTTCGGCCCCGAACCCAGGCGTCGAACTTCGAATCGGACGTCAGTGCCGTGTTCATTTCCGTGTCGATATAGCCAGGCCCAATCGCGTTCGCCTGGATGTCATGCGCGGCCCATTCGGCGGCCATCGAGCGTGTGAGCAGCTTCATGCCGCCTTTTGCGGCGCCATACGGCGCAATCGTTGCGCGGGCGACTTCGCTGGCCAGTGACGCGATGTTGATGATCTTCCCGCCGCTGCCGCGTTTGACCATACGTTTGGCGGCCTCCCGCCCGATGATGAAAGCGCTCGTCAGATTTGTCTCGATGACACGTCGCCAGTCGGCGCTTTCGAGCTCAAGCATAGGACGCCGGAACTGGATGCCCGCATTGTTGACGAGAATATCGATGTGCTGGCCGGTCTCGTCAAACCTGTTGAAGGCCGACACGATCGCCTCTTCATCGCAGACATCAAAAGCGCAATGGCTGGCCGAATGGGAATTTTTGGCGAACTCATCGACAAGCGGCGCAAGCTTGGCTTCGTTGCGACCGTTCAGGACGATGGACGAACCGGCTTCAGCGAGGCCGCGCGCCATTGCGAGACCAAGCCCGCCTGAAGAGCCTGTAACCAGCGCGGTCTTGCCTGTCAGATCGAATAGCGAAGTCATCTTGATATGAACCCTCCCTGCAATCGGCGGGAAGTTTCTGTCTCGAACTCCTCTTGCCGGTGCACATAGAAGGCACGAACAGCGCACCGGATCAACGCCTGCAACTTCTTGAAACATGCACCGCGCGCCAGAAATCGCATTTTGGAGGTACTGGCGTCATCAGCCTCTTAGCGTTAGCCTTGCGCCCAAGCCGGAGGGATCAAATGCCCCATTTGGACAGCCTCTTCAACGCCTTCATCACCATTCTGGTGACGATAGACCCGCCGGGACTGGCACCACTTTTTCTGGCGCTGACGGGCGGCATGAACAGGGCCGAACGGCTTCAGGTATCGATACGCGCGTCAGTCATCGGATTTGGGGTGCTGGCGCTCTTTGCTCTCGCCGGAGCAGCGATATTGAAGGCCTTCGGCATCACTCTGCCGGCTTTCCGCGTCGCGGGCGGCTTGCTGCTGTTCTATATCGCGGCGGAAATGATCTTCGAGCAGCGCAATGAGCGCAAGGAAAAGAGCGCCAGCGCCGCCGTCACAAAAGACCGGATACGCGATATTGCTGCCTTCCCGCTCGCAATTCCCCTGATCGCCGGACCGGGTGCGATTTCGGCAACGGTGCTGTTGTCCAGTAAGATGCCGGGGATCGCCGGTCAGGCCGCACTCCTGGCGATCATTCTGCTTTGTCTGATACTTACATACTGCGTGTTCCTGCTTGCCGAACGCATCGACGGTCTTCTCGGCATGACCGGGCGATCCATCCTCACACGGCTTCTCGGCGTCATCCTCGCCGCGCTTGCAGTTCAGTTCGTGGCGGACGGGATCAAGGCGCTGGCGCTTTCATAGGCAGATTGACGCGATAGCCCGTGCCATCTCATCGACATCCAACCAGATTTATCTGACATGCGCTCGGGATCTGCCAAAGCAGTTCCCGATCTACGCTAAGCCACCTGAGCGAACCGCCCGCCTGCCGACAACCGACATCAGGCCAAGCGCAGGCACGACCAGTTTCTCAGAAAGGGATCTCATCATCGAGATCGCGCGAGAAGCCGCCGCCACGATCGTCACCGCCGCGATTGCCGCCGCCGCGACCGCCATAGCTCTCGCTCGGGCCTGATTGACCGAAATCCGAGCCGCGACCGCCGCCGGAATATCCGACACTGCCGCTATCACCACCCTGGCCTCTCGCATCCAGCATCTGCAATTCGCCGCGAAATTTCTGCAACACGATCTCGGTCGTATAGCGATCCTGACCCTGCTGGTCGGTCCATTTGCGCGTCTGAAGCTGCCCTTCGATGTAAACCTTCGCGCCCTTTTTGAGATACTGCTCGGCAACCTTGGCGAGATTGTCGTTGAAAATCACGACGCTGTGCCACTCGGTCTTTTCCTTGCGTTCTCCAGAATTCTTGTCGCGCCAGGTTTCCGAGGTGGCAATGCGCAGGTTCACGACGGGATCGCCGGAATTCAATCGACGTATCTCCGGGTCGGCCCCGAGATTGCCGACCAGAATTACCTTGTTCACGCTACCAGCCATGGGAAATCTCCGCGCTCGTCCGAAATCAGCTTTCTCTTACACCAAACATGGCGCTGTTGCGGGCATCGGCAAAAACGATTGCCGCTATCCACAAGCCATTTGTTCCCATTTTGTTCTAATTGGCACCCGATCTTGTGTCAATCGGGATTGCAGAACTCCCAAGTGTGCACGATAAGATAAGCGATCACTTATTCAATAAGTCCGCACTTATGTGTTTCCAATGACCAGTCCTGACGTCTTCCGCGCCCTGGCCGATCCTACGCGTAGGGCTGTGTTCGAGCGGCTGGTGAAGGCGGAGCAGACCGTCAACGATCTCCATTCGGCGCTGCCGGTTTCTCAGCCTGCAATCTCGCAGCATCTCACAGTGTTGCGTGAGGCCGGGCTCGTGACGGAGAGGAGAAGCGGGCGATTTTCCTATTACCGCAGTGCACCTGATGCTCTTGGGCCACTGTCAGACTGGATTGAGCGCTACCGGCTCTTCTGGCCCGATCGCATCCAGGAACTTCGGCGCATGTTGGAAGAACTGGAACGATGATATTTGTCGCATTGCGCAATCATCCCGTGGCGAGGTTCGCTCTCTCTTCCTATCTCCAGCATATGAAGACCCCGATTATCATCTTCGCTGCTGGGCTCAGTATTGTGCAGGGTCCTGCCGTCTATGCCGAGGACATGGATCTGCCCGGCGTCAAAACGCCCGAAGCCATTGTCAAAGCGCCTGAGCCGGAGCCGTCGGATGCGGATTCGGACCCACGGTCATTTCGTATTGGGAATACGGATGTGCGGATTTCCGGCGACGTCACGATCGACGTGAACATCGGCGACCTGAAGTCAAACCCTCGTCGCTAATAACAATTACGCAAGAAGCCTCGTGTCACTTGGCACGAGGCTTCATCAACGGGTTTGTCCCGACGGCAGGCTCAGGAAAGCCCGCAAAATTTCGGACGCTTCGCGGCAAAGCCGACGATCCGACTATGGTCTCTAATTGTATTTGAAACGGCAGGGCTCGAAAGGACGAGATCACATGGTGATCATGTCAGCCTGCCGTGGCTCCTCAAATTTCGAGGAGCCTAGTGGAACTGTCAGGCGGGGTCATACCTCATCCTTTCGTCCAGAATATAGTTGCGCTTTCAAAGTAGAATCGCGTCCGCCTCAAAATCGGATCTTGCGAACCCGCCAAAAACGAAAGCGCAACGATATGTTGCGCTCACAGAAGGTTTTGGTCAAGCCGACGCGATAAAACGTGATCGACGCCGCGCCGGACGCCCGGCCTCCTGACAGTGCGTTGTCAGTTGGTTTTGTTTCCGTTGCGTTCTCCACTCGACATCTGGTAATCGAGACCTACATTCAAGCGGCGCCCGACTTACGCGCTCGCAACCCCTTGTCCCCTATTTCCAAGCTGGATGGTCATGCCGGACCACAAATTCATTTCCATTCGCGGCGCGCGCGAACACAATCTCAAGAACGTCGATCTCGACCTGCCGCGAGACAGTCTTGTCGTGATGACGGGTTTGTCGGGGTCGGGAAAGTCATCCCTGGCTTTCGATACCATCTATGCCGAGGGGCAACGGCGATATGTCGAAAGTCTTTCGGCCTATGCGCGCCAGTTTCTGGAAATGATGCAGAAGCCGGATGTCGACCAGATCGACGGCCTGTCGCCAGCGATTTCGATCGAGCAAAAGACGACGAGCCGCAATCCCAGATCGACAGTCGGCACTGTCACCGAGATATACGACTATATGCGTCTTCTATGGGCGCGTATCGGCATTCCCTATTCTCCGGCTACCGGGCTTCCGATCGAAAGCCAGACGGTGTCCCAGATGGTCGACCGGGTGCTGGCGATCGAGGAAGGAACCCGCCTTTACATAACAGCCCCGATGGTGCGCGGGCGCAAAGGGGAATACAGGAAAGAACTCGCCGAGCTTCAGAAAAAGGGCTTTCAGCGGGTCAAGGTAGACGGCGTTTTCTACGAGATCGCCGACGTTCCGGCATTGGACAAGAAATATAAACACGACATCGATGTCGTCGTTGACCGCGTCGTGGTGCGCGGCGACCTCGCCACGCGTCTGGCGGATTCGCTTGAAACGGCGTTGAGGCTCGCAGATGGACTGGCTGTGGCGGAATTTGCCGACAAGCCTTTGCCCGCAGGCGAAACGGCGGAGGATTCGGTCAACAAATCCAAGAATGAGACGCATGAGCGCTTACTTTTCTCGGAGAAGTTCGCCTGCCCCGTCTCCGGCTTCACGATTTCGGAGATTGAGCCGCGTCTTTTCTCTTTCAACAATCCGTTCGGCGCCTGCCCAACCTGCGATGGTTTGGGAAATCAGCGCGCCATCGATCAAAACCTGATCGTGCCGGACGACAACGTCTCGCTGCGTGATGGTGCAATCGCGCCATGGGCCAAGTCGACATCCCCCTACTATGCCCAGACTCTGGAAGGACTGGGTAAAGTCTACGGCTTCAAGCTTGGCGACAAGTTCAAGGACCTGCCGGAAGAGGCCAAGAATGCGATTCTTCGCGGCACCGGCGATCAACCCGTCACGTTCAATTATGATGACGGCCTGCGCTCATACAAAACGACCAAAACTTTCGAGGGTGTGATCACCAATCTCGAGAGACGCTGGAAGGAGACGGAATCGGCCTGGATGCGTGAAGAGATCGAGCGCTTCATGTCAGCAAGCCCATGCCCGTCCTGTGGGGGCTATCGCCTCAAGCCCGAGGCGCTGGCCGTCAAGATCGCGGGCAAGCACATCGGTGAAGTGACGGGTCTGTCGATTCGCAAGGCGGACGCATGGTTCAACGCACTTCCGGAATCTCTGAATGCCAAGCAGAACGAGATCGCGGTTCGTGTCCTCAAGGAAATCAGGGAACGCCTCCGCTTTCTGAATGATGTCGGGCTCGACTACCTGACGCTTGCACGCAATTCCGGCACTCTTTCGGGCGGTGAAAGCCAACGCATTCGTCTTGCGTCACAGATCGGGTCCGGCCTGACCGGGGTCCTTTACGTGCTCGACGAACCGTCGATCGGGCTGCATCAGCGCGACAATGCCCGGCTTCTCGATACGCTCAAACATTTGCGCGACCTAGGAAACACCGTGATCGTGGTCGAACATGATGAGGATGCGATCCTGCATGCCGACTATGTGGTCGATATCGGTCCTGCCGCCGGAGTACATGGGGGGCGTGTGATCGCGCAGGGCAAACCTGCCGAGATCATCGCCAACCCCAACTCCATCACTGGAAAGTATCTTTCCGGTGAGTTGGAGATCGCGATGCCTGAAACGCGCCGCACCTTGAAAAAAGGACGGCGGATCAAAGTCGTCGGCGCACGTGGCAACAATCTGAAGAATGTTACAGCCGAGATTCCGCTGGGCACCTTTACGGCAGTGACAGGTGTATCGGGCGGCGGCAAGTCGACCTTCCTTATCGAGACGCTTTTCAAGGCCGCGTCGCGCCGCATCATGGGGTCGCGTGAGCACCCGGCAGAGCACGACCGCATTGAGGGGCTCGAGTTTCTCGACAAGGTTATCGATATCGATCAAAGCCCGATCGGACGCACACCGCGTTCGAACCCGGCGACCTATACCGGCGCCTTTACGCCGATTCGCGACTGGTTCGCCGGTCTGCCGGAGGCGAAGGCGCGCGGCTATCAACCCGGCCGCTTCTCATTCAACGTAAAGGGTGGCCGTTGCGAGGCGTGCCAGGGCGATGGCGTCATCAAGATCGAGATGCACTTCCTGCCGGATGTCTACGTCACCTGCGATGTCTGTCACGGCAAACGCTACAATCGCGAGACGCTCGATGTGACGTTCAAGGGCAAGTCGATCGCGGACGTCTTGGACATGACCGTCGAGGAAGGCGTCGACTTTTTCGCAGCGGTGCCCGCAGTTCGGGATAAGCTCGTCACCCTGAATCAGGTCGGACTGGGTTACATCCATATCGGACAGCAGGCGACGACCCTGTCGGGTGGCGAGGCACAGCGCATCAAGCTCGCCAAGGAGTTGTCGCGCAAGGCAACTGGCAAGACGCTTTATATCCTCGACGAGCCGACCACCGGTCTGCACTTCCACGACGTCGCGAAGCTGCTCGAAGTTCTGCATGAGCTTGTCGATCAGGGGAACACGGTGGTGGTCATCGAGCACAATCTCGAGGTCATTAAGACCGCCGACTGGGTCCTTGACCTTGGCCCGGAAGGCGGAGATGGCGGTGGAGAGCTGGTGGCGTGCGGAAGCCCGGAGGACATCGTTCACGAGCCCCGCAGCTATACCGGTCAGTTCCTCAAGGAGCTCCTTGAACGTCGACCGGGATCCGGCAGACGCGTGGCGGCCGAATAGCCATCGCGTGAGGCGATCAACCTCGGCGACTTGGGTGTCAGACCAAGGCAAGTCGAGCGTCAAAGCCGGATCACAACACAGGAACAATCTTGGTCGGGGGAATCGACATGGCCATTTCAGGAACAATCCGCGCCGGGATGGGCGGATGGACTTTCGAACCTTGGGAAGGCACGTTTTATCCAGAAAAGCTGTCGAAGAAGAAGCAGCTGGAGTTCGCGTCCCGACAGGTGCCGACGATAGAGGTCAACGGCACGTATTATTCCGGCTTCAAGCGGGAGACATATGTCAAATGGCGGAGCGAGACACCGGACGGCTTTGTCTTTTCCATAAAGGGCAACCGCTTCGTGACCAACCGTAAGGTGCTGTCGGAGGCAGGCGAGTCGATGGCCAAGTTCTTCGGTCAGGGGCTCGATGAGCTGGGAGACAAGCTAGGACCGATTGTCTGGCAGTTCGCGCCGACCAAGAAATTCGATCCGGGCGATTTTGAGGGCTTCCTCAAGCTGCTTCCGTCTTCCACAGGCGGCCTTGCTCTGCGCCACGCGCTCGAAGTACGGCATGCCAGTTTCGCCGTGCCGGAGTTCGTGGCACTGGCGGAGAAATACGAGGCCGCCATCTGCTACGCCCATCATCACGAATATCCGGAGTTCGCGGATGTGACCTCGAACTTCATCTATGCCCGTCTGCAGAAGGGTGAGGACACCAATCCCACGGCCTATACGCCAGGCGAGCTTGATGGATGGTCGGCTCGCGCAAAACTGTGGGCGTCAGGCGGGCAACCGGACGACCTGCCTCTCGCGGATCCTTCGCGGACGGTGAAACGCGAACCGCGGGACGTCTTTGTCTACATCATTCACGAGGGCAAATTGCGGGCGCCGCAAGGTGCGATCGCCCTGATGGAGCGCGTCCAGAACTGAAAAAGCCGCCCGAAGGCGGCTTCCCAGATACGTTGTGGAAGAGCGCCTTAGGCGTCCTTATCCTCAGCCTTGGCGGCGGCCTTCTTCTTCGGTGCCGCTTTCTTCTTGGGTGCCTCGCCTTCTCCGGTTGCTTCAGCACTTTCGGCGTCGGCGCTCTTGGCCTTCTTCGCAGCGGACTTCTTCTTAGGCTTTGCCTCTTCGGCATCGGCCGTGTCGTCCGCCATCAGTTCTTCCTTGGAGACCTTCTTATCGGTCACTGCAACCTGCCCAAGGAGATGATCGACGACCTTCTCTTCGAAGATAGGCGCGCGGATCGATGCCAACTGCTGCGGATTTCCACGATAGAACTCGAATACCTGCTGCTGCTGATCGGCAGGAAAGCGGCGAATGAACTCGAACAGGCCGCGCTGCATCTCTTCGTCGGTGACAGTCACACCTGCCTTGTCGCCGATCTCAGCGAGAACCAGCCCGAGACGAACCCGACGTTCCGCAAGACGCGTGTACTCGGCACGTGCGTCTTCCTCGGTGGTATCTTCGTCCTCGAAGGTGTGGCCGGCCGACTCAAGGTCACGATTGACCTGCGACCAGATATTGTTGAACTCCGCTTCAACAAGCTTCGAGGGCGCCTCGAACGAGTAGCTGGAATCCAGTGCGTCAAGCAATTCGCGCTTCACCTTCTGGCGGGTCATCTGACCAAACTGGCTCTCCATCTGGCCGCGGATGATCTCGGTCAGACGCTCCGCGGATTCCAGGCCGAGCTTCTTGGCGACTTCATCATCGACGGTCGTGCTGTCAGGGGAGGAAACCTCCTTTACTTTGACGTCGAAGGTCGCGTCCTTGCCGGCAAGATGTGTGGCCTGATAATTCTCCGGGAAGGTAATGTTGATCGTCTTCTCGTCGCCAGCCTTGGCACCGACAAGCTGGTCCTCAAAACCGGGGATGAACTGGCCCGAACCGAGAATGAGGCCGGAGTCCTCAGCGGCTCCGCCCTCGAAGGGCTCGCCGTCGATCTTGCCGAGATAATCAATGGTGACCTTGTCCCAAAGCTCGGCCTTACCCTTCTTGGCAGTATACTCACGTGCATCGGCGGTGACCCGCTTCAGCTGCTCTTCGATTTCCGTTTCCGGAACATCATAGACCTGGCGCGTGATGCTGATGCCGGAGACGTCCTTGATCTCGATGGGCGGCAAAACTTCGTAATTCAGCTGGAATTCGAAATCCGCCCCACCGGACAGGATTTTTTCTGCCTCTTTCTCGTCTTCCGTCATGACGACTTCAGGCTGCATCGCAGCCTTCTCGCCACGCTCCGACAGAATGTCGCGGCTGGAATTGTTCAAGATCTCATTGACGACTTCGGCCATGAAAGACTTGCCGTAGATCTTGCGCAAATGCGGCAGTGGCACCTTGCCCGGACGGAACCCGTTCAGACGAACCTTGCCTTTGGCGTCGTTCAGGCGCTCCAGCAGCCGGTCTTCCATATCCTTGGCCGGCACGACGACTTTGATCTCGCGCTTGAGGCCGGAATTCAGAGTTTCGGTGACCTGCATCATAGAACCTTTGTTTTGACGAATCCGGCTGCGGCCCTGAATGCCGTCATGCCTGCCGGATTACGTGCCGGGAGTAGCATCGTGACCTTACGGTGTGTCGAGATTCCGGCGCAATTTGCCAAAAGCTGCGAGCACGGCCGTTTGGGATCTAGGAAATCCTCGACAAGGTTTTGATTTGTCGAAACTTTTCGTCGATCACCTCAACGGCGACCTTGCCGTCTGTCACATTCGGCTCGCCTTTTGTCACACGCGACCGCCATTTTCAACCGAATTCGGGCTAAATGCTGGTGCGGATGAAGAGCAACCGCACCTTTAGACCTTATTGTAATAATTCGCGATTTTCGTCTTTTTCCAAATTCTGTGGCACAAAATGGGGCGCAATATGGGGCGGAAGCAGTATCCGCGCCGCACCGTTTCGAGATGGTGCAGTCCAGATCGGCGCGGCATTGACGAGGGCTTCCCGGCACCTATTTTGACCCCTGCATGAAACTCGAATGGCGCAGAACATGGCCCGACGTACCCGCTGACTTCGTCGCCTATGACGAAACCGGCCAGCAGATCGGACGCGTGTTCCGGGATATCAAGCCGCAGGGCGGGACTGAATGGCAATGGGCCGGGTGCGGCCGTTACAAGGGTTGGAACCTTTCAGGCGCTGGCAGATGCGAGACAAAGCAGGAAGCCATTGACGCATTGAAACAGGCATGGAGTGCGATGGTCGAGCGGCGGGACCGGACAGCCTGAAACGAAAAAACCGCGCAGCCCGTCAGGACCGCGCGGCAAGAAGTGCACAGACGAACACCGGCGACCGGCCGGCACGGAAACGCCCTTAGGGCGAATGCTTGGATCACGGCGGCGGCCATCACCGAAGTGCCCCTGTACAATTTTCCTGCAACGTCGAAATCCGCGCGCAGGTTAAAGCGCGAACCCACCACCCCCATCACGGCGGCGGCTTGCCGGTCATCCATGTGTAAGCGCCGAGAAGCCAGCCGGCGAAGGTGACGATGCCTATACCGAGGCGCAGCAGCCACCGCCCGACCGTTCCCGCCCCTTCGGCCTTCGTGCGCAGGGTCGTCACCTCGACGGTCACCTTCTCATGCGCTTCGACCTTGTTCTTGAGCGACGCCACGTCCGACTCCATATGTGTCAGCCGCATGATCTGCTCATCGAGCCGCTGATGCAGCTTTGCCCGGCTTTCATCCTGCCGGTCGAGCCTCGCATCGATGCCGTCCAGCTTGCCGATGACGACGCCGAGCGCCCGTTCAACATTATCCACCAATGCCCCGCCGCCCTGTCTGGAGTGCTATTTCTGGCACGCGGGGGAACGATCGCAGGTGCGATTGTTGCCCGCCACGGCCTCGGCAAAGGGCCGGTCGTTCTGGATGATGTAGTTGCGCGTGCCGGCGTTCGGATAGGTTTTGACGAACCCCGCGCCCTCAACGGCACTCGGCGGTCTCGGGCACCCAGACACCGCCAAGCTCAACACACAGACCAGCCATATCGAGGCGGGAAATCGCAGCATTGTCTTCGCTCCGTTGCTTGATGAGTTCGAGCGCCCTTTCGCGCGCCGCCCCGCGTTCGGCTTCGCGGCCGGCATCCTCGCCCTGCCAGTGGCCGATCTGGTAGAAGAGCCCCGCGCCCGCCAGGAAGCCGACCAGCGATCCGGCCCCGAGCACGGCAAGCGCCGCGCTGGCCTTCAGTCCGTCGAAAAGGCCGAACATCACGCCAGTCCTTCGCGGATTTCCTTCACCGCGCCGACGATCTGGCGGCGCAGCAGCAGGATCAGCAGAAGCACGACGATTGCGCCGCCGGCGATGACAGCCAGCGTCTGCCAGTCGACGCCATAGAGCAGGCCGCCGCCAAAACCGCCGACGCCGAAGACGCTCGTGATCTTCTGCCAGAGCCCGGTCTTTTCCTTGACCTTTTCCTCGACCATTTCCGGCACCACGGGCCGGTCGACCTCGACGGCCACCTCTATCTTGGGCTGGCCCTCGCGATGGCGGCGGCGGACCTCCGACAGAACGGCGCGCACCTTGTCCGGGCTCACGGCCGCGTGCTGCCCGCCATAATAACCCTTGCCGTCCGGCTTCGGCAGGCTGGCCCATTCCCGCGAAAGGTTGAGCAGCATCGTATCCTCGGAGAGCCGCCCGGCCAGATATTTGTCGATGCCGCGCTGTCCGAGCAGGAAGCAGGCGAGCTTGTCCTGCAGATCCTCGTCGTAGAGCGCGGTCGCCGGCAGATCGAGCGTCTTGCGGATCGCCCGCAGCGTCGTGCGCACGATCTGGTAGCGGCCGGCGGCCGAGGATTTCAGCTTGTTCTTCGGATGCCGCAGCATTCTGGTCTGCAGCGCGTCGACCTGGTCGAGCGTCATGCCGACGAGGTTGACCGCCCCGCCCGTGAACGCGCCATAGGCCAGCGTTTCGTTGTAGCCCGCGCCCTTGTCGGTTCCTTCGGTGTAACCGATCAGGTCGAGCAGCGGACGATAGACATGAAAAGGGTCGCCGGACGCACGCGCGCCCGCCGGATTGGCGTTGGTCATGACGGTTCCTTTCGGGAGGGGATGGGAATATTGACTAGGAGTCTTGCGGGTTCTTCACGCGCCAACTGCCAGACAGCAGCGTGAGGATATCGTCGTCATCCATTGTGGCGCGCGCCGCAAAGCGATAGGTGCCGGTCGACATGGCGGTGGTTTGGACATACGTCAGTTCAAGGCGAACCTTCTTGCTTGCGCCCGTCGGCGTGACGACCGCGCCTGCATAGGTCACGCCATTGACGATAACCGATATGTCGGCATCCGTGAGGTCAGGCCAGCTGTTCGACGCATCGGTCCATTCGAGTGCGCGGCCATCCTCGGCCTTATAATCGTCGCCTCTGATGATCGCCACGGAGCCCGATTGGCTAACAGGTGAGACCGTAGTGATCTGCCCCGATCCAATACGTCCTAGTGCATGACCCGCCGTGCCGCTGGCATAGGAGCCGGGAACGGTATTCAATAGTGGATCACCGGCGGAACCGGCAGCCGACAGTGCCTGCCCCGTGCTTCCGGCATCGCCATGACCGGCAATCGCCTCATCCCAAACCGCGTCTGCCACATCGCCCGCCGCCGGGATTGCCGCCATGATTGCATCGGTCGCAGCAATGACGAGCGATTGATCGGCGGGGTCCGAAGGCAGATTGTCGGTCTTTGCCTTGATCGCGGCAACGCCGGCATTGTCGGGCGCGGTCGCATTGCGGCTCGATACGTCCGCGTCCAGCCGCTCCACACCGGCCACGCCGATGCACCACAATGACGGGATGTGCATCTGGTCGACGGTATCGGTCGCGGTCTTGAATATCGCGATATACGTGCCCTCGTTGCCAGTGCTGCCACCTGACAGCGTGTAGCTGTAGAGCCCGTCGCCTATTTCGGTGGCCGCCCCTGCCGTGACGATCTCGGAACCATCATGGCCGCGCACATCGACGGTGACAGCGAGACCGGTCTTGCCTATTTTTTCCTCGGTATAGAACGCGAGGAATTTGACCGCCGTTGAAAGCTGTTCGATCATACCTGTCTCCCAAGAGCGGTCTGAAATGCCTGCACCGCCGCGTAGAAGGCTACGTTCTCGCTGTCCGACAGACCACTTGAGACGAAAGCGAATGCGTAAGTCCTTCCGGATCGCCTTACCGCGCTACCGCCAACGTCGAGCGCTCCGATAAAGACGGGCGAAGCCGAAAGATTGACAGACCGAGCGCCCTGCCCAATCTTGACCCCGTTGCGCCAACCCTCCGTGGTCGTGCCATTTTGCCGGTTGACGACAAACAGCCCGGAACCGTCGTCAATGTCGGTGTTATAGGTGAACGATGCATCGCCGCCATAGCACCAATAGGCCCTGCTGTTCGAATAGCGGCAGATCAACATGGACGCCGCGCTGTCGCTCGCTCCACTGCCCATGTCGTACCACGTGCCCCCAGCCGCGTCTGCCGAGAGGGAATAAACGCCAAAGCTCCCGCTGGACGGGCTAAGCGACGTAGCCGGACCCAGATGCGTATTCGCATGAGTCGTTGCTGCATCGGCCCGGATGCCGTTGGCGGCGTGCGCCCATGCACCGCTGAACGTCAGCCGGAACGCTGCGTCCAGATCGCGCGGGTCTTTGAGGTTCCACTTATGCGCCGCCGCTGTCCCGCCAACGAAGGGGTAGACCGCAAGCATTTTCGTCCAGAGCGAAGCTGCTTTCAGCGCTACGACAAGCTTGTTGAGCGCTGATTTTTGCCCGGCGTTGGTTAACCCCGCCGCGTCGATAAACGCCTGCGCATCCGCATCGAACGCAACCGCACGCCGTGTCGCCACACCAAGCGCACCCATGCTGCCGTAGAGGGGAGAGAGCATCAGGCTTCGTCCACCTTTGGCTCCACGGGCTTCTCAGCGACTGCGATCAGAGTGCCACTCTCATCGAACACCAGATCGAACCGATCCGCCGGGTATTGCTCCCGCAGCGCCTTCAGTTCGGCGGCGGTCACGACGCATCATCCGTCAGATAGGTCCCGCATAGGTTGATAGAGACATCTGTTGCCCCTGCGGGAACGTTGGTGGTGGCAAGGGCGGCGCTCGTGCCGTTGTCTATCGACTCGTAAAACGCGATGACATTCGAATCGATAAACACCTCCGCCCCGATCCTTGCATTGGCGGAAAGGTCGAGTTTCGCCGATCTGGAGATCGTGACGGCATAATTCGTATCGTTCCTGCACGGATGTGGCAGGCCGCCGATGAGAAAGGCTCCAGAGGCCGTGGTATACGCGTTGCAGGTAAATGTAAGCGTGATCCAGAAAGTCACGACCTGTCCGCGCTTGATCATCTTGCCGACCTGCGAACTGTAGGTTGGCGCGAAATCGCCATTGGTCGAGAATGTAGCATATGGCGTGAAGGAGCGGGTGAACTCCAGAGGCAGGACTGACGTGCCACTGGCGACCGTCTCTGCGGACGAAACGTCAGTCGTGTTGGAGCCCCACGTGAAATCCTGGTCGAAGAAGAAATTGCCCCTGAACTCGCCGCCCTTGAGGTAGTCGATTGGCGTCGTCAGCCCGGACTGGAACGCGTTCCGGGAGATGTCGAAGCCGACCATCGCCGCCTCGAAATCGAAAAATGGCAGCGTGCATTGCTCAGTCTCGATGCCCCTGAACACAAATCCATGATGACCGATCGTGGACCGCACCAACCCGCCCACGACTTCCATGGCCCCATTCTCGAAACTGACGTTCCGATTGACGCCAGATCCCTCGAACAGAAATGCGTAGTGATCGGTGCCGCCGTTCACACCGCAATTGTGGATGCTCGGACGGATGAACGACGCCTCATGGCAGAGCGACGATGCGTGAAACACTTCTTCGATCACGCCATAGGCGCACAGGTCGACGTAATCGCAGTCATAGGACGCTGCGGAGTCGATGCCCTTGAGCAGCGTTTCAAGGCGGACATTGCTCAAACGGAACAGGTTGGCGTTCTCAAGATCGAACCCCTTGGTATAGTCGGGGTCGCCGGTGATGAGCATGTTGTGGAACTCGACATTGCACGCCCCGCCCGCCGTGCTCGGATGCCCGACATAGAAGGCGTGCTTCTCGGAGCTGAAATCGCCGATGATCCTGGTGTGCAGGCCCTCCCCGGCTATCTCCAGAAACCGGCTGCCCTTGAGCAACTGGATAGTGTCGGTGAGGCGGGTCGGGCCGGGAATGAGGATGCGCCCGCCATAGGGTACGTCGGTATCAGTCTGGAAGAAGTTGACAGCGGCTTCGAAAGCTGTCGTATCATCGGTCGTGCCGTCGCACTTGGCACCGAAATCTTCCAAAGTCAGACGACGACCTTCGCGCGCTGCCTGGGTCAGAGCCGTTGTGGTGCCGACAATAGACGGATAGGCAAGGTCTGTCCGCTCCAGCATGACGCGACTGAAGGGAAGCTGGGTTGTATCGACGGTAATGTCCCCAGCCGCCAGGGAAAGCGTCCAGCGCTCACCTCTGCCATATGTGCCTTGCTCAATCAGAAAGGCCATGCCCGCCAGTTCCGCCGCCTCATTGGCAAAGGTCGCTCTGGAAGCGGCACCGGACGCGACGACGGTGTAGATGCCGTTAGTCGGCGAGTCTGTGATAACAGTGCCGTCGGAGAGCGTGAAAGATGTCGTCGCGCCCGCGCTTTGCGCAGGCAGGAACACGTTCATGCCCGTGACCAGCGTCACGCCGTTCAACGTATCGCCATCCTCAAGGCCATTGGTCAGATCGACATTGCCTGTGGCGCGCAGATGCACAAGCTCGCTGATCCAGCGGACGCCGGTCGCGACAAGCTGGGTCTGCCCGTTGATGACGGTCGCAACATCAGAAAGTGCACGCGGCCATTCAAGCACATAGCCATAGCCATCCTCGCCAACGAACGTGAAGGGCACGTCCTGCCCCGACACGTTGTATTGCGGGAGGCGTTCAAGCGCGTCGGTATAGTCAGACATGCAAAGCTCCTCAATGCCGGAGGTGGGGTCCGGTGGGGCGGTCGATGATGAGAAAGATTGTTTTGGCTACCAGGTCCGGCAGCAGCGCCACTTCGACGTGGCTGAGTTGTAGCGAAGATGAACGGTCAGCATGTTGGTGCCGCTGGTCGTTGTCGGAAGCGCCACCGTGCTTGCCTCAAAACCGGCTCCCCACGAAATGGTTCGGCTCGCCGTGCCTGTGAACTCGATGTAGAGTTCATCGCCATGGCTCGGCGTGCCGCTCAGATTGGTGGTCATGCTGGTGATGTTGGCTGTCAGTCCGGTGAGCCGATGCGTGCCGGTGTAGTCGGTGTTTATCGTTGGGGTCGGGACGCTGCCAGACTGGATCGTGACAAGTTTTTTTCGGTCAATCTCTTCCCATGGCCACCAAGACCCACTCTCCCTGTTGCGGAGAAACATCCGGGGGCGGCCGGTTGCGGGAACCACGAGTTGCGTGGTGAACGCGCTGTTCGCGTGCTGTAGCACCCATAGGTAGGAATATGCCGCGACCGGAATGTTGGAGGAATCATTGTTGACCTGATAAAAGCCGGACCTCTGGATGGTATCCACGTCAACGGTGGCAAGATCATAGGCAGTTCCGAACCGAAGCGGCGTATTGAAGTCGCCTATTTCCTTGAACAAGGCCAGGCTCCAGAAGGCACTGGTAGAGATACCGATCGCGGGCCGCTCTTCGTCGGTGATGAGATAGGGCTCGCCCTGAATCAGGCCGGACGCCGCAGCCTGAGCCTCAAGGTTGGCCCGCGTCGTGCGCAGGAATTTGATCGTGTTGGCGCGGGCCATGGTTAGAAGGTTCCGCCGTCTATGGTGGCCGCCGCTATCGTTGCCACGACATTGGCAGTTGTCGCGATCTGCGTGGTGTTGGTGCCTGCCGAGGCTGTTGGCGCAGCCGGCGTGCCTGTCAACGTTGGCGAGGCCAGCGGGGCTTTCAGCGCCAGCGCATTAGCCATTGTAGTTGCGAAATCAGGATCGTCGCCAAGCGCCGCCGCCAGTTCGTTGAGCGTGTCCAGCGTTCCCGGCGCGCTATCGGTGATCAAGGCGACAATCGCAGTAGAGAGGTTCTGATAGGTGATCCTCTTCAGGACATTCGATGCAGCGCTGTCGATCAGCGCAAGTTCGTCCGCATTAACCGGCGTCGTCTTGGCCGTAGCGCCGTGGATCGCCGCCCCGACATTGGTCGCGTCAGTGACATCGGCGGCGGCTTCGATGTTGGAGAGTTTCGTCTTCTCTGTTGCCGTAAAAACCTTGTTCGTGGTTCCGTCGACGTGGTTGTCTACGTCAAACGCATCAGCCTCCACGCTGTTCGGATCGTATGTCGTCTTGAGCATATCACCGCCGCCAGCGCTCGACACGCTGTCGTCGACATACTTCTTGGTCGCGGCTTGCAAGTCCGTTGTCGGGGCCGGGACAACAGGGCTGGATTCGAACGTTTTAACGCCCGCCACTGTCTGAGCGCCCGTGAGCATGACGACCGCGCCTTCGCCTGCAATGGGGATAATACTGGTCGCGTTCGCGGAGCCGTCATCGCCGAATCCGAGATAGAGGATCTTGTCCTGCTCGTTGAAAGCCGGCTCCGTCGTTTTCAGGGACGAAGGTGCACCTGCGGAACCGCCCGCAGCACGACGCTTCAGGCGAATGGTATTAGCCATTCCACTACTCCATTTTCAGATTGTGAGGCTCCGCCTCAGAAGTTGCCGCCGTCGATTACCGCGCTCAGGCTGCCGTCGCTGTCGAAGTCGAACAGCACGAAGTCCAACTCCGTCGTTCCGACCACGATCTCGTCTTCTTTGAGCGGCAAGGTCCATTGCTCGCCAGATCCCTCGACACCGCCCGTCACGAGGAATGCGATCAGGGCCAGTTCCGCCGCATCGTCTGCATGGGCTGCACGGGATGCCGCGCCTGACGCAACCACCGTGTAGATGCCGTTCTGTGCCGGGTCAGTCTGCAGTCCGAGGAAAACCAGCATGCCGGTCTGCAATGTCACGCCATTGATCGACGCGCCGTCGACCAGTTCCGATGCGATGCTGACGTTGCCCGTCGCTCTGACGCGCACATTCGGCGACCACGAAACACCCTTCGCTGTTATTGGAAGCGCGCTTTCGGCAAACCACTTCAAGCCTTTCGATACGTCATTGAAGGCCATCGGCAGCGTCTCGACATAGCCGTAGCTGAATGGCCCGACGAACGTGTACGGCACATCCCACGGTGAGATGTTGTAGAGCCCGAGACGTGCAATCTCTTCGGTCGGCTTAACCATAGCGCGCCCTCAGAGGTCAGAGTTCTTCGATGCCGAAACCGCTGCCGGCACGCCGAAAGAACGTTTGTGCAATCGGGTCCGGCTGCACGAAACGGCCCGCAAAGGATCTCGTCTGGAGGTTTACGGTATCGTTCGGGTCGGGAACCACGAAGCACTCTCTGTCGAAGCCAGAGATATTCAGCATATGCCAGAACGCCCCGTAGGCTTCGCTTTCAGGGAGAAGGTCGAGTTGGCATTGCCACCGCTTTTTGTTCGGCAAGCGCAGGACATGTCGCGCGCCGCCCACTGCCTTAGATGAAATGGAGTTGTCCGTGAGCGATAGACCGTTGTTGCCGTAAACGTAGTTGAGAGTCGGGACATAGGCATCCCAGACATAAAGACGGCTGATGTCGAGATAGCCATCCGGATTGTCGACATCATCGATTTGCACCTGCCAGTATCGGCCTCCGAACCGCTTGTCATAGACTGATATGGCCCATGGCGATCGATCCGGGTCGTCCCATGCGACATAGCCGTCATAGAGCCATGGGGAGCCATAGGGCAGCGTGCCGAACGGGACTTGAACGCCAATGTTCATCCATGGCGTCGTGTAATAGGCGTCGGTGAAGGTCGCGTCGGTCCGGATGCACCGGAATTTCGCGCGGGCCGTAGCGTTCTCCATTCGGAACATGATGCCACGCACGGCATAAACGCTGGATAGCGCAATGTTGATGCGGGTGCTGGCAAGACTTGCATCGGTAGACCGCGCCACCTCGGAATAGTCTTTCGTCTGTATGCTCGACAGCGGGCACGCGGAAAGCCAGCTTCCGCCGGAAAGCACCGCGCTGTCGGCTTTGCTGTCATAGAAAATGTGGACGCGGGAAGATGTGGCCATATCAACTCACATGGTAGGTGCAGGCAACCAGCTTGACCTGGTCCGGATCGGTAAAGGCGACGCTTTCGGTTGCCTTGGCGACGATGGCTCCGAGAAGACCGGCGGTCATTTGTGTGTCTGGCGGGACGCGCTCCCCCTTCCCCGGCATGTCGGAAGCCCAGATCAGGTCGCCATTGTCGATATCCCCGCCGCGCCCGCAAACGAGGATCTGGCCTTCGCCGAGCCCGTTGACTGTCAGACGGTCAAATTTCGTGGCAAGGTAGCGATGCACCGTTCCCATGCCGCCAAACCTTCGCAGCGGCAGGGCGGCAATATCCTCACTGCCGGTGAAAATGCCCCGTTGCGTGATGACGCCAAAGACACGCCGGTCACCGCGCGATTCCGCCCGCCGCAGTTGCAGGACAGTGTTGTCTATCCCGGTCCCTCTGGCGATCACGCGCCCCGTGCTGATCACGATCTCGCCAATAGATCCCTCGTCCATTTTGGCGATGAAGCCGTCATGCGCGCCGGTAAACGGTCCATAGGCTCCGGAAGCCGCATAGGCCGCATACCCCCCCGCCGCCGACGAATAGCCGACACGCAAAATCCCGCCGCCGCTCTGGGTATTGATGAATTGTGCCGTGATGCTGGAACTGCCGGCATTGTTGTTTCGAAAGTCGCTGGCAATGCTGTCATAGCTCGTGACGAACGATGAAACAGGGCCTCCGACGTTGGTCTTGTCAATTTGCAGCACCGTAAATCCGGCACTCACCCCGGAGAATGAACCGATCTGCCCGAGGGAACTGTAGACGAGAAACGAGCCCGTGGGGCTCATCTCTGCCCGAACGCCCGAGACGGAGGTTCTGATTGTCGGACCCGTGATCGTGATGCTGGCGGTGATCTCTCCAGCGGTCAGTTTGTCGGCAGAGAGATCCGTAATCTTTGCATTCGTGATCTGGGCATTGCCAATCTTCGCCGTAGTGATCTGGGCATCGCCGATCTTCGCGGTCGTTACCGCACTGTCCGCGATCTGCGGCGTTCCGACCGAATTGTCCGGCGGCACCTGATTGCTCGTGGTCTCGGCAATGCCTCCCGTCGGCGATGACGGAAACCAGTCCCCTGCATTGCCAGCCATGGTGACGGCCCGAAACCACGCATAGCGCGTGACGCCCAGACCGACGACAGGAACGGTCCGTTGCACGCCCTGCGCCGACACATAGGCGTCCGCGACCTTGGTGGCGGCGCCGCGATTATTGCTCGACGCGAGGTGTATCTCGACGCGGGCCAATCCCTCATAATCCAGGCACCCCGCCCCGGCCAGCAACGCATCCGTCACGATGTTGTAGGTGATCGAGTTCACGCCGCCGGACGCGTCGGCCGACACGATGTTTACGACATCCTGCGCCATCTCAGCCCCACAGCCCCATCGTCACCATGTCGTCGCCGAAATCGTCTTCCCGGCTGATGACGATCATGTCGCGCCCCGTCGCAAAGAACTGCCGGGGGATCTGCAGCGTTACGGTAGAGCCGATCGCCGCCGCCTCGTCATAGGGAACCCGGATGCTCGTCAGAACACGGTCAACCCCGTAGAGTGCCCGCAGATAGGCAAGGTAGGCCTGCGCATCCGCCGTCTTGTCGAGCAGCGTCTGGAATACCAGTTCCTCCGAGCGCGGATGCAGCGCGCGCAGCGCCGTGTCTTCGTCGGCCACCTCGCGCCATTCCGTCGCCAGAAACGCTTTGGTCTCCGCATCCACGCAGCCGGCGACATTGCTCTTGTCGAGCACGCGATAGACCGGCTGGTACTGCACCACGATCCGCCAGGGCGGGACGCCATTGGCGCTGTCGGGATTGAGCGTGATGCCCGCCGCATTCGCCTTTTCTGGATCGTCGATATCGTAGGTTGCGACACGCGTGCCGAAGGCGAGCAAGCCCGTGGTGAAGACGCCGAGCGCGGTCGGGATCAGGTAAGCACCCGCCGAGGCCAGCAAACGCGAAATCGCCGACAGCCGCTTTTCGTCGCTGTCGATATGGATTCCGGCCTCCCATGGCGCAGCCGTGTCGAGCGCGTCGAATGCAGCGGTATCGATGTCGCCGCTGTCGACGGCGGCCTTTGCCAGCATCCGCCGCGCGATCGCACCGGGATAGCGGGCGGCGAGCGTGCCCCCTTCCGTCACGTCCGTCGTGAAACTGTAGCGCGGTTGCGCACCGGCATTTCCGACAAACCGGGCGATGCCCTGTGCGTTGCAGGTCGCCACGCGCCCATACAGTGCGGATGCAGACAGGGCGGCAGCGACGCTCGGAAAGTCGCCAGCCGGATTTCTGGGGCTTCCCCCGTCATAGGCGACGATGGATGACACGGCCGAAGCGCTCACCTGGTAGAGCCATTGATGCGCGTTGACGAGCGGCGGCTCGATATTGCGCACGCGCCCGAACACGAGCGGCTTGACGGTCTCTTTCAGATCCTCATTGCCTTCATAGCTGCCATCCGCCGTGACCGTCGTGCCGGCATAGCGTTCGCTCTGGAGCGGCGCGTCGAGATCGAGCATGCGGTTGTAGATGCCGATCGAGATCGAACGCCACATGTCGGCCGATTGCGGCGCTTCCGCCTTGCCCGCAAGCACGGTCACCGCGCTCGAAAATGCGGCGCGCTGCGATGCCAGTCGTTTGATCCGCAATGGCCTGCCATCCATGGCGCAGTCGAGCAGCCAGCCCATCTGCCCATCCGCATTGGAGATGACGATCTCGCCATAACCCGGCTCCGACTGCCCGATCGTTCCGCCCGCGCCATAGAGGAACTGCGAGAAGCTGCCCGGATCGGCGATCCGCTCGGCATAGTGCCTGTTTGGCGGCGTATCCCCCGGCTTCGTGTTGTAGCCGAGCGTCGCCAGGCAGACGGTCAACGGATCGCCGTCCGGGTCCAACAGGTCGATCTCGACCAGATAGACGGGCATGTCGGCCATATGGACTCTTTCGGTTGAAAAGGTACGCTCCCGTCAGAAACGGGAGGGGAAAATGACATCACTCAAAGATATTCCGATCGAAGAACTTGCTCGATTTACTTCTAACAGGCAGGTCGTCGGCTTCTTTATGGGGGTCGACACCGGTAAATTCGGAGTTGTGCTGAAGCTGAAGTATGAAGACCAAACAACCTCAACACATTTTCTGCATACGCAGATGATTCAGCATTTCGTTAAGGCGACGCAGCACGCAGTCCGAGTGCACCGTTGGGATACAAAGGGCTCCAATGATGCACCCGCGCTGGTTGATGAAGATTGGGATGCCAAGTCTCACACAGCTGAAGTCTATCGAGCGCACGCCTTTCCGACCACGCTTGTCATGGCGTTTTCAATCGGGCCAAATCTGTATCAGGGCTTCCAGATGCCGCCGCATCTTGCGGCATATCTTGAATGGTTGCTGACCGACTTATTGAAAAGCGGTAACCTTCTGAATGTCGCGGGTGAGCAATCTCCCTCCTCTGCTCGTCACTGAGAGGAGCCAGAGCGCCAAAGACAACGGGAGCGGGCCCGGCGGTCAAGTCCATAGGGGTATCCTCTCTTACTGACCTATCTCGTTCCAATTGTCTTCCTGCGGGCTTCCATCGCCATGCGGCGGTTGCCGTGCTCCATGGCCCCGGCGGTGCGGTCGGTGCTTTCCACGCTGCGCGAGAACCCTTGCGCGACCGTCGCGCGCAGGGCCTCGACCTCCTGTTGCAGCGCCCGCATGGCCGACTGCATGGTGGCGATCAGCGCCGAATTGTCGTTTGCCGCGCCGAACCAGCCGCCGCGCATGGCGTCGAGCTGCGGGCCGAAGCGCTGCGCCTGCGCGGTCGGCATCACATATTCGCCGGGCATCAGCATGCGCATCACGCTGTCCACGCCGGGCGTCCCGCCGGTCACCCATCCGCCGGTTGCCATGCCGGCTTCCTTGCGCAGCGCTGCCTCGATTTCCGGTAGTGTCGTGATGCCGGCATTGAGGTTGCCGCTGAAAAACGCATAGCCCGCCGCGTCGGGCTCGCGCCCGAGGATCGATCGATAGGCGTTCGCCACCGGATCGCTGGACGAATAGTTTGCCGTCGAAGCCGCCGCCGCCTGCTGCTGCGCCAGATCGGCGGCCTGCTGTGCGGCAAGCTGCATCTTCAGCACTTCCAGCATCTCGGCAAAGATCGAGTTCTTGTAGGCGTCGTCGGCGGCCTGCGCGGACGCTTCCTCGGCCTGCGCGGCGTGCAGATCCTTGATCGCCTCGTTGACGCTCTTCACGCCATCGTCCAAATCGATCAGCTTTCCGACCTGCTTTTCCAGAGACGAAAGCTGCTTTTCCGCGTTGGACAGTTGCCCGTCCGCCGCCGCCCACACCTGTTCGAGCGTCGAATCGACGTTCTCCCAGATGCCGTAATACATCTCGTTGGAGCCGTAATAGGCACGGGCTTCCTCCAGATACGCCCGGCTGACATCATCGAGCCTGTTCTGTGCGGCTTCCGCGTCGGCCCCGGTCCCCATAGCCTTGGCCGAGACCTCTTCGAACTGTTTCTGCGCTTCCAGAAGCCGCTCATAGGCACCGAGCGGAGACAGTTCCTTGTCGAGCCGCAGATTGGCGCGCAGATCCGTGATGCCTTCGGTAAAGCTTTTCAGCCGCGAGATCGTCGCTTCAAGCTCGCTGCGTTCCTTCTCATAGGCCGAGCGCAACGCCGCCTTGGCGTCTTCCACCTTGGCCTGCGCATCCGAAAGCGCCTGCGCGGTGTCGCCGCCCTCGCTCATGCCCAGCAGCCCCATCAGACCGGCGGACAGTTCCGGCAGCGCGGCGGCAAGCTGGCGGATCTGATCGTCCGTCAGTTCGGCCTCGCGCACGATGTTGCGCAGCGATAGCGCCAGCTCGCGATTGGCGAGATCGGCGGACAGACCGAGCGCCGTGGCATCGCGCAGGCGGGTGTTGTAGCGGTCCTGCGCGTCGAGCAGGTCCGACATATAGTCCATGTCCGCCAGCTCGTAGAGCGAACGCGAGATGTCGTCGATGAAGGTGGATTGCAGCCGGGCCAGTGCCGCGTTTAGCTGCTTGTCGAGCGCCTGCGCGGCGGCCTCGGCCGACATGCCGAGTTCCTCGAGCGCGGTCTGCGCGACATCGAGCGCGCCCTTGACCGACATGACGGCGGATTCGTATTCGGTGAATTCCTGACGCCCGCCGATGAAGGCCAAAATCATCTTCTTGGCGGCGTCTTCGGCCTCCGCGACCGTCGCTTCCATCCAGGCCTTGTATTCCTGATAGTTCGCGCCCGTCTCGCCGCCTGTCTTGACGATGGTTTCCTCGCCGAAATAGCGGACATCGGCGACCATGTTGCGCAGTTCCTCGCGCAGGTCCGACAGCGCCTTCGCGCCTTTCATCACCGGCGATTCGAGCCCGTAGCCGGACGAATAGGCCTGCATGGTCTCGTCGAACATGTCGTAGAAGTCGGTGCGCAGGCGCAGGAACATCGCGTTCCACGACTGGTGCAGCTTGTCGACCAGATCCCAGTCCTTGGCCTTCCATGCCAGCGGCACGGCCTTGTCGACCTCGGCCAGATATTCCGACAGCCGCTTCTGGAACTGCCCCATGCCCTTGCCGAACCCGATGTCCAGCAGGTCGTTGATGGCGTTCATCTGCTTTTCGAGTTCGCGCCGGGCCTGCTTGACCTTGTTGCGCGCGCCGAGAATGCCGCCCAACAGACCGGCCACGGCACCGACCGCAACGCCGATGACGGGCAGGCTTGCCGCCATTGCCGGGAACAGGCTCGCCAGCTGCATCCCGGCGCCGAGGCCCTGCATGCCACCGCCAAGCGCCCCCATAAGCGGATTGGCTGCCTGATAACCCGTCGAGAAGCCGCCAAGGCCTGCCGACAGCAGACCGCCCGCCATCTGTATGCCGCCGCCAGATGCCTGCGCCCCCGATTTTGAACTTGCTTGACGCAGGCCCGCCCATGCGTCGAACGTACCTTCCGCGGCTCCTTTTGCAGTACCGACTTTCGCACCCGAAGCAGAGCCGGTCTCGACGGCCTGCATGACCTTGCTGACATAGGTGTTGACGCTCTGGCCATTGTAGGGGTCGACAATGCGGCCGGACTGGGAGACAGGGCGGCCGGAGTTCCAGACCGATGCGACGTCTTCGAATGACCCGTTGTACTTGGTCAGCAGCTTCGACAGCTGGTTGTAGGCAATCTGGTCCTGCACCAGACGATCGCCAAGGAACTCGGACGCCGACACGACGCGACCCAGCGCCTGTTGCGACCATTGCGGCAGATTGCTTTCGAGGATCTGATAGGCGCCCAGCGGCTTGCCGTATTTGGTCTGCTGGCCGACCGCGTCGTAATTGTTGCCGCTCTCGATTTTCTTGATCGCGCCCGCAATGACATCGACCTGCCGGTCGAGCGGCTCCTGGATGGCCGGGGCGATTGCCGCGCCGGCGGATTTGCCGACATTGATGGCATTGGTGTAAGCGCCGACGCTGCCAGCCAATCCGATATTCGCATAATTATCGTTTGCGGTTTGCTTCAGAACCGGCGCGATCGCCACGCCGATTTCCTTGCCCATCACCTGGGCGTTGGCTTTGGCGGCGGAAGCATCGAGTTTGAAGCCTTTGCCGCCGAAGAAATTGCCAAACCCTTCGGCCACGGCGTCGAAGTTCATTGAAGCAAGGCGCGAGCCAAGGCTCAGGATCGAATCCAGCAGATCGCGGCCGGTGAACAGGTCCTCGAGGAACCCGGCAAAGCCCTCTTTTAGAGCCCGCCCGGTTTCCGTGCCCTTGTCCTTCAGCTTGCCGAACTTGTCGCGGGTCTTGTCGGTTTCATTGCCGAGATCGCGCAGCCCAAGAGACGCGGCGACGAACAATTCGTCGATACGGGTTTCCACCGCTTGGCGCTGCAAGCTGTCGAGCTTGTCGCCGAACTTGTCGAGCAGGTCGATCAGCTCGTGCGCCTCGCGGCGGGCCGCCTCGCCCGGAAAATACTGTTCCAGCAGATTATCGGCACGGCCGGAAAAAGCGTCGAACTGGCGCTTCAGCTCGGCAGCGGCATCGGCCGCCTTCTTCAGTTCCTCCTTTGTGTTGGCGATGCGCGTCTTGGCATTCTCGGCCGCCTGCCCGGCGATCGCATCGAAAATCTTGGCGGCATAGTCCTCGCCAACGATCTCCTTGACCGTCTGGCGATAGCGTTCCCACTCTTCCCGGACTTCCTTGATCGCCGCCTTGCCGCCCATGTCGAGCGTGGGAAGTTTGAGCGCGTCGGTCGCGACCTTGCCGATCTCCAGGTCCCAGCCGAACATTTCCTTGACCTTGTCGCCACCGAAGAAGGCGACAAGGCTGTTGGCGGCATCGATGATCTGGTTGAACCCGGAAAGCGCCTTTTCGACCATCCAGTTGATACCGGAAATGAAGCCGTTGGCGGCGGCCTCGCCAGCCGAAAGAAACAACGGCCCGATGGCGCTCGTGACCATCTCGAATGTGGCCGCGATGATCGCATTTTGTTTGATGAAGGCATTGAGGACGAGCTTGAAGCCGTCGATCACCATATCCCACGCGGCGTCGAACCATGGTGAGATTGCCGCTATGGCGGGCTCCAGATACTCATAGATGGCCTGCGCAGGCACCTGCACCATGGCCTTGAGCACGTCCATGAAGCTGACGGCAACGCCCGTCGAGTCCTCGATTTCCGAGCGCAGCATGCCGACACCGGCCGCCGCGACACCCACTAGAGCGGCGATCGGACCGAGACGTGTCGCGACCGTTCCAAGGATCGTGCCCAGATCCTTGAAGGCGGCATTCACCCCGCCCTGTCCGGCATAGATCTGCGCGATCTGCGGCCCCTGTTGGACAAGGGTCATCATCGGATTCTGGCCCATCACGGCCATCTGCCCGACATCGAACAGCTGATAAGTCAGGTTCTGGCGGCGGAACCGCCCGGCATTGTCGTTTGCCGCGTGCGCCGCTTTAGCGGCAGCGCTATTGCGAACCAGAGCGGCCGTATTCAGGTCGATCTGGCCCGTCTCGACATTGAGACTGCTGTTGACGTTGCTGACGACGCTCGCGAGCTGCATGTGGCCCTGCGCTGCCAGTTCCGCCGCATTACCGGCGAAGGCAAGTTTCTGCGTCATGCCTGCGACCAGCTGTTCGGCGCGAGCCGCCGTTATCTGTCCGGTCTCCAGCGCGGTGTTGATACGCCGCAGCCCTTGCTCATACTTGACCTGGGCGGAATAGCCCTCGACATAGCGCATCGAAAGCTGGTGCACGGCATTGCCGGCCTGGCTGACTTTCGTGTCGGTTTGCTGGACGCTATTGCCCAGACTGTTCACGGCAGTGCCCGCCCGCGCGCTCGACTGCTCAAGCGCCCGCGCCCCGGCCTGGAAGCCGGTCGAGTCCATGTCAGCGCTGATGCGCAGCTGTCGGAGCGAAACGGTCATTGAGGCTTTGCTCGATTACCTGCAGTCCGGCAAAGTAGATCGCTGGACATATGCCTGGTCGAATGGTTTGATATCGGCCGGGACGGAGGGGAAATCATGAAATTGAATTATATTGCAGCGGCAGCGCTTGCCGTTGTGCTGGCAGGCTGCGCTTCGAGAGCAAGCGATATTTCAGCATCGTATGTCTCTCCTGTGCTTTACCAGAACCTGACCTGCGAGCAGCTGGCGCTCGAAGCAACCAGTGTGTCGTCGCGCGCGCAGACCGCCGCAGGACTTCAGAACAAGAAGGCAGGGCAAGATACGGCCGCGATGGCGGTTGGCCTTGTTCTCTTCTGGCCCGCACTTCTGTTTACGCAGGGCGACGGGGCACAGGCGGCAGAAGTTGCGAGACTGAAGGGCGAGATGCAGGCGATTGAAGACACATCCAACCGGAAGGGATGCAACATCGTCTTCCAGAAGGAACCGCCGAAGCCGAAGGCCAAGGGCAAGCATCCCGCGGATATGTGACGGCTACCGCTTCCGCTTCGCATCTTCGCGCGCCTGCCGCTCTTTCTCGCGTTCGACGCAGATGGCGAGCCATTCATCGTCGATCGCCCGGAACAGCATCAGGAACTCGTCAAAATCCTGCCCGGCAATGCCGTAGCGATCGGCATAGGCGCTGATGGAAGCGAAACTGACGGGCATTTCGCCGCCCATCGCGAGATAGGGCCGGTCGTACCTCAGCACGTCCCAGGCGCGCCAGATGCCGTCGTGCCAGTCTTCCGGCTCGGCATCCTCCGGCATCTCGGCAAGCTCCGTCTCCGGAAGCTCGCCGGGATGTTCTTCCGCAAGCCGCGTCAGCCAGTCGGCGCGCTGCTGGCCTTCGAGGCGCCAGCGGAGCCTTGCCCTGACTTTTTTCCCGCGTCCTCGACGAACTCCGCATCGCTCTGCCCGATGACGGACGCGCAATAGAGGACGGCGCTGGTGACATCGCGCCCGGCCCAGTCGGAAAGATACTCGTAAGCCTTTTCTGGCGTGTAATCCTCGTCGAAGCCGCGCCAGTCATGCAGAATGTACTTGGCAAGCAATTTCCCGAGTTCCGGCAGGCGCACGCTTTCGGGCACGTCGACGCCCTTGTAGGACTTGGCCAGCCTCTTGTTGAGGGCGTTCCGGGCGTTGACGAATTCTGACAGATGCAGCGAGGACACCTTGAACTCCACGCCGGGCAATTCGGGATAGGCGATCCAGTCGCCGGTTTTCTCGCGCTGAAGATCCACCTTCAGCGATGCAAGCTTGATGGTCATGTCGGTATCTACCTTGCCGGAGGGAGTGTGCGGCGGCATCCGACAATGCCGCCGCACTTACGCGCGTAATTCGTCCGTGTCGGCGGAACGGCGGTCACGCCTCGAAATAGTCGAGACGGTCGTAGACGAAGTGGGCAGCGGTCAGCGGGTCTTTCGACGCCATGAATTCCAGCGGCAGCATCACGTCCTGGTTGCGTCCGCCGGCGGATGGCGAGCCGTTGGTAAAGGTCACCCGGGGAATCGCCATGATCAGCGCCTGCCCGTCCTTTGCCGTGCGCAGATTGATGTTGCCGACAGTGCCCGCGAGCAGCTTTGCCAGCAGGGCATTGGAACCGAAATAGCTCTGCAGCGTACCGGTGACGCCGACGTCACCGACACCAATATCGACACCGCCGAGTGCCCCCACAGCCGTCTTGATGCGGAGATTGTTGTTGATCGAGACCGTGGCGCTCTGGATCCAGTTCGGCGCGGAGATCGGCACGCCGGATTCCGCGATCCGTCCGACATTAACATTGGCCGACATCACGCGCGAGCTGGAGGCCGCATCCGGCGTGGCATCGAGCGGCGTCGTGTCCTGGGCACCCGTCAGACCCTGCATGTTCCAGGAGCCCGTCACGATCTGTTCGGTGTTCCAGTTGAAGTCGCCCTGCCCGACCACCATGCCGCGCTGCGCGATATAGGTCGGGACGGCCTGTCCCATGAAACCGCGCTCGATCGTGAGCGACGACATCGTGACGCCATTCTTGATCTGGTCACCGAAGAAGATGCGAATGGTTTTCGACGTGCCCGTATCCGTCGTCCAGCCAGAAGGCAGATTGTCGAGCGTCAGCTTGTTTTCCGCGATCGCCGTCACACGCGCCCAGGCATTGGCACGTGCCGCCGCGCCGGCGGTCACAAGGAATGCGAAAGTGCTGGCGTCCGCCGTGCCGCCGATCTTGATCCACTGGCCGGCCGCAAGGCCGAGCGTGCGGAAGTCGAGATCGGTCGAGCCGAGACCATCGGCAAGTGCGGTGATATCCCCCAAATCGCCTTCCGCGCCGACCACCTTCATGCGGGCAGTGGCGGCAGGGGCGGCTTCCGCCACAAACCCCGCGCCAAGCATGGCAGGCACGGTCGCGCTGCCCGTGGTCACCTTGAACACGCCGTTGTTTTCCGCGCTGGCAAACCCGGACATGAGAACAAGATGGTTTTCTGCAAAGGCCGCGCCGGTCGTCACCGTGACGACGTCGGTCGTGTCGGCCACATCCGTGATGACACTGTCGGCCGTGCCGTCATTGAGGCGCTGCGGTGTGTTCTGCCAGGCATTGAAGGCCAGCGAGCGGATGAATTCGCTCTCCGGGCTTTCGTCGACCGGATAGCTCAACTCCCAGTTGATGCCGCCCTGATTCTGTTCGTTCACCTTGATCGGATCGGCATTCATGCGGTCGTCGCGCAGCTCTTCCGAGTTCACGAACTGCGGAACGAACTGCAGGCTTTCGCCGGTGATCCGGGCTGTCCGCATGCGCGGGCTTGGCGTCGGCGTGACCCCGAGCGACGTTTCCCGGATGACGGTCATGCGAAGGCGGTTTGAATCGGTCATGTCATTTCTCCATGGCGAAGGGTCCGCCGGTCATTCGCCGGGCGGGCTGGCAGGTGTTGGACTGGATGCGCGTTGCTACTTTCGGGGCTTCTTCTTCGAAGCGGTGGCGGGCGGCGTCGCGGGCTTCGGCGCCTCGATGAAACCGCTCTTCACGAGATCGTCGAACGCATGCGGCGCGAGGTCATCGGCGGGCCGGACAGGCTCGCCGGCAACCCAGCGGCGGCGCAATGTGGTGAAGGCGCGAGATACGGTTGCCATCAGTCATCCCTTTCCCAGTCGAGTGTCACGGTCATGCGGAAAAAATTGCCGTCTTCTTCGCCGGGCTCCCCGGCCCCTATCGACGCGCCGCGCGGGCGCACGCCCGCATCTTCATTGCCCCGAAACAGGTCCACGATCTGCTTGGCGTAGGTGCGGGCAGTGGCCGTTCCCTGCCCTCTCGGAGCCATGACATGCACATAGATCTGCCCGGTCTCGCGATAGAGGTTCCCATCCTGCGGATCGGCCCCGATCGATGCCTGGTCGTAAAAATCGCCAAAGACCTCGACGAGCAGGAAGTGGGCCGGCGGATTCGGCAGTTTCCAGTTTTCGTTCTCGAACCAGATCGGAGTGGCCGACCAGTTGGCCCGCAGATAGGCCTCGATGCCGGCGAAGGCGGTGGCGCTCGACATCGATCACCTGTTGAGATTGAGGACGATCGACGGATAGGTGAGCGCCTGTCCGGAAGCCCTGTCCGCGCGGCCTGCGAGATGCGTGCGCCCCGCGCGAAACGCGCTCGACCGGGAGCTTTGTGCGGCAAGTCGCGGCCTTGCCCCGCCCTTGAGGATGTACGGGATCGAAGGGTGCACGCCCGGCGCGATATTGAGATACTTGGTTTCGACGTCGACGATCTCCCGGAAGCGCCGAAACACCATGCCACGCGTGCCGTCGAATATGCGGCGGCGCTTCACGCCGAGCAGCCCCGACTCGGCCTTTCGCACATAGGACTGGAAATTGGTGATGATCACTTCTGCGTCGGCGGGAATGGCATCGAAGTCGTTGACCATGCGTCCGCCGCTGATCACCACGAAGGACGAAGCGAACCGCCCGCTTTTGCGCGGGCTGCGCTTTTGCAGTTCTGCCAGCGTGAACACGATCAAGGGCTTCCACCATATGAATTCGTAGATGATCGGGCCCGGCGCCCGCACGCTGTGTTCCGGTGCGCCTTCGACGCGGTTGACGTACCGTCGATAGGTCGGGCTGCCTGCCCCTGTACGGATCGTTTCGGCCAGCTCCTGCCGGGCGAACTTTGCCAGTGCGGCGTTGATCTGGTCCGGCGCGAGATCCGCGACCGCAAGACGCAAATCACGGTCGAACGTCTCGAAGCGGGCCATCAGCCGCGCACCATCAGTTCCAGGCGCACAAGCACATCGTCGATCTCTCGCCGCCGAACGAAGTAGATGCTGCGCGTCTTGCCGCCAAAGACCGCCCAATCGTCTTCTGTCGGCTCGCCATAGGCCCCGAGCCTGGTCGGTGAGAGGATGATCACACTATCGCCCTGCCGTGAGGACCCGACGAACTTTTCGGGCTTGAGCGCCGTCTCCGAACCGCGAACCGTGACCGTGGCATCCGGTGCCTGCACATCGCTCCCGCGCTTGAGCACAAGCGTCGAGCCGCCGGCCGCCAGCGCCCTGTCCAGCGCCTTGATCGCATCTGCGGGTTTCATCAGATCCACCTCTCGACATAGGGTGAAATCAGGTCGCTGATTTCCCGGCTCAGCAGAGGGTCGGCAGACGGAGCCACCCAGTATTCGACCTCCCGGACATCGGGAATGTCTTCACGCTTCAGGTTCGGATCGCGCCCCGTTTCCGCATATGTGGCGGTTGCCAGCTTGGTCGCGGCCAGCTTCAGATCGTGAGGGGCGGTGGAAAACCCTGCCACATAAACGACTGTGATTTTCCCCGCTGGCCAGTAGGACAGCACGTCATCGGTAAGCCGGTCTACATTGCGGCCGCCGGATATCTCATAGGTCGAGCCGTCCTGAAGTGTTCCGTCGACAGTGACGGAAGTGATTGATGTCACAGGACGCCGGGACAGCCTGAGAGGACCGCACCCGCTCCACCTGAATATTTCGGTGCATGTCTCCTGCAGAAGAGTCGGCGGGTTAACTCCGTCGTCGACGATACAGCATTGCCGGGCTATTGCCGTGGAAATGCGCTTCCCCAGGGCGGTGAGCGCGGCGTCCTCATCGGAACCAGACACGCCGCAGGCGGCGCGAAGCTCTTCGATCGTCAACAACGATATATCGGCAGCGGCCGAGGTGACCGAAAACCGCGACATCTCAGCCAAGCCTCGAAAGGATCGGGTAGAGATCGCAGTGCACCTCGGTCCCGTCCGCGTTGCGCGCGACGAGCGTGCACTCGCCCTCGGTCGACAGCATCCGAAGTGCTGGACCGGGCGGGCCCGGATCGCCCTTGATCGATTGTCCCGGCTTGCCTTGCTTGCCCTGCATGGAAATGATCTGCCATCCCTCGCCAGGGCAAACACCAGGATCGTCCCGCCGCGCGATGAAGGCGGCGCCGTTCAGTGCCACGATGTCGAGGCGGGAATAATCGGCATCCGCATCGAAGGTTTCGCGAACGCGCGGCGAACGGCCATCCGCGCCGCCCCGCGCGATGCAGATCCAGTCGTCATGCGGCGGCTCCTTGGCTGTATCCTTCACCGCCTGCCAGGTTGAACCGCCATGCGCGCACACATTTCCGGCATAGTGAACCTCATCTGTCCAGGCTTTGACAGGCGGCAGCAAGCCCGGCGCGCCGTCCTTCGGCTTCGGTATCCGCGCGACAGCAGCCTCAACAGCTTCAAGAATGGTCGGCTCCAGATCGGCGATCTCCACGCTCTCGCCATCCTTCGGCTTTTCCCAGCTGGCAAGCACGCGGTCGACCTCGGATGCGATCGTCTCCCTCACCACATCCATGTCCACATCCTTCGGCCTTGGAATCCGCGCAACGGCAGCCTCAACCGCTTCAAGAATGGTCGGCTCCAGATCGGCGATCTCCACGCTCTCGCCATCCTTCGGCTTCTCCCAGCCGGAAAGCACGCGATCGACCTCGGATGTTATGGATGCTTTCACCGCATCCATGTCGACATCCTTCGGCTTCGGTATCCGCGCAACAGCAGCCTCAACCGCTTCAAGAATGGTCGGCTCCAGATCGGCGATCTCCACGCTTTCGCCATCCTTCGGCTTCGGTATCCGGGCAACGGCAGCCTCAACAGCTTCAAGAATGAGAGGCTCCAGATCGGCGATCTCCACGCTCTCGCCATCCTTCGGCTTCTCCCAGCCGGAAAGCACGCGATCGACCTCGGATGTGATGTGCCCGCCGACGTCAGCCATTGCCTTGTCCAGATGGAGCGGAACAAGCCGTTCCATCTGCTGATCGATGCGCGCGGCCACAGCCTCCATGTCGACATCCTTCGGCTTGGGTATTCGCGCGACGGCGTCTTCGACCAGCGGGCCGATTGCCGCCGGATCGGCGTCCCTTCCCGCCGGCAGCGGGATCTCGTGAATTTCCGTGACATCGCCGCGCGTGAATTTCAGGAGAAGCACGCGGCCGTCCTCAACCAGCTCCGTATCGAAATCGTCGAGCCCGAAGCCGCGAGGGCCGGGCTCGCCATCCTTCAGCGACGCGAGACGCGTTTCCACCCGCCGCTCGAGTTCCGCGACAGAAGCGAGGCGGGCATCGAGTTCAGCCAGCCGCGCCCGATACTCTGCATCGTGCAATTCGCGCGCATGCTGCGCTTCCTTTCGCAGCGAGGCGATTTCACGCGCGACGGCATCCGCCGCGGCGTCAGTGAAGGAACGCAGAGACGCGGGCATCGATGTCGCGGGTGTGGTCGTCATAGCTGCGCCCGTCATCTTCACCCTCTTTCTGATTTGCGCCCGCATCCGGCGACGGGGCAGGCAACATCGGGTTGTTTTCATGCCAGTCGAGCGGAACCACCTGCTGTTGGACACGCGGCATGGAACCGAAGCCGCCAGTGACAGCCGGAAGGTCGACCGATGCGCGCGCTTCGTCCGGACTGTAGATCCCGCTGATCACGCCACGGGCGAGGCCTTCCATGCGCTCGCGATAGGCGCTGCGCAGAAGGGCTTTTGTGTCGAACTCGACATATTCGTCCGGCACGCCTTTCAGCCGGAACAGCAACCCGAACGCTTCCTCGATATGATTGATGCAGAAGCCGAGCCCCGTCGCGAGCCATGACTGCATCAGAAGCTCTGTCGAGGCGAAGGATGTGCCGCCAAGTCCGAGCACCTGCAGCGGCATCTGGAATGCCAGCGCGATGTTCTGCTCGGTCATCTTGAGCATTTCTGCGAGTTGCCCGTCTCGCGCCGTGGTCGCGACCTGCTTGGCCTTCAGGCCCCATGTCAGGATTGGGGTGCCGCCGGCATTTTCCCCCTGCGTCTGGGCGTCCCAGAGAGTGCGGAGATCAGCGGTCTGCTCCTTTGTGAGCTGCTGGTCCGTTTCCAGCACGAAGCTTGGGCGCGCCTCATTGAGGTAGAACGCGATCTGCTGATTGAGCGCAGCACCGGACATCGCCAGGTCCAATGTGTTCGCCAGGATCGGCGAAACGCCTTTTAGCGGATGTTGGGGCGTGTGCAGGCGCACATGCAGAACGTCTCGTGCGGGAATCGGAACAGTCAGGTCGAACCTGCGCTCGACGATTTCGTTGCCGGTCAGGCTGTAGAAGATTGACCCGTCGGAGCCGACCAGCGCCATGCCATGGCGCATCAGGTGAAGTTCGGTGATTTCCTGCCTGTCGTTGCGGAATGCAACCGCGAACGCCTCGCCGTTTGTGTAGAGCCGTCGCGTCAAATTCATCATCAGGTCTGAAATCGACTGGTAGTCGTTCGGACGGCGAAGAATGCGCGACAGGGCGGAACCGGTGACACGCTCGCGCCCGCCATTGTCCAGCTTGCGCCAATGATCGCCTTCCGTGGCGCACATCGCGACGGTCTGGGCATAGCGGCCGACGCACGCTTCGACCATGGCCGAGCCCTCGCCATAGAACTTTGTGCTATGGCCCATTTGCCACCAGTTGAGATATCGGCCTGCCGAGGCCGGCAGCCAACCGCCGTCGATCAGATAGGGTCCCGGCCGGTAAGCGCCCTCCGTCGAGCGCCTCATCCAGCCGGGAACGATCCGGGTGAACCAGTTTGACAAGTCAGTCGGCCTTGGTTTCGCGGGTCTTGTAGCCGCCCTTCGGTTCTTCCGGTTTCACATCCTTGGCCTCTACAGGTGCCGCCTTCGAGGCCTTGCCGGGCCCGGAACCGCCGGTATGGCTTTCAGCCGGCTTCTGCTTTGGAGCAGTGGCCTTTGCCCGCTCGGCATCGGCATCAACGCCGCGCGTGCGCGGCCCGTGCGGGGCATAGGCGACCTTGCGGCCATCCTTGTGCACCAGTTTCCCGTCCTTGCCGGGGGCGATGTCGGAAGGATCGCCCGTCGAGCCATCCTCCATGACGTACCAGGTTTCACGCATCGGCTTTTCTCCAGATAGGGAAGAGGCGGCGAGATGCCTCGCCCCCGATCATCCAAGCTCAGGCTTTCAACGAGTGCTGAAGCGCAAGCAGCGCATTTGCGGCGTTGCAGGCCGCTTGCGAGAAGCGCATGGCGTCATCCGACTTTTGGGCAGTTGCCGCCTTCGTAATCAGCTTCTCAACGTCTTTCACTCTTTCAGTCATCGGGTTCTATCTCCGAAGTACCCGCGAACAGGCCGCGCGACGGGCAGCGGGCATGCACCGCCGTGCGGATTGGTTCAGCGCCCGTCGTCTACGGTGATGATGAATGTGCCCGTCTTGCCGTTGCCACCCTGGGCAATGGCGATCTTGACGCGGTCACGCGAGAGCGCGATGCGGTCGTTCACCGGCGTGCCGCCGGATGCGTAGACGGCAGCCACTCCGGCCGTCGAATGCGTGGCGGCGCGCGGGCGCTTGACGACGGACGAATTCTGGTCCGTCAACGACAGGATCGCCTCGCCTGTCTCATCCGCCGTGATGGTGAAATCGACGCCGTCCGCATACGGATCGACGCCCGCCTTCACATACTCGATCGACTCGATATAGCCAGACAGATAGGGGCTGTAGGCTACTGCGGTTGCGGTCCCGGTGACGGGAACCACAATGAATTTGCGAATGGCCATTGGATAGTCCTTTCCAGCGCTAAGGCTTCAGCCGTTGATGGGTGCGAAACGGGACCGGCTTAGCCGTCTACCGTGATGTGGAATGCGCCGGACGTTTCATTGCCGGCACCGGCGATGACGAACTTGACCCGGTCCTGGGACAGCGCGATCGGAGCAAGCACCGCTTCGCCCGTGTCGGCGCGCAGGGCGGCGGCGCCTGCCGTCGAATGTGTTGCGGCGCGCGGATAGCGGGTGGCCGAAGCGGTCACGTCTTCCTCCGCCCAAAGCGTCTCGCCGCTGCCCTCGGCCGTGATCGTGAACGCCAGATCGTCGCCCGCGAAGTCGTCCTTTACGTAGCGAAATGAGACGAGCTTGCCCGAAAGCACCGGGCTGTAGACTTCCGCATCTCCGTTCTCATCCACGGTGATCGGAACAACAAAACGTCGAATGGTCATGATGATTTCTCCCGCTGACTAGCCAGCACAGGGTGAAGACGCGGGGCCGTTATTGGCCCCGCGCTGGCAGACTGGTGATTACCAGGACGTGCCGTCGATCCAGCGGACCATGCCCTGACGCATCATGCGCCAGTTGATGTCCATGACCATGCGGATGCCCTTGGAATCGGTCTGGTAGAGAGAGCGGACAGGCGTAAGCGAACCGCCCAAATCCGCGTTCGGGCTGGTATCCTCCATATGGAGGGAGGCCTGCGTGCTCATCTCGAACTCGACCGAGCCCACGGCAGAGGCGAAGTCCTGCGATCTGACAGCGATCAGGCGGCGGGCAGTGGCGTGGGTGCTCTCCACGAAGGAGAAGCGGGCGCGAGCGCGGGAGAACCAATCGCCCAATGCTCCGTCCGGGCCGACCATGAAGTCGAGCGACAATCCTTGTGCCGGATTCATGATCACCGTGATGCCGTCCGCTGCGTTGGCAGCGATGAACGGAGCAAGCAGGGCCTTGAAATCCTCCATGACCGCCACGTGATCGCCGCCGCCGAAGCCGGAGGCCGTCGCTGCAATCGCCGCCGATGCCACCTGATCATACAGGAGACCGCCCGGACGGGTGCCGTCCTGCGCAACATTGTCGAGAAGCGCCGAGTCGATGACCGCCGCCGTATCCGCGAGTATGCGCCGGCGGAACAACGCCTCGATATCGGGCGTGCTGCGCTTTGCCGCTTCGCGGGAAAATGCCAGGATCACGCCCACTTTCCGGCTGGTTAGGGTCCGGTTGTCCGTGGTTACCTTGCCAACACGGATTGCGCCGCCTTCGGCAAAGAACGAACCATTCGCGCCGCCGGATGTCACGCCGGGAACATAGGCTGTGCCCGCGCTGTCGAGACTGAGGCTAAGGCCGCCATTGCGCATTGCCGGAAACACCGACATGCCGTCAAGAGCGTCTATGAAGCCCTGATAGCTGGTCTGCTGAAGGTCGCTGACATAATGCGATCCGCCGGTTGTAGCGACGCCGGGATCGCCCTTCACGATAGCCGCCGTAGCTTCATGACCGGGATAGCGATCATCGAGCACCTTTTCAACCGGCGTTTCGGTGAAGATCGAAACGCTTTTAACCACAGCCTTCCGGATCAGCAGGTCGACAGGCTTGACTTCCTTCTGCGGAAAGCCGAGCGGGCGGCGGAGGATGCCGGGCGTCTGTAGCGTGCCCTTGGCGATGCGAGCCTCTGAAGCGGTCAGCACCTCGACCTCTTTTTCCAGCCGCTCTATATCGGCGGACGCCGACGCGATGGCATCGGTGTCCAACTTGTCCGCATTGATCAGCTCAGAGTGGTGATGCTGCTTGGCGACAAGCGTTGTCTGCGCCTCTTCGAGACGCTGCGATACAGTCTTCATGGTTGTGTCCTTTGAGTTCGCCCGAAGGTCCACACGGGAGTTCCTCGGGTCGACAGGGGTTGATGCGGCTTTCTCGCCGGTGGTCGACACGTCCCTGCGCCTCGTTTCGGCTTGCTCGCCAAAGGCAAGGGTCATGGTTTCAGGTGAGAGGTTGAGCGACTTCGCCAGCGCGACAGCGGCCGGATTTGCAGGCACCGATACCAGTGAACATTCGAGCAGCTCCTGCTTCTTGTAGCGCTGCGCCCCCCATGGCTGCTTTGGGTCGATGGGATCGGAATCGATGGGACGGAACCCGACCGAGACCGCCCTGAGAATCCCTTGCTCCAGAAGGCCGCGCAACTCGTCTATGCGCGCGCTTGTGCCTCTGGCGGCCAGAACCAGCCGTCCGAGGAGCTTGCCGCCCTCGACGCGAAGGTTTGCCCATGTCCCGATCGGAAAGCCGCTCGAATGACCGAACAGGGCAATCGGGTTCTTTTTGAAGTTGGTCAGAACCCATCCGTCCGGCTCGACGATATCGCCATAACGGTCGACCGTCCCGTCTGACAGCACGAAGTCGAGCCCGTCGCCCTTCTCGGCGACAGCCTTGTGTACGATCATGACAGTTCTCCTGTGTCAGGCGATCATCGCGGCCACGTCTGCGACGCGGGCGGGTTCGGGATTGGTCGACATGATCGTCGCGGCATCGAAAAGCGCCATGACCGGGTCGATCTTGGCGTCGCCGGCCGTCTGCTTCGTCGCTCTGATCGCCGTTGCCGTAGGTTCGATCTTCAGGTTTGAAACGCACCAGGACATCATCGGGCCACCGTGATGCAGGAGCATGCCGGTCGAGACCCGCCTTTCGCAGGTCTTGATCGCGTTCATCATCCCGTAGCCCTGCGCGACGCCTTTCAGGAGCCCGTTCTCCTGAGTAATGTCGACGTCCGGCATCGCCAGCGCGTCAACGATCTCGCCAAGCCCGGCGGGATCGACTGCAACGGCGGCAAGCTTGCCGTCTTCCTTGATCCGCCGGATGATCTCCACGATCGAGGCGATGTCTTCGAGAGCCTTCTCGACGATCGTCAGATCGCCCGACTTCTCGAAGTCCAGAAGCTTTGGGGCAATCTTCTTGCGCTTCGTCAGTACGTCCCTGTGGCACCAGGCATGATGCCATGCGAGCCAACGCTTCATCCGTCGCTTTGACGGGACGCCATTGACCATGACATCGATCTCGATTTCAGCGGGCTCCCGACCAAGTACGGAAAAGCCGAAGAGATCATCGAGGCCACCGCCATCGGCACCAACCACAATCGCCTCGCATCGCTCCAGCAACGCATCGAGCGCATCGAAAGGCGAGAGGGCTGCGAGTGCTGTATCGACAGCGTCGTCCCAGTAGGCCGCGCCGCTCCACCTGTTCTTGCGGAGCCGCATGCCGATCTCGACATTCAGGTGCTTTGCGAGAAAGCTCTGGAAAGTGTCGCCTTCCTCGTCATCGCCTGCCCGCACCCGCGTAAGCTTACGTTCCAGCCACTCGCCATTGACCGAGCGCCCCATGTTCGGATTAGTCACGTACCAGTTTTCAGGGTCGAGATATGCCTCGCTGGCGAGCATGTGCTCGGGAAACTCGTAGAGGATGGGCAGAGAGTGCGAATCGTCGATCTTTCCGTCGCGGACCTCACGGAAATAGTCGAGCTTTTCCTTGAAAACACCGGTCGGCGGCTCGTCGGACTGCGTCGTGATGTAGATCACGAAACCCTCCGGACGTGAGATCAGGCCTCCCGTTGCCTCCTGGAGCATCGAAGCCGCGTTGGCCTTCTTTCCGAAGAGCCAGAGTTCCTCGATCAGCACGAATGCGGCCTTCTTGCCCGCCGCTGTATTGGAATCGGCGCTCACGACCTTCAGCACGGCCTTCGTCAGCCGGTGCGTGATCTCCTTCGTGTTTCTGTTGACGTGCAACAGCGCTTCGAGTTCGGGATCGGCTGCAACCATGGCCGCCGCCGGGTTGAACGAATTCCCGGCAATTTCCTGCGTCGGCGCCAGGATCATCAGTTCCTGATTGTGCCGCCAGTTGCGGATCAGGGCCGTCAGCATGATACCGGCGGCGAGCGTTGACTTGATGTTCTTCTTGCTGATCAGCAGGAAGACTTCTTCGATCAGGCGGCGGGCACTGTCGGCGTCGTACGCGCCGAAGATCGCGGCGACCAGGTCGAAGACGTAGGGTTCGCAGCTTTCGCCGAAGGTCGGGTGCCGGTACTGATCGAGCTTCCGGTCGTAAATCTGCGCCAGGTCTGTGATCTGCAGCGACTTGAACACCGCCAGCGCCGCGGCTGCTTCGTCGGGAAACAGTGGCGCGAATGGAACAAGGCTGCGCCGCTCGACGATGCGCTCTTCCCAATCCAGGCACGCCGTCGAGAATTTCGGCACGGTCTAGGCCTCAGGCTCGCCCGCAACGGATCGACCGTTGGCGGCAACCAGACGTGGTGCCGAGGGGACGGCGTATTTCCCGCCGATCGCCTGGGCGCTTTCCATGCGCTGCTCTTTCTTCGACACGTAGCCCTTGCGGGGTTCCGACTGATTGGCGGCGCGGCTCTTGAGATCCGCATTGACCGCTTCGGCCGTCACGGTGTCGAGCATCCGGAGCGCGCCGGACAGCGCAGCCGCGTTTCCCGCAAGCCCCTGCTTGATCTGAGCCGTCCGCAACTTACTACGCAGCCGGTTGAGAAGCACGTCCCGCTTCTTCGTCAGGTGCAAATAATGTTTGCGCAAAGTCGGAACGGAGATGCCGACCGTCGCAGCCACTTCCCGGTTCGTCATGCCGGATGCCAGCAACACCATGATATTTATGATGCTTTCTTCAGTCGGCACGTGCTCGGGCCGTCCGCGCTTTTCGGACGGCGTCACATACGGATTGCCGAAGAGGTCAAAATCGTCTGCCATGAAAAATAAATCTGCCAGTTTGACCCATGCGGTTGGGGGCCCTGCCGGTCGGCAACCTTGACCCTCCCCCCCTGCCTCAGCGGACGGAGTAGTTCTCGCCAAGGCGGCGCGCGCGTGCCGCTGCGGTCTTGCGCGTGTGATGCGAGCCGCACAGGCACTGCCCATTCAATGGATCGAGCGGATCACCGCCGTCCCTGCGCTCGACAATGTGGTCGGCGAACATCCGCGCCGGAGCCTTGACCGGGCAACGCCTGCCACCTTCGACCCATTCGCAGCGCCATCCCGCACGCGAACAGACGGCCTTGCGCCATTGCCTGTGCTCGCTAGTTAAAAGTTCGGGATCGGCCTGCTTCGGAGGCAGCCTGACGCGCCGCGTATCCGTCAGGGCTATGCGCGTGCCGACGACCTTGATCTTGCCCATGTCGACATGCCGATGATTGGTTGCGGGGAGCGGATTCGAACCGCCGACCTTCAGGTTATGAGCCTGACGAGCTACCGGGCTGCTCTACCCCGACATGATTGAATGTTGCTGGAATCTTCACCAACACCGCGCATCTGGCATGACGCCTTGCCGGTGTTGTACCCCCGTTGTCGCCAGTCACCTGGACCGCGAATCTGTCGGGCATTTCTAAGACCGACTCGGCTATACGCGTTTTGCCAATTGCGCAAGGTCAAGCTCTACAGGAACGGCCCGACCGAATATCAACACCTCGACGCGTGCGCGCCCTTCTTTCGCACCTGTCCCAAGCTTCTCTATCTTGCCCGGAAATGAAGCGAAGGACCCATCCACAACGACGATCTCTTCGCCTTCTATGAACAAGGTCTCAGGCTTCCCGCTCGACGGCTTGAGCGTCGCCACTTCCGCCTTAAGACTCAACAGCTTATCGTCGCTCATGAAGAACGGGCGTCCATTGAAGCCAAGCACCGTCCTGACGTGCTTCACCGCCATTAGCTCGTGCCACGCCTCTGCCGAATCTTCCATTTTGACACACAGATAGCCCTCCCATGCGAGCGTCCAGACAGGACAGCCAGGCGAACCGGTGCGCCTGCCACCCACGTTCGAATCAGCCTTTCGCAGCGGCATCCAATGATCAATTAACAGCCGGGAGAGCTGGTTATCCACATCATTATCTCGCCTGTTGGCTACCCTGACGATGGCCCAGCGCTTTTCCGGCAGAGCGAGTCCCGCACCGCCAAGCATCGCCAGGCCATTCCTCGAAGGCTGCACCCGCACCGCCCCACTAAGCTGCTGCTTGTCCGTCGCCATCATCACCGCCTCGCATCGCCTTCTCGAATTCACCCAGTCCGTCCGGCCCGCCTGCCGGGAAATAGAACCATTCATGGCCGCCGGGATCGGGCAGCCATGGCCAGCCGCGGCGGGCGAACTCGGCCTCCCATGCCGCCGCGATGTCGCTGCGGGCATGCACCCGCTCAAAGGCCGCACTTGCCGCTTCCAGCCATGCCTCGTCAGGCCCGATGGTGCAGCCCGCCCGCCGGCTGGTGACGGCCTCAGCCATCCGGTTGACCGCCGGAAAGCCGTAGCGCATCCGGTGCGCCAGCTTTTCCCGTTCGCCCAGTTCACCGCCCTGCGCGATCAGCTGCGCCACAAACCCCCTCGGCTCCGGCAAAGGCCCCGGCCCTGCGAGGCACAGCCCGATCCAGCGCGCCGTCCAGACCTTGCCGAAGGGTGCAGCGACGAGCGGCGCCGGCGGCGCGTCAGCCGGGTCCGCCACCGCCTGCCAGAGCTTTTCCCGCAGATAGGTCGAGGGCGCCGGCACCCGGCTCTTGCCCTGCTTTCGGAGCAGTTCCAGCCAGGGCAGGAAGCGACGCCGCGCCGTGGCCCGTTCATCGGCGGGCAGGCCCATCCAGATCGCAAGGGCCGGATCTTTCGGCATTCCGTCGAATTGCGGCCAGTTCTTCAGCAGGGCCCAGCCGTCCGCCTTGATCTTCTTTCGATCTTCCCCGTTCCCGTCCGCTCTCTCGCGCGCTCTCTCTCTGGAGGGGTCTATGGAGGAGTCTGGAGGGGTTGGGTGACTCAGCTTGTCACCCTTAGGCGTCTCCGGTGTCACCCTATCGGTGTCGTCGGTGTCACCCTTAACCTCGTCTTCTAAGGGTGACACCGTGTCACCCTTATCCGTGTCACCCTTGGCTGCGGAGCCTCCGCACACGGCGCTCCAGCCTTCCTTGCCCAACCGCTGGAGCAGATCGAGATCGAGCGCATATTCGTTGGTCGAGCGCCGCCCCTTGCCGCCCTCGCGCACAAGGCGGATCAGCCCGGCCTCCAGAAAGGCCTTCAGCTCGCGCTGGACCTGCCGTGTCGAGCATTGCGCGGCGCGGGCCACCGTGGCGATGGCCGGGAAGATGCGGCTGCCGTCATCCTCGCAGGCGTCGATCAGCTTTAAGAGCACCAGCTTGCGCACGCATGTGCCCATATCGGCGCGAAAGCCTATGCCGAGCAGAAATGCGCTCATGGCCGCGCCGCCAATGTCGTGTAGTGAAACGGGCGGCGAACGCCCGCGCTGAAGCGCTCGGCAGCATCCAGCGCCACGCCAAGGCGCTTAAGTGGATCACCGCTCGAAGAGTACAGCGAGCCGCGCGCGATGTCCGCGCCGCAGCCGACCGCGTCGAATCCGTCGGCAGCCTCTCCGACCTGATAGTCGCTATCGACAATGAACAACCGGCCGGAATAGCCGACGAGAAACACGCCGCCACGTTCCGCCCCGTTGTGTTTCTCCGCATAACCGCCGCTCTGAAGGCACTCGCGCACAGCGTTGATGAAGTCCGTCACCATGAACTTTTCGACGCTGACATCCGGATGACGCTTTGGCGGTGTGAATGCGTGGCGCAGAAGCTGCCCCATGCGAAACGACGTGGTGAAGCCCATCACGAACTCACCATTCGTGAACACCTTTTGGTCGGCACGTACCGTCAGCGTAAGCCCCACGACGCCCGCGCTGTCGCCGGCAATGTAAACCGCGCCCTTCTCGACGAGCCCCACAATGCAAGTCACCCTCGCCTCCATGCGTCAAAATCCGCCCGCAGGCTCTTCCAGCGTTCCGCCGCCGCCGCGCCATTGTTGAGTTCGGCGCGGCTTGTGACGCCGCAGAGCGAGCGCACCTTTTGCGCCACGCGATCCTCCGTCAGTGGCGGCTCCAGCCCGTGCCGTTCGGCGAGGAAGCGCCGGAATGCGGGCTCCGCGCATTTCATGGCCGCCTCGGCCGCATAGTCCTTTCCGCGCAGGCCATGCCTGTCTTTCAGATCATGGGCGGCCTTCACATCGCCGGCCCCGGCGTCGGGGTTGCCGCGCATTTGTCCCCCGCGCAGCTCGCGCACCGTCTTTACCGCGCGGTCATAGAGGCCAAGCAGCGTGCGCACATAAAGCGGCGCATTGACCATCATCGCGCGTTCGGCAGCGCTCGCGCCGGGGTGAATGCGCGCCACTGGAAGCAGCTCGCCCATCTCCCCGCGCGCCTCGACAAACTCACCCTCGGCATCCGCAGCCAGGGTCCAGATTCCCGGCGCAACGCCGAAAAGGTCGCGGCGCGCCATCGCGATGATCTCAGCCTCCGTCATGGCCCCTCGCCTCGCGCAAAATCCCGACCACCCACGCCCCCGAGCGCCCGGCAAACAGCTTTCCGATCTCCCATGGCTCCAGCTTCGGACAGGCGCGCGCCCGCTCATGAGTCTGGCGGCCCGCCACGACAGCCAGTGCCAGCCCGTGCCGGTCGGCCACCTCGCGAATGACGGAGAGCGCCGTGCGCCCGCGTTTTGCGGGCGTCTGCGCCAGTTCCTCCATGTTCGGCAGCAAGGCCAGGATCGCATTGGCCTCAGCGCGGGCTTCGGCAAAAATATCCTCCGCTTCCCGGTTTGCGGCGTCGAAAACGGCCCGCGCGCGCCGCTCGGCATCGGCCACCAGATCGGCCAGCCGCCGCGCCTCGCGCCGCCCCAGCACCTTGCGCGCATATGGCGTCTCGATTGGCGAGCGCGCCGCCGGCGCGTGAACGGGCAGCGCGGTCATTCGCCCTGCCCTTCCGACAGCGCGATCATGGCGGTGCGGACCTCGCGCAAGGCCAGCGCCCTGTCCTTCGGCAGATTGCCATGATGGTCGCGCACCATCCCCATCGCGTTGTCGCGCAACAGCACATAGGTCTCGCCAAGCTCGAACTGCGCGCGACGGCAGGCCTGCACGAAAGCGCCCCGATATTTCAGGAGCGTCTTGTCAGGCACCGAAAGCAGAATCCTTGCCCGCTCCCCGTCTCCATCAGCTTCGTGCATCTGCCGGATGATCGGCAGCATGTCGTGCGGGTCGCTCATGAGAACAGCCTGTCATAGGCGACGATGAAGGCGTTCTCGGCGATCAGCGGAGACATCAGTTTGAGCGCGATGCCCAGCGGCTCCGGCGGATTCGTCCATTCCGCCTCGCAGCTTGCGAGGTTGCGGCGCTCGTCGCCGATAATCCGATTGTCCGCCTCGTGCACTTCGGCCGGCATGTCGCGAGGCAGGCCGAAACGCTCGCACACGGCCGCCATCACCCGCGCCTCGATCTCGCGATAGTTGGCGAGATCACGCTTGATCGGGCGCGGCACGTCGACCAGATAGGCTTCGCTGGCGTCATGCATCAGCGCCCAGCGCTTGAACGGCGCGGCAACATGGTTTGCCAGCAGCACCGAGTGTTCCGCGACCGAGTAAAAGCTGAGACAGTGGCCACCATAGCGGCACTGGAGCGACAGCGCGTGCGCGATGTCCTCGACGCATATGTCTTCCGGGCGCGGATCGAGCGGCCAGAAACGGCGTCCGGTAAAGGTCTGTATCCAGTCGCCCGCGCGCGCGGGGATGATGTTCGGCCGGGCGATTTCGGGCATGGCGATGGCTCCGCTGGAAGATGTGGCAGTCGGGCGGGTCACAGCAGCGGCTCCTGCTTCGGCGCCGGCATCTTGGCCGCCTCGATAAACAGATCGGGCCGCGCCACGGCATCGGCCACCCGCTTGCAGGCGATGTCGAAATAGCCCTCGTCGATCTCTATGCCGATGAATTTCCGACCGAGCTTGACGCAGGCGACGCCCGTCGTGCCGGAGCCCATGAAGGGATCGAGTATGGTGCGCGCGTCAGGCAGTTGGTCAAGCTGCCAGCGCATGACGGCTACAGGCTTCTGGGTTGGATGGCCGACCCGCTCCGCATTCGTAGCACCTATAGAATGGCTGATCTGTCTGGCGTTTCGGTCCAGATTGGTCCAACAGAGTTCTATACTTGCCATGCTTGGTGGCGCGTCTGGTTTGTACCAGCTCATCCACCCGCGCGACGGAGGAAGTGCGTAATAGTTTCCGCCCCAAACTGCCTGTATTCTGCCCCGGCTCAATAGGTCTGGCAGACGCTCAACTATCGCATCATCCCAGTTACGAGCCTCACTTCCGGCTCGCCTCTGCCATTTCGTGGGCTGGGCTGCAAATCCAATCCCATAAGGCGGGTCCGTCACAACGGCGTCGACCTTGCCGAGCAGCGGCAGAATGTCGAGGCAATCGCCAAGGATCAGGCGGCAATCGCCGATGGTCACGTCCTTGCGGATCGGGCTCATGCACGCCCCCGCAAGAAACCTTTTTGTACCCCCAAAAACATCTTGCATTGCAGAGTTATTGGGGGTACAAAAACATCATGGAAACGCCGAAGACCTTCAGCATCGACCCAGCGAAAGAGCGCCAGAACAAGGCGCTTCACAAGATGTCCCTGCGTGAAGTGGATCGTTTCGAATTCGACAGCGCGCATTGCGAGCTGGACACGCGCGAGAATTACGGCGAGGAACGTGAAGTTGCCTATGGCTTCATCGGCTACAACATTCACATTCTCGTCTTCACCATGCGCGGCGAGACCTGCCGGGTCATTTCGCTGCGCAAAGCCAACCGGACGGAGGCCAGATATTATGCAGAAAACACGTGAGGAAGCGCGCCGGCTGGCGCTGAAATATGCCGACGAGATGACGGCGGAGGAAGACGCCGCACTCACCGCCGCCGCCCTTGCCGATCCGGACAATCCGCCGCGCAATGCGGGCGGGCGGCCGAAATCGGAAAACCCGAAAGAGGCGGTCAAGCTGCGCATCGACGCGGACGTGCTGGCGCGCTTCAGGGAAGGCGGGCGCGGCTGGCAGACACGCATGAACGAAGCGCTGCGCAAGGCGGTCGGGCTGTAGGTCATGCGGGCACCGCCTTTTTCCGCCCGCGCGGCTTGCGCTCTGCGACTACCCTTGCCGCCTCGGCATCAATCAGCGCATCGACGATGTCGCAATTGGCAGCCTTGGCAGAGGCGCGCAAAAGCGCGGGTAAGGCGGGGCGGTCCTGATAGTCCTTCCAGTCGACACGGTTGATGATGGTCGGCCCGGCATAGCGGCCATGCCGGTCCAGTTCCCAGACGAACCATGCCGTGTTCATGGAGCTTGAGGCCTGCGGCCCGTCCCAGCCGTCGCGGTGCATCATCGGCAGACGCCGCGAAAAGACGTACACGCGTGCCGGACGGTTTTCATCCATCGCAAAGCAACGGTCGGGATCTTCAAACCCGCAGAGGAAATTGAGGTTGAGCAGCAGCGCCATTTTTCGCGGACGATGCACGCGCAGCGCATGCGCCACGAAGGCGTTGAGCACGTCGCCATAGGGCGGATTGGTGACGATGTCGCGGGGTTCTTCGGACGCACGCGCAACCTGCAATGCGGCGCGCGAGGCAGGGGAACTCGAAAGGAAGTCCGCGACGCCCTGGCACTCGCCATCCTTCGTCGCGGTGCCATAGTCGATCAGGTCGCTGATCGCGACATCGTATCCCGCATCTTCGAGCGGGCGCAGAATCGCCCCCTTGCCGCAGGCAGGCTCAAGAATGCCGGGCGCGGCATGAAAGCGCTCCAGCGCCAGCAGCGTGCGCATGGCCTCGACCGGCGTCTCGTAAAGGTTTTGTGCCCGCTCTTCCCTGGTGGCCGTCTTGGTGCCGATATGCACCCGCAGATTGGCGCGGCTCGGCTCCAACCCAGCAGCGAGCCGCGCCGCAATGGCGCGCTCGACAATGCCCGGAGCCTCGCGCTCCGCATCGCGCAGTTTTCTGGCTTCGTGGATGTCCTTTGGGTTAATCCCAAAGTCAGAAACAGATGGGATTTCATTCTTCTTGACTGGAATAATGAAATTGCGCGCGCCGCCCGGCGACTGAACTTCTCCCCGCTTTTGCGCGGCATCAAATTCATCCGCGAGCCGAACCTTGGCCTGCGATTCGATGAACAGCGCGTCGCCCTGCAGTTGATGCGCCTTGCCGATCAATTCGGTTCCGGCCTGAAACCGCTTGGCGAAGCCCGCGGCAGCTTTGGCCTGATCGTATGCTCCGGATGCCAGCATCCGCGCGGCCATCACATCGCCTTCGGTCAGCAGACGGCGCGCGCGCTCGACGACGAGCGCGATATCGGTCTGCTTCTGGACGACGACGCTGGAATTCATTTGCCGCACCGGGAAATGAGTTCATCGAGGATGGCCAACTCGACATTCCACGCATCGGCCACATCTTGTGCCTCCCGCCACGCCTGCCACGTCTTGGCGCGGATCTCCTGAAGAGCCGCGAGATTGTCAGCCAATTCCTCGCGAGGTACATGGCGGTTCAGCGCTTCAACCCAATAGGTTTCACTCGGTAGGTGCCGCTTCAGTTCCTCGGTTGACAGGCCGACGATCCTATCGCCAAGCAGATCGCCGACGTGGCCGCTGCGCGCGAAGGTTTCGACATCCTTTTGCCGCCGGGCGAGTTCGATTGCCTTGGCAGACTTTCCCGCAAGATTTCGCGAAGAAACGGCCAGCCGCTCGAATGCGAACTTGATTGCCTCGACGCATTCAGGATCGGGAATGGATTCGATCAGATCATCCCAGCCGCGCTCATGAAGAACGCGCCCGACTTTCTCGCGCGCGGTTTCGCCCCTTGCGGCCACGAAATCATTGAATAGCTGCTGTCCCAGAAGGCCATAGTCTGGCGGGTCGACATGAACATTCATTTCCGACGTCTCCATTTGGCGTTTTCGATCCGGCGCTTCTTCCCGCCGTGGCAGGGCACGCAAAGCACCTGCAGGTTCGTCATGCTCAGGCGCGCGGCCCACGCCACACGCACGGGCACGATATGGTCGACATGAAAGGGGCGGTCGGTTCGGCCACACATGGCGCAGCGGCGGCCTTTGAGATAAAGCGCGGCACCCTTCAGGTCGCGCCACGCGGCCGACCCGTAGAACCTGCGAAGGGCGCGCGCCGCCACCATCACGCCATCCCCAGCGCGGCCTTGTAGAGGTCGAGGATGGTTTCCTGTTCCTCGCGCTCGGCCTGGTCCATTTTGCGCAGCTTGACGATGGTGCGGATGGCTTTGGTGTCGAAGCCGTTGCCCTTGGCCTCGGCATAGATGTCCTTGATGTCTTCGACGATCGTCTTCTTCTCTTCTTCCATCCGCTCAATGCGTTCGATGAGCGAGCGCAGCTGCCCCGCCGCGACGGTTTGCGGCCCGCCCGCTTCCTCTTCGGTCAGCGCCTCGACCGTTTCGGTCGCCTTCTTGCTGCGACGCGGCGCGCGCGGGGTGTAGGGATCGTATGCGTCGCTCATGCCCGTCTCCTTTTCGGACAGACGTCGCGGTGCTTGGTCATCCAGACGCTGAGCGCGCCCTCGCCCTTGCCGATCCGATCAGCGATTTCCCGTGTGGAGAGACCTTCGGCCCACAGCCGGCGGATGGTCTCGACCGGATAGCCGCCGGATGCGACGGCAGGCGCGGCAGCAGGCGCCTGCACAGGCGCTCTTTTCGGCAAGCCCCCGGCCTGCTTCCACGCATCGAGAATGCGCACGACGCGGTGTTCGGGAACGCCGGTCGCCCGCGCGATCGCAGCGCTGTTGCCCTGCCCCGCACAAGCGAAGACGAGCCGCACCTGTTCGTCCAGTTCGGCGTCCGCAGGCGGCTCATCGCGCTCCTGCCCGCAGCGCGCCGCAAAGGCCGCATCGAACAGCATCTGTGCATAGGCCGACGGTTTGTATCCCCTTGCCGCTGCCTGCTCGAAGAGCTTGCGATGCGCGATCGCGGAGACGGACACTGTCATCTGGATGCCGGGCGACCGAGCCATCACCAGCCCCCCAGCCTGTTGGCGGGCGCAACACTGCGATCGCGCGGCGGCTCGCCACGGACGCGGGCCGCATGGTGCGCGCACCAGGGCTGCCCCTCTTCTGCCGGATGCCCGCAAAACAGATGCGTCTCGCCTTGCGCGGCCTCATTGACCGCGAATTTGCAGGCGCCATTGTCCAGCTCGTGCAGCGGCAGACGCAGGCTTTTGGCGTCATAGGCGCGCGGATCCACCGCCTCGCAGACCAGAGCCCTTGGCGGCACATACACCGGATCATACTTCCGGCTTCCCGCTTTGTTCGCGATATTGGCGGGGTTGAGCATTTGCCCCCGCCCAACAGGCCGCGACTGCGGCCCGTCGCCTGTGCGGCGCCCAGCCGGTGCGCCCGAAGGCGAAGCCTGCGATGCGGCGCGTGAGGCAGAGAGAATCTCGCTTGGGTCGGAAGTCGCCCGTGCCATCGCGGCGCGGGCACGAAAAGCCTGTCCGCGCCCGTCCTTCGGTGTGCCGGCAACCCCGGTGCCGCGCGGCTTGGCAGAAAAGCCGATGCTGGCAAGCGCCGGGTCGCGATGCACGATGCCGACAATGGCGTTGCGCGACACATAGCGGAACCGCTTGCAGAATGCGGCGGCGATGCGGCCGGAGGAAAGCCCGTCCTTCAGCCATCCGGCGATGGCCTCGCGTTCGGCGCGTGAATAGGCGGAAAGAGCATGCGCCATCAGCCGCCCCTCGCCAGCTTGCGGTCGAGCCGCTTGAGCAGCTGCACCTTGCGGGAGATCGAGGCGCGTGTCTGGCGGCGCTCGCCAATGTCGATCACGCCATCGGTCAGGGCGTCCGACAGGGTTGCCGTCACGTCGCCATCGGCCCGGTGCAGGTCGGCGAGATCGGCCAGGGTGACCCTGTCGCCATCCTCCGGCCCGCCTTCGATCGGCACAAGGCGATAGCCCAGCATTTCAGCGACGAACGATAGCATCATCGGCGCTTCGAGCTGCCGGTCCAGCGCAAGCGCGACATCGAGCCGGATGACGGTGGATTCCGAGGGCGAGCTGTATTTCGACAGCCTGTCCTTGGGCACACCCGCCGAGTGCTGGAAAAGCTCCGGCCCGCCCGCCAGCTTGATCAGCTGGCCAGTGCGAACCTTGATCTTCTTCATCTCGTCGCGGGTAACCAGACACAGATCCGGTTCGAGTTTCATCGGTTCGAGCGCCATGGCGCGGACTCCGGGCAAGGCTTCGCCCGTCAAGGAAACTTTCTCGCGAAAAGATTCCGTGCGGGCCGATCGGGTTCGATTCACTGTGCGGCGGTCACAACCTCACGGGGGACCGCATGGAAAACAGGACATCAGGGGCTTCCTCCCCTCGCCAGATCGTCGTCGAGCAGGCGCGCCGCGAGCGCCACCTGATGATCCGGGCCATACAGATAGTCGGACAGCGCCATGCGCACGATCTTTCCGACACAGCAGCGCTCGCCCTTGGCGCGACGTTGAAGCGCCTGCATCACGTCGGTCGACAGATGGATGGCCGACTCGGGTCCATGGGGGTGAGCCGCGTCTTGCCGGGAGCCAACGATTTGGCTCCCGGAGCGGCGAACGCCCGGAGCCATAGCGGAGGGCTCGGCCGAAGCAGGGGTGGACGGCAGCGCTCGAGGGTCGCTGCCGTCCTGGTCGCGCGGGGTGGCAGGGAAGCCAGACGCGACGTTCGGAAATGCGCGGGCGGCTTCCGCCGCCCTCGCCTGGCGATTGCCGCCAGTGGACCGGAAGCGCAGGCTCATGCCGCCACCTCGCTTCCTGCCGAATCGATGCTGTCGCGCAGTTGGCGCAGCAGAACGAGTGCCGGACCCTTGGTCGGCGGCTCGTTTTCCCAGCGGGACACCGTGGAACGGTCGGTGCAGCAATGCTCCGCAAGCTGGAGCTGCGTCCAGCCAAGTCGCTCTCTGAGAGCCCGCACATCGATCGCTTCATTGGTCATAGTGACATGAATGTGCATAACGCACACCGCTTCGTCAAGTCGAAACGCACACCGCATCTGTGCATTTTGCACGGTATGGATTTCGATGAACGCCCTGAGCAGGCTCAACGCCTGCAAATCGCCCGCGAAAAGCGCGGCTTTAAGACGGCAAAAGATGCCGCGGCTTATTTCGGCTGGAACTACGAAACATATGCGCAGCACGAGAATGGAAACCGCGGTATTGTGCGCGCGGCAAGCAGGTACGCGGTTGCCTTTCGTGTCAGCGAGGGATGGCTGCTGACTGGCGAGGGAGAGGGCGGACCTTTTGACAAGATAACCGGCGAGGCGAATATCAAGGCGCTGTTAAGCCGGATTGAAGGATTGCCGGAAGCGGCTCTCCAGCCACTTTGGCGGTCGATTGACGGCTACATCACAGACGCCGCGCAATCAACACAAGGCCATTCTCCGGCTCAAACTGAACTCGCCAGTCCCCGCCGTGAGCGAGAGCCAACGCGGTAGCCGCTTCGGCGACCTTGCGTTTGGCTGTCATCGCCGGGTCCAGCGGCGCGCCCGCCCCGGCTGAGTTGCGCAGGTTTGCCACAATCTCTTCATTGCGCGTCTTGAACTTTGGCCGATACCGCCGAGCAATTGCTCCCCGTTCCATATCGTTCCCCCGGCGTTGACGATGGAATAGGAAACTATCCCTTTGCGTGAGAGTCAAGAACGAAAAAAGAACATGCAGCCTTCACTGTGAAAATGCGGGCTCAAGTGGCCGCTCTGCGAGCGATCAGAAAGCATACTTTACGTAGACATTCACACGAATATCGAACCCAAACGATTGATGAGGCTCAATCGAGGAAAACTCACCATAGAGCTTATCATCTTCACTTACATCTTGGGCGATCTTCCACGCCAGGTCCTTGTGGATATAGCCCAATTTTGCCGTCTTTGATTTTCCTTCAGGCGTTGTCCATTTACCCAGAACCTTGATTGCGTAAGCGTCGAATTCGTTGTTTGGCTCCCTCCTGATCTGGATGGCGATGTCATCTTCAATGACGCCGTATTCCGCAGCCTCTTGGACTGCAGCATAGAACGCTTTGCAGTTTTCCAGATTGTGATGCGCACCCACTACCAGCGCATCATCGAGCACCTGATCCAAGTCAAGAAAATCCATCGTCCCTCCCGGCGGTGCAGCATGGTTTTTGCATTGCTTGCGCCGCTCAGTCCGCCATTGCGAGATGTGAAGCAATCATGTCCGAGCGCAGCTTGGCGCGGTGTTGATCGACCATGGAAGGAATGATGAACGCATCGATCAGCCACCAGATAAACCCGATGAGCACAAAGTAACTCAATATCTGGAGTACAGCCGACATCGGCTTGCCGAGATAAAACCTGTGTGCCGAGAAAATCCCAAGAAAGAACCACAGGGCATATGCGACAGCCGCGCTCTTTTGTTCATTCGCGATGCGCGCTTCGATCAACATCTGCCGATCTACAGACAGCTTTGCCATTTGTGTTCCCCCACAACAATCACCAGTCTGCCAACTTATCGAGAGACCGACAAGTGGCAGTTTCCAACCTGTTTCGACCTCCGGTCATAAATTGATCGAAAGATTTGGTGTGCGTTTTGCACATTCCACTTGATTAGTTGTGTGCGTTATGCACATTATGCGCCATCGCAATCCCGCGATGGAGTGTGTTCCATGTCACCGCAGCCAAACGCGCCCAGACGGCGAGAGGCGTCAGCAGACGGTTTCAGTCAGGTTGTCCATAAGCTGGAGCGGATTATCCAGAAGCTGGAACGGATCGAGGCTTCAACGCGGGGCGCGGAAACCACGGTATTCTTCGCCGCTTTCACGGCAGTTGCTCTTGCTATTGGCATCTTGGCATTCGGCGCGATTTGGGTCGACGGAGCCCCGCGATGACCGGTCCCTTGGCTGATAGCGAGCGGGCAGCCGACCCCGAGGTCCGGCGCAAGGTCGCGGAGCTGCTTCTGGAGTGCCGGACAGCGCATGAAGCGGCCAACAAGCTACTTCTCTGTAAAGTCGCCGGTGGCGGCAATCCGTTTGACGACCCCGCGTTCGTCGACGTCTTCAATGCGTGGCAGGCCGCCTATGTCGATCGGCAAGAGCAAGCGCATATCGACGAAGCGACCGCGTGGGAGTTGATGGCCCGCCTGCTCGACGCAGCCGGCCTCTCCTACACACGGCGAGACTACATCGTCCGCAAGAGCGACCTCCCTTTCAAAATCAAACCTTGACCCCGTTTCAAACAGGAGTGTGTTCCATGATTACATTCGCCCAGGAAGCGCCGAAGAAGGCGGACCCGGCCATTGTCGAAATGATGGCCGACACCATGCGCGAAATGGCCATGAACGGCACGGCGGTGACCGCCGACAGCCTGTTCGAGCATTCGGGCTTTACCCGCGACCAGATCGCGGCCCACGCGGCGGAAGCCGCCGACCTCGCCCGCGCCACCGCCATCCGCCGCGTCGCGTGAGGGAGGCGGCCATGCGCGACCTCCTGCACGACACGGCGGCCTTCCTCGCCATGATGGCCTTCCTCGCTGGCGTGGCGCTCTGCCTTTTCGGGCTGACGCCATGACCTACATTGGCGAGTTCATCGTGATCGTGCTTCTGGTCGTCTGGTTCACGATCCTGCCGACCATCGGCCTGTTGTGGTCGCTGGGGGTGCTGTCATGAGGCGCCCGGCCATCGACCGCATTCCCCGCCCGCCGCACCGCGCCCATCCGCTGGACTATGTCGAGCTGGAGCCGGATGACGAGCCCCTGCCCTCCGCCCCGAATGCCGGGCTCTGGATCGCGGCCATTCTGATCGGCGCGCAGCTCTGCCTCGGCGTGGCCCTCTTCGCCCACATGATCGGAGCGCTGAAATGACGGCCCGTCTCGCCACGGTCGACGAGCTGCATGTGTTTCTCGTTGGCGAGATCGCCCGCCGCAACCGCGCGGCGGCGGATCTTCAACGCCCCATCATTCCCGGCCGCGAAGACAGGGCCGTCGAGCTGCTTCTTGCCAGCGTCGACGCCTGCGGCCTGTTGATAACCCGTGAGGTTCCCATGACTGATACGAGCGACACGCTTCTCTCCCGCGTTGACGCCGCGATTGCCGTCACGCGCTCCCAGACCGCCACGACGATCGACACCCATCTCTTTATGGGGTTGCTGGGCGACGTCCGCGCCGCCCTCCAGGCACCGCAGGAGGCGGTGTTGTGCGAGGTAGAAAAGGCGGTGGCTGACTTCGATGAGCGCTTTCCGGGGACTCGTCTCTCAATTGCACAAGGCGCGCGACGTTCTTCGCATCGGTTCAAACTGGATGCTCCTTTGTCGCCCCAGCCAGCGGCGGCGCCGTCCGAAGATGAGCCCGAAAAGTGCCCGATCTGCGCGGAGCCGTTCAAGCCGGGGGATATGTGCGCCTCCGACGTTACGGAAGGCATGTGCCATGCGGCGTGTCTCGAAGGCGCTGCTATCGTCGAACTGGAGAGCGGCGAGCCGTCAGACGGACCGGCAACGACCTATCCGTATCCCGCGCAGCCAGAAGCGCAGGCGGTGCCGGAAGGGTGCCACGGCCTCGATACACCAGAGCGCGTGTGCTTCTACGAGCAAGATTTCTATGTCCTGTCGAACTTCTCTTCCTTCGCAATCGAATGGAAAGGGCTGAACTTCAATACATCCGAAGCAGCCTATCATTGGGAGAAGTTCGACGCCTTTCGCCCAAGTGTAGCGGCGGTCATTCGTTCAGCACCTTCCGCGCATGAGGCGTTCAAAATTGCCGAGCGCAACAAGCATCTTCGCCGTCCAGATTGGGACGAAGTGAAAGTCGACATCATGCGCGACATCCTCCGCGCAAAAGCCGACCAACACGAGTACGTTCGCCGGAAATTGCTGGCTACTGGCGACCGCGAGTTGGTCGAGAATTCTTGGCGCGACGACTTCTGGGGATGGGGGCCAAACCGTGACGGCAAGAACATGCTTGGCAAACTTTGGATGGAAGTCCGCGCCGAGCTTCGCTCCACCACCTCTCCCGCTACCGGGGGTGCGTGAGATGAGCGGGCTTACGGAAAACGACGCGAAATCATGGCACCTGAAGGAAGCGGCCCACTACAACGGCGGCGCAGCGTTCTTTGCGTACCTGCATCGGTGCGTTGAGCAGCCGCGATTGTCTCGGTTTGATCGTTATGACCGAAAGACCAAGTCCGTCACTTCAACATGGAAGGTCGACGGCGCAGACCGCTTGTCGTTACGTGATGCGATTGACGCGCTCAATACGCCGCCCGTCTTCACTGCCGAAGAACTTGCTTTTCTCAGGGACGCCCCGAACGACTTCGAGCCAGAGCGCCGGAATGGACTAGATTACAAGGTTGCAGATGGCGTTCGGAATAAAGGAGCTATCGAGTTTGAGAATGGTCGGTTTCGCATCACCGACCTCGGTCGCGCCGCCATCAAGCAGGGGGATGCGACGTGAGCGACAACGACTACATCGCCGCCGTGCGTGAGCGGCTCGACGCCATGAGCTGGCTCCAGCTGGCGGCCCTGCACGACGTCCAGGCGCGCGATGCCGAGGCCCATGCGCATCTCGAATGGCTTTCCAATTCCACGCCCGATTGCGGGCTTTCCCCACACACGTTTGAAGGACCACGCCATGGCACGCGCCAGGACATCCACACCCGCGACTGAAGCAGCCGGATCGGCTCCGATCACGGCCTATAAGGGCTTCAACGCCGACATGTCATGCACGCCGGGCGGCGTGAAATTCCAGTACGAGTTCGGCAAGACCTATCGCCATGAGGGCGAGGTGGTCGCCTGCAAAAGCGGCTTTCATGCCATCACCGGCCATCCGCTGGCCCTATTCAAATATTACGCGCCGGCCGGCACGCGCATCTGTCAGGTCGAAATATCCGGCGCCATGCACAGCGACGACGGTGGCGAGAAGACGGCCGCTGAAATTCTCGCAGTCGGCAAGGAGATCGGCCTTACGCAACTGATCCTCGACGCGGTCAAATGGGTGAACGACCGCGCAACACCGGTCGAGGGCAGCTTTACGGAGGCGGACGCGACGGCTGTTCGATCGGAAACGACCGGGGGCGCTGCCACCGCATCGGGCAACTGGGGCGCTGCCACCGCATCGGGCATCGAGGGCGCTGCCACCGCATCAGGATGGCGGGGCGCTGCCACCGCATCGGGTGACGGGGGCGCTGCCACCGCATCGGGCATCCAGGGCGCTGCCACCGCATCGGGCGAACAGGGCGCTGCCACCGCATCTGGTGACTGGGGCGCTGCCACCGCATCAGGATGGCGGGGCGCTGCCACCGCATCGGGCGAACAGGGCGCTGCCACCGCATCGGGCATCGGGGGCGCTGCCACCGCATCGGGCAACTGGGGCGCTGCCACCGCATCGGGCATCCAGGGCGCTGCCACCGCATCGGGCAACTGGGGCGCTGCCACCGCATCGGGCGAACAGGGCGCTGCCACCGCATCGGGCAACTGGGGCGCTGCCACCGCATCGGGCGAACAGGGCGCTGCCACCGCATCGGGCGAACAGGGCGCTGCCACCGCATCGGGCGTCAGGGGCGCTGCCACCGCAACCGGCTACGAGGGGAAGGCACGCGGCGCGGATGGATGCGCCATCTTCCTGGTCGAGCGCAGACCGGATGGAGAGATTTCCCACGCATGGGCCGGCATTGCCGGACGGGACGGAATCAAGCCGAACCAGTTCTACAGGCTGGTCGCCGGAAAGCCGGTCGAAGTCGAATGAAATACAAACCGCGAGAGACATGGGCGACGCGCAAGCTGCCGCCCCTGACGCTCGCTGAAATCGAGCGCCATCTCGATATGCTGGCACGGCTCATGGTCGACGCCGGGCCCAGGGCCTATCTGTATCTCCCCGTCTATCGCCGGGTCCTGAAGGAACAGGAAAAACAGCAGGACGCCGAGGCGCTGATCGCCGGGGCACACGCCCGCGTCAGACGATTGTCGGGTCAAACGGAAGCTCGATCTTTTTAAGCTCCGACAGCCGCCACTCCAGCGAGCCGCCCTGCCCGTATTTCGGGCGATCGACCGTGTGGCCCATGATCAGCCGCCGCAGCTCATCCTCCAGACCGCCGTCCTTCATGCGATCCTCGAACGAATGCCGGAACGAATAGACGGTGTGGCCGGCAGTCGGGAACAGTTTGTTCTCGCGCAGGAACTTGTTGAGCGCGGCCGACAGATCGTTTTCGCGGTTGCGATAGCGCGGGAACCCGTCGCGGTGGCGCTTTGCCGCCGCCAGCGCCACGCCCATCAGCGGCACCAGGCGCCGCGACGACTCGGTCTTGATCTCGCGCGGATCGTCCGGATTCTCGCGCGGTTCGATGGAAATATGGGGAACCTTGTGCGACAGACGGAAGGACGTCGGCTCCAGATTGGCGATCTCGGACGGCCGCGCCCCGGTTTCGATCATGATCAGGAGAATGCCGCGCGCCTCTTCGTTGAGGCGGCTGAGGCGCGTGGCGTCCTTCAGGATCGTGTCGCGGATCCATTCGGTCGGGATCGGCGGTCGCGACCGCTTCTTGCGGTTGGAGAAGCTGAAGCCTTCGAACGGATTGACGCGGCTCAGCATGCCGTTGTGCTTGAAATAGGCCGCGTAGAGCACGCGCAGATTGCCCAGGTCGCGATTGCCCGACGATGCCGAGGCGCTTGCTGCCGCGCCGCCCTTTGGCGCGATGCGCGAGAGCCAGTGCAGATAGACCTTCTTGGCATCCTCGACGGTGATTTCCTCCATGGGCTTGTCGGAGATCAGGTCGATGAAATTGTTGACGGCGCGCCGCTTGACCTTTTTCCACTGGTCGCGCTGCGCCTGGCTCTTGGTCACCAGTTCGTCGGCGACGATCTCGTCGCAATAGATGTCGAAGGCGCGGCTGATGGTCGTCTTGGGCACGTCGATCGCGCCGATCAGCGGGCCGGGGTGCGGCGTTTCATCGAGGCCGAGCCGGTGCTCCAGTTCCAGCAGCCGCCGGCGGACATCCTCATAATTGTCGAAGGCGGCGATATCCTCGCCCGAATAGAAGCTGAAGCCCATCGCCTCGACGCGCTTGACGGCGGCCTGATAGCGGCGGCGGGCCGGGTCCGTCTCGCCATGCACGAGCATGGACGCCCACAAGGCATCGTCGGCCGCCTCCAGCTGGTCGCGCTTGCGCCGCGCCAGCGGCAGGTCATCGGTCTTGAGGGAAAGCCGCACGACAGGCGCGCGGGCATCGACAGAGGCAAGCTCAACGGGCACGCGCCGCTTGTAGTGATAATTGCCGGCGCGATTCGCCAGAAACCTGTCGGGGTCTTTCCGGCTTCGCTTTCGCGCCATGCCCGCACCTTCCAGAAGCGCCGGAATGGCGCATAAAGTGGCGCGTAAAGTGGCACACTTCTGCCGAAAAGTGCAATATAAATCCAACGTCCAATATTTTTATGTAATTAATTCAACGCGCTAAGCACGGTATCACGCGCTGGTTTTGGTGCGGATGAAGGGACTCGAACCCCCACGCCTTTCGGCACCGGAACCTAAATCCGGGGCGTCTACCAGTTCCGCCACATCCGCAAGCGATCACGCCATCCCACGGGCAGGCACGGCTGTCAACAATTCTCAAACGCTTCAGCCGCTCGAAAGGGGAACTAGCAACGGCGCATTTGAGCGGCCAAGGCGAAGGACTGGGCAGTGTCGCAGGAACTGCGCGGCGGATCATAGCCCGCCCCAAGGTCCCGTTCACTAACTCGTGGCACGGGGGTTCTTCAACTGGGACAAATGCCGCCCCGTCTTAGAATCGCCCCATGCCCTAAAATCGATTAATGTTGCATTGCACAAACGCATTGCTGCCATGCACCAATGTCGCTTCAATTCGCATAAGCGTAGATCTATCTAAGCCTTGCAAGAATGAAAAACGAAGTGAACTAGCGAAGAAACGAGACTACGATGAACCTGATCCGAAACTACCGCAACTGGCGCCGCTATCGTGAAACCGTCACAGAGCTGAGCCGCCTGACAAACCGCGAATTGACCGACCTCGGCATTAGCCGTGGAGACATCCCTTTCGTGGCGAAGAAGTCCATCTAACGGCGATTGCCTAATGTGGGTGCGAACGCACCACTGGAAAATATGAGTAGTGAAATGAACCTGATCCAAAGTTTCCGCGACTGGCGCGAGTATCGCACGACAGTTGGTGAGTTGGGTCGCCTGTCTAACCGACAGCTCGCAGATCTCGGTATCCACCGAGACGAAATACGAAGGGTGGCCCGCAGGGGCCGCTGACAAGCAGATCTTGCCGGGATCGTCCTCCTCCCAGATCTTGGCAGATACGGCCAGCATCACCTCCTCCCGATTGCTGGCCACTCAAAACGACTTCCGCCGAACCTCCTCCCTCGGCGGAAGTTGTTTGAGAGGTCGCCGCAGCCTCTTTAAAACCATGGCGGATTGAACTTCGTCCCGACCATCCTCCTCCCAGGTCCGGACGAATACGGCCGATCATCACTCCTCCCGATGGTCCGTCGGACATAGCGACACCCGCCGGACCTCCTCCCCCGGCGGGTGTTGTCGTTTATGGACCTCACGCTCTTCCTGCCCGACATTGTCCTCTTTGCCGCGCATCGGCTCAATCGCCACGCCTGGAGTCACTTCCATAAGTGATCGCGTCGGCCTATGCGGCATAGAACGAAGATTCGGAGATGCCGCCATGAAACAGACCGCGACCGCATTTCTGTTGGCGATGATTCTCGTTGCTCTGCTGGCGTCGCTCAGCATCGCGGTCCAGAACAAGGGGTATCCGCACGGGCTGGTGGGGCTGTCACGGCTCGATGGCCTGGCGAACGCAGCGACCTTCATTCCGCTGTGCGCAATATATGCCTTTGCGGCAGCATTGACTCTGCTCATGCCGGCCCGGCCTGCTGGTTTCATTTACGCAAATGCCACCAGCCCCGCATATTTCACTTCGGTTGTGCTTCTCGCCACTATTGTCGGCGTACAAATTGCCCGTGCAGCTTTTGGCGGAACGGGCGCGTTGCGTGCCCTTCTCGACTGGCAGTTTGTTTTTGCCGTGGCAATAATCGTGTCCTATCAGTTCCTGGATGCATTCAGGCGCAACGTCCTCACTCGGACCATTGGCCTGGTGCTTCTCGTGGTTGTCACGCTGGCTTGCCTCTACTGGAACTTCAGAATCTGAAAGCGCTGACGGTCGTCGTCAAACGTAGCAGAAGTGCTTGCACTGGGTAGGATAGTGCTCAATAGAGGTTTTCAGGTGGCTTGGGATTTTTCTACGGTAACGCAGTACGCAGATCTGCCAGACTGACCGTGGATGTATCTGCTCGGGGTGATTCAGCCGCCGGGTTGGACATCGGGGTGTGTGGATATGGCGGAACTCAAACTTACCCCAAATGCAAAGGTCGGATGGCGTCTGACCCCATACGAGTATTTTTTCGCAGCAGCGGGCACTTCGGGCAATGGGCACGCGCCCATGAATGTCACCTTCGTCCTGCAAGGTGACACGCCAGGATTTGATACAGATGTTTGGCAACGCGCACTGGACCGTGCGTCGGCCGCCAACTCCGGAAGTCGCCTGCGTATAAAGGGCGCACTTTTCTGGGCTCAGTGGACAGATGATGGCGCGCCGCCTCGCTTGCGTGTCGTCGAGGAGATCCTGTGGGATGGCAGCGGGAAAACCAACAGCGATTTCATAAATGCGGAGCAGTTGGATCTGATCGAGGGACCCGCGGCGGAACTCATTCTGGTCAAGCGCTCGCCAATAGGACCTCTCGTTGTGTTTCGTGCTTCCCATGCTGTGATGGACGGTATGGGTGCCTATCATTTCCTTTCCGAGCTGTTTCGCGCACTGCGCGGAGAGCCTTTGATGGGAAGCAATGCGGAGTTCAGCGCGCTCGACATCATGCGAAAAGTCGCGCCACCCAAGCCCTCCAAGCATGATCGGCGGATAGATTGGCCGACCGGGGACGCGCGGGGAAACGATACGACAATAGAATCTCGCACGGTGGTGATTGAAGGCAGCACAAGCAACATCGTTGGCCGACTTGCAGCCGCGATTGCCGAATATACGCACCGTCACAGTTCCCGGGACGCGTTGATAGCCGTTCCGGTCGACCTGAGACGACACGTGCCAGGTATTCTAAGCACCGCCAACTACACCGGAATGCTGTTTGTCCCGATGAAGAAGGGTGAAGGTCCCGATGAGTTCAGACAAAAACTCAGAGCTTTGCTGAGTGAAAAGAAGGAAGCGTACCATATTAGGATGGCGTCAATCCTCAAACTCATTCCATTCAAGTGGCTCGACCGCATTATGGACAAAGGCGGACGCAAGAAACTGCTGACGTCTCCAATGCACACGGCCATGGTCTCCAAGGTTGGTCATGTCGACCGCGATCAGTTCAGTTTCGACGGATTTCAGTTGCGACGGTATTTCGGTTTTGGGAATCATCCCGGAATGGTCGGCGTGATGGGAACGGATGCGGGCATTGAACTGAACATCAACTTGCCGGCGGCTGTCGCAAGCAACGGCCGGTTTGACGATTTCGTTTCCTATCTCCGGCGTCGGCTGGTTGAGACAGATCCCGCTCAGTAGCCGGTGGGACAGTCGCGATGCTGACCAATTCGAAGCTTGAGCCGCTGAACTACAGGTAAGATCGCCATCGGCAAATCCTCGGCAATAAGTCCCGGACCAAACTCCCGGGCAGCCTCTGCATGTATCCAGACGGCGGCACACGCTGCCTCAAAAGCCTGAGCACCCTGCGCAAGCAAACCCGCGATGAAACCCGACAACACGTCGCCAGAACCCGCCGTGGCCAGTAAGGGAACGCCGTTGCTGTTGATGGCGGCGCGCCCGTCAGCCGCCGCAATCACGGTATCAGGCCCCTTGTAGACAACCACCGCGTCTACCCGTGCCGCTGCCAGACGCGCGCGTTCGAGTTTTGACGGGATCTTGTCTGCCGACAGATCAGGAAACAGCCGCTTGAACTCGCCTTCGTGTGGCGTGATGACCAATGGTCCTCGACGGCTGCGTGCTGGGACCATGAACAGCTCCGGCTTCCGCGCGAGTGACGTCAAGGCGCTCGCATCGACCACTGCCGCAAGCGGTTGCGGCCACCCGTCAAGCATCTGCATCAGGGACACGCCCGTATGCGCCTCCGGCGACAGGCCGGGACCATAAACGAGAGCCTGCGGCTTCCGCTCACGCGCAAAGGCGAGGATGTCAGCGACCGAATCGGCCCTCTTCAGCATGATCGATGTGAGATGCGCTGCATTCACCGCAACCGCTCCTGAGGGCGACAGCACCGTCACCGCGCCTGCACCAATGCGGGCCGCAGCCATTGCGGACAATCGCGCCGCTCCTGTAGCTTCCGCATCGCCTGAACAAACGGCCACATGTCCACGGGAATATTTATGGGCGTCGGTCTCGGGCGACGGATAGCTGTCCTCCCAGAGTGAAGGTGAGTTCTCGTGGGTTTTCACGCCGAGCCCGGCAATGATGGCGTCGGGAATGCCTATGTCGGCAACCACTAGGTCGCCGCACATGCCCCTTCCCGGCGTCAATAAATGGCCGGGCTTCTTTCGGGCGAATGTCACGGTCAGGTCGGCTTCAAACGCGCTTCCGAGAATTTGCCCCGTGGCGCCAGAAACGCCACTTGGCAGATCAACGGACATCACGCGCGCGGCTGACTCGTTCGTCAACTGAATGGCGCGCAACGCATCCCCGTCAATCGCTCGCGCTAAGCCAGCGCCAAATAGAGCATCGACAACGATGCCGCTTGCGTCCGGCTCGAATTCCGCAAGAGGAATTGGATCGAGCGCGCACTCGTTTGCTGCCAAAGCGGCGTCGCTGCATGCCTTTGGCGATCCTGACACATAAACCGAGACATTCACGCCCGTTCGCCGGAGCAACTCCGCAACGACGTACCCATCTCCGCCATTGTTGCCCGGCCCGCACAGGACCTGAACACGATCAAATTCGGGAAAGCGCGCAAGTATGGCTGCAACGACCTCTGCCCCAGCCCTGCGCATCAGCTCGATCCCGCTGAAAATCCCAGCTTCGATCGTCAGTCGATCCGCCTTGGCCATTTCCTCCGGCGAGACAAGTTGTGTCATGGCCTGTCCTCCACTCTCGACGCGTCAGATGTCACCCTTAGCGTTGTATCGAACACAAAAACCACCGAGATTTCGCGAGTGATTGGAAGTTCATAAGTGCTGCCGCCAGTTTAGGCATTTTGCTTATTTTATAGGCTCTCTGCTCACTGGAGAGGCTCTTCGCGTGCGCTTTGATGATAAAGCGTTGAGGGTCGAGGCGCCGCAGATTGACATCGTCATCGGTATATCGCCTCATTGCATTCCGACGCTTGCCGCCCTTATGGGTCTGGCATGCTTCCTGCATACGATTGCGCATAGTGGGCGGGCGTCGTCCAGGATTGCGCAGTGGAGGCCAATTTCGCATGAAAAAAATCGAGGCGATCATCAAGCCATTCAAGCTTGACGAGGTCAAGGAAGCGCTGCAGGAAGCGGGCCTGCAGGGTATTACAGTTACCGAAGCCAAAGGCTTTGGTCGGCAGAAGGGACACACGGAGCTTTATCGCGGCGCAGAATATGTCGTCGACTTCCTTCCGAAGGTGAAGATCGAGGTGGTTCTCGGCGACGAAGCCGTCGAAGGAGCCATCGATGCGATCCGCAAGGCAGCCCAGACAGGGCGCATTGGCGACGGCAAGATCTTCGTTTCGAACATCGAGGAAGTAGTGCGAATCCGCACTGGCGAAACGGGTATTGACGCCATCTGACGAACAAGCGTCAGGGCGATAAAAAGGGTAAGTTCAAAGGAAACGCAGATGACGACAGCCAATGACATTATGAAGCAGATCAAGGACAACGACGTTAAGTTCGTTGACCTGCGCTTCACCGACCCAAAGGGCAAGATGCAGCATGTGACGATGGATGTCGTCGAGGTCGATGAAGACATGTTCGCCGATGGCGTCATGTTCGACGGTTCTTCGATCGGCGGCTGGAAGGCCATCAACGAGTCCGACATGGTACTGATGCCGGATACCGACACTGTCCATATGGACCCCTTTTTCGCGCAGTCGACCATGGTCGTCATGTGCGACATCCTCGATCCGGTATCGGGCGAGGCGTACAATCGCGATCCGCGCGGAACGGCCAAGAAGGCCGAGGCCTATATGAAGTCGGAAGGCGTCGGCGATACGATTTATGTCGGCCCCGAAGCTGAGTTTTTCGTGTTCGACGACGTGAAGTACAAGGCCGATCCCTACAATACGGGCTTTAAGCTGGATTCGTCGGAACTGCCTTCAAACGACGACACCGACTACGAAACGGGCAATCTTGGCCACCGTCCGCGCGTCAAGGGCGGCTATTTCCCGGTCCCGCCGGTCGACTCGCTTCAGGACATGCGGTCTGAAATGCTAACCGTGCTGACCGAGATGGGCGTGCGCACCGAAAAGCACCACCACGAAGTGGCTGCCGCCCAGCATGAGCTTGGGATCAAGTTCGACACTCTCGTCCGCAACGCCGACAAGATGCAGATCTTCAAGTATGTGGTGCATCAGGTCGCCAATGCCTATGGCAAAACGGCAACCTTCATGCCGAAGCCGATCTTCGGCGACAACGGCTCGGGCATGCACGTCCACCAGTCGATCTGGAAGGGTGGCAAGCCGACCTTTGCCGGCAATGAATATGCAGGCCTGTCCGAGAGCTGCCTCTTCTACATCGGCGGCATCATCAAGCACGCCAAGGCGATCAATGCCTTCACCAACCCGTCGACCAACTCCTACAAGCGTCTTGTGCCCGGCTACGAGGCTCCGGTTCTGCTGGCCTACTCGGCTCGCAACCGCTCGGCTTCCTGCCGCATCCCGTTTGGATCGTCACCGAAGTCCAAGCGCGTCGAGGTTCGGTTCCCCGATCCGACAGCCAATCCATACCTGGCTTTCGCGGCGATGCTGATGGCCGGTCTCGACGGCATCAAAAACAAGATCCATCCCGGTCAGGCCATGGACAAGGATCTCTACGATCTCCCCGCGAAGGAATTGAAGAAGATACCAACCGTCTCGGGCTCACTGCGCGAAGCGCTTCAGAGCCTCGACAAGGATCGCGGCTTCCTCAAGGCCGGCGGCGTTTTCGACGACGACCAGATCGATGCCTTCATCGAGCTGAAGATGGCCGAAGTGATGCGCTACGAAATGACGCCGCACCCGGTTGAATTCGACATGTACTACTCGGTCTAAGCGACGCGCTTAGGACTGACATTTCTGAAACAAGCAAAGCCCCGCCCCTCTGAACTGACCCCATAAAGTTGGACGGTTCATTGATCTGGTAGATTTAAGGGCTGGGTTCTGTATTGCACGGGGCTCAGCCCTTTCAGTTTCAATTTGATGCGGCGTTGGTTGTAGTAGTCGATGTAGCGCACGATGGCCGTATCGAGGCTTTGGATGGTTTCGAACCGTTCGGGATGGAAGAGCTCGGACTTGAGCGTGGCAAAGAAGCTCTCCATCGGTGCGTTGTCGAGGCAATTGCCTTTGCGTGACATGCTCTGTGCAAGGCCTCTGGCTTCCAGCCTGCGCTGGAATGCCGGCATCTGGTATTGCCATCCCTGATCGGAATGCAGGATCGGCCGTTCGTCCTCATCGAGCCTGGCGAAGGCTTTGGTCAGCATATTGTCCACCAGCTTGAACAGCGGCCTTCGTGAGGTTTCGAACGCGAGGATCTCGCCATTGTAGAGATCCATGACGGGAGACAGGTAGAGTTTGTCGCCGGCCACGCTGAACTCCGTCACGTCGGTCACCCATTTGCGGTTGGCGCGCTCTGCGCTGAACTTGCGCTGCAACAGATCGGGAGCGGTCCGCCCAACCTCGCCTCTGTAGGAACGATACTTCTTCGGCCTGACCAGCGACTTCAATCCCATCCCGGCCATCAGGCTCTGGACGGTCTTGTGGTTGACGCGCCGGCCCGACTGGCGCAGTTGCGCGGTCACCCGGCGATAGCCGTAGCGGCCCTTGTGGCTGTCGAAGACGGCCTTGATCGCCTCCTTCAGCGCCGCATGGCGGTCCGGGCGCGAGGCGGCCTTTTGTCTGTAATAGAACGTGCTGCGCGGCAGCTTCGCCAGTTCCAGCAAGCCTTCAAGCGGGTGCAACGGCCTTAACGCCTGGACAGCTTGCGCTTTTTGGGCGCTTGTTCCTGCGTTAAGGCCTTCAGTTTTTTTAGGTAGGCGTTCTCCATCCGCAATTGCTTCAGTTCGGCCAACAGTTCTTCACGGCTTTTGGCCTCATCACTGGCTGCAACAGGCACTGCGGGGGTCGGCGGCTTCGACATGGGGCGTCCTCTGGGACGTGGGCCGAGCGCCTCTATCCCGCCCGCATCATAGCGCTTCTCCCAGCCCGCAACGCAACTGGCATTGCGGATATTGAACAGCGCCGCCGTCTGCCGATACGACAGGCCTTCTCCCAACATCCGCTCAAGCACCGACAGCTTGAACGCCGCGTCGTAACGACCGTATTTGCCCGACAGCCCCGCATCGCCATGCGACTGGTACAAAGCAACCCACTTGCGCACGGTCGCCGCGTCAACTCCGCGCTTCCACCCAGCACTCGCGTAGCTTTCATCCCCGCACAAATAGCTATCGACAACCGAGCGCTTGAAACGCGCACTGTGTTTGGACATGCAAAACCCCCGAAGGTTGTGTCCAACTTTCGGGGGTCAGTTCACCCGCGCCGGGGCTTTGTGTTTAGGGGCATTTTGGATCGGGATTGCGAGGCAAGACCACTGGCCTCTCTCGTCTAGGACCCCGGCTTGGGTCTCAACGCGGCTGCCTGTTCATCGGTCAGCGGTCTGATCCTGTGGCCGGACGTCAAGAGGTAGAGCTTTGCCGTCTCTTCGAGTTCCTCGGACGCGTATTGCGCGTCGCGCAGCGTTTTGCCGGCAACAACCGGCCCGTGATTGGCCAGCAGCACCGCGTGGCTCTTTCCAGCGCGTTCCGCGACAGCCCTCGCAAGCGCCTCATCACCCGGTGGGAAATAGGGCACCAGAGGCATGGACCCTACGCGCATCACATAATAGGCCGTCAATGGTGGAAGCACGTTCTCAGGGTCCACACCCTCCAGCATGCTGACGGCAACCGCATTTGTGCAGTGCAGATGCACCACGGCCCCTCGCCCCTTGCCCGCGCAGTACATGCACTGATGCAGAAACGCTTCCTTCGTCGGCTTATCGCCGTCCACATGTGCGCCGCTCGCGTCAAGTCGAGACAGTCGCGCAGGATCGAGATCGCCAAGGGACGCATTGGTCGGCGTCATCAGCATGTCGCCGTTTGACAGTCTGACGCTGATATTGCCTGTCGATCCAAATGTCAGCGATCGATCGAACAGGGATTTGCCAACCGCAACGATCTCGTCGCGCGCCCGCGTGCTTTCGGAAATCGTGGGTGCCGTCATAGTGCGTTCCAAGCCTTGATGAAGAAGTCTTCCGCACCGAAATTGCCGGATTTGAGCGCCAGCGAGATCGGTTGATCGTCGCTCAGACTGAGCGTCCAAGGCACACCCGGATCGATCTCGGCACCTATTTCCAGTGCATTCACGCCCAGCGCCTGCACCACGGCGCCGGACGTCTCGCCGCCGGCCACGACAAAGCGCCTGTAGCCATCATCCCTAAGCGCAACGGCTACTCCGGCCAGGAATTGCTCGACGACCTCGCCAGCATGAGGTCCCAATTGTTCCTGTGCGGAGCGGACCTCTTGCGGATCGGTACTCGAGTAGACCAGGGCGGTCGCCTCTTGGGATCGCACCCACGCAACCACATCCTCTATCGTCGTTGCGCCCTGCCCGATCTCGATTGGATCGATCTTGAGCGCAGGCATGCCGCGTTCCATGGCGCCTTTCACCTGCCGGCGCGTCGCTTCCGAGCAGGAGCCTGCCAAAGCCACGGACCGGCCTTCAGGCGCATTGAAATGATGTGAAGAACGCGCGCTATCGAGTTGACCCGCGCGACGGAAATTTTCCGGCAACCCAAGCGCAATACCTGATCCTCCCGTGATCAGCTTCATGTCTGAAACCGCTTCGCCGATCGCGCGCAGCTCATCATTTGCAACTGCATCAACCACCAGCAGCGACTCGCCACGATCGGCCGCCTCACTGATGGCCGCCCGGATTGCGGTTGCCCCCTTTCGAACAGTCGCGTGCGGAATCAGCCCGACCGTGCGATCCGTCTGCGCCTGCAGCACCCTGACCAGGCTTGAATCCGTCATCGGTGTAAGCGGGTGATGGCGCATCGGACTATCAGACAGAAGCAGATTGCCCACGAACAGATGGCCTTGGTAGATGGTGCGGCCATTTTCCGGAAAGGCTGGACAGACGATTGCGGCGCTCTCTCCCACGAGGTCGAGCAGTGCGTCGGCAACCGGTCCGATGTTCCCCTTTGGCGTTGAGTCGAAGGTCGAGCAGTATTTGAATATGAGCTGATGTGCGCCAGCATCGAGCAGAGCCTGCGCGGCGCGGCGGGACAGGTCGATGGCTCTTTCGGGCTCGATCGTTCGCGATTTCAGCGCGACGACCACTGCATCGGCATCGGTGAAATCGAAACCGGCATCGGGAACGCCGATCACCTGCACCGTTCGCATGCCCTCTCGGGTGAGCATCAGGCAAAGATCTGTCGCGCCCGTCAAATCATCAGCTACGGCACCCAGCAACATGCGTCATCCTCCTCAATTGCTTTCCATCAAGCCGTTTCGCCTTCAATGATCTCAAAGCCAGTGTCGTGCACCACCTTCGTGTGAAGACTGCTTCTGGGCTCGAAAATGGCCTCTACCGCCGTCTTGCCGATGAGAAAGCGATTTGAGCGCAGCGTGGATAAGCGCAGAGGCGCCACATCGCCTATCTCCAGACCGTTGAAACCAAACAGCGAGAGCTCCTGCTTGACCCTAATGCCGGTGGCGAGGCAGTGAAACAGGCCTCCAAGCGCCATATCGTCGTTGGAAAACACCACGATATCCAGATCGGAGCGGCGCCGGAGCAGGCGCGCGAGCATCTCGCGTCCGGCGCCGACCGAGCTCAATCCGTCAAAGAGCGTCTGATCGACCAGTTCGAGTCCGTTGCGGGCGAGCTCACCGCACAGACCGTCGTATCGCAGACGAGCGCGGCGATCCGAGTTCCAGTCATGGCCGACATAACCAAACCGCCGATAACCCTTTTCGAAGAGATGGCGCGCCACAGCTTCTCCCGCCTTTCGGTGAGAGAGACCCACCGCAATATCGATGGGCTCCGCATCTATATCCATCAATTCCACGACCCGCGCTTTGCCCTGGCCAAGCCTGCGACGGGTCGATTCCGTGTGATGAAAGCCGGTGGTGATGATCGCAGCAGGGCTCCATGCGAGCAGCGATGTGACAAGGGACTGCTCGACAGACAGATCATAGTCGGTGATGCCGACCAGAGCCTGATAACCGGTTCCAGCCAGCCCGGCATTGATGCCCCGCAGTACCTCCGGGAAGACAATGTTGGTCATTGACGGGAGGATCACGCCGACCAGCGGGGATGCAGCCGAGGCGAGCGCACCGGCAGCCCTGTTCGGCAGGTAGCCCAGCTTCTCGACGGCAGCGAGAACGCTTTCCCGCGCCTGCCGGGAAATCGGCCCCTTGTCGCGCAGCACGCGGGAAGCCGTCGCTTCGCTCACCTGAGCGAGCCGCGCCACGTCTAGAAGTGTCGCGGTCACCGCCCCCAACCTCGATCGCAATGATATTCAAGCGCTGTCATAACGGGATTGCTCTATGCCACAAGGCTTTGCTAGAAACCAGTGCAAGCGCTTTCATAAGGTTGCAACTGCAATGACTGTTCAACATCGTATCGCGGTTATCGGTCTCGGATCGATGGGAATGGGGATTGCCAGATCCTTGCTGCGTGCCGGGCATGAAGTGTCGGGATGCGACGTGAACCCGGACTCGCGCCAATCCTTCGCGGCAGATGGCGGCCTGGCCTGCAACAACCCCTCTGACGCGTCCCAGCATGCGAGCATTGCGATCATCGTCGTCGTCAATGCAGACCAGACCGACGCCGTTCTGTTCGGATCAGGCGGTGTGATGGAGACCCTTGCTGTGGGCTCGGTCATTGTTTCCTGCGCAACGATGTCGCCGATGAAAGCAAAGGAATTTGCCGGACGTGTTGAGGCCGCCGGCATGTTCTATCTCGATGCGCCGATCAGCGGGGGAGCGGCGAAGGCGGGCACCGGGGAATTGACCGTCATGGCTTCCGGATCCGAGGACGCATTCGCCGCGGCTGAGCCAGCGCTCAAGGCGATGGCAACGACGGTGTATAATCTGGGCGCTGACGCTGGCATCGGATCTTCATTCAAGATCGTCAATCAGCATCTCGCCGGCGTTCACATTGCCGCCGCCTGCGAGGCGATCACATTCGCCGCGAGCATGGGGCTCGATATTTCGCGCGTGTTCGATGTCATCACAAAATCGGCGGGGAACAGCTGGATGTTCGAGAACCGCATTCCGCATGTACTCTCGGGCGACTATTCTCCGCGCAGCGCCGTTTCGATCTTCACCAAAGACCTCGGCATCGTTTCCGACATTGGACGCGCCCAGAAATTTCCCCTGCCGATCGCCAGCGCCGCCCTTCAGCTCTTCCTCAGGACGGAGGCCGCCGGAATGGGCCGCGATGACGATGCATCGGTCGCGCGGCTGCTCGCCGACACCGCCCAGATCGACTTGCCGAAGGCTGAGGAAAACGCCTGATGCCCCGCTTCGCCGCCAATCTGAGCATGATGTTCAACGAACTTCCGTTTCTCGAACGTTTTCAAGCGGCTGCAGACGCCGGCTTTGGCGCGGTCGAATATCTCTTCCCCTATGAACACCCCGCGCAAGTGGTCGCAGAAGCGTTGCAATCGGCCGGATTGGAGCAGGCGCTTTTCAACATGCCACCCGGCAACTGGGGGTCAGGCGATCGCGGGCTGGCAGCCTTGCCGGAGCGACGCGACGAGTTCAACGCGTCGATCAAGACTTCGGTACACTATGCCAAGATCATCGGAACGCCCCTGCTCCACCTGATGGCCGGCATTGCCGAGCGCGACGCGACCTCAATTGCGGCCTATCGCGATGCAGTCAAACGCGCTGGGGACGCGGCTGGTGAAGCCGGAATCGGCCTTGTCGTCGAGCCGATCAACAGTCGCGACATGCCCGGATATTTCCTCAACGACTTCAATTGGGCGGCCGATTTCATCAACGATTTGGCTCATCCCAATGTTCGCCTCCAGTTCGACATCTATCATTGCCAGATCCAGCACGGAGACGTGCAGCGCACGTTGGAACGGTTATTTCCTCTCACCGGCCATGTTCAAATCGCGTCTGTGCCGTTGAGACATGAACCCGGCAGCGGAGAACTCAATGATTTCTATGTATTGGGGCTTCTCGATAAGCTCGGCTACCACGGGTATGTCGGTTGCGAATATCGCCCCGCAGGATCCACCACTGACGGACTTGGCTGGATGAAGGCATTCTCACAGGACGTCGACACCCTTTAGAGACAAAATTCGCGCAAGCGAGATTTGAAAGCGTCTACTCCCTCGCTGCAATTTAAAGAGTTGCGGAACACAACTGGAACATATAATAGTTGTTCTTGTTTTGTTTATATTCCGATTCTGAGGGACCTGACCAATGCTGACGCGTAAACAGCTGGAATTGCTGGTCTTTATCAATGAGCGCGTGAAGGAGGCTGGCGTTCCTCCTTCGTTTGACGAAATGAAGGAAGCGCTCGACCTTTCGTCCAAATCGGGCATCCATCGACTGATCACAGCACTGGAAGAACGCGGATTTATTCGCCGGCTTCCCAATCGAGCGCGGGCGCTCGAAGTCATCAAATTGCCTGACGCGATGGCGCCCAGCCTGTCTCAACCACGCAAATTCTCGCCCAGTGTGATCGAAGGCAGTCTCGGTCGTACGCCGGAGCGGCCCGCGCGCCAAACAGCCAGCAATGATGATGAGTCGACTTCGGTTTCCCTGCCCGTGATGGGCCGCATCGCAGCGGGCGTGCCGATCGATGCGATCCAGCACCGGACATATTCAATCGCCGTCCCTCCCGAAATGCTGTCGGGTGGAGAGCACTACGCTCTTGAAGTAAAGGGCGACTCGATGATCGAGGCAGGCATACTGGATGGCGACACTGTCATCATCCGCCATGCCACGACCGCAAGTCCCGGAGAGATCGTCGTGGCGCTTGTCGATGACATGGAAGCCACGCTCAAGCGGTTCAGGCGCAAGGGCGAATCGATCGCGCTGGAAGCCGCAAATCCGGCATATGAGACCAAGATTTTCGGGCCTCATCGGGTCAAGGTTCAAGGCAGGCTGGTCGGTCTCATTCGAAAATATTGACTCCGGTTTGCCTGACGGCGCGTGGTTCAGCTCTCGTCTCCGCTTGGCTGATTGGCGCCCATATCAGGTGAAACAGAACGAGTTGCAGGAGACGGATCCGGCTTCTTGGTGACTTCGCTTGGTCCTTTTCGGGACTTTGGCTGCCACGGCGGCATGCCTCTCGCCTCGCGTGAGAATTGTCTGTGGTTGTGCCAGGGACGATATGGCTCGCGGATCGCGAAGGTTACCTCGCCGTTGGGTTGTGCCGACGCACTCCCGTGTCGTGCGAGATCGCGACGTGTCACCACGGTAGCGGGCCCGCGGGGACAGATCGAATTGGCAGTCGCGTCGCCCACAACCAAAAGAAAGCTGACTTTGCAGAGACTGGACGCCAACTGCGCGTCCGCTGTGGTGACAATCCAGCCTGCGTTTGTGTGCAGCGCGCAGCTGTCGCCAAAACAACGAAACTGGCCATCGTCCAGAGAAGTCGTCTTGCCTCCGACAAGAGCAGACAGCGTGCCGTCCTTTGCATTGAGGGGGCGCACGACGGCGTCGATCGCCAAAGCCTTCTTCCAGTTGTCGAGCGTGAACTGATTGGCGCGACTACGATTTATCGAGAGCTTGCCGTTGATGGCTTCAGCCGCGACCATCTTGCCGTCGTCGGAAATAAGAGCAAACGGTCTGGCTGGAATACCAAGAAGCACAAGGCCGGCGATCAGAAACGGCAACGCTGCAAGACGCATCCATGTCGTGAGCAAAGTCGCCAGGATCAGTGAGAGCGTCAGGCAGCTCACAGCGGCGGGAGCGATCAAACCGACGACATCGAGCGGAGACCTGTCCGAAAACCATTTCGCGACGGCGACCATTATTCGCAACCCCTCGCCCATGACGGCGAATGGCAGGGCGTCCAGACCGAACGGCATCGCGATCATACCGAGCACGGCGAATGGCATGACGAGAACGGACACGATGGGCATGGCACCCAGATTTGCAAAGAGCGCGAGCGGTGAGACGCGCTGGAAGTGATAGGCACCGAATATTGTCGTGGCGGTTCCGGCCAAAATGGACGTGGCGGCAAGTCCAGCAGCATAGAACAGAACCCGCCTCCCGATTTTCGTAAGTGGATGACGCCCGGTCGAGGATGTGTTGCCGCGCAGTCGGGCACGTTGCGACCAGGCGGCGTAGGCGCCAATCAGCGTGACTGTCGCCGCAAAGGACATCTGGAAGCTTGGCCCCACGACCTCGTGAGGCGATAGCGCCAGGACGATGACCGCCGAAATCGCCAGGTTGCGCATCGTCAACGCGGTCCGATCAAAGAGCAGCGCGACAAGCATCACGGTAATCATGATGAAGCTGCGCTGAGCGGCCACCTGACTGCCGGAAATGAACAAATATGAGGCGAGTGCGACAAGGGCGATGACAGCAGAGTATTTTCGCACCGGGTGGCGAACTGAAAAGCCGTGGAAGAACGAAAAGCCCAGTCTCATCCCGCCAATTACCGTGGCTGCAACAAGCGCCATGTGAAGCCCGGAAATGGAAAGCACATGCGCAAGGCCCGTGCGACGCAGGGCCTCGTTGATGTCTTCGGGAATACCCGCACGGACGCCAGCAACCAGGGCAGCGGCGATTTCTCCCTCCGGGCCGCCTATATCGTCACGAATGCGCCCTGCTATGTGCGTGCGCAGAGCTTCAACAACTGCCTCAAAGCGCTGCCTTGGTCCCGGTTCTTCTGATGCGTCCCCTAATGTCGGGGCTCCGAGGAAGAAACCCGTTGCACCGATGCCGTCAAAATAGCTCTCAAAAGCAAAATCGTAGCCTCCAGGTCGCGTGGCCCCTAGCGGAGGCAGCAATCGAGCAGCGCCTTTCAATACGTCTCCGGCTCGGGCCTCGGCTGGGATCGAGCGCGCCGTTATGCGGATCCGATCTGGGCCATATCTGAGCTTGGGCCGCTCCGTCTCAAGAACATCAAGCGTGACGCGCGTACGGCCGCGGGCCAGGCGGTCGATTTTGACAATTCTGCCCGTCAGACGTGTGGAGATCTCGGATCCGAGCATTTTCGTATCGGCCAGCGCCATCTCGAGTTTGGCGAAACAGCCACCAATCAAGACGCACAAGATAGCTGACGAAGCCAAGTGGAACAGAATGCGACGTCGCAGAAGCGTTGTCAGGATGACGAACGCGACAGTTGGCAGAAGAAGGTAGCTCCACGCGGGTTCAAACGGTGCGGAGAAGTAGAACAAGGCGCCAAGGGCGAGAAAGACGGGAATGAAGTTGAATGCGGTGCCCCGCGCCATTTCACGCGCAAACATGCTCGACATGGCGCGGCGCATCTTTGCGGCTCGTTGTCGGAGCGCTTCGCGCTGACGTTCCGACGAGTGAGGGAGTGCCGCGCGTTCTGCGGGCAGACTCTCGCCATCGCGCAAGTCTGGCACTTGAAACGATGTGCCGGCGCTTCCGGCGTCAAATAACCGTGGCTCCGCAATGTCTACGGAGTTTAATTTCAAACCCTTCCGTCCCCCTCGACCGAATGCGCGTCGGGTGCTGCCCCTTGCACGTCGAGCCCCCTATGCTACATGGACGCCAGACGTGCGCCACCTGCGCGAAACCCTACCTTGCCGGTCTTCTGGCCCGCCGATCGAGAAATCTATGTCCGATATCGTTGTCACGCGCTTTGCGCCCTCTCCGACTGGCTATCTCCACATTGGCGGGGGCCGCACCGCGCTGTTCAATTGGCTCTATGCGCGGCATACAGGAGGTAAGATGCTGCTGCGCATCGAGGATACGGACCGGGAGCGCTCGAGCGAACCAGCTACCGCCGCCATTCTTGATGGTCTCTCATGGCTTGGCCTGCATTGGGAGGGCGAGCCGATTTCCCAGTTCGAGCGCGCATCGCGCCATCGCGAGGTGGCCGAGCAACTCGTTCGCGACAACAAAGCCTACTATTGCTACGCCTCTCAAGCCGAACTGACAGAAATGCGCGAACAGGCACGCGCGGAAGGCCGGCCGCCTCGTTATGATGGACGCTGGCGCGACCGCGACCCGTCCGAGGCGCCTGCCGGGGTGAAACCTGTGATCCGGATAAAGGCGCCGCGCGATGGCGAAACCATCGTACGGGATCGCGTGCAGGGGGATGTGCGCGTTCCGAACAAGGATCTCGACGATTTCATTATCCTGCGCTCGGACGGTTCCCCCACCTATATGCATGCAGTCGTCGTTGACGACCACGACATGGGCGTGACGCATATTATCCGCGGCGATGACCATTTGACCAACGCCGCACGCCAGACCGTCATCTACGATGCGATGGGCTGGGATGTGCCTGTCATGGCTCATATTCCGCTCATTCACGGTGCGGACGGGGCAAAGCTCTCGAAGCGGCACGGCGCGCTGGGTGTCGAAGCCTATCGCGAAATGGGCTATTTGCCCGCCGCATTGCGAAACTATCTTGTCCGCCTCGGCTGGAGCCACGGCGATGACGAGGTGATGAGCCTCGACGACATGATCCGCTGGTTTGAGATCGAGGACATCAACAAGGGTGCGGCGCGCTTTGACTTTCAGAAGCTCGAAGCCCTCAACGGCGTTTACATGCGCAACACCGAGGATGATGAGCTTTTGAGCATCTTCATCGACACGCTTCCCTACCTTCCAGGCGGAAGCGAGTTGCTGACAAAGTTGACCGACGAGCGGAAAGCGCAACTGCGCGCTGCCATGACCGGTCTAAAGGACCGCGCCAAAACGCTTGTGGAGTTGCTGGACGGCGCGATGTTTCTTTTTGCCGAGCGCCCGTTGGCAATGGACGAGAAAGCGGATGCAATTCTGGATGAGTCGGCAAGAAGCGTCTTGGCCGGTGCGTTTGCAGCGCTTCAAACTGTCACCGATCCCTGGACAGCGGCGTCGACGGAGCAGGCAATTCGCGATTTCGCGATTGGGTCGGATCTCAAGCTGGGCAAGGTCGCACAGCCGTTGCGCGCGGCACTGACGGGGCGAAGCACATCGCCCGGCGTGTTCGATGTACTCGCGGTCCTGGGTCGAGAAGAGAGTTTGGGCCGGATTCAGGACAAAATCGATTAGGGCAATGCTCCTGTCGTAATTCCATATTGAATCCGGCTTATTGCGGTGCGAAATTGCATCGAAAGGTAAGCTTGGCACATGATCTCAAATGGGTTAGCACAAGCCTCCTCAACATGACCTTCCTACCCTCCGGCGGTGCCGCCGCCTCCCAACGAGGGCGTATTTCAAGGAGCTTCGTATGACGAATACATCGGCAACTCTCGAGTTCGGCGGCAAAAATATCGAACTAAAGGTCCGACAAGGCTCCGTAGGACCAGAGGTCATTGATATAGCCGCGCTTTACAAAGAGACGGGCGCGTTCACTTACGATCCGGGCTTTACCTCCACCGCGTCGTGCGATTCCGCAATCACCTATATCGACGGCGATGCCGGGATTCTGCTGCATCGCGGCTATCCGATCGATCAGCTTGCGGAGCACGGAGACTTTCTTGAAGTCTGCTATCTGCTTCTTTATGGCGAGCTGCCGACCAAGTCACAGAAAGAAGATTTCGACTATCGCGTCACCCGCCACACCATGGTGCATGAGCAGATGTCGCGCTTCTTCACCGGTTTCCGGCGCGATGCGCATCCCATGGCGGTCATGTGCGGCGTTGTTGGCGCGTTGTCGGCATTCTACCACGACTCGACCGATATTTCGGACCCATACCAGCGCATGGTGGCGTCGATGCGCCTGATCGCCAAGATGCCGACGATCGCTGCAATGGCTTACAAATATCATATCGGTCAGCCCTTCGTGTATCCGAAGAACGAACTCGGCTATGCAGCAAACTTTCTGAACATGTGCTTTGCCGTGCCCTGCGAGGATTACAAGGTCAATCCGGTTCTGGCGCGCGCTATGGAGCGGATTTTCATCCTTCATGCGGACCACGAGCAGAACGCGTCAACCTCGACGGTTCGTCTCGCCGGCTCGTCAGGCGCCAATCCGTTTGCCTGCATCGCGGCCGGCATCGCCTGCCTGTGGGGCCCCGCGCATGGTGGCGCAAACGAAGCGGCACTCAATATGCTGGCTGAGATCGGTTCGGTCGACAACATTCCCGAGTTCATCGACCGCGCAAAGGACAAGAATGATCCCTTCCGACTGATGGGATTTGGCCACCGCGTCTACAAGAACTACGACCCGCGCGCCAAGATCATGCACCAGACCTGCCATGAGGTGCTGGGCGAACTCGGCATCAAGGATGACCCTCTCCTGGATATCGCCATGGAGCTCGAGAAGATCGCGTTGACCGATCCGTATTTCATCGAGAAGAAGCTTTATCCGAACGTGGACTTCTATTCGGGCATCACCCTCAAGGCGCTTGGATTCCCCACGACCATGTTTACCGTGCTCTTCGCTGTCGCACGTACGGTTGGCTGGATCGCGCAGTGGAAGGAAATGATCGAGGATCCGCACCAGAAGATCGGGCGTCCGCGCCAGCTTTACACCGGTGCTCCGCGCCGTGATTATGTGCCAATTGCCAAGCGCTGAGATCGTTCTCGATCGATTCGGCTTACAGAGAGAGGGGCTTTGCCCCTCTTTTTTTGTCGGCGATAACTTGCTTCACCACCTCGGCCGAGATCTCGCCTGATGGCCTATCCGTCGCCATTCGGCGCACCACTTCTGAAAACCCTGCCTTCTGCCATGCCCGAAGCTCCGTGTCTTCGAACAAGGCCTCCATGTGCCGCACTATGGTTTCAGCGCGGATGTAACGCTCATAGACTTCCGTCACGATCGGGCGGTCAGCAATGACGTTTGGAAGCAGTGCTGACCATGTCGTCAGAAGCCGGACAGCAAGCTTTGTAAGTGGATCCAGCGCATAGCACGAGTACATGGGGACGCCGGCAAGAGCCAGTTCGAGCGACACCGTTCCCGACGCAATCATGGCGGCGTCCGCCTCGCCAAATGCGTGCCACTTGCTTTCAGCATCAGTTGTTATCTCAGGTTTGACAACCCAGTTTTCGGTAGCCGCGCGCACCAATGGTGCGAGGTGTTCGACCGTTGGAAAGAATACCTTCATTCGATGACCGCGCTTATGAAGGGATGCGACGGCTTCACCAAAAAAGCCTATCAAGGCTGATGCCTCGCTCCGGCGTGATCCGGGCAAGACCAGCAATTTCTTCTCATCCTGAGGGAGAGGCGTGCTTTTCTGAGCCTGCATGAGGGCAGCAGTCTGCACGCCTTTTTCATGCGTCAGCCTGTGACCGACATAGGTGCCGGGCGGGCCATCGAGCCTTGCGAGGACGTCGACCTCGAACGGCAAAACGCATAGAATGTGATCGACATAAGGCTTCATCGCCGGCGCGCGACCTGGTCGCCATGCCCAGACTGTTGGACAAACATAGTGGATGATCGGAATTTCCGGCGCGAGCGCCCTGACCTTTTTCGCCACGCGCAGAGAGAATTCAGGGCTGTCAATCGTGATCAGGCAGTCGGGCTTAGCCGCCACGATATCGCGCGCGGTGCGAGAAATCCGCCAGATGAGACGCGGAAGATCCTTTACGATCGCGCCAATGCCGATCAACGCGATGTCCTGCGCATCGAAAAGGCTTGAGAGACCCAATGCCTTGAGATGAGGCCCACCCACTCCGATCAATTCAGTCGCGCCATGTTCGGATTGCAGCGCCCGAATGATATCAGCGCCGAGAAGATCGCCTGACTCCTCGCCCGCCACGACAGCAATCTTCAGCGGTGAACCAGCCCTCATGGTTCCTGCTCCGCCGTCAGCCCGACCACGAACAGGCCCAGCGCGTCGGCTCTCGACACGACCTCGCCGAAATCGAGGATCAGTGAGCGCCCCGCTTCAACACCGATTCCCGCGAGACCCGCTGCATGCGCGCCGTCGACCGTCATGGGACCTATCGCGGGAAGATCTGCCCTCACCTCCTGGTCAGGCTTGGCGCATTTGACGATCACGCCGCGCTTTCGATTTGCGATGCGCCCATGGCCTCTCAAATCCTTGACGCGCTCTAACAATCCGTCCGTGCCTTCAATGCCCTCGAGTGCCACCACCCGCCCGCCGACTGAAACGGCCGCCTGACCTATGTCGAGCGCGCCAATCGCCAAGGCCGCGCGCTTCGCCGCAGTCAGGTCGTTCCAGTCATCCTTTTGAGGTGCAACGCGGGTCATCACACCCTCCATCGCCAAGAGATCAGGAACAATCTCGTGGGCTCCGACCACTTTGATGCCCGCGGCCTCGATATGCGCGATCAGGAGCTTGAGCATGCCGTCGTCACCGCGCGTCAACGCGCGCGCCAGGCGCGGCAGCGCCGCGATCAAACCAAGATTGATCTTATAGGAACGCAGGGCCGGCCGTCGCGCTATACCTCCGGCCAGCACAACATGCGTAACCTTCCGTCGCTTCAGAAGTCCGCGCAACGAGCCGGCGTTTTCGAGCGGGAGACTTTCATGATCGAAGCGCTCCAGTCCCGCGCCCTTGTCGGCCTCGCCGTCGATCATCACGACAAATGGAGAGTGACCTGCGGATTCCAGGCTGTAGGCAACATTGACCGGGAGCCGGCCACTGCCAGCAATGACCGCTACGCGATCCGTCGCGGAAAGTGAGCCGAGCGAATTCGGCTCAAACGGTGTCGTCATCATCGGCATCGCGAACAGCGCCTCTCGGCGGAACGCAGAAATGGCGTTTCCCACGACTGGTGATGAAATCGACGATCTTCATGACAGAGGCCGAGTCAGCGAACTCGATCCTGACCTTCTCGACATTCTCGCTCACGGGGTGCGCTTCGTCGAACAGCATGCGATAGGCCGCACGCAATCGGTAGATCTCCGCGCGAGCAATCCCGGCACGTTTCATGCCTATGATGTTGAAGCCCCGAAGGTGCGCCCGGTTTCCCTCTGCCATTCCGAATGGGATGACGTCACCGGCGATCCCGCATGCGCCGCCGATGAAGGCGCCATCACCAATGCGCACAAACTGATGCACGGCGGTCAGACCGCCGATAATGACATTGTTGCCGACCTCAACATGGCCGCCGAGAGTCGCGGCGTTGGCAAAGGTGACGTTGTCACCGACGATGCAGTCATGCGCGATATGCACATAAGCGAGAAAGTTGCCGTTCTCGCCGACGATGGTCTCTCCGTGACTGGTGTCCGTGCCGGTGTGCATCGTGACGAATTCACGTATCGTCGTGTTGCGGCCAATGGTCAGCTTTGTCTTGCCACCCTTATGCTTGGTATTTTGGGGCGGAGCGCCGAGCACTGCTTGCGGAAAAACCTTGCAACCCTCGCCGAGCGTCGTAGCCCCCATGAGTGTCACACCGTTGAGAAGCTCGACATTGTCACCAAGAACGACATCTGGTCCAACGACGCAGAACGCACCTATGCGAACATTCGCCCCCAGCGTCGCGCCCGTCTCAATGAGCGCGGTTGGATGAATAAGACCGTCGGACGCCATTACTCTGCGGTATCCACTTGTTTTGGGGTCATCATTGCAGAGATTTCGGCCTCGGCGACTTTCGATCCGTCGACCAGCGCCTCGCAGGCGAACCGCCAGATGTTGCCGCGCTGCTTCAGCTTGCGGACATGGATTTCCAGCCTGTCGCCCGGCACGACCGGCCGGCGGAACTTGGCGTTGTCGATTGTCATGAAATAAACGAGCGAGGGCTTGTCCTCGCCGGTCGAGCGGATGCAGATCGCGCCCGCCGTCTGCGCCATCGCCTCGACGATGAGGACGCCCGGCATCACCGGCTGGCCGGGGAAATGGCCCTGGAAATGCGGCTCGTTGAAGGTGACGTTCTTGATCCCGACGGCGGAATTGTCGCCGTCGATGTCGACGATGCGGTCGACGAGGAGAAACGGATAGCGATGCGGCAAAAGTCGCATCAAACGCATGACATCCGCCGATTCCAAGGTAGACACCACGCCCTCAGTCATTGTTCTTTCCCTTTTTTGCCCCTCGACCGAACGAGATCCCGCAAAACCGCAATCTCTCGGAAATGCGCCTTTACCGGTTGCGCAGGATAACCTGCCCACCGCGCGCCGGCCGGCATGTCGCTGATCACGCCGGAAGCGCCGGCCACCTGCGCCCCGGCGCCAATTGTGACGTGATCGGCGACACCCACGCGCCCACCCAGCATTGCATAGTCACCCAGTGTCACTGAACCGGACAAGCCACAGTGACCGGCCACGATACATCCCCGGCCGATACGGCAGTTGTGGCCGATCTGGACAAGATTGTCGATCTTGGTGCCTTCGCCAATAACGGTGTCTTCCAGAGCGCCGCGATCAATCGTGGAGTTGGCTCCAATTTCGACATCGTCCTGAATGACCACGCGCCCGATCTGCGGTACCTTTTCCGGCCCCTTGCGGCCTGGCACGTATCCAAACCCGTCTTCGCCAATGCGTACGCCCGCGTGAATGATGACGCGGTCCCCAATCAGAGCATATTGGACCGACGCATTTGGGCCGATAAATGCCCCACGGCCAATCTGGCAATTTCGGCCAATGACGGCATTGGGTGCAATGATGGTTCCTCTACCCACCACAACCCCGGGACCAATCACGGCCCCCGCTTCGATGACGGCTCCATCTTCAATCACCGCGGAAGGATCTACATGCGCAAGCGCGGAACGGCCCAAGACACCTGAGAGAGATCCTGGCATCACCGATTCGGGGAAAAGCAGTCGTCCAACCTGTGCAAACGCCTGTTGGGGATGCTTGGTGATCAGCACTGCCACACCATCCGGGACGGATGATGCGAGTTCTTCCGAACACAGGATTGCCGCTGCCCGCAGCGACGCAACATCCGCTGACCGCTTCTTTGAATCCGCAAACACCAGCGCGCCGTCCGCCGCATCGGAAAGAGACGCGATCGTTCGGATCTCCACAGAGGCATGTTGGGGCGTCGAAAGCATCGAACCCGTAAGCGTGGCAATCTCCACGGCAGTATAGGGCCGCGCAGCCGCGAAAAAGACCGGGTCTGTCATGCCAACCTTACACCCCGGGCAGATACGCCCGGGGAATATGCAATCGCATCAGAACTTGTTGCTGATGGTGAAGTTGAAGTTCTGCTCGTCGTCGGTGTCACGCTTGACCACCGGCACCGCGTAGTCAAAGCGCAGCGGGCCGAACGGCGATGACCAGATCAGGCTCGCGCCAACCGACGCGCGCCACTCCATATCCGTGCCCGTGACCGGAGCACTCTTGATGTCGTTGCCGAACAGCGTGGCTGCATCCGCAAAGACCGCCCCTTTCAAGCCGAAGCTTTGAGGGAATGCCGGCAGCGGAAACTGCGCCTCCGCAGTCGCATTGAAATAGGTTTTGCCTCCGAGATGATCGCCGCTCAGCGCGTCGACGGGACCGATGCCGCCATACTCAAAGCCGCGAATCATGCGCTCGCTGCTCTGGAACAGATCGAAGGTTCTCAGGCCGTCATTGCCAATCGGCTCGATATGACCGGCACCAGCAATCAGCAAGCCAACCAGATCCATCTCTTCGCTGAGCGTGTGATAGTAGGTCGCACGGCCAGTTACCTTGAAGAAATTAGCGTCACCGCCAATGCCAGCATACTCCATGCCGAACGTCGCATAGAGACCCTGATGCGGGTTCTTCATGTCATCGATGGTGTTGTACGTGAACGTATTGCTGATCGACGACTTGATCCAGGGGCTCTCCTCAACGGCATCGATGATGGCCGTACTGACGTTGCATTCCCCGGGATCGATGACTCCATTATCGTTCACATCGCAATCGTTCGTGAAGCGATACTTCTCCTGCGAATAATTATAGGCGAGCTGCGTCGAGAGAGCTTCCGTGATTGGCAGGCCCAGACGGACCGTCGCGCCATTCGCTTCGCTCTTGTAGTCATCATATTCGCGAGACTGGCGGAATACATCAAAGCCGGCGGCTATGCGGCGTCCCAGGAAATAAGGCTCCGTAAACGACACCATATAGTCTCGTGAATTGCGCCCCCCACCGGCTGCGAGCCGAATAAACTGTCCACGACCGAGGAAGTTACGCTCTACGATGGAACCCTCAATCGACGGCCCTGCCGTCTCACCGCCAGTGGTGTAACCACCACCAATCGCGAACTCACCAGTAGACTTGTCTATGACATCCACGATCAGCACGACCTGATCTGGCTCCGAACCGGGAACAGTCGAAATCTCCACTGTCTGGAAGAAATCAAGCGCTTCAAGCCGGCGCTTCGCACGCTGGATCAAGACCTGATTGAAGGCGTCGCCCTCGGCGATCTCGAATTCGCGACGAATGACATAATCCCGGGTACGCGTATTTCCGCGAATTTCGATGCGTTCGACGTACGTCCTCGCGCCCTGATCGATCGTATACACGACCGAGATCGTACGGTTCTCGTAGTTGCGGTCGCCACGCGGCGTTACCTGAGCAAACGCATAACCAAGACCAGCAAGACGCTCGGTGATCGCGACGATCGTATCCTCGACATCCTTGGCGCTGTAGACAGCACCAGGCGTGGTTTCGATGAGTGAATTGAACGCGTCGTTCTCGACACCGGATATGGTGCTTTCCACGCTGACATCGCCAAACGTGTATCGCTCGCCCTCATCCACGGTGATCGTTACGGTGTAGTCGTTGCTGGTCTCATTCAGCTCACCGACGGCCGAGAGGACTTGGAAGTCTGCATAGCCACGGTTGTAGTAGAAGCGACGCAACGCTTCTTCATCGGCCCGCAGTCGGTCCTCGTCATAGATGTCGTCACGCGTCAGCAGCGACAGGACGGTCGAGCGCTTGGTCGAGATCACATCCGCGAGACGTCCGTTGCGGAACGCCCTGTTTCCTACGAAATTGATGGCAGCGATCTTGGTGCGCGCACCTTCATTGATCTGAAACACCACATTGACGCGGTTATCCCCGAGATCGACGACCTGAGGGGTGACGACGGCATCGTCACGACCAATCCGCGAATAGGCCTGACGAATCGTGTCGGCGTCGGCTTCCATCGTGGCATTCGAAAATGTTCCGCGTGGCTTGAGCTGGACCTGTCCGGCGAGCGCGGCGTCTTTCAGCTTCTTGTTGCCCTGGAACAGCACCTGATTGACGACAGAAAGTTCGCTGACCTCGACAACGAGCGTCGAACCAACCTGGTTCACACGCACGTCGGAGAACAGACCGGTCGCAAACAGCTTCTTCACCGCCTCATCGAGGTCGAGACTGGAAAACGACTTGCCGGGCGTGATTCCGACATAGCTGCGGATCGTGCCTGCATCGACGCGCTGGTTGCCCCGCACCTCCACACGACTGACGACAGCCGCCTGCGCAGCGCTAACGGTAGCCAGCTCGACGACGACGGCCGCTTGCAGCGCAAGCCCCGTGGTCAATGCGATCGCCGACACGGCTCCCTTAAAATTCTTCGTTGCCTTCATAGGGCATCTATACCTTTTTCTCGAAGTCCCCACGGCGAGAAATCCGGACGTCTCGGTGCTGACGCTATCGTAATAGCCGTATTTTCCCTACACGCAAGGCTTCTGGTTAATTTGAATTTACTAAGGGTTCAGCCGTGGCTTTCGCGTCACTCCAATTAATCGTCATGGTAAATGAATCCTCAAAAAACGTGCCTTTTGCTCAATCTGAGCCGTTCTCAGCAGCCGAAGAGATCATTCCAGAAGACGAATCCCATGAACCCGAGCACAAGGAACATTCCAGTTCGGTAGACCGCATCCATGACGCGTTCTGACACTGGTCTGCGCATTACCGCTTCCGCGGCGTAGAAGGCCAAATGCCCGCCATCGAGCGGGGGAATCGGCAACAGATTTAGGATGCCGATGCCAACCGACAAAAGAGCCATCAACTGCACCAGCCATTCGAAGCCGAGTTTGGCCGCGCGCCCAGCCATGTCGGCGATCTTCACCGGACCACCCAACTGGCAGCGATCTTCACGCCCCACAACAAACCGTTTCAAAAATTGACCGGTTCGCTCGATGACGTGGCCGGTTTCCTTCACGGATTCTGCAAGCGCGGCTGCCGGTGTGAAGGTTACCAGACGTGGCTCACCCAGTTCGCGATTGTTGACAACGCCGATTGCGGCGACCTTGATCTTGTTGCCGAGCGCGTCCTCCTGCTCGATCAGTTCCGGTGTCGCGCGGAGCGTGACGTCCTCACCATTTCTCTGCACCACGAACACGAGCTCGTCCCCGGCTCGGCCCTGCACAATGCGCTGCAGATCGGCGAAGGTCTCGATGGCGGTTCCGTCTACCGCAACGAATCGATCGCCCGGCATGAACCCGGCAGCGGCGGCCGGGCTGTCGGGCCTGACTTCGGCGACCACGGGCTGCATCACCGTCTTCCCGTAAATCGAGAAGAGAATCGCAAATACGACGATCGTCAGCAGGAAATTGAACATTGGTCCCGCGACTACCGTCGCCGCCCGCTTCCAGACAGGCTGAACGTGAAAGGCGCGACGCCGCTCTTCGGCGGTAAGCTGTTGCGAACCGTCCTCGGTCGGACTGCTGGTCACGCTCATGTCGCCGACAAATTTCACGTAACCGCCTAGCGGAATGGCGCAGAGCTTCCATCGCGTGCCATGCCGATCATTGAAGCCGAACAATTCGGGACCGAATCCGATCGAAAAGGCCGTCACGCCGATTCCGCACCAGCGCCCGACGAGATAGTGCCCCATCTCATGCACGAAAACCACGACGGTCAGGACGAACAGGAACGGGACGATTGTGCCGATAAGCAAACCGTCAGTGCTGAATATCGCGTGCAGGATATCGCTCAAGGAAAACTCTCAGCTTCTGGCGGAATTGCCTGCAATTGCTGGGACAAAGGAGGCAAATCCAAGGCTTGCGTCAAAGACGGAAGAGAAGGCTCTGGAACCCGATCCGTCATCTCGCGAAAAGGGAATGGGCCGGATGCTCCATGCCGCCTGTCGCTGCCCCGATCAGGTACAGAGCAAAAGCCGCGGCCACAAGCCCGTCGACCCTGTCCATCACGCCACCGTGTCCGGGAATCATCGTTCCTGAGTCCTTTGCCCCGTGGCGTCGCTTGACGCCCGATTCAAACAGATCTCCAAGCTGCGACACCACGGACAGCAAGAAGGCGACCACGGCCAGAAGCACACCATTTGCAAAGCCTGCCGCGAGAGCAACCGCGATTCCGGCAACGATACCGCCAACCGTGCCGCCTATTGCGCCGCTCCATGTCTTGCCGGGTGAAATCGATGGCGCGAGTTTTGCGCCGCCGAACGTCCGACCCACAAAATAGGCAAAAATGTCGGTTGCCCACACAACGGCAAAGAGAAACAAGATCGCCAACAATCCGGTCGTATCCGAATCGCGCAGAAAGGCGAGCGATATGCCTGCCATCCCGGCATATACGAGACTTATCGCGGTCTCCGACCCCTGCCCCGTCACGACACCGAACACCAAGCTCACGGCAGCGGCGGCTCCAACACTCGCGATCAGGATGTCGGCGGGGTATCCGAGGACGAGGCCGATCATTGCGATCGCAAGCATCGCGCCTGAGCCGATCTTGAGCGCCACAGCATCCTGCGCCACGGACATTCGCGACCACTCGTAAATTATCGCCAGTGCGATAGCGCCGGCGAGCACTCGAAATGCGACGTCACCGAGCCAGGTGATCGACAACGCAATCACAGCAAGCGCGATCGACGATATCACCCGCAATTGCAGATTGCTCATTTCGCGTGGTCGAACGGATTTATCCGTCACGATGCGACACCGTGCGCCGTCACTCCGCCAAAGCGTCGCTCGCGCGATGCGAATATCTTCAGAGCCTCATCGAGGTCCGCCCGTCCGAAATCCGGCCAGTAGCAGGGCATGAAGATTAACTCGCTATAGGCTGACTGCCATGGCAGGAAATTCGACAAGCGCATCTCGCCGCTGGTCCGGATGACGATATCCGGATCGGGCATGTCGACGGTGTCGAGGAAATGACCGAATGTTTCCTCGCAAATATCATCAGGATTTATGCTGCCTTCGCGCGCCGCCTGGGCCAGACGTCGTGCAGCACGCGCGATCTCATTGCGTCCGCCATAGTTGAAAGCGATCACAAGATTTAGAGATGTGTTGCCGGCCGTCAGCGTTTCGGCTTCAGCGAGCAATGCCCTGATATCTGGCGAAAGGCCGTCGCGATCGCCGATTACGCGCACGCGCACGCCGCTGCGATGCAGATCAGCCAGATCCCGACGAATGTAGATCTTGAGTAGCCCCATCAGATCGCTGACTTCCGACTTGGGGCGGGACCAGTTCTCGGAAGAGAATGCGTAAAGTGTCAGCCACGCAATCCCCATATCGGCCACTGCGCGCACGGTGCGGCGCAACGCCTCGACTCCCGCGCGATGGCCCGCCACGCGCGGGAGTCCGCGCGCCTTGGCCCAGCGTCCATTGCCGTCCATTATGATCGCGATGTGAGCGGGTATAGTCATCCCTGCCCTTCAACCCGGACGGCCAGCCAAAACTCTGGCCTAGACCTGCATGATTTCAGCTTCTTTTTCGGTAAGCAGACCGTCGATCATCCGGATCGTGTCATCCGTCATCTTCTGCACGCGGTCCTGCTGGGTGCGATGGTCGTCCTGACCGATCACGCCGTCTTTCTCTGACTTTTTCAGGGTTTCCATACCATCACGACGGACGTGGCGGATCGCGACGCGGGCATTCTCCGCATATCCATGGGCCAGCTTGACCAGTTCCTTGCGGCGCTGCTCGTTCAGTTCTGGCAGAGGTATTCGCAAGTTGGTTCCGTCCACGATCGGATTGAAGCCGAGATTAGCTTCCCGGATGGCGCGGTCGACGGCGCTCACCATGCTTTTGTCCCACACAGATACGGAAATCATGCGCGGCTCAGGTACCGACACGTTCGCCACCTGATTGATCGGCATGCTGGAGCCGTAGGCCTGGACTTGCACTGCATCCAGCAAATTACTGGAAGCACGCCCGGTCCTCAACGAGGCCGCGTCCTGCTTGAAAGCGCTCACCGCGCCATCCATGCGGCGCTGCAAGTCCTTGAAATCCACCCCTTCAGGCATTCTGTTCTCCTTGGTCCTGTGGATCGCGCAGATCAGGCATCAGCCACAACCGTGCAGCGTCCTCCACCCGTCAAAATTTCGCCGAAGCCGCCTTTCTCATGGATAGAGAAGACGATTATGGGAATGTGATTTTCCCGCGCAAGGGCAATTGCCGCGGTATCCATGATCGAAAGCCCTTGCTTGAGGACTTGATCGTGGCTGATGCGCTCGTAGCGCACCGCATTCGGGTCGAGCTTGGGGTCGGCAGAATATACACCATCGACCTGCGTGCCCTTGAACAGAGCGTCGGCCCCAATCTCGGCTGCGCGCAATGCGGCCGCGCTGTCGGTCGTGAAGAACGGATTGCCAGTTCCACCCGCGAAGATGACCACCTTGCCGGCATTCATGTACGCCGTTGCCTGACGTTGCGAAAAGCCTTCGCAGAGTTCGGGCATCGCAATGGCAGACAGAACAACAGTATCGATGCCCAACTTCACAAGCGACGTACGAAGCGCCAGTGAATTGATGACCGTGCCAAGCATGCCCATGTGGTCGCCGGTAACACGGTCCCCACCCTTTGACGCCACGGCCACACCTCGGAAGATATTTCCGCCGCCGATGACGACACCAACCTCCACGCCGAGATTGCGAGCGTCAACGATATCCGAGGCGATCTGGTCGACGACAGATACGTCGATCCCAAACCCCTGAGCGCCCATCAAAGCCTCGCCCGACGCCTTGAGAAGCACACGTCGATAGATAGGCTTCGCCGTCATTTCTTTCCCTGGATTCGTCGGATGCGGTGTTGCGATACACGACGGGCGTCGCGATGTCACGCGACGCCCTTCTCATT
>JAMLJA010000042.1 GCA_023953905.1 Rhizobiaceae bacterium | reverse complement strand
TTTCCGCAGCACTTCCTGGGCCTGGCTGGCATGCCGAGGCGCTATGCCGATTATCCGGATGCCTTCGCCGGGTGGAATTTTGTCTCCTCCCTCGGCTCCTATATTTCGGCCGCCGGGCTTATCGTCTTTTTCGTGGCGGTCATCGAGGCTTTCGCGCGCAAGCGCCACGCATCCGCAAACCCGTGGGGCGAAGGCGCAACGACGCTGGAATGGACGCTGTCCTCCCCGCCGCCGTTCCACCAGTTCAGTTCCCTGCCACGGATACCCTGATGGAGGGTCGTTATGAACGAAGCCGCAGATGCTGCATACAATATCCCCGCCATCATCCTGTTGTCGTTCTGGTGGGTGTTTCTCTCGGGGTTGGATTTTCTGTCCACGCCACGCGAGTCCGGCGAGCAAGGCCTAAAAGGCGGAAAGTCCAAGGACGACAAAACAGCGGCGACCGACGACGATCCGCGCTTGGCGGCAATCCGTGATCTCGATCCAACATTCGACACGGGGAGCTTTCTCGAAGGTGCAAGGCGCGCCTATGAGGCGATTCTTCACGCCTATGCGCTTGGCGATCTGAAGACGCTCCGGCGGCTTCTCTCGACGGACGTGTTGCAAGTGTTCAGCGATGCGTGCGCCGCGCGTCGGGAAAGCCAAGAGACGCTGGAGCTGATGCTGATTAGTATCGACGGAGTCGAGATCGTTCAGGCTGAGATGGCCGCAAATTGGATGGAAATCAGTGTGCGTTTCCGCGCCCAGATCGTTTGCGCGGAACGCTCGGCCGACGGCGCGGTCATCGGCGGAGATCCCGCGGCCGTCGTCGCTATGGCCGACCTCTGGACGTTTTCACGGCCGGTTCCAGTCGACAGCGACCCATGGGTCGTTGTCGCGACGGAAAAAGGGTGATGCTGGCTGCTCAGTTTCCTTCTTCCAAATATTCCTTCAGCACGACCGCGTGGTTGTGGACTTCATCTCTTGCACCATAGAGAAGGGTGACGCGCCCCTTGGCTTCACACTGGCGCAACGTCTCGACCTCACCTTTCCTTCCGCCGAGTTCGATGCGGTAGCGACGATGAAACTCCGCCCACTTTTGGGGATCGTGCCCAAACCATTTGCGCAGTTCGGCGCTCGGTGCGACTTGCTTGAGCCAGAGGTCGATGGCGACCTCTTCCTTTTTGAGGCCGCGCGGCCAAAGGCGGTCGACCAGTATACGCAGGCCGTCACCTGTCGCCGGCGGCACATAGACCCGCTTCAGAAAGTAGCTCATGATGGCATCCTAGCAAAAATGGAAGCAGATCATTGGTATTGGTTGGTAAAATTAGAAATTTTACCTCCGAAACGGCCATATCCAGCCAATGAAAGACGAGCGCCGAAATCAATCCGAGCGAATTACTGTGACCGACCGCAATTGACCGTCCACGGCTCGCCAATACAGAGATTGGCCTTCGCACAATCCGATCAGCGCGCCGGTCTCGCTCAGAATCGAGATCGGCTTCTCGTGCCGCAGCATGTCCACCGGATAGACAAGCTTGCCCACGCGTTCGTCAGGACATCCTCTTTCCAGAAAGTGCACCGTCGACCCCATCGTCACGAGTCCGAACCAAGGCTCGACGAGCGCAGCTCGGGTAAGCTCACGGTGAAGGAAGCCAGCAATCTCGGGCAGTCGAGGCTTTGCGGCTTCTGCAAGCCAGATGAGCCGGTGAAAATCATCAGCACCGATCGCGGTCGGCGGCAGGGCATGCACGAGGTTCATGGCAAGGCTGAATCAGATGTGACGACAGAGTAAAGACGGTTCAAGAACCCCGCACGCGGCAACCGCGCCGGGGCTTCAGCCGCCTGCTTGCAGGGAACCACCCTTGCTCGTCATGAAGAGTTTGCGCGGCCACATCGGGCCATCGAAAGCCTCGAGACCTCAATAGTCAAGCCATTCTGATTACCGAGGCGGCAAATCGCCTAAAAATAGGTCAACAACACTGTCTTTGGTTGCGATGGTCGTGCCTGTCTTTTATGCAGATGCCGCATATCAAATCCAACTCTCAGGAGCCATGATGCCGGAAGACGGTCTTCTTGATCACGCGCTCGTCCGCCTGGACGAGGCAGCCACCCACCTCAGCATCGACCCGGACGTGATCGAGAAACTGAAATATGCGCGGGAAACGACCAAGGCCCGGCTCATGATCCGCATGGATGACGGGTCGCGGAAATCCTTCCTCGCATGGCGCT
>JAMLJA010000041.1 GCA_023953905.1 Rhizobiaceae bacterium | reverse complement strand
AAGGCCCGCGCCAGCGCATGGGAGAGCTCGTCGAACACGGCGATGCGTTCGGCCATCGCCATGTCGCAGACATGGACGATCAGCGGATTGAAGCGCGGCCTGTTCTTGGCCTCGAAGATGCGCGCGACCGCCTCGCCGCGCGTCGCATCGGCGGCAAGGCCGTAGACAGTCTCGGTGTGCACCGCGACCGTCATGCCACGGGCGAGCAGGGCGGCTGCGCGTTCGACCGCTCCGTCCCCCGCCGGTACAATCGAGCCCGGCCTGCTTGTCGTTGAGATCATTCAGACAAATGACGTCGCGTCATCCTCTTGTTAACTGCTCGGCTGCTAGGTTTCGTCAAGCTTCACACCGGCGCCGGTCGACCACCGTATCGAACCGGCCCGAACTTTGTCCGACGGGTATCCCACTGTTGCGTTTTTTCCCGGTCACGCTCGGACTTGCCATGTTTCTCCTCGCTTCCGCGGGCGGGGTGGAAGCGTCGTCTTTCGTCTATCTGAAAGCAGTGACCGAAGAGATCACGCCGTCGATGACTGTCGCCGGTCCGCCCGAGCCGATCAAGCTGGAACCGGTGGCGAGCCTGCCGGGACCCGATCCCGAACCGGATGACGGTCCGTCGGTCATCACCTACGATCCGCCGAGCCCGTTGATACGCCAGATCAGCGCCTCGATCATCGCCTTCGGCGAACCGCAGCTGCCGGTGACGCCTGAGCAGGTAGCCTCGATCGGCGACAATGACGGCCCGCGCAACCCGTTCCGGGGTCGTGTCTCGGATCTGGTGGAAATTCCCTGGCGGCGTCCTCCGAGCGTTCTGGGATTTGGGCCTGATCAGGCCGCAAGGTCAAGGTTGATCGGACCGACGGGCTGAGAAAGGGTTTCCCAGCCATCCACTTTCCGCATCTGAATCTGACCCGAGGCCAGCAAGGCCCAGAGCAGCATCGGCACGGTTTGGGCGCAGGGAAGAACGGTCTGCGTCTTGATGCGGCGGCGGAATTCCTCGTTCAGCCGTTCGATCGCGTTGGTTGTCCTGGCGGATTTCCATTGCGATGGGTCCAGGCGGGTGAAGGCGAATAGGCGATCCCCGGCTTCTTCGAGGCTGTCGGCGACAGCGCGGCACTTGAGGCGCCATTTGCGCAGGAACGCCTTGCGGCGGGTTTCGATCTCGGCCGCGGTGCCGGCGTAGATCATGTCGCGATAATCCTCGGTCAGTTCATCATGCATGGTCTTCGGGGCATGGCCGAGCAGGTTACGGTGCTTGTGAACCGTGCATCTCTGGATCGGCAGCGCCTCGCCCCACAGCGCGACCAGCGCAGCTTCCAGCCCGGGGGCGCCGTCGATGATGACGAACTCCGGTCGCTTCAGGCCGCGCGCGTCGAGATCACCGAGGAACGCCCCCCACGCTGCCGTGCTTTCGCCGCCCATGTTTCTGATGGACAGCAACACCTTCTGCCCGTCCCGGCGCACACCGATGGCCGCCAGAACCGAGATGTTCGTGGCCTTGCGGTCGAGCCGGGTCTTGATGACGGTGCCGTCGAGGATCAGGCGGACAATATCCTCGTCGCCCAGGCTTCGGGCGCTCCATGCGTCCCAGTCGACCTTCACCTTGCGCCAGGCCCGGCTGACCACATCCTTGCCGACGGCCCCTTCGAACAGGCCATAAAGTGCCCGTTTCACCCGGCGCGTGTTGGTTCCAGCCAGATAGACAGAGGCGATCAACGCTTCGGCCTTCTTCGTCAAACGCTGATAGCGCTGCAATGCCTTGGAGCGCCATTCGGTGATCTTGCCCTGCGCGTCTTCGATCCGCGCCCGCGGCACGCTCACCGTTTCCGTGCCGAAAGTGCCGACGAGCTGGCGCTCGCGATGCCCGTGCCGGTAGCCTTTCCGCGTTGCGCCGCCGCGGTCATAGCGGCATCGCCCGATGAATTCGGCAAGCTCTTCCTCAAACAGCGCCTCGATCGTCGCGCGGATGTTCTGCCGCAGCCGATCCTCAATCGGATCGGAGCCGGTTGCGCCGAACAGTAGCGCCGGCGTGGTGGTGTCTGTAATCTCGTTCATGGCGTGATCTCCATGGCGGTTGCTGCCGCCGGTTGGGTGGGTTGAAGTCACCCGGAGATTACGCCACCTTCAAATTTCCACCACCTTCGCGACACGACCGAGACCAATCCAAGAACCGCTCTGAAAAGCCGCGCTAGTCTTGCCTGAAAAGGCCGCCTCCAATAGGCACTCAAGCTCCCGTTGAATTGGTCGATCCAACCATCATGCGGCG
>JAMLJA010000040.1 GCA_023953905.1 Rhizobiaceae bacterium | reverse complement strand
TGAACTCGTGATTGCCGAGCGTCGAGCAGGCGTAGCCGAGTTCATTCATGCCCTTGATGACGGGATGGACGTCGCCGTCCTTCATTCCCTTCTCATAGGCGATGAAGTCGCCCATCGGATTGCCCTGCAGAAAGTCACCATTGTCGATCAGCATGGAATTGGTCGCCTCGCGGCGAACCCCGTCGATCAGCGATGCCGTGCGCGCCAGTCCCATCGTGTCGTTGGGCTTGTCGGCGTAATAGTCGTAGGGCAGCACATTCACATGTATGTCGGTCGTCTCCATGATCCGCAGATGGGCTTGATTGGCCTGTGCTCGTGCCGAGAACGGATGCAGCATCACGAATGCACCGGCAGCGGCTGCACCTGACAGGAAATTGCGGCGATTGAGCGAGAGAATCTGAGTCGACATTTCGTCCTCCTGGAGCGCGTCGATTGAAGCCCATAGCCAATACAAGAATCAGAAATACGACAAGAGGCAAAGCGCAGAGCAGCCGCGCGGCGTCATTGAGCCAAGTCGGACACGCGCCACTCAGGAACTGTAGTGATCTTGGTTTTCATGGTGGGCGATGACGGGCTCGAACCGCCGACATCTTCGGTGTAAACGAAGCGCTCTACCAACTGAGCTAATCGCCCGAACCGGCGGACGTGTATGCGTTCGTTCAGCATTTCGCAAGGCATAAATGCACGCGGGTGTTTCATCGTCATACGCAGGCAGCGATGTTTTCAGCTCCCGACGCAATGTTTCTTCGCAAAGGTGTTTCACGCGCTTGACACACTTCTGCGAACCCCTTAAGTGACCGCCTCGACGCCGCACAAATGAGTGTGCGTCAGATGCGCGGGTGTAGCTCAGTTGGTTAGAGTGCCGGCCTGTCACGCCGGAGGTCGCGGGTTCGAGCCCCGTCACTCGCGCCAGTCTTTTCAAAGACTTGGTTGATTTCGTGACTGAAGGTTTCGACCTTCTGTTCCATAAAATTGGAAACGCGTCTGTGACGTTGCTCTCCGATCGAGGGTGGCGATAGAACGCGATCGGAGCAGTGCGGAAGACCTGCTTCGCGTATTCCTCCAATCTTCGCGATTCACACCCAAATCAGCGTTCGGCGCTCTCTCCAGCGACAGAGCAGACGGCAACCATCCACGGCGTTGGTTCACCGCGCTTGCCTGCCCATGGCTGCGGCTCCATGATAGTCCGTTGGCTGTGGGTCGGGAGGATCGCGTTGACAACTGAAGCCGTGCGCAAATCGCGTGGATCGGAGGAGAACCCTGAATTTGGGCCGTGGCTGGCCCAGGCCTCTATTCTTGTGGTCGACGATGAACCCGGCATGCGCAATTTTCTCGTTCGCACACTCGGTCCGCGTTGCAAGCGACTGGATGAGGCTGCCGATACGGAGGAAGCCTCTCGCATGCTGGATTCACATCACTATGACGTGGTGATCCTCGACAACATCATGCCAGGGCGCAACGGAGTGGACTGGCTGGCCGAACAACGCGACATCGGCCTGTTTTCTGATGCAATCCTGATGACCGCCTATGCCGACCTTGAAACCGCGATCAGGGCGCTTCGTGCGGGTGCGGTGGATTTCATTCTAAAACCATTCCGGTCCAATCAGTTGCTGAATGCTGTGGCGCGCTGTCTCGACCGTATGCAATTGCAGCGCGAGAACTATGTGTTGCGCTACGAGTTGCACACGACTTCCGACCACCTTCTTCTTCGCGACAAGCTGATCGGGGAATCGGGGGCGATCCAAAAAGTGCGCGACACGATTGCACGCGTGGCCCCACTGCCCACGACCGTTTTGCTGACAGGGCAATCCGGAACCGGCAAGGAAGTTGCCGCACGTTCCCTCCACTCGCTTTCAGAGCGCGCCGAAAAGGCGTTCGTGCCCGTCAACTGCGGCGCGATTCCGCCCGACATGATCGAGAGCGAACTGTTCGGCCACCTCAAGGGGGCATTCACAGGGGCGGAATCGGCTCGTGAGGGGCTGTTCCTGCATGCACAAGGTGGAACACTCTTCCTCGACGAGATTGGAGAACTGCCACTGCAGACGCAGACCAAGCTGCTTAGGGCGCTGGAAGACCGACGGGTGCGCCCGGTCGGCTCGGAGCGCGAAATTCCAGTCGATCTGCGTTTCGTTTTCGCGACCAATGCCGATCTCGAGAAGCTTGTAGAGCGTGGAGCCTTTCGCGCCGATCTCTACTTCCGAATCAATGTGATGCAGATTCATCTTCCACCTCTCTGTGAGCGCGATCGCGACGTGCTCGAATTGGCAGCGCTTTTCATGCGCAAGCTCTCACAACAGCTCGGGATGCCGCCGGTACCGATTGACGAAGCTGTGCGCGGTGCGCTGATGCGGTACGACTGGCCCGGCAACGTGCGCGAACTTCGCAATCTGATCGAGCGAACGCTGATCCTCGGTGACTTTCCGGAGGGATTCGGGAACGCCCGGCGTTCCTCGCCCGCATCGCCTGGCGGAACGCTTGCCGATGTGGAACGCAACCACATTCAGAGTGTGCTCCGCGATGCCGATGGAGACCGCGAGGAAGCGGCGCGGCGACTGGGCATCTCGCGCAAAACAATCGACCGGAAATGCGCAGCGTGGAATGCCTGACGCCGTAGCACCAGACATCAAGGGCACCGGGCGGTCAGTCCGATTTCGATTACTTGCCATCGCGCTGCTGCCGACACTCGTCATCCTGCCATTGCTTCTCGGGGTGACCATTGCGCGCTGGAACGCCAAATTTGACGCAACGCTCATCTCCAAGGTCAACGGCGACCTTACGATCGCGCATCAGTATCTTGCGCGCATCCTAGAGAATACGGGAGAGCAGATACGCGCGCTGGCGGGGTCGGCAAGATTTCGCGACACGCTTGCGCGGCGCGACTCAGCCCCAGGCGAACTCGTGCGACTGCTCGATGAGGAAAGGCGACGCCTCGATTTCGACTTTCTGTATCTGGCTGCACCAGACGGTTCCGTCCTCGCTTCCGCACAACCTCTCGCATCGACGCATCCGCGCGATGACTGGCCGGTGATAACCACGGCACAGGGTGGAACGGCTTCCACGGCGATTGAAATATTCACGGACGCAGATCTGGCCGCGATAAGTCCAAAGCTTGCGGAGCGGGCGCGGCTGGAACTGGTGAGGACGCCAAATGCGGTCCCCACCGAGCGGTCCACCGAAACGCGCGGAATGGTGATTCATTCCGCCAGTCCCCTGACCTTTGGCGTGGACGCTCAAGGCGCGCTGGTGGGTGGCGTCCTCCTCAATCAGAACCTCGTCTTCATCGACACGATCAATGACCTTGTGTATCGCGAAGCCAGTTTGCCGGAAGGAAGCCAGGGTACCGCGACACTGTTCCTCGACGACGTGCGCATTTCAACCAATGTGCGACTGTTTGAGGGTCGCAGGGCACTGGGAACCCGCGTATCGGCGATCGTTCGCTCCACGGTGCTCGACAAAGGGCGCACATGGCTCGATAGCGCGTTCGTGGTCAACGACTGGTACATCTCTGCCTACGAGCCCATCGTCGACAGCACCGGCAAGCGCGTCGGAATGCTTTATGTCGGATTTCTCGAAGCGCCCTTTACAGCGGCCAAATATCAGACGCTCGGATTGATCCTT